>CALRQC020000040.1:0-54375 GCA_943370215.1 Azospirillum sp. RU38E
TCGAAGATCGGCCCATCGTGTTGATGGACGAGCCTTTTTCCGCCCTGGACGCCCTGACAAGGCTGCGGCTGGGTGGGTTGGCCGCCCGGCTGCTGGCGGGTCGCACTGTCCTGATGGTGACGCATGACCCGATGGAGGCGTTGCGCCTGGGCCATCAGGTGTTGGTGATGACCGGGCTGCCGGCCAGCCTGTCGGCCCCGATCACCCCCCCGGATGCCCCGCCGCGCCCGCCCGACCTGCCGGAACTGCTGCATTTGCAAGGCCGGCTGCTGGCCGAACTGGCGCGGGAGATCGGGCCATGAAGGCGCTGTTGCGCGCGGGCGTCACCTTTGCCGGCCTGCTGCTGGCCTGGTCCATTCTGGTCCGCTGGGCGGAACTGCCGCATTACATATTGCCGGCCCCGGAACGGGTGGCCGCCCGTCTCTGGTCTGACCGGGCCTTGCTGGCCGATCATGCGCTGCTGACGCTGGCAGAGGTGGTGCTGGGCCTGATGCTGGGCACACTCTGCGGGGTGCTGGCGGCCCTGGCGTTGATGGCCTCCACGGCGGCACGGCGCTGGCTGCTGCCGCTGTTGCTGGTCAGCCAGGCCGTGCCCGTTTTTGCCATCGCGCCGCTGCTGGTGCTGTGGCTGGGCTATGGCATGGCGTCCAAGGTGGCGATGGCGACGCTGATCATTTTCTTCCCCGTCACCGCCGCCTTTTACGATGGTCTGCGCCGCACCGATCCCGGCTGGCTGGATCTGGCGCGCACCATGGGCGCCAGCCCCTGGACGCTGCTGCGCCATATCCGGGGGCCCGCCGCCCTGCCCGCCCTGGGGGCCGGGCTGCGCGTGGCCGCCGCCGTCGCCCCCATCGGGGCGGTGGTGGGGGAATGGGTGGGGGCATCGGCCGGGCTGGGCTATCTGATGTTGCACGCCACCGCGCGGGTTCAGACCGACCTGACCTTTGCCGCTTTGGTCCTGCTGGCCCTGCTGGCTGTCGCCCTGTGGCTGCTGGTTGATCTTCTGCTGCGCCGGGCCCTGCCCTGGCTTCCCGATTCCCACGGTTTTGAAGGATGAGAACGATGCGACACTGGTTGCGCGGGGCGGCGATGGCCGCCGCCCTTTCCCTGGCCGCCCTGCCCGCCATGGCGCAGGACAAGATGACCGTGCTGCTGGACTGGTTCGTCAATCCGGACCATGGGCCGCTCTATGTCGCCCAGGAAATGGGCTACTTCAAGGATGCCGGTCTGGCGGTGGAGATGATCGCGCCCGCCGATCCCAATGATCCGCCGCGTCTGGTCGCCGCCGGCCGCGGCGATGTCGCCATCTCCTACCAGCCGCAACTGCATTTGCAGGTCGATGCCGGGCTGCCCGTGGTGCGCATCGGCACCCTGGTGGCCACCCCGCTCAACAGCATCATCGCGCTGAGAGACGGGCCGGTGAAAAGCCTGAAGGATCTGAAGGGCAAGAAGGTCGGCTTCTCCGTCGGCGGGTTCGAGGATGCGTTGCTGGGCGCCATGCTGGAAAAGCACGGGCTGTCGCTGAAGGATGTGACGCTGGTGAACGTCAATTTCTCCCTGTCGCCGGCTTTGTTCGCCGGGCAGGTGGATGCCATTGTTGGCGGCTTCCGCAATTTCGAACTGAACCAGATGGCGATCGAGGGCAAGCCCGGCCGCGCCTTCTTCCCGGAAGAAGAAGGCGTGCCGGCCTATGATGAACTGATCTTCATCGCCGCGCGCGACCGTGCCAGTGATCCGCGTCTGGGCCGCTTCCTGGATGCGGTGGAACGCGGCACCGCCTATATGATCAACCACCCGGATGAAGCCTGGGCCCTGTTCATCAAGGGGCGTCCGGACATGGATACGGACCTGAACAAGCGGGCCTGGCGCGACAGCCTGCCGCGCTTTGCCCACAGCCCCCGCGCCCTGGACCGTGCCCGCTATGCCCGCTTCGCCAATTTCCTGAAGGAGCGCGGGCTGGTAAAGACCACGCCGGACGTGGCGACATATGCGGTGGAGCTGAAGTAAACGGTCAATCGGGGGCGGTGGTCACCGCCCCCTACCCTCTTCTCAAGCCGCCTGCGCTAGAATGACCCCCAGGCGGGAGCGCAGCGACTCCATTTCATCGGTCACCTGACGCGCCTTGTTCGCCAGGTTATCCGCCAATGTCCGCGTCTCGCTGGCATCGGCGGCCACACTCTGGATACGGTCAGACACTTCGATCGTGCCGCCAGCGGCGTTGGCGGCACTGTGGCTGATGCTCTCCGTGGCACTGCCCTGTTCTGTCACGGCAGCGGTGATGGCGCCCGCGATCTCATCAATGCGGGCAATCACCTCGTGCAACTGGTGAATATCGCCGATCACCCGTTCGGTGGCACGCTGCACGGCGGTGATCTGGGAACTGATCTCCTCCGTCGCCTGACCGGTCTGGGTGGAAAGGTTCTTCACCTCCGCCGCTACCACAGCGAAACCGCGACCGGCTTCACCTGCCCGTGCCGCCTCGATGGTGGCGTTCAACGCCAGCAGGTTGGTCTGGCCGGAAATATCGCCGATCAATTGGGCCGCCTGGCCGATATTCTGTGCCGCCTCGGCCAGTTGCGCGATCATGGCGCGGGTCTGTGCCCCGCGCGACACCGCCTCATGCACCATATCCGCCACTTCGGTCACCTGCCGGCCGATCTCCCGGGACGATGTCGCCAGCTCCTCCGTGGCGGCCGCCACCGTCTGCACATTGTTGGTGGCATCCTGGGCGGCACCGGCAACACCGTGGCTCTGTTCCCCGGTGCGCTGGGCGGCAGAATTCATCTTGCCAGCCAGGTCGGAAATACCGGCCGCCTCGGCCAGCACCACTTCCACGCGGCGCGTCACTTCCTGCTCCAACGCCTGGGCAAGCCCGCCCAGCCGGTCAGCGAAGGCCTGCTTGTGCGCGCGCTCGCGTTCCTGCTCTTCCACTTTCAGCCGGTCCATCTCTTCCGCATTGACGCGGAAGACATCGATGGCGCGGGCCATGTCGCCAATCTCATCACGGCGGGCAGTGCCGGGGATGAAGGACAGCCGTTCACCCCGGGCCAATGTTTCCATGGCCCGTTCAATCTGCGCCAGCGGCCCGGTGATCGACCGTACCAGCAGCAGGGAAAGGCCGCAGAACATGGCCACCAGGGTACCGCCGATCAGCAGCGTCATACGCTGGGTCTGACGGCGGATGGTGGCCTCCGCCGCACGGGCTTGCTCCAGCCCGGCGGTGGTGAAGGTAAACAGCTCATCGATCAGCGGCGTCGTTTCAGCCACCACCTGGGCAAAGGCGGTGATCGCATTGCGCTGCGCCGTCGTCGCGTCGGCCAATGCCACCATATCCTGGCGATATTTGCGTGACAGCGTGTCAATGGCCGTCTTGGTTTCCGGGTCCAGCTTGGATTCGGGAATGAAGAAGGAGAATTCGTTGAAGGCCTTGCGATGCTGGCCCAGATACTTGTCCTCCCCCGTCAGCAGGAAGGATTTCTCGGCATTACGCATCTCCGCCATGCCGATGAACAGCTCAGCCGCCTGGGCCGCTGGCCATTTCTTCAATTCGGTTTCGGTTGCCGTCACCGATTTGAACATCTGGCCCCGCAGGCCATCCTCATCGGTGAAGCCGACTGCGCGGGTGGCGTCATCCACCTTGTTGAAAGCATCGGCCAGAACCACCAGCTTCGCCTGGATGGCGTTGACCGTGTCGGCCTTGTCCGCAGCCGCCGGATGCGTGGCGATGCGGGCGGCCGCCTCCTTCACCTTGGCCAGACTGTTACGGAAGGCCTCCCCCTCGGCGGGAATGCGTTCCCGCAGGAAGCGCGTGGCGTGAAGCTGCAGGGCTGTCGTCTGGCGGTTCAGTTCAGCCGCCGTCTCGGCCACGACTGACAAGCCTGTCATGCGGTCGGATGCATCGCCCCGCCGCGCATCGCCCAGCAGGAACAGGCCGGCCGTCATCGTTACCGTCAACAGGGCCGCACCGACCAGCAAACCAATGCGGGTAACGATGGAAAGCTGGGCCAACAGCCCGCCCTCACCACCATCGCCCCCACCTTTGCCTTTGCCGCGCAGCTTCTGCCACATTTCGCCCAGGCCCCAACGCCCGGTCCCCGTTTCCAAATCGGCATTCAACGGGGCGGTCAGCGTAACATCGGTCATGCCAGTATCCCGGTGTCTGGAATTTATTTAAAATCCAACACATACGTGAGGCGCAGCGGCCGATAACGGCACTGTTTCCACAACGCCCCTACCGGCCTGTCCTGAAGTGATATGGGCCGACGATATAAAGTCTGTGGGTCAGTTTTGTTAATTTTGAATGACGCACCTGTTAGATGCAAAATCTGGTTTGGATATTCACCAGCGCCAGCAGAGTTGTTAATCTACATATCCACCGCTCTGGTGGAAATTTTGCCAGGACATCATGGTCATTCTGACGCCAGAATTATTGTTAAGGGCTTATGCCAACGGGGTTTTCCCGATGGCGGAGAATGCCCGGTCGACCGATTTGATGTGGTTTGATCCGCCACACCGGGGTGTTCTGCCGCTGGATGGTTTTCACGTGCCCCGGCGCTTACGCAAAACGGTGCGCCATTTCCCCTTCGATGTGCGGATTGATACAGCCTTCCGACAGGTGATGGCGGGCTGTGCCGGCGGCGGGCCGCAGCGACCGGAAACCTGGATCAATACCGAAATTACCGATGCCTACTGCCAGCTTCACGCCATCGGTCATGCGCATTCCGTGGAATGCTGGCTGGCGGGCGAATTGGTGGGGGGCCTCTACGGGGTCTCTATCGGCGGGGCATTTTTTGGGGAGAGCATGTTCTCCCGCACCACCGATGCCAGCAAGGTGGCCCTGGTGCATCTGGTTGCACGCCTGACAGCCGGCGGTTTCCGGCTGCTGGACACGCAATTCATCACCGAACATCTGGCCCAGTTCGGGGCGACGGAAATTCCCCGTCACCGCTACCGGACACGGCTATCCCAGGCAATCCGTACCGAAGCGGATTTTTACTGTTTGGATGACGAACGGGCCTTGGTTTCCGACTTTTTACAGTCCTTGACCCAGATATCGTAAACTGGGTGTTCCATCGCCGACAGGGCCGGGCTGGAAGCGAACATCCAGCCGGCGAAAACCGGCACCGGGGTTGCGCCGGCCGTGGTGGGAGTTTCTGAAATATCCAGAAAGGCGGCGGATTCCGGCGGGTCAATCGGCGGTGCCTTGCGGCAGGCCTTCACCTGAATCGACAATTGGCCGAACTGCACCACATCGCCCACCTTGGCTTCAAAGGTGGAGGTACGGGCGGTCACCTTGTCCAACCCCTGCAGCACGACAACAGGCATGGCCTCGAAGCTGCGTTGCGGGGCAGAAGGTGGCGCCGGGCGCTGTACCGCAAGGGCAGGTGCCCCGGCAGCAGGGTCTTGCTGAGCAGCAGGCGTGGATGAAGGCTCCGGCACCGCCGGCGCCGTGGCATCCTGTGCGGTAGCAACAGCAGCGGCGCCAAAGCAGGCCCCCAGCAGCAGCACACGAACGATCTTCTTCACCAGCATCGAACCTGTCCGGTCACCTTGTCATCACCCTGCCGATCAGGCCCGCCGAAGCGGGCCCTTTGATGGCAGTCTCACTTGCCGCCCAACAGGCCACCGGGGGCCGGTGCCTGGGTGGCATTGGCGGCGGGCGGCGTGGCCGCATTGCCACCGGAAGCAGCATTAGAACCGGAGCTGCCGGAGGAGTTGAAGATGAAGCGTCCCAGCAGATCCTCCAGATTGACGGCGGACTGGGTATATTCAATCACGTCGCCCTCCTTCAGCTTTTCTTCCTCACCGCCCGGATCAAGCTTGAGATAGCGACCACCCAACAGGCTTTCGCTGGCGATAGAGGCAGAACTGTCGCGGGGCAGTTGGATATTGCGGTCAATCTCCATCTGTACCACGGCCTGGAAGGTCTGCTTGTCCAGGAACTGGTTGGTGACGGTGCCGACCTTCACCCCGCTGATGCGCACATCCGAACCGGCCGACAGGCCGCCCGTGCTGCTGAACCGCGCTTCCAGCTTATAGCCGCCAACCGCCCGCACAGAGCTGCTGGTATAGGCGAAGAACAGGAAGAAGCCGGCCATCACCAGCACCACCGCACCCAGCACGGTCTCGATCACATTTCTGCGCATGAACAGAACCACTCCTGACTAGACCCCGAAACGGGCATGGCGGCGCTGGATCAACGCCGCCATGACGATGATGAACCATAAATGGTGCCGATCAGTTCGGAGTCCATGCCTCATAATCGCCGGTGGCCTTGTCGCGCTTGCCACCTTCAAACAGGTGGCCGGGCGGACGATAGGCCTGCAACGTTCCGGTGGGGTTCGGCTGGTGTTCCTGGATCCACGGCTTGTGGAAAACGCTTTGCTCCGGCAGGGGTTCCGCCATCACATAATGCAGCCAGCCATGCCATTCCGGCGGCACATTGGTCGCCTCCGGCTCACCATTATAGATCACCCAACGGCGGGCCTTCAGGCCAGTGCGGGCTTTCTTCTCCTCGTAATACTTGTTGCCGTATTTGTCGGTACCGACCAGACGGCCCGCACGGGCGGTGAAGAAATTGATCTGGATGTTGGCCATCCAGGTGACCAGGGAGATGCGTTTGCTCATGATGGTCCGTTTCGGGACTGAA
Source organism: Azospirillum sp. RU38E (assembly GCA_943370215.1). Classification (GTDB taxonomy): domain Bacteria; phylum Pseudomonadota; class Alphaproteobacteria; order Azospirillales; family Azospirillaceae; genus Niveispirillum. The sequence continues at coordinate 6,650 of CALRQC020000040.1, forward strand.
GGGACAAACCCCCGCTGCAGCGGCGCGGGATACGGCAGTGCGGGGGACTATGGCATTGCCGCACAGCAAAATCCACCCCCGCGCGCGGGCGGGACCGGCCGCCCAAGGCGTTGCCGGTCTACCCAAATCGCACAACAGATATTTCACGGGGCCGAAGGCGGCTCCCCATGGCCACGCAGCCGGTCCGCCGCCCGGCCGATGCGGCCGGTATGGTGGCGGATCTCCCAGATGGCGATGGCGATGCCGGCCAAGAACAGCGGCAAAATGTAATAGACGAAGCGATAGGCCAGCATCGCCCCCAGCAACTGCCCCGCTGGAATATCATCCGACAGGCCCAGGATGATGATGCTCTCAAACACCCCGATGCCACCGGGCACATGGCTGAAGATCGCCACCACCAGGGCCGCGCAATAAATGCCCAGATAGGCGGTGAAGCCGATGCCATGGTGCAGCGGCAGCAATGACCACAACACGCCGGCAGCCAGCACGATCTCCAGCGAGCCGATGCTGATCTGGGAGATGACCCCCAGCGGAGAAGGCAACTGAACCGACCAGCGCCAAAGCTTGATCGGTTTGCGTGTCACGCCCGTGACGATGCAGAGCGATGCCAGCACCAGCAATGTCGCCACCGCCAGCCCCTGCACCAGCAGTTCCGGCACCTTGAGCATGGTGGCCACAGGATGCGGCCCCACCAGCACGCCCACAGCCCCGGTGAAACTGATCCCCAGGGTGAAGGTGGTGGTGGAGAAGACGACAACGCGGGCCACATCAGCCGGCGTCAGGCCGGCCGCACCATAGGTGCGCAACCGCACCCCCGCACCGCTGAGCACCGCCCAGCCAATATTGTTGGAAAAAGCGTAACCACAGGCCGCGGCAAAGGCGGTGGTGCGATAAGGCACCTTCTTCTTCAGATAGATCAGCGCCGAGACATCATAGAGTGTCAGTACCCAATAGCCGAGCGCCGTGATCCCCACCGCCTGCAGCAGGCGGGTATAGGGCAGCGCCTGCAGATAGGCCCAGACATCCTCGAACTTCACCTCCGACAGAACATGTCGGATGGCGATCGCCAGAAGCACCGCCATGAAAAGGGCAGTCGCAATGCCCAGCCATTTTTTTCGCCGTTGGGCGGCGGTATCTTGATCAGGCATGGGCTCTCGGGTGGAATCGGGAAGCTCTGACATTCACTCTTGGCGTCAATAACGCGGCCGGGAACCGATCGGATGCATCCCCATCGGCGGCGGCACCCTGCCACTGATCGGGTGGAATGGAAACCCCCTGTCCGGATTGACTAGACCAATGCGCCAAAAGGTGGCAGCCAATCGGCGACAGCCACAGCGATAAAAAGCGACTCCGACTCCGCCGCTACTTTAAAGAATCCCGGAGTCCCGCCCCTTTGCGCCCCAATCAGCCATCGGCCCCAAAAAACCCGTCAACCACAATAAGCAGTGTGACGGCATTAACCTGTCACAAAATCTGGTTGATGTAGCCCCCCCCTGTGGCCTAGCCTTCGCAGCGTTACCATATCTTGTCTGTCGGCACCTGCCTCTAATATCTGGGGCGGGAATGGCTTTTTGCGCCTTTTCCGGCGCTGCCTGCCGTCACACCAGGGAGAGGCCAGTACCATGCGGATCGAGCGCCGTTTCACCATCGAAGGTCAGGACGCCTATGCGGACATCCCCTTCCGAACGGCCACCAGCGAGATCCGCAACCCCGATGGCTCCATCGTCTTCCAGGCCAAGGATGTGGAGGTGCCGGCGGAATGGAGCCAGGTGGCCTGCGATATCCTGGCCCAGAAATATTTCCGTCGCGCCGGTGTGCCCGCCGCCCTGAAGGCGATGGAGGAACATGATGTTCCGCCCTTCCTGTGGCGCCATGTGGCCGACGACAAGGTGCTGGCCACCCTCCCCGACTCCGAACGGCGCGGTGGAGAGACCTCTGCCCGGCAGGTGTTCGACCGGCTGGCCGGCACCTGGGCCTATTGGGGCTGGAAGGGCGGCTATTTCGATGACGAATCGGATGCCGCCGCCTTCTATGACGAAATGCGCTTCATGCTGGCCCGCCAGATGGCGGCCCCCAACAGCCCGCAATGGTTCAATACCGGCCTGCACTGGGCCTATGGCATTGACGGCCCCAGCCAGGGCCATTTCTATGTCGACCCGAAGAGCGGGGAGCTGGTGGCGTCCAACAGCGCCTATGAACATCCCCAGCCCCATGCCTGCTTCATCCAGTCCGTCGCCGACGATCTGGTGAATGAGGGCGGGATCATGGACCTCTGGGTCCGTGAGGCCCGACTGTTCAAATATGGTTCCGGCAGCGGAACAAACTTCTCCCGCCTGCGCGGGGAGCATGAGAAGCTGGCCGGCGGTGGCAAATCGTCGGGCCTGATGAGCTTTCTGAAGATCGGCGACCGCGCGGCGGGCGCCATCAAATCCGGCGGCACCACCCGCCGGGCCGCCAAGATGGTGACAGTCGATCTCGATCACCCGGATATCGAAGCCTATATCGATTGGAAGGTGGTGGAGGAACAGAAGGTCGCCAGCCTCGTCACCGGTTCCAAGCAGGTGTCGCGTCACCTGAACATGATCATGGCCGCCTGCAATGAGGGGATCGGACCGGATACGGAACGGTTGGACCCGACGCAGAACCGCGCCCTGAAGCGGGCCATCATCGCCGCAAGGCGCGATCTGGTGCCGGAAAATTACATCCAGCGCGCCATCCAGATGGCGGGCCAGGGTTTCACCAGCTTCGATATGAAGAGCTTCGACACGGATTGGGATTCGGAGGCCTATCTCACCGTCTCCGGCCAGAATTCCAACAATTCCGTGCGCGTGCCCGATGCCTTCCTGAACGCGGTGGAAAATGACGGTCCCTGGAACCTGATCCGCCGTACCGATGGCAAGGTGGCCAAGACCCTGCGTGCCCGCGACCTGTGGGACAAGATCGGGCTGGCCGCCTGGCAATCAGCCGATCCGGGTGTGCAGTTCGACACCACCATCAATGATTGGCACACCTGCCCGGCGGCGGGGCGCATCAATGCGTCCAACCCCTGCTCGGAATATATGTTCCTGGACGATACGGCTTGTAACCTAGCGTCCCTGAACCTGATGGAATTCCGCCGGCCCGATGGTCGTTTCGATATCGAAAGCTTCAGCCATGCCTGCCGGCTGTGGACGCTGGTGCTGGAAATCTCCGTCCTGATGGCGCAGTTCCCCTCGCGCGAGATCGCCCGGCTGTCTTATGAATACCGCACGCTGGGTCTGGGCTTTGCCAATATTGGCGGCCTGCTGATGGCCGCCGGCCTGCCCTATGACAGTGAGGCCGGGCGCTCACTGACCGGGGCCATTACGGCGCTGATGACCGGCGTGTCCTATGCCACCTCGGCAGAGATGGCAGGCGAACTGGGGCCCTTCCCCGGCTTTGTCCCCAACCGCGACCCTATGCTGCGCGTCATCCGCAACCATCGCCGTGCCGCCCATGGCGCCGCCATGGGCTATGAGGGGCTGTCGGTGGCCCCGGTGCCGCTGAAGGCCGCCGAGTGCCCCGATGCCGATCTGGTGGAGGCGGCACGCGCCGCCTGGGACCGGGCTTTGGTCTTGGGCGAGCAGCATGGCTATCGCAACGCCCAGGCCACGGTGATTGCCCCCACCGGCACCATCGGGCTGGTGATGGATTGCGACACCACCGGGATTGAGCCGGACTTCGCCCTGGTGAAGTTCAAGAAGCTGGCCGGCGGCGGCTATTTCAAGATCATCAACCGCGTGGTGCCAGAGGCGCTGTCCCGCCTGGGCTATAGCGACGAACAGATCACCCGCATCGAACGCTATGCCGTGGGCAATGGCACGCTGGCCGGCGCGCCGGGTATCACCCATGCCAAGCTGCGCGCCAAGGGCTTCACCGACGCCGAGATCGCCAAGGTTGAGGGTGCCCTGGAATCGGCCTTCGATATCAAGTTCGTCTTCAATAAATGGACGCTGGGCGTCGATTTCTGCCGCGATGTGCTGGGCGTGCCGGAAGAGGCTTTGGATGGCTTCAGCTTTGACCTGCTGGCCCATCTGGGCTTCAGCCGGAAGGAAATTGAGGCCGCCAATGTCTATGTCTGCGGTGCCATGACCCTGGAAGGCGCGCCGGGCCTGCGGGAAGAACATCTGCCGGTGTTCGACTGTGCCAGCCCCTGCGGCAAGATCGGCAAGCGGTACCTGTCGGCGGAGGCCCATATCCGCATGATGGCCGCCGCCCAGCCCTTCATTTCCGGCGCCATCTCCAAAACCATTAACATGCCCAACCAGGCCCCGGTGGAGGCTTGCAAGGAAGCCTATATGCTGTCCTGGCGCTTGGGCGTGAAGGCCAACGCGCTCTACCGCGACGGCTCCAAGCTCTCCCAGCCGCTGAATGCCCAGGTGCTGGAGGAGGAGGAAGAAAGCTTCGACGCCGACGAGCAGACGCTGTTGGAAAAGATCGTGAAGGCGCCCGCCGCCGCCCGCGTGCCGCTGGTAGCGGAAAAGGTCGTCGAACGCGTTGTTGAGCGGGTGGTGGAAAAGGTTGTCCGCGCCCATGACCGGGAAAAGCTGCCGCAGCGGCGCAAGGGCTATACCCAGAAGGCCATGGTCGGCGGGCACAAGGTTTATTTGCGCACCGGCGAATATGAAGATGGGCGGCTGGGCGAGATTTTCATCGACATGCATAAGGAAGGCGCTGCCTTCCGGTCGATGATGAACAACTTCGCCATCGCCATCTCGCTGGGCCTGCAATATGGCGTGCCGCTGGAAGAATATGTGGAGGCCTTCACCTTCACCCGGTTCGAGCCGTCGGGCATGGTGACGGGCAACGATGCCATCAAGATGTCCACCTCCATCCTGGATTATGTGTTCCGGGAACTGGCCATCTCCTATCTGGGGCGCAACGATCTGGCCCATGCCACGCCGGAGGATTTGCTGCCCGACACGATGGGCCGGGGCGATGCCCAGGCCGATCTGGCGGGCCTGCCGGAGGCCGCCAACCGCGCGCCAGAACTGCCGGACAATGCGGCGCGGATGACGCAGGAAACGCTGGCCGCCGTGGCCCGCATCGCGTCCACCGGCTATGTCCGCTCCAACCTGCGCGTCGTGCCGGGCGGCCAGCAGGGGCGCATCGTCGCCGGCTTCCAGAACGCCACCACCGCCTATGCCGCCACCGGCACCGATGCGCCGACCGGCTACAGCAACGGGTCGGTTCACAGCGACGCCCTGTCCGGCACCAGCCTGCGCAGTGGTACGGTGGGCCGCAGCGACGCGCGGTTCGAACGGATCAAGGAAGCCCGTGCGCGCGGCTATGAGGGCGACCCCTGCCCCGAATGCGGCAATATGACAATGGTGCGCAACGGCACCTGCCTGAAATGCGACACATGCGGGAGCACGACGGGCTGTAGCTAAACCCGGTCGGCGGGCTTATATTGTCCTTATGGATGGAGCTGCCGCCGATTGGATGATTGTTCCGGCGGATTACCCGGAACTGTCGCTTCTGGTCTGGAATCGGGACGCCAAGCGCCCGATTCCAGCTTCGGAGGTTTTTGCGCTTTATGAGCGCAACTGGCGGCACGTGCACAAGGCTGGCATTCAGCCCGTTGAGGCCGCGTTGATCCAGCGTCTGACGGATCATTTCGGACAGGGGCGGATACTGACACGATGAGCCCCTCGGTGGTTTTTCAGCGCCCTGAACACCGGATCATCGCCACACTGCTTCAGGGCATGGATGCGGATTTCCTGTTGAAATCCCGCTGCTATTTTGGTGGTGGTACAGCCATCGTTCTGCACCATGGCGAATACCGACTTTCCATGGATGTGGATTTCCTGTGCGCCGACCGAGAGGGCTATCGCGCCCTGCGTATGGCCGCGACGGAGGCAGGAGCCACCGCTTTCTTTGCCGGCAGCGTTGAGACGCTTCGCCCTTTCATGGCCGACCAATATGGTATCCGTGGCCTGTTCGCCCTGGAGGGGCAGCAGATCAAGTTCGAGATTGTGAGAGAAGCGCGGATCGACCTGACGGGAGAGCCATCATCGCTGGTTTCGGTGCCCACCCTGACCATCGCAGACCAGTTTGCTGAAAAACTGATGGCCAATGCCGACCGTGGGCTTGACCGCTCCGTCGCCTATCGGGACGCTATTGACCTGGGCTTCCTCACTATGGCCGAGGGTGCTATTCCAACGGCTGCCATTGCGAAGGCGGAGTCCGCTTATGGGCGGGATATCCAGCGTTATATGAATAATGTGCTGGAACGGCTGGGGCAGCCCGAGGAACGCGAATATGCCGCCAGGGCGTTGGCCATGAAGTCCGATGAAGTGGATGCCGCCATTCAGCACCTGCAGCGGGCATGTGACCATGCTTGGCCGCTCGCCTGATCCTCACGCCCGCCCGCGCATCCCCGCCAGATCGCCGCACAGCCGCTCATAATCCGCCACCACGCCGCGCGCCCATTCCAACAGGCGCTCGCCCTCCGGCGTCAGCCCCTCGAACCGGCGGCCGCGGCGGACCAGGGGGGTGGACAGGTCGGATTCCAGCCGGGCAATGGCGGCGGACAGGGTGGGCTGGCTGATGGCACAGGCATTGGCGGCGCGGGCAAAATGCTGCTCACGCGCAAGCGCGACAAAATAGGAGAGATGGCGTACCAGCATGGTGTGATCGCTCCCCAATGAACGTTATGTTCATATGGATATAACGAATCTCCCCAGCAATCCAGCCTTTCGGCACGAACCGAAAGCCAAAGAGGACCAGATGTTCGACCTCACCAAGCCGGCCGCCGACAGTGACAAGCCCACGCTCTATGCCGATCTTGCCAGCATGGCCACCGGCATCCTGACAGGAGAGCGCGACCGCATCGCCAATTGCGCCAATATCGCCGCCCTGATGTTCAACACCCTGCCGGACCTGAACTGGGCCGGCTTCTATCTGCTGCAAGGGGCGGAACTGGTGCTGGGCCCGTTCCAGGGCAAGCCGGCTTGCGTGCGCATCCCGCTGGGGCGCGGTGTCTGCGGCACGGCGGGGCAACAGATGCAGTCGGTGCTGGTGCCCGATGTCCATGCCTTCCCCGGCCATATCGCCTGCGATGCCGCCTCACGTTCTGAACTGGTGGTGCCGTTGATCAAGGATGGCCGGCTGCTGGGCGTGATCGATCTGGACAGCCCGCTGCCCAACCGGTTCGATCCGGCCGATCAGGCGGGGATCGAGACGCTGGCCAGCCTGCTGGTGGATGGGTGCGACTGGTAAGGTCGCCTCACCCCTGCCGCGCCGGCATCCGCGTCACCAACCAGATGCCGGCGCAGACCAGGATCAGGGCGCTGAGATAGCTCCAGCGCAACAGCGATTCGCCCAGGAAAATGGCGGAAAGCGAAACGCCGAAGACCGGGATCAGGAAGTTGAAGGGGGCGACCATCCCCACCGGATTATGCTTCAGCAGCAGGCTCCAGACCGAAAAGGCGACGGCGGAGAGCAGGGCCAGATAGGCCAGCAGGGCACCCGCCTGCATCCCCATCGCTTCCAGATGGCCACCGCCCATCATCCCGATTCCGGTCAGCACCAGCCCACCGATCAAAAGCTGCCAGCCGGTCATCACCATCGCATCCATGCCGCGCGACAGGCCTTTGCCGTAGATGGCCGCCGCCGCCAGGATGAAGGCGGAAAAGACGACGAATCCTTCGCCCGTCAGGGTGAAATCAAAGGCCAACGCCCCTGCCCCACCCTTTCCCAGATTGACCACCACCACGCCGGCAAATCCGATCAGGCAGCCCAGCGCGCGCACCCCGTTCAGCCGGTCGCTGGCATAGATGAAATGGGCCAGCACGACGCTGAAAAACACGCCGGTGGCATTCATGATGGATGATTTGATGCCGCTGGCATGGGCGACACCGATATAAAAAAACACATATTGCAGGGCCGTCTGCACCAGCCCCAGCAAAACCACCTGCCCCGCCTGCCGCCGGCTGACCGGCAACAGCCGCTTGCGCAGGCCCAATGCGGCCAGCAGCAGGATCAACCCCGCCAGGGTGAAGCGCCAGCCAGCAAACAGCATCTGCCCGGCCAGATCGGCGGGCGTGATCTGCAGCAGCGCATAGCCATTTTTGATGGCCGGATAGGAGCTGCCCCACAGGGCGCAGCAGAGGGTGGCCAGGGCATAAACGCCTGTCCGGGTCTGGTAAAGGGCGGGTTTCACGGGGGATCAAGGACCAATTGGGCGAACGAAAACCGGGGCATGGCCCCACGAACACCCCCCTATATACCCCCCGCCCGCCGGGGGCAATCACCGCCCCGGTGCTACCCGCCGGTAAGACAGGGCTTCGGCCACATGCAGCCGGCGCACCCCGTCCGCCCCTTCCATATCCGCCAGGGTGCGGGCCACGCGCAGCACGCGGTGATAACCACGGGCCGACAGTTTCAGCCGTTCTGCCGCCTCCGTCAGCAAAGCGCGGCCCTGCGCCTCGGGGGCGGCAACCTTTTCCAGCACCTCCCCATCCGCTTCCGCATTGGTGCGGATGGCGGGTTGGCCGCGCGGCACCAAGGCGGCATAGCGCTCCCGCTGGATATCGCGCGCCTGGGCCACGCGGGCCGCCACCTCCGCCGTGCCCTCCCGCGGCGGCGGCAGGGACAGGTCGGATGCCGACACCGCCGGCACATCGACATGCAGATCAATACGGTCAAACAGCGGGCCGCTGATCTTCGACTGGTAATCCGCCGCACATTTCGGTGCCCGCCCGCAGGCGAGCGAGGGATCATCAAGATGGCCGCAGCGGCAGGGATTCATCGCCGCCACCAACTGAAAACGGGCGGGATATGTCACATGATGGTTGGCCCGGCTGACGGTGGCGCGCCCGGTTTCCAGCGGCTGGCGCAGCGCCTCCAGCGCGCCACGGGCGAATTCCGGCAGTTCGTCCAGGAACAGCACGCCCTGATGCGACAGGCTGATTTCGCCGGGCCGCGCCCGGCTGCCCCCGCCGACCATGGCCGCCAGCGTGGCGGAATGGTGGACCTCTCTAAACGGGCGGGTACGGATCAGCTTGCCGCCCTCCAGCGATCCAGCAATGGAATGGATCATGGAGACTTCCAGCGCCTCCGCCGCATCCAGCGGCGGCAACAGGCCCGGCAGGCGTGCAGCCAGCATGGATTTGCCCGATCCTGGCGGCCCCAGCATCAGCATGTTATGGCCGCCGCTGGCCGCCACCTCCAGCACACGCTTGGCCGTTTCCTGGCCTTTCACATCGCGCAGATCCTTATGGCTGCCCGCCTCCTCCAGCCCGGCCAGCTTCGGCTCCGGCCGGGTCAGCACCTGGGTGCCCTTGAAATGGTTGATCAGGGCCAGCAGCGAGGAGGGGGCCAGAATATCCAGCCCATCACCGGCCCAGGCCGCCTCCCCCCCGCAGGCCGCCGGGCAGATCAGCCCCTTGCCATTGGCCGAGGCATTGATGGCGGCCGGCAGCACCCCAGCGACCGGCGAGATGGAGCCATCCAGCCCCAATTCTCCCAGCGCCTGATAATCCGCCATGGCATCGCCGGGCAGCACGCCCATCATCACCAGTAGGGCGAGTGCGATGGGCAGATCGAAATGAGACCCCTCCTTCAGCACATCGGCGGGGGCCAGATTGACGGTCAGCCGCTGCGGCGGCAGGGCGATGCCAAGAGCGTGCAGGGCGCCGCGCACCCGTTCCCGGCTCTCCCCCACCGCCTTGTCGGGCAGGCCGACCACGGTGAAGGCCAGCGGCCCACCCGTCATCTGCACCTGCACATCGATATCCAGCACCTCAATGCCCTGAAAGGCCACCGTTCCTACACGCGCCGCCACGCCCCACCCCCGGCTGTTACCCTTTATAGGTAGCACAACAGCCGGGATATTCAGGTGAATTCTCTTCAATGCCTTGATAGGCGCCTTCGATCAAAAGGGTCATTTTCTGCAAGACGGGAATGGTTTTACGCCTTCATGATGGAGCCTGAAAAAGGCCCCGGCCCCAACCGTCCCGCCCGCAAGGGCTGACGGTTGGTGATGCCGACCCCCGAACGCCTTTCGATTGGGACTGAAGAGATGATCCGGCTCAACATCAATGGGCAGGTCCGTGACGTGGACGTGCCGGAAGACATGCCCCTGCTCTGGGTGCTGCGTGACGAACTGAACATGACCGGCACCAAGTTCGGCTGCGGTCAGGCCCTGTGCGGGGCCTGTACGGTCCATGTCGATGGCGTGCCCACCCGCTCCTGCCAATTGCCGGCCTCTGCCGCTGCCGATGCCAAGATCACCACCATCGAAGGCATCCAGGGCAAGGCGGCCCAGGCGGTGCAGAAGGCCTGGGCCGATCTGGATGTGGTGCAGTGCGGTTACTGCCAGTCCGGCCAGATCATGGCTGCCACGGCGCTGATCGCCGAGAACCCGAACCCGAGCGATGCGGATATTGAGGCGGCGATGGATGGCAATGTCTGCCGCTGCGCCACCTATGTGCGGATCAAGGCGGCCGTGAAGCAGGCCGCCACACTGGCGAGGACATGACGCCATGAGAAATCTGCCGCAAATCCTGCGCGCCGCCGCCGCCGATGTGGTGGAGGCCGCCCCCTCCCGCCGTTCCTTCCTGAAGGGTGCCGCCGGGGCCGGTGGGGCGCTGGTGGTTGGTGCCGTGGTGCCGCTGGGTGCCATGGCCGCCCGCCCCACCCCGGCCCTGATGGGCCCGCCCGACCCGCGCCCGAACGTGTTTGTCCGCGTGACGCCGGATAGCAGCGTTACCGTGCTGGTGAAGCACCTGGACAAGGGCCAGGGCATCATGACCGGCCTGACCACCATCGTGGCGGAGGAGCTGGACGCCGACTGGGCGCAGATGCGTGGGGAATTTGCCCCCGCCGACAGCAAGCTCTACGCCAACCATGCCTTTGGAATGCAGGGCACCGGCGGTTCCACCGCCGTCTTCAATAGCTGGGATGAGCTGCGCATGGCCGGTGCCGCCGCACGCGCCATGCTGGTGGAGGCGGCAGCGGCCGAATGGAAGGTGCCGGCCAGCGAAATCACCGTCGCCAAAGGCGTCATCAGCCATCAGAAATCCGGCAAGAGCGGGCCGTTCGGCCCGTTTGCCACGGCCGCGGCCAAGCTGCCGGTGCCGGCCAGTGTGAAGCTGAAGGACAAGGCCCAATATACCCTGATCGGGAATGAGGCGCTGCACCGTCTGGATCACATCTCCAAGACCAATGGCACGGCGATCTTCGCCATGGATATCCGCCGTCCCGGTCAGGTGACGGCGGTGCTGGCCCGCGCCCCACGCTTTGGCGCCACGGTAAAGAGCGTGGATGACAAGGCAGCCCGCGCCATTCCCGGCGTGTTGGAGGTGCTGACCCTGCCCGTCGGTGTGGCCGTGGTGGCCAAGAATAGCTGGATCGCCATCAAGGGCCGCGAGGCGCTGAAAATCACCTGGGATGACAGCCAGGCGGAAAAGCGCGGGACCGACCAGATTCTGGCCGATTACCGCGAACTGGCCAAGAAGCCCGGCGCCGTGGCAACCGCCAAGGGTGACACCGCTGCCGCCATCAAGGGCGCCGCCAAGGTGATCGAGGCGGAATACAGCTTCCCCTATCTGGCCCATGCGCCGATGGAACCGCTGAACGCCGTGGTGGAACTGACCGAGGATGGCGGGGCGGAATTCTGGGCCGGTTCCCAGTTCCAGGGTGTGGAACAGCGGGTTGCCGCCGGCATCCTGGGCACCACCCCGGACAAGATCAAGATCAACACGGTCTGGGCCGGTGGCAGCTTCGGCCGCCGCGCCACCCCGACCGCCGATTACATGGCCGAAACGGTGATCATCGCCAAGGCGCTGGCGGCGAAGGGCAAGAAGGCCCCCGTGCATCTGGTCTGGACACGGGAAGACGACATCAAGGGCGGCCGTTACCGCCCGCTGGTCCTGCATAAGGTGCGGGCCGGGCTGGATGCCAAGGGCAATATTGTCGGCTGGGAACAGCGCATCGTCACCCAATCCTTCATGGCCGGCACCGGCTTTGAGGCTGTGGCGATCAAGAACGGGGTGGACAATTCCGCCACAGAGGGCGTGGCCGATCTGGCCTATAAGGTGCCCAACCTGGCCGTTGACATGCATATCGCCAAGTCACCAGTAACGACGCTCTGGTGGCGGTCGGTGGGCCATACCCACACGGCCTATGCCAAGGAAGCCTTCATCGATGAGCTGGCCGCCGCTGCCGGTAAGGATGCCGTGGCCTATCGGCTGGGCTTGCTGGAAGAACATCCGCGCCTGCAGGGCGTGCTGAAACTGGCGGCCGATAAGGCTGGCTGGGGCAAGCCGCTGGCCGCCGGTCCGGCCGGGACCAAGCGGGGCCGGGGCGTGGCGGTGCATGAAAGCTTCAGCACCTATGTCGCCCATGTGGCGGAGGTGACCATCAATGCCGATGGCAAGGTGAAGGTGGATCGCGTGGTGGTGGCGGTGGATTGCGGCATCGCTGTCAATCCCAATGTCATCAAGGCGCAGATCGAAGGTGGCACCGGCTGGGGCATCGGTCACGCCCTGCGTGATGCCATCACCATGACCGATGGCCTTGTCGATCAGGCCAATTTCGACACGTTTGAGCCGCTGCGCTATGCCGACATGCCGGCGGTGGACGTGCATATCGTCGATAGCGCCGAACGCCCGACCGGCGTGGGGGAACCGGGCGTGCCCGGTGCCGCCCCCGCCGTGGCCAATGCCATTGCAGCGGCGGGCGGCAAGCGCCTCTATGATCTGCCCTTCAGCAAGGCGGGTATCGTCTGATCCCAAGGGGAATGGGCAACACCCATTGGATTAATACAAACGGGGTAATGCTGCCGGGCGCTGGCCTGCGCGCCTGGCAGCACCCCATCTTTGTCACCAAGCTTCCAAAAAGGCCGGGGGTTCTTCCCGGCGCGCACAGGGGACAATGATGAATAAGAGCAAGCTGATTCTGGCCAGTGTGGGTATCTTGTGGCTGGCCTTACCCGGTGCGGCGCCAGCCCAGCAAATTATCGGTGACGCTGCCGCAGGGAAGACCGCTTTTGAAGCGCGCTGCGCCACTTGCCATGCGGTGGAAGCCGGAGGCCCGAAAAAGAAGGGGCCGCATATGCAGGGCATTTTCGGCCGTACTGCCGGCACCCAAAAGGGCTTCCGCTACTCCAAAACCATGCGGCAGAGCGCACTGGTCTGGGATGCCTATACGCTGGATAACTATCTTTACGACCCGCCCCACACGATGAAGGGCACCAGCATGGTGCTGAAGACGCCGGAGCCCAAGGACCGGGCCGATCTGATTGCCTATCTGAAAACCTTATGAATTGAGGGACGGCGCCCAGTCAATCCGGGCGCCGTCAGCGCTTATTCCACTCTCCCTCAGGCGCCGGGCGCCGCCATCCGGCGGCTTGGCTTGCGGCGCACAAGCGCCGGGTCGGCAGTCGCCGACCTCAATCTCCCTGAAGACCAAGCTTCAGGGAGATTGTCATTATCAGGGCTGGCGATCCTGTTTCAGCAGATCGCGGATTTCCGTCAGCAGCAGTTGGTCCTTGGTGGGTGCCACCGGGGTGGCGGCATCCTTCTTGTGCAGGCGGTTCACCTGCTTGACCAGGATGAACACAGCCCAAGCAACAATGAAGAATTTGATCACCGCATTGATGAACAAACCATAATTGATGGTCGCAGCCCCGGCATCCTTGGCAGCGGCCAGCGAAGCATAGCCCCCCCCCGACAAGCTGATGAAATAGTCGGAAAAGTCGATCCCGCCCATCACATAGCCGAGTGGCGGCATCAGCACATCATTCACCAGTGAGGTGACAATAGCGGTAAAGGCAGACCCGACAATGATACCGACCGCCAGGTCGATAACGTTGCCGCGGCTGATGAATTTCTTGAATTCCTCAAGCATGAGGGCTCCCCCGAATCACAAATGACGGCGCTATGGCGCCGTCCCGGTCGCCCGAGATTGCTGTATTGGGGGCTAAATTACCAGCCTGTACAAGGATATAAAACTTTAAGCTGCCAACATGCCCGGGATCACGGACGGGGTGGCGCTCTGGCCGGGCGTGGCACCGGCCGGGCCCTGTTCCTTTTCCTGCTTCTCACCCCGGGTACCACCACCCGTGGCCCGCTTCTTCTCCTCCTCATCAGCGCTGGGCGGGGCCAAGCTATCCAGCATCATGATGGTGAAGGTGGAAATCGGCTCACGACCCGATGTCCCGGAGCGATAGCCGGTCAGCCAGGGCTGGGCACTTTCGTCCGCCGCCTGCATGGTGCCCAGGTTGGAGCTGTCGGCAAATTGTGCCGGGGCATCGTCGAACTTGGCGGAGAAGCGGTCAAAAATCTGACCCACGGTCAGCGGCCGGGTGCCATCATAGAAGACATTGAGATTGGCCTTGGCGGCATCCGGCAGCAGATTAGCGGCAATCTGGTTGGGGTTCTTCTCCAGTGCCTTCAGGAATTTGGTGGCCCCACCAGCGCCCAGGAAATGGGCCATATACATTTCGGTCTTGCCGACCGAATGGCCCAGTTTTCCTTCCAGATGCTCCTTGTTGTCGCTGGCCAGCTCGGCCGCGAAAAGGGCGGAATAGCGCGGATCCTTGCGCAGATTCAGGATTTCCTTGCGCATGGCCGGGTCGGATACCTGCGCCTTGCCATTGGCCCCGGTGGTGATCTGGCTGGCATATTTGCCCAAACCATGTTCGGCGCCATGCTGCTGCACCATGTTGAGCCAAGTGCCCTCGGTGAACTGAAACAGGCCGGTGGCACTACTGGTCTTGGCCTTCACGTCGGTTCGGTATCCGCTCTCCACATTGGCCTTGTCCATCAGGTAGGAGAAATCCACACCCGTGGCGCTACTGGCCTGCTGCACCGCCTTGATCACCTGGGCCGGGGCGTTACGCGTCGCACCGAGAGATTCGGTGGCGTTGCTACGGTTCAGGGCATTGAAGAAGGCGGTCACGGCCAATCTCCCAAAAATAGGTCTGCCCCTTCTTAAGCAATCAGCGTGCCAAGCATGGAGATAGACATTTAGTCACATCATTCCGTTGCGTAAGTCCGCAACACCCTCACATAACGGGCAATTGGTCCCATTTTTATAAGAAAATAAGCCTGTTTTGTCGAAAAATATAGGCCTACAATCAGATACCTCATTGATTTCCGCACGGCAAGGCTTGCCGGGTTGGGAAGATCGCGCCATGTTGTGGCGGCGGACGGACGCTGGAACCGCCGCCAATGCCAATGCGCTGGGAAGGAACAGGCCTGATGACCGCTTACAACGCCCCGATCCGGGATATGCGTTTCACCCTCAACCATGTTGTCGGCCTGCCCCAGGTGGCCAGCCTGCCCGGTTTCGAAGAGGTGACGTCTGATCTTGCCGATACCGTGCTGGAGGAGGCGGGCAAGCTGGCGCGCGATGTATTGGCGCCCCTGAACTGGGTGGGTGACCAGGAAGGGGCGACGCTGGAAAATGGCGCGGTGCGCACCGCCACCGGCTTCAAGGATGCGTACTGGAAATATGTCGATGGCGGCTGGAACGCCGTGCCGTTCGACCCGGAATTTGGCGGCCAGGGCCTGCCCTGGACGCTGGCCCTGCCGATCCAGGAAATGTGGACCTCGGCCAACATGTCCTTTGCCCTCTGCCCCATGCTGAATCAGGGGGCGGTGGAGCTGCTGCAGGCCCATGGCTCGGCGCAGCAGAAGCAAACCTATCTGGAAAAGCTGATCAGCGGTGAATGGGCCGGCACCATGAACCTGACGGAACCGCAGGCCGGTTCCGATGTCGGTGCTGTGCGCACCAAGGCCGTGCCGGGTGAGGATGGCACCTGGCTGATCACTGGCCAGAAGATTTTCATCACCTATGGTGAGCATGATTTCACCGAGAATATCGTCCATCTGGTGCTGGCCCGCACCCCCACCGCACCCGCCGGCATCAAGGGGATCAGCCTGTTTGTGGTGCCGAAATTCCTGGTGAATGAGGATGGTTCGCTGGGCGCGCGCAATGATCTGCGCTGCGCCGGGCTGGAACATAAGATGGGCATCCATGCCAGCCCCACCGCCGTGATGGCCTATGGCGATAATGGCGGGGCCATCGGCTATCTGGTGGGCGAGGAAAATCGCGGCATCGAATATATGTTCACCATGATGAACAATGCCCGTCTGGGCGTTGGGCTTCAGGGTGTCGCCATTGCCGAGCGCGCCTATCAGCAGGCGCTGGACTATGCCAAGGGCCGTATCCAGAGCCGGGCGCTGACCGGCAAGGACCCCAACCCGGTGGCCATCATCAAGCATCCGGATGTGCGCCGGATGCTGCTGTCGATGAAATCGCAGATCGAGGCGGCCCGCGCCCTGGTCTATTACACGGCCGCCGCCCTGGATAATGCCCATCGTCACAATGACGCCGATGCGCGTCGCAAGGCAGCCGCCCTGAACGACCTGCTGACGCCGATCACCAAGGCCTGGTCCACCGATCTGGGCGTGGAGCTGACCAGCCTGGGCGTGCAGATCCATGGCGGCATGGGCTTCATTGAAGAGACGGGGGCGGCCCAGCATTACCGTGATGCCCGCATCGCCCCCATCTATGAAGGCACCAATGGCATCCAGGCCAATGATCTGGTTTTCCGCAAGGTGCTGCGTGATGGCGGGGCAGCGGCCGGGGAACTGATCGCAGAGATGAAGGAGATTGCGGCGGCCGCCAGTGCCGGGGCCGGCGACGATCTGGCCACCATGGGCACCAACCTGGCGGCCGCCCTGCAGGCACTGGAACAGGCGACCGCCTGGGTGGTGCAAACCGGCAAGGCGGACCCGACCGCCGTTGCCTCTGGGGCCGTCAATTATCTGCGCCTGTTCGGCGTCACCATCGGCGGCTTCCTGACCGCCAAGGCGATGCTGGCGGCCCAGGAACAGTTGATGCAGCCGGGTGCCGATGCCGCTTTCCTGGATGGCAAGATGATCACCGGTCGTTTCTATGCCGACCAGATCCTGCCCACCACCGCCGGCCTGCTGAAGCCGATTCTGGCCGGTCATCGCAGCGTGATGGCCCTGGCCGAGGATCAGTTCTGATCTGATACCACCCCGCCTAAAGGTTGACCTTTAGGCGGGGTGGAGGCCGGCAAGCGCCGGCCCGGCACCGCGTGGTGCCGCAAGCCAAGGGCGCGGATGCGCCCGCCCGGCGCTTGAGGGAACGCAAAATCTCCCTGGATCGGTCACGATCAAGGGAGATTGGTATGATTACCCCACGGTCCCTTCGCGTAAAGAAAAGGCCGCTACCCTGCAACGGGTAGCGGCCTTTTTGTCAGGAGCAATAAAACCTTACGGCAAGGCGATGATCCCCAGTTCTGGATTGATCATCACCATTACCGTCGGCCGTCGCCGGTCTTGGCCTCGCTTTTATACCCGGCAGAGCTGGGGTGAAATTCCTTTACCACCGGGCACAGGCTGCCCCGCCGAACTGGCCTCCCGGAACAGACTCGCAATAGTCAACGGAGCGGCGCAGGACTTCATGATGGTGATCATTCTGCGTGGCCGGCGTTATCCCCTGTTCATTTGGTGAAACACATAGCCAGATGGTCCGGTTCCCTTTCATCTCCTTGCCTCACCAATGTCATAGATCGATTTTCACGGACGTTCCGCCGGTGGGATTGATGGACATTGGCTGGAAGGAGGAAGACATTAGGAATTACCTATCATATTGGAGAGAAGGCGATGAGTGACCTGTCCTCACCGGCCCTGTATGCCCTGGCTGCCAAGATCGCCACCTCCTACGCCCGCGCCAATTCGGTGCCGGTAGATGTGTTACCGAGTGTCATCCAACAGGCTTTCCAAGGGCTGGTAAGCTGCACCCGCCCGGCATCGACGGCCCCGGCCCCGTCCAAGAAAACAACCGGGAAGGTGAGCCGGGTAAATAGGCGGCTTAAATCCTGATCACAGCCCTCTTGGGAACATCATCGCATTCCCTCTGTTGCCCTTGTGATGACGCGGGCAGTTCCGCCCATGCGTCGCGCTATCGGGAGGGAAAGATGCTGTATTGGGCCCTGATTTTCTTCATCGTCGCCCTGATTGCAGGCGTGTTGGGTTTTGGTGGTATTGCATCGGCCACGGCAGGCATTGCCCAGGTACTTTTCTTCATCTTCCTGGTTATTTTCATTGTATCCCTGATCATGGGGGCAATGCGGCGACGCTGAACATTCTTCTGGTGACCTGTTATTTGACGGCCGCCGGCGCTATCGCCGGCGGCCGTCTTCGTCCATGGACATGCCCTGCGCGAAAGAAAGGGCGGCCCTTGCGGGGGCCGCCCCAGAATGACAGGTCTGACACCTACCCGGGGGAGGCAGAGGCTATCAGGCCGTACCACGCATATCGTCATTATCCGGCGAGACACCTTCCATCAGGCAGCGCAGCGCACGACGGCCGCGGGAGAGGCGGGACTTCACCGTCCCGATCGATACTTTCATGATATCGGCCGCATCGGCATAGGACATGCCCTCCAGACCGATCAGCAACACCACTTCCCGCTGCTCCTTGGGTAGCAGCGTCAGCGCACGTTTCAGATCGCGCAGTTCCAGGCGGGAAACCTGTGAGCCATGGGCACTGCCCAAACCTGCCTGCGCTTCCCCATCAATATCAACAAAGGTCTGTTTGCGACGAACCCCGTTAATATGAAGATTGCGCAGGATGGTGAAAAGCCAAGCCCGCAGATTCGTGCCCTGCTGCCACAGATGCAGCCGGGTCAGGGCACGCTCCAGACACTCCTGCACAAGATCATCTGCCATGGCGGCATCACGGACCATACCGCGCGCGAACCGGCGCAAACGGGGGATTTCCTGCTCGATCTGCGCGATAAGGGCGACTTTCTCCGCCTCGGTACGCTCCGGCCGCAGGATATCGGCGTCAACCGGGATGACGAGGCCGTTGGTGACCGGGCTGCCGGCCTGCATCGCTTCGATCTGGCGAGACATCTCTGTTTCTCCCTTTGATATCTCGTGGATACGTCAACAAAGTATAAAGAGAAGGGGGGTGATGGCGAGGGATGAAATGGTGAGATGCCACCAATCATTCGTCATATCGACCAGTCGTCCATAGGGAATGGCTGGGCTATAACCTTACACCAGCAATATCAGGAAAATCCCTCCTGGATACCCACCCTCATACAAGCTGCGTTAGCCACAGACTATTACCGCAATTATTGTCATGATTGTGACCGGACTATCAAAATTAGGACTTTCTTAAGTATGATACATTAGTGATAGAGGGGTGGATACACGGGTCTATGCCCTGTTGGTGATCCACCGCCGGCCACCTGCCCCCTTCGACTGGTAACCGGTCATTCACCGATGCCGCGGTAAGGTTAAAGCACCCCAGGATGG
This sequence comes from Azospirillum sp. RU38E, assembly GCA_943370215.1. Taxonomy (GTDB): domain Bacteria; phylum Pseudomonadota; class Alphaproteobacteria; order Azospirillales; family Azospirillaceae; genus Niveispirillum. The sequence goes on from CALRQC020000040.1 coordinate 25,977, forward strand.
ACACAGACGGGGCCAATAGCATGGGGGGAAAGCGTAGCTCGCCATTCTGCGGCCAAACTTTCCTTGCAAGCCGGCATCGGACAGCCAATAACCCTATTCACCGGAAGGCATATCCGGTTTTTGAGGAACTGCTGCATGTACCCGCCCCAGCATGATGCATCCCGGCCGCTGACCTTGCGACCACAGACGGAAGCACCGGTTCTTTCTGTCGTACTGCCGATGCATAACGAGGCGGAGAATGTGCAGCCCCTGTTCGCGCGGCTGATCCCAACGCTGGAGAGACTAGGCGTCCCCTACGAGGTCATCTGTGTGGATGACGGCTCCCGCGATGATTGTTGGGCCCGGTTGCTGGTGGTGCGTCAGTCCAACCCGCGCATCCGCCTGCTGCGGTTCAGCCGCAATTTCGGCAAGGAAATGGCGATGACAGCGGGGCTGCGCCATGCCAATGGCCGCGCGGTCGTGTTGATGGATAGCGATCTGCAGCATCCGCCGGAGCTGATCGAACAATTCTATACCCAATGGCAGGCGGGCGCACAGGTCGTCTATGGCGTTCGGCAGAGCCGGGATACCGACCCACCGCTGCGACGCTGGTTGACGCGCTGCTTCTACCGCATATTGGACAGCATGTCGGAAGTGCCGCTGCCCCGGGACGCGGGTGATTTCCGGCTGATGGACCGGATCGTGGTGGAGACGCTGAACCAGATGGATGAGCGGACCCGCTTCATGAAGGGGCTCTATAGCTGGGTCGGCTTCCGGCAGGTGGCGCTGCCTTTTGAAACGGCAGCCCGCCATGCGGGGACATCCACCTTTAGCAAGTTGAAACTGTTCCGTTTCGCACTGGATGGCATCGTCTCCTTCTCCACCCTGCCCTTGCGGGTCTGGTCCTGGCTGGGCCTGTTGGTGGCAGCCGTGGCCGTGGGCTACGGCGCTTTCATCCTGGTCATGACGCTGCTGTATGGTGTGGATGTGCCGGGCTATGCCTCCTTGATGGTGGCAACGCTGTTCCTGGGCGGCGTGCAACTGATCTGCCTGGGGGTACTGGGTGACTATCTGGGCCGGGTTTTCAGCGAGGTGAAGCGGCGACCGCTATATGTGTTGTCCGACAGTGCCGGATTCGCACCGGATGAGCCGCGCCAGGAACGCCCTGCCGCCCTGACGGAGCGGCGCAGCGGCGCCAACTGACACCCATCATGCAGGTTTCTTCCACACAGGATCGTTTCTGGGACGGTTTGGCGCAGTTAGGGCTGATGGGCGCGCTCCTGTTCGTCGCCGCCAGCTTCAAGCAGTTCGGCATTAGTTGGGATGAACCGCTGCATGTGGAAAATGGCTGGCGTGCACTGAATTGGTACCGGTCGCTGGGCCAGGACCGCTCGGTTCTGTCTTTCCAGAACCTGTACCTCTATGGCGCGCTCTATGACACGATCTGCGCTGCCGTCAGTCTGGTCCTTCCCTTTGACGGATATGAGACACGGCGGCTGCTCGGTGGGCTGGTCGGTGTACTGGGGTTGGCGGGGGTTCGCCTGCTTGCCCGCGATTTGGCGGGGCCGCGTGCGGGTGCCCTGGCCGTTCTGCTGCTGTTGCTGACACCGGAATGGATCGGTCAGTCCTTTGCCAACCCCAAGGATATTCCCTTTGCCACAGCCGCCGCCTGGGTGGCAGTGGCGCAGATACGGCTGTTGCAGGGCAGGCCAGGACATGGCCCCTGGCTGTTGCATGGCGTGGCATTTGGCTGCGCGTTGGGCATCCGCGTCGGCGGGGTAATCCTGTTGGCACCGTTGCTGGTTGGCCTTGCTATGACGATCCTGCGCCACGGCGTGCGGGAGGGTGGATACAGCAGCCTGCGGTTGGCTGGACGCCTGACGGGACCGCTGGTCTCGTCACTTCTGCTCTCCTGGGCAATGATGGTGGCCTTCTGGCCCTGGGCGCAAACGGGGTGGCTGCGCCCGCTGGAAGCGCTGACCGCCTTCTCGCATTTTCCACTGAGCTTCCATTTCCCCTTTGCCGGGCAAGAGGTCGAAACCACGGCCCTGCCCCTCTGGTACGTGCCCGTGGGTTTTGCGGTGAAGCTGCCGGAACCGGCGCTGGCGGGCCTGCTGGCTGCCTGTATCAGCGGCCTTCTGGCCCTATGGCGGCAAGGTTGGGCCGGGCTGACGCCCGCCCGTTTGGGCTTGGCCAGCATGATCCTGTTGCCCCCCGCCACGGTAATCGCCAGTCATGCCGTCCTTTATGACGGCATCCGGCATTTACTCTTCCTGATGCCACCGCTTTATGCCGTGGCCGGGCTGGGACTTGATTGGCTGGCGGGGCTGCTGGCAACGCGCCGCCTGTATGAAATCCGTTTGGCGATGGGTCTGCTGGGCCTCTGGGCCGCCTGGCAGATGGTAACCATCGGCCGCCTGCACCCCTATGAAACCATCTGGTACAACGTGCTTGCAGGCGGGGTGACGGGGGCGGAAGGCCGGTTCGAGCTGGATGTCGGCGGCACCGCCCTGTCGGAAGCAGCGATGCGGCTACGTGACCATCTGGTGGCGCGCGAAGGCGCCTGGGCGCTGGCCAACCCCTATCGCATCCGGGTCTGCGGCCCACCGGAATCGGCGCTTTATTTTCTGCCGCCCCGTTGGGTTGCCCCGCCTGACGGTAAAGGGCCGGCAGATTTCTACATCGCTTTCACCCGCGGTACCTGCCCCAATAAGCCGGAGGGCAAGCAAATCCTGCGCGTTCGCCGGATGGGGGTGACATTGGCCTATGTACTGGACCTGCGCCCCACGCCAACGGAGGAAATTCCGGAGAATGCACCCCCACCCCAGGGGCTTTGAAGCGATTCCCGGCTGACCCGAATGCCACCCTGGGCACCCCCACCTGGGGAATAGGATCAATCCGGTGGCAACGACAGCACCAGCGGAGCCCAGCCATCACGGCCCAGCGCCTCCAGGGGCTGGAACTTGGCCTTATATTCCATCTTGCGGCTGCCTTCGATCCAATAGCCCAGATAGATATAGGGCCGCCCCTGCAGGCGGGATTGTTCGATCAGCGCCAGCACCATTTGGGTTCCCAGGGATCGGCGCGGCTGATCTGGATCGTAGAAACTATAGATGGCGGAATAGCCGTCATCCAGCCGGTCCACCAGCATGGCCCCGCGTAGACGGCCGCCAGCATCCCGCGCCTCCAGCAACATCGTATCCGCCTGCCCCTCATCCACCATGGCGGCGTAATCGCCAGGGGTCATGCGGTTCATGTCGCTATCATTATGGCGAGCATCCTGATAGATGGCGAACAGACGGAACTGTTCCATCGTCGCTTCCGCCGGGATCAGTCGGAAGGACAGATCCCGGTTGGCACGCTGGATACGACGCATGGTGCGGCCAGGCTGAAAAGTCGCCACCGGTACCCGCACCGGCACACAGGCCGAACAGCCGGGACAGACAGGCCGATAAAGAATGTCATGGCTGCGCCGGAAGCCGACACGCGACAATTGCGAATTGATCTCGCCATTATCCGTGCCGACCAGCCGGGTGAAAAGCTTGCGTTCAACCCGCCCCGTCAAATAGGGACACGGCATCGGCCCGGACCGAAAGAACTGTTGCAGGGGCCGATGCAGGGGCGGGATGACGCTCATTGCTGGGGATTATCCGGTCAGGCAGGCATGGTGGCAGGTTGATCCGCGTGGAAGAACGCCTGGGCGATATCGCTGGTCAGGCTGGAGAAGCTGAGCTGCAACCTATCCAGATATTCATGCAGACCACCGGCAATCACCGCTTCAATGGTCTGGCTGGCCAAGCTGCCCAACAGCTCATCGGAACGTTCCAGCGGTAGCGTACCACGACGCAGCCGATATTTGGAATTCAAGCGGTTCAGTAAACTATCCACTTCCCGCATACAGACCATGACAGAACGCGGGAAATTATCGTTGAACAGCAGGAATCCCGCCACCGCCGCCGGGGTCAGGCCGCGCGGATAGACACGCCGGAAAGCATGATACCCAGCGGCCGACCGCAGCAGGCTGTTCCACTGGCTGATATCAACAGGTGTGCCGACATCGCGCGGGCTGGGCAGTAATGTGTGGTACTTGATGTCCAGCACGCGGGTGGTCTGGTCCGCCCGTTCCAGGTTGCGGCCCAGATTATAGAAATACCAGCCCTGATCGCGGAAGAAAGTGCCCTCTGTGATCCCTGTATGGGTCTGGCAGGCTTCCTTGATGAAGGCGCATTGCCGCTGAATATTCTGAGGCGCGATGTCGTTCGGTCCCCAGGCCAGCAGCTTGTTATAGAAGACGTTGATCTGGGCCCACATTTCCGTGCTGATCAACGGGCGCAACTGACGCGCATTCTCCCGCGCCGAACTGACGGCAGCGATGATGGAGGTGGGGTTCTGCTGATCCAGGATGTAGAAATTCAGCACATTCTTGGCGCTGGCCGTCGGATACAGCTCAAAGAAGCGTTTTTCATCCGCGTTCAGCCGCACGATCGTCACCCAGTTGGTGGCGCCATAGCTGTCGCGGGCGAAGGTTTCATTCACATCCAGAATGCGGGCCAGATTCTCCGCCCGCTCCATATAGCGGGCGAGCCAGAAGATGCATTCGGCATAACGGGCGAGAAGGGCAGCCATTTCCCGATCCCCCTTACTGGCTTTGCGACTGGGATTGGAACGGATCGGCCACAGCCGATTCCAGCGCCGGCTCCTCCGCCGGTCCCTCTGTCAGCACCCAGGTATCCTTCGATCCACCGCCCTGGCTGGAATTCACGATCAGCGTGCCTTTCTTCAGCGCCACGCGGGTCAACCCGCCGGGCAATACCCAGGTGTTACGCGCCGTAATGGCGAAGGGACGCAAATCGACATGGCGCGGCTCAATCCCGTCTTCCGTCAGTGTCGGGCAGACAGACAGCGGCACCATCGGCTGGCTGATATAATTGGCCGGGTCTTCCAGCAGCTTGGCGCGGCATTCCTCCAGCTCCGCCTTGCTGGCGCGCGGGCCGATGGTAATGCCATAGCCCCCCGCCTCCCCCACCGGCTTGACAACCAGCTTGTCCAGATTTTCCAGGGTAAATTTCAGGGCATCGGGTTCCCGGCAGATATGCGTCTCCACATTGGGGATGATCGCTTCCTCGCCCAGGTAATATTTGATCATGCGCGGCACATAGGCATAGACGGCCTTGTCATCCGCCACGCCTGTGCCAATCGCATTGGCCAGCGCCACATTGCCCTTGCGATAGGCCTCAAAGATTCCGGGGACGCCCAGCATACTGTCCGGGTTGAAGGCCAGCGGATCGAGGAAATCATCGCCAATGCGGCGATAGATCGAATCCACCCGGCGTTTGCCGCCCGTGGTCTTCATATAGACCTTGTCGTTTTCAACGATCAGGTCGCGGCCTTCCACCAGCGGCACGCCCATTTCACGGGCCAGGAAGATATGCTCGAAATAGGCGGAGTTATAGGCACCGGGCGACAACAGCACCACCTGCGGGTCGCCATCCACCCCTTCCGGCCGGGGCGGTGCAATCTCGCACATCGCCTCCAGCAGTTTCATGCCGTAATTATCCACGCTGCGCAGGCCGATATCCCCCATCAGGTCGGGGAAGGCGCGCTGCATCATATGGCGGTTTTCCACCACATAGGAGACACCGGAGGGCACGCGGCCATTATCTTCCAGCACCCGGAAGGTGCCGTCATGGTCGCGGACAAGGTCCACGCCCATGATATGGATATAGGTGTTGAAGGGCAGATCGATGCCACGCATCTGTTCGCGGTAATTGGCGTTGCCCAACACCAGTTCGGCCGGGATGATCCCATCCTTCAATATCTTCTGGTCGTGATAGACATCATGCAGGAACAGGTTCAGCGCCGCGATGCGCTGTTGAACACCCGCTTCCAGATGCGCCCATTCCTTGGCAGAAATGATGCGCGGGATCACATCGAAAGGCAGGATACGGTCCACCGCCTTGGCATCGCTATAGACCAGGAAAGTAATGCCGAGATTGTAAAGCTCCCGCTCCGCATCCGAAGCCCGTCGTCGCAGGTCATCGAAATCAAGCTGTCGTAGCCGTTCCTGCACCGACAGCGTGTGGCTGGCAGGCTTCGCCGCGTTCCCAAACAGCTCATCATAAAAGCCGTTGGCATTGTAGGTCGACAGCAGATGGTCGACACCGTTTCCAGACCCGCTCAACAGAGCCCCCCACGCCCTTCGTGCCATGCTGCCCGCCACCGAGGGCGATGCCGATGGCGGGTTCATTTCGCATTCGCACACACGAGACTATCAGAACGGATGCGTTTGAACAGGGGTCTGTTATGCGTCACACACATTTCACCACCATCAGCGGTGGCGCTGTGTCACGAAAGCGACAACCAGGCCGAAAAGGCTTAGCGGGAGGTGCCAACAGCCGAAGGCGCAGGCGCCACACCAGGCCGGGCGGGCGGCGGGTTGGCGGGAACCGGGCTGGCAGGCGCATCACCGGTGGCCTTCTGTGCCGCACCGGCCGGGTTACCCGCCGGGGTCTTGCCCCGCAACTGATTCTCCCGCAACAGCACAATGGAAATGCGGCGGTTTCGGGGAGAACTGGGGTCATCCTTGAACAGGTGATCGCGGTCAGCACGCCCCACCACGGATTCAAAACGGTCACTGGATACGCCCGACGCTTCCAGCGCGCGACGGCTGGCATTGGCACGGTCGGTCGATAATTCCCAGTTGGTATAAGACGAACCAGCGCTGAAAGGCGTGCTGTCCGTATGGCCGCTGATCGACAGTTTGTTGGGCAGCTTGCCCACCACCTGCGCCACCTGGGACAGAAGCTGGGCCGTCTGCGGCAGCATCTTGGCGCTGGCCGACGGGAACATGGAATAGCCTTCCTGATCGATCAACTGAATGCGAAGACCTTCCGGCGTATTCTCTATCACCAGATTTTTTGCCAGATCCCGCAGTTCCGGGATCTGCTGGATCGCTTGGCGCAACTCCGCCTCTGCCTTGGCGAACTGGGTCTGCTCATGCTTGGCCAGGGCTTCGCGCAGTTCTTTCTCATCCACCTTGCCGTCGCGGTTCTTATCCGCACTGGCGGTCTCCCCGGCCGCTGCCAGCTTGGCCAGCCCGTTCACCGTGTCAACCGCCGTCCAGCCGCCTTCCTTCTCCCCTGCCCCCTTGCCGGTGGCATCCTGCTCCGTCGGTTTGCCGCTGGAGCTTTCCTGCATATCCTCGTTCTGCTCTTCCGAATTGGCAGCCCCCTGCAGGGTGGGCACTGGAACAGTCAACCCGGCGGGGCTGCTGCTATTGGCCAGCGATCCGGAGGCGGTCACCGTGGTGCCGCCCAGCACGCCCCCGGCACCGCTGGTCTGCTTCGACGCACTGGCCGGGCTGAAATAATCGGCGATGCCCATCTTCTGTTCGGCCGTCGTCACATTCAGCAGCCAAAGCAGCAGGAAGAAAGCCATCATCGCCGTCACGAAGTCAGCATAGGCCACCTTCCAGGCGCCACCATGGTGCCCTTCGCCGCCCTTGTTGATCTTCTTGATGATGATGGGTGCTTTTTCTTCGCCGCCGGCGGCCACGTTCGCGATCCGATCCATTCATGGGCAGGGATGGGAGTGTAGCAAGCAACTCCCTGACAGAAAATGAACAAGTTCGGCCAGGACTTGCAATCTTGCGCTGCCGGTACAGCTCGTTTACCTCTGCAACCGTTAAAGATCACAATTTGCTGGCCGGGGTTCACCAATGACGATCGACAAGCGCGCCTTCCGCGATGCCATGGGGTGTTTTGCCACAGGCATCTGCATCGTCTCCACCGTCGATCCGCAAGGGCAGCCGGTCGGCATTACCGTCAATTCCTTCACCTCCGTTTCGCTGGACCCGCCGCTGGTGCTGTTCTGCATCGACAAGCGGGCGGAAAGTGCCCCGACTTTCCTGAACGCACCGGGCTTTGCGCTCGCTGTGCTGGATGCCGGGCATCAGGATCTTTCCACCCGCTTCGCCGTGGCCGATCAGGCCAGCCGCTGGCTGGGGGTGGAGCACAGCGTATGGGAAAGCGGCGCGCCCGTGCTGGAAAACGGTCTGGCGGCGATGGATTGCCAGCTTCATGGCGTGCATGATGGCGGCGATCACCATATTCTGGTGGGACGGGTGCTGCGGCTGACCAGCCGGGCCGGTGCCCCCTTGCTTTATTACCGTGGTGCCTATGCCGCCTTGGCAGGCGCCTGACGAGCACGCAACCGACGCCGGAGACGCGACGCATGACCTATTACCACGATAAAACCCTGCTCGGGCTTTCGGCGACCGGCTTTCACAAGATCGCCTATCGGGAATGGGGGGCGGGGCCGCGCACCATCGTCTGTGTCCACGGCCTGACCCGCAATGGGCGGGATTTCGACCGGTTGGCCACCGATCTGGCCGATACGCTGAAAGCTCGGGTGATCTGCCCCGATGTGGTGGGGCGTGGGCAGAGTGGCCGGCTGGCCAATCCAGATCATTACGGCTATCCGCAATATCTGGCAGACATGACCGCCCTGATCGCCCGGCTGGAGGTGGAGCATGTCGATTGGATCGGCACCTCCATGGGCGGGCTGATCGGCATGATGCTGGCAGCCCAGCCCAACAGCCCGATCCGCCGGCTGGTGGTCAATGATATCGGCCCCTTCGTGCCCAAGACGGCGCTGGAGCGGATCGGCGATTATGTCGGTCAGGATCCGGTCTTTGCCGATCTGGCTGCGGCCGAACGCTATTTCCGTGACCATTATGCCGGATTCGGCCAATTGACGGCGGAACAATGGCTGCACATGGCGCAGCACAGCACCGACCGGCAGGATGATGGCAGCTACCGGCTGGCCTATGATCCCGGCATTGCCCGCATCTTCAAGGTCGCGCCCATCGGCGATGTCGATCTCTGGGCCCTGTGGCAGGCGATCCGCCAGCCGACATTGGTGATCCGGGGGGGCCTGTCCGACCTGTTATTGCCCGAAACGGCAGAGCGGATGACGGCTGAAGGCCCCAAGGCACAGCTTTACACCGTGCCCGATGCTGGCCATGCGCCGGCCTTGATGGCACCCGATCAGATTGCCGTGATCCGGGATTTCCTGTCCCGGCATGATTGAGATGAGCGGCGGGCGGGACCGGCTGTTCCCGCCCTTCCGGGCGCGCGTCCCCTGGCTCGGCCCGCATCTTCAGACCATCCGCAACACATTACTGCGTCCGGCCACCCGGCTGCCGCCGGGTGGCGTGTTGCATTTTCCAATGGAGGATGGCAGCGGTGACCGTTTGCAGGGACGGCTGAACCAGCCGTCAACCCTGACGGAAAAGCCCCTTTGCCTGCTGCTGCACGGGCTGACAGGCAGTGAGGACAGCTATTATATGCGGGCCACGGCAGCAATGTTGCTGGCCGATGGCTTTCCGGTCCTGCGGCTGAACCTGCGCGGTGCCGGCCCCACGGCCGGCCATTGTCGCCTGCGCTATCATGCCGGGCGCACTGCCGACATCCATGCCGTGCTGGGACAATTGCCGACAGATATTGCCGGGAACGGTGTGGTGGTTATCGGCTATTCCCTGGGTGGCAATGCGACCTTGAAACTGCTGGGGGAGGCAGATTTCCCACTGCCGGTGCGGGCCGGGGCCAGCATTTCCGCCCCCATTGATCTCGCCGCCTCCTGCCAGCACATGATGTCACCAGGCAATCGCTTCTATCATCGCTGGCTGCTGGGTAAGATGAAGGCCGAAATGGCGCTGGCGGCTGGTTTGGTGGAACCGCAATGGCTGGAGGCCGCCGCCAGTGCAGCCAGCTTATGGGATTTCGATAATCGGCTGGTCGGGCCCTGGAATGGCTGGTCGGGGGCGGCAGAATATTATGCGGTGAATTCCGCCAACCGGTTCCTGCCGGGAATCACCGTTCCCACCTTGCTGATCCATGCGCTGGATGATCCGTGGATTCCCGGCGATGCCTATCAGGCGGTGGACTGGACGGCATTGCCGCTATTGACCCCGCTGCTCAGCCCTGGCGGCGGGCATGTCGGGTTTCACGGACTGGGCGGTGTCTGGTCCGATCAATGTCTGCGCCTGTTCCTGCACCGGCTGTTCCCGTAGCAAAAGCGTCACATCACCGCTGTAGCCTGTTCACCGGCATTCACGCGGAAGGATCAGGCCAATGGCGGGATGGGGTCGGTTGATGGCGCTTGGGTTCTCGCTGGCGCTGGCCCCCTTCCCTGGCGAGGCCCAGCAACCGCCCCCGGTTGCCCCTCAGCTCTATCAATATCTGGCGGAAACGCCGGTCACCCTGCTGGAATGGGGAATGCTGCGGCTGGGCCGCGATATGCAGGCAGCGGTAACGGCCCTGTCCCTGGATGGCGGCCGCAACGGCATGGCCAAGGTGAAGACGGGCACCCTGTTTCGGCCCTTTGACCGGCGGGTAGTGGCCTATCTCTCCCTGCCGGTCGCCGGCAAGGCGCGTAACCTGGAGCAATGCCAGGAAATTTATGGATTGCTGCAACAGAGCCTGCTGGCCGGGGCGCCCGCCGGCCTTTCCGGCCCGCCCTGGTATTTACAGCGCCTGTTCGGCACCGATACGCGCAGCGGCCGTCCCGAACCGTTCGGCGAAATGCTGGTGGAAATGGTGTTGCTGGAGGTCACCTTGCGTGTGCCAGAGGCGGAGAACTTCACCCCAGGTTCACGAAACATCGTCTGTGCCGGCAAGCTGGATCAGGAACAATCGGTGGAAGTGCAACCCTGGCGTCCCCCACCGCCCTGACAGATAGACGTCTCTCAGCAGGGGGCTGGAGCGTAATTCGCAATCCCCAGTCGCCAGGGCCGTCACCGGCGACTGGGCCGGGAGAATTCACCTGTGAGAAAACAAATCTGAAGCCGGCTGTGTTTTTGACGAAAAGCAGCCGGCTCTATTCCCCATCCCGCACTTTGCGCCACCGCGCGACGTTACGGTTATGCTGGTCCAGCGTCTCCGCAAAGGCGTGCCCGCCTGTTCCGTCAGCAACAAAGTAGAGATAGCGATTGGCTTCCGGTTTCAACACCGCCTGCAAGGAGAGCAGGCCGGGATTGGCAATGGCACCAGCAGGCAAACCATCCACCAAATAGGTGTTGTAGGGACTGTCCAGCTTCCAGTCGGCGCGGGTCAGGGCCCGGTCGATACTGCCTTTGCCCTGCGACAGGGCATAGATGATGGTGGGGTCGGATTGCAGCTTCATGCCCAATCGCAACCGGTTGAGAAAGACGCCGGCCACCCGCGGCCGTTCCGCTGCAACGCCCGTCTCCTTCTCCACCACCGATGCCAGGATAACGGCCTGTTCCTTGGATGCAATTGGCAGATCGGGGGCACGGTCCGCCCAGAGGCGTTCCAGTGTCTTGGCCATATCCGTCTGCATTCGCGCCAGTAACTCTGCCCGGGCGTCACCATAGGAGTAATGATAGGTTTCCGGCAGCAACGAGCCCTCCGCCGGAACGCTGGCCACGTCACCGGCCAGGGCAGCATCCGCTTTCAACAGCTCAACAATTTGCCAGGAGGTCAACCCTTCCGGCACCGTGAAGCGACGGACCACGGTCTTGCCGCTGAGAATCAGCTCAATGGCTCCCTTCAAGCTGATACCGGCCGGGAATGCATATTCCCCGGCCCGCAGGCTCGCCCCGTCCCGGCGAAGGCGCATGGCAATGGCCAGTTCCAAAGGATGGCGGGTGATCCCGGCCTCAGCCATTTGGCGAGAGATGGCGGCGACACCGCTGCCACGCGGGATGACCAGGGCCTTGTCGGCCACCAGCGGGCCTGGGCTGGTATAACGCTGCCAGCCGTAAAGACCGGCCCCACCCGCCGCGATCAACAGCAGCAAAAGCAGGACACCCAACCATAAAAGCCCGCGCAATGGCCGGGGCGTTTTGGGGGATGGGCTGGAGACAGGGGGGGCTGGTTCTGTCAAAGCGGTCGGCTCTGGCTGGAACAGGGCCAAGCGTCATCGCCAAGGCCCGAAACAAAAAGGGCGGGCCATGGCGGCCCGCCCTTGTCGTCACTGACGGCCTTACTGGAAGGCCTTGAACACCAGGGAGGCGTTGGTACCACCGAAGCCGAAGCTGTTGGACAGCGCAGCCCGGACCTTGCGTTCCTTCGCCACCTTGGGCACCAGATCGGCACCCTCGGTCCCCTCATCCGGGTTTTCCAGGTTCAGGGTGGGCGGAACCACCTGATCGCGGATCGACAGCACGGAGTAAATGGCTTCCACCGCACCGGCGGCCCCCAGCAGGTGGCCGATGGCCGACTTGGTGGAGGACATGGAGGCACCGGCCAGATCATTGCCGAACAGCCGCTTCACGGCCCCCAGCTCGATCATGTCGCCCAGCGGCGTGGAGGTGCCATGTGCGTTGATGTAATCCACCTCGTCCGGGTTCAGGCCGGCCCGCTTCAGCGCCATGCGCATGGAGCGGAAGCCGCCATTGCCATCTTCCGACGGGGAGGTGATGTGATAGGCATCGCCGGACATGCCGTAGCCAACCACTTCGCCGTAAATCTTGGCGCCACGCTTCTTGGCGTGTTCCAGCTCTTCCAGCACCACGACACCGGCGCCCTCGCCCATGACGAAACCGTCACGGCCCTTGTCATAGGGGCGGCTACCCTTTTCAGGCGTGTCGTTATAGGCGGTGGACAGCGCACGGGCAGCGGCAAAGCCGGCGATGCCCAGGCGGCTGCAAGCCCCCTCCGCCCCACCGGCCACCATCACGTCGGCATCGTCCAGCGCAATCATGCGCGCGGCGTCGCCGATGGAATGGGCACCCGTGGAACAGGCGGTGACCACCGCATGGTTCGGGCCCTTATAGCCATGCATGATCGAGATATGGCCGGAGGCCAGATTGATCAGGCAGGAAGGGATGAAGAAGGGCGAAACGCGGCGCGGGCCCTTTTCGGCCAGCAGCAGCGATGTTTCATAGATGCCGGGAAGGCCGCCGATGCCGGAACCGACGGTCACGCCGGTCCGCTCGAACTCTTCCTCGGTGCTGGGCTTCCAACCGCTGTCCTTGATGGCTTCATCGGCCGCCGCAATGGCGAACATGATGAAGTCGTCCATCTTCTTCTGTTCCTTGGGCGGAATGAAGAGATCAAGGTTCAGCGTGCCGTCGGTGCCATCGCCGCGCGGCACCTGGCCGGCGATCTTGCAGGGAAGGTCCGAAATATCGAACCCCTGGATGGTACGGATACCCGACTGGCCTGCGATCAGGCGATCCCAATTGGTCTGCACGCCCACCCCCAGCGGGGTGACGAGACCGAGACCGGTGATGACAACGCGGCGCATGTGTCCGACCTGCGAACGTTATTGGAAAGAGGGTACCTTTGAGCGGGGTACCCAGCCCCGGATATAGGGCATCCGCTGGGGCGTTGCGAGACCGGCGGCGCGCTTTTCTACAAGCGAAAAGCAGCGCCCTGCCGGCCCGCCCCGACCTTATCAGGCCTGCTTCGAGCTGATGAAGTCGATAGCATCCTTGACGGTCAGGATCTTCTCGGCCGCGTCGTCCGGGATCTCGATGCCGAACTCTTCTTCGAAGGCCATGACCAGCTCGACCGTGTCCAGGCTGTCAGCGCCCAGATCGTCGATGAAGCTGGCCGTCTCCGTCACCTTGGGCTCTTCCACGCCCAGGTGTTCGATGACGATCTTCTTCACGCGCTCAGCAACATCGCTCATTGATTTGACCTTTCAGGATCTTCCGGTGGAACCAGTCTCTGCCTGGCGTTACGGGCGTTCGGAAAACGGGTGGGCGGCGACGCCCCAAGACCCGAATTTCCCGGACGCCGTTCGGGAAAGTGCCGTCACTTAACACGAACCGCGACCCCTGACCAGCTTTCACGCGAGGGACAGGGGTGCCGAATATGCGGGGGACGGCAAAAAAACAAAACGAACGGCGAGGTTCGCCGCCGTCAGATCATTGCCATGCCGCCATTGACATGCAAGGTCTGGCCCGTGACGTAACCGGCCTCAGTACTGGCCAGATACAGCACGGCGGCGGCAATGTCATCCGGCGTACCCAGCTTGCCGGCGGGGATGCGGCTATGCATCGCCTCCTTCTGGGCATCATTCAGCACGTCCGTCATGGCCGTTGCGATCATGCCAGGGGCGACGCAATTGACGGTGACGTTGCGGCTGGCCACTTCCTGGGCCAGCGCCTTGGACATGCCGATCATGCCAGCCTTGCTGGCCGCATAATTGACCTGACCGGGGTTACCGGTGACGCCAACGACAGAAGTGATGCCGATGATGCGGCCCCAGCGGCGCTTCATCATGCCCTTCAGCAGCGAACGAGACAGGCGGAATCCGGCGGTCAGGTTCACATCGATGACCGACTGCCAATCCTCGTCCTTCATGCGCAGGATCAGCCCGTCGCGGGTCAGGCCGGCATTATTGACCAGAATGTCGACACCGCCACCCAGGGCGGCCTCGGCCTGCTTGGCCAGTTCTTCCACCTGGACCGGGTCGGACAGGTTGGCCGGCACCACAACGGCCCGTTCCCCCAGTTCCGCCGCCAGGGCGTTCAGCGCTTCCACCTTGGTGCCATGCAGAGCCACGGTGGCGCCGTGGGCGTGCAGCACCTTGGCGATGGCGGCACCGATGCCACCCGAGGCGCCGGTGACCAGCGCCTTCTTGCCGTTCAGGTCGAACATGCCTGTACTCCTTGGGAATTCGTTGGATCGGGCTATCAGGCCAGGGTGAAGGCGTCAATATCCGCCGGCGCACCGACGGAAATGGCAGCCAGTTCCTTGTCAATGCGCTTGACCAGCCCGGCCAGCACCTTGCCGGAACCCAGTTCCACCAACTCCGTCACGCCCTGTTCCTTCATGAACAGCACGCTCTCGCGCCAGCGCACGGCCCCGGTGACCTGTTCCACCAGCAGGCGTCGGATGGTCTCCGGGTCCGTCACGGCGGAGGCCGTTACATTGGCCACCAGCGGCGCCACAGGCGACTGAATGGCAGTACCGGCCAAGGCAGCGGCCATTGCGTCCGCTGCCGGCTGCATCAACGGGCAATGGAAGGGGGCGGAGACGGGCAGCAGGATGGCGCGCTTGAAGCCACGCTCGGCGGCGATCTTGATGGCACGCTCCACCGCCGACTTATGCCCGGAAACCACCACCTGGCCTGGCGCATTGTCGTTGGCCGCGCTGCAGACTTCACCCTGCGCCGCCTCAGCGGCGATCTCGCGGGCGGCATCCAGATCAGCCCCCAGGATGGCCGCCATGGCCCCCACCCCCACCGGCACCGCCTTCTGCATGGACTGGCCACGCAGCTTCAACAGGCGGGCCGTATCGGTCAGGCTGATCGCGCCAGCGGCGCACAGGGCTGAATATTCACCCAGGCTGTGCCCCGCCACGAAGGCCGCCTTGGACAGGTCCAGACCCTTTTCCGCCTGCAGCACGCGGGCAACAGCAACGGATACGGCCATCAGCGCCGGCTGGGCATTCTCGGTCAGCGTCAGATCGCCTTCCGGCCCCTCAAACATCAGGGCGGAGAGCTTCTGGCCGAGCGCCGCGTCCACTTCGTCAAAGACTGACTTGGCGACGGCGAAATTTGCCGCCAATTCGCGGCCCATGCCGACAGCCTGGCTGCCCTGACCGGGAAAGACGAAAGCGCGGGTCATAGCGTAATCCTGCTGTAAATCCAGTGTGGCCTTGATACAGCGGCGCGGCGCCCTGTCAAGCCAAAGCCCAGCCCACACGGCCGGAAAACCCTTGTGACGTGGACGTAAGGCGTACAAGCACGGCTGATCAGGCGCAGGAGACGGTAGCAAACCGCGTTGATCATGCCCCATGATGAAAGCACGCCATCGGCAATAGCAAACAGCGTTGATGAGTTATCATCGCTACCTGATCAAGATTCTGTTATCGCGCTGTAGTGGACATGGATACCAGAGCCAACAGATTATAGCATTTGTCACAGCAGGGCTGTCGGCGAGCTTTTCGCCAGGGCCTGGAGATGATTGTGTTATGAAAGGAAAACATAACATTGCTCCCCAAGCCGATAGGCCTTCGCGCTTGAGGCGCATCGGATGGCGCCAGATCGGCTCGATTCTGCTGACAACGCTCGCGGTCGCATCTTCTGTCCTTGCCGAACACACGTCCCCGGAAGGCACAGTAATCGGTAGAGATACCCGCCCTTCAATCACCCTTTATATCGCCAAAACCCAATGGACACGCCGCGCCCCTGAGGATAAACGCATTGACGCATTAACAGCGTGGCTGACGCATGTTGCAGACCAGGCTGATGTCAACTTTGTGCTTCGCCCGGTCAGTGTCGAGCGCTGGCAGGCCCAATTGGTCAATGAACCTGATAGTTGCGCCCTGGCCAATGCACGGCTGCCGGAAAGGGAACGTACAGCCAATTGGCTGCTGCCGGTATTCAGCGACAGTTTGGTCATCATCAGCAAGGCAGACGACCCGTTCCAGGGAGATCTGGACACCTTGTTACGGCAGGCGGATGGCACGATTGCCGCAGCCTCCGGCATCTATCGGCAATTGCTGGCGCAACACGGGACTGGTTACATCCCCGTGGATGATCAGGCTGCCATCATCCAGATGATCAATGCCGGGCGCATACGTTTCGGGTTGATCTCGGGCAATCTGGCCCATGCCCAGATGGAACCAAACCCCGTGCGTATTGTGGGGAAACTCACCGATACGGAGTTCTGGTTCTCCTGCAGCCGTCTGATGGCGACATCCCGCACCGCCCAATTACGCAAAGCGCTGGCGATGGATAGCAGTGAGAGGCTGCGGCAGGCGTTCCTGACCAGCCAGACCAGCCACCCTGCTGATTGACCCCATGCGTAAAAGCGCACAGCCCCATGCCGCGATGGGGACATTGTCCGCTTGTCTGGACAAGGCTTTCCTGTATATTGCCGCGCTTCCGTAACCCCGCCGGTGCCCTGCCTTGGCATCGGCTAGGTCCGTGCGGCTGCTTTCCGGTTCTAATCTGAACCGGTTCAGCGGCGGACCATCAATAGCCATGGGGAGTTTAATGGCACTGTATGAAACCATCCTGATCTGCCGCCAGGACATCTCGTCCGCGCAGGTCGAGAGCCTGACCGAAACCTTCAGCAATATCCTGAAGGAACAGGGCGGCTCCGTCGTCAAGACCGAGCAGTGGGGTCTGAAGACCCTCACCTACCGGATCAAGAAGAACCGCAAGGGTCATTACGTCTATCTGGGCCTGGACGCGTCTGCCGCGGCCGTCGCCGAGATGGAACGCAACATGTCGATCAACGAAGACGTGCTGCGCTACATGACCGTGAAGGTTGAAAAGATCGAGGAAGGCCAGACCGCCATGCTGGCCAACAAGGGCGAGCGCGCTGAGCGTGGCCCGCGCGGTGGCTTCGGCGACCGTGGTCCTCGTCGTGAATTCGGTGATCGTGGTGATCGTCCGGGCCGTGGCCCGCGTCGTGACGCCGCTGTTGAAGGTGAAGGAGACCGCGCATGAACGCCGAACGTCCCCAGGGTGCAGCCCCGGCCGGTGGCGCTCCCCGCTCCGGCGGTGGCCGTCGTCCGTTCTTCCGTCGTCGGAAGACCTGCCCGTTCTCCGGCCCGAATGCGCCGGCGATCGATTACAAGGACGTCAAGCTGCTGTCTCGCTTCATCTCCGAGCGTGGCAAAATCGTCCCGTCCCGTATCACCGCCGTGTCGGCGAAGAAGCAGCGTGAGCTGGCCCGTGCTATCAAGCGCGCCCGCTTCCTGGCTCTTCTGCCGTACATTGTGAAGTAAGCGAACCAGGAGAAAAGACCATGGACGTCATTCTGCTGGAACGCGTCGAAAAGCTGGGTCAGCTTGGCCAGGTTGTGAAGGTTAAGGCGGGCTATGCCCGTAACTTCCTCCTGCCGAAGAAGAAGGCCCTGCGCGCGACCAAGGAAAACTTGGCTTACTTCGAAGGCCAGAAGGCGCAGCTTGAGGCTCGCAATCTGGAACTGAAGAAGGAAGCCGAAGTTGTGGCCACCAAGGTTGACGGTCTGTCCGTCGTCGTGGTGCGTCAGGCTGCCGAGTCGGGTGTGCTGTATGGTTCCGTCACTTCGCGTGACGTGTCCGATGCCGTCACCGCCGCCGGCACCACCGTTGCTCGCGCTCAGGTCGCCATTGTCGACCCGATCAAGACGCTCGGCCTGTTCAAGGTGCGCGTTGTTCTGCACCCGGAAGTGTCGGTGTTCGTGACCGTCAACGTTGCCCGCTCGGCTGAAGAAGCTGCCGTGCAGGCTCAACGTGGCGGCATGGTCGTCGGCAACGACGAGGATGAAGAAGACGACGTGGCTGAGGAAGTCGAAGCCACGGAGGAAACCGAGGCCTAATCGCCCCGGTCCTTGTCTGATAAAGGGAAAGGCGGCCCGTCCGATAAGGACAGGCCGCCTTTTCTTTTTATGCGACCAGCCCAGCCTATGCCCTTCTGGCTGCACCGAATGGCGGGGTTATGTTGCCGCGAATCCGGGATTACCCTGCTGTCAGATGGTATCGACGGCAGGGGGAACCAACATGCTGTTGTTCCGTATGCTTTCCCGGCTGGTGCGCGAAGGCAGGCTGGAAATAATCGATGCAGGCGGCTTGGTGCATATATTGGGTCCGGGCGATGAAGCGGATACCATCACCATCCGACTGACCGACCCGTCGCTGCACTGGAAACTGGCCATCAACCCCGGTCTTTATGCCGGTGAGGCCTATATGGATGGCACGCTGCGGATGGTACGCGGCAGCCTCTATGATTTCATCGACCTCATTACCCGTAATGCCGGTTTTGGCCATATCGGACCATTTGACTGGCTGCGCCGGCTGGCTACCGGGCTGCAACGTTTCTGGCAGCAGCGCAACCCGCTGGACCGGTCCCGCCATAATGTGGCGCATCATTACGACCTGTCGGGCGCCCTTTACGACCTGTTCCTGGACGCAGACCGGCAATATTCCTGCGCCTATTTCGCCGAACCGGGCATGAACCTGGAAGAGGCGCAGGCGGCCAAGAAGCACCATATCGCCGCAAAACTGTTGCTGCGTCCCGGCCAAAAAGTACTGGATATCGGCTGCGGCTGGGGCGGGACAGCGCTGACGATCGCGCAGTTGGCCGATGTGCAGGTGACCGGCATCACCCTATCCACCGAGCAATTGGCCATAGCGCAGCAACGCGCTGAATTGGCCGGCCTGTCCGGTCGGGTGCGATTCGCGCTCTGTGATTATCGGGAATGCCAGGGCCAGTTCGACCGGATCGTCAGCGTCGGCATGTTCGAACATGTCGGGGTGCCGCATTATCCGACTTTCTTCCGGACTGTGCGGTCATTGCTGGCACCAGATGGCATCGCTTTGCTGCATTCCATCGGTAGGGCGGAGGGGCCGGGCACCACCAACCCTTGGCTGCGCAAATATATCTTCCCCGGTGGCTACTCCCCCGCCCTGTCAGAAGTTATTCCGCAGGTGGAACGAATGGGTCTTTGGCTGACAGATATGGAGATTCTGCGCCTGCATTACGCGCAGACCCTGCGCCATTGGCGCCGCCGTTTCATGGCCAACAGGGACAAGGCGGTCGCCCTCTATGACGAACGTTTTTGTCGGATGTGGGAGTTTTATCTGGTGGGCTGCGAATGCGCCTTCCGCCATCAGGGGCACATGGTCTTCCAGATGCAGCTCGCACGCCAGATTGATACCGTGCCGCTGACACGCAGCTATCTTTATGGCGGAGAAAGCGCGGAAATGCGCGATATACACGCGGCCTGACCAGATTTATCCACAGCTTATCCACAAACTGTCCCCGGCTTTCACCGGCCATGACATGGGATGGTTTAGCGGCTGCCCGTCAGGACTGCTAAAATCACGTCACCATGGATACCAAGCTGATCGACCCTTCCGGTTTTACCGGCAACACCCCCGCTTATCGCAGCCCGCCTCATAATGAGGAGGCGGAGCAAACCGTGTTGGGCGCCATCCTGGTGAACAACAAGGCCTTCGAAAAAGTGGGCGAGTTTCTGCGCCCGGAGCATTTTTTCGATCCGGCCAACCAGAAGATTTTCCAGGCGATCTTGAAGATGATTGATCGGGGGCAAGTGGCCAACCCGATCACCCTGAAAGCGTTTTTTGAGCAAGACCGCGATCTGGCTGACATTGGCGGTCAGGAATATCTGGCCCGTCTGGCCGCCGCCATCGTCACCGTGCATAATGTGGAGGATTACGGCCACATCATCCATGACAGCTATCTCCGCCGCCAGCTCATCGAGGTGGGCGAGGAGATGGTCAATCAGGCCTATAAGCACGATATCGATATCGCTGCCAACGACCAGATCGAGGAGGCAGAAAAGCGGCTTTTCGAGCTGGCCGCCACCGGTGACATCAAGGGCGATTTTGTGCCCTTTGAGCGAGCATTGAAGGCAGCCATCGAAACGGCGGAGGCGGCCTTCCGCCGCTCCACCCACGTCACGGGCGTCACCTCCGGCTTGCGCGATCTGGATGCCAAGCTGGGTGGCCTGCATCCCAGCGATCTGCTGATCCTGGCTGGTCGCCCCTCCATGGGTAAGACGGCGTTGGCCACCAACATCGCCTTCAATGCCGCGAAAGCCTATATGCTCTCCGGTGGCAAGGAAGGGGCGCCGGTCGGCTTCTTCTCCCTGGAAATGTCGGCGGAACAATTGGCACTGCGTATCCTGGCCGATCAAGCAGAGGTGTCGGGTGACAAGATTCGCCGGGGTGAGATCGTTGCCACCGATTTCCCGAAATTCGTCGAAGCCAGCCAGTATCTGGCCCGCGTCCCCTTCTTTGTGGATGATACGCCTGCCCTCTCCATCACCGCGGTGCGCACGCGCGCCCGCCGGCTGAAGCGCACCCATGGGCTGGGTCTGGTGGTGGTCGACTATCTCCAACTGCTGCGCGGTGGCGGTACCGGCCGGGGCGAGCAGAATCGCGTGCAGGAAATCTCAGAAATTACGCGCGGCCTGAAAGCCATCGCCAAGGAACTGGAACTGCCCGTCATCGCCCTGTCGCAGTTGTCGCGCAGCGTGGAAAGCCGTGAGGACAAGCGGCCTCAGCTATCCGACCTGCGTGAATCCGGCTCCATTGAGCAGGATGCCGACGTGGTGATGTTCGTGTTCCGCGAACAATATTATCTGGAGCGTGCCGAACCCGGCCGCCGTCCCGATGAGAGCGAGGACAAGTATAATGACCGGTACCAGCAATGGCAGGAACGGCTGGCCCAGGTGCACAACACCGCCGACGTAATTATCGGTAAACAGCGTCACGGCCCTGTAGGCACCGTGCGCTTGTTCTTTGATGGTAACTACACACGCTTTGGTGACCTGGACACCACCCATGGCGGTGGTGATTACGACGAGTAAGCGGCGCGTCTTTCCGCGACGCAGGATGCAGCAATCATGACCGATTTTTCCTCCCCCCTTTCCGCCGCGCTGGAGACACCGGCTGCGGCCCGCGTGGGGGCTGTGCTTGCTATTGACCTGGGCGCACTCGTTGCCAATTGGCGCGATCTCGCCGCCAAGGTGGGGGCGGCCGAATGCGGTGCCGTAGTCAAGGCCGATGGCTATGGTCTGGGCGCCGTGCCGGTTGCCCGCAGCCTTTGGCACGCCGGCGCCCGCAGTTTCTTCGTCGCGGATATTGAAGCCGGGGTACGCTTACGCGCCGCCCTGCCCCAGGCACGCATCATTGTGTTGCACGGGGTTCCCGCAGGCACCCAAGGGGAGATCGCCGAGCAGCGCTTGATCCCTGTGCTTTCCACGCTGGCAGAGATTGAACGTTGGCGGGACCATGCCGCCTTGTTGAACCGGAAGCTGCCGACAATCATTCATATCGATACCGGAATGAACCGATTGGGCCTGCCGCTCAGCATATTGGATCGGGTTCGAAATAATATCCCGACATTGCTGGCCGGGCTGGACCTGCAAGCCTGGATGAGCCATCTGGCCTGCGCCGATGACCCACGCCATCCACTGACGGCTGAACAGCGCCAGCGATTTTTGACAGCGGTGGAAGGGCTCCCATCGGCCTCACTGTGCCTGAGCAACTCTGCTGGCATCTTCCATGGGGCCGATTATCACTTCGATCTGGTACGGCCGGGTATTGCCCTTTACGGCCCCAATCCGGCACCCTGGATGCCGAATCCGATGCGGCCCGTGATCCGCCTGCTGGGACGTATTTTGCAGGTCCGTGCTGTGTCGGCGGGTGATAGCGTTGGTTATGATGCCACACATCTTGTGCAGGGACCAAGCAAGGTGGCTGCCTTGGGCCTGGGCTATGCGGATGGCTATCCATGGTCGCTGGCTGGCAAGGGTCACGTCATCATCGCCGGTCGCCCCTGCCGCGTAATTGGCCGCGTGTCGATGGACCTGCTGACCGTTGATGTCACTGATGTCCCCGACGAACTGCTGAACGTGGGTGGCTGGGCAGAGGTGATCGGGCCGACCCGCGACGTGGATCAGGTGGCGCGGGAAGCAGGTACCATTGGCTACGAAATCCTTACCCGGTTGGGCGCGCGTTATCATCGGGTCTATCACGGCGGATGATGACTGGCGGAACCGACGGCCGCCCCTTATGTTCATGGCTCTGTTGCGATGCAGCCGCACGTCCCCAGGCGCCATTGACAGGGCGGATGCCAGGGGCTAGCCGTTACCCATCCGCCCCGCGCCCTGAGAGGTCAGGTTAATGCATTTCCTTCGTGCGATCGGTCGCGCCACCCTGACATTCCTGGAAGCGACAGGCCGCCTGGCCCTGTTTACCCTGACGGCCTTGTCCCATTGCGTGCGCGCGCCCTTCTATTTCCGCCATATCGGCCGGCAAATGGTGGAAATTGGCTATTACAGCCTACCGGTCGTCGGCTTGACAGCCGTTTTCACCGGTATGGTGCTCGCACTGCAAAGCTATAGTGGCTTCTCCCGCTTCTCCGCGGAAAGCGCCATTGCCACCGTGGTGGTGCTGTCGATTACCCGCGAGTTGGGGCCGGTGCTGGCTGGCTTGATGGTGGCAGGGCGCATCGGCGCCGCAATGGCGGCAGAACTGGGCACCATGCGGGTGACCGAACAGGTGGACGCGCTGACCACGCTTTCCACCAATCCCTTTAAATATCTGGTGGTGCCCCGCCTGCTCGCCGGCACCACCATGCTGCCCTTGCTGGTGCTGGTGGCCGATATAATCGGCGTTTTTGGCGGCTATCTGGTGTCGGTCTATCGGCTGGGCTTCAACCCTTCCAGCTACATCAACAATACCTGGCACTATCTGGAATTCATGGATGTCGTCTCCGGGTTGGTGAAGGCGGCTGCCTTTGGTTTCGTCATCTCATTGATGGGCTGTTACCACGGGTATAATTCACGCGGTGGCGCCCAGGGGGTTGGTGCTGCGACAACCAACGCCGTCGTTTCCTCCTCCATCCTTATCCTGGTGCTGAATTATCTGCTGACAGGGATCTTCTTCTCATGAGCGAGACGCTGAAACTGGACACCGCCATGGAAGTCCCCAAGATCACCCTGAAAGGTGTGAAGAAGGCTTTTGGTGCCAAGGTCGTGCTGGATGGCGTTGATCTGGAGATCAAGCGCGGTGAGAGTGTGGTCATCATCGGCGGCTCCGGCACCGGTAAATCCGTCTTGCTGAAAAGCATTCTTGGGATTTTGAATCCCGATTCCGGCACCATTCAAATCGATGGCGAAGATACGACGCATATTTCCGGCCGTGATCGTGAAAGGGCCATGGCGAAGTTCGGGATGCTGTTCCAGGGTGCCGCGCTGTTTGACAGCCTGCCCGTTTGGGAGAATGTCGCTTTTGGCCTGATCCAGGGCCATGGTGTCGGACGGAAGGACGCGCGGGAGCGCGCTGTCGCCACACTGGGGGCCGTTGGCTTGGGACCGGATGTCGCCAACCTGTCACCTTCTGAGCTTTCAGGTGGAATGCAAAAACGCGTCGGCTTGGCCCGCGCCATTTGCACCAATCCGGAAATCATCTTCTTTGATGAACCGACAACCGGGCTCGACCCGATTATGGCCGATGTCATCAATGATCTGATCGTGAAATGCGTGAAGGATCTGGGCGCAACGGCACTATCCATCACCCATGATATGGCGAGCGCCCGTAAGATCGCCGACCGTATCGCCATGCTCTACAAGGGTAAGCTGATCTGGGTGGGGCCGGTGTCTGAGATCGACAATTCGGGGAATCCCTATGTCGACCAGTTCATCCATGGCCGGGCCGAAGGGCCGATCCAGATGCAGATCAAGGCATTCTGATATCGCTGAAAGCTATTATGACGCGGCTTGGGCAACCTTGAACGCGTCATAAAGCGAGCCTGCGGTGAGGACTGGAAACTCGCCGTCGCTTTCGGGTACGGCCTCAAGCGTCATCGTGGAAGCCACAGCTCGGCCACACCGCCCATATGGCAAGGCGGCAGTAAACAGCTCTGAGCTCACGCCGTCCTAGCCGCGCGGCGGGGCACCCCGCACCGGAACGAACAACGCCCCAGCCTGATCCATCGCTGAATCGATCAAATGATCATCCTTGCAGTCAAATAGCTGAAGCAGCAGATCATCCATGGCACGTTCCTCCGACTGGCCGCATTTCGCGTAAAGCGTGGCCAATACAGCGGACTGGTAATCGGTACGCCCGGCATCTCCACCGGCGTAACCCCTTTCCTGCGCCACCTGATGGGCCAACAGGAAAGGCTGTTGCAAGCGCTTGGGCACATGCGCATGGCCCAGCAGGGCGCGCAGCCCCTCCCCCGTTCCATCCGCCAGCAACATGGAAACATTGCTGAAGGCGACGCGAGACCGCACCGAAATGCCGGCTGCAAAAAAATCGAAGTCCCCCGCACAGAGGGCACGCAGCAGCAGCGGCAATCCCAGCCGACCGGCATCGTGCAGATGCACGGCCATTGCACGAGAATCCATGCCAGAGCGCCCCAGCGGACGCAGCAGCGTCAGCGTCGCGCTGTCCCGACCATGCTCCACCATCTCCTTCACCAGAACTGGTGACAGATGGTACCGACTGATCAACATCTCACGAACCAAGCTGGAAGCACCCGCCACAAGACGTTCCACCACGGAGGCTGGAAGAAGTTCGCGGTCTGCCAACGGTTCAGCGATCAGCGGCACATGGGCATAGCGATCCGCCAACCCCTGCAAGGTCTTCTCAGAAAGCTCGGCCCCCGCATTGCCTGCCAATGTAGCAATGACAGCAAGATTGCCGACTTTGGCCAGCGACTGACTGACCGTTGCCGACAAGGCGCGCCGGGCCGCGATCGCCAGTTGTTTGGCCACGTCATCCTGGCCAATAACCTCCAGCAGAATCGAATCTGCCAAGCTGTCAGCGTGACGCAGCAGCGGAAACGCCACTGACGTGACGTCAGTGGCCAGGGCGTGCGCCAACTCATCGTCCAGCAGGGGACTGTTATAAACTTGCCAGGCGACAGCCTCGCGCACCTGAAGCACCGTATCGCGCGCCAACCGCAAAAGCAGATCGCGGGCCATATCTTGCGCACCTGGCGCCATCAGGCCAAGCTCAGCCGTCCGCACAATCTTCTGCACCAGAAGAACGCGGGGCTCAGCAGACCGATCCCCGGCCAGATGTTCAACATCAGCCGGGGTCAAAAAGGTTCTTGTATCCGTCATATCCATAATGGCGGAGGTGATATCGGGAAATTGCCGTGACTCAGCGGGGAGCGTCCGCACCCGGCTTCGTTTCGGTCAGCTTGGGGTCATCGGCAGGGGTCTCGTCATCACGCATCCCCTTCTTGAACGCCTTCACGCCCTTGGCCATATCTCCCATCACATTGGGCAGCTTGCCAGCGCCGAACACCAGCAGGACGACAACCAGAACAATAACCCAATGCCAAAGGCTCATCGCGCCCATGGGACTTCTCCCGATTCAGGTAAAAGCATTGCCTCTGGCATACAGATAAGGACTTCCAAGCCGCGTGGGAAGACCTTCCGCAGCCAAGAACGAAAAAGCTGCTCAGCAATTCAGCAGGGGCTAGGCCTGACCCCGCATTTCAAAACGAACCACCAGCCGCTGACGCGCCCGCTCCCGCATATCGAGCCCCTCCCCTTCACCGCCGCCTTCCGGCATATAGCGAAGACCAGCGGCATAACGCAGTGCCGATTGCTCAAATAATCCCGGTGGAACCGCCTCCACAACACGAACATCGTGGGGCGCCCCATCACTGCCGATCCGGAACTCCACAATGACACGCCCCTCCCGCCGCAGCCGCAGGGCCCGTTCGGGATATTGCAGTCGTGGACGATAAAGCGGTTCAAATTCCGGCATCGGGGGTCCGGCAACAGTCAAACTGATGGCGACGGCAGACCGTGGCACTGCCGCCTTTCATACTGAGCAGATAAGCGAAGGGGCGGGTGGATCACTCCACCCGCCCCTTCCAACTGGCTTACTTCTTGGAAGAAGCCGCCAGCAAATCCAGACGCGCCAGATCGGCAGGGCCGTCGGCGGCCTTGATCTGCTTGGCGGTCGCTTCCGCTTTGGCCTTCTGGCCGACTGCAAGATAGTAAGTAACCAGACGCAAACGGGCATCGTCAGGATTCTTGAGCCCGGTGCCCTTGGCCAGCGCCTGTTCGGTCAGGTTGATGGCCTTGTCATACTGGCCATAGCCCGCATAGGCTTCCGCAACGCGCAACATCGGCCCCGGATTACCACCGGCGACGGCCTGCTGCTCAGTCTGGCCCAGCGTCTTCTTGTCCTCTGCCACATTCTTGGCAGCCAGATCCTTCAAACGCTGGTGCCGCTCGGCTTCCTTACCCTCGCCCAGCAGCTTCAAGGCATAGCCCTTATCAATAATCATCTGGGCTTCGCCGGGGTTCCCGGCCTGCAGCGAAAGCTGCGCCATCTGCATAATGTCGTTGGTGCTGTCCAGAAGCCCAAGATTGTTCTTCAAGCGATAAAAATCGAGTTCCAGACGATCACGCGCAAAGGTCGGCTTACGCTGGGCGCGGGACACCAAGTCGTTCCAATAATCCTTGGTCGGATAATATTGAACCAGCTTCTCCAACGCGGCCGTGTAGCCGGCTTCGTTATTGATGGCATTGTTGGCCGCAGCCAACAGCCGGAAGTCATTCTCGTCCGGCTTCTGTCCAGACTTCTCAATCCCAGCAATCTTGGCAGAAACCTCCTTGATTGCGCTGGGATAATCTTTGTTCTGGTAATAGGCCTGAAGCAGCAGGGTGCGTATGGTGGCGTCGTTCCCGCCATCCTTGAAATAGCGCTGGGCCCAGGTGATGGCCTTGGCGAAGTTCTTCTGCTGATAATATTGCTGGGCAAAAGCCTGCGTGAAGGTCAGCAACTGGCCGGCCGGCATACGACCGGAAGCTGACACAGTCTCGAACGCCTTTTCGGCGGAGGCCGTATCGCCTGCCTGATAGGCGGCGAACAGACGCATCTGTTCGACCATGAAGTCTTCGAACGGCGTCTTGTCGGCAACGTTATCGGCTTCGCGGATCTTGGCGACAGCTTCCTTGAACTTCTTCGCCTTCATCAGATCCTGGGCTTCGGTCAGCGGCTTGCCAACCTCGGGCCGCACGGTGTCACCAGCCGGCTTGCCCTTCTCCTCCTTGGCCTTCTGCGCAAAGGCATCGGCCGGCGCCATGACGGCCGCGAAGGAGCCAAAGGCGAGAGCCGTTCCCAGCAGGGCGGCCTTGAAGATACGGGTACGGGTCATTGTCTCGATCTCGGGTCTCGCATCGGCGCGCGCACACCAAGAGGGGCGCCCACTCCGCCGATCAGGTGAACCATGACGGCCGGCCATCCGACCGCTGAAAACGGATTAAATCACTACATGACGGCAGAGATGTGGCGCCGGGATAAACCCGACGCCACGATCCCCCAAAGGCGATATCAGTCCAGGAACTGTTCGCCGCCAATCAGACTGATCTTGGTCAAGCCCAAACGCTGAGCCGAGGTCAGAACAGTCGCAACACTCTTGTACTTCACCAGCTTGTTCGACCAGAGATGAACTTCCGGCTGCGGGCTTTTCGCAGCGGCAGTCCTGATCTCCTGCTCCAGTTCGGGGCGACCGGAAAGGGCGCGACCGTTCCAGATAACAGTGCCGTCGAAGTCGACCTGGATGGTTACCACCTCAGGCTCCACATTATTCTGCTGCGGAGGCGGGGGACCAATCGGCATATCCAGCTTCACAGCGTGCGTCTGCACCGGAATGGTGATGATGAGCATCACCAGCAAAACCAACATGACGTCGATCAACGGCGTCGTGTTCATTTCCGGGCTGACCGCACCCTCTTCACCGCTGCCGCCACCTACACTCATGCCCATAGGGGCCTCCTATCGTATAAGTCCCGAGGGAGGAGGACTGGCGGTCAAAGACCGCCAGTCGCCATCACCCCTGCGGGGGGCTCGGTAATAAAGCCGATCTTCATGATGCCGGCACGCTGGCAGGTCACGACAACCTTACCAATCGCATCATACCGCCCTTCCTTGTCACCACGGATGTG
>CALRQC020000041.1:0-53624 GCA_943370215.1 Azospirillum sp. RU38E
GCACCGCGCCGGCGCGGTGCGCACCGGTTCCATCCTGATTGAAACCCTGCAGGTCACGGGGGGCTGAAAACCATGCTGATATCTTCGTGCAACGATGTGATCGCCCACGCCCGGCAGGTGCTGCTGGCCCCGGAGGGGCTGGATCTGGATAGCCTGGGCCGGACGCTGGAAGCGATGAGCGGCAAAGGCATCGATCACGCCGATCTATATTTTGAAAGCGGCAGCCAGGAGGATTGGATGCTGCAGGAGGGGCGCGTCACCCGTGGCGCCTTCTCCATCACCCGAGGGGTGGGGGCCCGGACCATTGCCGGGGAAAAGGTGGGGTTCGCCTATGCCAGCGACCTGACGCCCCGCGCCTTGCAGGCCCTGGTAGAGGCCAATCGCAGCATGATCCGCCTGGGCCGGGATGCGTCTGAGACCGGTGGTGTCGATCTTTCCGCCGGCTCCTGGGGCGGGGGCGCGGCCTATCCGCCCGTGGCGGCAGGGGGCGGGCTGGAATCACCTGCGCGCATCGCCTTGTTGCGCCGTCTGGATGGGCTGGCGCGGGCGGCTGATCCGCGTATCCGCCAGGTGATGGCACGGCTGAGCGTCACCGACACGCTGGTGCTGATTGCAGCCAGCGACGGGACCCTGGCCGCCGACATCCGCCCCCTGGTTGAAATCAACATGTCGGTCCTGGCCGAGGCTGGTGGCCGCCGGGCCAATGGCTCGGCCAGTTTAGGCGGGCGTATGGCCCTGTCCGCCGTGACAGAGGAAAATCTGTCCGCCATGGCTGACCGGGCCACCTGCATGGCGCTGACATTGCTGGATGCGCGCCCGGCTCCGGCGGGTGAAATGCCGGTGGTGCTGGGGCCCGGTTTCCCCGGTGTGCTGTTGCATGAGGCCGTCGGGCACGGGCTGGAAGGGGATGCGCACCGTAAACGCTCCTCCGTCTTCGCCAGCATGATGGGGGAGATGATCGCCCATCCCAGTGTGACCGTGATGGATGATGCCACGGTGGCAGGCGCGCGCGGCGCGCTCAACATTGATGATGAAGGCACGCCGGTTGCGCGCAACCTGCTGATCGACAAGGGGCGTCTGGTCGGGCTGATGCAGGACCGGATGAATGCCCGGCTGATGGGCGTGGGGGTGACGGGGAATGGCCGCCGGCAATCCTATGCCGATCTGCCCATGCCGCGCATGACCAATACCTATCTTCAGGCCGGGCAGCATGACCCGCAGGAGATCATCGCCAGTGTGGGCAACGGGCTTTATGCCGTCTCTTTCGGTGGGGGGACTGTGGATATCACCAGCGGTCAATTCAACTTCACCGCCACCGAAGCCTATCTGATCGAAGATGGCAAGGTCACAGCCCCGGTGATGGGGGCGACCTTAATCGGCATGGGACATGAGGCGTTGCGCCATGTCTCCATGACCGGCCATGACCTGGCCCTGGATGCGGGCATCTGCATCAAGGCCGGCCAGCAATTGCCGGTCTGTGTTGGCCAGCCGACGGTGCGGATAGACCGGATGCTGGTCGGCGGAGCCCGCTGAACCTGGCTTGCCCCACAGCGCATTCCCGTTGCCTGACTGGTACGGGGATGCGCGATGATTATGGCGGTATCTGACTGGAAAGACGATCATTGACGGGGGCCTGTGGCTTTTCATCTAGTGCCCATTGATTTGCCTGAAAGTGCATCCGTTATAATTTGCGCTTCCTTTCCCCCTCTGCCCATGGCGCATTGACGGATCGCCGCAGACCCATGCCAGCAAGGGGCGTCGGCGACGATTTCAAGCATCGGGGCAGATGATGACGATGTCGGCGGAGATGGATGTCAGGTGGGAGGAAATGCAGGCGGCATTCGGCGCCATGGCATCTTCCTCCACGCTGCCGCGGGAATGGCAGTTGATCACTATTCCCACCGAACTGGCCCTGATCCACAAGATCAGCGCCGATGCCTTCCAGTTCAATGGCCAGCGCGTGGGCATGGCCAACCCCAATGATCTGAAATGCCGTCTGGTGCTGGTCGAAAAAGGTTCGCTTTCTGTCATGCAGTGGAGTGGTCATCGCCGTTTAGGGCCCGGGGAGGCGGTGCTGTTGACGGATGTGAATGGCAATGAGCTTCACGCTTCCGGGCCGATCGAACTCATCATTCTTGCTTTGCCGATCTGGTGGTGCCTGCGGGAACTTGCCGAAGCCACCCGGGTCATTACCGAGACGTTCATTCCGGCCGGCTTCATCGGTGCCAGTGCGTTGGCGCAGTTGGTCCGGGCCATGGCGGAAAAGGGCAATGGGGTCTGGGTGGCGTCAGCAGGGCGCTTGTTGTCGGCCTTGCTGAAAGAAGCCTTGCTGGCGCAGGTCGATGAACATGAGGCCGCGCGACAGGGGGCCGTGTTCACCGAACGGCGGATGCAGGAGATTTTTGCCTTCATCTGCCTGAATTATGGCCAGGAGGGCTTGAGCGCCCGTGACGCGGCCGCGGCATTGGGCTATTCGCTGCGAACTGTGCATAAGACCTGCGCCGCGCGCGGCACCAGCTTTACCACGCTGTTGATGGAAACCCGGCTTTCCGCTGCCGCCTATCAGCTATCCCTGGGGACGGAACGGATATCCGAAATCGCCTATGAAGCGGGCTTCAGCAGCCTTTCCCATTTTTGCCGGTTATTCCGCCAGCGCTTCGGTCTGTCGGCGGGTGAATATCGCCGGGGGGTTGCTTTGCCCCTGGGGGGATCAGCGGATGACGACTATGGCGATGACCAGCCAGCTCACACGGCTTCCCCCACGGACCCGTGATGGCAGGGCACTCCCAGGCAATGACTTACGCACGCTGAGGCAAGACATAAAACTGTCAATTACTAAGATGTTTGCCGTGGCAAATCGGTGAAATAAAATATGCACAGTATAAAACTGTGAAATATTCGCTGTCACTTTGCGTGGTTAGAACCGGGGGAAAGCCCGTCGCCGTTTGCCTGCGTCATCTCAGAACGTTGGGGGTCTTCCGTGAGAACCGTGTTTTCCAGCCTTGTCGGTGGCAGCCTTGTTGCCTCGGCCATCCTGTCCCCGGCAGCCATGGCGGCGCCGATCAGCGAAAGTTATAATTTCGATGTCGCCGACGGCCGCTTGTTGGATGTTGTTGGTGTCATCACCGAACAGGCCCGCGCTACCAGTGCCATCAACCTGCCGGACGGGGCGAATGTGCCGGTCAAGGGGGTCCGGGGCCGCTACACGCTGAAAGAAGCGTTGATTCAGGTTCTGAAGGGCACGCCTTTTGATGTGGATATTTCCGCTGAAGGCAAGGTCAGTGTGGTGCGCCGGGAAGATGCCGTGGAAATCCTGGTCGTGGCGACGCGCCGGCGTGATTTCGTGCTGGACAGCAGCAGTATGCTGACGCGTACCGACACCCCGGCCCGGGAGATTCCGGCGACAGTGGATTCCGTGACAGAGGAAGTGCTGGAAAGCCAGAACGCCCTGTCGGTGGGGGAGGCGCTGCGCAATATCCCCGGCGTCAGCTATGCGGTCGGTATCGCCACAACCCCGAAGATCGGGCAATTCTCTACCCAGAATGTTAATTTCGTCAACGGGTTGCGGGCATCTGCCCTTTCCGTCAATTCCCCGATCAGCGATGTGGAATCCGTTCAGGTCCTGAAAGGGCCGGCGGCCATCCTGACCGGATCGGAAGTGGCGGGCGGCGTGATCAATCTGGTGCCCAAGCGTGCGACGGGGCGGCGGATCAGCGACGTGACCCTGGGTGGCGGCAGCAATGGCCAGTATATTTTGGGTGCTGATGTCGGCCGGACCTTGCTGGAAGATGAGGGGCTGGCCGGCCGTCTGGTTCTGCTGCGTCAGGCAGCCGATCGGCAGCCGGGTGGTGGGCGTGATCCGTCACAAACGGTGGTCAATCCCATTTTCGGCCTGCGCCGCGATGATCTGAAGATCGATGCCAGCCTGCAATGGTACCGCAATGACACGCCGCTGCTGGACACCTATTTCTATGATCCGGCCAATGGCAGCTTTACGCCCTATGGCAACAATATTTCCGACAAGGCGCATCGCCAGGTCGAATCCACCCGTTTGTCCTACAGTATCGAAGACAAGATCGCCGATTTGGGAACGGATGGCTCGCTGACCCTGCGTTATCGTGGGCTGTTGCAGCGGGCCACGGGCGAAACGCAGATGCAATCGCCCCTGTTCATGCTGCCAGGGATGGGGGCCTATATTCAGAATGTTGCCTCTTATGACCGGCAGCGCCAGATCAGCCAATATGCCGATCTCTATGCCAAGTTCTCCACCGGGCGGTTGCAGCATCAGCTGATTGCTGGTTTCAACTATTCTGAAACGAAGACGAGAACAGCGGATACCGACGTGCCGCCGGGCATTCTGCCGCCGGGAACGCCCTTGCTGTCCGTCCCGAAAGACCAACCCCGCGCCCCGATACGGGCCGAGCAATACAGCTTCGTGCTGCAGGACCAGATTACCTGGGATGCCTTCCATCTGCTGCTGGGGGCCAACCAAACACATTACGAGGACAAGGCCAGACGCTATAGCGGCGGTGTATTGACCCCGACGGTCAGGGCGGAGTTCAACCGGTTCCTGCCCAATGTCGGTGTGGTCTATGATGTGGCGGATTGGGTATCCGCCTATTACAGCTATGCCAATGCGTTGATCCCCGTCTCCTCGCTCAATCGCAGCTTTGACGGCGCGACCCTGCGCCCGACCTTGCGCAAGCAGCATGAGGTGGGCGCGAAGGGGGCTTTCCTGGATGACAAGTTGACGGTCAACCTTTCCGCCAGCAAGGTCAGCACGGATTATGAAACCCGCGATGACCCCCTGCATCCCGGCTATTATCGCTCGGTGCCGGGGCTGGATGCCTGGAATTACGAAGTGTCACTGGCGGGTACGATCACGCCCAGCCTCCGCCTGCTGGCGGGTTATGTTTATTCGAAATCCAAATATAAGCCGGATGACCAGATCGGTAATATCCGCCGGACCAATGTCGGCTTCCCCCAGCATTCCGCCAACCTCTGGGCGATTCAGACCTTCACCCTGGGTGAAGAGGAACAGCTGGATGTGGGCTTGGGCGGGAATTACAGCGCCCGGTTCCAGACGGCTGATCTGCTGACGGGGCGCTATCTGCAGGTGAACCGTTCGTCCTTGTCCGTGAATGGCAGCTTGGCCTACGCGGTCAATGGCAACAAGATCAACCTGACGGTGGACAATATCTTCGACCGGCAGAATTTCCAGCCCTTCGAGACGACGTCGCAAATCACCTCGGCCCCGCCGCGCACCTTCCGTGTGACGTTCACCAAGTCGTTTTAATACCCATGTGCCTTGATCAGAATCTGTAGGTTCTGATCAAGGCTCTCAATCGCCGGCGCCAACAGCCTGGTACGGCGGCGGTTGCCGCCGTACCAGGCTGCGATGAGTTCTGTTCATCACAGCTTGGTATAAGACGGGGAATCCTGAAAAATGCAATCGACACAGCCGCTGGTCGATCCGGTGGCGGCGGAGATCGTCTCCTCCGATCTGCCACCTGAGTCCCGTTCAGAGGGGTTGCGGGCCGATATCGCCTATGGTGCACGGCTGATTGTCAGCTATCTGCGCAGTGATCTTGTTGTCGGCGTGGCCTTGCTGGCCATGAAGTTCGGGCTGGAAGCGGGAAGCAGCATGGTCATGCTGAAAGCCCAGCTCCAACTGGCCGAGGTGACCAATGCTCTGGTGGAGCGCAAGACAGACATCGTTCCGCCCCTGTTATCGGTCATTCTTCTGCTGGGCGTCTGCGTGATCGCCTTCTCGCTATTGCGCGATTTTTCCAGCTACACCCTGCGGATGCGGGCGCGGCAGCACCTGACCGACCGCATTACCGACCGTTGGATGGCAAAGGATCGCTTCTATCATCTGGAGCGCTACCGCAAGGTCGATCACCCAGAGCAGCGGATACAGGAAGATATCTACGCCTTTGTCGAAAATGTGCTGTCGATGGGGCCGACCATCTTCGGGGCTGTCTTCTCCATCACGCTCTATGCCCGTGAGCTCTGGCGGTTGTCGCCCCCGTTGACCGTCCCCCTGTTCGGGACGGAGCTGGTTGTGCATGGCTCCTTCTTCTTTGCCGTCTGCGCCTTTGCCTTCGGCTGGACCTTGGTGACCCATTGGCTGGGGCGGGGGCTGACGCGGGCTGAGATCGTGCGGCAGCGGCTGGAGGCCCAGTTCCGTGAGGATATGGCCGGCATCCGGGAAAATGGCGAGGCCATCGCCTTTGAAAAGGGAACCCGGATCGAATGCCAGCGCCTGAACGGGACGTTTGGTCTGATCCGCCGCAACTGGTTGCTTTATACCATTGCCAATATGCGGGTGACCCTCGCTTCCAGTGTACCGACGGTGGTTTTGCTGGCAGCACCGATGCTGATGTGCGCGCCCTATATCATGAAGGGGCAGATGCAGATGGGTGACCTGCAGATGGTTACCGGGTCGATGATGATGGTCTATAATTCCGCCGGCATCTTCATCATTCTCTATCGCGGTCTGGCGATGCTGCGTTCGGCCGTCTCGCGTCTGCATTTTTTCGACCGTCAGCTCGACAGTCTGCCAGCCCCCTCCATCCAGGTTACGCCCGCCGCTGCCGGTGCCATCTGCACCCGCGATCTGGCCCTGGCCTATCCGGATGGGCGGCCGATGCTGCGGGTTGCGGATCTTGCTATTGCACCAGGGGACCGGCTGTTGATCAAGGGCCCGTCCGGTGCCGGGAAGAGCACGTTGCTGCGGGCCTTGTCGGGCCTGTGGCCGCATGGTGGCGGACAGGTGCAGGCACCGGACCATGTTCGTTGCTGTTTCCTGCCCCAGCGCAGCTATATGCCAGACGGCACTCTGGCCTCGCTCATCGCCTATCCGGCAGCACCGGACAGCATTCCCGATGCTGTCTATGCTGAAATTCTGGGCCGGTTGAACCTGGCCGCCCTGGTGCCGAAACTGCACGAATTTGCACCCTGGCGGCGTATTCTCTCACCCGGTGAACAGCAGCGCATCGCCTGTGCGCGTGCCATTCTCAGCGGGGCGGACTTTGTTTTCCTGGATGAGTCCACCAGTGCGCTGGATATGCACGCTGAGACAAGTTTTTACACGCTTCTGGAAGAGCGGCTTCCCAAGGCAGCGATTATATCCGTTGCACACCGGTCGACTGTTGAACGGTTCCACAACCAGATCGCCGAAGTGACTGCGGGGCAGCTTGTCCTTCAGCCGTTATCCCCGTCTGTCGATCCGGCATCCCGACCCAGCCAAGAGGGTATCACCCATGTCATTGATCGCTGAGATATCCGAGGCGGCGTTCGCCACGGAAGTGTTGCAGGCCGGCCAGCCCGTCCTGGTTGATTTCCACGCCCAATGGTGCGGCCCCTGCAAGGCCATGGCGCCGGCGCTGGAGGATGTGGCCCGTGAATATGAGGGGCTGGCCCGCATCGTGAAGGTGGATATCGACGCCCAGCCGGGCCTTGCCCAGACCTACAGCATCCGCGGCGTGCCGACGCTTCTGCTGGTCGCGGGCGGCGAGGTGAAGGAACGCTATACCGGCGGTCTGGGACGCGGCAAGCTGTCGGAAATCCTGGAACGTCATCTGGAGCCGGGCCAATGAGCGCCTTGAAAAGCGAGGCCTTCTATGGCGCGGAGTTTGTCCGCACCGAGGTGCTGGACGGGTTGCAGGGGGGGGAACGGGCCGGGACGCTGATGCGCCTGTGGCTGGCCGGACGCTCCCACGAAGCACGCTACGACGTGATCGCGGCAGAGTTCGGCCTGGATGCGTCCCTGGTGCGGCTGGTGTCGGCGCTAGGCGGCGATCCGCTGGACAGCGATGTGCAGCGCTTTGTCTTTGATCTGATCAAGGCGGTGCCGACCGGGGCACCGATTGACAATGTTGTGTCCGACTGGATGATCTGGACCTGGGATCACGGGTTCGTCAGCCTGCTGGAGCGGCTGCGGGGCAGCGAGGCCGAAGCGCCGGCCCAGGCAATCATCGATCTGATCCGGACCAACAGGACCGATCCGGTGGATGCCGGTCTGTTCCGTCAGGCCCGCAATGCTGCGCGGCGGGCCACCGCCGCGAGCCCGACCCTGTCTTCCTATGGCGAGGTTCTGCAGGCCATGGCCTGGGACAGCAAGCGTCTGCCGGGGGTAATCCTGGATGTGGTGTCCGCCTGGACCCAGGCATTGCGTCAGGAAAGCCTGCGGAACAGCGGTTGGACGGAGGAGATGGAGCGCGAGTTGGACGCGCTGCGCACCGGTATTTTCGATACTGCGGCTGCGGAGGTCAAGGCTGCCGGTTTGACCGAGAGGGAGGAGATGATCCGCCTTCTGCGCAAACTGGAGGCGGAGGCCTGGGAACGCTCTGGCAAGGAGGCCTTGCGTGACCAAAACCAGTCATGCCGGTTTGTCGCCAACGCCCATATTGCCCAATGGGTCGAAAGCGCGCGCCTGGCCCTGATCGAGCAGGTCAAAGCGGCCGGGTGACCCGCTGCTGAAACCTATCCGCCTTGATTGGCCATGATCAAGGCGGATTGGTCCAGGACCGGCTGGCCCGCTGCTTCGGTGCACTCAGGCCAACTGGTACACGGTCTTGACGGAAGTATAAAATTCGCGGGCATAGCTTCCCTGTTCGCGGGGGCCGTAGGAGGAACCTTTCCGCCCGCCGAAGGGGGTGTGGTAATCCACCCCGGCGGTCGGCAGATTGACCATCACCATCCCGGCGCTGGACCGATGCTTGAAGTCATTGGCCAGGCGCAGGGACCGGGTACAGATGCCGGATGCCAGCCCGAACGGGGTATCGTTGGCGATGGCGACCGCTTCATCATGGTCATGCGCCTTGATGATCACGGCGACGGGGCCGAAAATCTCCTCCCGGCTGATGCGCATCTGGTTGTTGGCACCGGCGAACAGGGCGGGTTCCAGGAAAAATCCCTTGGTGTCGCGTTCCAACCGGGTGCCGCCAAACACCAGATCGGCCCCTTCCGACTGTCCCAGCCGGATATAATCGAGATTCTGGGTCAATTGGGGCTCGCTGACCACGGGGCCGATATCGGTGCCGGGCTTCAAGGCGTGATCCACCCTCAGGCCGGCCAGACGTGCCCGCAGCCGCTCGACAAAATCATCATGGATCGTCGCATCCACGATCAACCGGCTGGACGCCGTGCAGCGCTGGCCCGTGGAGAAGAAGGCGCCATTGACGGCGATGGAAATGGCCTGATCCAGATCGGCGTCCGCAGCAATGATCAGGGGATTCTTGCCCCCCATTTCCAACTGCACCTTCTTGCCCTGTTCCATGCAGCCGGCCCCGACATGGCGGCCGGTGGCGACCGATCCGGTGAAGCTGATGGCCCGGATTGCGGGCGAGGTCACCAGATGGTTGCCCACGACACGGCCATGGCCCATGACCAGATTGAACACGCCGTCGGGCAACCCGGCCCGCAGCAGGATATCGGCCAGCAGCCAGGCGCTGGCCGGCACCAGTTCCGCCGGCTTGAAGACCACCGTATTGCCATAGGCCAGGGCCGGCGCAATTTTCCAGGCTGGTATGGCGATGGGGAAATTCCAGGGGGTGATGATGCCGATCACCCCTTCCGGTTCCCGCAGGATTTCGACATCGACACCCTGGCGGACGGATGCCAGAGATTCTCCGGACAGGCGCAGGGCTTCGCCGGAAAAGAATTTGAATATCCGGCCCGCGCGCACTACCTCGCCCACGGCTTCGGGCAGGGTCTTGCCTTCTTCCCGGGCCAGGATCTCCCCCAGTTCCTGCTGGCGAGCCAGGATTTCCGATCCCGCCCTGTCCAGGATATCGCCCCGTCGCTCCGGGCTGACAAGGCGCCAGGCCGGAAATGCCGCGGCGGCGGCTTCGATGGCCTGTTCCACCTCTGCGGCGCCGGCCAATGCATATTCGCCGACAATATCATTCAGATCACTGGGATTGCGGTTCAGGATCGTCTCTGAACCCGCGACCCACTGACCGGCAATGAGGTTGCACTTGATCATGTGTGCTCCTGTTGCTTGAGCAGGATAGGGCGTATTGGGGGGGTAGAGTGGCGCTATCCGGCCAGGGCCTTCAGTTGCGGGGTCACGCGCTCCAGCGCTGTGGCGTAGCGTTCCACGGCCTCTTCCAGTTCCGCTTCCCCGATGATCAGGGGCGGGGAGAAGGAATTGACGGGCAGATAGGGCAGGGCGCGGGCCAGCACCCCCTGTTCGGTGGCTTCCCGCGCAACGATCCGGTGCGGGGCCGCCTGGGGGGCGAAGGCGCGGCGGGTGGCCCGGTCGGCGACAAACTCCACGCCCACCATCAGGCCGCTGCCCCGGATATCACCAACAAACGGATGGTCGCCCAGCCGTGCGCGCAACCGATCCAGCAGCAGGTCTCCTTGCTGGTTGGCGCGGGCGACCAACTGTTCCTGTTCCAGGATATCCAGGTTCGCCAGGGCCACCGCGCATCCCACCGGATGGCCGGAATAGGTGAAGCCGTGCATGAAGGTGCCGGTCTTGGGCGACGCCTGGGCCAGGGCCTGCCAGATCCGGTTGGAAATAATGGTGGCCGATAAGGGGAAATAGGCGCTGGTCACACCCTTGGCCAGGGAGACGATATCCGGTTTCAGCCCGTATTTGCCCGATCCGAACCAATGGCCGGTACGCCCGAACCCGGTGATCACCTCATCCACGATCAGCAGGATGTCATGCTGCGCCAGCAGCTTTTGAAGCCCTTCAAAATAGCCGGCCGGCGGCAGCAGCACGCCGCCTGTTCCCATCACGGGTTCGGCGATGAAGGCCCCGATGGTCTCCGGCCCTTCGCGTTCGATCAGCGCCGCCACCTCGGCGATCATGCGGGCGCTGAAATCCGCCTCGCTCTCCCCGTCATGGGCGAAGCGGTAATGATGCGGGCAGGAGGTGTGCAGCACATCGGCGACCGGCTGATCGAACATCTGGTGATAGGAGCTGATGCCGGTCAGGCTGCCACTGGCATAGGAAACACCGTGATAGGCACCCTGCCGCGAGATGATCTTCTTCTTGGCTGGCTTGCCGATCAGGTTGTGATAATAGCGCACCAGCTTGAAGGCCGTGTCATTGGCGTCCGATCCGGATGTCCCGAAGAACA
Source organism: Azospirillum sp. RU38E (assembly GCA_943370215.1). Classification (GTDB taxonomy): domain Bacteria; phylum Pseudomonadota; class Alphaproteobacteria; order Azospirillales; family Azospirillaceae; genus Niveispirillum. Next base: position 11,100 of record CALRQC020000041.1, read on the forward strand.
CGCGCGCCATATCCTGTGAAACCGTGTCCCGGAACAGGGTCAGCAGGCGGTCGGCCAGCCGGATGGCGGGTTCCGATGCGGCCCCCCCGAACAGGTGCTGGTAACTGAGCCGACGCATGGCGTCGGCGGCCGCATCTGCCAGTTCTGCCCGGCCATAGCCGACATTGACGCACCAGAGCCCGGCCCCCATGTCGATCAGGGTCCGGCCCTTATGGTCGGTGACCTGCACACCCTGGGCGCTGTCAATGATGTAGGGGCCGTTCTGCTGCTGGTCGGCGATGGAACTCACCGGATGGAACAGGCTGGCCTGATCGATGGCTTCCAGGGAAGCGGGGGTGAAAGGGCTCGACATGGGGGAACCTCTGGTCAGACTTTTTCGAAAGGGAGGCAGCGGCGGCGCAGTGCTTCCACGGCAGCGACGGGGGTGCTGAGCACCGGGACATTCAGGCGGGATTGCAGCAGCGATTGCGCCCGCGCCAGGGAGAATTGGCCCAGAATGATGATGTCGGCCGCCTTCAGGCTTTCGGCGGCTTGCAGGACGATCCTGTCATGTGCGGCCGTATCACCGGCCTTCAGCGCCGCCAGCGCCCCTTCGGCAATGGCGATATCGGCCTGCACCGTCTGTCCCCGATCGGCGGCCATGGAAAGCAATTCGCGGTGCAAAGCCGGGGCCGATGGCCCGAAGCTGACCACAAGCCCGATCCGGCCCCCCTTGTCCAAGGCCGCATCGAAGGCTGATTCATTGGGGCGCAGGACGGGAATGGTCAGGCGCTGCTTGACCTGATCGATCGCCGGTCCAAAGGCCGAACAGGTGAACAGGATGCCGGCGGTGGACCCCGCCTTTCCCACGGTCCCGGCGGCATAATCGGCCAGGGTCTGGAAACGCACCATCATGGGGTCATCCAGACGGCCGCTTTCGGCCAGATCGACCGCCAGTGAGCTATCCAGAAGATCGAAAGGATATGCCGCCGGCCAATGGTCGCGGAAAGCGGCCTGGGCAGGGGCGACGGATTCCGCCAGGGCGTGGATCAGGGCGATCCGGGGGGCTGGCTGTTCAAACGGCATGGTCATCCCCCGCTGAGAACTGTTGCCGGGCGGTCAAGGCTGCGATCAGGCCCTGGTCGCGTTGTTGCTCCAGCGTGGCGATGGAACGCCCGGCCGCTTCCTGCGCGATCCCCTCGACAAGCTGCTGGCAGATTTCCGGCGTCAGCCGGGGCTGACCCAGGCTGGCCCAGCGGCGTTCCTGACTGGGGCCGAGATGCTGCAGGTAATGGCCGATGCCGCCCGCGCCTCCGCCCAGATGATAGGCCAGATGCGCGCCGATCACCGACCAGCGCAGCCCTGGCCCATGCACCAGCGCACGGTCGACATCGGCCACATCGGCGATGCCCGCCGCCACGATATGCACGGCTTCCCGCCAAAGGGCAGAGGCGAGCCGATTGGCGATATGGCCGGTCGCCTCCTTCTTCAACACCACCGTTTCCCGCCCCAGCGCCTGATAGAAGCGCACGGCCCGGTCAACCACCGCCGCTTCCGTCCCGTATATTTCCACCAGGGGCATCAGGTGTGGCGGGTTGAACGGATGGGCTGTCACCAGCCGACCGGGCCGGGCCATGCCGGTGGCCAGCGCCGACCAGGTCAGTGACGATGTGCTGCTGGCGATTACGGCGTCCGCGGGGGCCGACGCTTCCACTTGCGCATAAAGGCGCTGTTTCAGCGCCACGTTTTCCGGCGCATTTTCCTGCACCCAGTCTGCATCGGCCACGGCGGCTTCCACCGTGGCGGCCAGACGGATCTGCCCCGGTTCGGCTGCGGCCACACCCAGGGCACGCAACTGATCCAGCATGGGCAGGACATGGCGGGGCAGCGCCGCCAGGGTATCGCCGTCGGGGTCCCAGGCGCTGACATTGATGCCGTGGGCCAGTAACAGGGCGGCCCAGCTTTGTCCGATCAAACCACAGCCCAACAGGGCAACATCCCGTTCTGGCATTCATCGGGCTCCATTCAGGGGAACCGGTGCCGCCCCAGCGGCGCCTGACTTTTTCTATTTGAGGGACGGGCAGGGCGGATGCAAGATGAATCGTGATCTGCGATCGCATTTTTCGTGGCTGAAAATGGGGCAGGGATGGCATATTGCTGAAACGCAGCCTTGTTTGGCGTGATGGAGCCGTTACCATGGGCCGCTGTGAATTGCAGGGGGAGTGACGTGAGCCTGATATCGCCGATCGGTCTGGAAGCGATCGAAACCGTACCGCTTCATGAACTGGTCTATAAGCGGCTGACCCATGCCTTGATGTCTGGCCAGATTGAGCCGGGCCGCAAGCTCACATCGCGTAAACTGGCGGCGGAACTGGGCACCAGCGACATGCCCGTCCGGGCGGCCCTGCTGCGGCTTCAGGCTTTGAAGGTGCTGACGCCCCTGCCCACAAATGGCACCCTGACCTTGCCGCCGATGACGCGCGATCGGTTCCTGGATCTGATGAAGACCCGACAGGTCTGTGAGGGGGCGGCCACGGAAATGGCAGCACAGCACCTGACCCGCGCCCAGATACGTGCCTTGAAACTGGCCGGTGCCGGCCTGACCCAGGCGGCCCGCGATCAGGATATCGCCCGTTATCTGCTGTGCAATTACGAGTTCAAGTTCACCGTGTACCGCATGTGCGGGTCGGAATCGCTGTTGTTTCTGATTGAAACCCTGTGGCTGCAGGTCGGGCCGTTTCTGCGTCAGTTCGCTGGAAAGTTCGGGGGTGATCTTTCCGGGATTCTGACCCTGGATCATCATCCGGCCGTCATTGACGCCTTGGAACGCCGCGACGGGCCGGCGGCGGCGGCGGCCATGCGTGCGGACATTGCCGATGGTGCACATTTCCTGAACGAGCACGCGGAATTTTTCTGAGGCCGGCGGCTCATGGTCAGCGAAGGAACGCCCTGACCATGGGCCGCGTACGAATTGTCCCTTGATTTTTGCGATCGCAAATCTAAGATCGCAGTAATCATCAAACATATCCATAACGGGTACAGGGGAATCTGGGAACATGTCGATCTTTGGCAAGACGGGCATCGTTACCGGTGCCACATCGGGGATCGGGCGGGCCATCGCCCTGGAACTGGCGGCACAAGGGGCAAGTCTGCTGCTGGTGGGACGGGATGCCGTCCGCGGTGCAGCGGTCAGGGACGCGGTGGCCGCCCAGGGGGTGCAGGCGCATTTCCTGGCGGCCGATCTTGCCGATCGGTCGGCGCCCGATCGGATCGTCCAGGCGGCCCTGGACGCGTTCGGGCGCATCGACCTGCTGGTCAACAATGCCGGCATGATGGTGACGGGAACCGCGCAGAACACCACGGATGAGCAGTGGGACCGGGTGTTGGATGTCAACCTGTCCACAGCCTTCCGTCTGTCGCGCGCAGTGCTGGCCCCGATGCTGGCCCAGCAATCGGGGGCCATCGTCAATATCGCCTCTGACTGGGCACTGATGGGCGCGCGCGGGGCTGTGGGCTATGCGGTGTCGAAGGCGGCCCTGGCACAGTTGACCCGCTGCATGGCCCTGGACCATGCCCGCGACGGCATTCGCGTCAATGCCGTCTGCCCCGGCGATACGGATACGCCCATGCTGGACGGGGCCATTCCCGGTCTTGAACGTGGCCAGATGCTGGCCACGATCGGGCAGGGCGTTCCGCTGGGCCGCGTGGGCCGTCCGGAGGAGGTGGCGCGCGTCGTAGCGTTCCTGGCCTCTGATGCCGCCACCTTCATGACAGGCGCGCTGGTGCCGGTGGATGGCGGCAATTCCGCCCAGTGACGATCTGCCCGCCGCCCGGTTCCCCATTCCTTGATCGGCTCCCCCCCCGATGGCGGGAGCCGCCAGATGTTTCAGGAGATTGAGATGCCTGCCTCTGCCCCTCAGAATGTCGATGTCGCCATTATCGGGGCCGGTTTCGCCGGCCTCAGCGCTGCCCGCCGGATACAGGATGCCGGATATTCCGTGGCTGTTCTGGAAGCCCGTGACCGTGTGGGCGGACGCATCCATACCCGCCACACGCCCGATGGGCTCCCCGTTGATGTGGGCGGCCAGTGGATCGGGCCGGGCCAGGACCGGGTACTGGCCCTGACCGCCGAACTGGGCGTGGAAACCTTTCCCACCCATGAAGCGGGCGACAATCTGTTCTGCAACCAGGGAAAAATCATCCGTTTCGCCGATATGGTGCCCCCCTATGACGCGGCGGAGGAAGCGGAAATCCATGCCGCCTTCGCCACGCTGGACAGGCTGGCCGCCACCATTGATCCCCAGGCTCCCTGGTTGGCACCGGACGCCGAAGCGCTGGATAGCCAGAGCTATGCGGCCTGGATTGACCGCACCGTCAGCGGCGCGCCGGCGCGGTTCTGGCTGCGCTTTCTGGGCCATTCCATCTTTGCGGCCGATGCGCGCGAACTCTCCTTGCTGCATGTGCTGTTCTATATCCGCGCCGGGGGCAGCCTGGATGGGCTGATCCGCATCGGCGGTGGGGCGCAGGAATGGCGCTTTACCAACGGGGCGCAGCATCTGGCCGAACGGCTGGCCGATCTTCTGCGGCCTGCGATACGCTTCAACCATGTCGTCCGGGCCATCACCCAGGATGAACAGGGCGTCACGCTGGATCATGGTGATGGTACCGTGCGTGCGCGCCGGGTGATTGTCACGCTGCCCCCCGCTTTGGCCGGTCGTCTGACCTATAGCCCCGCCCTGCCGGGGCGGCGCGATCACCTGACCCAGCGGATGCCGATGGGGGCCTGCATCAAGATACAATGTGTCTATGATCGCCCCTTCTGGCGGCAGCAGGGGCTGTCGGGTGTGTCGGTCAGCGATCAGGGTCCGATCAGCCTGACCTATGACAATTCCCCGGCCTCCGCAGCCGTGGGCGTCATTGTTGGTTTCATCGAAGGGGATGACGCCAAGGAATGGACGGGGCGCAGCGTAGCGGAGCGGCGGCAAGCCGTTCTGGAGACGCTGGCCCATCGTTTCGGACCCGATGCCGCTCGTCCGCGCCATTATGAGGAACAATCCTGGCTGGAGGAGGAATTCTCCCGTGGCGGCTATGCCGGTTTCATGGTGCCCGGCGCCTGGACCAGCCTGGGGCCCGTCCTGCGGGAGCCGGTGGGGCATATCCATTGGGCCGGCACCGAAACCTCCTGGGCCTGGTGTGGCTTCATGGAGGGCGCCATCCGGTCTGGCGAACGGGCCGCCGAAGAGGTGGTGGCATTGCTGTAATCGTGATCCGCCTTGATCATAATCGATCAAGGCGGATTTCATGCGCCCCTTACGCGTCGGGTGCCCGCATCCCGTGGGCCTGGCCCCATGGCGACGGCACCAATGGTCAGGAATCCTGGCTGTTGGTGCCGTTTGATTCTGCCCGCACCGCATCGGCGGCGGCCCCCAGAAGCTGCCGTGACAGGTCGTCGTCATTGACGGACCGGGCAAGGAGGACGGCGCCAACCATGGTTGCCAGCGTGGTCATGGCCTGCTTGCGCGTTTTATCGTCCTGAGGCCCGCCCAGCCACGCTTCAAGCAGATCAAGCTGTGACCGGATGCCGTCTTCAAAGGATGCCTTGACGCCATCGCCCTGTCGGGCCGCATCCGCGCCCAAGGCGACAATCGGGCACCCAAGCTGCCATTCATCCCGATGCTCTGGGCTGAGATATAGGGTCAGCATCGCGCCCAGCGGATCAGCGGGGTTTTGTTCGGCAGCCTTTGTCCAGCGCTGGAAAACATTTTCGAACGCGCGCCGGGACGCCTGGGCGGCCAAATCCTCCTTTGATGAAAACTGCTTGTAGAAGGCGCCCTGCGTCAGCCCGGCCCCTTCCATCAAATCCTTCAGACCGATCCCGTCAAAGCCGTGCTCCCGAAACAGCCGGCTTGCCACGGTGATGACGTGCTCCCGGTTCTCGGTCGCCTGGGTGCGGCTTACACGCATCAGCCCTCTCCTTTTTGGATTGCGAACGTAATCTATGTAGTCTATATAGAGTTCGAACGCAATCTAATCTGTGGCCCGGCATCGGGATTTAATGTCGCGCCCTTCGGCGCGGCCCTGGCCGCTGCTTCAACGAACCATCCTAACCCCTCTTATGACGGAGTAGAACACACATGCTCTCCGCGTCTCCCGGCGCAGCTCATCCGGGGCGATCTGGCGGGCGGGTATCCACCTCGGCTTTGGCAGCAGTTCTGCTTCTGGGTGGATGCGCCGTAGGCCCGGATTACCGCCCCCCCTCGGCTGCGCTCACCGGCTTCCACAGCCCGGCTTCCCAGGCATCCAGGCCCAACATGGTTGCGGCCCCCCGGCTTGAAAACTGGTGGGAAGATTTCAACGATCCGGACCTGACCCGTATTGTCCGGCGGGCGCTTGATCAGAATCTCGATCTGGCCGCCGCCCTGGCCCGGGTTCAGCAGGCGCGGGCGGCGGCCCGTGGTGCCGGTGCCCGGCTATTGCCGAGTGTCGATCTGTCTGCCCAGGCCAGCCGGCAACGCCAGTCGCTTGAAAGCCCTGCCGGCGCCATCGCCCGCAATCTTCCCGGCTATGACCGCAATCAATCCCTTTACGATGTTGGCGCCGGGGCCAGCTGGGAGCTTGACCTTTTCGGCGGTCTCCGCCGGGCGGCCGAGGCCGAAACCGCGCTGGCGGAGGCCGCCGAAGCGGCCCATGCGGGAACACGGATATCCATTGCTGCGGATGCGGCGGATACCTATCTCCGCATCCGGGGTGATCAGGCGCGTATCAACGCGGTCACCGATCAGATTGCCACCAATGTTGAGCTGCTGGCCCTGGTGCAGCAGCGGTTTGCGCAAGGTCTGGGCTCTGACCGGGAGGTGGCCCAGGCTGAAGCCTTGCTGGCCGGCGCCCGGGCCGCACTTCAGCCGCTGCAAATTGACTTGCAGGCGCAGTTGAACCGTCTGGATGTGCTGATGGGCGTCCAGCCGGGTACCTATGCTGCGGAACTGGGCGCGCTGAAGACCATTCCCGTACCCCCCGCCCTTGTCGGGGCCGATCCCGCCGATCTGTTGCGCCGTCGCCCGGATATCATTGCGGCAGAACGTCTTCTGGCGGCGTCCAATGCACGGATCGGCGTGGCCATTTCTGATTACTATCCGAAATTCTCGCTGTCGGGCCTGTTGGGTTTTGAAAGCGCGGCTTCCGGCAATCTGTTGCGCGCCAGCACATTCCAGCCACAGGGCGTTCTTGGGCTGCGCTGGCGGCTGTTCGATTTTGGCAAGGTTGATGCGCAGGTTGCCGCCGCCAAGGGGGCGGAAGCCGAAGCATTGGCCCGGTACCGTCAGTCGGTTCTACATGCGGCAGAGGATGTCGAGAATGCCTTCACGGCCCTCGCCCTGCTGGATGTTTACGTACAGGAGATGGAGCGCGAGGTGAACGCCCTGGAGCGTGCCCGTAGCCTCTCCCAAACAGCCTACAAGCAGGGTGTGGTCTCCCTGACCGACGCCCTTGATGCCAACCGTCAGAAGCTGGCGGCGCAGGATGCCCTGGCCAGTGCGCGGGCTGATCTGGCGCGCGCTGCCGTTTCCGCGTTCCGAGCGCTCGGGGGTGGCTGGTCTTCACAGATGTCGCAGCGTGCGGAGGTCGCAGATGCCCGGAATGAGTAAAATATTTCTGACGCTTGGTGTCGCCGGCGCCGTCATCAGCCTGACGGGCTGTGGCGCGCCTGCCTCATCCGGGGAGGATCCCCGTCAACAGGCCCCGCTGGTCCGCATCGCGGTGGCAGAGCCCGCCGCCGGCATCCAGCGCGGTTTCACCGGCATTGTCGCCGCACGGGTGCAGAGCAATCTGACTTTCCGTGTCGCCGGCAAGGTCACGGCGCGGCTGGTCGATACCGGGCAGCGCGTTCACGCGGGCCAGCCGTTGATGCGGCTTGACCGTACCGATTATGAACATGCGGTTTCCGCCCAACGCGGTACGGCCGCCGCCGCCAAGGCGCGCATGGTGCAGGCCGTGGCGGATGAAACACGCTATCAGGTCCTGGTCGCATCGGGCGCCGTTTCCCGATCGGCCTATGATCAGGCGAAGGCCGCGGCCGACAGTGCCCGCGCGCTGTTCGCGGCCGCAGAAGCCCAGTTGAGGGTGGCGGAAAACGAAGGCCAATATTCCACCCTGCTGGCGGATGCCGACGGGGTGATCATGGAAACGCTGGCCGAACCCGGTCAGGTCGTGGCCGCCGGGCAGCCTGTCATGCGGCTGGCCCAGGCCGGCCCGCGGGAAGCCGTCATCCATCTGCCCGAAACCGTGCGACCGGCCGTCGGATCGGTTGCCCAGGCCAGCCTCTATGGCAGCGCCGGGCAGGGGGTGGCAAAATTGCGCCAGCTTTCAGAGATGGCCGATCCCGTGACCCGGACCTTCGAAGCACGCTATGTGCTGGAGGGGGCGGCCGCTGCCGCCCCGCTGGGCGCGACGGTGACCGTACGGCTGACAGGCCAGGACAGCCAGCCGGATGTGCAGGTGCCGCTGGGCGCCCTGTTGGATGATGGCGGCAAGACCGGCGTCTGGACACTGGACCGCGGCAACTCCACCGTCCGGTTCCAGCCGGTCAAGCTCATTCGCTTGACCAGTGAAACCGCCCTGGTCTCCGGCCTGAAGCCAGGGGAGCCGGTTGTTTCGCTGGGCGCCCATCTGTTGCAGGAGGGGGGCCGGGTCAGGACCGGTGCCGAAGGCGGGGACAAAAGATGAGCCTTAATCTTTCCGCAATCGCCGTTCGTGAACGGGCGGTGACCTTGTTCTTCATCCTGCTGCTGGTAGCGGCGGGTGCCTTTGCCTTCTTCAAGCTGGGGCGGGCAGAAGACCCCAGCTTCACCATCAAGACGTTGACCGTCACCACGGCATGGCCCGGCGCGACGGCGCGCGAGATGCAGAATCTGGTGGCTGAACCGTTGGAAAAGCGGCTTCAGGAACTGACCTGGTATGACCGGGTGGAAACGACAGCGCGGCCGGGCTTCGCCTATATGACGGTGACGCTGAAGGACAGCACCCCGCCCGCCGTCGTGAAAGAGGAATTCTATCAGGCGCGCAAGAAGCTGGGGGACGAGGCTCGCAACCTGCCGCCCGGCGTCTATGGCCCCTTCGTCAATGATGAATATTCGGATGTCAGCTTCGCCCTCTATGCGCTGAAGGCCAAGGGGATGCCGATGCGGGAGCTGGTGCGCCGGGCCGAACAGATCCGTGAGGATCTGCTGCATGTGCCCGGCGTGAAGAAGATCAACATTCTGGGGGAACAGCCGGAGCAGATATTCGTCGAATTCTCCCATGCTAGGCTCGCCACGCTGGGTTTGTCGGCCCGGGACATCCTTGCCACCTTGCAACGGCAGAATGTCGTCACACCGGCCGGTTCGGTGGATACGCAGGGCCCGCGGCTCTTTATCCGGGTGGATGGCGCCTATGACAGCGTGCAGGCCATCGCCGATACGCCCATTGCCGCCGCCGGGCGGACGCTGAAGCTCTCCGACATCGCGGAGATCCGGCGTGGGTATGAGGATCCTTCCACCTATCTCATCCGCCGGCAGGGCGAACCGACCCTTCTGCTTGGCGCCGTCATGCAGGAAGGATGGGATGGCCTGGCCCTTGGCAAGGCGCTGGAGGAGAAGACCGCCGCCATCGCGCAGGCGATGCCGCTGGGCATGAGTTTCGACAAGGTCAGTGACCAGGCTGTCAATATCACCTCGGCCGTTGACGAATTCATGATGAAATTCGCCATGGCCCTGGGGGTTGTGCTGCTGGTCAGCCTGATCAGCCTGGGCTGGCGGGTCGGCATCGTCGTGGCCGCCGCCGTTCCCCTGACCCTGGCGGTCGTCTTTCTGATCATGCTGGAAACCGGCCGCTTCTTCGATCGTATCACGCTGGGGGCGCTGATCCTGGCCCTCGGTCTGCTGGTCGATGATGCCATCATCGCCATCGAGGTGATGGTGGTGAAGATGGAAGAGGGGATGGACCGCCTCAAGGCGGCGGCCTATGCCTGGAGCCACACCGCCGCCCCGATGCTTTCCGGCACCCTGGTCACCATTGCCGGCTTTCTGCCGGTGGGGTTCGCCAGTTCCAGTGCGGGTGAATATGCCGGCAACATCTTCTGGGTGGTCGGCTTCGCCCTGATTGTCTCCTGGGTCGTCGCGGTGATCTTCACACCCTATCTCGGCGTCAAGATGCTGCCGGCGATCAAGCCGGTTGCGGGTGGCCATCACGCCATCTACAGCACGCCGGGATATCAACGCCTGCGCCGGCTCATCACCTTTGCCGTGCGGCACAGGGTGATGACCTGTGCCATCGTCGCCCTTGCCTTTACCCTGTCCGGTGTCGGCATGGGGGCGTTGAAGCAGCAATTCTTCCCCACTTCAGATCGGCCGGAAGTGCTGGTGGAGGTGCGTCTGCCGCAAGGCACCAGCATTGAGACCACGGTGGCGGCGGTCGCCAAAATCGAACAATGGCTGGACAAGCAGCCGGAAACCCGGATCGTCACCAGCTATGTCGGGCAGGGGGCGCCGCGCTTCTTCTTCGCCATGTCGCCGGAACTGCCGGACCCGGCCTTCGCCAAGATCGTCGTTCTGACGGGCGGGGCCGAGGCGCGCGAGGCGCTGAAACACCGGCTGCGGGATGCTGTGACGCAGGGACTGGCGCCGGAGGCCCATGTCCGCGTGACCCAGCTTGTCTTCGGTCCTTATACGCCATTCCCGGTGGAATTCCGGGTTATGGGGCCGGACCCGGCGCAACTCTACGCCATCTCCGAAAAGGCCCTGGCGATCATGCGTACGGTGCCGGATGTCCGACAAGCCAACCGCGACTGGGGCAACCGCACCCCGGTGCTGCGTTTTGTGCCCGACCAGGATCGGCTGAACCTGATCGGCCTGTCCCCGGCAGAGGCGGCCCAGCAGCTTCAGCTTCTCCTCAGCGGTATTCCTGTCACCCAGGTGCGTGAAGATATCCGCAACGTTGCCGTGGTGGCCCGCACGGCCGGTGGTGAGCGGCTGGACCCGACACGGCTGGCGGATTTTTCCCTGATCAGCCGGGACGGGCGGGCAATCCCGCTGGACCAGATCGGCCGGGCGGAGATCAGCCTTGAAGAGCCGGTGCTGAAACGGCGTGACCGCATCCCTGTCATCACCATCCGCGCCGATATCAACGAGGCAACCCAGCCGCCCGAAGTGTCCAAGCAGGTTCTCGCCGCCCTGCAGCCGCTGATCGCCGCGCTTCCCGCCGGCTATCGGATCGACATGGGCGGTTCGATCGAGGAGTCGGCCAAGGCCAATCTGGCATTGGCCAAAATCTTCCCGGCCATGATCGCCGCGACCTTGATTGTCATCATGCTTCAGGTGCGATCCTTCTCGACCATGACCATGGTGATGCTGACCGCCCCGCTAGGCCTGGTCGGGGTGGTGCCGGCCTTGCTGCTGTTCCACCAGCCCTTCGGCTTCAACGCCATTCTGGGCCTGATCGGGCTGGCAGGCATCCTGATGCGCAACACCCTGATCCTGACGGAACAGATCAAGGAGAACCGTGCCGCCGGGCTTGACGATTACCATGCGGTCATCGAGGCGACGGTACAGCGTACCCGGCCTGTCATCCTGACGGCACTGGCCGCCGTTCTGGCCTTCATCCCGCTCACACACTCGGTGTTCTGGGGTTCCATGGCCTATACGCTGATCGGCGGTACGGCGGTCGGCACCGCCTTGATCCTGCTGTTCCTGCCAGCACTCTATGCCGCATGGTTCCGCATCAAGCCAGTAGACGGGACGCATTGAGCGTGCCACAGGTGTGCCACGCTGCCGGCCGCGCATCGGGACTTCCTGCGCGGTACAAGCGGGGCACACCGGATTGGCGCGTCATTTTGCATCCCGCATGGAAAAGTGGCTCTGACGGAATTTTTGTGACGAGCCCCTTTCCCCAGCACCGATGACGTGAGGGTGTGGCTGGTCGTGTTTTCCACGGCTGGATATCTGGCGCCTTCTGATCTAACCGCTGACGGCAGTGAAGTCATCTCGTGCGAAGAACAACCGGTCTCCGTCCGTTTCCTGGCGAAGGCCTTTACACAGCACCCTCTCGCCCCTTTGCATTATAGTCATAATGCGATAAGTCATAGCCATCATCCTGTGGGGGGAAGCGGAAGCAATGGGCCGTTTGCACATATCGCGCGCACAAGGCGGGGCCAGCGTCGATGGAGCGGATCCGTCGCCGCGCCCGCGCCCGGAACGTTCCCTTCTTGATGGCTCCGTACTTCGGTCGCTGATCGGTCTGGCATTGCCGACCATGACCGTGATCCTTGCCCAGATTGGCGTCGGTGTGGCGGAGATTTTCTATATCGGCCGCCTGGGAACCAGCGCGCTGGCCGGCGCGTCACTCGTCTTTCCCTTTTACATGCTCATGACGACAATGTCGGCAGGCGGCCTTGGCAGCGGTATCGCTTCGGCCGTCGCCCGCGCCATCGGGGCGGGCCGTACAGAACAGGTGCAACGCATCTTCGCCCATGCCGTGCTGACGGCGCTGGCGGTGGGGCTGGCGTTCACCACCATCATGATCGCGGCGGGGTCTTGGCTCTACGCATCGCTTGGCGGCGAAGGGGCGGTGCACGATGCAGCACTGACTTATTCGAACATTGTCTTTGCCGGCGTGACCTTCCTTTGGATCAGCAATCTGCTTGGGGCTGCCTTTCGCGGTATGGGCAATGCCATGCTGCCGGCCCGCATTGCGCTGATCGGTGCTGCCTTCCTGATCCCCGTCTCCCCTGCATTGATCTTTGGGTTCGGCCCCATTCCAGCCATGGGAATCGGTGGTGCGGGCCTGGCAATCATCCTCTATCAGGCGGGGGCGACCCTCGCCCTGCTGGCTTTCTGGCGCAAGACACAGGCGGCGGCCGGTGCCATCGACTTTCGGCCGGACCGCGAAATTTTCGCGGATATCTTGCGGGTCGGGGTGCCCAGTTCGCTCAACGCATTGCAGGCGAGCCTGATGTCAGTCGTCCTGACCGGTCTTGCCGCGCGGTTTGGCGACGATGCGCTGGCCGCCTATGGGATCGCCTCCCGTCTCGATTCAATGATGGTGCCGGTACTGTTCGGGCTGGCATCTGCGGTGCTAACCATGGTGGGGATGAATGCAGGAGCAGGCAATATTGCCCGTGCCGGCCGGATCGCCTGGACTGGTGCTGCGGCCGGCATGGTGGTGACCGGCCTGCCCGGTATCCTGTTCGCCATCTGGCCCCACCTATGGCTGGGCCTCTTTTCGGCAGACCCGGCCGTTCTGGCCGAAGGCAGCGCCTATCTGCATATCACCGGCCCCTTCTACCCAGCGATGGCGCTGGGCTTCATCCTCAGTTTTGCCGCCCAGGGCGCCGGCCACTCCTTCTGGCCGGCCGTGGCGGTGACCGCCCGGCTGTTGTGCGCGGCGGGGCTGGGCTGGATTGCCGTCGTGACGCTTGGCTTGGGCTTTGCTGCGCTTGGAGTGGCGGCGGCCACCGGCGTCGTGGCCTATGGCATCATCTGCGCGCTGGCGATGCGCAGTGGCGCGGTGTGGCACGGGCAGCCTAATCGCCAAGTTCGACCAAGATAGCGCCCCAGCACCCTATCGGGTCGCATCGCGGCCCAAAGCGAACAGCATGGCCATCTTGAAGCTGCCGTCCAATATCTCTTTGGAGAAGGTGGGATCGCAAACCGCGCGGGCCGACTGGATGCTGCCGCATATCATGGACAGCAAGGCAATCGCGGCCGACCGGCGCTGATCCGGAGCGAACCGTTCCAGACGGACGGCAAGCGCTTCGATCAAGTCGGCGGTGCCTTCGGTATAGGCCGAACGCACCTTATCGCTTTCCCGCGCGATCTCCCCGACGATGCTTGCATTAAGGCAACCCGCTGAAAATGTATCGCGGTGGCTTTCGCTCAAAAAAGATCGAAGGAATGTCTCCAGCCCGTTGGGCTGTGCCAACGTCGTGCCGATCGTCTCGACCCGCTCTCGGTTAAGTTCCGCCACTGTCGCCGCGACCAGATCGTCCTTGGACTTGAAATGGGTATAGAATGTTCCGTGCGTCAGACCGGCCTCCTGCATCAGGGGCGCAACCCCCACCGAATTGATGCCGTCCTTGCGAAACCGAAAGGACGCGATCTGCAGGATGCGTTTGCGGATCTCTTCATTATGTTCCGGGCTGTATCGCATACTCGTTTCCTGGTTTGCGCTCGCACCCAGGCGAGGCGTTGCACAATGCTGACAGGCACTTAAACCCAACCGCCCGGCAACGCCAAGTGCGCGAACGACGCCTCCTTCCAACGCGGACGCCCCGGCCCGACCCTGAGGCATGAAAGCCGCACTATCGGTCCCGCAATCTTTTATCCCCACTCAATCCATAGACATACTGCATTAATAGGCATTATGATCGTAATGCAAATACCTTTCCCGGACAGCGGGGCAGGCAAGAATCCCCACATAATTCGCTGATAACCGAGGATTTCGTGCCGAACCACCCTGCCGCTGATCCGGCACCCCACGCGCCCAGACATGCGATATCCGACCAGACAGTCTCTTATTCCCACTCGGGCGGTAGACATAATAAGGGCCTTTGTATTATAGTCATAATGCAAAGGCCCTTCGGGGACTGAGAACACACAAGCGACCTTGAATACCCCCGAGGGAACCATGGCTTTTCACGCAAAACCGTTTCGCCGCCGATATGGCATCCTGCTTGCCCTGTCGGCAGCTTGGCCGTCCGTAGGCTGGAGCGCGGCCCATGCCGTCGAGGCGAGGGATGAGGCGCAGGCCCTGCAGCTGGACGAAATCATCGTCACGGGCACGCGCCGGTCTGACCAAAAGGCATCCGATTCGCTTTCTCCGATCGATCTGATCGGGTCGAAATATCTGGAAACGGTGCCGTCATCGGACCTCAATGACAAGCTGGCGCGGCTTGTTCCTTCCTATCAGATCCAGCGCAATACCGTTGCAGACGGCAATATCTTCTTCCGTGCCGCAACACTGCGTAATCTCTCGCCCGACCAGACTCTGGTTCTGGTCAATGGCAAACGCCGCCACCGCTCTGCCTTCATCGATGTCACGCAACTGGGTGCCCAGGCGGTGGATGTGGCCCAGATCCCGTCGGTCGCGCTGAAGCAGGTGGAAGTTCTACGCGACGGTGCTTCGGCGCAATATGGATCGGATGCCATTGCGGGCGTCATTAACTTCATTCTCGAAGATCGGCCCGGCATCCGCGCCTATACACAGGTCGGTCAATATTATGCGGGCGATGGCACGAACTATCAGGCCGGGGTGAACGCTGGGCTTCCCCTGACAGACCGTGGCCAGATCAATCTCAGTTTCGAATATACCAACAGCGATCGCACCGCCCGGAACGACCAGAACCCCGCCGCCCAGGCGCTGGCCACCAATGGTGGCCAGTACGGGAACGCGGCCTTCTACAAAGCTGCCCTGCGCGACCCGGTACAACGGATCGGCCAGCCCGAACAGGAGAATTACCGCAGCTTCGTCAACGCGTCTTTCGACCTGGCCGACAGTCTGAACCTCTATTCCTTCGCAAGCCACAGCACCAGCAAGGGCGAAAGCGATTTCGTCTGGCGCAACCCGGAAACGACCGGTTTCTTCAACCCGCTGCCGGTTTGGGGGAACTGGACCCTGCGCTCCGTCTATCCGGGTGGGTTCACCCCGAATTTTCGGGCCAGCAGCAAGGATACCGATGTCGTCACGGGCCTGAAGGGTGAGCTTGCTGACGATCTGGCATGGGATCTGAGCGTCCGATATGGCCGTAACGAGATCCGTTACAACATCGACAACACGGTCAATGCCTCGCTCGGGCCCGCATCTCCAAAACGTTTCTACGCGGGGAGCAGGACGCAATCCGAATATGGCGCGAACATTGATCTGACCTGGCGTCCAGAGGTTGGGCTGGCGGAACCGCTGACCGTCGCCTTTGGCGGGGAATACCGGCACGAACAATATCGGGTCGGAACCGGTGAAACGGCGGCCTATGCATTGGGGCCGGGCGCGGCCTTCGGCTATCCTGGCGGCTCGAATGGCTTTTTCGGCACCGACCCGACCCAGGCCGGAAAGTTCGGCCGACACAGTGTCGCCGCATATGTCGATGTTGATGCGCAGATCAGCGAGGCACTGGAAATCGATGCGGCGGGCCGGTTCGAGGATTATTCCGATGCGGGCTCCGCCGCGACCGGCAAGATCGCGGGGCGTTACCAGCTGACGAACCAGCTGGCGCTGCGCGGAACGCTCAGCACCGGCTTTCGTGCACCAACGCCTGGACAGGCCAACCTGACCAACACCAGCCAGCAACCCTCGCCCAGCGGTACCGAGATCATGACCCGGGGCACCATTCCGTCGATCAATCCGGTGGCCGTCCTGCGCGGTGGAACTCCGCTGGAACCGGAACGCTCGCTCAATCTCAGCGGCGGGCTGACCTATGCGCTGTCGTCGCAGGCAAACCTGACATTTGATTACTACAATATCCGCGTGAAGGACCGGCTCGGCCTGTCGGGAAACTACACGCTGAGCGCCGCCGAACGAGCCAATCTGCTGGCATCGGGCGTCACGTTGGCGCAGGGGCTGGATACGTTCAACTTCTATGTCAATGGTTTCACCACCCGTACCCAGGGTGTGGATGCGGTCTTTTCCTATCAGCTGCCGATTGATACCGATACCACCATCAACGCGACCGCATTGTACAATTATAATCAAACAGAGATTACCAAGTCCAAGCCCGGCGTGATCTCGCCGTTGCGGCAGCAGGCGCTGGAAGATCGGCTGCCGCAGCACAAGGCATCACTGACGATCGACGCATCGTACCGTCAACTTCAGGCGACCCTGCGTGGCACGTGGTATAGCGCATGGACCCAACCCTTCTTCGACAATATCTCGCTCAATCAGCGGTTCGGCAGCGAGGTCTTCCTCGATGCGAGCGTGAGCTATGCGCTGACCTCCGCGGTACGGGCGACGATCGGCGTCGAGAATTTCCTGAACAACTACCCTGATCGTGAGATCCGGCTGGCGTCGCTCGGCGCCCGGTATCCGATCTATCGCCCTTACGAGGCGGATGGCGGCCGATATTACGCGCGGCTGAGTGTGAACTTCTGATGCCCGAAAGCCCTCTTTCAGGAGAAAATCCGATGGCGACCACCAGTACGGCCGCGCACCTGGCCAACCCGCCGAAGCGGCCGACACCGCTTGCCGATGTCGGCACCATCGCACCCGCGCATCATTTGCGTGACGCCGGGTTCTGGGATGCTCTGCGCACCCAGTTCCTGGTTGCGGGCGGCCTCGCCTATCTGGACAACGCGACCTATGCGCCGCCGCCGAACCTCGTCCTTGAAGCGCAGGAACGTTGGCAGCATCAATTGTCCGCCAATCCGGCCAATCCGATGCGGCTTGGCGAACTCGAACCTGTCCGCACCGCCATCGCGGATGTGATCGATGCGTCGGAAGCAGAGATCACCCTCACCCGCAGCACGACCGAGGGCTTCAGCCTGCTGCTCTACGGGTTCGACTGGCACCCGGGCGACGAGATTCTGTTCGACGGCAGCGACCATCCCAACATCGTCGCAATCGTGGAGACGCTGCGCGCGCGCTACGGCGTGCGCCCGGTCGACGTGCAGATCGGCGACCGCCCGTTGAATGATGACGCGGTCGTCGCCCATTATGCGGCGCGGCTTACGCCGGACACCCGGTTGCTGGTGCTGTCCCACGTCAATGGCTGGACCGGACGGCGGTTGCCCGTGCGGCGGCTGGCCGATGCCGCACATGCCAATGGCACGCTGGTTGCGCTCGATGCCAGCCAGACCTTCGGTGCGCTGAACCTCTCCGTCCGCGACCTGGATGTCGATTTCGCAGCAGCGCCGGGGCACAAATGGGCCCTGGCCGGACATGGTGGCGGCTTCGCCTTTTTCCGGCAGGATGCCCAACGGCTCATTTGGCCCACGGTCGGCGGCGGTTACGACCCGAAGTCCAATTCGGCATTCGATCACAGCGCCCGCCGGCTGGATCGCAATGCGGGGCAGAAGAACATCCCGTTCCTGCTCGGCTTCGGCACGGCGGTTGCCTGGCAGAATGCGGTCGGCCGCAGCGCGATCGAGGCGCGCATCCTCGAACTTGCGGCCTATCTGCGGCATGGCCTGTCCGTTCTGCCTGCCGTCCAACTGACTGCAGGCGCGGAAGGAGCGGATGCCGCCAGCCCGCTCACGACCTTCTCGATCCACGGCCGGCCCGCCGCCGAGATCCAGCAGCTTCTTCTAAAGGAAGAGAATGTGTATCTCGGCCTGGTCGGCACGGGTGCGGGGGTGCGGCTGCGCGCATCGCCGCACGTCCACAACAGCCGTAACGACCTTGATCGCGCGATCTGGGCTTTGGGCAGGCTCTCCGCATGACCGCCGCCCATAAGCCCCTTGAGGCATCCGCCACCACCGACAACGCATCGGCCGGCACCCCATCATCTTCCGAATGGCACCAGCATTGGCGGCTCGCACTCGGCGTGACGATCGGCAACGGCACCGGCATCGCGCTGTACACCTATATCTCCAGCCTGTTCATCCCCAGCCTGCAGGACGCCTTTGGATGGACACGTGGTGAAATCGCGACCGCCCAGGGAATTGGCTGCCTGGGCGTGCTCGCCGCCCCCTTCGTCGGACGCGCGATCGACCGCTTTGGCGTGCGGACGATGTCCACCTTGGGCGCGCTCGCAATCGGCCTTCTCTATCTCGGCTATGCCTCGCTCAGCGGCAGCCTCGTGGTTCTGACGCTGATCATGGCTGGGACATTGGTGGCAGCACCCGCCAATTCGGGGCCTGTCTTCGCCAAATCCCTGACCGGCTGGTTCGTCGCCAACCGGGGAATGGCGCTGGGCCTGACCGCCTGCGGCATACCGCTGATGGCGATGATCGTGCCGTTCGTCCTCCATTATATCATTGCCGGCTATGGCTGGCGGGCCGGCTATGTCGCTCTGGCAGCACAGACGGTGCTGATCGGACTGCCGATCGTGCTCGCGACGCTGCGCGAGCCGCCGCATGTCGCGGTGCAATCCGGAATCGACGCGGACGATACTGGCCACACGTTGAAGCAGGCTGCGCGCACCCGCGCCTTCTGGCTGCTGCTGGCAGCCGTGCTGTTCTGCACCGCACCGTCACAGGGTTTCCTCAGCCAGTTGACGCCGCTGGTGCTGGATGGCGGCTTTACCACCGGCGATGCGGCGCTGTTTTTGTCGATCTATTCCGGCGCGGTGGTCGTCGGGCGTGTCGTCACGGGGATAATGCTTGATCGCCTGCCCCCCTATCATGTCGCGTTCGCCGTCACGCTGATCCCGGCGATCGGCCTGCTGATGCTGATCGCCCTGCCCACACCCAGTTTTGCGGTAGCGGCCCTGGCGATTGCGATCATTGGTATCCAGAATGGCGGTGAGAGCGACATCTTGCCCTTCTTCATCGCGCGCGAATTCGGGCTTCGAAGCTATTCCGCCATTTCAGGCGTGATGTTCACCGCAATGTTCGTGGCCAGCGCGTTCGGCATCACCCTGCTCGGCCAGGTCTACGATCGCAGCGGCAGCTACAACGGCGCGTTGATCACCTTCATGGTGTTCTTCGCCGTCGAGGCCATCAGTTATTTCACCATCGGCGCCGCCCGCACGCGGCAGCCCAAAGCGATTGCACCTGCGGACGATAGCCGCCGCCCCGTGCCAACAAGGACATCAGCATGACCCAGGCTCTGCTCGACCGCCTCGTCATCCACGATACCCCGCCCGAAAAGGATCTGCCGCCGATCATCCGGCTGGAACAGGTTGGGGCCTATGCGATCATCGATGGCGGCTTCGCCACCGATCGGGCCGCGTTCGCGCCGCCCGCCGGCGGCCCCGATGCGTCCTACTGGAATCGGATCCGGACGCAGTTCGACCTTGTCAACGGCATTACCTTCTTCAACAACGGCACCTATTGCCCGCCGCCGCGGTTGGTCCTGGAAGCCCAGAAGCGCTGGCAGCGCCATCTTGCCAGCCATCCGCAGGATAGCAACCGCACCGACCTGTTGGAACAGGTGCGGGCCCGTGTGGCCACACTGATCAACGCCGACGCCGACGAGATCGCGCTCACCCGCAGCACGACCGAGGGTATCAACCTGCTGACCCAGGGCATGGATTGGCAGGAAGGCGATGAGATTATCCTGGACCGCTATGACCACTTTACCGCGTTCCAATCCTTCCTTAATCTCACCCGGCGCCATGGCGTGAAGCTGGTCTTCGTCGATCTGAGCGCCGAGCCGGGATCCGACGCGGACATCATTGCCAAATATGCGGCCGCAATCACGCCCCGGACGCGCATCCTGTTCCTCAATTGGGTGAACTACCGGGCCGGTTTCCGGATGCCGGTGAAGGCGCTGGCCGAACTGGGGCATCGTCACGGGCTGATCGTGTCGGTGGATGCCGCACAGGCCTTCGGTGCCCTGCCGATCGACATTGCCGATACCGGCATCGACCACCTTGCCGCCCCCAGCCACAAATGGATTTTGGGTGGTTCGGGTGCCGGGTTCGCCTATTTCAGCAAGCGTATCCTTGACCGTGTCTGGCCGATTGCAGGGCCCGCCCATGTGCCCGGCACGCCGGTGGCATGGCAGGACACTGCCCGCAAGCTGGACAATCACGGGCCCAAGAACCTCGCATCAGAAATGGGCTTTCTCGAAGCGATTGAATTCTACGAAACGATCGGCGAAACGGTGTTCCACGAGCGGCTGGACACGCTCTCCCGCCTGCTGCGCGACAGCCTGGATCAGGTTGGCTGGGGGCGGGTGCTGACACCGCGGGCGCCCGGTCGTGCCGCCGCGATCACCTCCTTCCATGTCGGCGAGGATCGATCGGCCGATGATATCGCCCGGCGCCTGTGGGAACAGTTCCAGATCAAGGTGAACTCCTCGGCGTTCGCCAAGCTCAACGCGCTGCGCATCTCGCCCCATATCTACAACAGCGAAGCCCAGATACGCTTTCTCGTGGAGGCGCTGGCCACCTTCCGTAATCGTGATAAAGTAGAGTCCTCCTGAACCGCGCCGGGATTGTCGGCGGCAAAGGTTCGTGAGTCACGCCGCCAATTTCTGAGCGCTCACAGTGTCATGATAGCGTTGTTCGGCTTCTGCGGGCGGGATATTTCCGATAGGCTCGAGCAGGCGGCGGTTGTTGAACCAGTCGACCCATTCGAGGGTTGCGTATTCCACGGCTTCAAAGGATTTCCATGGTCCCCGCCTGTGGATGACCTCCGCCTTGTAGAGGCCGTTGACGGTCTCGGCCAAGGCATTGTCGTATGAATCGCCGACACTGCCGACCGACGGTTCGATGCCGGCCAGGCCCAGCCGCTCGGTGTATCGGATGGACAAATATTGGCTGCCCCGGTCCGAATGGTGAACCAGTCCAGATTTCCCGGTTGGTCGGCGCTGATGCAGGGCCTGCTCCAGGGCATCCAGGACAAAGGCGGCGTTGGCCGTGCGGGATACCCGCCAGCCGACGATCCGCCGGGCAAAGGCGTCGATGATGAAAGCCACATAGACGAACCCGCTCCAGGTGGACACATACGTGAAATCGGAAAGCCACAGCTGATCGGGCCGGTCAGCCCGAAACTGCCGGCTCACCCGGTCCAGCGGACAGGGTAAAGCCTTGTCGGCAATGGTAGTTTTCACCGGCTTGCCGCGGATGGCACCCCGCAGGCCCATCTCCCGCATCAGCCGCGCGACCGTGCAGCGTGCCACCTGGATGCCTTCGCGCTGCAACTGCCGCCAGACTTTGTGGACCCCATAGACCTGGAAATTCTCATCGAACACCCGCCGGATATCGGCCTTAAGGCCGATATCGCGCTGTGCGCGCGCCGACAGTTTGGCCAGATCAGCCTTGCGACCCGCATGCAGACGCACAGTCGACGGGGCGATTGGCAAAACCTCGCAAATCGGCTTATATGAGGGGAATCAATGGAAATTTTCGTCAGCTTTTCATGTCATGCTCCTGTGGCCTGATCTGGCATCCACGGCGTGAGCCTGCTTTCATGACGCGGCCAGGAGACCAGGCCTGATCCAACTTATATACGGTCAGCCGACCAGGGCGACTGCACCAACATCCCGCATGCGGCGGGCAAGGCTCAATTGGGCGAGACCATTCTCAAACCGCGGCTGTTTGACAGCCATGCCGATTTTCGGTTCGCCCGTCCGGGCTCCAGAGGGAGATTCCTCCCCAGGGAAATTCATGAGCGTTTGGAACGTCAATCTGCCTTCAGCACGGCGCCTTCAATGACAACGCCCGCACGGGTATATTTCCAAAGGGCAACGAACAGCTTCCGGGCGACGGCGACAATCATCGTCTTCTTGAGCCGTCCCCCATTCCTGGCCACCTGATCCTTAAACCAGAGCGTCAGTGCGGTATCCGGCTGATGGCGGAGCCACAGCCAGGCGATCTGGATCAACGTTGTGCGCAGGCGTGGATTACCTGATTTTGACACTCCCTGCTCGTGATCCACCTGGCCGCTCTGCCATGGTGTCGGCGCGAGACCCGCGTAGGCGGCGACCTGTCTGCGGTTGTCGAAATGCCGGCAAAGCCCTTCGCCCCACAATACGGCCGCAGCATCCGCCCCGATCTCTTTCAGACCCAGCAAAAGAGCGGCACCGGGAAATGCGCGCGCCAAATGCTTTGACATCTTCTCGCCGCCACCCGGCGTCAACGATGTGACCAGCCACTTCGACTGGCTCAGTTCAAGCGAAACGAAGATCGCGCCGAGATCGACACGAATGGTGGACGCAGTGGGTGCGTTGGACATGACGGCCTCCGGGTTCAGTGCTGGACCAGAACTCTGACGCGGTTCCGGCCGCTCTTCACCTCATAGGATCTCGACCCCGTATTCCTGGCGGTGGGCATCAACAAAACCCAGCATCATTTCAGTCGGCGGTCGAGCTCCGCCATCGCGAAATATGCCGACGCCTTGCGCAGGATTTCATTCGCCTGGCGCAGTTCCCGGATCTCCCGCTCCTGCGCCTTCAGCTTCTCCAGCACATCCAGCGGAATACCAGCGCGGTTGCCGCTTTCCACCTCGGCCTTCTTGACCCACTCGTTCAGCGTATGCGCCGAACAGCCGATCTTGGACGCCACGGACGACACCGCCGCCCATCGCGACGGGTGATCCTTCTCGTGATCCAGCACCAGCCGAACGGCCCGCTCACGGACCTCGGCTGAAAATTTGTTCGTTGTCTCGGCACTTCGTAGCCCCATCCTCTCAGGAGTTGGAGCCGCCGACAATCCCGGCGCGGTTCAGTGTGACTGAAGGACGGGCAGGGTGGCGAGCACCTGTTCGATCGCATTTCCGATCAGGAGATAGCCACTGTCAGACGGATGTAGGCCATCACCGCCATCGCAAACGGGCGACAGGGCTTCTGGCTCACGAGGGTCGGCACAGATATTGTCGAGATCAATCACAGCGTCGAATTCCCTGGCTTCACGGATCCAGAGGTTGACGGCGTTGCGCACTTCGCCTCCAACGCGGTCATGATAATAGGCGCGGCCATAGGGCGGGATTGTAGCAGCAACGATTGGAACGCCGCGCGCTCGCGCTCCGGCGATGACCTGCCGGTATCCATTGATCAATTCAGCCGGGGAGGGCATCGGCGTGCCTCCCGCGAAGGCATGGCCGAGGTCGTTTACCCCGATGAGCAGGACGACCACCTTCAATCCGGAGAGGCTCCACACGTCGCGGTCAAGGCGGTGGAGCACGGATAAGCCGTCTCCATCCCGGAGCAGGCGGTTTCCGGAAATGCCGAGGTTGGCGACGCCAAGTTCATGTCGCTGCTGTTGCAGCCGGTTGGCCAGGATATCGGGCCAACGCTTTGAACCGTCGAACGAAGCAAGGTAACCGTCCGTGATTGAGTCGCCCAGCGCGGCGATCGTGCCCCGACTCCCATCGGGGGCGCCTTGTACATCGACCTGAGTCAGCAAGAGCGGGCTAAATCCGGGAAAACCGGCGGCCTGTTCGCTGCGGAGGGTCTGGTTGCCGATGTCGATCCACGTGGGATCCCGTCCGATGGCGTGGCCGGTGAGGCGGGCGACTGGGCCGGGCACGTAGACACTGACCTGTACCGAATCCAGCGCACGCATGGACAGCGCCGCTCCATCGCTGAGTACCGATTGCCCCGGCGGGATGGTGATCCCAGGCTGCCCGCCGAATCGAAGCGGCACAAATACGGCCGCACCACGCTGGCGCACGCTGGCCGCACCAATGACGAGCGGCTCCGTGCCGAGATCGTTGCCGATGCGCACACGCAATGCGTCGCCGCCAAGCGAAAGGCGCAAGGTGGTTCGCAAGGTCATGTCAGCGAAGGGCGGCGGGTTATTTGTGGCCAACGGGGCGATCGCATCGCTTGGCGCGGCGGCCCATGCTGTGGCCCAGCCGTCGCGGGGCGATACGGGCGAACCCGATTGGCGAGCCTCCGTCCCCGTCCCGGTGACCGGAGAACCAGCGTAGGCGGTGAGCGGCTGCAGGGCCGCCGGGGTGGCCAAAGCCAGCAGAAGCAGCCGGCACGGCAGGTGGGATTGCGCCCATTTGCGCAAATGGCGGATCATGTCGTTTCCTTATCGGTGGTTGCAGGTCCATTGCTGCAATGATCAGGCGCGCCCCGCGTTCCTCCGCAGGCGGCATTTGTCGAGCTTACGATGGTGCGCGGAAACCGGGCGGAGCAGATCGAGCCGGTGGAGCAGGGCATAACGGTTCAGCCCTGCGCCCGACGTCTGCCAGCGGCGGGGAGTTAAGCATTTCCAATGTAGCGTGCAAACCTGATCGGGCCACGATGGCTGCGGCTTCAGGGATAACCTCCTGGCGTGCAGTCGGCGAAGCGCAGAGTCATACTGATCTTCTGCCTAGTCTGGCTGCCCGCCCTGTACTTGATCGTCAGCGCAACGAGAATGCCAGTGCCCGGTCCATGAGCTTGCCAAAAGGTGCGTGGAGCAGGCTGACGAGTGACCAGCGGCTCTGGACGAAAATCGCCTTGGCGTGGCTCATCGTGCGAAAACCTTCAACGCCATGATAGGCACCCATGCCACTGGCACCGACGCCGCCAAACGGCAGGTCTTCTTGTCCGGCGTGCAGGAGGGTATTGTTGATCCCGAAGCCCCCTGAAATTGTCCGGGTCATCAGGGCTTTGCACGACGAATCGTGCGCACCGAAGTAATAGAGGGCGAGTGGGCGCGGCCGGGCGTTGACGTAGGCAATCACCTCCTCAATCGTGTCGTAGGTCAGCACGGGCATTATCGGACCGAAAATCTCCTCCTGCATGACCCGCATTTCGTCCGTGGCACCCAGGATCAGCGTGGGCGCAATGGTCTGTCCGCGCCCTGCGGGCGTATGGGACAGCGGGCCGACCGGCACCACAGTGGCGCCCTTGGCCTGCGCATCGCTAAGCAGCGCGGTTAAGCGGGTGATGTGCTTGTCATTCACAATGTTGCTGTAATCGCTGCTGGCCGGACCGCTGGGATAGAAGCGGGCGACCGTCTCTTTGTAGCCAGAGACAAACGCAGCCATATCGCTGTGGTGAACGAACAGGTAGTCGGGTGCGACGCAGGTTTGTCCGGCGTTGGAGAGCTTGCCAAATACAAGTGCGGCAAGTGCCCGGTCGTCCAGCCGTCCGGGTGCGATAACCGCCGGGCATTTCCCACCAAGTTCCAAGGTTACCGGAACAAGGTTCTCGCTGGCGGCGCGCAAGATCGAGCGCCCGACTTCGGTACTGCCGGTGAACAGCAGATGGTCGAAGGGAAGTGCGGAGAAGGCGGCACCCACATCGGGGCCGCCCAGCACAACGGACACTTCCTCTGGGGCAAAGCAAGTGGCGAGCATCTGTTGGATGGCGGCACTGGTGTGCGGCGTGGCCTCTGAAGGCTTGATCATCACCCGGTTACCGGCGGCCAGTGCCGCGGTCAGCGGATTGATGGCGAGCGAGACGGGATAGTTCCACGGTGCCATTACCCCAACCACACCCCGTGGCTGGTATTCAACATAGGCTCGCGCCGGCCAATAAACGGGTGCCACATGCCGCTTCTCCCGCCGCATGAAGCGCGGCAGACCTCTGCGGTAGTAGTCGATGCCCTGGATTATGCCGAGCAGTTCTATCAGCCCGGTTTCGTGCCGCGAACGATGGCCGAAATCCGCGTTGATCGCTTCCTCCAAGGCGGCTCGGTTGGCGATGACGGCTTTGCGCAGCTTTACCAGGCTGCGCTTGCGTGCGGCAAGGTCTGGCGGGCCATCGCTCAGAAACGCAGCGCGTTGCCGGTCGAGGAGCCGATGCAGGGTCGTATATTCCGTATTGAGCTGAGCCTCGGTCATGGGAACTCCCGGGCGGGTTGCAGAAGCAGCGTGTCCGCCAGCATCTCCACAGAAAGTCGTTTACGGTCTGCGGAGGCTGGCCCATAAAATTGAGTATGAACTCAGTTTTTTGCACCGGTCAACCCAGTTTAATGCCCGACGATCAAACGCCCCTCGAACATGGCATCACATCCGTGTTTGATCGGGGGTAGGTATCTGTATCACTCCCGGGGAAACAGGCCTTTCGGTCAATCCGGCGCTATTTCGTGGTGGCGGTCAGGATTGTTTGCGGTTCCCCTTGGGATAACCCTTGCCAGGCGATGATCCTCGCCAATTGGGTGTCAAGGTTGCCGGGGAAGGTGGCATCGGGATAAAGCGTTCGAACCCAGATGACGCTCAGAGCATCGGCAACGATGCCATCGTCCGCGCCCATAGCCTCCACCGTCGCCACAAACTGCCGATCTGGATAGACGATCAGCTTGCGGACCACTTCGGCCAGCATGAACTTCATTGCATAGGTCAATAGCAGCACCACGTCGGAATAGGCTTGGCCCCGGCCTGTCAGTGCTTCCTGCGAAAGCTGCATCGACCATTGGCGGTTAAAGTCCTGCACCTGCGCAGCGAACACCGGCTTATCCTCGCTCATCTGGAACATGCAACGAAACAGGCCTGAATTCGCGCGCGAGAGATCGAACCACCGCCTGATCGCGGTGCGTACGATGGTGAACAGCTCGGGGCGATTGGCAGGGTCGGCAGTGTTAGGACGCAGGTTGATGTGCAGTCGGAGAAATTCCTGGAGGAACAAGCCCATGACCATGTTGATCACGCCATCGCGATCCTGGAAATGCGCGTAGATCGTCCCCTCGGCCACACCGGCGGACTTGGTGATATCGCGCAGCCGAAGGTCGTGATAGCCCTGTTCCTCAAGCACCTTGGCCGCCGCGATCTTGAGCATCTCACGCGTGCGCTCGCCCTTCTTCGTCGGCGGATTGAGGGCCAGACGAGCCTCAAGGTAACGGATAAACTTCAGTTCCACAGCAGCACACTACCACGGTTGACGAATGCAATGAGAATGAGCCATGACTCATAAATGCTCCTGGCGCAATTGCCACATGTGCAGTGCGCTGTCCACCGAGAGTTTGTATGCCGATATCGCATTCGTCCCCAGGCGTGCCGGAAACGCCTGTATCGCCTCTCCCTCTCGCGGCAGCAGGGCAGGCGCAGATCCATCCACAAGCGATGCTTGTATTTTCGGCACTGATCATCTCGACCGTTTCGATCATGGTCCGCTTCAGCGATGTGGGAGCCGCGGCCAGCGCATTTTGGCGCGTGCTGATTTCGGCATTGGCGGTCAGCATCGTGATCGGCTGGCGCGGCTGGGGCGAGAAGTGGCCTCGGAACCGGCGCGACGCTGGGCTGCTCATCCTTTCAGGGTTCTTTTTTGCCGGTGATCTCGTCCTCCTGCACATTGCGATTCGCGAAACGTCGGTTGCCAACGCAACATTGCTGAACAACCTCGCCGCACCTGTGGCAGGTGCCATCGCATCGCTGATGGGGCAGCGCCAGGGGCGTGTATTCTGGATCGGTGGAGTCGTCGCACTGGTGGGCGCGGCCATTCTTGCCGGAGCTGGGCAGCCTTCGGCCACCAATCTGAATGGTATCCTCTGTGGCCTCGTTTCGGCTGTATTCTTCGCCGGATACCTGCTCGTGTCCGCGAAACTGCGGCGCCATTACGGCCTGTTGACCATCCTGCAATGGAGCGGTTTTGCCACTGCGTTCTTTCTGCTGCCGGTGGTTCTGCTTGAGACCGGCCGGGCCGTTCCGGCTTCGCTTTCCGGCTGGATAGCGGTCATCGGCCTTGGGCTGGTGATCCAGTGCGGAGGGCAGGGGCTGCTGATCAAGGCTCTGGACCGCGTAAGCGGCCCGCGTGCGGGCCTGACGGTATTACTGGCACCGGTGTTTGCAATGCTCAGCGCCGCATGGATCTTTGCCGAACCCATCGGGCCCCAGGTGATTTTGGGTGCCACGATCGTTATCGCGGGAATCCTAATTTCATCGGTGCCAGCAGCCAAAGGCAGCAGCGCCAGCAACCTGGCCGCCTGCCGCCCTGCAACAAATGATTGAACGGAGCCTGGGAATACCAGGCTGGGACCAGGGATCAGGCCTGCTTTTCCGCGAGCGCCGGATTACGCAGAATCTCATACATGGCGCCAAGCTGGTCCTTGTCGTGCCCTGCGGCAGACGTGCGGGCGAGCAACTGGCGGAAGACGTCCGGCAGGATCGTGTCGATGTTCACCATCCGACTGAAAGCGGCCAGCATGTCGATGCCGGCGCTCCACGTTTCGACCTTAGACTGGTTGCCTGAATAGTCGCGGCTCTTGATCATGGTGATGATCTCCCGCATTCGTCTTTCATTGAAGCCAGGGTGGACGTGCCGAATGCTGAAATCCAGATAGGTATCAAGTGAGATGCCCATCACATCGCAAATCGCCGCGCCGTGCATGAAGGAAATCAGCGTGCCGATGACGAAAGAACCCAGCAATGCGCCGTCAAGCGCGGCTGAGGAGCCGATGTCTGCATTGACATAGAGGGGTACGCCGAACGCAGTAAGCAAACCCTCAACCTCATCAAAATAAGCACGCGGGCCGGAATAGAGAAGGCAGGCCTCAGCTGCGGCGACTTCCTGCGGGTAGGAAAGGATTGTGCCTTCCAGGTAGCGAGCGCCAATACCCTCTGCCCAAGCCAGCATATTTGCCGCTTCCTGAGGGGTGCCAGTGGTGAACTGCATCAGCAACTTGCCGGAGAGCGCCTGGCTGACTGCCTCGCTGCCGAGCAGTTCGCCGGCGACGGCGTAATTGGCCACGCAGCCGATCACGACATCGCTGGCGGCAACACCGGCCGCAATATCTTCGGCCACTGTCGCGCCGCGTTCAGCCAGAGGCGCGCACTTTTGCCGGTCTCGGTTCCAGACAGTGACCCTTTGCCCGGCGGTGAGCAACGCGCTCGCAACCTGGCTCCCCATGTTGCCCATCCCAATCACAAAAACGCTGCGCTTTGCCATTCCTTACTCCTCAGGGAAATCACGCAGGAGCGGGTGGCTCGCACATCAAGCCCCTTCTCTTCTACGTAAAATGAGTCATAACTCAATTTCCTGCGCTGTCAATTGCCGGCGTGGCAACGGATGCGCTTCCCCCTCCACCCATGATGTTTGAGTTTCGACTCATTTTGTGCTGAAAAAAAGGGAGATCAATGCTGGTTACGGGCGCTCCGGGGCAGAAAAGGGCGGTTGGATGACGGCGCTGACCATCGCGGTGTTTTTATATAAGATATTGATAAATAACATATTTTGTTTATTTTTCTGGTCATCGCAACATTGAAGTCGCCGAACTGTAACGCCCATTGACGGCCCAAAAAAATTGAGTTATCACTCATTTAATCGGGCAGCTATCAACGCCAAACGGGGGCAATCAGCCCTGTTTGGTCTGGATTTCTCCAACGCCACGGGAGGGCAAGAGAAGCACCATGACGATCAGCTACAACATGAACTGGGGTAACCTGTTTGAGGGTGTTACCGACGAAGACATGTATCGCGAGGAAGTTCGCATTGGCATTCTCGCGGATAAACTCGGCTTCGATACGCTTTGGTCGGTCGAGCACCATTTCAGCAGTTATGCAATGTGTCCTAGCAACTTTCAGGTCCTGGCCCACCTCGCAGGGCGCACCAGCCGGGCCAAGTTGGGTCTCGGCGCCGTGATCCTGCCCTGGCACGACCCGTTGCGCGTGATCGAGGATGTGGCCCAACTTGATATCTTGACCGAAGGGCGTCTCTTGCTTGCGTTCGGACGCGGCCTCGCTAAGGATGAGTACGATGGTTTCCGCGTTGACATGTCGGAGTCGAGGGAGCGTTTTGACGAAGCCGCCCGCTTCGTGCTCAACTCGCTGGTAAGCGGTTATGCTGAGTACGAAGGCAAGTTCTACCGTCAGCCGCGTGTGCAGATCCGGCCTCGCCCGCCGCGGACGTTCGACGGGCGTTTCTTCGCAGTGGCGACTTCTATTGACTCTGTGCGTCCGGTCGCTGAACTGGGGGCCGCGATGACATGTTTTATCCAGCAGCCCATCGAAGCGCACATGCCGGCGATAACCAGCTACCGCGATATCTATCGCGAAACCTTCGGCAAAACGGCTCCATTGCCGACTCTCACTGATTTCATCTTCTGCCATGAAGATTCCGCTGAGGCTGAGCGTATGGCGCGCCACCATATCGGCACATACTTCATGTCGGTGATTAATCACTATCGTCTGTTCGGAAACGATTTTGCTGGCGTGAAAGGCTATGATGCCTATGACAAGGGTGCGGCTATGCTGCGCGCCATGGGCAAGGAAGCGGTGCTCAATGCCTACATCAACGCCCAGCTCTGGGGCACTCCTGCGGAAATCCTGGAGAAATATGAACGTCGGTTGAGCATTACGGGCGGCCATAACAGTAACCTGACCTTCAGCTATGGGGCGATGCCCTATGATCAGGTGGAACGCTCCATGCGGTTGTTTGCTGATCAAGTGATGCCCAGTATGCGCTCGCTGGATGAGCGCCAGATCGTCGCACGCTGAGTAACTGGCTAAGCAGTCATTCTATGACAAACCAACAAGTGCCTGCTTAGAACCTTTTTTGTTTCAGCAGCATTTTATCCCAAAATTGGTGACCACTTTTTTTGGGGATACTTTGCTTATAGCAAGCCACCGGGGGTTTGACCCTAGGCGGATATGATGCTGATGGCTGCACCGCCCGCTGCCTTTGCGTTTGTCACGCCAAGGGAGCGGATGCGCCCGCCCTGCGATTGAGAAAAAACGCAACCTTCCTGGATCCGTCACGATCAAGGGCGGTCGGCACCAGGCCGTCCAGTCCAGGTGGTTCTGAACCGCATAAATGACCTTCTGCGCAGGTTGATGCAACACCTGCCTGGGACACCCCCTGTGCATGACGCTGGCCGTCACAGAACGGCTGAAGGAGAGTTGGCATGGAATACTATCTGGCAGCAGATGAGGAAGACGGATTCGTCTTTTCATCGAATTCTCGTGAGGGGCGCGAGGCACTACACCGGATTCTGAAACACGACCACCGGGGCCGGGCGCATGTGGTTCTTTGGAAGGCGGAGGCTGGCACCTATGGATCGGTGCCGCCGCCGCCTTATTCCGAAACTTTTATTGTCCTCAAGGGCGAAGGTAGCGTCGCGGTTGGTGGCCAGCCGGAGCAGCCCATAGGGCCAGGCTCCATCGTCCACATGCCCCTCGGCGACGGCATGGTCCTGAAAGTCAGCGATGGGTTCAGGAAGATCTCCACGATCGTCATGGCCGAAAATCAGTAATTGCTCACGTGGTTGGCGCGCAGCACGGAATCGGGTTTCTGTGCTGAAGCCCCAGTTTTCAAAAACGGCGGATTTACGCGATCTCATCGCAATCAATGGCCTTTCGAATCTGACCGAAGGCGAAAGCGAACGCCGCTGAAACAAGCCATGTGAGCAATTACAAAAATTACACTGCAAATGCAGGGATAAAGAACAGGGATTCGGGGGAAAGAAATGAAGACTTCATACAAGCTGTTCCTTTTGGGATTTTCGTCGGTGTTTATTGGTTCCGTTGGCGCGGCGCACGCACAGTCCGCAGAGGCTGAGGCGAAAGCTGAGTCCGGCACCCTCGACGAAATCGTGGTGACGGCGCAGCGGCGCGGTGAAAGCATCCAGTCCGTGCCCATTGCGATCCAGGCCTTTTCCGCAGATGCAATCCAGGACAAGGGGCTGCGCGGCATTCAGGACTTTGCGCAATACCTCCCCAACGTCAGCATTATCTCGCCTACGGGGGCCGGTGGGCCGCCGAATATCACAATTCGCGGCGTTGGCCTGAATGACTTCAACAGCAATAACGCAGGTCCTAATGGCTTCTATGTCGATGAAGTCTACATCAGCGCCCCTTCGGCACAGGGGATCAGCTTGTTCGATCTCGAACGCGTGGAAGTGCTCAAGGGGCCGCAGGGCACATTGTATGGCCGCAACAGCAGTGGTGGTGCCGTTAACATCATCACCGCCAAGCCAACGCAGACGCTGGCTGGCCAGGTTCGTACCGAATATAGTTCGTTCGATACCAGAAATTTTGAAGGTTACCTCAGTGGCCCGCTTTCCGAGACTTTGTCGGCGCGCCTGTCCGGCGTGTACAACTATTCCAAAGGCTACGCGCTCAACCGGCTGACCGGCACCCAGGAGGACGGCGCCAACAATGGCGCGGTGCGCGGCCAACTGCTGTGGGAGCCGTCGAGCGACCTGACGGTCCTGGCCAGGAGCCAGTATTACCGCAGCGTCGCCCGACCGGTAC
This sequence comes from Azospirillum sp. RU38E, assembly GCA_943370215.1. Classification (GTDB taxonomy): domain Bacteria; phylum Pseudomonadota; class Alphaproteobacteria; order Azospirillales; family Azospirillaceae; genus Niveispirillum. The sequence goes on from CALRQC020000041.1 coordinate 43,766, forward strand.
GCCCCAGGTCCTATGGCGCGCTTGATCGGGTAACCGGTGCGCCATGTTCGGTCGCGGATGTCTATGCCGCCCGCTGCGTGGATTTGTTTGGCTATTCGTCCGGCACGAACCCGTACCGGGGTGACTGGAACCGCATGGGCAAGGGCGGCCTTACGGATGTGCAGTCCTCTCTGCGGGTTGACTATAACCTGGGAGGCGACCTGAGCTTCGTCTCACTGTCCAGCTATAACAGCAATAGCCGCACGGATCCTGAAGAGTCGGATGGCGGGCCGAAGCGATTGGTGGAGCTGGATTTTGGCGTCAACTCCGACACTTTCACGCAGGAATTTCGGCTCGCCAGCAACCGCGATGGGTTCAACTGGGTTACCGGCGCGTATTATCTGACGGAGGTGCTGAAGCAGGACCAGACGGGCGCCGCTCTGCTCGATTTTGACACTGTCTTCGGGCGTGGTGCCGGCGATGGCGTTGCCTTCCGTCTTTTTACCCATAACAGGCAGAAGACGGATGCGTATGCCATCTTCGGTCAAAGCGATTACGAGCTACTGCCGGATCTGACACTGACGACCGGTGCGCGCTATACGTGGGAGCGCCGCTCGTTCCATTCAGTGATCTACCAGACGCTGCAGCAAGGCGGCATGGACCGCTTCGGCCCGCCGCAGGATTTGACGGATACAACGAAACGGCTGACGTCGGAGAAATTCAATTGGCGGCTTGGCCTTAACTATAAGCTGAGCCAGGAGGTGATGCTTTACAGCAGCGCTGCCACTGGGTTCAAATCCGGCGGCTTCAACGGCGGCTTCCTCGATCAGTCTCCGGCCAAACGGCTGAAGCAGTTGGAACCGTTCAAGCCGGAGACGGTCAAGGCCTATGAAGCAGGGGTGAAATCGTCGCTGTTCGGCCGCAAGGTGACGCTCAACCTGACTGCTTTTTACAATGATTACCGTGGACAGCAGTTGCAAGTCATGGTCCCCAATTCCAACCCGCCGGTTCTGCTTCTCGACAATGCCGAGAAATCGAGAATTTACGGCGTGGAAGGCGAACTCACCGTACGACCGGTCCCGACCGTCACGCTCGCCGCTCAGGCCGGCTATCTTAACACCAAGGTGCTTGACTTTGCTGCCAACCAGACTGGAGCCGATTATACCGGCAACCATCTTGCGCTGGCGCCTAGCTTTACCACGACGCTTTCGGCCGACTGGGACATTCCGGTCAGTAACGGAATAGTGGGGCTGCATTGGGACTCGAACTACCGCACCAAGCAGTATAATACAGTGGCAAACAGTCCTTATGGGACTATTGGGGCTTACTGGCTGCATAATGCCCGCGTCAGCTACAGTATAGACGACCGTTGGAAGGTGGCTGCCTTTGTCCGAAACTTGACGGACCGCAAATATAATGTTTGGCCGTCGGAACTGATTAACCCCTTCGGCTTGGTCGTGGCTGTCACGGGTGTGCCACGCTCATTTGGGCTTGAAGTCAGCATGGATTTCTAAAGTCCGCGACACGCGGCCGGCTTCAGCTCCACAGCCGCTCGCTAACCCTTGTTTCGGAGATTAACGTGACTGAACGGATGACCAAAGCCCTCGACCTGTGTCGGACGCACTGGGGCTTGAGCGGGGTGCTGGTTCCATTGAACTCCGAACGCGACGCATTGTACCGCCTCGATTGCGGCGACCATCGCTATGTGTTGCGACTGACATCTCCAATCGAGGCGGATGAGGTCGTCGATTTTCAGGTTTCGGCACTGCGCCATCTCGAACAGGTCGATACCGGACTTGCTGTACAGCATTTGGTGCCGGATGCTGCGGGGCGCCTGTTCTTCCGGGCTGACTGGGGGGACGGCGCGCCAACTGTCCAACTGCTGACTTGGCTGGAGGGAGATCTCATGGCCGAGGCTCCGCGTTCAGTAGCGCAGGCACGCTCGCTTGGTGCCATGGTCGGGCGGTTCAGCCGGGCGATCAGCAGTTTTGATCATCCGGCTGCCAGTCGATATCTCAACTGGGACATCCAGAACGTCGCCGATCTTCGTCCCTTGCTTGGCAATATTGCCGTCCCGCAACAAAGGCTGTTGGTGGAACGGGCGCTGGACCGTTTCGAACGGGAAACTCTGCCGGCCCTTACGGGTGCGCGGCGTCAGATCATCCACGGTGACCTGACGCCGTTCAATGTCCTGGTCAATAACAGTGATCCAGCGCGGGTTCAGGGGCTGATCGACTTCGGTGATATCGTCCGCTCCATACGCGTGGCTGATGTTGCGATTGCGGCCTGCTACCTGATCGATGAAGGGCGCGAACCTATGGAACTTCCTCTGGCCGTTGCCGGGGCCTTTCACGCTGTGCAGTCGCTGGACCGCACAGAAGTCATGCTGTTCGCGCCGTTGATGGAGGCGCGGCACGTCAGCACTGCGCTGATCACTGAGGATATGGCAGCCCGTTTTCCCGAGCGGCGGGCCTATCTCACCAAGAACACCGGCCGGGCATGGCGTGGCCTTGAACGGCTGTCAACGCGACCGATGGCGGACTGGACGGCGGATTTCCTGGCCACCTGCAACATGAGGTAAGCTCCCATGCAAAAGACCATTCCGCTGATGATCAACGCGTTCGACCCTGCCCGGGCCGACGATCTCGATCCCGATATTCGGGCGCTGGTTGAACGGCGCGCGCGGATTCTCGGGCCTTCGTACCGGTTGTTCTACGAAAAGCCGGTTCAATTCGTTCGTGCCGAAGGCGTGCGGCTCTATGACGCCAAGGGACAGGCCTATCTCGATGTTTATAACAATGTCCCCTCGGTCGGTCATTGCCATCCCCGGGTTGTTGAAGCGCAGGCCAGACAGGCCGCAACGCTGAATACCCACACCCGTTACCTCTCAGACGTGATTCTTGATTATGCTGAGCGGCTGCTGGCGACCTTTCCCGATCCGCTGTCGCGCGTGATGTTCACCTGCACGGGCAGTGAATCCAACGATCTTGCGATGCGCATTGCCCATAATTTCACCGGCCGGCAGGGCATCATCGTGACGGAAAACGCCTATCACGGCGTTACCACTGCGGTGGCGGCCTTTTCGCCTTCGTTGGGCAACGGTGTGCCAATTGGGCCAAATGTGCGCACTGTTACCGTGCCCGACCCCGCTACCCACGGCACGACAGGCGCTGCTGCCATGTTCGAGAGCGGTGTGAGAGCCGCCATCCATGACCTTGACCGGCACGGCTACGGCGTCGCTGCACTCGTGCTGGACACGATCTTCTCCAGCGATGGCGTGCTGACTGATCCACCAGGGTTCATTGCAGGGGCGGTTGCGGCGGTGCGCGCTGCCGGTGGATTGTTCGTGGCGGACGAAGTTCAGCCTGGGTTTGCACGGACAGGGGAGGGGATGTGGGGATTCCAGCGACATGGGATTGTTCCCGATCTGGTCACCATGGGCAAGCCGATGGGCAACGGTCTGCCCATCGCCGGTGTTGTCGGTTCGCACCAGGTAATGAGCGGTTTCGCGGAGCGTGCGCGCTATTTCAATACATTCGGTGGTAACCCGGTATGCTGTGCTGCCGCACTGGCGGTGCTGGATGTCATCCGTGACGAGGCACTGCAGGCAAACGCGCAGAGGGTTGGAGCCCATATATTGGCGGGTCTGCGCCAACTTGGCGCGGATGATCCGCGCGTTGGCAACGTGCGTGGCGTGGGCCTTTTTGCCGGGGTGGACATCGTCGATCCGACCACTGGGGAAGCAGACGAAGCGCTTGCCGTTGCGCTGGTGAACCGGCTGCGCGAGCTGCGCGTGTTGATTTCCAGCTCAGGTCTTTATGGCCATGTGCTGAAGATCCGTCCTCCCCTGTGCTTCTCTATTTCCGACGCAGACGAATTTCTCGAAAAGATCGGCATTGCACTTCGCGGGCTCGCCGGCCGTGTGGCACATTCATGAGTGGAGTGACAATGCTTACAAATCCGATATTGGACCAGATCGAGCAGCGTGACCTGTTCCATCAACGTGCGCTGATCGACGGCGTGTGGGTGGAGGCGAGCGACGGGCGGTTGATCGACGTGCTCGATCCGGCCACCTGCAAGCCGGTCGGTACCGTACCCGCGCTGAACGCGGCACAGGTGGAAGAGGCAGTGACTGCGGCTGCCCGTGCTTTGCCGGCTTGGCGCGCGCGCCCAGCGGCAGAGCGTGCCGATATACTGCTCCGCTGGAACGACCTGATCCTCGCCAATCGCAAAGATCTTGCGCGGATTCTCACGGTAGAGCAAGGGAAGCCCCTGGCGGAGGCCGAGGGCGAGATTACCTACACTGCCTCGTTCGTCCGCTGGTTCGCAGAGGAGGCGCGCCGCGTCTATGGCGATGTGATCCCGGCCGCTTCGACGGAGGTGCGCCAAATCGTCATCAAACAGCCGGTGGGGGTGGTTGCGGCAATCACTCCGTGGAATTTTCCAGCGGCTATGGTCACGCGCAAGGGGGCGGCTGCACTTGCTGCCGGATGCACCGTGGTGCTCAAGCCTTCAGAGCTGACCCCGTTGATCGCGCTTGCCCTTGGCCATCTGGCCCTGTTGGCGGGCGTACCTGCTGGCGTGCTCAACATCGTCACCGGCTTGCCAGCCACAGTCGGCGCCGTACTCACCGGCGACCCCCGTATCCGTAAGCTGACTTTCACGGGTTCTACGGCGGTGGGCAAGCTGCTGGCCGCTCAATGCGCGCCGACACTCAAGCGCTTGTCACTGGAACTCGGAGGCAACGCGCCATTCATCGTGTTTGACGACGCCGATCTTGATGCGGCCGTCGAGGGGCTGATGCTGTCCAAGTTCCGCAATACCGGCCAGACCTGTGTCTGTGCCAACCGTATCTTGGTTCAGGACGGCGTTTACGATCGTTTTGCGGCAATGCTGGCACAGCGGGTTGCGCGCCTGCGCGTCGGGCCGGGGACAGACCCAGCCTCGCAGCAAGGGCCACTGATCAATGAGGCGGCGGTTGCCAAGGTGGAACGCCATGTCGCCGATGCCTTGGCGCGAGGCGGTCGCGCGATCGCCGGCGGTAAAAGGCTGGACGGGCACGGTGCAGGGGCCTTTTACGCCCCCACCGTGCTGGTTGATGCCACACCGGACATGCAGCTGGCGCAGGAGGAAACCTTCGGCCCGGTTGCTCCGCTATTCCGCTTCGGGGAGGATGTCGAGGCGATCGAGATCGCCAATGCCGTTTCCACCGGGCTTGGTGCTTACGTCTACACCAACAATCTGGCCCGCAGCTTTCTGGTGGCCGAAGCGCTGGAGACCGGCATGGTCGGCGTCAATGCGGGTATCCTGTCTTCTGAGATCACGCCGTTTGGTGGGATCAAGGAGTCAGGCTATGGGCGCGAAGGGTCGAAATATGGGCTCGACGATTACCTCGACATCAAAGCGATTGTGATCGGCGGGGTGAAACAGGCCATACGCCAGGAGGGAGCGCAATGACAAACACGAAAGCTGCGGCGAGCCACGTGCGATTTTGGGTATTGCAGGTGATGCTGGCGCTGGCCGCCTGCTGTGCCAGTGCCCAGGATGCCGATTGGGCGCAGCACGGGCTGGATGCTACCGAACAGCGCTTCAGCCCGCTGGACGATGTCACCCCAGCGACGATTGGCAGGCTCGGTCTTGCCTGGTCGCTGGATCTGCCGGATGAGGGCGCACTTGAGGCGACGCCGATTGAGGTGCAGGGCACGCTCTATTTTTCCGGCAGCTTCGGTAAGGTCTATGCTGTCGATGCCGTGAGCGGCAAGGAACGATGGGCTTTCGATCCTGCAGCGACGCAGGCCGATCCCGCCGCCGCACTGCGCATGTATGGTGTCAATCGTGGCGTCGCCTTCTGGGAGGGCAAGGTCTATATCGCCACGCGCGACGGGCGTATGATTGCCTTGGACGCCGGAACCGGAAAGCCGGTTTGGACCACCCATTTCATCTTGCCGGGTACCCACGGAACCAGCACCGGTGCCCCGCGCGTGTTCAACGGTAAGGTCATTATTGGCAACAGCGGTTCGGAGTTTGGCGTTCGCGGCTATGTGACGACCATGGATGCCAACACAGGCAAGGTGCTTTGGCGCTTTTACACGGTACCAGGCGACCCGTCTAAGCCGTTTGAGGACAAGGCCATGGCCATGGCTGCCAGCACCTGGGCCGGGCAGTGGTGGAAATATGGCGGTGGCGGCACGCCGTGGAACGGCATCACCTATGACGCTGCGAACAACCAGGTATTGATCGGTACCGGGAACGGCACGCCTTATCACTGGAAATACCGCGCACCGCCCGGCAAGGACAATCTGTTCCTGTCTTCGGTCGTGGCCGTTGATGCTGATACCGGCCAGTATAAGTGGCATTATCAGTACAACCCGCGCGAATCCTGGGACTGGAAAGCCACGTCCGACATCATCCTGGCCCGCCTGAATATCGGCGGGAAGGACCGCGATGTGATGATGCAGGCTCCCAGCAACGGGTTCTTCTATGTCATCGACCGTACCAACGGCAAACTGCTCTCGGCGGAAAAGTACGGCAAGGTGACCTGGGCTGATCATATCGATCTGCAGACCGGGCGCCCGGTGGAGCGTCCCGGTATACGGTATGAAAACGGTCCGACGACGATCTACCCCAGTTCGGCTGGTGCACATAGCTGGCAGGCCAGTGCCTTCAGTCCGCAGACCGGGCTGATCTACATTCCGTACACCCAGATTGGCATGACCTTCTCTCCCAGCGAGTTGCAGGAATCGCTTGTTGAAAAGGATCTGGACAAGAACCGCTGGCGCTCCGGCATTGACATGATGCCCTATATCGATCCGAACGATCCTGCGGACGGCAAGGGCGCGCTGGTGGCGTGGGATCCGGTAGCGGGAAAGCAGCGGTGGCGTTTTACGCACAAGGTTTCAGCCGTCAGTGGGACGCTGGTCACCCAGGGTGGTGTGGTGTTCCAGGGCAATCTGCTGGGTGAATTGTTCGGGCTTGACGCGACGACCGGTAAGCAGCTCTGGCAGTTTCGCACGGGCCTTGGCATTATTGCGCCTCCCATCACCTATTCGGTGGGCGGGCGGCAGTATCTCTCTATCCTTGTGGGCCCCGGCGGCGGGATCGGGGAAGGTGGATTTCCGGGCATCGCGCAGGGTTGGAAGTATGGGCTCCAGCCACGCCGGTTATTGACCTTCACGCTGGACGGCAAGGCGCGCCTGCCCCAAACACCGCCGCCTGACCACAGCCTGACCCCGGTTGACAATCCAAAAGTGGAACTGGACCCGACGCGGGTCATGAACGGGACAATCGCCTACCACCAGAACTGCACATTTTGCCATGGGGCAGAAGTGGATGCCTCGGGCGGGGGCGCACCGGACTTGCGTGAATCCGGCATGGCCTACGACCTTCCCACACTGATGCAGGTTGTGCGTAGCGGGGCATTAATGGACCGCGGTATGCCGCGCTTCGACGACCTCAGCGACAGCGATGTGGAGAATATCTTCCAGTACATCCGATCCGAAGCGCGCAAGGCCGCGCAACAGAAGCAGTGATACGGGATGACAGGGTAACCCGGCCAGGCCGCAAAGGCCTCCCGACCCGCTGATTTCAGGCAGCTGCGGTCACCTCCGCCCACGCCTCAAACGCTGCGGTTCGGAACTGGCGCAGCCTTGGTCGGCGGATAAGGTTTTAATACCAGTCTGCCGAGGGTTTGACCCTTGGCAGACTGGCGGCTGGCGACGGTCAGCCCGGCGCTCGGTCGGGCGGAATTTAGATCAGGCCGCGACGATGGCGGTTCTGATAGAGCTGGAGGCAGGAGAGGGTTATGGTTGATAGTAAGCTATTCCGTGAAGCGATGGCGCGCCTGGGCGCAGCGGTGAATATCATCACCACCAATGGTTCGGCCGGATGCGGCGGGTTCACGGCCTCCGCCGTCTGCAGCGTGACGGAGGAACCGCCGACCCTGCTGGTTTGCGTCAATCGCAACGCCAATTCCAGCCGCTTGCTGAAGGCCAACGGTGTTCTGTGCGTCAACACGCTGTCGCCCGGACATGAGGAGTTGTCACGCATCTTTTCGTCATCGTCCCTGCCGCCTGAGGAGCGGTTCAAGGCCGGCACTTGGGATACGCTGGTTACAGGTGCCCCGGTGCTGTGTGGTGCGGTGGTATCCTTCGACTGCCGCATCGCCCAGGCCACGGAGGTAGGGACCCACAGCGTGCTGTTCGCCGAAATCCAGGCGATTCGTGCTGGCGACTTATACGAAGGGTTGATCTACTTCGGCCGCAGCTATCACCGGGTGGGAGCAGTCTGCGCCTGAGAGCTCTGTCCCATAAGTAAGTTTATTGATATCAGTCGGTTCGATGCCGGCCAAGACCAGCCGCTCGGTGTATCGGATGGACAGATATTGGCTGCCCCGTCCGAATGGTGGACCCATCCAGATCTGGAAGAGGCATTGCCGATTTTTAGCGGTGAGACCGCCTCTGTAGCTTCATCCATCCAGGGGTGTGAATCATGAACAGGCCCCTGAACTGCGCCTCCAGTAGAAAATCGTAAAACAGGTGCTGCCCCTGCGGCGCCGTCGCGCGTCACACCTTTTGTAACAATCAATGGCTCAGGGGGGCCTCAACGTGAAAACAGCTTTCAGACGCTCTACCGTCCTTTATGCCTGCACGGTTGCACTGGCATTCTCTGCCAGTGCACAGGCGCAGACGGCACCCAACCAGGCAGGCACTTCCGGCGAACCGGTCGTTCTTGAGGAAATCATCGTCACCGCTCGTAAGCGGCAGGAACGCGCCATTGATGTGCCCATCGCTTTGTCCGCGATCAGTGGCGACAAGCTGGAGATGCGCGGCACCAAGAATTTAGGGGATTTCCTGCAGGAAGCGCCCGGCGTTGGGATATATGACCAGGGTGGGATATCGAAGATCACGATCCGTGGCGTATCGACGTCGCTGGGGGCGAATGAGAATGGGTATTATCTGGATGATCTGCCTTTTACCGGGGTGACGGTGCCGCTCAACCCGGACGTACGGGCCTGGGATCTGGACCGGGTGGAGGTGCTGCGCGGACCGCAGGGGACGCTGTTTGGCGAAGGGTCGATGGGCGGGACTGTCCGCATCCTCACCCGCAATGCCGACCTGGAGCAGTGGGAGGCCAAGGGTTCCGGCCTGCTGTCCAATACCAGCGAAGGCGGGGTCAATCGCGGGGCCAAGCTGGCCCTGAATGCCCCCGTTGTGCCGGGTATGCTGGCTGTCCGCTTGGCCGGTACGTCCGAACGTTATGCGGGCTGGATCGACAATGATGCCGCCGGCCGCCATGACCTGAATAGTGAAACCTACAGGACCGGGCGCGCCAAGGTCCGCTTCGATCCGACCGAGCGCCTGTCCTTCAATGCCAGCTACTGGACGTACCGGGGCAAGTTCCCCTCGGGCGGATCGTCCGCCACCGATGCGGGGCAGGTTTCCCGTTCCATGGTGCTGGATCGCCGCACCGAATATGACCTTTATGGCGCCAGCGCCCGCTATGATCTGGATGTGGCCGAGCTGTTCTACGGCTATTCCCATAACAAGATGGATCTGCCGCAGAACGGCACCTTCATGGGGGGCGCCTTGAATTCCACTATCGGCATCAAGGTTGATGCCCATGAACTGCGCCTTGCCTCCTCCACCCCCGGTCCCTTGCAATGGACCCTCGGCGGCTATCTGCGTGATGCCAAGCGGGCTGATAAGTTCGATTTCGCCCTGTTCGGCCTCAATGTACGCGTCCGGTGTGAGCCGCCTTGCGTTTGGTGGTCGGTAGCTGGGAGTCTTTGCGTAAGCGCGATAGCGCGGACGCAAACGAGTGGCAAACGTGATGGCTTATCAGCGGCTGGAGGTTTTGACGGGTACGGAGCGGCGTCGTATCT
>CALRQC020000042.1:0-50481 GCA_943370215.1 Azospirillum sp. RU38E
CCTTACGCCAACTGGCAGATATCCAGCACCTTCATGTCGGTATAATCCAGGTTCTCGCCGCCCATGGCCCAGATGAAGCCATAGGCGCGGGTGCCCGACCCCATATGGATGGACCAGGGCGGGGAGATCACCGCCTCATGGTTCTTCACTACAATATGGCGCATGGCATCCGGATGGCCCATGTAATGGAACACACGGTCCTGCTCCGGCAGGTCGAAATAGAAGTAAATCTCCGAGCGGCGTTCATGCAGGTGCGGCGGCATGGTATTCCAGACCGAGCCTTCCTTCAGGATCGTCACGCCCAGCAGCAACTGGGCCGAGGCACAGACACCCGGCACGATATATTGATAGATAGTGCGCTCGTTGGAGGTTTCCAGGGCGCCGCGCTGCAGCGGGTTGGCCTTTTCGATCGGCAGATGCTGGATCGGCAGGGCGGCATGGGCCGGCGTGGAGGCCAGATAGAACAAAGCCGGGTTGGCGGCATCATCCGACGCAAAGCTGACAGCCACAGAACCCATCGGCACATAGAGCCCGTCGCGCGGACCCATGGTGAAGCTCTGGCCATCAACGGTGATCCGGCCAGGCCCGCCGACATTGACGATGCCCAGCTCCCGCCGCTCCAGGAAGGGGCGGCCGGCGGCGGCGGCCGGTTCGGTCTGGGTGGGCAATTCCAGAATGCCATCCACCGGGGCGGCCCCGCCGATGACAAAACGCTCATTATGGGAATAGTTCAGCACCACCCGACCCGGCTGAAAAATCCCCGTCACCAGATAGCGGTTACGCAGATCCGCCGTATTCGCCGCTTCCAGGCTGTCCGGATGCGTGGCGTGGAACGTCTTCTCAAACATTGAATGTCTCCCCCCAGGAAGGTTTCAGCCGCGTGGGTCCGCAGGCAGATTATTCAGGCGATAGGCACGGCGCGGCAGCGTCCAGGTCAGGTCAAAGGCCAGTTCTGCCGCCTCATCCTCATCCAGCCGCTGTTCCGTCACCAGCCGCGCCAGGAAAGCGCAATCCACCCGGCGGGCCACATCGTGGCGGGCGGGGATGGAGAGGAAGGCGCGGGTATCGTCGTTGAAGCCGGCGGTATTGTAGAAGCCGGCGGTTTCCGTCACCTGCTCCCGGAAGCGGCGCATCCCTTCCGGGCTGTCATGGAACCACCAGGCCGGCCCCAGGGTCAGGCATGGATAATGGCCGGCCAGCGGCGCCAGTTCCCGCGCATAGACCGTTTCATCCAGGGTGAACAGGATGATGGACAGGCGCGGATCATTGCCATGCGCACCCAATAGTGGGCGCAGCGCCTGGACATATTCGGTCTGGCGCGGAATATCGGCACCCTTGTCACGGCCGTAAGCCGCGAAAAGCTGTGTGTTATGGTTGCGGAACGAACCGGGATGGATCTGCATCACCAGCCCGTCATCCAGGCTCATCCGCGCCATTTCGGTCAGCATCTGGGCGCGGAACAGCTCCGCCTCCGCAGCGTCGGCCTTGCCGGCCACCACCTTGGCGAACAGGGCTTCCACCGCCGGGCGCGACAGGTCGGCGGTGGCGGCGGTGGGGTGGCCATGGTCGCTGGCGGTCGCCCCCATGGCGATGAAATCAGCGCGGCGCTTGCGGTGGGCAAACAGATAGCCGTCCCAGCTTTCCACATCCTCCCCCGTCATATTGCCAAAGCGCGCCAGGGCCCCGGCGAACTCCTCATGCTCCGGATCGACGACGGAATCGGGTCGATAGGTGGTCACGACATTGCCGTGCCAGCCCTCCGCCCGCATGGCCCGGTGATGGGGTAGCTCATCCACCGCCCCCTCCGTGGTGGCCAGCAGGGCGATACGGAACCGGTCAAACAGGGCGCGGGGACGGAAAGCTGGCGTGGCCAGAGCGGCCGTGATGCCGTCATAATAGTCATCAGCCGTTTCCGTGGAGAGCGCCTGGGTGAAACCAAACACCTCCCCGAACACATGATTCAGCCAGATGGAGGAAGGGGTGCCGCGGAACAGGTGGAAATGGCTGGCCAACAGGCGCCATGCCTCACGCGGGTCGACCCCGCTGGGCCCCTGACGCGAGGGAACGCCCAGCTTTTCCAGTGGAATGCCCTGGCTGTACAGCATCCGGTAAAGATAATGGTCAGGGGCCAGCAGCAGCGAAGTCGGGTCCGTCCAGGCGGCATTTTCCGCAAACCAGGCCGGATCGGTATGGCCATGCGGGCTGATGATCGGCAGATCGCGGATTTCAGCGTAAAGCCGCGACGCTACCGCGCGGGCCGCCGGATCGGACGGAAACAGACGTTCCGGGTGCAGGCGCAACGATTTCGCCACAACAAATCCCCCCAATTTTCGCCCCCGTTAAACCGGGCTGGCCCTTCTGCAAGGATGATTTCAACCATCCTGCGTTGACCAATGGTAACCGGTGTCAAAAGGGGCCGCAAGTGAATTGATGCCGATTTACAAAGCCGCCGTCCGCCTTACCGCTTCGGCGCTGCTGTCGATGAACGGATGGTCAGCCGCGCTTCATAGGTAGGGGCAGCGCGGCGGCGCTTGGTTTCCTGATTATCCAGCAACAGTTCAGCAGCACTGCGCCCCATGTCGCGGATTGGCCAACGTACCGTGGTCAGCGGCGGCCATATGCGCGATGCCAGCGGCGTATCGTCGAAGCCGATCACCGACAGATCCTCCGGAATGCGCAAGCCCCGCAGATAGGCGACATGGTAGAGACCGGCCGCCATTTCATCATTGGAGGAGAAAATGGCGGTGGGGCGCGGCTCCAGGCTCAACAGCCGTTCGGCCGCCGCCACACCGGATTCGAACGTATAGCCCCCGCGCACAATATGATCCGGGGAAAGCTTGATGCCCCGCTTGTCGAGTTCCCCGCAAAATCCTTCCAGACGTTCACGGGCGGAGCGGTAACCTTCCGGCCCGGTGATGACGGCGATTTCCGTGTGTCCCAGTTCCAGCAGATGGACAGCCGCCTGGGCGGTGCCGATCCGGTCGTTAGAGGCAACCATATGCGCCGGTTCATCCAGCGGGGCAGAGGCGATGCGCACATGCGGGCAGCCCAGTTCCCGCAGCATCGCCACCAGGGCATCATTCTCCGACACCGGCGGCAGCAGTACGACGCCGGCCAGTTTCTGCCGTTCCACAAAGGCGCGGATATCGTTGAACAGCGACGGGCTGCCCCGGTCGCAGGGATAGACAACCAGTTCGAATTCCGACCCGCGCAGCCGATCGAGAATGCCATATTGGGAAATGACGATCGTTTGCGCGTTCGGGTTGTCATAGATCAGCCCGATCAGGAAGGAGCGGCGGAAGGCCAGCCCGCGCGCCTGCGGGTCTGGCACAAAGCCGCTTTCCGCGATGGCCGCATTCACACGCTGGCGCGTCTCCTCGCTGACCAGGGAGGAACCGTTGATCACGCGGGATACCGTTTTCTTCGATACCTCCGCCATCCGGGCGATATCGTTGATGGTCGGTCGGCGTTTCGGCACCGGGGCGGTACGCTCTTGGGGGGCCGACAGATCGCTGTCCGACATGGTTTCCGTTTCCTGATCCTGGGCTGAACCGCCGGCCACCTCTTGCGGGCGGCCTTAGCGGTTCAATCTCATATAGTAATAGGGAGGCTTGGGCGAAAGCAATCGATCGCCTCAGCCTGCCAGCGCGCGCGCCACCGCCTCCGCATCGCCCGGTGCCAGGGCGGCATAGGCGCCTTCCAGCGCGCGCCGGAAGCGGGCATCCGCCGCCAGGGCGGGCGGGAACACCGCTTCCACCGCCAGGAAGGCAGCAACATCAGCGCCAGCCTCTCCATTGGTGCCGGCGGCGATGGTCAACAGCCGTTCCGCCAGCGGATCGACCAGCTTCGGCTGGCCCGGCTGGGCGCGCTGGCGCAGGAAATGCAGCCAGCCCGCCACGGGCAGGCAGAGCGCATCCACCGCCCTGCCCTGCGCCAGCGTGTCGGCAATGGTGCCCAGCAGGCGCACCGGCAGCTTCTGCGACCCATCCCAGGCGATCTGCGACAGCAGATGCCGGATGCCGGGATTGGCAAAGCGGGCCAGGATCGCGCTGATGTAACCATCCAGATCGAACCCATCCGGGGCTGGCACCGTGGGGGCAATATCCTCCCGCATCAACCGCTCAACAAAGCGGGACAGCAGCTTGTGCCCCACGGCATCGGCCACGCTTTCCAGCCCCAGCAGCAGGCCCAGATAGGCCAGGCTGGAATGCGGGCCGTTCAGCAGGCGCAGCTTGGCCCGTTCGAACGCCGCCACATCGCTGGTCATCTGCACGCCGACACTTTCAAAGGCGGGGCGGCCATTGCAGAACCGGTCCTCCACCACCCATTGGGTGAAGGGTTCCCGCTGTACCGGTGCGGCATCCGCCACGCCCAAGGCCTCGGCAACGCGGGCCTTCAGCGCCTCATCCGTGGCCGGCGTGATACTGTCCACCATGGTGCAGGGGAAGGCCCCTTCCGCCTCAATCCAGCGGGCCAGGGCGGGATTCAGCCTTTCGGCGAAATCCACCAGCGCCCGGCCCAGTTTGCGGCCGTTGTCAGAAAGATTGTCGCAACTGACCACAGTGAACGGGGGCAGCCCATCGGCATGGCGCAGGCGCAACCCCTCCACCAGCCAGCCAATCAGGCTGGTGGGGGCCTGCGGGTTGGCCAGATCGGCGCGGATGGCGGGGTGATCGGCATCCAGCAGGCCGGCGCCGTTCAGGCAATAGCCCTTTTCCGTCACCGTACAGGTGACGATGCGGGTGGCCGGATTGGCCAGCCGGGCCAGCACGGCGGCCCGGCTGGATGGCGCGTGCAGCACCTCCCGGATTGCACCGATGACGCGGTATTCCGCCTTTTCGCCCAAGGTGGCCAGCGTGTAGAGCCCCTGTTGCGGTGTCAACGCATCGGCAATATCGCGGCTGTTGAGCGAAATGACGGAGAGCGCCCAGTCGTCCCCCTGTTCCAGCACACTGTCAATATAGCTGGCCTGATGGGCGCGGTGGAACGCGCCGGGGCCGATATGGACAATGCCGATCCCGACCGCTGCCCGGTCATAGGCGGGACGGCGGATGGCGGCGGGCAAGCCGGCAAGGCTGGTGTCGGTCAGTCGGCTCATAAGGTCACCCCACTTTTCCACAAGGCGATTTCACGTTCGCCATTGGTTTCATTGCGCGCCGGTACACCGCTGGCGGTGACGGCAATCAGGTCCAGCAACCGGTCGGTTGCCGCCGCCATCCCGCCTGCGCCCAGCACCGTTCCGGCATCGAAATCGATCCAGCGCGGCTTGCGGCTGGCAAGGTCGCTATTGGTGGCAATTTTCAGCGTCGGCACGGGGAAGCCCAGCGGCGTGCCCCGACCGGTGGTAAACAGCAGCAGCGTGGCGCCCGACGCCACCAGGGCGGTGCAGGAAACCGCGTCATTGCCGGGCGCTTCCAGCAGGGCGAGGCCGCCTCCGCTGATCCGGCCGCCATAGGGCAGCACCTGGGTGACGGTAGCCCGCCCACCCTTTTGCACAGCCCCCAGCGATTTTTCTTCCAGGGTGGTGATGCCGCCGGCCTTGTTGCCGGGGGATGGGTTTTCATGCACCGGCTGGCCATGGTTGAGGAAATAGCGTTTGAAGCCATTCACCACGCCGACCAGATCATCAAACACCTGCCGGCTGCCGGCACGACGCATCAACAATTCCTCCGCCCCGAAAATCTCCGGGATTTCGGTCAGCACCGCCGTGCCGCCGCCGGCCGTCAACCGGTCTGTCACCCGGCCCAATAACGGGTTGGCCGTCAGGCCGCTGAACCCGTCCGATCCACCGCATTTCAACCCCAACACCAGATCAGACAGGGGGCAGGCCTCCCGGTGGTCCCCCTCCGCGATAGCGACCAGTTCTTCCACCGCCGCCAGCCCCTCCTCCAGTTCATCCCCCACCTTCTGGGCGGCGAAGGCGCGCAGGCGGGCGGCATCACGGTGCGGCATCTCCGCCAGCAGCCGGTCCAACTGGTTGGATTCACAGCCCAGCCCCACCAGCAACACGCCGCCGGCATTGGGATGCTGGGCCAGGGCGGCCAGCACCGACCGCGTATGGTCCAGATCATCGCCCAATTGCGAACAGCCAAACGGGTGCGGGAAGGCATGAACCCCATCCACCCGGCCAGCAAAACGGCGGTTGCCTTCCTCTGCGATCAGCCGAGCCGTGTTGGCGACACAGCCCACGGTGCACAGCACCCAGATTTCATTGCGCGTACCCACCCGCCCGTCGGGGCGGCGGTAACCCTGGAAGGTCGGCAAGTCCCCGGCCACCGCAGGCGATGGTGGGTCCGGCTGGTACTGGTAATCCAGTTCGGCATCCAGGCCGGTCTTCACATTATGACTGTGAACATGCTCCCCCGGCCCGATGGCGGCGGTGGCAATCCCGATGGGCCAACCATATTTGCGCACCGGCGCATCGGCCGCGATGGGATGCAGCGCCAGCTTGTGGCCCTTGGCGATATCGGCGGCCAGGGTGATTTCTGCATCCCCCACCATCACCCTTTCCCCCGCCGCCAGGGGGCGCAGGGCGGTGGCGACATCATCCTGCGGGTCGATCCGCCAGACCGCCGGCAGTTCGTGATCAACGGTGGACATGAAGCACTTCTCCCCCCTGCCCGACAGAACCACCGCCATGCGGGCGGCGCGTGCTGCCACAGGATCAATTGCCAGACAAATGAATGCCACCGGAGTGCCACCGTGTGCAACCGGTGTCATGCGCAAAATCGTCGCCCCTCAGGTGCCTTGTTGGATGAAGGGAACCTTGGCAAAAAGCTGACGTTCCGCCCCGCGCGGATCGCTGGCCAGTTCGGGGCGGATATCGAACAGCATCGTCTCCCGCCCCTCCAACCGATAGGGGCGCCATGCCGGCAGGCCGGGATGGTTGGGGTTGCCGTTGCGGGCAAAGGCGATGAAGGCATCCATCATCTGCTGCGAGACGGCAGCGGCATCCACCCCGGTGCCGGTGATGGAATCCGGTGCGTCCAGCGTGCCGAAGACCAGCGGAATATCCAGTGTGTGGGGGGCCCCCCATTTGCCGCCATCCTTGGGCGAGCCCCAATTCAATTGATAGGCAAAGACGGGGGAGCCCTGTTGGGCACGTAACTCCGCCGCCACCACCGCACCACGCCAGGACCGGCCGGCGGTGGTGGCGGCGAAAAACACGTCGCTGGGGCTGTAGGCAGGGTAACGCCGGCGATATTCCGCCACCACCACTTCCGGGGTGATATCCACCCGCATATGCTTGGCCAACCGGGCCGGCAGTTGCTCCCAGGTCAGGGTGAAACTATCCGGCTCCCCGCCGCCGATCAGGCTGCGGGTTTCATCCTTGGTATTGCCGATCATCATCGGAATATCGGCGGAAAGGGCCGGGGCGTCGGGATAGAACGGGTGCCGCGTCAGGCTGCGTTCATCCAGCACCGGGCCGAAATAAATCCCGCCGCTGCCGATCACCGGGTCGGTGGTTTTCAAGGCCGCCACCAGCTTTTCCACCGGCAGGCGGGCCACCTCCGCCGCGCGATCCGGCGTCAGGCCCAATGCGGCCAGATAGGTTTCCGCTCGCCGGGCGGCGTTCAACGGGCCGGAAGCCGTCAGTTGCTGCCCGCTCATCGTGACGGCGCGGTGGAACAGGCCGCGTGCGGCCGGCATGGCCATCAAGGTGGCAATCTTGGCCCCGCCGCCAGACTGGCCGAACAGCATCACCCGGCCCGGATCGCCCCCGAAAGCGGCGATATTATCCCGCACCCATTGCAGCGCCAGCACCAGATCCAGCATCCCCGCATTGCCGGAATCCGCATAATCGCCGCCCACCAGCCGGCCCAGCGACAGATAACCGAACAGGTTCAGCCGGTGGTTCAGCGTCACCACCACCACATCGCCCCGGCGGACCAGCTTGCTGCCATCATAAAGCGGGTTGGAGCCGGAGCCGCTGGCATAGGCCCCGCCATGGATATAGACCATGACCGGCCGGCGCGCCGTATCCAGCCCCGGCGTCCAGACATTCAAAAACAGGCAATCTTCCGAGGTTGCTTCATTGATGCGGCCCTGCGGGCAGGCGGTACCGAATGTCAGCGCCTCCTGAACGCCTTTCCAGGGCTGCGGCGGGGCCGGCGGCAGAAAACGGCGCGGGCCGGTATCAGCGCCATAGCGGATGCCCTTGAACTGGTGGATACCGTCCAGGGTACGCCCCCGCAGCTTGCCATAGGTGGTTTTCACCAGGGGCGCGCCCTGCCCCGCCGCCCAACCGGTTCCGGCCCAGCCGGTGGCAAGGGTAGCGGCCGCACCACGCAACAAGGTGCGCCGGCCAAAGGCGTCATCCGCCCGGTCGATCATCCCGATATCCTCCCCAACGCGTGGGCCTGTGCCGGCCCTTGTCTTCTCTTAAGGGTGCGATCATATGGAAACCGGTGTCAATAGCCAATACATCTCTTTGACAGGGGCGGACGCAACCGGCGATAAACCGATCAGCACGCTGGGAAGGATACCCTATGATCAATCGCCGCCGCTGGCTGGGCATGACGGCCCTTGCTGCCACCCTTATCGGGACCATGGGCCGGGATGCCCAGGCTGAACCGGGGGCCGATTTCCCGCTGACCGGGCCGGACCCGGCAGAAATATTGCCCCTGTGGCCCACCAGCCCGCCGGGTGGACCGGTGCCGGGGCTGGTGGAACAGGTGGAGGATCGGGCCAAACCCGGTGGCCTGAAGGATCGGGCGGCACTTCACATTACCCAACCGACGCTCAGCATATTCCGCCCCGCCAAGCCCAATGGATCGGCCCTGTTGCTCATCCCTGGCGGGGGCTATGCGCGGGTGGTGATGGATAAGGAAGGGTTTGAAACCGCCCGGCTGCTGGCGGCAGAGGGGATGACCGTCTTCGTGCTGCTTTACCGTCTGCCGGGCGATGGTTGGGCCGGTGGACCGGACACACCAATGCAGGATGCACAGCGGGCCCTGCGGCTGATCCGCCATCAGGCCCCTGCCTATGGCGTGGCACCGGGACGCATCGGCGTCATGGGCTTTTCCGCCGGCGGGCATCTCTCCGCCAGCCTCGCCACCCGCTATGATGAAAAACTCTATGATCCGGTGGATGCGGCCGATGCGGTCAGCGCCCGGCCGGATCATGCCTGTCTGGTCTATCCGGTCATCACGCTGGCGCCGCCATCGGCCCATACCGGTTCCGCCCATAACATGCTGGGGCACAATCCGGCCCCGGATCGGGTGGCCCGCTATTCACCACAAAATGGCGTCACGGCCCAGACACCGCCCAGCTTCCTGCTGCACGCGCTGGACGATAAGGGTGTCTCGCCGGAAAACTCCCTGCTGATGCTGGCGGCCCTGCAGCGCGCGGATGTGCCGGCGGAGGCGCATTTCTTTCAGGAAGGCGGCCATGGCTTTGGCCTGCGCGGGGCGGTGGGCAAGCCGGTGGCCGCCTGGCCGTCGCTTTATCTCGCCTGGGCGCGGCGCAACGGTTTTATCCCGGCCTGAAAAAACAAAAGGGGGTGGTCGAACCAACCACCCCTTTTTTCCATCATGCTGGCATATGGCCTTCATTGTTGGCCAGATACCAGCGCGCCAGTTCTTCGCGCGTCGGCCACCAGACACCATCCAGGCTCTTGGCATATTCCAGGAACTCCCGGATCGCCCGAACACGATAGGCGCGGCCGGAGACATGCGGATGCAGGCCGACATTCATCAGCCGCGCCGTCTTCTCCCCTTCCTTGTGCAGCACCGATAATTCCTCGATCAGCGTATCGCGGAAAGCATCGGTGGTCAGGCCCCGGCGGGTCAGCAGGGTGAAGTCGTTCAGCTCGTTGGAATAAGGCACCGAGACCAGCGGGCCATTCTCGGTTTTGATCCGATAGGGCTGGTCGTCATTCATGATGTCGCAATAGAACAGGAAACCCTGTTCCGCCAGAATGCCCGCCGTGTTCAGCGTGCCGCGCAGAGAGGAGGACAGCCAGCCCAGCGGCCGGCGGCCGACATTGCGCTCATACATTTCAATGGAACGCAGGATGATGTCGCGTTCCTTTTCCGGCTGCTTGGCGAAATTGGTCAGCAGCTCGCCCTGTTCGTAATTATGGGCCAGCAGTTCCCAACCGCGTTCCAGGCAGGCTTCCACCATGGCGCTGCGCCGCTCGAAGGTCACGGCGTTGGTGGTGCAGCTTGCCTTCACGCCCAGCTCGTCGAACAGCTCATACAGCCGCCACAGGCCGACGCGCTGGCCATATTCACGCCAAGTGAAATTGGGGAAATCCGGCGTGTCGCCCGGCAGCACGTCCGGCAGAATGGCCGGGCCGCCCGCATAATAGGGCTTGTCGGTATCCTTGGTCAGATCCCAGGTTTCCAGATTGAAGGTCAGGATCAGGGCGACCTTCTTGCCGTCGGGCCAGCGCAGGGGGCCGCGCTTGGGCATCGGCACATAATCATAGCTCAACATGGATCAGAAATCCTCAAGCAGGCGGCCGAAGCCATAAACCTTGTCCTGGATGCCGCTGGCGCGCAGGGCGTGCCAATATGTCGCCGTATTGATGGCAATCACCGGCTTGCCCAGCACCAGTTCGGCGGCGGCGGCAAAGCGCATCATGGACAGGTTGGTGCCGACCTGGATGATGGCATCCACATCATCACCATCCAGATACCGCAGCGTCTCGCGCAGCTTCTGGTCGGTGACCTGGGCGATGGCGGTCCAGGTGGGACAGCGCAGCGGCGCGTCGCGCACCGTCTCATAACCATAATCGGACAGGAAATGGCGCACCTGTTCGTTCGCCACCGGATAATAGGGGGACAGGAAGGCCACCTTCTTGATCCCGCCATAGGCGGCCAAGGCTGCCGCCACCGATTCCGAGCCGGTGGACAGTTCCACGCCGCTGATCTCGTGGATCTGCTTGTGGAACTTGCGCGCCCCTTCGGCCCCGCCATAGAAGGTGATGGCCGACATGCCCATGACCAGATAGTCCGGGTTGCAGGTCATCACCGACTTCACGGCATCGATGGTGTTATCGGCAATGGCCTGGGTGCCAGCCAGAAAGGTCTCATCGCTGATCGCCTGGGCATTGGCGACGATGATGCGGCTGTAATGGTTGGTCACACCGGCGGGGCGCAGATCGTCATAATCGGGCTGCACCGTGGTGTTGGTGCTGGGGCCCAGCACGCCGAACAGCTTGCGCCAGCCCCGATTATCCTTGCCTTTGACTTCCATGATCAAATTCCTTTGCCTCTGGGGAGGGATCAAGCGATGGCGGCAGCGTCGGCCAGGCTCTGGAACATGGCCTGGCGCAGCAGGAACTGGCGGCGCTTGGCCGGATCTGCTTGGGTGGCGATCAGCTCGTCACGGCGCTTGGCCTGGGCCTCGGCCTGACTTGCCTTCATCATTTCCATGGTCTGGATGGTCTGGGCCTGCACGAAGCTGCGCGCGGCACCCCGGCGCTGGCGGCTGAACTGCTCCAGGCTTTCCTCATCCGGGCCGTTCTTGATGATCTTGGTCAGGCGCTGGCACAGGTTGAAGGCATCATGGATGCCGCTGTTCATGCCGAACCCGCCCAGCGGGTTGTTCAGATGCGCGCTGTCACCGACCAGGAAGGCGCGGCCCTGGCGGAAGCTTTCCGCCACGCGCTGATGCATCCGATAGATGGTGCGGTGATAGGTCTGCACCCCGGTCTTGCCGATCAGGCGCTGGAACACGCGGTCGCGGTTCTCGTCAGAGGTCAGCTCGGCATCCGGCGTATCAGGCTGGGCCGGCAGCAGGATGCGCCAGACCGATGGCACGCGCAGCAGCACCAGCCATTCCTCCGGATCGGCCACGTAATTCACATGGGCCAGATTGGGGAAATATTCTTCCAGCGGTTCCTTGGTCGACAGGCAGAGGAACTTCTCCGGATAGGTGAAGCCCTCAAACCCGATGCCCAGCCATTTGCGCACGGCGGAATTGGCACCATCGGCCCCGATCACATAATCGGCCCGCACCTTTTCAATGGCAAAGGGTGTTTCAAAGGCCAGATCGACGCCGGTGTCATCCTGGTTCAGGTAAACCAGACGGCTGCTGAACTTCACCTGTGCCTTGGGATGGGATTCCAGCTTTTCCGCCAGGGCGCGGGCCAGATGATATTGCTCGCACTGCAGGCGATAGGGGTAGCGGGTGATATCCGACAGTTCCCCCAGATCGAACTCCACCACGGCACCTGTGCGGCGGTCGCGGTAATGGTAGAGCGGTGCCTTCAGGCCCTTATCCAGCAGGAAGGGGGTGATGCCCAGCTCATCCAGCATTTCCAGCGTCGGCGGATGGAAAGTGGAGGCGCGCAGATCCTGCGCGCAATCGGGGCCGGCTTCCAGCACCAGCACATCAATGCCCTGCTGTGCCAGATAATATGCGGCCACCGTCCCCACCGGGCCGGCACCGGCGACCACCACCTGCGTTCTGATCATCGCCCTGTTTTCCTTGCTTGGTGTATTGGCGACGTGCCGGCGTGAAAAGCCGTTCGTCGCCCCCTGTTCTGTTGGAGGCACCGTGAAGCCGCATGTCGCTGCGGTATCCAGCGGTGGCGAGTGCCCGTTCCGCCGGAATGGCGGAAACGGGCGAAAAGCTTATTGAGTCGCCTTGTGCAGATAGGCGATCAGCGCGTCCCGGTCTTCCTTGTTCGGCAGACCGACAAAGGCCATGGTGGTGCCCTGGATCAGGCTGGTCGGCTTGGTCAGCCAGGTTTCCAGCGTCGCATCATTCCAGGCCACACCGCTGTTGCGCATGGCATCGGAATATTTGAACCCTTCCGCCATGCCCGCCTTGCGGTCGAACAGGCCATGCAGATTAGGGCCGACCTTGTGCGGCTTGCCGGCGGTAATTTCGTGGCAGGTCTTGCAGCGGATGAACAGGCGTTCACCCTTATCAGCGGCCTGCGCCTTTGCATCCTGGACCAGCCCGCCCGGAACAGCCCCCAGGGCCGCCATCGCCAGCGCAAGGATGGCGATCTTACGGGCCAGCGGATGGGCTTTGGTGCTACGGCCGGGCACACGGGTCAAGGATGCCTCCTGATCAAGAAATCCGTGGGAGTTTCAGCACCCGTTTCCAGGTACCGTCCATGGGGGATATCTGACGGTTGATCGGGCGGCTGGTCGATCAACACATCCACATTTGGCCACACAGTGGATAAAAACCGGGCTTCAAATGACAGGTGCCGGGGCGAATGGTTAGGCTGCCAACCGTGGCCCAAGATTGGGGTACACATTTGGTTCCCGGTGACTTTACCCCGGCGCAGATTTTGCGCCGGGGCCATTTCCATATTTCAAGGGACGGGTGATGAAGCATCGTCTGAAGGCCATTCTGCTGCTGACCACCGGCCTGCTGGCCACCTTCCCCGCCCCCGCCCAAGATGCAGAAGCCATTTATAAGCAGCGGCTGGAAAAGCTGTTGACCGGTGCGCCACTGGATACGCTTTACCAGCCGCTGGAAGCGGTGCCCGGTGCTGCCACCCTCACCGCCCTGCCCCAGGCCAGTGCCGCGCAACGCACGATCAGTGATGCGGCCCTGGCTGATGCCGCCGCCTATGCCGCTGACAGCAAGGCCGCCGCTTTCATCGTCTGGCACAAGGGCAAGCTGCAGGCGGAAATCTATGGCGATGGTGTAAGTGCCGCCACGCCGCTGCCGTCCAAATCGCTTTCCAAGCCGATGACGGCCATCGTCATCGGCCGGGCCCTGCAGATGGGCCTGATCAAATCGCTGGATCAGCCGGTGGCCGATTTTGTCACCGAATGGCAGGGCACGCCCAAGGCGGCGATGCTGATCCGCCATCTGCTGGACATGCGCACCGGCTTTCTGGAACAGGGTTTCAATGCCGATCCGGATCACCCCTGGAATCGCGCCTATCTCAGCACCGATCACGGCAGCTACATCGTCAAGGATTACCCGCTGACCGATGCGCCGGGCAGCCGCTATGGCTATTCCAATGCCACGTCGGAACTGGTGGCCTTGGTGATTGAGCGGGCATCCAAGCGTCGCTATGCCGATTTTGTCGGGCAGGAGGTGCTGGCCCCCGTCGGCGCGCCGGGCGGCCAGGTCTGGGTGAACCGGGTGGGCGGGCTCGCCCATTCCGGCTGCTGCATGATGGTGCCAGCAGAGGTGTGGCTGCGTCTGGCCATCCTGCTGCTGCATGATGGGGTGGCCGATGGCAAGCGGCTGCTGCCGGCAGGCTATGTGAAGCAGATGGTCACCGGCACACCGCAGAACCCGCATTACGGCCTGGGCGTCTGGCTGGCCGGTTCCTATGTCGAACGGCGGGGCTTTGGCGCGCCGGGTGCGCCCGGTCCCAGCATCCTGCACAGCGAGCCTTATCTGGATCGTGATCTCTACCTGTTCGATGGCAATGGCAGCCAGACGGTATTCATCTCCCCGCAAACCGGCTTGATCGCCCTGCGTCTGGGCAATAACCCGCCCAAGGGGATGGATTGGGACAATAGCCGCCTGCCCAACATCTTGATCCGGGGCTTGAAAGATAAAGCGAAGATCGAACCGCAACCGCGTTGATCTTTAGAGCGTATTTCCGCTGGCCGGAAACACGCTCTAACATTTCGTTTTCCTCAATCGCCGGCGCTGCATCCGCAGCTTGGCTACGCCGCATATGCGGCGCGGCGGCAGTCGCCGCCGGAGCTGTTTCCGGTCAACCGAAAACAGCTCTAAAAAAAAGGCGCCGCAGCGGGCGCCCTTTTTTCATTTCACTTCGCCCATTTCTTCTCAAAGGCCCAGACATCCTCGAACCCGATCAGGGAGCAGAATTCGCGGAAGCTGAACATCGGAATATCGGGCGACAGGCTGGTGCCGGTTGCCTTCAGATGTTCCATGGCCTTTTCCATGACGGCAGCGGCCACCAAGCTGTTCATGGCC
The DNA here is from genome assembly GCA_943370215.1 of Azospirillum sp. RU38E. GTDB lineage: Bacteria > Pseudomonadota > Alphaproteobacteria > Azospirillales > Azospirillaceae > Niveispirillum. Next base: position 14,875 of record CALRQC020000042.1, read on the forward strand.
GGGAAGATAGACATGGCATAGCCCAGGCTTTCCAGCGTCTTGGCATCACGGATGGGGGTCAGGCCGCCATCGGCCATGTTCGCCATCATCGGCTTGTCGACCGAGGCGGTGACGGTGCGGGCTTCCTCGTCGCTGGTCAGTGCCTCGGGGAACAGGATGTCGGCCCCGGCTTCGGCATAGAGCTTCATGCGGTGCAGCACACCTTCCAGCCCCTCACTCTGCCGGGCATCGGTGCGGGCGATGATCAGGAAATTCTCATCCTGGCGGGCATCCACGGCGACACGGATCTTTTCCGCCATATCTTCGGCCGGGATCACCCGCTTGCCGGGCGTGTGGCCGCACTTCTTGGGGAATTCCTGATCTTCAATCTGAATGGCGGTGACGCCCGCCTGTTCATAGGCACGCACCGTGTGATGCACATTCAACAGCCCGCCAAAGCCGGTATCGGCATCGGCCACCACGGCGGCGTTGCAGGTGCGCACCAGCGTGGCCATGCGGTCTACCATCTGGGTAACCGAGGCAATGCCGGCATCGGGCAGGCCATAGGCGGATGCCACCGTCCAATAACCGCTGCCATAGACGACATCGAAGCCGACCTTGTTGGAAATGACCGCACTGATCATGTCCTGGATGCCGGGGGCGGTGATGAACTGACGGGCGGCCAGTTTCTGGCGCAGGATGGGATTGGCCATGATGTTAACTTTCTATATCAACCAAGCCAGGGAAAGCGCTGACGGCGCTGGGTTTCATAGTGCGCGATGGTATCGCCGCGCTGGTTCAGGATGGTCATCACCTCGTCCCAGCCATTCAGCAGCGCATCGCGCTTTTGCGGGTCGATGCTAATGGCGACGGTCGACCCGTCGGGCCGGGTGATGAAACCGGCTTCCAGATCAACATGCAGTACCAGGCCCGCTTCGGCATCGGCCAGCAGGGCGGCGTGTGTGGCTTCATCCACTGCCACCGGCAACATGCCGTTGCGATAGCAGTTGCCCCGGAAAATATCGCCGAAGCTGGGGGCGATGATGCAGCGGATACCTTGATCCAGCAGCGCCCAAGGGGCCTGTTCACGCGATGAACCACAGCCGAAATTGGCCCCGGCCACCAGAATGGCGGCCTGACGCCAGGGTTCCCGGTTCAGCACGAAATCCGGCACTTCACGCCCCTGCCCGTCAAACCGACGGTCATGGAAGGCATAGCGGCCCAGCCCCTTCTTGGCGGTGATGGTCAGGAAGCGGGCGGGATAGATGATATCGGTGTCGATATCCGCCTCGTTGAACGGGGCGGCGACGGCGGACAGGCGGATAAAGGGTTCCATGGGCTTACACCGCCTCCAGATAATCACGCGGGTCGGCAATATGGCCGGCGATGGCCGATGCCGCCGCCATGGCCGGTCCCATCAGATGGGTGCGGGCCCCCTGGCCCTGCCGCCCCTCGAAATTGCGGTTGGAGGTGGAGGCACAGCGCGCACCCGGCGGCAGCCGGTCATCATTCATCGCCACGCACAGCGAACAGCCCGGCTCCCGCCATTCAAAGCCGGCATCCAGGAACACCCGGTCCAGCCCTTCCTGTTCGGCCTGGACCTTCACGGCACCCGATCCCGGCACCACCAGCGCCGTAACCCCGGCCGCCACCTTGCGGCCCCTCAGCACATGGGCGGCCATGCGCAAATCCTCGATCCGGCCATTGGTGCAGGAACCGATGAAGACATGGTCAATAGCGACATCGCGCAGCGCCTGCCCCGGTGACAACCCCATATAGGCCAGCGCCTTGGCCGTCTTGGCGGCTTGTTCAGCATCATTCAGGCGGGCCGGGTCGGGCACCTGGCCCGTGACATCGGCCACCTGATCCGGGCTGGTGCCCCAACTGACCTGCGGCACCAGCCGGGTCGCATCAAGGGTAATTTCCCGGTCGAACACCGCCCCGTCATCACTGGGCAGGGTGCGCCAATAGGCGACAGCCGCATCCCAATCGGCCCCTTTGGGTGCCTTGGGCCTACCCTTCAGCCAGGCGAAAGTCGTCTCATCCGGGGCGACAAGGCCGGTGCGGGAACCGGCCTCAATGCTCATATTGCAGAGCGTCATCCGCCCTTCCATGGAAAGGGCGCGGATGGCGGGGCCGGCATATTCAATGGCATGGCCGATGGCGCCGTTGCTGCCCAGCTTTCCGACCACGGCAAGGATGATATCCTTGGCCCCCACCCCCGGCGGCAGATCGCCGGTGACATTCACCCGCAGCGTCTTGGCCTTGGACATCCGCAGGGTCTGCGTGGCGAGCACAGTTTCGCATTCACCCGAACCGATGCCGAAGGCCAGCGCCCCGAAGGCGCCATGGGTGGCCGTGTGGCTGTCGCCGCACACCAGTGTCAGCCCCGGCAGGGTGAAGCCCTGCTCCGGCCCGGTGACATGCACAATGCCCTGGCGCGGGTCACCCAGGGTCAACAGCTCAATGCCGAATTCCCGCGCATTGGCCTCCAGCAAGGCCACCTGGGCACGGGCTTGCGGGTCGGCAATCGGGCGGTCACGCTGGCGGGTGGGCACCGAATGGTCAGCGACGGCCAGATGATAGGTGGGGTTGCGCGGTCGCAACCCCTTGGCCCGCAGGCCTTCGAACGCCTGCGGGCTGCTCACCTCATGCAGCATCTGCCGGTCGATATAAAGCAGACAGACGCCATTGCCTTCGTCCGCCACCACATGGGCAGCCCATAATTTATCGTAAAGGGTCGTCGCCATCGCCCGTCCCGGTCCTGCGCCATTGTTTGTCATTATCGCCTGACCAGACCATGGGGAAGCCAAGGACTGCCACGCCAACTGCACTTACTGACCGCCTTGCGGATAAATGGCGTAGCCGACCGTGCTGAAAAGACTGACGAGGGATAAGCTCGGTCCCCAAGGAATAAAACCAGATTTCGGAGCGGGATTGATCATGCCTGACGCGGGAATGGCCGGAACAGTGCCGGCGCTGAAACAGGTTCTGGCCGGCATCGTCGGGGCGGCGCATGTTCATGATGACGATGCCACCCGTCGCCTGCATAGCGGCGATATCTGGAGCGAGGCGAAGGAACCGGTTGCCCTGGTCGTTGCCCCGGATAATCTGGACCAGCTTTCCCGCCTGATGGCGGCCCTGCATGAAGCAGGCGTGGCCGTGGCCCCCCGTGGCGCAGGGATGAGCTATACCAGCGGCTATATCCCGAGCGTTGCCGGCACCGTCTCCCTGGATATGCGGCGGATGAACCGGGTGCTGGATATCCGGGCCGACGATATGGTGGTGACGGTGGAAGCCGGCTGCACCTGGGTGGACCTGAACAATGCCCTGGCACCGCTGGGCCTGCGCGCGCCCTTCTGGGGGCCGATGTCGGGCCTGACCTCCACCATCGGCGGGGGAATTTCGCAATTGAATGCCATGCTGGGGGCCGGTCATTACGGCACCTCCAGCGAAAGCGTGGTGGCGATGAGCGTGGTGCTGGCCGATGGCCGCGTGCTGCGCACCGGGGCACGCGGTGCCGATGGCGAAACCCCCTTCTATCGCCATTACGGGCCCGATCTGGCGGGGCTGTTCGCCGGGGATTGCGGTGCCTTCGGCATCAAGGCCCATATCAGCCTGCGGCTGATCCAGGCCCCGGCGGCGGAAGATTACGCCTCCTTCTCCTTCAAGACAGGTGAAGAACTGATGCGTGCCATGGCCGCCATGGCACGGGCCGGGGTTGCCAGCGAGATGTGCGCCTTCGATCCCGGCCTGACCAAGGTGCGGATGCAGCGTGCCTCCATGTCCGGCGATGTGAAGGCGCTGGGGGCCGTGGTGACGCGGCAGAAATCCCTGCTGCGCGGCCTGTGGGAGGCCGTGAAGGTGGCCAAGGCCGGCCGCAACTTCGTCGATCTGGACAGCTATCCGCTGCATATCATCGCGGAAGGCCGCTGTGCCGCCAGCGTGGCGCATGACATGGCCACCACCCGGCGTTTGGCTGCCGAGCATGGCGGGACAGAGATTGAAAACACCATCGCCAAGGTGATCCGCGCCATGCCCTTCCCGCCGCTGAACAGCGTGCTGGGGCCGGGCGGGGAGCGCTGGATTCCCATCCATGGCCAGGTTTCGCTCTCCCAGGCCCCGGCCCTGTTCAGCGCCCTGCAGGCGTTGTTTGCCGAACTTGCGCCGGAGTTTGAGCGGTTCGGTGTGCGCACCGGCTATCTGTTCAGCAGCATGTCCACCAATGCGCTGGTCCTGGAACCGGTAATGTATTGGCCGGACGCGAAGTTCCCCGCCCATGATGCGGCGATGGAACCCGCCCATGCCGCCCGCCTGCCCGTGCAGCCGGCCAACCCGGCCGCCACAGCCTTCGTGGCCGCCACGCGCAAGCGCGTCATTGCCATATTCCAGCGCTTTGGCTGCGGCCATTTCCAGATCGGCCGGGCGTATCCCTATAAGGACAGCCGCGATCAGGCCAGTTGGGAACTGTTGGGCGCCATCAAGCAGGTGCTTGATCCCAAAGGGGCGATCAATCCGGGATGTCTGGGATTGGATCATCGGAAGGGCTGATCGCCAGCAAGTTAATTGGTTCTGATCACACATGGTCTGCTGACCAACCTGTGGCCAGCCGGGTGGGAAAGGATGGTCTCCAGGCCAGATGAAGGCAAGATCAGGGACACGCGTTCTCCGTTTGCACGAAGGATCATTGGTGATGAGCAATAATATCGAAGCCCTGCGCCGCGACATGCCGTTGCTGGCCCGTCACGAGGGCGTGTGGGAAGGTTGGTATCGCTATTATTCGGCGGAAAACGGTCAGTTGATCGACCAGCACCGTTCCCGCCTGCTCTGCCGCCTGACGGAAGATGGCCCCAGCCCCTATCACCAGACCAACCATTATTTCTGGGAAGATGGCCGCACGGAAGTGCGCGATTTCCCGGCCGATTATGCCGATGGCCGTATCTGGTGGGATAATGACCTGATCACCGGCTGGGCCGCGGCCATGAAGCCGGATGATTTCAACCGTTCCACCTGCCTGCAATGGACCCGCAAGGGGGAACCGGACCTGTATCTTTATGAAATGATCCAGATTTCCGATTGTGGTCAGTTCCGCTCCCGCACCTGGCACTGGTACAAGGGCGGCCGCTGCTTCCAGCGCACCCTGATTGACGAGAAGTTCGTCACCAAGGACTGGAAGAATTTCAACGATCATACCGCGCCGAAGAACTGATACCAATCCGCCGAGGGCTTGACCCTTGGCGGATATGATGCCGGCGACCGCCGGCCCGGCGCCTGAGGGAACGCGAAATCTCCCTTGATCGGTCATGATCAAGGGAGATTGGTATGACAGGTTCAATGGGTTGGGTGTGGGAAACGGCGCGGAAATCCTCCGCGCCGTTTTTATTTTCAGGCAACAGCCAGCCGCGCATCTTCAACGACGCGGCGGCGCGACAGGTCGGGATAACGGCCCAGGGCCAGCAGCAGCACGGCCCCCAGCACAAAACCACCGCCCCCCAGCAGGAGGCCGGTGTCATAGCTGCCGTTCAGCACATAGATGCGGCCGAAAATATAGGGACCGAAGCCCGCCCCCACGGCGAAGAAGGCATAAACCGCACCATAGATGCCGCCATAGGCGCGCATCCCGAAATAGCGGCTGACCAGAAAGGCCATGATGTCATATTCGACCCCGGCGGCAAACCCGATCATCGCCACGGCCAGCATCGCCATATGGCTGCTGATCGTGTCCCCGGTCATGGCCCAGCAGGCCAAAGCCGGCACGGACAGCAGGACAAAGGCCACCCCCGGCGCCCAGAACCGGTCGATCAGCCAGCCGCCGGTCAACCGACCGACAATCACCGCCGGGCCCAGCAGGCTGGCGATGGCCACGGCATCGCCACTCCCCAGCCCCTTGGACCCCAAAATCCGTTCCAGATTGGGGATCGGGCCGCCCACGGCAAAGGCAATGGGCAGGAAAGCCAGGGCCAACACCCAGAAATGGCGGGTGCGTATTGCCTGCGCAAAGCTGACCCCTTCCAGCACCGCCGGTGCATCGGGGCGTTCTGCTGCCGGCTCCCGGTCACGGAACCAGGCCAGCGCCAGCGGAAAGGCCAGCAATAATGGCAGCAGCCCCAGCCCGACATAGGCCAGCCGCCAGCCCACCTCCCCAATCAGGAAATTGGCATAAAGCTTGGCCATGGTGCCAAACAGACCGGTGCCCAGCAGCGACAGGCCAAGCGCCAGCCCGCGATGCTTGTTGAACCAGTTATTGACCGGCCGCGTCCAGGTGATGGGCAGCGTGCCCGCCCCCACCGTGGCCAGCAGCAGCCAGTTCAGATAGAACAGGGTCAGCGAGCCGTTGCCGAGCGCGAACAGGGCCAGTGACAGGCCAAACAGCACCACCGACACCAGCGTCACCCGCCGCACACCATAGCGGTCGGCCAGAATGCCGATGATGGGGGCCATCACGGTGGAACCAAAGGTCTGGATCATCAGGCAGACCATGATCTGATCCACCGCCCAGCCAAACGCCGCCATCAGCGGCGTCACGAAAACACCGACCGTATAGAAGGGGATAGGCGACAGGCCGGTGCCGATGCCCATGGCCGCCGACGCCACCACCTTCCATCCCCGTTTGAATTCCGATTGCTCCGTCATGACCCGTTCCCTGTTCTGCTTTTGCAGATATGTTAGGGCCGGGTCATGCTGCTGTGCGGCAAGAAGTTGCCACCGCTGTCCACCTGGTGGACAGTTATTCCTGAAACCGCGTTGGAAAGCGCCCCAGGGTGGCGACCAGCCCGCCACCGATGATGAAACCGGTGATGCAGGCGATCAGGCCGGCATGATATCCGCCAGTCATATCATACAGTTTGCCCAGCGTAATGGGCCCCAGCCCGGCCCCCAGGGCGAAGAAGGCCAGTTGCCAGCCATAAATCTGGCCATAGTTCTTCAGCCCGAAATAACGGCTGGCCAGATAGGCGACCAGATCTACCTCTGCCCCGGCGGCCAGCCCGATCATCGCCACCGCCAGGATGGACAGGGCCAACGGCGCGCCTGCCAAAGTCAGCAGACCGCAGGCAATGGCGGCGATGATAAAGGAACCGAACGCCACATAGGGTGCGTGCAGCCGGTCCACCAGAAAGCCCACCCCCAGCCGGCCAACGATGATGGCAAAGCCAAGCAGGCTGGCGATCCACACCGCCTGCGCCCTGTCCATCCCACCGCCGGCCAGGATGGAGACCAGATGCACGATCAGGGCGGCAACCGCGAAGGAAACCAGCAGGAAGCCCAGCCCCAGCATCCAGAACTGGCGGGTGCGCAGCGATGCCGCCATTGACAGGCCGGGCAAGGCCGACCTGTCCTGCATCTGCCGCGGCCCCGCGCCGCCATCCCGGAACAACAGCCACACTGTGGGCAGGCCAAGGGCGAGGACCAGTACTGCCTGCCCGATATAGGCGGCGCGCCAGCCGTGATCGGCAATCAGCCATTGGGTAAAGGGCGGGGCCAGAATGGCGCAGACGCCGGTTCCCGTTAGGGTCAGCCCCAGGGCCAGCCCGCGCGCCTTGTCAAAACTGGCATTGATGGCGCGGGTCCAGACCACCGGCAGCGTCCCCGCCCCCAGGACCATGGCGAGCCCGAAGGCCAGATAGAAGCTGAGCAGGTTGGGTCCGATCAGGCTCATCCCCGCCAATCCCAGCGCCAACCCGCTCAGCGATACCAGCCCCACCTTGCGGCCGCCGAACCGGTCGGACAGGCGGCCCACCAGCGGGCCCAAAAACACGGTGGTGCCGGTGGTCAGCAGCGTGGCGCCCGACAGGGCCGTGCGGGACCAGCCGAATTCCTGCCCCAGCGGCCCCATGAAAATGCCCAGCGTATAGAAGGTCAGACCGGTTATGCCCAGCCCCACCCCGGTTGCCGCCGCCAGCACCAGTCTCCAGCCCCGCTGAAATTCCCCAATGGCCGCCATCTCTGTCCCCAAGGTTTTCTTTATCAATATGTTATCTGGAAATTGCTGCGCCGCAAAAACAATAAGGTCCGGGAAGGGGGTAACGCGTCCCGGACCTTGATCTTGCCGTTCAGGTGCGCCCGAACCGCCAGAAAATCGCCGCCGCCGTCAGGTTGAACAGCGCCGGCACCACGCCAAAGGCCAGCATCACCCCCCTGATGGCCAGATCGGTCTGGGCCTGGCCCATCACAGCACGGGCGGCATCAAACCCGAAGCCGGAGAGCAGCAGACCCACCAGCAAGGTGCCGCCCAGGCCAAAGCCAATCTTGTCGACGGCGATCCAGGCGCCGGAATAAAGCCCGGCATGTTTTTGATCCTCGCCGGCAATGTCCGACATCATGGAAAAGCTGAGCAGGGCCCAACCGGAATTGAAGGCCGAGGCGATGAAGCACAGCACATAGGCAGCCTCTGTGCCGGCATCGGCACAAAAGGCCCAAACCAGATAGGTGGTGCCATAGCCGATGGCAGACAGCAGATAAACCGGCTTCTTGCCCACCCGCTTTGCCAAGGCCACCCAAACCGGCTGAGCCAGGATGATGGCGGTGCAGGCAATCGCGACCAGCCCGCCGATCAATTGGAAAGCATCGGTACGGGCCATATTGTAGGTGAGGAAATACAGCATGGAGGCATAGGCCATGCCGGAACCGGCCAGTTGCAACAGGTTGGAGCCCAGCAGAACGGAGAAGCGTGGGGCCGCCAGCACCCGCAGCGCCTCCCCGAAACTCAGCCGCTTGGCCCCGGATGCCACCGCCGGGGCAACACCGGCCTGACGGGCGGCACGGGCCGCCCCGAAGAAGGCCACCCCCAGGGCCAGCGGGCAGACCAGCGCCAGGAAGCGGGCCATTTCCTCATAGGCGCCCTGCCCGCCGCCATTGGTCTGGACGATATAGGGGGCCACCGAACCGCCGACCAGCACGCCGATGGCGGTGAAGACCAGCCGCCAGGCCATCAACACGGTGCGCTGATGCGTATCGGATGACAGCTCCCCCGCAATGGCCAGATAGGGGACGGAGAAGCTGGCAAACACCGCCATATAGAGGCTGAAGGCAGCGGTCACATAGGCGGCCTTGCCCGACATTGGCAGGTCCGGCACATGGAACAGCAGGATGAGGGCCAGCGGCGCACCGGCCGCCCCCACCAGCAGCCACCAGCGCCGGGCAAAGCGGTGCTTCCAGCGGTCGGACAGGATGCCGACTGCCATATCGCAGCCCACCCCCAGCACCAGCTTGGGCACAAAGATCGCCGCCCCGGCCAGGGCCGGCTCAATGCCCAGCACATTGGTCATGAAGAACAGCAGCAGCAGCGACGGCACGTCGCGGAACACCTGCCCCGCCACCTGCCCCACGCCATAGCCCGCCTGTGCGGCCAGCCCCAGGCGGCCGGTGGCGGGCGGTGGCACAATCTCGGACACCGCACTGGTCATCGCGCGGACCCCTTTCCAGATGGGTACAAAAGAAATCGCCATGGCGTTGGTGGCGCCATGGCGAAGTTTTCAGGAGGAAATCTTACTTACCCGGCAAGGTGCGCGGCGGCGGGGGCTGCGGCGGGGTCCACCCCGCCGACACCGCTGCCGGCTTTTGCTCGCGGGCAAAATTCTCCAGGCTGGAGAGGGAGGGGCCGTAATCACTGTCCGGGGCGGCCAGCCATTTCGGGTCCATGGCGCGAGCGGCAGCCGCCAGATCCGCAGGGATCTGGTTGATGCTGTCATAGGCGCCGAAGGAACAGAAATAGCTGATATGGCCAGGCGCCTGCCCCATCAGCATCCAGGGCAGCCAGGGCGTGATGCGCGACCAGGAGCCGACGCAGGGCACATGGGTCAGGGCCGCATTCTCCACATCCTTGCGCTTCACCACATAGGTGAACATTTCCGAGACGCGGTTGAAGGAACCGGCGGACTCGCGCGGCCATTTGTCAGGCTGCAGGGCCGAGGGATAGAACAGGTGGATATCGGTGGTCAGGATGATGGTGTCATCCGGTCCTTCGCGCCAATCCAGCAGGAAGGGGCGCTTTGGCGGCTTTTCCTTGTTCAACCCACCATAGGACGGCGGTTCCGGCTGGAATTCACCGATGGTGAAGTTGAACGGGTCATTGGCGATGGGCACAACCTTCACATCCTCGTTGGTGTACGGGTTGTGCCAGGTCTTCATGATCTCGCCGGTCTTGATGTCGCGGTAAAAACCGATCTCCCGCAACATCCGGCGCCAACTGCCATCTTCCAACTGTTTGGAACGGACAAAGCTGAAACCATCCAGCACAAACAGGGGGCGCACCGGTTCATTGTCCCGCACGCCATAGACATTGCCCCGGAACCAGCCAATCTTCTGCTTGGTCGGGTCCAGATCCATATCCAGCCGGGCAAAGGTGTCCCGGTTCCATTTCGGATCCTTGAAGTCGATCTTGGTGACGAAGGACGGGGCGGCGGCGCGCGCCATGCCCGGCAGCGTGGCCGTGGCCCCCGCCGCAACGGCCAGCGCCGCCAGGCCAAAGCTTTCCCGTCTCGTCAGTTCCGGTCCGGACATCTGATCTGTTTCCCTGTTCTGGATTGTTGATCGGTTTCAGGGCGCGCCTGGCTTCCGCCGGCCACGGGCCCCTGTTCCAATGCTGCGAAATCTTTTACCCAACGCATCAAACGCGAAACAAGGCCGCGCGCCGACGTCCACCTGATGGACGTCGGCAACACTCACTTCAGCGTCAGGATGGCCGGCCCGCTGGTGGCCAGACGGCTGCGCAACACCTGAAGCGCACCCTGATCCCCCCCGGCATGGGCCCGCATGAACAGAACCGACAAGGATGCGGCAATGGAAAGGGCCGCTTCCTGCTTCGGTCCCGGCAATTCCGGCCGGCAGATGCCACCGCCGAAATAATGGTCAACCCCGGCCAGCACCAGGGCATAGCGGTTGCCCCCGGCCGCCGCATCATCATAGGCCAGCAGATGGCTGCGCCAGTCGGCATTGCCCCCGGGGGGAACGTCACGGTCACCAGTCTGGATCAGGGCCGGCACGGCCAGACCGGCATAATCCCCCTGATTGACCAGCCCCATGCCGCCACCCGGCGGGGAGAAGGCAACGACAGCAAGCGCGCGGGGATCACGCAGCGGAATCTTCACCGTTTCCGGCACCTTGGGCCCCGCCCCGCCCAGGCAAAGGGCGACCAGCGCCCCATAGGAATGGCCGGCGGCGATAAAGGGGCCGCCTATATGGTCGGCCACGGCGCGCACATCCTCAATGCGGGCCGGCCAGCTCGCCATGCCCTGGAAAGCGGCACGGTCGGGATGGTCGGTCGAATCCACATGCAGCGGTGCCAGCACCTCATAACCAGCCTGGGTCCAGGCATTGATCAGCGACAGATATTTCCACGGCGCCGACAGGGCGCCGTGGGAAAACAGGATGCGCCCGCGCGGCGACCCGCCAGCAGCGGGCCAGCGATAGACCGCCACAGCGCGACCGGCCGCTGTTTTCACCAAAAGCGGTGCTGCCTCCACAGACTGTCCGACGGCCGGCATCACCCCCAGCAGGCAAGCACCGGTAATCGCGGCCAGCAAGGAACGACGATCAAAAGCGATCTCTGTCATCTAGGGCTACCCTTTCCGCCACGGCTTATGGTGCCGCAGAGCCGGTTTCACGCTTCAGGATGGTGATGATGGCCTGCTGGCGGGCAGGATCGGTGATATTGCCGGAGGAGATGATCATGCCGGTCCCCGGGGCAAAGGCGTCCGGATTGGCCAGGAACTCGGCCAGGGCCGCGTCGGTCCAGACCTCCCCCGCCTTGCCGCGGGCCGCCAGGCTCTCGCTATAGGGGAAGTTGGGGACAGAGGCCATGCGCTGCCCCATGATGGCATAGAGATTGGGGCCGACCAGATGCTCACCACCCTTGTTGAAGGTGTGGCAGAACACGCACCATTTGAAGGTCTCCGCCCGCACCTGCCGTTCGAAATCGGTTTCCGGCGGCAATTGCTCCACCACCAGCGGCGTTTCATGCGAAGTGACATGGGCTGCCGCCTGCACCATTTCCCCCTTGGGGAAGGGGGAAACGCGGAACAGGGCATAGGGGCCGTAAAGGCCAAGCCCGATCATGGCCAGCGCACCGATACCGGCGAAGACCGCCCCCTTGGGCGCCCCTTCCCCGCTGCTGCCCGCTTTACCGCGTCGCACCAGACGCGCCAGCCCCCAGACCGCCGCACAGATCGCCAGGAAGATGGCGACCACATAGGGGCCGCGATCATAGGATTTGAAGGTGGAGAGCGCGAACAGCGACACGGAGAAGCTGAGCAGCACATAAAGCCCGAAACCGCGCGGGAAGGCGGCAAACAGCCCCTTGCCATGCCGGAACAGGAAATAGACGGCAGAAAGCAGCACGCCCAGTTTCAGCACCAGCAGGCTGGTGCTGATGCCGGAATGGAAATAGCCGGTAAAGACCCAGACATTCCGGTTCTCCCCGATCAGGGCCGGCAATGCTGGCAGCGGACCGTAATGCACCGGCATATCGTGGCTCCAGGCCACCAGATAACCGAAAATCGGCGTGATGAAGAACAGGGCATAGGTCGCCAGCACCAACCCCATGGCCCAGGTCCGGGCACGCGGCGGCAAAGCCGGTACCGGTTGCGGCGCCTGCCCCCGGAACCAGCGCCAGAGCCGGACAGCGGCCAGCGCCAGCAGCAGGGTTCCCACCAGATAATGCCAGCCGCGCAGTTCTTCCCGCATCGGCCCCATCTTGTCCGCGCGCGGCATCAGGGTGGTCAGAACATCCTGTGCCAGCACCAGCAAGGGCAAGGCGTAATCCAGCGCGATGTCGCGCATTCCGGCATTTTTCTGCCCGCTCATCCTGTCCTCTCATCCTGCTGCGACCTTCCCTTTTTGGTGGGGCCGCTTATTCTGTTCTGGCTTTTCATAAGCACAGAAGGGGCTGAATATCCGCGATATTCAGCCCCCCGGCTCACGCAGCCCCTGCTGAAAGGCTCAAACCTTTTCAAGAATTTCCATGGCGGCGGCCTCACCCGTCTCCATGGCGGATTCCATGCCATGTTCCAGACGGCGCAGATGTTCGCCGGCAAAATGGATGCGGCCGGACGGCTTGCCCATATCGGCGGCAAAGCGCTTGACCTGACCAGGGGCGTAGAAATGCTTGTTGCCGCCCACGAACGGGTTGCGACCCCAGCTATAGCCCAACTTATAGTCCAGGGCGCCGGCAATGGCCGGGCGCACCTTCACCAGTTCGGCCATCACCAGATCGGCCTGCTGCGATACATCGCGGTCATCCCAGCGGGTGGCGCCGTCACCATTGACCCAGACGATCAGCGTGTCGATCTCACCGCTTTCCGCCCCCTTGAGCGCGAAGGCCCGTTCAAAGGCCAGATCGGTCCAGAGCGAGGGCGGCAGACCATCCTTTTCCCAATAGGGCTTGGTGATGCGGTAATGGAACTGGGTGGTGGCGGAATAGCGCGACCCCGCCACGGCATTGGCCGTGGCTTCCGGCAGGCCGGGGGTGAAGCGGATACGACGCAGCGCGCTGAAGGGCGCTGCCATCACCAGGAAGCGGCTGGTCAGCACCTCGCCATTGGCCAGCTTAACCTGCACCTTGTCAGCCGTCTGATCCACGGCGACCACCGGGTTATTCAGCCGCACCGGGTTCTTCAGGGCCGCCGCCATGGCCTTGGGCAACACATCGGAGCCGCCGACAATATAGCTGCGCTCCATATTATTGACGCCATATTGCGGCTTGTTCGGATCGACATAGCCTTCCACCTGGGCCCGCGCCATGTCGCGGAAGATGGACAGGGCAGAGACGCTTTCCAGGCTGGACCCGTTCAGGTCGATATCGGCCAGCCGGATGGCCGCTTCCGATACACCCTTGGAGCGCAGGAATTCCGCTGCCGAAACATCATAGACCGTGTTGGCCGGCTCCAGCCAGGCGTTGGTCTGCTTGAAAGGCAGCCACTGGAAGAACAGCTTGTTCTGCAGCACATAGGGCAGAATTTCCCGCTCCGCGCCGACGGTCATGTTGTTGGGGGCCTTGGCCCAGTCGGCCGGCAGAACAGACACACCATCGACATGGATCAAGAAATCGGTTGGCTTGCCGCCCTTGTTGGTCAGGCCGACATTCAGACGCTGGCAGGCATCCCGTACCCGCCCATACAGCGCGCCGACCTCGCTGGCGCCCAGCTCCGCCTGATATCCCTCCGCACGGCCGGTGCGCAGACGGCCACCCACACGGTCCGATGCCTCCAGCACCTGAACGTTGAGCCCCTGCCCTTCCAGGATGGAAGCGGCGTTGAGGCCGGCCAGACCCGCCCCCACCACGATCACGTCGACATGCGCGGGGCCGGCGGCCCAGCCCTTGGCGGCAACGATCAGCGGGGCGGCGATCATGCCCCCCACCAAGGCACGACGGGAAACTTGCGGCAGGCGGATCTGGCTGGTCATGAGATTCTCTACCAATCGCGGATGGGAAAAAGGCCCCGGTACCAAAACCGGGGCCGTTGACAACAGGATCAGAACTTGGCGGTCGCGGTCACACCAAAGCGGCGTCCCTCACCCTGATAGACCTCCATGATGCGCTGGGTGCCCACGGAATAGAGGCGCGGCTGCTGGATGACATTGGTGTTGTACTTCTCGTCCGTCAGGTTGGTGACCCAGGCGGCAATGCTGTAGGTGTCATTCTCCAACGCCAGACGCAGGTTGGTCAGCGTGCGCTCCCCAAAGCTGGTGACATTCAGGCTGTTGGTATAGGACTTGCCCATATAGCTGACATCGACACGGCCGGAGAGATTCCAGTCAGCCGAGACCGGCACATTGGCCGTCGCGTTCAGGTTATATTGCAGCTTCACCGAACGGGCCGGGCGGTGGTCTTCGATGGAGGCCTGAATACCGCGACCCGGAACAGTGACCATATTGCACACGGTGGACGGGTTGCCGCACTGTGCGGAATAGGCCGGATCATAGGCACCGTCGCCGAACTTGGGATCGGAATAGGTGACCCCACCGCCCAGCGTGATGATGTCGGTCGCCTTGAACTGGGTCTGCGCCTCCACACCATTGGTCTTCATCTCACCCACATTGGTGATGATGGCCTGCACCACGGCGGGGTTGCTGGAGAAGGTGCTGATCTGCAGGTTGCTCCAGTTCACCCGGAAGACGGAGGCGTTCAACATCAAACGCCGGTCAAACAGCCAGGATTTCACACCGGCTTCGTAGGTCCAGTTCTCTTCCTCGTCGAAGGTCAACTCGTTGGCGGACAGGCCACCGACAGCGTTGAAGCCACCCGAACGCACGCCCTTGGCGGCGGAGGCGAACAGGAACACCTCCTCCGTGGCCTTGTAATCCACGGTGAAGCGCGGGGTGAAGCTCTTGAATTCCGCCGTCAGCGGCTGCACGCCGGGGCACGGGCCATAGGCGCCGAAGAAGGTGACGACGCAGCGATCCCGCTTGCGGTCAATATTGTAGCGGCCTTCCGCCGACACCCGCAGCCCGTCAATCACCTCATACCCGATGGAGCCAAACAGCGACTTGGTGACGTTCTGGCGATAGTTCAGGCTGGAGAGTGCCTGAACGGAATTGCTGTCGGGCACCAGTTGCAGGTTGGCCAGGGTGGCCATGGCACCGGTGCCGGCCGCCATGCCGGGCAGGATCTGCACCAGCCGTTCATTATTGTTCAGGCCCGGCGCGCTGGTGCCGGCCCGTGCCTGGGCTTCCACATTGGATTGGAAGAAGAAGGCGCCCGCCAGCCACTGGAAGCGGCTGTCATCCGGCGACTGGATGCGCAGTTCCTGGCTCTTGGTCACCACCGAGTCAGAATTGACCAGCACCGAATTGGCCCGCGCGGTGCGGCTGTAGCTGCCATTGACGGGGCCGCAGGTGCTGCCCAGCGTACAGACGCCGAACAGGCTGCCATTGCCGCTGACATCATAATCGTTGAAGGCGATGATGTCGGAAGAGGTGATGCCGCTGACCGAGACGATGGAGAAATCGTCCAGTTCATATTCCACTTCCAAGGCACCCTGGCGGGCCTTGGAACGGGCATCCGGGATACCGGCGGTCAGATCAACCGGCTGGTTGGTCGGCACATCCCCGCAATAAAGCGTATAGGCCTGGCTGGGTGCATTGAATGCACCGCAATTATGGCTGGTCACCGGATTTGACGCCATGCCGGTATTTTCAATATCGGACTTGGTGACAAAGCCGGTGAAGGTCGCCGTCAACCGTTCGGTCGGATGGAATTCCAAGGCACCGGAGACACCGCGCTTTTCATACCCGCCCAGCTTGTCAGACGGATTGTTCTGGTTCTTGAACGTGCCGTCGAAGGTGGAATAGGAGGCGGCGATGCTGGCGTAGAGCTTATCTTCGATGATCGGCTTGGAGAGTGAGACCTTGCCGCGATAATCGCTGTCGCTGCCGGCGGTCAGCGAAATCTTGCCCTCTGCCTGCTTTGCCGGCCGCGCCGTGGTGATGCCCACCGCACCGGCGAAGGTGGAGCGGCCGTAAAGCGCGCTCTGCGGGCCCTTCACCACGTCGATCTGGGCAATATCCACCACTTGCAGGATGTCGGCCGTGTTGCGGCTGGTCTGATAGATGCCGTCGATGAACAGGCCGACATTGGCCTCCACGTTCAGATCGTTGGAGGAATTGGCCGGCGCCAGACCGCGAACGTAGATATTGGTGAAGGTGCCACCGGTGATGGAGCTGACCGTGATGCCCGGCGTGGTATTGCCCAGATCGGTCAGGCTGGTGATGCTGCGGTCGGCCAGATCCTGCGCCGAATAGGCCTGGATGGCGATCGGGACCGTCTGCACATCTTCGCGGCGCTTACGCGCGGTCACGATGATCTCATCCAGCACAGCACTGTCCTGCTGCGCGAAGCTGGTATCGACCAGAAGGACCGATGCCGCCAAGGAAGTGATCAAAGCGGAGGAGACAAGCGTGCTCCATTTTGAACGAGACATAAGCTTCCCCTTGCTGTTCTAGTTTATTTATTGTCACCCAAGGGGCAGGTCCGGCTTTTAAGCCGGCTGTCAGCGTCGTTCCGCTTTCCCTTGTCGGTGATCTTTCAACAGCCAACGACTTCTCACGGCTGCTGATCCCCTACTGTCCAGTCAGCTAATAACCTGCACTGTTTTTTCACAAACACGCCGCCCCTGATTGACCGCGTGGTGGATGGGGTCAGAGCCGGGCTGTCACGGCCTTGGTTTCCAGATAGGCGTCCAGCCCTTCCTTGCCGAATTCACGCCCCCAGCCCGACTGACGATAGCCGCCGAAGGGGATGTTGGTGGCGATGGCGCCATGGCAGTTGATGGAGACCTGGCCGGAGCGGATGCGCGATACCAGACGGTGGGCCGTGGACAGGCTGCGGGTCCAGACACTGCCCGACAGCCCATAGACGGTATCGTTGGCCAGCGCCGCAATTTCCTCAATATCCTCGGTTTCCAGCCGGTTGACACACATGACGGGACCGAAAATCTCTTCCCGAAACACTTTCATGTCGGTGGCAACATGGGTGAGGATGGTGGGAGGAACGAAATGGCCCGGCCGGTTCAACTTCCCCCCGCCTGTCACCAGGGTGGCGCCCTGCTGCAGGCCATTTTCGATATAGCCACAGACGCGCGCCGCCTGCCCGGCGCTGATCAGCGGGCCGAACTGCACCGACGGGTCCAGCCCATGCCCCAGCTTGAAGGACTGGACGAAGGCGGCCATGCCCTCCACCAGCCGGTCATGGATGGCGGCGTGGGCGAAGATGCGGGTGCCGGCCATGCAGTTCTGGCCCTGCAAGAAGAAGGTGGCCATTGCAACACCGGGAATGGCGATGTCCAGATCAGCATCCGGCATCACCACCACGGGCGACTTGCCGCCCAGTTCCAGGGAGACCTTTTTCAGGTTGCCCGCCGCCGCCTGCACGATCTTGCGCCCCACCTCCGTCGACCCGGTGAAGCTGATCTTATCGACATCCGGATGCTGGGAGAGGCGGGCGCCCGCCGTTTCCCCCGGACCATTGACGATATTGACCACGCCGGCCGGGAACCCGGCCTCCGCAATCAGCCGGCCCAGCAGCACGGCCGACAGGGGCGTTTCTTCCGAGGGTTTCACGATGACGGTGCAACCGGCTGCCAAGGCCGGCGCCAGCTTCAGCACCAGGGTGGAGAGCGGTACGTTCCAGGGCACGATCAGGCCGACCACACCCACCGCTTCCCGGATGGTATAGGTCAACGCCTCTGCCGTGGCGGTGACATGCGGCGGCGGGGTGGTGGTGGTGCCCTCGATCCGGAAGGCCCCACCGGCATAATATTCAAACATCTCCACGCAGTTATTCACCGTCAGCCGGGCGATGAAGCCCGGCATCCCGTTATCCAGGATTTCCAGTTCGGCGAAGATTTCGGCATCCCGTTCCAGCAACCGGGCCAGCCGCATCAGCAGCCGGGACCGTTCCGGCCCGCTGCTGCGCCCCCAAGGGCCGGCAAAGGCCCGGCTGGCTGCCGCCACAGCAGCATCAATCTCCGCCACACCACCGCTTTCAACCTCTGCCAGGGGCAAGCCGGTGGCAGGGTCGACACTGGTGATCGCCTCCCCCGCCCGGCCCTTGCACCATTCCCCACCGATGAACAGCAGGTGCGGTTCGCCAAGGAACGCGGTGGTGGCCGGGGAGATGGCGTGACCATCAAAGGGCTGTGGCGAGGCGGACATGAGAACCCCAGAAATGAAATGAAAAGAAGGGCTTGGAAGCCGACCGGTTACACAGGTATGGTGCGGCAGTCATAATCCAGAAGGCCGAGCGTGTCTTCATTGCGCAGCGCGGAAAGACCAAACATTTCCGTATCTGCCGACTGCATCCGGTCGGCATTGGCGTTGGATTCCAACTGGATGAAGGTGGCCCGCTCATGACGGGCCGCGACATAGCGTTTCAGCCCCTCGGCAATGCTGCCGGATGCCGCCAGGGCGCGGGTCAGCACGATGGCATCCTCAATGGCGCAGGCCGCACCCTGGCCCATGAAGGGCGTCATGGCGTGGGCGGCATCGCCCAGCAGGGTCACCTTGTCATCGACAATCCAGCTCGACAGCGGCTTGCGGGCATTGATCGCCCATTTATACAGCCGATCCTCCTGCACAGCGGCGATCATCGCCTGCACCTCAGGCGCCCAGCCGGCAAAGGTGTTTTCCAGATCGGCGCGACTGGCCGGGATGGTCCAGCCATCCTGCACCCAGCCTTCCTGGCGGGCAAAGAACACCATATTCACTATCTTGGACTGGCGCACCGGATAGCGCACCACCATGCGGTTGGGGCCGATATGCATCCCCGGCCATTGCACCAGATCCGCCAGGCTGTCATCCACCGGCGCCAGGGCGCGCCAGGCGACATGGCCGGTGAAATGGGCTTCCGCCGGTTCAAACAGGCGACGGACCACCGATTTCAAGCCATCGGCACCCACCACAAGGTCTGCCTCCAGCCGGCGCCCATCATGCAGGACAACCGTGCTGCCCTCCATCGCCACCGCCGCCGCATCGGTCAGCAGGGTGACACCGGCGCGGGCCGCCGCATCCACCAGAATCGCGTGCAGATCGGCCCGGTGGATATAGACATAGGGTGCGCCGTGTTTGGAACGCATGTCGGCGCGTTCCATCGCCCGCAGCAAGTGCCCATCCTGCCAATGCTGGATGCGCTGACGCTGCGGCTCCACGCCCGCCGCCGCAATCTGCTCGCTCAGGCCGATATGGATGAAACCCTTCATCGCATTGGGCGACAGGGTGACACCGGCCCCAACCTCCCCGAAGGCAGGGGCCGCCTCTGCCAACGTCACCGTGAACCCCTGTTGTTGAAGCGCGATCGCGGCCGTCATGCCGCCGATCCCGCCCCCGACGATGGTGATCCTCGCGTTATTCATTTGTTTGGAAAACCTTCAGGTCCGTGTCCCGACGGCCCGAAGCCGTCCCCGGCTGGAATTAAGACGGGGTGGCATAGGTGGGGCATAGATGGACACAGCCCCCTGTCCGCATGGTGGTCGCCCCCGTACCGGCCTGACCGGAGGCCGGACAAAATTCGTCCACCAAACGGACAAAATGTGACGATTCAGGCTTCCCTTTTTTTCCGGGAATAGCGATTATGCGAAAAAAGATGATCTAAAATTATGCCAATAGAACAGGCAACAATAACAGGACAACGGAGAACGGGTATGGACAAGGTTAAACCAGTTCGCGCGATGCTTCGGGTGCTCGACGTTCTGCAAGTGCTGAACAGCCGCAATGGCGTCACCGTCACCGATGTGGCGAACGCCATCGATCTGCCGCGCACGACGGCCTATCGGGTGTTGGAAACGCTGTGTTCCGCCGGCTATGCGGTGCGCGATGCCTCTGATGATCATTACCGGCTGACGGTGCTGGTGCGCTGCCTGTCGGATGGCTATGACGATGAGGCCTGGGTGACGGAGGTGGCGCAGCCGGTGCTGTCGCAGTTGGGCCGCAAGCTGGTCTGGCCGGTTTCCATCAGCACCAACCAGGGCAACGGGATGCTGGTCCGCTACACCACGGACAAGCAAAGCCCGCTGGCGCTGGAACGGTATAATGCCGGCGTGCGGCTGCCGCTGCTGAACAGCGCCACCGGCCGTTCCTATCTGGCCTTCAGCCCGGCGCCGCAGCGCGCCGCCCTGCTGGATATTGCCCTGGGTTCAGGCGGGGAAATGGAAGGGGCCGGGCGGGAGCGCGCCCTGATCGAAAAGACGCTGAGCCATATCCGCAAAGTCGGTTATGCCATCAGCATCCGGCAATATCGCGGGGAGTCGACGGCGGCTGTGCCGATCTATAGCGGCACCAACCTGCTGGGCTGTGTCGGTATGCGCTTCATGGACAAGGCCGTTACCGAAGCGGTCTTCGCTGCCAAGTATCTGCCGGACCTGAAAATGGCCGCCGCCGAAATTGGTGACACCTTCGCCGAATGGAAGGAGATGCGCGACCTCAATCACCAGCAGCCGCTTACCCCCACCCGCCGTTGGGACTGGACGCTGGAACGCCGCGTCGAACATTGACGCCAAAGATCAACGTCGTTTGCGAAGCTTACGCTTCAACCCAGTGAAACCAGGGCCGCGTCACGTGACGCGGCCCTGTTCATTTTTACAACACGGCGCAGACCGTCTTCCAATCCAGGTAATTATCCAGGGCTGCCAAACCGCTGTCGCGGCCATAGCCTGACTGTTTCACGCCACCGATGGGCAGGCTGGCATCAAACATGGAATGGGTATTGATCCAGACCGTGCCGGCATTCAGCCGGCGCGACAGCCGGTGCGCCTGGGAGAAATTCTGCGTCCACACACTGGCCGCCAGCCCATAGACACTGTCATTGGCGGCATCCACCACCTGATCCAGATCGGTGAAGCGCTGCACCACCAGTACCGGGCCGAACACCTCCTCCTTCACAATCTCGGCCGCCGGATCGACATTGGCGATGATGGAGGGGCGGATGAAGGTGCCGGCCGGTCCCAGCCGTTCCCCGCCGGTCAGCACGCTGGCACCGGCCTTGCCGGCACCCACGACCAGCCCTTCGACCCGCTGCGCCTGTTTGGGGGAGACCAGCGGCCCCATCTGGGTGGCCGGGTTCAGGCCATGGCCCAACTGGATGCCATTGGCCGCCGCCACCAGCCCTTCCAGTACCTTGTCATAGATATCGGCATGGACATAGGTGCGCGAACCGGCGACACAGACCTGACCGCCATTGAAGAAAATGGCATTGGCCGCACCGGGAATCGCCAGATCCAGCTCCGCATCGGGCAGGATGATCACCGGCGATTTGCCGCCCAGTTCCAGGGTCACCCGCTTTAGATTCCCCTTGGAGGCATCCAGGATGGCGCGGCCGGTGGCGGTGGAACCGGTGAAGGCCACCTTGTCCACCCCGCCATGCCCGGCCAGCGCCGCCCCCGTTTCCGCCCCCCGGCCGGTGACGATGTTCAGCACGCCCGGCGGCAGGCCGGCTTCCTGCACCAATTCACCCAGGCGCAGGGCAGTCAGCGACGTATCCTCCGCCGGTTTCAGCACGATGCTGCACCCGGCGGCCAGCGCCGGGGCCAGCTTCATTGCCGTCAGCACCAAAGGCGAATTCCAGGGCACGATGGCCGCCACCACGCCCACCGGTTCCCGCACGGTCCAGGCATGGACCTGTTTGCCGGGCGGCTGATAGGTGACCGAGGGGGTGATGGTGCGGCCTTCAATCGCCAGGGCCTGACCGGCGAAGAAGCGGAATTGCCCGATGGCACCGGGGATTTCCGCCCAGCGGCCGACATAGAGCGCCTTGCCCTGGTCCAGGGTTTCCAGCTCCGACAGTTCGTCAATATGACGTTCCATCAGATCGGCAATCCGGTTCAAGATGGCCGCCCGTTCCGCCGGCACCGTCGCGGCCCAGCCGGGGAAGGCGGCGCGGGCGGCGGCAACCGCCCGATCGACATCCGCCGCCCCGGCATCAGGGATTTCCGCCAGAATCCGGCCGGTGGCGGGATCGATGGTGGGGATGGTGTGGCCGGACTGGGCCTGCACCCACTCCCCGCCGATCAGCATGGCGCGCCGCGCCGGGGCGGACAGCAGGGCGCGGGCGGCCTCGCTGCTGGGGCTGGTGGCTTCTAACAAGGTCATGGTCGGGTCGCCTCCCGGGAAAAAGGATGGCAGGATTTGGCGGGACGCACCCCCTTTCAGGGCAGCGCTTTCATTGCTGCTATCCACCATGCGGATGGTGGCGGGGCGGAAATTGTCCATCAGGTGAACAAGGGGGGGCACCGGGCTTCGCAGAACCGGTGCCAGACCACACCATCGCTGAAAATCACCGATATACAGGGATGGTGGAGATGCTGAACACGTTCCAGCAGGCGCCGCACGCGATGTTGCCGCAGGCCACGACCGATGAAGCCTCACGTCAGGAATTCAGCAAGAGCCTGAAGCAATTCATCCAGAAGGGTTTGTTGCCCGGCCTTGGCCCCGTCTACAAGACCCGCGCGGTTGACCGCTACAAACAGGAAACCGGCAAGGCTCCTACGCCCGACCGCCACGGCATCCGCAAGGCGATGGTGCGGGATGTCTATTTCCAGCACTATGCCGCCGTCAACCGCATCAGCCAGGAATTGCTGTGGGATTCGGTGATTGACAGCATCGAACGCCAGGAAGGCGATCTGGCCACCGCCGCCAAGGAATACTCTGCCCGGAACAAGGGCCAGTTGCTGATCCCCGACAATTTCGAGGTGCCGAAATATGTCGCAGCGCTGGATATCCATTGTATGCCCGGCGGCTATCCGGGAGAGGAAAAGCCGGAAGAGATCAATGGCGGCGTGCTGTATGACCGCGGCGTCTATCTCTATTCCATGGGCTATACCGGTCCGAACAATGATGATATGGGCCGGTCGGTCTGTAACTATATTAAGCGCCGCCTGAACGGCTTTTCGCCCAAGCGCATTCTCGACATGGGCTGCACGGTGGGCCATTCCACCCTGCCCTATAAGGAACTGTTCCCGGACGCAGAAGTCTGGGGGGTGGATGTGGCGGCCCAGCAGGTGCGCTATGCCCATGCCCGCGCCGGTGCCTTTGGCCTGGATGTCAATTTCGCCCAGATGAATGCGGAGAAGACCAGCTTCCCCGATGGTCATTTCGATCTGGTGGTCAGCCATATCCTGCTGCATGAAACGTCCGGCAAGGCCATGCCGCGCATTTTTGAGGAATGTTTCCGCGTGCTGGCCCCCGGCGGCGTGATGATCCATGCCGATCTGCCGCCGTTCGACCTGATGGACCCGTTCACCCAGTTCATTCTGGATAACGAGACCTATTATAATAACGAGCCCTTCTGGGGGGCGATGCGTGAGGTGGATCAGGTGGGGCTGGCCCGCAAGGTCGGTTTCGCGCCGGACAGCGTGCGCTTTGATACCGCCCCGATGGCGGTGATGGAGTTTGCCGCCCAGGCCGCCGGCTATAGCCAGGAAGCGGCCGAAGGCGTGGCTGACCGTGATTTCGTGGCGGGTGAATTTGCCCCCGGCGGTGGCTGGGAAGTGCTGATCGCCCAGAAGCCGGCCTGATCCGGCCGTGGGGCGGCACCAAGGCCGCCCCTGCCCGCCAAGCCCCCGCCCCCCATTCGGATGAAAACCATGAACCGCAATTCCAAGGGCAAGCGCCCGCAATTTTACGACAACAATGCCCATGACCAGATGATGTCGATGATCATGGTGCTGGCCAGCGAAGTGTCGGTGCTGGCCGACCATATTGACAGCATCGAACGCGTGGCCGCCGCCAACGGGCTGGATCTGGCCGGCGGCATTGCCAAGCTGCAACTGGACCAGCCGGCGCTGGAGGCACGTGAAGCCCGCCGTCAGCAGATGCTGGAGCGCCTGTTCTATCTGATGCGCAAGGAAGCCGCCGAAGCCGCCGCCAACGAGACGGCGGAAGGCTACAGCGCCGTGATCGACGAAATCGCGGTCGCCTGACATGCCGCTCGACACCAGCGCCCTGCTGGCGCAATTGGCCGGCATCGTCGGCGATGGCGGCCTGATCACCGGCGACGCCATGTCACCGCGCGCCACCGATGTCTATCGCCGGCTGGAAATGCCGCTGGCCGTGGTCCAGCCGCAAAGCGTGGAGGCCCTGCAGGCGGTGGTGCGTGCCACCGCCGCCGCCGGCATCGCCTTGTCGGTACGCGGGGGTGGTGCCTCCTACACCGATGGCTATGTGCCGCGGGATGCGGGCCAGGTGCTGGTCGATCTCAGCCGGCTGAACCGCATCCTCAGCATCAATGAAGAAGATGCCTTCGTCACGGTGGAGGCCGGTGTCACCTGGGCGGAATTGAAGGCAGCCCTGGATGCGCGCGGTTTGCGCACCCCGTTCTGGGGCCCCTTCTCCGGCCTGCTGGCCACGGTGGGCGGGTCGGTGTCGCAAAACAGTATCAGCCATGGCTCCGGCGCCTATGGCATTTCGGCGGAATCGGTGCTGTCGCTGGATGTGGTGACGGCCGATGGCAGCCTGCTGTCCACCGGTTCGGCCGCTGTCGGCAGCAGCCCGTTTTCCCGCCATTACGGGCCGGATTTGACCGGCCTGTTCACGGGTGATTGCGGGGCGCTGGGCATCAAGGCGCGGGTGACCCTGGCGCTGCAGCGCCAGCGCGCCGCCCATCGCCCGATTTCCTTCGCGTTTCCCGATTTCGACCATCTGCATGAGGCCATGCGCCTGGTCTCCTTCGACCGGCTGGACGAAAGCGGTTTCGCCCTGGATGGCGCCCTGTCCCAGGGGCAGATCGCCCGGCAGGACCGGGCCGGCGCGCAGTTTGGCATGGCCCTGTCCATCCTGCGCAGCTCGCCATCCCTGGTGTCGGGCATTGTGCAGTTGGGCAAGGCCGCCCTTTCCGCCCGGCGCGATCTGGGCAGCGCCCCCTATATGGTGCATTACATCGTCGAAGGGGTGGATGATGGGGAGGTGAAGGGCCGCCTGAACCGGATGCGCGAATTGCTGGCCCCGCTGGGCCGGGAAATTCCCGGCACGGTGCCGGCCGTGGTCCGCTCCATGCCATTCGCCCCCTTCTACAACACGCTGGGTCCGGCGGGGGAACGCTGGGTGCCGGTGCATGGTGTGCTGCCGCATTCCGCCACCAAGCCATTCGACAAGGCGCTGGCCGCCTTCCTGGCCGAACGGTCGGCTGAGATGAAGCGGCTCGGCGTCTGGACCGGCACCATGTTCTCCGTCCCCAATGCCAGCGGTTTCCTTTATGAGATCGCCATTTATTGGCCGGACATCATCACCGACTATCACCGGCAGGTGGTGCCCGCCGATTATCTGGAAAAGCTGCCCAAATATCCGGAAAGCCTGGAAGCGCGGGCCTATGTGCACCAGTTGAAGGCCGATCTGGCCGCCCTTTATGGTCAGTTCGGTGCCATCCATTACCAGATCGGCAAGGCCTATCCCTATCTGGATCGGCTTTCCGGTCCCGCCGCCGGGTTGGTGCGCAGCCTGAAGGCGCAGTTGGACCCGCAGGGGCGGATATCGCCCGGCGTGCTGGGGCTTTGACTCTGTAAACGGGGGCTGTCTAAGCAGCCCCCATTTCAGGCGGCAACCGTTACGGCAGGAACACGATCCGCCTGATCCAGCATGAAGCGGATTTGGGCGTAACGGACGAGATAACCAATCAGATGGAACTGTCCCTGGGGATATTCCTGGGCAGCGGCCAGCAGGCGCAGCACCATGGCCTTTTCCGCCAGCCCTAGTCGGGCGATGAATTTCAGCAGGGTGCGGACATCATCCCCGATCGGCAATGGTTGCGGTTCTTGTTTAAGACCACCATGAAATGCATTGAGAAAATTCATTATTCTTTTCTCAAATGCCAAAGGGGCATAGGCTTGGTGGGCCAGATCGCGCACGCCCTCAATCAGGGCCTGCCGGCTCATATGCAGCGGTTGGATATTGGTGGTGAAGCTGCCGGCACTCTGCCAATCCTCCCCCACCAGCCGCCCCTCTGCCTTCAACCGATCATGCAGCGGCGTCCCCGGTGGCGCCACCAGAGCGCCTGTGCTGAACAGCGGTACCGGTGACGATTGCATGAAGTCATAAAGCGTGCCGAAAATGTCCGGCTTGTCGGCATCAAAGCCAACCACCATGCCTCCCTGGATAGCGATCCCAGCCTTTAGAATGGCTTGCAGGGCAATATTCGTATCCTGGTAGAGGTTCTGGCGTTTTCCGGCGCCGCGCAAACTCTCCTCATTCACCGTTTCGATGCCGATGAAAACCATGTCCAGCCCGGCACTGACGCAGGCTTTCATCAATTCAGCGTCGCGGGCCAGGTCCAGCGACGCCTGGGTCATGAAGCGCAATTTTTCATGCGGCGCCCGCCCCACATGCCAATCGCGGAGCACATCCAATATCGCATGGGCATGTTGGCGATAGACGGTGAAGTTATCATCGGCCAGGAAGATGCTGCGATAGCCGTGGCGGTACAGCATATCCAGTTCCGCCTGAACCTGGGCGGCATCCTTGTGGCGCTGCTTGCGGCCCAGATACTGGATCACATCGCAGAAATCACACTGGAATGGGCAGCCGCGGGAGGTTTGCAGCGTGCCCATCACCGCCCCGTCATTGTGATACAAATCCCAGCGCGGCACGGGGGAGGAGCGCAGGTCGGGCTTGCCGCCCTGGTAATGCGGGCGGGGCGTGCCGGCAGCCAGATCGGCGAACAGGCCGCCGGCAATATCCTCAATCTCCCCGGTCACCAGCACATCGGCATGGGGACGGATATCGTCGGTGGAGAGCGAGGCATAGGAACCGCCGATCATCACCGTCCGCCCCCGCGCCCGGAAAAGAGCGGCCAGTTCGATCATCCGGTTACGCTGCGTCACCTTGCCGGTAATCGCCACGATATCGCACCAGCCGGCGGCCTCCTCAATATCCAGCGGCTGGATCATCTCATCCACCAGCCGGATTTCCCAATCCGACGGCACGAAGGCGGCCACCGTGGTGATGGCAAGGTCTGCCACCGGGGTGCGGGCCGGCAGGCCGGCAGCGGCAAACACCTCCCCGGAATGATATCCCGGGATTTCCGTGGCCGGATTGATGATCAGGATACGCATAAAGCCCGCCGATAAACGCCTATGTCTGCCAGCAAACCATATTGGCTGCGGTACGGCACGTGGCGTGGGGTATGGCGGGCCGGGTGCTGACTATGCGGGGCCGGTGAAGCTGGCCTTGTGCTGCTCCCGCAGGGCCGCCTTCTGCACCTTGCCCATCTGGTTGCGGGGCAGTTCCTCCACAAACCAGATGCGCTTGGGTACCTTGAAATTGGCCAGGGCTTCCTTTGTCTGGGCGATCAGGCCGGCTTCGGTCACATCATCGCGGCCCGGCTTTTTCTGCACGATGGCGGCCACCGCCTCCCCGAAATCCGGGTGCGGCAGGCCGATGACGGCGCTTTCCACCACGCCATCAAGCCCATCCAGGAACGTCTCCACCTCCTTGGGGTAGACGTTGAAGCCGCCGCAGATGATCAAATCCTTGGCACGGCCGACAATATGCACATAGCCGCGCTCATCCAGCTTGCCGACATCGCCAGTGATGAAGAAACCATCGGCCCGCATATCCTCAGCCGTTTTCTCAGGTTTTTTCCAGTAGCCCTTGAAAAGATTTGGACCTTTGAATTCAATCTGGCCGATCGTGCCGGTGGACACGGCCTGTCCTTGATCATCGGTAATGCGCAGATCCACCCCCGGCAGGGGGAAGCCCACGGTGCCCGGCACCCGGTCGCCCACCAGCGGATTGGAGGTGATCATGCCGCCTTCTGTCATGCCATAGCGTTCCAGAATGGCATGATCGGTGCGCTCGCTGAATTCCCGGTGCGTATCGGCCAGCAGCGGCGCCGACCCGCTGATAAACAGGCGCATATGCGCCACCAGATCGCGGGTGAAACCGGGATGGGCGAGCAGACGGGTATAAAAGGTGGGCACCCCCATCAGAACCGTGGCCTGTGGCAGCAGATCGACCAGCCGATCGGCATCAAACTTGCCCAGGAACAGCATGGAACCGCCGTTCAACAAGGTGGTGTTGGTGGCAACGAACAGCCCATGCACATGGAAAATCGGCAGCGCGTGCAGCAGCACGTCACCCGGCTGAAAACCCCAAAGCTGATGTAGTGTCAGGGCGTTGCTGGCCAGATTGCCATGGCTGGTCATCGCCCCCTTTGACCGCCCGGTGGTGCCAGACGTGTACAAGATGGCCGCCAGATCATCCGCCGCCATCGGCACGGTATCGAAATGATGGCTGAGCTTCAGGGCCATGTCCGGCAGGCTGCCGTCGGCGGCAATGCCCAGGGTGGCCACAGCGGGCACATGATAGCGCGCGGCCAGTTCCCGCATTCCGACCTCATCCTCCAGTCGGCAGACGAACAAAGCCGGTTCGGCATCTTCCAGGAAATAGGCAATTTCCGCCTTCTGATAGGCGCTGTTCAGCGGCAGATAGATGGCACCTAAGCGCAGGGTGGCGAGATAGAGAAACAGGTTTTCGGCACTTTTTTCCACCTGCACCGCCACCCGGTCGCCCCGCTTAACCCCCAGTTGCACCATGGCATGGGCGAAGCGGGCGGAGATGGAGACCAGATCGGCGTATGTGTACCAGACACCCTGGCGCGGCCCGTCCATCAGGGTGATGAAACGGGCCTGCATATCGGCGGGAAAGCGGCTTTCGATCAGGTGATAGAGATTGCCGCTTTTCACGCCGTCCATGGTCATTTCCCCTGTAGCATTTTCACGATGGCGGAGAAGTCGAGCCCGCCATGTCCCGCTGCGGAGAATAGCTGATACAGTGCTGCCGCCTGCGCGCCAAGGGGGGTTGATGCGCCGGCACTGGCAGCCGCCTGCTGCGCCAGCTTCAAATCCTTCAACATCATATCGACCGCGAAACCAGGCTGGTAATCCCGGTTGGCCGGCGATGTCGGCACCGGCCCCGGCACCGGGCAGTAAGAGGTCAGCGACCAGCATTGGCCCGACGATTTGCTGGAAATATCGAACAGCTTCTGCCGATCCAGGCCCAGCTTGTCGGCCAGGGCGAACGCCTCTGACACGGCGATCATGGAAATGCCCAGCACCATATTATTGCAGATTTTCGCCGCCTGCCCGGTGCCGGGGCCACCGGCATGAACGATGGTCTTGCCCATCAGTTCCAGATAGGGCTTGGCCTTGTCAAAGGCCGCATCCGACCCGCCCACCATGAAGGTCAGCGTCCCCGCCGCCGCCCCGCCCGTGCCGCCGGAAACCGGGGCATCCAGCATCAGGTGCCCCGCCTTTTCCGCCTGGGCCGCCACGGCACGGGCGCTGTCCACATCCACGGTGGAACTGTCAATGAACAGGGTGCCGGGTTTGGCGCTGTCGATCACCCCGCCGGCATTGCCATAAACGGCGCGTACATGCGGGCCGGCGGGCAGCATGGTGACAATCACATCGGCCTGTGCCGCTGCCACCCCGGCCACCGGTCCCGTTTCAATCCCCGCTTCTGCGGCGGCGGCCAGATTGGCGGGGGCGAGATCGACGCCGATCACCCGATGCCCCCCCTTCAACAGGTTTTTCGCCATCGGCAGGCCCATATTGCCAAGCCCGATGAAAGCAATCGTCGCCATGGTTTTCCTCCCGATCAGGTTTATTGTGTGAGGGGTGGGGCTGTATCTTCTCCACCCAAAAACTTTCTCTGCTTCTCCAGCCTCTTAACCGTCATTCCCGCGAAGGCGGGAATCCATACAACAGCTCGGATTTTGGATTCCCGCCTTCGCGGGAATGACGGTGGTTCAGTGGAAAGGCAGTGGTTATGCGAACAATCACTCAGCCCGGAAAACTCAGATCACCATCCGGTGGCGGGACGAAATGGCGGGCGACGAAGGCGGGGGCCACCGCGTCCAGGCTCGCCGGCTGCCATTGCGGGTTGCGGTCCTTGTCCACCAGCACGGACCGGATGCCTTCATAGAAATCATGGCCATCCATCACCGCCTGGGTCATGCGGAATTCCAGCCGCATACAATCATCAAATTCCAGCTCGGCCCCACGCCGCAACTGCTCGAATGTCACTTTCAGGCTGGTGGGGGACATGGTTTTCAAGCTGGCCAGTGTCTTGGCTGCCCAGTCGCTGCCCTCATTCTCCAGCCTGACGAAAATGCCCTCCACGCTGTCAGCGTCAAAGCAGCGGTCAATGGCGTCGCGGTGGGCCGGCAGGGTGGGGTCGTCCGGCGTGGCGGCATGGTGGCCCAACACCGCCTCCACCGCCGAATTGGCGTCGGGCGCACTGGACAAGGCCGTTTCCAGATCGCGCTCCAGATCGTCCAGGGACTCACTGCGGCTATGGTGCGTGGCGATGCCGGCATAGGCCAGATCGCCCGCCGTCACCCGCGCGCCCGTCAGCCCCATATAGAGCCCCAACCGCCCCGGCAGCCGGGGCAGGAACCACGTCCCGCCAACATCCGGAAACAGGCCGATGCCGGTTTCCGGCATGGCCAGCAGGGTCTTTTCCGTCGTCACCCTATGGCTGCCATGGACAGACAGCCCGACCCCGCCGCCCATGGTGATACCGTCGATCAAGGCAACATAGGGTTTGGGGAAATGCTTGATCTGCCGGTTCAGCCGGTATTCCCCAGAGAAGAAGGCCGCCGTCAGCGCACCCGCCCCCTCCCCGCGCTTGCGCTGCAACCCGGCATCCCAGACCGCGCGCACATCGCCTCCGGCGCAGAAGGCGCGGTCGCCCGCCCCCCGGATGACCACCGCCTTGACGGCGGGATCGGCAGCCCAGGCGGCAAGGGCCGGGGCAATCACCTCCACCATCGGCAGGGTCAGCGCGTTCAGCGCCTTGGGCCGGTTCAGCAGAATATGCCCCAGCGGGCCGCGCGTGGTGCAGATGGCATCAAGGGTCAAGGCCGTTCCTCCCGGTTTGGATCACACCTGTGAAGTGGGTGGGCTTATTCCACCACGGCAAGGGGGATCGTGGTCTTCTGCCACGCCTTACCCCTACCATTGCGGTGATGCGCACATCCATGCGAAGTTTACCCCATCCGTTGTGCGATTTTCCACGCAGGTACGTTGATGGCCGGGCAATTTGATTGGGATGATCTGCAAAGTTTCCTGGCCGTCGCCCGCAGCGGCCGGCTGACCCTCGCCGCCCGGCGCATGGGGGTGGATCACACCACCCTGGGACGGCGGCTGCAATCGCTGGAACGCGCGTTGGGGGCCAACCTGTTTGAACGCCATGCCACCGGC
This sequence comes from Azospirillum sp. RU38E, assembly GCA_943370215.1. GTDB lineage: Bacteria > Pseudomonadota > Alphaproteobacteria > Azospirillales > Azospirillaceae > Niveispirillum. The sequence goes on from CALRQC020000042.1 coordinate 46,533, forward strand.
TACAGCCTGACCGCCCAGGGCGAAAGCCTGCTGGCCAGCGCGGAGGCGATGGAGGGGCTGGCCATGACCATCATGGAGGATCTGGCCGGCAGTTCCGGCAGCCTGTCGGGGGCCGTGCGCATCGGCACGCCGGATGGTTTCGGCAGCTTCTTCCTGGCCCCCCGCATCGGCCAACTGGCCGCTCGCCACCCGGACCTGGAGGTGCAGTTGGTGGCGATGCCGCGCCTGTTCAGCCTGTCCAAGCGGGAAGCGGATATCGCCATTTCGCTCGCCCAACCGGATGCCGGGCGGCTGCATGGGCGCAAGCTGACGGATTATGAATTGGGGCTTTATGCCGCCCGATCCTATGTGACGGCGAACCCGCCCATTTTATCGGTGGCCGACCTGCCCGGTCACCGGTTCATATCGTACATCGACGATCTGCTCTATACGCCGGAGCTGGATTACCTGCCGCAGATTTCCCGCGATATCCGCCCGCAGTTGAAAAGCGCCAGCCTGGTGGCGCAGTTCCGCGCGGTGGAGGCCGGGGCCGGCATTGCCGTGCTGCCCTGCTTCCTGGTGGATGGCCATGCCGATCTGGTGCGGCTGTTGCCGACGGAGGTCAGTTTGATCCGCAGTTTCTGGCTGCTGATCCATTCCGACCTGCGCCACCTGTCCCGCGTCCGGGTAACGGCGGAATTCATTGCGGAGGAGGTGCGGCGGAACAGCCGGCTGTTCCGCCCGTAACTCAGCCGAGGGAGGCCCGATAGGCTCGCCAGCCACCATGATGGGTGATTTCCGTCGCCCCTTCCAGGGCATAGGATTCACACAGGAAACTGGTCACTTGCCGCCCATCGGACAGCGTCACCTTGCCCACGCCCAGCGGGGCGGGAATGCGGGCGATGAAGGCGCCCAAGGCGGCGGGCGGCAGCCACCATTCCTCCGCCAATATCCCCGACCCGGTAAAGCCTGGGTCGCGCACCAGCCCGGGCTTGGGCGGTACAGTGCCGGCCAGCGCATAGAGCCGGTAATCGGGGGCCGTGCGTACCACCCCCGCCAGCCGGCCGCCCACGCTGGTCAATTCATGGTTCAGCGGCATCCCAGACAGATGCGCCCCCACGGCCAGGATGGGCAGCGCATCGGGGGCCGGCACCGGGGCCAGCGCCGGCCCTGGCAGGTCGGCTCGTGCTGCCCGGTGCAGCCGGTCGCCCAGCACCGCCAGATCGGCATCGGCAAAGGCGGGGGCCACCAGGGTGACGCCGAAGGGCAACCCCGCCGGGGTGAAGCCCGCCGGCACCGCCACGGCGCTGCAATCCAGCAGGTTCACGAAATTGGTGTAGCGGCCCAGATTGCTGTTCAGCCGCACCGGGTCAGCCAGCATGTCCGCCACCTTGTAGATGGTGGGGGCCGTTGGCAGCAGAAAAATATCAAGATCACGCCACAAGCCATTGATATACTGTACGTAGGCAGACAGGGCATATTGGCCGCGATAGGCCTCTACCGCCGTTTTGCCCTTTGCCCCCTCGATGATGGCCCTGACCGTCAGATCCATGTCGGCGGCGTGGCTGGCGATGAAATCCTCCACCGCTGCCAGCCGTTCGGCCACCCAAGGGCCGCCATAAAGAAGGTGAGCACATTCGCGTAAAGGCTTGTAATCAAAAGGTACTGGCGTGCCGCCCAAAGTTACCAGCCGATCAATGGCTGCATCGTAGAGGGCTGAAGCTGCTTGATCGCCGTGAAATTCCCGCTCTTCCCCCGCCAGCACGCCGAAGCGGAATTTCTCCAGCTTCAGGGAATGGAATCCGGCGGGGCGGGAATAGGGGTCGGCCCCGTCAAAACCTTCCGCCACCCGTCGCACCAGATCGCCATCGGCGGTGGAGTGCGCCAGCACGGTGACGCAATCCTGCGACCGCACTGCCGGCACTACGCCCTGGGTGGACAGCAAGCCCTTGGTGGGCTTGATCCCCACCAGATCGTTGAAGGCGGCGGGCACCCGGCCCGATCCCGCCGTATCGGTGCCCAGCGCGAAGGCCACCTGCCCCCGCGCCACCGCCACAGCCGAACCGGAGCTGGAACCACCGGAGACATAATCCGTATCGAACACGCAGCGCGGCGCGCCATAGGGGCTGCGGGTGCCGTTCAGCCCGGTGGCGAACTGGTCAAGGTTGGTCTTGCCCACCAGCAGCGCGCCCGCCGCCCGCAGCTTCGCCACCACGGTACTATCCGCCGCCGGCTGATAGGCGAAGGCGGGACAAGCGGCGGTGGTGGCAAGGCCCTTGGCGTCGATATTATCCTTGGCGGCAAAGGGAATGCCCCAGAGCGGTTGATCCGCCTTGTATCCCGCCGCCGTCAGGGAGGCCGCCGCCGCGCGCAGTTCCGCCGCCGGCACCAGGCTGATCCAGATGGCGGGGTCGGGGTTGGCCGCCAGCCGGGCCAGTATTTCCTCTACCACCGCCAGCGGGGTGATCGCACCGCTGCGGTACAGTTCCGTCAGCCCATGGATGGTCAGTTTTTCCGGCAACATCAGGCAATCTCCTCCAGAATGGCGACGGTCTGGCCGGCATTGACGGTGCGGCCCGGCTTGGCGGTGATTTCCCGCACCCGGCCAGCACTGGCGGCCTTCACGTCCATTTCCATCTTCATGCTTTCCAGGATCAGGATGGTGTCGCCGGCAGCCACTTGCTGGCCCGGCTCCACCAATATTTTCCAGACATTGCCGGTCACGCCGGTTTCCACCCCGATGCAGCCTTCTGGCAGGGCTGTTTCATCCCCCGTCGGGCCGCCATCGTCGCTGACGAAACTGTCCAGACCCTTGGCCTTCCAGTCTTCCCGCTCTGCCTCAAACGCCGCCTGCTGGGTGCGTTTGAAGGCATCGATGCTGTCGCCATTGTCGGCCAGGAAGCGCAGATGATCGGCGTAGCTGAACTCGGTTTCCTCGATCTTGATCGGGTAGCGGCCATGGGAGAAGGCCTCGCGCGCGTCGGCCAGTTCCGCCTCTGACACCGGATGGAACTTGATCTGATCGAAGAAACGCAACAGCCAGGGCTTGTCCTGCTGGAACACGGGCGTGGATCGCCAGCTATTCCAGACCTGGATGGTGCGCCCGAACAGTTGGTACCCGCCCGGCCCTTCCATGCCATAGATGCACATATAGGCCCCGCCGATCCCCACGGCATTTTCCGGGGTCCAGGTGCGGGCAGGGTTATATTTGGTGGTCACCAGCCGGTGGCGCGGGTCCAGCGGGGTGGCCACCGGCGCACCCAGATAGACATCGCCCAGCCCATAGACCATGTAATGCGCATCGAACACGATGCGCTTCACATCCTCCTGGCTTTCCAAACCGTTGATCCGGCGGATGAATTCGATATTGTCCGGGCACCAGGGGGCGTCCGCCCGTACCAGTTCCTGATACTTCGTCATGGCCAACCGCACCTGGGCATCGTTCCATGACAAGGGCAGATGCACGATACGGCTGGGGATGCGGGCATCGGCGATATCGCCCAGCCCGCCCTCAATCTCCGCCAGCACCCCCAGCAGGGTGGTGGTTTTCAACCGGCGGCTGTCATAATGCACCTGCAAGGACCGGATGCCCGGCGTCAGGTCAATGATGCCGGCCAGCTTGCGCGCCCGCAATTCCGTGACCAGCAGATGCACCCGCAACCGGATGCCCAGGTCCAGCGCCATCGGGCCATATTCGACCAGCAGATAATCATCCCCCGCCCGGCGATAGAGGACGGGGATATCGCCATCAATGCGGGACAGGATGGGGGATGGCAGGGTGGCGTGGGTGATACGCTTTGCTGCTTCATTTCCGTCACCCCGGCGCTGGCCGGTGGGCCGGTGGGGCAGGCCGAGCCATTTGCCGCCCCGAGCCTTACCCATGAATGGGTACTGGGCGTACATTACGGGCCGCATGGCGCACCAGACTTCTTCCAGGAAAGCGATATTGCCGACCTGTTTTCGGCGTCAT
>CALRQC020000043.1:0-50388 GCA_943370215.1 Azospirillum sp. RU38E
TAGAACCGGCGACGCTCCGTCCCCGTCAGAAACTCCACACGCTGATAAGACATGACGTTTGCTACTCGTTTGCGTCCGCGCGATGACGCGCCACACAAACATCCCCACATCCACTAGGCCCTACAAGGCGGCCATCACCGTAGGCGTACACTATATGCGCAGCCGGGCAGGATAGGTAATGTTGGCCAACAGCCCAACATTACCGCTTACTCGCCGACGGCTCGACGCGATACGGCATCCGCCGGGCCAAGAGCGGGAGAAGGATGGAAATGGCAATGACAGATCGGCTCGATGATCCAGCCCAGGCCCCCAGGGACCGGCAACGCACCCTGCGCGTCGTGGTCAACGACCATGAACGGGAACGGATCGAAGCGATGGCGAAGATGGCCGGCCTGTCCCTGTCCGCCTACCTGCGCACCGCCGGCCTGAACCACCCGATCCGCAGCATGCTGGACTACGACGCCATCATGGAACTGATCCGCCTGCACGCCGACCTCGGCCGCGTCGGCGGCCTGCTGAAGCTGTGGCTGGCGGAGCGCCGTGGAGAAGTGGTGTCGGCGGAGATGGTGGATGCGGCGTTTGAGGAGTTGCGGGAACTGAGGGGTGTGCTGTTCAGGAAGATTGAGGCACTATCTAGTTGAGTGAGCGAATAAATAGGGTGGATATCGGGCACCTTGCAAATTTTACCGCGTTGTCCCCGACACATGAGGCTATCTGCCCCTGGCAAAGCGTGGCGACCACCGATCTTCCATTTCCCGATCATCCGCCAGATCGCCGTCATCCTCATCATGGGTGGCGATAAACAATAGTGTTACTTGATATCCATCTTGCTGGCGAACAGCTTGCTCCAACACGAGCGGAGAACGCTGTCCCCATTCCGTTTCGAGCCATACCGACCCGTCAAGCTCCACCCAACCGGAAGCTACCCGCAGCTTATCAGTAGGCATCTTCACGCTCGCGCATTGACCCGGTAGCGGATCGCCCTTTTTTACAGCCAACTTAGGAAAGGCCTTAGCTCGACTTACGTATCGGATAACCCCGTTCTTGGAAAAAACGTATGCGCAGATATCGTCTGTCAGTTCGATGTAACGATTAATCGTAGCTTCAAGGCTGGTTCTATAGCGCCTTGCCAGCTTCTGAACATGCACGACATCGGCATCGCCCAATTGATCCATATCTCGTTTGAACCAAGGACGCGGCATCAATAGCCCGGCAGCAAAGCGGTTTGCTTCAGCTTCCTGTCGGCGGTGGTCATTGTCGCTGCGCCGTTCTTTAAGATCACCCGAGGTGCACTGGCGGTTACCTTTATGCGAAGGTATGAGGAAATGACCCAGTTCATGCGCGACAGTGAAGCGCCGCCTCTCGTCACGCGCTCCGGCTTTGGTCAAAATAACGCCTTTGCTTTTATGTTGATCGGTGACGAGCGCGCCCTCGAAACTATCGGCTTCAAGCTCTTGAAAGTCGGTAATGCCTACGGCTCGTGCCACCTCCTCTATTGGGACAGGTGGCTTCCAGTCCGGATGATGTTTTAATATGACATTGACTAGCTTTTCAGGAGAGCCGCAATCGGCTAAATCCATACAAAGGTCGTCATTCATCGGTCCTTGTCCTTGAGAGCGTCTGCAACGGCTCTAAGTGTATCCCAATCTTTTGAAGAAAGCTTCCCATCAAATTCACGGAAAAACTGGACTGCCGCAGCATCTTGAGGTTCGGCCGCATCATCTGTCAAAAATGCGATGGTGACTTTGAAGTGACTGGCCAGTTTGGCGAGTAGTTCGATACCTGGGTTAGTGCTAGTTCCCTTCTCCATCTCCCATATATGTGCTTTGGAGACACCGACACCATCAGCAACTTGCTGAAGTGATTGGCCCTTTTTCTGCCGAAGCTCTTTAAGCTTGCTGGCCAACGACATCCATATAGCTCCCACAACGCGGCCACGAGCATCATGCTTGGCCGCTCATTTTGTTAGGTGAATCTTACGTCACGGACGCAGGGGTTGACAACGCGACAAATTGATCGTTCACTATATCTTACGCACCGTTCGGGGTGCGGGTTAACTAGGACGGTAAATTATGAGCAAGAACCAGCATGTGGTTCCGCATGCGAATGGCTGGGCCGTTCGCGGGGAAAATAACGAACGGGTGACCTCTGTTCACGACACGCAGGCACAAGCCATCGAGCGTGCACGCGAGATTGCCCGCAATCAGGAATCGGAGCTTCTGATTCATGGCCGTGACGGACGCATCCGCGACCGGGATAGCTATGGTTCCGATCCGTATCCGCCGAAGGGATAATTCAAGGCCGCGTTTCCGAGGGAACGCGGCCTAATCATTTCCATGGAGAGAAAAATGCAATTCCAAGGGGCGGTGATCCGCGAGCAGCGTGTCACCTTCGCAGTCGTCATCGTAAAGAAACATATCATCGACAACCGGTCTGTGGCCGAAGACGCGATCACCAGCTTAAGGCCAGTCTTTCCAGGGATGCCCATCGTTTTGATGGCACAAGACAGTTACGGGCGCCCCACCTATTTCGGCCGACGAGACATCTCGCAATTTCTTTCGCGGGTGCCCCTGAGTGCCATCCCGTGGCGTGAATATACATTGCATTGAGAGGAGATTATAATGGCCAGAGGCTTCAAACTCCCCAAGCCGCCTCGTCCACCTAAACCCCCGGATCGGCTGCAAAACATGCAAACACTGCGTCCTTTGGGAAAAACCCATTGGGTGCGTGCGCACTGGCGATATGACTACCAAAGGCGTCAGTGGGAATGGGTGTTGGGGCATTGGGCAAAATAAATGGGTGTGGCGAAGGCTGCGGAACTCTCAGCTTGACGCCACCTCAGCCCCATCCAGCACCAACTTTGCCAACTGCGCATCATAGACGTACTCGCTGATCGACCCATCCCTGATTCGCTCAATGGCTTCATCAATGGCGAAGATGGGAACCAGGAACCATTCGCGGGGCACGATTGGAATGCCCATACGGTCCTTGATCTCGATATTCAGGCGGGCCGCCCCGAAAATCCGGTGAATGACGTTTTCCAGCCGGGTGCGGTTGATATTGTAAAGCTGGTAGGTCGCAACGACCTCCACATCCGCCATCAGGAATGTCGGGTCTAACCTTGCATTGGCGATGCGGCGTTCAACATCCCCCCCCGTGACGCCGATCTTATGCACTAGGTCCCGGTGCGCAGCGACGGTGGGATGGTCCGACTTGCTACGCAGGACATAGACCGTGCCGGTGGCATGGTCACCCTCTTCGCTGCGATCGGCAAACAGGGGGCCGGCCACAGGGTCAGTGATGCGTCGTCCCGCGTCGTCCTTGTACAGTGCCCGTTGCAGCGACCGCAGCAGCAGGTTGCTTTCCGTGCCATTGGAATAAATGACCCGCAGCCGGGCATCTGTCTCGCCATTGGGGGCCTTGATCGTCTCCCCCACCTCAGCAACATAGGCGACCTGCCCACCCAGGATGAAGAATTCCCCCTTGGCGATGTCGGCCTTGCCGAATCCGGCATCCTTCACGAAGGGCCGGGTGGTGCGGACACCGGAATCAAGGTCGGCCTGCACCTGGGCGAACAGCGGCTTGAACTTGGCGAAGTCCAGGCACTTTTCCCGGTTGGCGATTTCTTCCGCCGCCCGCTTTTCCGCGGTGGAGCGGACATGGCGCAGGTTGGTGACGCTGTCAGCGTCCCCCTCACCCACACCCAGCTCGGCCAGCAGCGCATCATCGTCCAGATCATCACCGACCGATGCCAGTGTCAGCGCGCCACTCAACAGCCCCTGATGATCCATCTGCTCCAGCAGGGAGCGGCAGTCCGCTTGCTCCCGCAACCGATCCAGCCGGACAGCATAAAGCCGCTCGAAAATGTCGCGATCTTCCCCGTGCTGGGGGGCGCGTCCATGCTGCTCAACGAATCGCTGGATTTCCTCAAACCCGGCGATGATCCGTTCCTCGCGGGGGGTGCGGCTGGATTGGCTGGGGGCTTCGACATCGACCCCCAACGCTTCCAGAAGCGCATCATCCTCATCGGTGAACTTGTTAGCCACGGGCCGCCTCCGCCTTCATCCGCGCCAGGAAGGCCACGCCTTCGGCCATACGCTTTTCCCAGGCATCGGGCGACGTTATAGACGGTAGCCGGCCGCGTTGCTGCTTGAATTCAAGCGCGCGTTTGGCCAGAAGCCTTGCATCCTCCATGGTCAGGTTGATGCGCTTGGCGGCGATCACGGCGGCCACCTGTTTCAGGCTCTCCTCGCTCATGGTCTTGGCCAGGATGGAATAGGCTTCACCGAACGGGTTGATGCTGTCGATCAGGTCGATATCCAGGTCGCGCACATCCATGGTGTATTTGCGCACGCCATCGACAAAGGCGGTGTTGGCACTGCGCTCCCCGTCGCCACTGTCCGCGCCGCCACCAGAGGCAATGTCCTTGGCCTGCTGCGTCAGGTTCAAGGCGGCGACCGCGTGCTGACGCACGGCTTCCTGATCCGCATCATCCAGTTCGGGATATTTGGCCTTGATGATCTTGCCCATGCGGACCTGGGTCAGTTCCTCCGGCACCAGTTCACTGTCGAACAATCCGCGCTCGATTGTCCCCTTGTCCTGGACAAAGGCGGCGATCACCTCGTTCAAATCCTGGCGGCAGATGCGTTGCGCCTCGGGGCTTTTGGGCACGACCAGGCCCTTGATCTCGATCTCGAACTGGCCGCTTTGTTCGTTGAAGCCGACATTGCATTTGGTCGGGTCATATCCTGACTCGCCATAGTCAAAGCCGGGCGTCGGCCCATTGCCGGGATTCTTGGGCTTGAACTCAAACCGGGGGGCCAGCACCTGTTCCATCAGCAGGCTGGCCGCAATAGCTTTCAGCGTGTCGTTCACCGCCTCCGTCACCGCTTCTTCCGAGGCATCGGGTTCGGCGATCAGGTTGGTGAAGCGGGAGCGGGTCTTGCCCGGCGCATCACGGGTGGCACGTCCAATGATCTGGACGATCTCTGTCAGGCTGGACCGGTAACCGACCGTCAGCGCGTGTTCGCACCAGATCCAGTCGAACCCTTCCTTAGCCATGCCCAGCGCGATGATGATATCGACATGGTCACGGTTGTTCTTTTGCGCGGGGTCTTTCAACGCTGCGGAAACGCGGTCGCGCTTGGCCGAATCATCATCCACCAGATCGGCGATGCGCAGCACCTTGCCATCCGGGCGCTGCACCAGTTGGAAGCCCGTCACCGGATCAATGCCCTGCCATTTGCCCAGGGCGTCGGTGATATGCTCCACCTCTTTCAGCTTGTCCTTGGTGCTTTCCCGTGAATTCACGCTGGGGATATGGATGATCGTCTTCTGCCCCGGATCAAGCACCTCCAGAATGTCGTCGGCATAGGAACCGGCATAAAAGAAATAACCCATGTCGAGCTGCTTCAGATGCTCGTACCCGTTCAACTGCTCATAATAGGTGTAGGTGACGGTATCGAATTTCGACTCGTCCTGCGGGGCCAGAACGGCTTCCGCATCGCCCCGGAAATAGGAACCGGTCATCGCCACAATATGCACGCGGTCGCGCGCGATGAACTGGCCCAGATGCAGGCCCAGCTTGTTGTCCGGGCTGGCGGAGACATGGTGGAATTCATCCACGGCGATAAGCCGATCATCAAACGCCTCCACCCCGAACCGGTCCACGGCAAAGCGGAAGGTGGCGTGGGTGCAGACCAGCACCCGGTCCGCACTTTCCAGGAAACTGCCGACCGCATTCACCTTGCCGCCATCGGTGCCGGGCGCATTGCACAGGTTCCATTGCGGGGCCACCACCCAATCCGCCCAGAACCCGTACCGGGTCAGCGGTTCGTCATTGAAGCTGGACCCGATGGACCGTTCCGGCACCACGATGATGGCCTGGCGCAGGCCCTGGTTATGCAGCTTGTCCAGGGCAACAAACATCAGCGCCCGGCTTTTGCCCGATGCCGGCGGCGACTTGATCAGCAGATAGGGCTCCCCCCGCTTCTCATAGGCCCGTTCCTGCATCGCCCGCATCCCCAGGGCGTTGGCCTTGGTCGAGCTGCCGTTACGGGTGTAGGAGACGGAGACGGAAGGGACATTCTTGGTCATTTTCGTTCCTGTACCACCACAAGGGAGAGGGGAAAGCCCCGCCAATCAAAACCCGATCAAGAACTTAAAGGTCGGCATGAAGATCGTAACTATCTGATATTACTCACCTCACCCGTCAAGCCCTGTCCCGCATCCCCCCATCCGATCAAAACCCGATCAAGAAATCTGACGGGCCCGGCTTGGCCCCTGGTGTCATGGGGGATCATCTTCGGTCAATTCATCCTCGCCGGCCAACTCCCGCTCGATCTGCTGGATGCTGGGCAGGTTCGTCTGAAATTCCGCCGGCAGGGATTCCGCCAGTTGATATTCGGCGATCCCCATGGGTTGGGATTTGTCGCGCAGGGCATATTCCGCCACGACCTTGTTCTTGGTCTTGCACAGCAGCAACCCGATGGTCGGCCCGTCATCGGGATGCTTGATCTGGGCATCAACGGCGGTCAGGTAAAAGCCCAACTGACCCAGATATTCCGGCTTGAACTTCCCGGCCTTCAGTTCGATCACCACATAGCAGCGCAATTTCAGGTGATAGAATAGCAGGTCGATAAAGAACTCATCGCCCCCCACATCCAACAGCACCTGCCGCCCGACAAAGGCGAAACCGGCCCCCAGTTCCAGCAGGAAATCGGTGACGTGCCGCACAAGGGCATTCTCGATATCGCGTTCCTGCGCTTCATCGCCAAGCTGCAGGAAGTCGAACCGATAGGGGTCCTTCAGCGATTCACGCGCCAGATCGGATTGCGGCTTGGGCAGGCGTGTATCAAAGTTGGTTTGCGCCTGGCCGCTGCGTTCCAACCGGCGGGTTTCGATATGGATGGTCAGCGTATTGCGGGACCAGCCATTGGCGACGGCACCCTGGGCATAGGCCAACCGTTGTTCCGGTTCTTTCAGCTTGGTCAGCAGAACCAGATTGTGGCCCCAGGGCAATTGTCCAACAGCCTGTTGGACAATTGCCTCATCCGGCCAAGCCTCGGCAAAGGCGCGCATATACATCAGGTTGGCGCGCGAAAACCCCTTCATCTCCGGGAACGCTGCGCGCAGGTCCGTGGCCAGCCGGTCAATAACCTTGGCCCCCCAGCCCTGTTCGGCCTGCCGGGTCAGGATGTCCCGGCCGATCTGCCAGTAGAGCGACACCAGCTCGCGGTTAACCGCCAGGGTGGCGCGCTGCTGGGCGCTGTGGATGCGGCCTTTCAGGTCAGCCAACCAGGAGGCATAGCCCTCGGGGGGCTGGGTCAGGGAACCCTGGCTGTCGGTCATGCCTGCCGCCCCGTTATGGCTCAAATACCCCGTTCCTTGCGCAACTCTTCGGCTGTGATATGCACGGGCTTGCCATCCTTCACAACGACGATTGCCGTATCGGTCTGGATGGCGATGGTGCGCGCCATCTCTGCGGCGCGGTGCATGGCCGCCAACGAGGCGCGCAGGTCGGGGTTCTTCGCCTTGGACAGGTCCTTGTCCGTCACTGGTTTTCTCCCCATTCCAGAATCACGGGTGTAATACCGGTATTATCGTACAGATCAATTGTCCAACTGGCTGTTGGACAATTGCCCCCGCTCGGCGTGGCCCCGATAAAGGCTGTCCTATCTATCATGACCGCCCCTTTACCGATTTCCCCGCCTTCTTGGCCGGCTGTGCCGCCACCATCTTGGTATAGAGATCGAACAGCTTTTCCAGCCGTTCGGTATCATTGCGGAACCGCCGCCCGATATAGATACGCTCCAGCACCTCGTCATTGCGCTCATGGGCTTGGCGAAGGTCATCCGGCATGGCGTCCGGGTCATACAGATCGGCAATGGTCGCCGGGAAATGTGCCTCCCGCACCAGCAGGATATCCTCGGCGCAGCGGGTCAGATCGGCCTTGTTCTTCTCGGTCAGGGTGGGGACGGGGAAAGTGTTCCAGCCGAGGGTGTTGGAGTAGGAAAAGTCTGTACGCATACGGACGCACACCGTTCCAATCCATACCCAGTGCAGTCGCGAGACGATCAGCGCCAAGTTCCAGAGCGGGGCATCATATAGGGCGAAGCACTTGTTTGAGGCGATAGCGTCTTCCCGGAAAATATCAGCCGGCAGATAGGGCCGGTTTTCAGATGAGACGCCAGAAACCAGAATTTGTTTCTCGTCTGCAATACGCTGAATCTGTCTAAATCTGTGTGGGAAAGAAGCTGTTGGGCGAGTATCTGCCGAACTACTATTCTCTCGGTAATCGCGGACGCGCTCTATTCTTTTTCTTATCGGTGGAATCTCCTCTGAACTAGCCCGACGCTCGTCAGTGATCCAAAGACACCACCGGAGCGATCCGTCGATCAGCTCCCGCGAGCCAACATATCTACGGAGATAATCTCTTGAGGTGGGATAATTCTCAATAATCTCATGCCTCTCATCGGAGCTAAGGATCAGGTTCCCGCCATCGGTAGGTTTGTTTCCCCACTCCATAAGACTGCGCTTATCAGACGCCCTTGAAAGTGGCACCACGACCACATTCGGCCCAGCTACAAGGTAAGCGTTGATGTTAATAACTTCTTTGACAATGGAAGTATTTTTATCGTCTAGACTATAAAGGAACCTTGTCTTGCTGGCATGATTGGAGATGCCGACGATCACCACAGTCACACCAGCCTTGTTGCTTGCAAGGTTCGCCCATTTGAAGCTGGTGTGCGCAAACACGATTTCGTGGTCAGAATCGAAAATCAATGGCCAGAGGATCGGCACCTGTTGGCCTTGGCAAACGCTGTTGGTCGACACGAAGGCTGTCGCCGCGTTGGTCTGCGTTCCGTAATCGGCCGCTTTCATAAACCAACCTGCTACATAATCAAGCGACTTCCAGCTTTTCGTGCGATGGCCGAAAATGGCTTGTAGATCGGCTTTTTGACCGTCGTTCTGCCAAGTCGAGCCAAGGTACGGCGGATTCCCGCAAATATACGTCTCCCCCCCCGTATTCTCGAAATCAATCTGCGCCTGTTCCAGTGGTGTATGGAACAGATCATCAGCTTGATGCTTAACCCCAGTTCCCTCCGGCGGACAAATGCTCAACCAGTCCAGCCGCAACGCATTGCCACAGACAATCCAATTCTGTGCATCCAGCGGCAGAAACTCCGCCAGCGCCTCCTTCTGCCCGCGATACAGCACATCGCATTGATATTCCGCGATGATCAGGGCCAGCCGGGCGATCTCGGCCGGGAAGTCACGGATTTCGATGCCCCGGAAATTGGTCAGGGGAATGTCGCTTTTCCGGCCCGGTTCCCCGCGCCGCCGGTTGATCTCCGCCTCGATCTCCCGCATCTGCTTATAGGCGATGACCAGAAAATTGCCCGATCCGCAGGCCGGGTCGAACACCCGGATGCGCGACATGCGCTTGCGCAGGTTCAGCAGCGTGCGGGCATTGTCCGCCGCCTCGGCCAGCTTGGCGCGCAGATCATCCAGGAACAGCGGGTTCAAGACTTTCAGGATGTTGGGTACGCTGGTGTAATGCATACCCAGCGCCCCGCGCTCCTCATCATCCGCCACGGCCTGGATCATCGACCCGAAAATGTCGGGGTTGACCTTGGTCCATTCCAGCCCGCCGATATGCAGCAGGTAGGATCGGGCGATCTTGCTGAACCGTGGCACCTCCACAGAGCCGGAGAACAGGCCCCCATTCACATAGGGGAACTGATCCGCCCAGGGGCGCAGGCCCGCCGTGGCGCGGTCGCGCGGCTTCGTGTTCATCGCCTGGAAAATGGCGCTGATCACCGTATGCGTGTCGGACGCATCGCGCGCGCTCATCTGTTCCACGGTGGCGGTGAACAGGCGGGAACCGTTGAAAATGTCGGTATCTTCGGCAAAGAAGCAGAAGATCAGCCGCGCCATGAAATGGTTCATGTCGTGCCGCCGGTCGGCCGCACCCCAATCCGGGTTATCCTTCAGCAATTCCACATACAGCCGGTTCAGGCGGCTGGTCGCCCGAATGTCAAAGGCGTTTTCCTTGATCTGCTGAACCGTGGTGATGCCGGCCAGCGCCAGGAAGAAACCGAAATGGTTGGGGAAATCGGCATAGTGGCAGGCCACCGCCTCCCCACTGGCCAGTTCCTCGGCCTCCAGCATCTCCCCATCGGTGGCCAGGATATATTTGGCCTTGTGCTTGGCCGTTGCCGGACTGGCCTTCAACGCGGCCAGGGCCTGCGTCACCTCCCCCCTGGGTGCCACGGCGATATGGATATTGTTGGCCTGCAGGACGCCGCCCCAGGGCCTGGCAAGGTCTGACTTGTTCGTCTCCCCCTTGCGCAGGCGGCGGATCGTCGTCTCCTTGTTCCCGAACGCCATCAGGAAAGCGAACGGAAACTCCGCAGCATCGAACTTCTGTTCGGCAAGCTCGGATATGGCCTGTTCGATCTCAATCGCATTCATGTCCAACGGTCCCGAATTCTGCACTGAAAACCAATGGGGCACCCATTAACGGGCACCCGGTTTCATAGCATGAAGAGGGGGGCGACAGGAAAGGCCGGGGCGCACCGGAGGGGACGATGAAGGCTGTTCCAGGGGGACCAGGGGCCGGGCGCACTAACCGCCGGACAACGCTGCCGTTCCTGGCCGTCCGCCGACGCCCTTTGCACTTACAGCTCACTTACGAGATGTTAGCGTCGCCAACGTGGCGACGCTAACACCTTGATAAAATTGGTGGGCCCGGAGGGACTTGAACCCCCAACCAGACCGTTATGAGCGGTCGGCTCTAACCATTGAGCTACAGGCCCACGCGAGGGCGGCACTTTGCACAAAACATTCGGCGAAATCAACAGGTGCAGTGCGGGGGAGTTACATATCCCGCCGCGCGCTATTTCTCCCCCCGGCCTTCCACCGCATCGGAAAGGGCATAGCCCGCCCCGCGAATGGTGGTGATGATCAGGCCGCCGCCCTGGGGCAGGTCCAGTTTGCGGCGCAGGCGACCGATCAGCGTGTCCACCGTGTGCGCCGTCACCGAGCGCGGGTCGCGGTTGCTGATCACATCCAACAGGAAATCCCGGTCCAAGGGCTGCGGCCGGGCCGCCACCAGGGCCGCCAGGATGTTGAATTCCCCCGTCGTCAGTGGCAGCAGGCTGCCATCAGGGCGGAACAGTTCACGCCGGATCGGGTCCAGGTTCCAGCCATCAATCTCCACCAGCGCCACCGCCTTCGCTTCCCGCAGGCGGCGCACATTATTGATGCGGGCGATCAGTTCACGCACCGACACCGGCTTGGTCACATAATCATCGCCGGCCTTTTCCAGCGCCTGCACCCGATCCTCTTCTGTGTTGCGGGCGGTGACGAAGATCAGGCCGGCCTTGTCACGCAGGCGCAGTTCCATCGCTGCCGTCAGCCCGTCACCATCGGGCAGGTTGATATCCAGCAGAATGACATCCGCCTTGGCCCAGGGCAGGCAGCGGCGCATATCGGCCAGATTACGTGCCCGCACAACGGCAAACCCCTGATCCTCCAACGCGCCGGCAATCAGTTCCAGCATCTCCGGCGCGTCCTCTACCACCAGGATGGTCGCGGACTTGTTCATGTCGGGGCTCCGTCCGGTTCCAGCACGCGTGTAATCTCGGTCAGCAGCTTTTCTACCAGCAAAGCCAGGGCCGGGTCATCTGCCACCATGCCATCGGCCAGGGCCGTTTCCAGCGCGCCGGCAGCAATCGACAGGTCGCCATGGCCGAAACTGGCGGCCGAGCCGCGCAGCCGGTGGGCGCTGGCCGTCAGGGACGCGCCGTCGCCCTGCAGCAAGGCGGCCCGCAGGCGTTTGTGCTGCTCCCGGCACGCCTCGCGGAACAGGCCCTGGGCCGTGCCGGCGCGGCTGGGCAGTTCACGCACGGGCGGAAGGGTGGCAGGCAGGCGGCTTGCGGACGGTGCATGGCGGCGCAGTATGGCATAAAGCCGTTCAGCTTCCAGCGGCTTGGCCAGCATCTCATCCATCCCGGCTTCCAGATAGCGTGCCTCGTCCAGCGGACTGGCATTGGCGGTGACGGCGATGATGGGCAGCAGTGCCAGATCGGGGTCGGGCAGGGCCCGCACCCGGCGGGTGGCCTCCACCCCATCCACATGGCGCAGGCGGATATCCATCAGAACCAGATCAAACCGGTCGCGCGTCAGCGCTTCGCAGACCTCCGCACCATCTTCCACCACCGTCACCCTGTGGCCGTGCGGCTCCAGCAGGCCGCGCAGCAGGGCCTGGTTTTCGGCCGCATCATCCACCACCAGGATGGAAAGCGGTGCCAGCGCGGGTTGGATCGGGCCGGGGGCCGGGGGGGCTGGCCGTTCCGTGGGGCGGGCCGGAAAGCGGAAGCGGAACAGCGCCCCCCCACCTGGCCGATCCGCCACTGTCACCACGCCCCCCATCGCATCGGCCAGCCGCTGCACGATGGACAGGCCCAGCCCGGCCCCATCGGCCCGGTCCGACGCGCCATATTGGCGAAACGGTTCAAACACCAGTTGCTTGGCCGCATCGGGGATGCCGGGGCCGCGATCGGCAACGCTCAACGTCAGCTCATCGCGGCCATCATGCCGGGGATGGCTGTGCAACCCCACCTCCACCGCACCGGCAGGGGCATATTTGATGGCGTTGGAGAGCAGGTTGATCAGCACCTGCTGCACCCGCAGCCCATCGGCCACATGGGCCGGGGCCAGGGGACCGATATCCAGCAGGATGGCCAACCCCTTTTCATCCGCGGCCGGGCGCATCAGGGCTGCCACCTCGTCCAGCAGGCGCGGCAGGTCCACCGGGGCCGGTTTCAGACCAATGCCATCCGCTTCGAACCGGGAGAGGTTCAGCGCATCATCCAGTAGATGCACCAGCCGCCGCCCGGCAGCCAGCATGATATCCAGCCGCCTTTCCTGATCCGGTCGGGGGGCGTCGCGGTGCAGCAGGCCGGCCATGCCCATGATGGCATTCATCGGCGTGCGGATCTCATGGCTCATCATCGCCAGGAAATCGGCCTTGGCGGAGGCGGTCAGCTCTGCCTGTCGTTTGGCTTCGGCCAGCTCGCGGTTGCTGGCCTGTTCACGCAGCACATTCAGGAACTGCTCGCGTCGCATCCGGTTGGAACTGGCCCGCAACACCCCACCGACGCAGAAGGCAACGATGGTCAGGGCCACAATGATCAGCAGATCGATCGGTGGTTTGGGCTGCTGGCCCAATACGCCCCACCAAAGCAGGCTGACCCCCGCCCCATAGGCCGTGATGCCCATGGCAGGCACAAAGCCGCCGGGCAGGCTGGCGGAGAGGCCGATGGCGATCAGTGGGAAAAAGGCCCCACCATGGACCTGCAGCGTCGGGTGATCGAACACCAACGCATTCAGGGTGAAAAAGACGAACTGATGCAGAAAGGTGATGGTGGGCAGCCGCCCCGGTTTGGCCCGCGCCATGGTCAGCAGTGAGAGGATGCACCAGACCAGGATCAGGCCCCGGATGGTCAGGAACCAGCCCAGCCGCTGCGGATCGACTGTCAGGAAATCCAGGGGCGCGAACAGTACGCTGGTCAGCGTGGCGGCAATCACACAGACATGCGCCATGTTGAAATCCAGCCGCTGATTGCGCAGGGCGAATGCCATCTCCCGATCCGTGTCGATGAATTCACCGGTCCAGCGGAACTGGCTTTGTCCTGATTGTCGCTTCACGGATGGATCCTGCCCCCGGCCGGTGCGGTTGAGATGCCATCATGGCGCAGGACAAGGGGTAATTGCCAGTCACGCCATGCAATTACCGGCCGTCGCGGTCTATGCAGGGCGGGGACAGGGGGCTGATCTCGATCTTTCAGGGAACGCGGACGGGGGCCGGATTTGCCATCTCCCCGCGCGCCGTCCAATCATCACGCAGCATCGCATAGAGCAGATGGTCGGCCCATTTGCCATCAATGCGCAGATAGGCGCGCGCATAGCCTTCGCGGGTGAAGCCCACCTTTTCCAGCAGGCCGCTGCTGGGGATATTGCTGGGCAGGCAGGCGGCTTCCACCCGGTGCAGTCCCAACTGCCCGAAGGCGAAGGACAGCATCAGCCGGGTGGCCTCGGAGATATAGCCATGGCGGGCATAAGGTTTGCCGGCCCAATAGCCCATGGTGCCCATTTGGGCCACTCCCCGGCGCACATTGGTCAGGCCGATGCCGCCCACCACCTGATCATCCGACTGGGTGAAGGCCAGGAAGCTGTAAGCCTCGTCATCACGCCATTCGCCGGCCTGACGGCGCAGGCGGCGGTTGAAGGCTTCGCGCGTCAGCGCATCGGGGGGCCAGGTCGGCTCCCATGGTACCAGGAAATCACGGCTGGCGTCGCGCAACTCTGCCCAGGGGCGCCAGTCCTTGGGCTGGGCCGGACGGATATAGACGCGCGCGCCATCCACGCGCAGCGCCGGGGGGCTCAATAACCCATCGGGGATCAATCTGATCAACGAAGGTGCCCCCCTTTGCTGTTCTTCTTATGGGCTCAGGCAGCCAGCAGGCCGGCGACATCGTCATAGGCTTCCAGCCCATCCAGCGGGCCCAGGGCCGTCAGGGTGGGTTTGCTGGCAAAGATGCGGTCGGCGCAGGCGGCGATGGCGTCCAGATCCACCGCATCCAGCCGTGCCACCGTTTCGGCCGGCGGGATGTAGCGGCCATGGGACAGCATCTGCGATCCCAATTGTTCGGCCCGGTTGGTGGTGCTTTCCAGCCCCATCAACTGGCTGGCCTTCAACTGGGCGCGGGCGCGCGACACCTCATCTTGGGTCAGGCTGCGCGCCAGCCGGCGCACCTCCTCGCACACCACGGGCACCAGTTCGCCCGTGCTTTCCGGGCCGGTGCCGGCATAGATGGCAAAGACGCCGGTATCGGCCATCGACCAGTTGAAGCTGTGGATGGAATAGACCAGCCCGCGCTTCTCCCGCACCTCCTGGAACAGGCGGGACGACATGCCGCCACCCAGCAGGGTGGACAGCATCAGCGTAGCGTACAGATCGGGATCGGTGTTGGACAGGCCCTGGAAGCCCAGCAGCAGATGCACCTGCTCCAGATCGCGCTCCTCCCGGAATTCCCCACCCTGATACAGCGCCTGTTCGGCCTGGATGGCCTCACCGGTCGGCAGGTCGGTGAACAGGCGGGCGGCCAGTTCCACCACCTGTTCATGGGTCACATTGCCGGCCGCCGCCACCACCATATTGGCAGGGACGTAGCGGCCATGCACATAATCCACCAGGGCGGTGCGCGGCAGGGAGCCGACAATTTCCGCCGTGCCCAGCACCGGGCGGCCCAGCCGCTGGCCGGGGAAGGCGGTGGCCAGGAAATGGTCATAGACGATATCGTCGGGCGTATCCTCCGCCTGACCGATTTCCTGAATGATGACCTGGCGTTCCTTGTCCAGCTCCCCCTCATCGAACAGCGGGTGCTGCACCATGTCGGCCAGGATGCCCATGGCCAGCCCCAGATCCTCCTTCAGCACCTTGGCGTAATAGGTGGTCTGTTCGCGGCTGGTATAGGCATTCAGGTGCCCGCCGACATTCTCGATCTCCGCCGAAATGGCGAAGGCGTCGCGCGTCGGCGTGCCCTTGAACAGCATATGTTCCACCACATGGGCCACGCCATTGGCGGCCAGCGGTTCATGGCGGCTGCCGACGCCGAACCACACACCGACCGTCACGGTCTCCACATGCGGCATGGTGTCGGTCATGACCCGCAGCCCGTTGGGCAGGGTGGTCAGGCGGATATTCTCAGGGGTCGGGAAAGCGAAGTTGCTCACGTAGGGCTTTCTTCCATTCTGTATACTTGTGGCATTGAATATCGACTGGCCGTCGATATTCAATGCCCCTCAGTCGCCGGCGCCAACTCCGTTGGTCTTGGCTACGCCGCATGTGCGGCGCGGCGGCGGTCGCCGCCGGATATCGCCGGTCATTCCCATGACCAGCGATATCAGCCCCCCAGAATGCGGGCGCGGGCTTTCACATGATCTTTCAATATCTGGATATCGTTGGGAAGGATATCCATCCTCTCCACCCGGTCATAAAGATCGGCCAGATGACGCGGCAGCGGCGGGCGCACGCCGGTGGCCTTTTCCACCGCATCGGGGAACTTAGCCGGATGGGCGGTCCCCATCACCACCAAGGGCACCGACGGGTCCAGGTCCGACGCGCGGGCGGCGGCGACACCCACCGCGCTGTGCGGATCGACCAGATAGCCCGAACCATCATAGGCCTGCTTCATCACCGCCAGAGTCTCGGCCGTGTCGCAGCGATAGCCCTCGAACAATTCCCGCACGCGATCCAACTGGCCCTGGCTCACCTCAAACCGGCCGGTTTTACGGAAACCATCCATGCATTGGGCGACGGCGGCGCCGTCGCGGTCCATCAGGTCGAACAGCAGCCGTTCGAAATTGCTGGAGACCTGGATATCCATCGACGGGCTGATGGTCGGCACCACCCCGTCGGCCTGCATCGCGCCAGAGGCGAAGAAGCGGGCCAGAATGTCATTCTCGTTGGTGCCGACAATCAGGCGCTTCACCGGCACGCCCATCTGGCGGGCGGCATAGGCGGCATAGACATTGCCGAAATTGCCCGTGGGCACGGCAAAGGCCACTTCCCGGTCGGGTGCCCCCAGCGCCACGGCGGCGGCAACATAATAGACGATCTGGGCCATGATGCGGGCCCAGTTGATGGAGTTCACCGCCGACAGGTTCAGCAAATCGCGGAACGGCTGGTCGTTGAACATCGCCTTCACGGCATCCTGGCAATCGTCGAACGTGCCCTGAAGGGCGACGTTATGCACGTTGCTGGACAGAACCGTCGTCATCTGCCGGCGCTGCACTTCCGAGGTGCGGCCCTGCGGATGCAGGATGACGATATCCACCCGTTCCCGGTCGCGGCAGGCCTCAATCGCAGCCGACCCGGTGTCGCCGCTGGTGGCGCCAACGATGGTGACGCGGCTGTCCTTCTTGGCCAACACATGGTCGAACAACTGCCCAAGCAACTGCAGGGCCACATCCTTGAAGGCCAGCGTCGGCCCGTGGAACAGTTCCATCATCCAGGTGCGCTGGTCGATCTGCACCAGCGGCACCACCGCCTTATGGGCGAAGCTGCCATAGGCGGCATTGACCAGCCGGGTAAAATCATCGCGGGTGATGGTGCCGCCCAGGAAGGGGAGCATCACCTCCACCGCCAGTTCGCCATAGGTCAGGCCACGGAAACGGCGCAGATCATCCGGGGTGAGCTGCGGCCAGGAAGCCGGCACATAAAGCCCGCCATCGCGGGCCAGCCCCGCCAGCAGAACATCATCGAAAGCCAGGGAGGGCGCCTGGCCGCGCGTGCTGATGTAAGACAAGTTCACCCCGTTACCCGGAATTCTCCCAAACGGCGATACCCTATCCAGCGCGCGGGTCCGCAGCAAGGACGGGTCGTCCGGCGGCACGCAAACCCGTCATGCCCGGCACGCCCGGCGGGTGCCGGTTTGTTAATTTTTCACTTTCGGATGGGGCCTAGGCTGCACGCGCTATTTCGTTCGCACCCGCAAGCCTTGTATATTCGTGCGTGTTAGAGCCCTGATCGCCAATATCTTTGGCAGCAGGGGGCGTGACGTGTTCGTGCGGGCAGACAGGCCGGATGGCGATGGGATACATGCACGCGATCATGGTAGGGGCAGTGCTGGGCTTCGGCGCCTATCTGTTCACCTATCTGCTGGGCCGTTTCATGGAAAGCAGCATCCTGTCGCGCCCTGATCTGCGCCGGGCGGAGGAGGCATTGCCCCGCCGCTCCCTGCTGGAGGCCAAGTTTGACCTGCGCCGCAGCGACCGCCGGGTCCGGCTGGGCGAACTGACGGCGGAAATCACCGATCTGCGCCGCCGCCGTTTCCTGCAGGATAAGGCGCTGGCCGATGCACGGCGGGAGGCGCAGGCCCCCATCCGGGTGGTCGGGGCGGAGGGCCAGGCCTTCCTGAAATTCCGGGCCTGGCTGGTGAACAGGCAGGTGCAGCAAGCCTTTACCGAGCGTAAGCGCCACCCCACCCTGGATGGGGAATGGGCCCAGCCGCAGATTGTCGAGGTCTGGGCCGATTCCCTGACCGATGCCCGGAAGGAAATTCAGCGCTTCTATCCTGTGCCGTTGGGTTTCAGCATGTTATCCATCGCCCTGGATCAGGCTGCCGCCATTGTGGCTGAGGATACCAGCCAGAGCGCTGTCGGCTGAGATGACGGGAACGGAGGGGGAGTGCGATGAATGTCTCGCTGCTCCTGGCGGTTTTGCTGGTTTTCCTGGGGGGTGCCTTTGGGATGGACCAGGCTATGCGCCGGATGCGCGCTGCCCGTAAGCGCTATCAGACCATGATCGCCAAACACGCCCAGCAATCGGAACGGCTGCGCGTCGCCGCGCGGGAGAGCCTGTCCCTGGGGCGGGAGGTGCGCAACACCCAGCGCACCGCCGATCTGCTGAGCGAGGAACTGGTGCGCTTCGAGGCGGAGATGCACCAGTTGGCCCGTCCGGAAAACCGCATCTTCGTGCTGGATGAACGGCGCGGTGTGCTGGACCGGGGCTGGCTGGTCAGCGTGGACAGTGCCGGCCCCCAGCCGGACAGCCGGCACATGCCGCCCTGGCTCGGCGGGCGGCGTTTCCGTGTCTGGGCAGCGGACGAGGCGGCGGCGCGGGGCAAGGTGGAACGCCGCTATCCACCTGATAGCGGCTATCTGATCCAGACCATCCAGCCGCTGGCGATGCCGGCCCCGGCCAATAGCAGCAACGGTTGACGCCCCCCGGCTGATCCATCAGCCGGCCTGCTTGGCCTCCAGCACCGCCTGACGCAGCAGCGGCAGCCGGTCATTGCCATAGACCATTTCCGTGCCGGCCACGACAAAGCTGGGCACGCCGAAGCAGCCGGCCGTGACGGCGGCGGAAACGAAGCCGGCGGCTTGGGCGGCGGTTTCCGGGTCGTTCAGCATCGGCTCAAACAGGTGGGGCTCGATGCCCACGGCATCATTGGCGATGCGCAGGCACAGCGCATCATCGGCGGGGCTGGCCCCTTCCACGAAGATGGCCTTCATCAGGGTACGGGCGAACACCTGCCCGGCATCGAACCGCCGCGCCGCCACGCAGGCCAGCGCCAGACGCGGCGGATTGGGCATCACCACATCCTTGTAATCACGGAAGGGCACGCCATAGAGCCGGGCGAACCGTTCCAGGTCGGTACGGCGATAATCGGGGCGGAACTGGCCGGAATGCGGCACCGCCTGTTCCAGATCATAGCCCGCCGCCCGGTTCAGCGCCCGGGCAGAGACGGGATACCAATCCACCCGGCAGCCGGTTTCAATCTGCAGCTTCGACAGTTGCGTGGATGCCAGATAGGCATAGGGGCTGGCCGGGCTGAAATAGAAATCGACGGTGACGGGGCCGGGCATGATGGCGGTCAGCTTTCAAGATGGTGGGGCCAAGGAACGGGGCCCAAGGCTTGCCAGCAAGCCCGCCCGGATGCAAGGGCCGAACAGGGGGATGTTTTTGCTGCTGTCCCTGGTGGGGGCGCTTGAATGCTGAGCGTCAGTCCAGTTGCTTCATCTTCTTTTCCAGTCACTTAACCGTCATTCCCGCGCAGGCGGGAATCCATACGACAGCGCGAGTTTTGGATTCCCGCCTGCGCGGGAATGACGGTGGTAAAAGAGAAGGCGTAGAAAAAATTGGCAAATTTCGGGACAGATACCTATCTGACGTCAGCAGAATAAAACACAAGGCTGAGGCAGCAGAGCTTTAAATGGACATGATCAAAACCGACCGGCTGATCCTGCGGAACTTCCAGACCGGCGATGCGGCGGATTTATGGGCTTATCTGTACAAGCCGACGGTGAGTTGTTTTTTCTCACTCAAGCTGGATGATCTTGCCGCCGCCGAAGCAGAAGTTGAAAAACGCCGGCAGGATGATGAGCATATTGCCGTCTGCCTGCGCGATGGCGGCCGGCTGATCGGCGATCTGTTTGCGATGTTTGAGGAGCCGGATACCTATTCCGTCGGCTGGAATTTCAACCCGGATGTCGCCGGGGCCGGCTATGCGTCAGAGGCGGCGCGGGCCCTGTTTGCCCATCTGTTCACGGTCAAACAGGCCCGCCGGCTTTATGCCTATGTGGAAGATACCAACCTGCCGTCCCAACGCCTGTGCCAGCGGCTGGGAATGCGGCAGGAGGGGCTGTTCCTCGACTATATCAGTTTCGGCAAAGATGCGGACGGCACGCCGCTTTACGAAAACACCATGCAGTACGCCATACTGCGCCGCGAATGGCGGGGGTGATACCAAATTGCGATGAGGTGAACGCATCGCAATTTGGTACGGCGGCGACCGCCGCCGCGCGGCCCATGCCGCGTGAAGCCAAGCCAATGGATATTGGCGCCGGCGATTGAGGGCCATGATCAGAACCGATCGGTTCTGATCATGGCAACAGAGCATGACCTCACTTCCCCGCCAGTTGCTTGCCCAGGGCCTGGGCCTGGCGTTCGCAGCCCTTGGCCAGCATCCAGGCGGCCAGCATCCGGTCACCCTTCACCGCCTCGGGGGCGACATGCAGGGTGACGGCGCTGCTTTTGCCATCCATGTCAAACAGATAGGTTGCCCCATCGGCAAAGGGCACATCGGCCGGCAGGGCCAGATCCTGCGCGCCGGCGGGCCAGGGGGTGGTGGCGGTCCAGGCGCGGTCGGCCGGGGCCAGGGTCAGGTCGGTGGCCGCCGTCGCCGCGCGCCACAGCACCGGGGCCGCCCCCGGTTGCAGGCAACCATGGCCGGACTGGCTGGCATCCACCAACCAGGGGCGGGGCAGCGGCTGGGCGCTGCTGGCGGCGCGCACGGCACCAAGGGAGGCGGTGTCACTGTCCCGCGCGCTCAGCAGGCTGGCCAGCGACTGGGCCACCCCGCCGCTGCTGCCGCCGGCCCCATTGCCGGGCTTGCCGCTGAACGGCCCCTGCAGGTTGATGGTGGCCCCCTCGGCGGAGACCAGCACCAGCCGGCTGCCCGCCGGCAGCGACAAGGCTGCCTCGCTATCCAGCACCTGACCGGGGGCCAGGGCCGGTGCGCTGGATTCCACCACCACCAGTTCGGCGGCAGCGGCGGGCAGGGCGGTGGCGGCGGTCAGCAGCAGGGCAAGGGCGGACAGGCGGTTCAGGGCCATGATGGTGAGTTCCTCAGAAGGAGACGGCCAGATCGATGAAGAAACGCGGATCGGGGTCGGTCAGGCCGGGCAGGTCCAGTTTGGTCAACGGCACCGCCACCTCCCCGGACAGGCTGAACCCGGCCGGCAGCGCCAGCCGGACGCCACCCCCGATTGAGGTGAGATCGGCATCCAACGCCACAGATTGCCACACCCGCCCCCAATCCGCATAGGCATAGAGGGTCGCAGCCTGTACGACCCTGCCGGACCAGGGCAGGCGATACTGCAGCTCGGCACTGGCGGCCATGCCGCGCGGCCCCGCCAGATCGCCGCTATTATAGCCGCGCCCGAAGCGGCTGCCGCCCAGCACGAACTCTTCGCCGGCCACCAGCACATCATCGGTCCATTGGCCCGACAGGCTCAGCGTGGCGGCCAGCCCCTCGGCCAGCCGCACGCTGCCGGTGGCCTGTCCTTCCAGCTTGGTGAAGCCGGTATCGATCCCGCTGCGCGACGTGATTTTACCGGCCTTGGGGGAGGCGCCCAGCATATCCAACCCCTGGGTCAGCCCGGTGGAAAGCTGGAACGCTGTGCCGGCCCAGCCGCTCCAGGACAGGGTTAATTGCCCTTTCAGGCTGCGCCAATCATCCTGCGTATAGGGAAAGCCCAGAATATCCACCTTGGCCTGCTGCGCCGTCCACCCCACCTCACCCTGCAGGTTCAAGCTGCGCGAGCGGATGATGGGATAGGCCAGCCGCTGCCCGGCCGACCAGCTTTCCGTGCGGACAGCGAAGGGGCGCAGCGAGGCGCCGGGCCGCCCGCGTGACCAGGAACCCTGGCTGGCCAGTTGCCAGCCATCGCCGCCCAGCGGCTGTTGATAGCGGGCATTCACCGCCCGCTGTTCCCGGCTGTCCGGCGTGCCGGAGACGGTCAGGCCGATCTGTTCTTCCTGTCCCAGCAGGCCATTGGCGTAGAGGTCGGCATAAAGGCTCCAGGGGCCGGCATAGTCCGACCCGTGATTGCCGATGCCGGCCGACCCGCCCCAGGGCTGACGGGCCACCGAGACCACCAGTTCCGCCGCCCCGAAATCCGCCCCCGGCCGCAGCACGGCATTGATATCGGTGCCCGGCAGATCATCGGCCAGCAGCAGGGCGCGTTCCAGCCGGTCGATGCGGGTGGGTTTGGTGGCAATCGCCGCCGCTGTCATCGCCGTCAGCCGGTCGGTGATGGCGGCATCGCCCTTTTCCACCAGCAGCCGGTCGATATGCCCTTCGATGACGCGGATGCGCAGGGTGCCGTCCGCCAGTTCCTGTGCTGGCACATAGGCGCGCGTCAGCACATAGCCCAGGGCGACGTAACGATCCTGGATGGCATCGGCCAGGGCCGCCACCTCGGCCAGGGTCACCGGGTGGCCCAGCAAGGGCTGGATCAGCGGATCATAGAAGGCGGGGCCGACAATGCTGGCCCCCTCCACCTGGATCGCCCGCAGGGTGAAGCGCAGTTCCTGCCCTTCCTTCGGTGCCGGGCGGGACCGGTTCTGCGTGGGGATGGAAAATTGCAGCTTGGCTTCCGGGGGGCGGCGCTGCTGTTCCTCAATCGCCGGCGGCAGGGTGCTGCGCCCCGGCTGCACCGCCCCCGGCAAGGTGGGCAGCGACTGGCCAGCGGCGGCCGGGACGCCGGCCAGCAACAGGCTGCCCGTCAACAGCTTCCATCCCATGTGCCGTGGCATTTTCAGGGAACCATCCATTTTCATGATCGGTCAGGTGATTTCACGAAAACCCGCGGCGGGCAAAGGCGGGCAGGGGGTTTCTCAACCGGCGTTGATAAATCCCCGTTCATAGAGCGCCAACCAAGCGGCATAGGGGGCAAACCCGCTAAGAATAGGCGGGAAGGTCTGGCCATCGCCCTTTCCGCGCCCCCGAAACCGGCAAGGTTCCGCCCCCGTGCCCCGCAAAAACGCCTTTTCCCCCCGTGCCTTGCCGCTGTTCATGCTGCTGTCGGGTGTCAGTGCGCTGGCCTTGCAGGCCCAGGCGCAGCAGGCCCCGGCTGTTGCCCCGACAGGGGCCAGCGTGGTGTCGGGCAGGGTGGGAATCGAAACCAGCGGTGCCCAGACCATCATCAACCAGTCCAGCGACCGGGCTTTGGTCAACTGGTCGCGCTTTGATACGGCGGCGGGCCAGCATGTGCAGGTCAATCAGCCGGGCAGTAGTTCCCTGCTGGTCAACCGCGTCACCGGCGGGGCGGCGACGCGGTTTGACGGCACCCTGTCGGCCAATGGACAGGTCTTCCTGCTGAACGAGGCGGGGATTTTCTTCGGCAGCACGGCGCAGTTCAATGCCGCCGGCTTCCTGGCCAGCACGGGCCGGCTGGATGAGCAATCCTTCCTGGCCGGCGGCACGGTGCGGATCGAACTGGCCGACAGCCTGTCCCGCATCGTCAACCAGGGCGTGATCCGGGTGGCGGAGGGTGGCTATGCCGCCCTGGCCGCCGGCATTGTGCAGAATAAGGGCGTGGTGGAGGCGCGGCTGGGCCATGTGGTGTTGTCCGGTGCGGAAAGCTTCACCCTGGATCTGGCTGGCGACGGGCTGTTGAGCTTTGCCGTGCCGGCCGGCAGTGCGGCCGGTCAGGTGCTGAACCAGGGCCATCTGGGTGCCGATGGCGGGACCGTGCTGTTGACGGCACGCGGCGGGCGCGATGCCATGGCCGGCGTGATCAACAGCAGCGGCAGCATCCAGGCCCAGACGGTGCAGGAACGCGGCGGCCGCATCATCATCGCTGGTGATGATGGCGTCTCGGTGGAACTGTCGGGCCGGGTTGATGCCTCTGCCGCCAACGGCCAGGGTGGCGGCATCAGCGTGGAGGGCGGGGCCATCGCGCTGACCGGTGCCAGCCTGTCCGCCGATGGGGCGGCGGGCGGCGGCACAGTGGCCATCGGCGGTTTGCCCAAGGGGGACCGGCTGGCGCAGACCGTCGCCATGGATGCGGCCAGCCAGATCAGCGCCGATGCCAAGGGACAGGGCGATGGCGGCCGCATCACGCTCTGGTCACGCAAAGCGACCAAGGCGGAAGGGGCGATTTCCGCCCAGGGCGGGACGGCCGGCGGCGATGGCGGCTTTGTTGAGGTCTCCTCCAAGGGTGGGGTGCGGCTGACCGGCGCGCTCTCGCTGGGGGCGCTTGCCGGCAAGGGCGGCACGCTGTTGCTGGACCCGACCGATATCATCATCGATGATCTGGCTGACCTGTCGGGGGTCGGGGCCGCCGATCTGGGCGTTTCGGTGGAAACCCTGGCGGCCAGCAGCGCCAGCATTGTCTATCTGGAAGCCGACAATAATATCATCATCCGCGATCTGGCGGCGGGCGGCGTCACCATGCTGCCCGATGTCTCCCTGTCGCTGAAGGCGGGTCTGGACAGTGGGGCGGCGGAAGGCAGCATCAAGTTCCTGACCAGCGGCACCCAGCTCACCACCAGCGGCAGCGGCCGCATCACCCTGGACGCGCGCGGCAATATCGACGGTGCCTTCAAGCTGACCAGCGGTGCCGGTGATATTGTGGTCGCCGCTGGCGGCACCATGCGGCTGACCGGTGCCGATATCCGCACCAGCAGCGGCGATATCACCCTGGTTGCCGGCCATCGCAGCGGCGGCCAGGGCGCCATCGTGCTGACCGATACCAACATCCATGCCGATCATGGCTGGGTCATCCTGTCCGGCGGGCCGGGGCTGGATACGACCAGCCTGCTGGAAATCTACAGCGCCACCGGCACGGCCAGCGATGCGGCCGGTATCACCCTGTCCAACAGTTCCATCAGCATCGATCAGGGGGAAATCACCCTGCGCGGTCGCGGCAGTGATTTCGGCGCCTCCGGGGGCAATCACGGCATCGCCATCACCAATGGCAGCGTGCTCAGCGCCGGCGACGGCTATATCAGCCTTTATGGGGAGGCATCCGGGACCGGTGGCGGCAGCTATGGCGTGCTGGTCAGCGGGGCGGGCACCCGTCTTTCCATCACGGGGAGCGGTGGCCTGAGCCTGCGCGGCACCGCCACCGACAGCGTCGGCCGGGGGCAGGGCGATAATAGCGGCATCGTCATCGCCGACGGGGCGTCCCTGTCGGTCGCCACCGGGGCCATGCGCTTGACCGGCACCGGCGGGACCACCGACCTGGCCGGGCCGGAAGATAGCGACGATGGTGGCAATGACGGGGTGCGGATCCAGGGTGCCGCCACCCGCCTGACCATCAATGGCGGCCGGCTGGTGCTGACCGGTACCGGGGGCACGGCCGGGACCGGCCCTTCCGGTGCCGACAGCCTGGGTGTGGTGGTGGATGGGGCGGTGATCGCCGGCACCACCGGGGCGGAACTGACCATCACCGCCGATGGTGACAGTGCCGCCACCGCCGATGCCCATGGTGAAAAGGGCATCGGCCTGTGGCTGGGCAATGGCGCGGTGCTGGGGCAGGCGGGGTCGGATGCCACGCTGTCGCTGGAATTGCGCGATCTGGCCATCAGCGGCGGGGCCGCCATTCTGGGCGCTGGTACCATCGCCATTATCACGCGGGACGGCGGGGACAGTATCGGGCTGGGGGATGGGGTCGCCGGTTCCCTGCATATTGCCGCCGCCGAGATGGCGGCCATTTCCAGCAGCTTCACCCAGCGGACCATCGGGCATCTGGAGGGTTCGGGGGAACTGCGTGTCGGCGATGTGGCGTTGACCGGTCGCACAAGGCTGCGCATGGATGGGGCCGATGGCCGGATCACCCTGTCGGGCGCTGTCAATGCCGGCGAAAACAGCCTCAGCCTGAATGGCGGCGGTATCAGCCAGACCGGCTCCAGCGTGCTGACGGTCGGGGTGCTGAATGCCGATGCGGTGGGCAGCCTGTCACTGACGGGGGCCAACCGGATCAGCGAATTGGGCACGATCAAGGCCGGCAGCGGAGTGGATATCCGCAGCACCAGCACCCTGACGGTGGGGGATGTCGATGCCGGTGCCGGCACCCTGCAACTGCTGGCCGATGGGGTTGACCTGATCCTGGGGGAAGCGGCGACGCTGCGCAACAGCGGGGCCGGGCACGATATCATCCTGGCCAGCACCCGCGATTTCAAGGCCGACGACACGGCCAGCGTGACGGCCGGCGGCCGCTGGCTGATCTATTCCCGCTCTGCCGCCACGGCTGATCTGGGCACGCTGTCCGGCACCGTGCTGCGCGGCCGCTCCTATGCCGATCATCCGCCCGCCGGCGTGACACAGAGCGGCAATCTCGTGCTTTATGCCGCCAGCGGCACCCTGACCGTCACCGCCAACGGCTTTACACGCGCCTATGGTGCCGCCAATCCCGCCTTCACCTATACGATCACCGGGTTTGAGGCGGGGGACACGCTGGACAATACCATCAGCGGGGCCGCCCTGCTGGGTACCAATGCCACCGCCGCGTCGGGGGTGGGCACCTATACGATCAGCATCAGCCAGGGCACGCTGGCCAACAGCAAGGGCTATGATTTCAGCTATGCCACCGGCACGCTGACAATCAATCCGGCGGCGCTTGTGATCACCGCCAACGATGCCAGCCGAACCTATGGCGCGGCGAACCCCGCCTTCACGGCGCGCTACGATGGTTTGGTGAATGGCGACACGGCGTCGGTGGTCAGCGGCCTGACCCTGGCGACCAGTGCGACGGCGGCGTCGGGCGTGGGCAGCTACGCCATCACCGGATCGGGTGCCACGGCGGCGAATTACACGATCAGCTATCAGGCGGGGGCCTTGAGCATCACCCCGGCCGCCTTGACCATTCGGGCCAACGATGCCAGCCGCACCTATGGCGCGGCCAACCCCGCCTTCACGGCGCACTATGATGGCTTGGTCAATGGTGACACAGCCTCGGTGGTCAGCGGTCTGACGCTGGCCACCAGCGCCACGGCGGCGTCGGGCGTGGGCAGCTACGCCATCACCGGCTCAGGCGCCACGGCGGCGAACTATACGATCAGCTATCAGGCTGGGGCGCTGAGCATCACCTCGGCGGCTTTGACGATCCGCGCCAATGATGCCAGCCGCACCTATGGCGCGGCGAACCCGGCTTTCACGGCCCGCTATGACGGGTTGGTGAATGGCGACACGGCCTCGGTGGTCAGTGGCCTGACGCTGGGAACCAGCGCAACGGCGGCGTCGGGTGTGGGCAGCTACGCCATCACCGGTTCGGGTGCGACGGCGGCGAATTACACGATCAGCTATCAGGCTGGAGCGCTCAGCATCACCCCGGCGGCTTTGACGATCCGTGCCAATGATGCAAGCCGGACCTATGGCGCGGCGAACCCCGCCTTCACGGCGCGCTATGATGGGTTGCTGAATGGCGACACAGCTTCGGTAGTCAGCGGCCTGACGCTGGCGACCAGTGCGACGGCGGCATCGGGTGTGGGCAGCTACGCCATCACCGGATCGGGTGCCACGGCGGCGAACTACAGCATCAGCTATCAGGCTGGGGCCTTGAGCATCACCCCGGCGGCTTTGACGATCCGCGCCAACGATGCCAGCCGAACCTATGGCGCTGCCAACCCCGCCTTCACGGCGCGCTATGATGGTTTGGTGAATGGCGACACGGCGTCGGTGGTCAGTGGGTTGACGCTGGCGACCAGTGCGACGGCGGCATCGGGTGTGGGCAGCTACGCCATCACCGGTTCGGGTGCCATGGCGTCGAACTACACGATCAGCTATCAGGCGGGCGCGCTCAGCATCAGCCCGGCGGCCTTGACCATCCGTGCCAATGATGCCAGCCGGACCTATGGCGCGGCGAACCCGGCTTTCACGGCGCGCTATGATGGATTGGTGAATGGTGACACAGCCTCCGTGGTCAGTGGCCTGACCCTGGCGACGAGCGCCACGGCCGCGTCGGGCGTGGGCAGCTACGCCATCACCGGTTCGGGTGCCACGGCGGCGAATTACACGATCAGCTATCAGGCCGGTGCGCTGAATATCACCCCGGCGGCTTTGACGATCCGCGCCAATGATGCCAGCCACACCTATGGCGCGGCGAACCCCGCTTTCACGGCGCGCTATGATGGGTTGGTGAATGGTGACACGGCCTCGGTGGTCAGCGGCCTGACGCTGGCGACCAGCGCAACGGCTTCGTCGGGTGTTGGCAGCTACGCCATCACCGGTTCGGGTACGACGGCGGCGAACTATACGATCAGCTATCAGGCCGGTGCCTTGAATATCACCCCGGCCGCCTTGACCATTCGGGCCAATGACGCCAGCCGGACTTATGGCGCGGCGAACCCCGCTTTCACGGCGCGGTATGATGGGTTGGTGAATGGCGACACGGCGTCGGTGGTCAGTGGCTTGACGATCAGTACCGATGCCACGCCGGCTTCCAATGTCGGCGCCTATCGGATCAGCCTGTCCGGGGCGTCTGCGGCCAATTACACGATCAGCCTTCAAACCGGCACCTTGACGATCACGCCGGCCGCGCTGACCGTCCGGGTGGCGGATGCCAGCCGCGTGCGGGGGGCTGCGAACCCCGCTTTCACCGTGATCTATGACGGGTTCGTCAACAACGACAGTGCCAGCATCGTCAGCGGGTTGAGCGTGGCGACCACAGCCACCAGCCTGTCCGATCTGGGATCCTACCGCATCACGGCCAGCGGGGCCGTTGCGGCCAATTATACCATCGCCTATCAGGATGGCGCCTTGACCGTGACAGCGCCCCCCGCCGGGCAATTGCCGGGGCCGGTCGCCTCGGTGGTGCCGGTCACCCTGGTGAATGCCATCAGCACATTGCCGCCACCTTTGCCAAGTATCGCCAACGCCGGGACACCCGGTGGCAGCACCGTGCTGGCGGCTCTGCAGCAGGGCTCTCCACCCGCCAGCAGCGAAAGCCCCCCCGCCGATGGTGGGCAACCGGCGAACAGGGCCGATGCCCCGGCGGACCGCCTTGCCGAGGCGACGGCCCCGGCCGGTTCCGCCCCTGTCAGCGGCAGTGTGAATGACCGGTTGACGGCACCCCAGGTGCTGATCCCCGGCCTGCTGGTGCGGCAGACCGTGCCGCCGCCGGTTCCGGTGACGGGTACGCCGGGGTTGGACCAGAATTATCCGGTGATGGGACAGGGCTGGTAAGATGCAGCGGCAGATGAAGGATTGGATGCTGGCGCTGGGCGCCCTGCTGCCCCTGCTGCTGGCCGGATGCGCCGGGCCGGGAGCGGCACCGCCGACAGCCGGGACAAACGGCCCCGCCGCGTCCAGCAGCAGCGCCGGCCTGCCAGCCGGTACCGATGCGGGTGGCCGGCAATGCCGCGCCACCGCCTTGCCGCCGCTGGCCGGTGGCACCCAGGTTTGGGACATTGCCTGCGGGGAGGAGGGGGAGGCCGGGGGCCAGCTCTGGTCCCGCCCCGCCGCCGCCCCGCCGGTGGGGCGCGATGATCTGCGCCGCCTGTCCGACCGCAGCGACTGGGCCAGCCAGTTGGCGCTGAAGGCCAGTTGCCAGGAACCGCAATGGCTGCCCACGCCCTTGGGCGAGGCGATGGTGCAGAATTGCCAGCTCCGTGAAGGGGGCTGGCCGCATCTGTCGCTGGTGCTGGCGCTGGAGGGACGGCTTTATCAGGCCGATGGCATCCCGGCCATGGCCGATCCTTTCCTGGCCGCCATCGCCATGGCCGCCGGCAAGCCCGCCCCCGCCCCGGTGCTGACGACGGCCTTGGGACTGGGTGAGCGGTCCTTTGGCAAGGGGGAGGTCACCCGTTTCGATGGCGACCGCCGCCAGGGCCGGCTGGCCAACAGCCTGGAGAATTTCGCGGCGGCTGAGGCATCATATCGCCGGGCGCTGGCCATGCAGACCCGCATCCTGGGGCCGGACGCGCCGGGCCTGGGTGACACGCTGATGGCCCTGGCGCTGGAGGTGAGCAACCAGGGCCGGTATGAGGAGGCGGATGGCCTGTTCGACCGGGCCGAAGCGCTGATCCAGCGGTCGTTCGATCCGGCCTTGCGGGCGCGATTGTCGGCCTATCGCGGTTATCACGCGCTGGCGGCCGGGCGGCCGGAAACCGCCCTGGTCCTGGCCAAGGCCGCCAGTGCCGCCCGCCGCCAGCGCGTGGCGGAGCTGGAGGGCGACGACCCCACCGGCCTGAACCGCGCCGTGCTGGGCAATCTGACGGCGGCGCGCGCCGAACTGATCCATAGTCTGGTGCTGGAGGCCGCTATCGGTATCCGCCTGCGCCAGGCCCCGCTGGCGGAAGCGGCCAGTGCCGAGGCGCGGCGCATTTTCGACCGCACGCCGGGCCTGCCCTCCTGGTGGCAGCCGCGCCTGCTGGCCCAGCAGGGCATGGCCGATGCCATGGCCGGGCGCACGCGGGAAGGGCTGGAAAAGCTGGAGGCCGCGACGGCGGCCAGCCGCGCTTTGTTCGGCGAAGGCTGGCCTGTCGCCAGCCTGTTGCTGGAACGCGGCCGGGTGGCGGCAGAGGCCGGGCTGAACGAGGCGGCCCTGGTCAGTTTCGAGGCGGCCTTTACCATCATCCGCAGCGCCGACCAGCCACCGGCCCAATTGCCGCTGGACCGCATCGCCCCTTATCTGCGCGCTACCTTGGCGGTGGCAAAGGCCAAACCGGCGGAGGCAGCGGCCCTGCACGCCGCCATGTTCCAGGCGGTGCAGTTGGTGCGCGAAGGGGCGGTGGGCCAGACCATCGGCCGTGCCGCCGCGCGTTTTGCCACCAGCGACCCGGCGGCGGCTGAGGCGGTGCGCAGCCAGCAGGAAGCCGCCCGCCAGCGCGACCGGCTGCGGCTGGATCTGGCGGCGGAAACCGCCAAGCCGGATGGCCAGCGCTCACCCGCGCGTGAACAATCCCTGCGCACAGAGCTGGAGGCGGCCGGCCGCCGGGCCGATGCCGCCGATCAGGCGCTGGCCAGCCGCTTCCCCGATTATAACCGTCTGACCCGTTTCACCACCCCTACCGGGGCAGAGGTGGCCGCCGCCTTGCGCGAAGGGGAGGCGCTGTCGCTGTTCGCCTTTGCCGATCAGGGCGGCTTTGGCTTTCTGGTGCGGCCCCAGGGGGTGACGGCCTATGCGGTGGAATTATCGCGGGCGGAGCTGACCCGGCAGGTGCAGGGGCTGCGCCGGGCCTTTGTGCCGCGGGATGGTGGGTTGCTGCCCTTTGATCTGGCGGCGGCGCATGGGCTGTATCAGGCGCTTTATGGTGCGGTGGCGGCGGAAATGGCCGGCGTGCGACGGCTGGATCTGGTGCCAGGTGGGCCGCTGCTCAGCCTGCCGCCGGCCCTGCTGGTCACGGCACCGGCGGCGGCGGGGGATTATGCCGGGGCGGCGTGGCTGGCGCGGGGGCGGGCCATTGCGGTGGCGCCATCGGTTCCGGCCTTCCTGTCGCTGCGCCGGCTGGCCAGCCGCTCCACGGCGCAAAAGCCCTTCATCGGCTTTGCCGCCCCGCCCTTCCAGGGGGCGGCGGGCCGTGCCGA
This sequence comes from Azospirillum sp. RU38E, assembly GCA_943370215.1. Classification (GTDB taxonomy): domain Bacteria; phylum Pseudomonadota; class Alphaproteobacteria; order Azospirillales; family Azospirillaceae; genus Niveispirillum. Next base: position 31,611 of record CALRQC020000043.1, read on the forward strand.
TGGCATGGCGGCCCTGGCCAAGGAATGCCGCACCGGCGGGGCGGTCGATCCGGCCCTGCTGCGCAGTCTGGCCCCGCTGCCGGAAACGGCCGATGAAATCCGCCAGATCGGCCAGGGGCTGGGGGCCACGCCCGATACGCTGCTGACCGGGGCGGCCGTCACCAAGGCGGCCCTGCGCCGGGCCAGCCTGTCCGATTACCGGGTGCTCTATTTCGCCACCCACGGGCTGTTGCCGGGGGAACTGCGCTGTCAGGCCGAGCCCGGTCTGGCCCTGGCCCCGCCCACCAGCGCCAACCCCGATCCGGCGGATGACGGGTTGTTGACGGCATCGGATGTGGCGACCCTGCGGCTGAATGCCGAACTGGTGGTGCTGTCGGCCTGCAATACGGCGGGTGGGGGCCAGTTGGGCGGGGAATCCCTGTCCGGTCTGGCCGAGGCCTTCTTCTTTGCCGGTGCCCGCAACCTGCTGGTGACGCATTGGCAGGTGCCGTCAAAGCCCACCGTGGCCCTGATGACCGACAGTTTCGCCGGTCTGCCGGCGGCGGGGGGGGATGCAGCGGCGGCGCTGGCGACGGCCCAGATGCGGCTGGCCGCCAGTCCCGGCACCGGCCATCCCTTCTTCTGGGCCGCCTTCACCCTGATCGGGGATGGGCTGGTGCCGGTGCGGTGAGGGGGCTTTGGCCTTTGCGTGTCACGGCTGGTTCGACCAGCCGTGACGGATGATCTCCTTCATCTCACCGAACAAGGCGATCAGGTCAGGCACCATGCGTTCCATACATTCCATGGTGCCGTCATATTCCGGTCGCACCATCGCCATTTCCGGTAAACGCTGATCTTCTGGCAAAAGTTTATTCGCGTCTCTTGCCAATCCTATCCAGACGGATCCAATACCCTCTGTTCTATCCACGCGAACACTGTCTAGCATGGGGTCAAGTATATCATATCTTTTTGCAACCAAAGAACCTGTCCATACCCAGCCGCCAATTTCTTCGCTCCCAAACTCTATCATACGCCAACGTTTAAATTGTTTTGCAGTGGGGTCATTTTTTTTAAAAATATCATATAATTTTTTAAAATCTAACTTCGGGTCAACGTCAATTTCGCTGCTTTTTGAGTATTTTCTACATAAATCAGCATATTTAAATGGAAAGCCTGATGCAGATAACAATGCGTTAAGATGAGCGTGTAGGCGTGGGTTGAATGCCGGATCATTCATAGACATTTCCCTCTGTGTCTCGTATTTTGATGGAAGCCTTTCGAGCTGCTTCTAGTATTTTTTCGGGTATTTTTTTATTTTGCTTTGGCACTTCCAGCCAGAGCTGTCCAGTCAGCTTTGTTTGTTGAAGAAATCGAGGTCGTGATTTTACATTGGCGATCTCTGTCCCCGGTGCATATTTTAGCTTGGCCTCAGATATCTTCGCCAATGCAGATTCGATTTTGATATCAGCTAACTGAGAGAACTTCATTGATACGGGACCTCCACTGGGCCCTGTATCAATAGCATCTAAAATGTAGTATCCCTTGCCGGTTGGCCGGACGACATAAATTTGTGTGAATTGGTAACGAGCCGACTGTATTTTTTCCCATTTTATTCCCTCCCTAACATTGTGCCGGAATACCTCTTTCTGCGACAGCCCGGCGGCGGGGCTCACCTCCCTGACTTCCACCAGTTCCACCACCTGGAACGTCCGGGGCCGGGCCAGCCCGGTGCCGCGTTCCAGCCGCATCACCAGGGGGGAGAGCGTGTCGCGGGCAAACCGGGCGGTGCTGGCGAGGCGGGTGACGGCGGCTTCGGCGCGTGGCGACAGGCGCCCACCCCGCACACCGGTTTCCGCTGCCAGGAACTCCACCATGCCCAGCATCTCGCGCTGGGAGCGCCCAAGGCTGGCCCGTTCGATCCAGCCCTGCCGGGCGGCCATCTCCGTCCCGCCGATGATGCTGGCCTGGATGCCATAGGCGGCCAGATCGAACAGATAGGCCGCCGCGTTGATCGGCGCTGTGACCACCCGGTTGACCGTGCCCAGCAGGTCGGGCCGGTCCAGCCCGAAGCTTCGCCTTGTCTCGCCCCCGAAACCGGAAACGCTGGAAAGCGGCCCGATTTCCTGCGCAATCACCTCGGCGATGGAGCGCAGCCGTTCCGCTGGCGGCTGATAGGTGGGATCGGCGTAAAGGCTGGTTTCCAGCCCGTCCGGTGCTGTCACATGCAGCGGCACGGTGCCGTTGGGCACCAGCCCATAGCCGTCCGGCACCCACCAGTCATCGGGCAGTTCCAGCAGGAACAGGCCGACGAAACTGCCGCTATCCACTGTTGCTGTCTGGCCATCCATGGGGAAAACCTGCCCGCCACTACGCGTTCAAAGTGTCCCCCAGCCGCGCGCAGCCGGTAAAGCAACCTTGCGGCTTACCCCTGGCGCCAACAGGGGGTACCGCTTACCCCAGCACCCGCTCACTGCGATAGCGGCGATCCTGTTCGCTGGCATAGGGGGCCAGCCGGTCGGCCATCAGGCGCATCATGCCGTCATTGCCGTTGAAGGTTTCAAACCGGGCCGGGTGGTCCGCGCCATAGTGCCGGGCCTGAAGCGCTGTCGCTTCATAGAGGCCGCGGATCATCCAGCCGCAGCGGCGCAAGGGGCCGATGGTGAAGCCGGATGTGTAATGGATGCAGTCCAGTTGCCGGTTCCGTTCCCCGATGATCCAGCCCACCACACGGGCCCGGTGGCGCAGCAGCAGGCTGACATGCGGGTCGGCGTGCGACAGCATCCAGCCCTGCAGGGTCAGCCGTTCTTCCACCTGTCCATCTTCATGCAGGGCGGCCAGTTCATCCCGGTCGGCCTGGGTGCGGTCGGCCCACAGGCTGTGGCTGTACCCATCGCGGTCCTGTCGGTCGAACAGGCTTTGCCAGTGCGGGCGGATGGCTTGGGTGAAGCCGGCGGGGCCGGTCAGGCGGATTTCCGCCAGTACCGGGGTGGACCAGCCAGCCCGCTGCAACAGCCCCTCAAACGCCCGCACATCGCGCATCCGGTTATTGTGGAAACAATGCAGCCGGGTGAAGCCGGCATCCATCGCCATGCCCTCCACCGCCGCCAACAGGGCAAGCGCGATGCCCCGCCGGCGCAGGGAAGGGGCCACCATGATGGACAGCAGCCGTGCCTCGCCCTCCCACATGCCTTCCACCAGGGCCAGCCCGGCGGGCGTTCCCGCCATATCGGCGGTGACGGCAAAGCAATTGCCGGCAATCGGCGTGCCTGCCGGCTGTGGCCCGATGGGGTTTTCCAGCAGCACGGGGCGATAGCGGGGATAGGTCAGGGCGGCAAAGCCGGCCAGGGCGCCCGCCATCTCCGGCGCCGGCCAGCGGGTGAGGCGCACCCCGGCAAGCCCGGTCACTGTTTGCCCTGGCCGTACTGGCTGCCCCCGGCGGAGACCAGTTCCAGCTCGTGATCCGTCAACTCATCATCATTGGCGATGGCGATGAAGGAGGTGAGGTCGCTTAACACCAGTTCCACATCGGCGGGCTGGATGGAAAGGCCGCTGGCTTCCGCCTCCCGCAGCACGGCGGCGATCAGGCTGGCATCATCCGGGCAGGCGAACAGGCGGCGCATCAGCGCATCATTTTCCCGGATCTGGCGATAAAAGGCGACCAGCACTTCCTCGGTCATTCACCCATCCCCTTGCCCCCTTGCCCGCCCAGGCCTCTTTGATGGGCATGGGGGTTTTCATGATCAAGCCATTTATTGCGCCGGCCGTCGGCGGCCGCCACCCTGATCCGGTGTGCTGGCTTTGGAACTGGTGCCGGCGGCAACCAGCTCCAGCTCATCATCGCTCAATTCATCGTTGGCGGCGGCCTGGATCAGGCTGTCCAGCCGGGCGCTGATTTCCGCCGCCGGTACGGTCAGGCCCAGGCGGGCGGACTGGGCCTGGATGGCGGCCAGCAAGGCGGCCTTGTCCGCAGCGCTGGCGCTCAATTGCGCGAACAGGCCGGCATCGGCGCGGATGGCGGCTTCCAGGCGGGCAAGGTCGGTCATGTCAGGGGTTCCGATTTGATGTTCTGCCGGGCAGGATGCCGCGCCAGCCATGAACCCGCCAACCGGGGGTGGGTTTGCCTGCCCGACAAATCACTATGCGCGGGCGTAGCGCGCCCGCCCGGCAGATCGACAAGCCACCCGCATCCGCCTTATCACCATGGCAGACGGGCGATGGAAAATGGCGGAGCATGGGGCGGGACTGGCGGCATTGGTTCAGGCGGGAACTGCGGGTGCCGCCCATCCGGCAGCGCCAGGATAGCGAATGCGCCGTGGCCGCGCTCGCCATGATCCTGGCCCATTATGGCCAGCCGGTGCCGATGGAACGGCTGCGCCAGGAAACCGGTGTGTCGCGCGATGGCTGCACGCTGGCCACCATCGCCGCCACCGCGCGGCGCCTGGGCTTCACGGTGCAAAGCTATTCGCGCGATGGCGACGGGCTGGCGGCGCTGGGCTTTCCGCTGCTGGTGCAATTGGATTTCAACCATGCCGTGGTGGTGGAAGGGCTGGAAGGCGACCGGGTGCGGGTCTGCGATCCGGCACAGGGGCCTTTATGCCTGGATCGGGCGGAATTTGACGACCGCTTCACCGGCATCGTGCAGCGTATCCGCCCCGGCCCCGATCTGCCGCCACCCGCCCCGCCGCCGCCCGGCTGGGCGCGCGGATTATGGGGCTGGCTGGCACCGGTGCTTGGCTGGCTGGCCTTGGCGCTGCTGTTGACGCTGGCAGGGTGGGTGGCGCTAGGCTGGGCGGTGACCGCGGCGTCACCCGTCTGGCTGCTGCCCGGCCTGGGTCTGTTATGGCTGCGCCTTCGCCTGCTGCGCCATGCCGGGGCAAGGGCGGCGGCGGCCACGCGGGCGACGCTGATCCGGCGGCTGGCGGAACAACCCGCCCGGTTCTTCACCTATCGCCTGCCGTCCCTGCTGGCCCAGCAGATGGAAGCCCCCAACCGTCTGGCCCAGCGGTTGGCGGGGGTGGAGGGGGTGGCGCTGCTGGATGGGCTGGGGGTCGTGGTGCCGCTGGCCCTGCTCTGCCATCAGGCCCCCGTTGCGGGGGCGCTGGCGGTTATGGGGTTCCTGGCCACGCTGGGGCTGCTGGTCGGGGCGCAGGTCTCCCGTCTGGCGCCGGGGCGGGTACTGCGGCGGTTTGGGCCGGGCACGGTGATGCTGCCGGCCGAAAGCCTGATCCATATCGCGCCGCTGAAGCTGGCCGGGCGGTTGCGCCAGCGGCTGGCGGTGCTGGCCGCCGGCATGGCCCAGCGCATCAGCGCCCGCCAGCGTGTGGCCGGGCGGACCTTGCCGCCGCTGCTGGCCCCCCTGCTGACGCTGGGGGCTGTGCAACTGGCGGGCGGGACGGGCGCCGTGGCGCTGGGCCTGTTGCCAGTGCTGGCGCTGCTGCGGCTGGTGCAGGTGGCGGATGATCTGGGCGGCTGGGCCGATGAGCTGGCCTCCATCGCCGACCTGTCGCCAGCCCCGATGGGGGAGGGGGCAACGGCCCCGGTCACCGTTCAACCCGGCCTGATTGTGACGGGGCTGACCTTTGGCCACCGGCCGGGGGCGGCACCGCTGTTCAGCTTGGTTGACCTGACCATTCCGCCGGGCGCGCAGATGGGCTTGACCGGCGGGCCGGGGGCCGGGTGCAGCAGCCTGGGCCGGCTGCTGGCCGGCCAGATGCCCCCCTGGGCGGGGCAGATTGCCGGGCCGGAACGACGGTTGATCATTGATGCGGCCAGCCCGTTTCTGGCCGGCAGCCTGCGGGATAATCTGACCCTGTGGAATGCCGCCATTCCCGAGGCTGAGGTTGAAAATGCCCTGCGGCTGGCCGAGGCATTGGCGCTGGTGCAGGCGCGCGGCGGGCTGGACCAGCCTGTTGAGCAGGGGGCAACCGGTTTCAGCGGCGGGGAGCGGCGGCGGCTGATCCTGGCCCGTGCCCTGCTGCACGGGCCCGGCCTGCTGGTGCTGGACGGGTTGTTCGACAGTCTGGATCTGGCGCTGGAACGGCGTATCCGCGCCAATCTGGCCGGGGCGGGGATCAGCCTGCTGGTGATTAGCCGCCGGGCCGCCACCCTGGCCGGCGGCGATGGCGCCTGGGAACTGACACCGCAGGGGTTGGTGCCCTGGCAACCGGTGGCGGGTGAAAGCGAAGTGATGGAAAGGCCGGGGACCACCGCCCCGCTGCCACCCTTGGCACCCAGCCCCGCCGCCCCTGCCATGGCGGCCGCCTTGGCCCAACTGGCCCGCAGGCTGGGCCGGGCGTGCGCTGCGGGCGGTGGGGGGCTGGACGATCTGGCCCGCGACGCCGGGTTGCTGCTGCGCCCGGTACGGCTGACGGGGCCGTGGCGGGTGCTGGATGGCCCGCCCCTGTTGATGGCGATGCCGGATGGCGGGGCGCTGGCCCTGGTGGCGCACAAGCTGGGGGGATATCGCGGGCTCTCGGCAGATGGCCGGCTTTCCCCGCTGCCCACCGACCTGCCAGAGGAGGCGCTGGCCGTGCTGCCCCTGGTGGAGCTGCGCGGCGGGGCCGCTGCGCTCGCCTGGGCCGGCCTGCGCCTGGGCGGTGGGGAGGGGATGGCCAGCTTTGCCGCCATGCTGGGGGCCGGGGGGCTGGCCTTGCTGGCGGGCGGGGTGCCGCTGGGGCCGGGCCTCTGCCTGCTGGCGGCGGCGGGGTTGGTCTTCGCCTGGGGCTGGGGCCTGCGTGACCGGGCGCTGGCGCGCGGGCTGGCCGGGGCGCATTTGGCCCTGTGGTACCGGCTGCTGCGCCTGCCCGCCGCCTTCCTGCACCGACAATCGGCGGCGGCGCTGGAAGGGCGGCTGGACAGTCTGGATGATATCGTGACCCTGGGGCCGGCGGCGCTGTGGGCCGGCGGGCTGGGTCTGGCACTGCTGGCGCTTGGGGGCTTCTCCACTGCCTGGATGCTGGCCTTGCTGCCCCCGGTGGCAGCACTGGGCTGGCTGACGGCGCGGGGCTGGGTGGGGCTGCGCCAGCAGATGGCCGGCGATCAGCGTTTCCTGGCCGCCTGTCTGGCGGATTTTCCCGCCCTGCGCCAGATGGGGGCCGGGGCTGGCCTGCTGGCCCGCTGGGGCACGCGGACAGAGCAAGCCCTGGCCCGGATGCTGGTTTTGGCCCAACGTCGCCCGCTGGTCTGGCTGGCCGGGCTGGGGTTGGTGGGGCTGGCCCCGCCCGGCATGGCGGTGCCGTTGGCTGGCGCGCTGCTGGTATTGGAGGCGGCGTGGCGGCTGGCCCTGTTGGGGCCGGCGGTGCAGGCGGCGGCCCCGCTGCTGACCCCGGTGCCGGAGGCCGGTCTGGCCGATGATCGCAGCCTGCCCCCGCCGCAGCGGGTGGAACTGGCCGACCTGCATTTCCGCTATCCGGGTGCCGACCGCCCAGCGCTGACGGGTGTCAGCCTGTCACTGGCGGGGGGCCAGGTGGTGGGGCTGACGGGCCCGTCCGGTGGCGGCAAGACCACGTTGCTGCGCCTGCTGCTGGGCCTGGAAATGCCCGATCAAGGCGAATTGCGGGTGGATGGCGCGCCCTGCACCCCGCAGCGGCTGTTTGCATTGCGGCGGCATATGGATGTGGTGGAACAGGATATGCGCCTGCCGCTGGCCACCGTGCGCCACCATCTGACCGGCGATAATCCCCGCCCGCTGGAGGAACTGGAAACCGTCCTGCGGCTGGTGGGGCTGTGGGAGATGGTGGCGGCCCTGCCGATGGGGCTGCAATCCCTGTTGTCGGATGCGATGCTGGGGGCGGGGGAGGTGCAGCGCCTGCATATTGCCCGCTGCCTGTTGACCCGTCCCCGCCTGTTGATTCTGGATGAGGCGACAACCGCGCTGGATCGGGCGACGGAGGCGCGCGTGCTGGCGGCCTTAAGGGAAGCGGGCTGTGCCTGCCTGCTGGTCAGCCACCGGCCGGAAAGCCTGGCCCTGGCCGACCGGGTGTTGCGGCTGGAAGCTGGAAGGCTGGTGCCATGACCAATCCCCCCAAAAAGCGCCCCCTGTTCCGCGCCCAGGCGCTGGACCGGCTGACCACGCCGGACCGGATGGATTATCCGCTGCTGCTGGCCCGCCCGCGCCATGGAATGCTGCTGGTGGCGTTGGTGCTGCTGGCGCTGGGAATAGGATGGGTTGAGTTTGGCTGATGTTCGTTTCAGTTTTTCAGGCGCTTGATACCTGTCTGGAACGTTTTTATTCATTATCAAGATTTTGCTATGTCCTCACCGTCACCCCGGCGAAGGCCGGGGTCCAGTTTCGTAGAGCGCGGCGCCTGTGGCCCCTGGACCCCGGCCTTCGCCGGGGTGACGGTAGGCGTGATGAGTGAATATAATGCATTGAAAAATAACAATGCACCCCCCCCCGCCCCCTATTCCTCCGCCCCGCCATTCTGGTGCCGGCGGGGCGGTTCACCGAAATGGTTGCGGTAGGCGGTGATAAAGTTGTTCACGTGGGTATAGCCCACCTGCCAGGCGATGGTCTTCAGCGGCAACTGGTCATCGAACAGCAATTGCCGACCCTTTTCCAGCCGGGCATTGCGCAGGCATTCAAAGACCGTGGCACCGTAAAGCGCGCGAAACCCCTCATTCAGCCGCTTCTCGTTCAGCCCGGCGGCACCAGCCAATTGGCGCAGGGAGGGGGGATTGGCCAGATCAGCCAGCAACATGCCATGCGCCGCCATGATCTGCGCCTGTTCGCGGCGTGACAATCCATGATGGTCAATGGCCGGCTGCTGCAATTCCGCCATGGCCAGCGCCAGATATTCCAGCCCCTTGGCGTGCAGCATCACATCGCGCAGGGGGGGCGCCTCCGACGTGGTTTCCAGCATCCGGTCCACCACGCGCAGGCACTGGTTGCCGGCGGGGCGGCTGTCCAGGCCCTGGGCGGCATCGGCCCCCAGGGTGCGCATCAGCGGCGCATCAATATGCAGCATGGCCCCACGCACCGCCTCGCCCGCGCAAACGGACAGCAGCGGGCCGTCACCCTGATGGGGCAGGTGGTGCAGATGGCCGGCCGGCAGCGGCCCGGCGCCCCCGCCCTGCGTCAACAGCACCTGGCCTTGCACCAGCGCCAGCAGATGACACGCCCCACCCGTATCGCCGCCGGGCGGGTTGGGGGCGATTTCGGCGGCCGTCGCCGCCGTGAAATCCAGCAGGGTGACGGAAAGGCCCGGACGCAGGCCAAGATTTTCCAGCCGCCCATCCAGGCGACCGGTGGTCAGCAGCAAACCGCAAAGGGACGGCGCAGCGCCATCACCGATCAACCACGTCTGATCCACCCGGTCAGCCCCGTCCTTGTCCGATCCGAAGGGGTGCAATGGGTGGTCATATGGTTAACGCCAGCCCATTCCCCTTGGTGCCATTAACCGGCTGGCGGCCCCTGGCAGCAAGCCGCTAACACACAAGTTCAACCACCATTGAGGAAGGGGGCTTGTTAACCTTTCTGGAGGGTACTGCCCCTTCCATCGCACCGCCGCATCATGTTTGGTAGCCAATAAGAAACCGCCCCGCGGGCGGCAGGATGTAGGACGCGCGTAATGTCGGTGCAGATATTCCGGAAGGCGGCGCTGGATCGGATCGCCTCGCCCGAACAGTTGGACCTTGCCTGCGGCATTGTCGATATCCGCGCGCGTGTTGCTCTGGGCGGGCTGCTGCTGGCGGCGGCGGCAGTGATCGGCTGGGGATTCGCCGGCACCATCCCCACCGAAGCCCCCGGCCAGGGGTTGTTGGTGACGCAAGGCGGCCGCGTGCTGCCGGCCATGGCCAGTGCCACCGGCACGCTGGCCGGGGTGCGCGTGGCCGTGGGCGACATGGTGACGGAAGGCCAGCCCCTGGCCAGCCTGACCCAGCCGGAAACCGACCTGTCATTGAAGAACGCCCGTGCGCAACTGGCCGAAAAGCAGGCGGAACTGGATAAGCGCACCCAGGGTCTGGCGGGGGAGGCGGATGTCCGCCGCCGCAACCTGGACCAGCGCCGCACCGCCCTGAACCAGGCCGCCGACAGCGCCATGAGCCGCATCCGCTTCTTGGAACAGCAACTGGCGGGCCGGCGCGACCTGTTGAAACAGGGCTATGTCACCGCCGCCCAGGTGCAGGAGGTGCAGCAGGCGCTGGAGGAGGCGCAGCGCACCCTGGCGGAAAACCGCGCCGAACAGATCAATCTGGATGCCCAGACCGTTCAGATGAAGATGGAGCAGGAGCGGGAGCGCACCCAACTGGAAACCGGCATTGCCGACCTGAAACGCCGCATCGGGGAACTGGAATTGCAGTTGCAAACCACCTCTGTCGTGCGGGCCCCGGCCAGCGGGCGGGTGACAGAGGTGAAGGTGGGCCAGGGCACCCTGATTTCCGCCGGCACGCCGGTGGTGAATGTGGAAAGCACCGGCCAGTCCCTGCAAGCGGTGCTGTACATCCCCACCGCCGACGGCAAACGTGTGGCACCGGGGATGGAGGTGCGCATCGCCCCCGCCATGGTAAAGAAGGAGGAATTCGGCACCCTGTTGGGCCGGGTTTCCAGTATCTCCGCCTATCCCGCCACCGAGGGCGGCATGGCCGCCGTGGTGCAGAATGAAGGGCTGGTACGCGACTTCACCAAGAAGGGTGCCCCCTATGAGGCGCGGGTGGACCTGATCCAGGCCGACACGCCGTCCGGCTTCCGCTGGACCTCCGGCCAGGGGCCGGATATCGCGCTGACCAGCGGCACGCTGGTGGCCGCCGAAATCACCGTGCGCCGCCAGCGCCCGGTGGAACTGGTGCTGCCCTTCTTCCGCAAGCTGCTGGGCACCGAACCGTGAGCCAGTCACCGGAGAAACAGCCAGCGCCGGACAAGGCAGCGGCAAAGGCCAAGCCCAGGCCGGGAAGCCGCCGGGCCAAGGTGCCCACCATCCTGCAGATGGAATCGGTGGAATGCGGGGCGGCCTGTCTGGCCATGGTGCTGGCCCATCATGGGCTGTGGGTGCCGCTGGAGGAATTGCGCCTGGCCTGTGGCGTCTCGCGCGACGGGTCCAAGGCCTCCAACCTGCTGCGCGCGGCCCGTACCTTCGGCTTCACCGCCAAGGGCTTCCGGAAAGAGCCGGCGCAATTGCCGGACCTGCCGGTGCCCGCCATCATCCATTGGAACTTCAACCATTATGTGGTGCTGGAAGGCATCCGCGATGGCTGGGCCTATATCAACGATCCGGCATCCGGCCCGCGCCGGCTGCCGCTGGGGGAACTGGACGAGGCCTTTACCGGCGTGGTGCTGGCCTTCAGCCCCAATGAGAACTTCCGCCCCGGCGGCCAGCGCCCCCGTATCTGGGACCAGATACGGGGGCATCTGACCCATTCGTGGGGGCCGCTGGCGGTGATCGCCGGCTTTTCCATGCTGCTGGTGCTGCCGGGCATTGTGCTGCCGGGACTGTCCAAGACCTTCATCGATGCCGTGCTGGTCAACCAGCGGCAGGATTGGGTGGTGCCGCTCTGCCTGGGCGTGGCGCTGGCCGGCACCATGCAGGGGTTGCTGACATATTTCCAGCAGCGGCAATTGACCCTGTTGCGCACCAAGCTGGCTTTGACCCTGGCCACGCGCTACCTGTTCAATCTGCTGGCCCGGCCGATGCATTTCTTCAACCAACGCATGGCGGGCGATCTGGCCAACCGGGCGGCGGCGGTGGATCAGGTGGCCGAACTGCTGTCGGGCAGCCTGGCCACCAATATCTTCAACCTGACCGCCGTGCTGTTCTATGGGCTGGCCATGGCCGCCTATGACCCGCTGCTGGCCTTGATCGCCGTGGTGCTGGTGCTGGGCAATATCACCGTGCTGAAACTGGCCGAACGCCGCCGGGTGGACCTCAGCCGCAACCGCGCGGCAGAGGAAGGCAAGCTGATGGGTGCCACCGCCATGCTGATCGGCGGCATTGAAAGCATCAAGGTCGGCGGGCTGGAAGGCGATGTTTTCGGGAAATGGAGCGGGTATCAGGCCCGCCTGCTGGCCACCGGTCAGGCGCTGGGCCGGCTGGATGTGTCGCTGGGGGTGATCCCCACATTGCTGACGGCCCTGTCCACCGCCGCCTTGCTGGGGGTTGGCGGCTGGCGGGTGATTGATGGCAGCCTGACCGTGGGGTCGCTGGTGGCCATTCAGGCGCTGATGGTCAGCTTCACCACGCCGATCAACGGGCTGGTCACCCTGGCCGGACAGTTGCAGACCATCCGGGGCGATCTGGACCGCATCGCCGATGTGGTGGGGGTGGGCAGCGCCGTGGCCGTGGCTGAAGCGCCCCGGCCCGTTGCCGCCTTGCCGGAACGGCTGTCGGGCCGGCTGGAACTGCGTGACATTTCCTTTGGCTACAGCCCGTGTGACCCGCCCCTGGTGGAAGATCTTTCGCTGGTGGTGGAGCCGGGGCGGCGCGTGGCGCTGGTGGGGGCGTCGGGCAGCGGTAAATCCACCGTGGGCCGCATGGTCTGCCGCCTGCTGCGGCCCTGGGGCGGGGCGATTTTGATCGATGGCGTGGCGCTGGATGATATCCCGCCCGACCTGTTCGCCCAGACGGTGGCCTATGTCGATCAGGATGTCTTTCTGTTCGGCGGCACGGTGCGCGACAACCTGACCCTGTGGGATGCCACCGTGCCGGAAGCAGCGCTGACCCAGGCGCTGAAGGATGCGGAAATCCACGCCGAAATCAGCCTGCGCCCCGGCCATTATGACAGCGCGGTGCTGGAAGGCGGCCTGAACTTCTCCGGCGGGCAGCGCCAGCGGCTGGAAATCGCCCGCGCCCTGCTGCGCGACCCGGCCATTCTGGTGCTGGATGAGGCGACGGCGGCGCTGGACCCGGTGACGGAAAAAGCCATCGACGACAATATCCGCCGCCGGGGCTGCACCTGCCTGATCATTGCGCACCGGCTGTCCACCATCCGCGACTGTGACGAAATCATCGTGCTGGAACGCGGGCGGGTGGTGCAGCGCGGCAATCATGCGTCCCTGGTGGCCGAAGGCGGCCCCTATGCCGCCCTGTTGAATGCGGAGGGTGCATGAGCATCCCATCTTCCCGCCCGCTGGACCCCGTTTCCCGCGTCACCCGCCTGCCGCAGCCGCTGCGCGCCGATCAGCCCTTGTGCCTGGGGGAGATGGCGGAGCCGCTGCGTGTGGTGGCCGGCTTTGTCGATCTGTTCGCCGTGGCGATGCAGGATGGCCGGCATGTCGGCCGCCGCCGCGCCGTGGCCCGCCTGTCGGCTGGGGATTGTTTCTGGCCGGTGCCGCGCGCCCTGGATGAACGCGGGGATGGCTTGGGCCTGATCGCTGTGGGGGGGCTGGGCGCGCAGGTGGAAGCGCTGGGCGATGCGCCGGCGCTGGCCGATATCGACCATTGGCTGCGCGCCATCCTGCCGCCGGCCCCACCGCCGGCCAAGACCGCCAGCATTCTGGCCCCTGGCCGGCATGATCTGGCGGCGGGGGACGTCGCCGCCATCCAGCCCGGCCAGGGTTGCCTGTGGCTGGTGCGGGAGGAAGGGTTGCTGGCCCTGCCGGACGGGGCCGGGGTGCGTGATGTGCCGGTCCCACTGGTGGCGGGGCGCTGGGTCTCCGCCGATGGCACGGCGCGCCTTGCGCTGCGCACCAGCCGGGAACTGGCCGATACCGGGTTGCTGGCCCCAGCATTGGCCGCCGCCCATGCCGCCCTGCCGCGCCAGATTGCCCAGGCATTGGATGCGCGTGCCGCAGATGAAACGGCCCAGGCGCGCCAGCGGGGCGAACTGTCCCGCCAGGGCATGGAGGCGGCGTTTGGCACGCTGGTGGACCTGATCCAGCCCGGCAGCCGGCTGGCCGCCCCGGAACGGGTTCTGCCGGGTTGGGAGGCGGGCGCCCTGGTCCGCCGCATCGCCCAGTCGTTGGGGCTGGAGCTGCCAACACCCGCCCATGCCGGCAAGGATGGCCACCCGCCCGATCTGGCCCAGGCGCTTGCCGCCGCCCGGCTGCGCCAGCGCGGGGTGCTGCTGCGGCTGGACTGGTGGCGGCAGACGGGCCTGCCCATGGTGGCGCGGCTGGCCGAGGGGGATCGCCCGGTCGCCCTGCTGCCGCAAGGTAACGGCTATGTGCTGTGGGATGCGCTGGCCGGCACGTCGCAGCCGGTGGATGCCGCCCTGGCGGAAAAGCTGAAGCCGCAGGCCCAGGCGATCTATGCCGCCCTGCCATCGCGCCCGGTGGGGCTGGGCGACATGATCCGCCTGGGCCTGCATGGCACCGGGCGGGAACGGCTGGCCATTGCGCTGCTGGCGCTGGGCGTGGCGCTGATCGGCCTGCTGACGCCGGTGGCCAGCGGCCTGATCGTGGACAAGATCGTGCCCACCGCGGCGGGTGATCAGCTTTTCCTGCTGGTGCTGGCCCTGGTGGTGGCGGCCATCAGTTCGGCGGCCCTGGATTACAGCAAAACCCATGCGGTGCTGCGGCTGCAAAGCGGCATCGACCTGAAAATGCACGCCGCCGTGATCGACCGGCTGCTGCGGCTGCCGGCGGGGTTCTTCAAACGTTATACGGTGGGCGATCTGGCCGACCGCGCCATGGGCATCGCCACCATCCGGGAGATGCTGGCCGGTGCCGCCCTGTCCAGCCTGCTGGGCGGGGTGATGTCGCTGGTCAGCTTAGGCATGTTGTTCTTCTATTCGGTGAAGCTGGCTTTGGTGGCCTTGCTGCTGGTGGCCCTGTCCTTGTCGGTGACGGTGGGGTTAAGCCTGCTGCAACTGCGCCATGAACGGCAGGAAGCGCGCACCCGTGGCATTGCCGAAGGGCTGGTGCTGCAATTCATCACCGGGGTGGCCAAGTTGAAGGTGGCGGCGGCGGTGGACCGCGCCATCATGTTCTGGATGCGCCGCTATGGCGCGCAACGCCGGTTCGATATTGCCGGCCAGCGGCTGGCCCGGATGCAGACCGTGTTCCAGGCCGCCTTCGGCCCGCTTTCCACCGTGGCGCTGATGGCCGGCGTGGTGCTGATCGCCAAAGGCGTGATGGCCGAACAGGCGGTGCAGGCCCTGGCGGGGGTGGAGGGGGGTGGCGGTGCCACCGCCATGCAGGCCGGTGGCTTCATCGCCTTTTTCACCGCCTTCGGCCAGTTCCAGGGGGCGATGACCCAGTTGGTGGGCACGCTGACCCGGCTGCTGGGGGTGTTCCCCATCTGGGAACGGTCCCGCCCGCTGCTGGAAAGCCCGCTGGATGATGTGGCCGACGGGGAGGATGCGGGGCGGTTGGGCGGCGGGGTGGAGTTTTCCGGCGTCAGTTTCAGCTATGCGCCCGATCTGCCGCCGGTGCTGGACAATTTGTCCTTCAGCATCCGGCCGGGGGAGTTTGTCGCCATTGTCGGCCCGTCCGGCGGGGGCAAATCCACCATCCTGCGCCTGCTGCTGGGGCTGGACCGGCCGCAGGCGGGCGAACTGTTCTTCGATGGCCGCCCGATGAGCCGGCTGACGCCCGACAGCGTGCGCCGGCAGATCGGCACCGTGTTGCAGAATGGCCGGCTGATGGGCGGTTCCATCCTGGACAATATCGTCGGTGCCTCTGCCGCCCGGCTGGAAGATGCCTGGGCGGCGGCGCGACAGGTCGATCTGGCCGATGATATCAAGGCCATGCCGATGGGGATGCATACGGTGCTGACGGAGGGCGGGGGCACCCTGTCCGGCGGGCAGCGCCAGCGCCTGATGATCGCCCGCGCCCTGGTGCGCCAGCCCCGCCTGCTGCTGCTGGACGAGGCGACCAGCGCCTTGGACAACCGCACCCAGGCCGCCGTGATGCGGTCTTTGGAAAAGCTGGATGTGACGCGGGTGATGATCGCCCACCGGCTTTCCACCATCGAACGGGTGGACCGCATCCTGGTGATCGAGCGCGGCCGGCTGGTGGAACAGGGCCGCTTTGCCGACCTGATCGCCCAGGATGGCGTGTTCGCCGCACTCGCCCGCCGACAGATGCTGTGACGACACCCGTTCCCCCGAACCCCATCACATTGGTAAGGAAATCCCATGCGCAAGGTGCTCTATATCCTGGGTCAGTTGGACGATATGGATGTGGATTGGATGGCCCGCCATGGCCGCCGCCGCACGGTGGCGCCCGGTGATCTGCTGGTGCGGCAGGGGGAGCCCTCGCCACACCTGTTCATCGTGCTGGATGGCCGCATGGAGGTGACGGTGAAGGGTATCGGCCCCGTCGCCAGCCTGGGCGCAGGCGAGATCATCGGCGAACTCTCCTTCGTGGACAGCGCCCCGCCCTCGGCCTCCGTTGCCGCCGCCACGGCGGGGGCGGTGCTGATGCTGGAAAAGCAGTTGCTGGCGCGGGAATTGGCCCGCGATACCGGCTTTGCCATGCGCTTTTACCGCGCCATCGCCCTGTTCCTGGCCGACCGGTTGCGCAGCACCGTGCGCCGCATGGGCTATGGCGAAGGGGCGGCCCTGGATGAAAACGAAGTCCAGGGCGACGAGCTGGATGAGGGGCTGCTGGACACCGTCTCGCTGGCGGGCGACCGGTTCGACCGGCTGCTGAGAACCCTGTCGCAGGCCGCCTGACCGTCAGGCGGCCGGATGCGCGGCCAGCAGCCCCTCGGCTGTGGCCAGATCGTCGGGCGTGTTCAGGTTGAAGAACGGGTCCAGCGGCGTGTCCGGCCAGTCCACGAAGCTTGGTTGATGCCGCTCTGCCCATTGGCCGACGCGACGCAGCCCTTCACCCAGCAGGGCTTCGCGCAGATCATCGCGCAGCGCCACCGGCCACAGGCCGACCACCGGATGGCTGTGTGTCGTGCCATCAGCACTGCGTGTGCGTGCCAGTGCCGGGCCCGTGCCGGCAGCGGCGGCAAGTCGCGCAGCAAGGTCGCGTGGCAGGAAGGGGCAGTCCGCTGGTACGGTCAGGATATGCCGGATATCGGTGTGCGCGGCGGCCCATTCCATGACGGCGAGCAGGCCGGCCAGCGGCCCCGGATGATCCGCCACCGTGTCGGCCACCACCGGCACATTGCGTAATTCCACCAACCCGGCAAATCGGGTCAGGTCGCCATTGGCATTCAGCACCAGACAATCCACCTGGGGGGTCAGCCGGCGGGCGACATGGGCCAGCAGGGGGCGGCCCCCCAGATCTTTCAATGGTTTGTCACCCCCCATCCGCTGCCCCAGCCCACCGGCCAGGATCGCCCCCAGAATGCCCGTCACGCCGCCGCCTTCCAGCATCTGCACCCTGTTTCCTTCTATTGCGATCAATTGTTACGCTCTTGTTTAGGGTGTATGGAAAACGCACTCCCTCTAATTTGCTGACATGCGAATTGGTTAAAAATGCGCTAAAGTCGTAGTGCCTTTGGCTATGAGGCCGGGGCTACACGCCATTTTCACCAAAGCCATGCCGCACACAGGGAAACAGGAACATGCCTAATTCCATCGACGTGTCGAAGCCGCTTGCCGCCGGCCTCTCCCACGGTAGCCTCACCGTGGTCGGCACCGGTATCCGTTCCATTGCCCATATGACCCAGGAAGCGGTCGGCCACATCCGTGAGGCTGACGCGGTTTTCTATTCCGTGCCCGATGGTGTGACCGCAGCCTTCATCCGTGATCTCAATCCCAGCGCCTATAACCTCTCCCTGCATTACGGGGAAGACAAGCGCCGCCTGGTTACCTATGTGCAGATGGCTGAAATGATCCTGCGCGAGGTGCGTAAGGGCAAGCGTGTTGTGGCGGTATTCTATGGCCACCCGGGTTTCTTTGTCTCCCCCGCCCGCCGCGCGCTGACCATCGCGCGCAAGGAAGGCCATCATACGGAAATGCTGCCCGGCATTTCTTCCACCGATTACCTTTTCTCCGATCTGCGCATCGATCCGTCGGCCCATGGCTGTCAGATTCTGGATGCGACGGATATGCTGCTGCGCGACCGTCCGGTTGTGACCTCGGGCCATGTTGTTCTGCTTCAGGTTGGTTCCGTCGGGGACAGCTATTATTCCGTCAAAGGGTTCAAGAATAACAAGCGCGACATCCTGTTCCGTCGCCTTATTGAAATATATGGGGAAGACCATCCCACATATCATTATGTGGGGGCGAGTTTTCCGGGCCTGCAAAGCCAGATCATCCGCCGTCCTCTCAAGGCATATCTTGACCCGAAGGTGCGCGCCTCTGTTCATCCGGCCTGCAGTTTCTATTTTCCGCCAAAGGAATATCTGCCTTTGAACGAGGAAATGGCGGAGCAGTTGGGGATGGGGTCGATCGTTTCCCCAACGCCCACCCGGCGCAGCGGTGACTATGGACCGTTTGAGTTGGACGCGGTGGCGCGTCTGGATCGTGAAGCCCCCGGTGGCCGGGAGCGGAGCACATCAGCCCCCCTCTATCGGATTTTGAATGAGATCGCTGTCAATCCGTTGTCGATGGAAGCGTTCCAGCGCAACCCGCTCGATTATGTCAGCCAGTTTCCAGGGCTGACAGAGGATGAGAAGGGCGCGCTGATCGGCCAGTCCAGTGGTGCTTTGCACCGGGTTTCGGCGCAGATCATTTATCCGGTTGCCACCGCAAGCCCGGCCCCCACGGAACATAACGACGCTCAGGAGCACAACGACCCGGCGGAGCATAACGACGCTCAGGAGCACAACGATCCGGCGGAACATAACGACGCTCAGGAGCACAACGATCCGGCGGAACATAACGACGCTCAGGAGCATAACGATCCGGCGGAGCATAACGACGCTCAGGAGCACAACGACCCGGCGGAGCATAACGACGCTCAGGAGCACAATGATCCGGCGGAGCATAACGACGCTTTGGAGCACAATGATCCGGCGGAACA
>CALRQC020000044.1:0-47045 GCA_943370215.1 Azospirillum sp. RU38E
GGCAGCAGCAGCGGATTGTTGCCACCCGCCAGCGCATAGGCCAGCAGCAGCAAGGCGGAAACCAGGGCTGACAGGGTGCCGATCAGGATCAGCCGTTCCGCCCCGATCCTGCCCGCCAGCGGCCCCGCCAGATTGGCGCAAAGGATGAACAGGGTGACGCCGATCATCTGCATTGTGATGAAATCCGCCATCTCCCCGCTCATGCTGCGGGTAATGACGACCGGGGCGCTGAACACCACGACCAGCAAACCACCCAGCAACAGCGATTGTGACAGGGCATAGCGCAGGAATACCGGATCGCCCAGCAGCCGGGGATACGACCCCAGCGTGCGCGGCGCCGGCCCCGCCGGCAACAGGCCGCGCCCGGCGAACAGGCAGAGTGCGACCAGAACCGCCAGCCCACCCGTCACCAGAAAGGGCAGCCGCCAGCCCCCCAGCGCCACCAGCCCCGCGCCGGCCAGGGGGGCCAGGGCAGGGGCCAGCGCCTCGATACTGCCGAGCGCGCCCAGTGCGCGCATCGCCCCCTTTTCATCGAACAGGCGGCGGATCATGCCGGGTGCGAAGACGGCGGGCGCACCGCCCAACAGCCCCTGCAGCAGGCGCAGCGCAATCAGCGCATCCAGATTTTCCACCGCTGCACAGGCCAGCGACAGCACCAGTTGCGACAGGATGGAAAACAGCAGCAGCCAGCGCCGGTCCACCCGCGTGCCCAGGCTGCCGAACAGCAGCAGGCCCGCCGCCGTACCGCCAATATAGGCGGCGATCACCAATTGCGCCTTGGAGACACCGCCATCGGGCCATAGCGCCATGTCCGGCAGGGCGGGCAGCACCAGATCCACGCCCGCAATCCCCAGCAGGGTGCCCATCACCAACAGGATGCAAACCAGAAGCCGGGCCATGAAAATCACCTTAAGCAGAATAATTCCGATATAGGATGTATTTATGCCCTGGTCCCGGCTTCCCGGTCAAGCTATCTGCGATAAAACCGGGTGCCGGGCTGGAATGGCCCGATGGATCACCATCTGTTGGGGCCTGTCCCTTTTCCGCCCGCGCCCGACCGGACCCACCATGGCCCTGCCCACCATCAAGCAACTGCAATATCTTGTGGCCCTGCATGAGCACCAGCATTTCAGCCACGCGGCCGATGCCTGCCACGTCACCCAATCCACCCTTTCCGCCGGGCTGCGGGAACTGGAAGCCATTCTGGGGGCGCGGCTGGTGGAACGGACCAGGCGTTGTGTCGTGTTTACCCCCATCGGTGCCGCCACCGTGGCGTCGGCGCGCGAGGTGCTGGACAAGGCGCAGGCCCTGGCGGCGCTGACGCGGGGACCGCTGGCCCCGTTTGGCGGGCGGTTGCGCGTATCGGCCATCCCCACCATCGCCCCCTATCTGCTGCCGCCGCTGCTGGCGGCGGTGAAGGCCGGCTTTGGGGCGGTGGAATTGTCGTTGCAAGAGGAATTGAGCGACGAGGCCTGTCTGGCCCTGCAGCGTGACCAGCGCGATTGCGTGATCCTGGCGCTGCCCTATCCCTGCGGCGTGCTGGAAACGGCGCCGCTGCTGGATGATCCGCTGCTGGTGCTTTATCCGCCGGGGGAGGCACCGCCCTGCCCGACGGTGAAGCCGGCGGACCTGCCGGAGGCACGGCTGATGTTGCCCGATGACGGCCATTGCCTGCGCCAGCACGCGCTGGCCGCCTGTGAACGCCCGGTGGTGGAGGCACGTACCATAAGGGGGGTATCGCTGGCCACGCTGGCGCGGCTGGTGGATGCCGGGCTGGGCATCACCTTGATGCCCCAACTGGCACTGGAACATGGCATTGCCGACCGCACGCGGGTGGAAGCCCGGCGGCTGGACGGTCCCCAGGCCAGCCGGCAGATCGTGCTGGGCTGGCGGCCGCAAAGCCGTTGGGATGCGGAATTCCGCCTGCTGGCAGAGGGGCTGCGGGCAGCCCTGTCCGTCTGAATTCCCCGGCTCCCACTTATCGAAAAAACCGATCAAGCCGGCGGATTTATATTCGTTTCTCTATCGCTCCGACGGGACATAGTTTCCGGGTTCCTTTTGAGAGACATCGACAGGGACCAAGAGAGACGCCATGAAGAAGCATTCAGCCGCCGCCATGGTTGCGGCCTGCGCCCTGCTGGCCACGGGCTTTGCCGCCAGCGCGCAATCCCTGCCGCGCCAGACCCAGGATTCCGGCGCGCCAGTGGGCGACAACCAGAATTCCAAGACCGCCGGCGAATGGGGCGGCGTGCTGCTGGAGGATTTCCACCTGATCGAGAAGCTGGCCCGTTTCGACCGGGAACGCATCCCGGAACGGGTGGTCCATGCCCGTGGCACCGGGGCGGAGGGCAGCTTCACCTCCACCGGCGAGCTGGAAAAATACACCAAGGCGGCCCTGTTCAAGCCCGGTGTCACCACCCCGGTCTTCGTGCGTTTCTCCACCGTCATTCATCCCAAGGGCTCCCCGGAATATCTGCGTGACCCGCACGGTTTCGCCACCAAGTTCTATAGTTCGGAAGGAAACTGGGATCTGGTCGGCAATAACCTGCCGGTCTTCTTCATCCGCGACGCCATCAAATTCCCCGACATGGTGCATTCGCTGAAGCCGTCGCCGGTGACGAACAAGCAGGAACCCACCCGCTTTTTCGACTTTTTCAGTCACCAGCCGGAGAGCACCCATATGCTCACCCAGCTCTATACCGATCTGGGGACGCCGGCCAGCTATCGCACCATGGATGGCAATGGGGTACACGCGCTGAAGCTGGTGGCACCGGACGGTTCCGTCGTCTTCGCCAAGTTCCATTGGAAAAGCCAGCAGGGCGTGAAGAATTACACGCCGGAAGAGGCGATGAAGGCCGGCTTCAATTACCTGACTGACGATCTCTATACCGCCATCCGCCAGGGCGACCATCCGAAATGGGATCTTTATGTGAAGATCCTGAAGGAAAAGGATATTGCCAAGCTGGATTACAACCCGTTCGATGCCACCAAGGACTGGTACGACATGCCGGAAATCAAGGTCGGCACCATGGTGCTGAACAAGGTTCCCGACAATTTCTTCCAGTCCACGGAAATGTCCGCCTTCTCCCCCGGCGTGATGGTGCCGGGGATCGAACCCTCACCTGACCGGTTGCTGCAGGGACGCCTGTTCTCCTATGCCGATACGCAGCGCCACCGGCTGGGGCCGAATTACCAGATGCTGCCGGTGAATGCGCCCAAGGTGGCGGTGAAGAACGGCGCCCAGGATGGGGCGATGAATATCACCCCGCGCCAGGGTGATGTGAATTACCAGCCCTCGCGCCAGGCCGATGCCGGCGCCTATGTCGATAGCCCAGCCTACAAGCTGTCCAGCTACAGCCTGTCGGGCAAGGCCGAACAAAAGGCCATTTCCAAGACCGAACCCTTTGCCCAGGCGGGCCTCTTCTGGTCCCGGCTGGCAGAAGATCAGAAGGCGGCCCTGATCCGTAACCTGTCCGGCGACCTGAATGCCGTGACGGTGCCGGAGATCAAGGAGATCATGGTCGGCCATTTCTATGCCGCCAATGCCGATTACGGCACCCGGCTGGCGGCTGCCACCCATATCGATCTGGCCGTGGTGAAGCAGCGCGCTGCCCAGGCGCTGGCTGCCGTGGCCAAAGCGAAGAACTGATCCGGTTTCCGGCGGTGCTACACCGCCGGACAAGACGGCCCGCCCGCCCCCTTGCCCGTCCACACCTGGGCGGCGGGCGGGCCGTTCCATTTCCCCCATTCCCCACAGGAAGAACCCCGATGTGGTTTGTCCTTCTCCTCAGCCTGCTGTCGGCCAACCCGGCGGCGGCACAGACGATATCGCCAGAACCTGCCCCCCTCCGTGAGAGCTTTTACGCCGCCGCGCGGGAAGGCCGGTCCGATCTGGTGGCGGGCCTGCTGGATGCCGGTGCGCCGATCAATGCGCGGGATGACAAGGGCAATACCGCCCTGATCCTGGCCGCCTATCATGACCGGCAGGAATTGCTGGACCTGTTGATCGCCCGCGGGGCCGATGCCTGTGCCGGCGATGCACGCGGCAACACCGCCCTGATGGGGGCTGCCTTCAAGGGGCTGGATGCGGTGGCGGCGCGGCTGTTGCGCACCTCCTGCCCGGTGGATCAGGAAAATCAGGCCGGGCAGACGGCCCTGATGATGGCGGTGATGTTCGGGCGGGCGGCCCAGGTACAGGCCCTGCTGCGACACGGGGCCGACCCTGCCCACCGTGACGGGGCGGGCAACAGCGCCCTGACCCTGGCAAAATCCCAGGACAATCAGGCCATGCTGGATTTGTTATCGGCCAAGCGGGGCTGAGCCAGCCACGATATCGGGGCCCAGATGGGGGGAGCCGGCGCCCGCCTGCTCCGCCTGTCCTATCAGGGCCAGTACCCGGGCGCAGGTGGGGGCGGCCAGGGCGGGGTCGCGGCCCAGCCGTTGCGCCAGATCCAGCACCGCCCCCTGCAGCCGGTCGATTTCGGTCTTTCGCCCACGCTGCAGATCCTCCCACATGGAAGATCGGGCCAGCGGGTCCATGCGCAGCATGGAAGCGGCCAGCCGGCGGAACAGCCAGTCCGGCAGGCGCAGCACAAAGGGCAGCAGGCTTGGCTTCACCCCGCTGACCCTGGCCGGCTGGATGCCGGCCAGGGTCAGCAAGGCCAGTGTCTCCGCCATCTGGGCTGCCAGCAGAAAGCGCCAACGCCGATCCGCCACCTGTTGCACCAGCGGCAGACCGGACAAGGCGTTCAGGCCATTATTCAGGTTCAGCAGCAGCTTGCCCCACAGCACCGCCGGCATGTCGGCCCGGCCCGCCACCGGCCAGCCGGGCACATTCAGGGCGGTCGCCAGCCCCGGCAGATCATCGGCCAGCATCACCGTGCCCGCTGTGCCGCGATGAAAGCGGCCATCCGGCATCTGCACGATGTTGAAAGGCACCATGCCCGCCAGCACCCGCCGCCCCGGCAGCAGGGCGGCCAGCCGTTCAGCATTGCCGATGCCGTTCTGCAGGCTGATCACCGGGGCATCGGCCGGGGCGAAGGCGGCCAGCAGATGGGCGATATTCTCCGTATCCCCACCTTTCACCGTCACCAGCACCAGCCCGGCATCTTCCATGGCCGCTGCCGGATCAGTCGCCAGCCGGATCGCGCCGGGGGTCAGATGCCAGTCGGCCCCATCCAGGTCGGACAGGTGCAGGCCGCCGGCCAGCCTTTCCGCCAGCGCTGGGCGCAGCAGCAAGGTGACGGGCAGGCCCGCCCGGGCCAGACAGCCCCCGGCATGGCAGCCGACCGATCCCGCCCCGGCCACCAGGATGCGGCGGCCGGGTGGCAATTGCCAAAGTTTCATCCGTTCAGGCCGGATGGTGGCGGGCATGGCCCTTGGCTGCGGGGCCGGCAATACCGGACCGGACCAGTTGATCCACCTCCGCCTCGATATTCTTTTTGAAGCCAAAGGCGAAGAAACCTTCCGCCATCAGGAACAGCGGCGCCATGAAGATTTGCAGGATATTGGCCGTCAAAGCTGGCTTGTTGCCTTCGAACTTGTGGCCCAGCAACTGGATGGCCCAGCCGCCGACAAAGGCCGCCACGCCGATGGTGGCGGCGGTGCTGCCATCCAGCCGGCTCACCTGATCGGCCAGCCAGACCACCGGGACGGCCACCACCACCAGTGCCGCCCCGATCAACAGATCCAGCGTCAGGTAATAGAGCGCCAAGGCTGCCACCAGCAGCATACCCAGGCTGACATCCATGCCCGCAATCTCGAACCGGGCATAGGAGGCGGCCAGGATCAGTGAGAAGACGATGATCGGCACCCCGAAATAATGTGTCAGCCGGTTATGCGGGTGCTGGTGATAGGCGGCGTAGAACGCCATGGTGCGGGCCAGCCGGGTCATGTCGTGGTTCCTCCCTGGATGATTTTATAAAACAGACCGATTGGTTTGTTTTTACATCAGGTGGTGCGCTATGGCAATGATGTTGGTGGGGATAAACTGGCAGGATATGGGGAAAATGGTGGAACTGGGGGCCGCGCGGCGCAGCCAGCCGGAACGGCGGGAGGAGATGCGGCGCCGGCTGGTGACGGCGACGCTGGATGCCTTGGCTGAACACGGCCATGCCGGTGCTTCGCTTTCGGTGATCCTGGAAAAGGCTGGCGTGTCACGCGGGGCCTGGGCCCATCATTTCGACACCAAGGCGGAAATGCTGGCGCTGGCGGCAGAAGGGTTGCTGCGGGACGCGGTGGCCAGCGCCGGCACCCTGTCCCCGCCAGCGCCGCCGACCACCGATGGGCCGGCGGCGCTGGGCGCGCTGCTGGAACAGGCCTGGGCCCGCTTCTATGAAGGCCGCCACCGCGACCTGCTGTTCGAGGTGGCGCTGGCCGCCCGCACGGATGCAGAATTGAAACAGCGCCTGGCCCCGATTTTCAGCGATTTCATCGCGGCTGTGGGCAGCCGCTGGGGCCTGGCCCTGCACCCCCGTCCCGGTGCGGGTGCGGCGGTGGCTGATTTGATGGTGCTGACCGTCTATATGCTGCGCGGCATGGCCATGCAGGAACTGGCCGCCGGCCCCAGCCCCGACCATGCCCGCCTGCGTGCCCTTTGGGCCGGGCTGCTGGCGGCGCAGGTGAGGTTCTGACCGACGCCGTTGGAACCCATGACACACATGCGTGGAACCATGGTCTGTATGTGGCGTTTCGGATATTGCGTTTAAGCGCTCCTTGACTCATATCATGGGGGCATGAGGCTAGACGTGGGTTTTCCCGCGCGAATGCCGGGTCGTACAGAGCTGGCAACGCGCCTTAGAACGCGCCGAATACAAGGCGGAGAAAAATAGAGCACCGCAAGGTGGAGGTGGATGATGAACGCGCTTTTGGAACGGAACGGAACGATTGTTCCATCTGAGGAAGACGCGAAGCTGGCGACGGAGACGAGCCGTATTCTTTCGAAGCATTCGGATCAGAACCTGCATGTCCAATTGGACGATGGGCAGCCGCTGCTGTTACCGCACGCCATTAAGGAACTGATTTCCCATCTGCTTGTGGAGATGTCGCAGGGCAACGCGGTCACCTTGATTCCAGTCCATGCGGAGATGACAACGCAGGAGGCTGCGGACTTCCTGAACGTCAGCCGACCGTATCTGGTGAAGCTGTTGGAGACGAACCAAATCCCCCATCACAAGGTGGGGACTCACCGTCGTGTGCGGTTCAATGAGTTGAAAGCGTTCAAACAACGGCAAGCTGAGGCCAGGGCGGCAGCGTTGGACGAGCTGGCAGCACAAGCCCAGGAACTGAATATGGGTTATTGACGTGTCCCGCTACACCGTCGTCTTCGATGCCTGTGTCCTGTATCCCGCCCCGCTGCGCGACTTCCTCATGGAGTTGGCGACGACGGAGCTGTTCCGGGCCAAATGGACGGACGCTATCCATGACGAATGGACGCGGAATGTACAGAGGAGTCGGCCCGACCTGACACCGGAAAAGTTGCATAGGACGCGGACGTTGATGAACACCAGCGTTCTGGATTGTCTGGTGTCAGGTTATGAACACTTGATTGCGATCATCAATTTACCGGATCCAGATGATCGGCATGTTCTGGCGGCTGCCATTCACGCCCGGGCAGATGCAATCGTCACCTTTAATCTGAAGGATTTCCCATGGGGGGAATTGGCACAGTTTAATATCGAGCCGATGCACCCGGATGATTTTATCCGATATCAATTCGACCTGAAGGCCGCCTCTGTGCTGATCGCCGCAGGCAACATCCGCCAACGCTTGAAGACGCCGCCGATGACAGGGGGAGAGTATCTGGAGACACTGGAAAGGCAGGGATTACCCAAAACAGTCGCCGCCCTGCGGCCATTCTCCAGCTTGCTGTAAGCAGCAATTTTCCTCCCTGGCCTGATGGCCCCTTCAACCCGCCACCGGCAAGGGGACCGGTTCCGGGTCGCCCTGCAGGTCGGGCGCGGGGCCGGTGGGGCGGCGGGCGCACAGGCGCTGGATCACCGCCGCCTTGGGGCTGGATACCTCCCCCTGTTCGAAAGCCACCACCTGTAACCCCTGGTCCGTTGCCAGCCCCAGCAATTCGCCGCTGCGCAGCAGAAAGCCGGGGCTGGACGGGCGGCCATGGCGCTGATTGCCCATGGCGAAGGTTTCATAGATCAGGAAACCGCCGGGGCGCAGCGCGCCGGCCAAGGCTGGCAACAGTGGTCGATAGAGGTAGTTGGTGACGATGATGGCATCAAAACCGCTCAGTTCGCCCGGCCACGGGGTGCCATTTTCCAGATCCAGCCCCAGCAGGGTCACCCCGATCCTGCCTTGCAGGTCGGCCACACCGCGCAGATCGATATCCACCCCGGTTACCGCACAGCCCCGATCCAGGAAGTGACGCAGGTGTCGTCCACCCCCACAGGCTACATCCAGCACACGGGCACCCACCCCCAACAATGGGGCAAAACGGGCAACCCAGGCGGATGGCGGGGCGAAGGGGCGGCTGGTGCTATCCATAAGAACACTCGTGTATGCTGGGGGTGCTGTCAGGCCTTTGCTACAAAAGAAGCGTGGCCGCAGGAGCCGTTTTATCATTATGCATGATGTCTTCCATCTTCACGATCTGGCCAATGATGCGCAGCACCGGCTGCTGCTTTATTGGCTGGATGTCGCCCGGCGGGACCGACTGGTGCCCTTGAGCGCGTTTGAGGAAATGCATCTGCCGCCTTCTGTCCGACAGAGTTACGTGATGCTGGGGCTGGGGGATGGCAGCATCCGCAAGGCTGTGTTCATGCGCACGGGCAGTGCGGTGTCGGCCAATCTGGGCGTCAACCCGGTTGGGCTGACGCTGGAACAGTTGATGCCCCGATCCTATGTCAACGATATCGTGCCGGCCTATGCCATCTGCGCCAGCACCTTCAGCCCGCTCTCCAGCCTGGATCTCATCACCTATGCCGATGGGCACAGTAAACTGATCCGTCGGCTGGTGTTGCCGATCGGGCGCACGGCTGACATAGGCGGACATAGCGCGCAATATCTGCTGATAATCTATGTCCCCGCCAGCGGGGCGGAGGATGAGCCGGCGGATGTTCCCGGTCCCGGACAGTGCCGCTCCATGCAGCGGGTGGATTCCGTCGGCTTCGCCCTGTTCAAGGATGTGCCGCCGGAACCGGCTCCCCCCTCTTCCGATGATATCGGGCTTTGATCTCCCGGTTTCGCAGCCCCTATGTGCGGATGATCGGGATTGCCTGTTGCACTGGTTCACGCCATCTATGGGGTGTGATGTCTTTTTGACTGAATTTTGCCAGCCATGATCCTGTTCAACCTGAAATGTAACCACGGTCACCGGTTCGAAGGCTGGTTCCGCAACGGTGCCGCCTATGACGCCCAGGCGGCGGCGGGGGAGATTACCTGCCCGGTCTGTGGCGACACGGGTGTGGAAAAGGCGCCGATGGCGCCGGCTATCGCCCGGTCCGGCCGCAGCCGGGACGAACAGCCGGTAGAGACAAGCCCATCCCACACCCCCCCGGCTCCCCCTGCCAGCGATGCCGAATTGGCGCAGCAGGCCGACATGCTGCGCGCCATGCGGGAAATCCGCCGCCAGGTGGAACAGAATGCCGAAAATGTCGGCGACCGTTTCGCCGACGAGGCCCGCAAGATCCATTATGGCGAGACGGAAAGCCGCGCCATCTATGGCGAAACCAGCCGCGAACAGGCCGAACAACTGCGTGAGGAAGGGGTGGAATTCGCCTCCATCCCCTGGGTTCCCGCCGGGAACTGATACCAACCTGCCTGAAGGTTTAGCTTCAGGCAGGTTGGAGGCCGGCGACCGCCGGCCCGCCGCCCATGCGGCGCGAGCCAAGCCCGCGGATGCGGGCGCCCGGCGCTGAGGGAGATCGCTGTAAGCGGACATGCGGGGATGTCAGCCCCAAGCCCCACTGAATCCGCTTGACCCTATCGGTGCGATGGCGCATCAAACGCCCACCGTTGACGCCTGTTCGCGCGCGGGACCGTGCTGGACGACATCCCGGCCCGGCCCCGGTGGGAACGGGTGCGTACCTATTTGTGGGCCATGCTGCCCATGATCCCCGTCAAGGGGCCACCGCAGGTGGCCAGGTGCGCTTTCCCTGAAATCATCTATGTGGAGACATGCGATGTCGATCACGGCTGAGCGCAAGACCGCGCTGATCGAAGAATACAAGACCAAGGAAGGCGACACCGGTTCGCCGGAAGTCCAGGTTGCCATCCTGACGGAGCGCATCGTTAACCTGACCGAACACCTGAAGACCCACGCCAAGGATTTCCATTCCCGTCGTGGTCTGCTGGTGATGGTCGGTCAGCGCCGCAGCCTGCTGGATTACCTGAAGGGCAAGGACAAGTCCCGTTACGACACCCTGATCCAGCGTCTGGGCCTGCGCCGCTAAGGCCAGGGGTCCGGCCGTTGCCATTGCCGCTCCCGACGTGATCGGAAAGGTGCCATTGCCTGTGACAATGCCCGCCGTCTCCCCACGCTTCACCCTTCCGGCCCGCTCTGGCGGGCAGGGGGAGGGCGTCGCCGGGGGATGCGGGCCGGTTACCGGTGGCACGGGCGGTGATGGGTGGCAGACGGGGGCTTCGGCCCTTTATAGAGTTTGAGGACGGCCAGCCGGAACCTTTCCGGCTGGCCGTTTTCGCTTCCAGCCCCTTCCATATCGGGCGGGGGTGGAAGTCAGGGTGACCCGTAACGGTCACCAGAAAAAATATAACAGGCGGGGCCGTCCGATTGGGCCCCGGCCCGGCGCCCAATCCGGGGTGTCACGGGTTTCGGATGGAAGGAACGATAAGATGTTCAAGGTCTTCCGCAAGGAAATGGAATGGGGCGGCCGCAAGCTGGTCATTGAGACCGGCAAGATCGCCCGTCAGGCCGATGGCGCCGTCATGGTCAGCTACGGCGACACGGTGGTGCTGGCCACTGCCGTTGGCGCCAAGTCCGCCAAGCCGGGTGTGGATTTCTTCCCGCTGACGGTGAACTATCAGGAGAAGGCCTTCGCCGCGGGCAAGATCCCCGGTGGCTTCTTCAAGCGTGAAGGCCGTCCGACGGAAAAGGAAGTCCTGGTCAGCCGTCTGATCGACCGTCCGATCCGTCCGCTGTTCGTCGATGGCTATCGGTGCGAGACCCAGGTGGTCTGCACCGTGCTGAGCCACGATCTGGAAAATGATCCCGACATCGTGGCCATGATCGGTGCGTCTGCCGCACTGACCATTTCCGGCCTGCCCTTCCTGGGCCCCATCGGTGCTGCCCGCGTTGGGTACGAGAATGGCCAGTTCATTCTGAACCCGACCGCCGACCAGATGGACAATGCCACCCTGGATCTGGTGGTGGCCGGTACGCAGGAAGGCGTGCTGATGGTCGAATCCGAAGCCAAGGAGCTGTCGGAAGAGATCATGCTGGGCGCCGTGATGTTCGGCCATGCCCAGTTCCAGCCGGTGATCGACCTGATCATCGATCTGGCGGAAGATTGCGCCAAGGAACCGCGCGATGTACCGCCGCCGGCCTTTGACAAGGATGCTTGCAAGGCCGCCGTCAACAAGGCCGTTGGTGCTGACGTGAAGGCCGCCTACGCCATCACCGTGAAGCAGCAGCGCTATGCCGCCGTGGGTGCCGCCAAGGCCAAGGCCCTGGAAACCCTGTTGGCCGAAGGCACCTTCAGCGCCGAAGCCATTGCCGAGACCTTCAAGGAGGTTGAGGCCGACATCCTGCGCGGTTCGGTGATCGAGACCGGCAAGCGCATCGATGGCCGCACCACCGTGGATATCCGCCCGATCCTGGCCGAAGTGGGCATTCTGCCCCGCGCCCATGGTTCGGCCCTGTTCACCCGTGGTGAAACCCAGGCGCTGGTCGTTGCCACGCTGGGCACCAACCAGGATGAACAGATCGTGGATGCGCTGGAAGGCGAATACCGCGAAAACTTCATGCTGCATTACAACTTCCCCCCGTACAGCGTGGGTGAAGCCGGCCGCATGGGCAGCCCGGGCCGCCGCGAAATCGGCCATGGCAAGCTGGCTTGGCGCGCCATCCACCCGCTGCTGCCGTCCAAGGAAGATTTCCCCTACACGCTGCGCGTTGTCTCGGAAATCACGGAGAGCAATGGCTCCTCCTCCATGGCCACGGTCTGCGGCACCTCCTTGTCGCTGATGGATGCCGGGGCGCCCTTGGCCCGCCCCATCGCCGGCATCGCCATGGGCCTGATCAAGGAAGGCGACAAGTTCGCCGTTCTGTCCGACATCCTGGGTGATGAAGATCACCTGGGCGACATGGACTTCAAGGTCGCCGGCACCGAAGCGGGCGTCACCGCCCTGCAGATGGACATCAAGATCACCTCCATCACGGAGGAGATCATGAAGATCGCCCTGGCGCAGGCCCAGAAGGGCCGCATCCATATTCTGGGTGAGATGAACAAGGCGCTGAACACGGCGCGTGGCGAAGTGTCGGGCAATGCCCCGCGCATCACCGTGATCAACATCCCGAAGGAGAAGATCCGCGACGTGATCGGCTCCGGCGGCAAGGTGATCCGCGAGATTGTGGAGCAGACCGGCGCCAAGATCGACATCGAGGATGACGGCACCGTGAAGGTGTCGGCCGTGGACAGCAAGTGCTCCGACGCCGCCATCAAGTGGATCAAGGGCATCGTGGCCGAGCCGGAACTGGGCGAGATCTATGACGGCAAGGTCGTCAAGGTCATGGATTTCGGCGCCTTCGTGAACTTCCTGGGCAGCCGTGACGGCCTGGTCCACATCTCCGAGTTGAAGAACGAGCGCGTGGCCAAGGTCACCGACGTGGTGAAGCAGGGCGATGCCGTGAAGGTGAAGGTGCTGGGCTTCGACGATCGCGGCAAGGTGAAGCTGTCGATGAAGGTCGTCGATCAGGTGACCGGTGAAGACCTGTCCAAGAAGGAAGAGGCGGCAGAGGGCTGATCCCCTTTGCTGTCACCTTCCCGACTGGGGATGTAAAGAAAGGCCGTCGGGGCAACCCGGCGGCCTTTTTCGTGTCCCTACGACCAAGGTAGATGCGGCGGAAATGCACAGAGGCTCTACCTTTGCGCGGCCTTCATTTCGCACCCGCACTCCGATAGGATGCGGGCCGGTTCAAGGCGGGTGCCGCCCGTCCCTGTTGTTGAAAAGCTGCCAAGAAGGCCCAACGATGGATATCAGCAAGATCCCCTCCGGCAAAAACCTGCCCTGGGATATCAACGTCATCATCGAAATCCCGCAGGGCGGCCAGCCCGTGAAGTACGAGCTGGAAAAGGAAAGCGGCGCGCTGTACGTGGACCGTTTCCTGCACACGGCCATGTTCTACCCCGCCAATTACGGCTTTGTGCCGCACACGCTGGCGCTGGATGGCGACCCGATCGACGTGATGGTGGTCGGCACCACCCCGGTGGTCCCCGGCGTCGTGCTGCGCTCGCGCCCCATCGGCGTGCTGGTGATGGAAGATGATGGTGGCATGGATGAAAAGATCCTGGCCGTGCCGGTGGACAAGCTGCACCCGTTCTACAGCAACATCAGCAGCTATCGTCAGTTGCCGCAGATCCTGGTGGAGCAGATCGCCCACTTCTTCGAACATTACAAGGATCTGGAACATGGCAAGTGGGTCCGCATCGTCCGCTGGGACGAGGCCGACTTCGCTGCCAAGTTGATCCAGGAAAGCTTCGACCGCTACAAGGCGGAAGGCTGATAAGCCTCTGATTTCCATATGTTGAAAGGCCGGTGTCCCCAGGGACACCGGCCTTTTTTCTTGGTTGAAAAAATTACATACGATATTATCGGGAGTGGTAAAGCTAATTGACGAGACAAAAATGTCAAATATTGTACAAGATGATTATCGAGATGATATATACACGACTGGTGCCTTGGTCATCGGGGCGGGGGTCAGCGGCCTATTGACGGCACCAAATGATGATGATTGGTTCGCAGTTGATCTCACCGCTGGTAGTACGTATGAGTTTTCAATCTCGCATGATGGGCAAGGCATTGATACTCCGGTTTTGGGTCTGCTGGACGCTTCTGGTTGGTATGTACAGGGGACGAAATCATTCTGGGGAGCGACATCCTTCACTGCAATCAGTTCCGGGCGTTATTATCTTTCTGTCAGCAGTTTTCAGGCGGCAAATCACATTCCTCAGTCGGTAAACTATACAGTATTGGTAAAGGATGGCGCCGATGATGATTACACGGCCAATACATCTACAACCGGAAAATTAGAAATTGAGGGTAAAGCGACCGGCGTATTGGGTACGGCAAATGATGTTGATTGGTTTGCCGTCGATTTAACCGCCGGAAACAGCTATGCTTTCTTTGGTGGTGCGGATAATGAACTTTCATTGGGGCTATATGACGCCTCCGGTTCACCGGTCACCGGAGCCTATGGGATCGAGAAGGTGGGTTTCACAGCCATCAGTTCCGGGCGGTATTATCTCTCTGTCAGCGGTGGAGCAGCCGGAGTTTACTCTTTACGGTCATTCGTAGATGATTACTCGGCCAATACATCAACGACCGGTCACTTGACGATCGGCAGTGAAATGTCTGGTGTCATAGATATCTTCGGCGACGAGGACTGGCTTGCTGTCGATTTGGTAGCTGGCACCACGTATCAATTTTCTGTAGATTCTAATATTTCAATATCTAATTTTAATTTAAACCTTCATGATAATTCTGGTTCCAGTATTTCTGGGGTATTGGTTTCTAGTTTCACCGGTTATACGCCGACCGAATCTGGTCGGTATTATCTTTCTATAAATTACAGGTATTATTCTCAACTTGATAACTATCAAGCGCGATATAAAATTTCAACGAAGGGGGGAGCGTATGAGGATTATGCTGCCGACACCACAACAAAAGCTGTTCTGGAAATTGGCGGGAAAATCACAAGCTCTTTATCTTCTTCCAGTGATATTGATTGGTTCGCTGTCGATCTTAAAGCTGGAACAACATATGAATTCTCATCATTAAATGATGGTGAGAAATATAGGCCGCCTGTAAGTATATATGATCACGCTGGTTCTGTTATTGAATATTCTATATATGGAGACACCACTGGTTATACACCAAAAGTGTCTGGTCGTTATTATGTTTCGGTCCATGGTCGGACAGCAGGAATCTATACAATATCAGCAAAAGAGACTGACCGGGATGATTATGCAGGTGATACATCGACAACAGGCTTTTTTAAAGTTGGGGAAAATATAAATGGCATATTGGCGACATCAAATGATGTAGACTGGTTTGCTGTCGATTTGGCTGCTGGCGTTACCTATGAAATATCAGGATCTATAACTAATACAATTTTTGGGCCATATTTCAAGTTCTATGATAGCTCTGGCATATATCTTGATGGCATGAGATCATCGGGTAAGGTAACATTCACGCCCAGCAGTTCGGGGAAGTACTATCTTTCTGTGAACTATATGTCGCCTGGATCTTATAAACTCTCTTCCAAGCAGTTAAGCCCAGACGATTATAAAGCCGATACTTCAACAACGGGTAAATTGATAATCGGCGGTCAGACCACTGGCCTGTTGGGTGTCGCAAATGATGAGGATTGGTTTGCTGTCGACTTGACCGCTGGCACCACCTATGCCTTCTCAGGTTCCTTTGGGAGTGGCTCTTCATCCCCGGCATTGCGGCTTTACGATGCCTCTGGTTCAGCGATTGCCGGTACCGAGGGGACGGGAACAGCAGGCTTCACAGCAACCAGCTCGGGGCGGTATTACCTCTCCGTCAGTGGAACGAAGGCTTCAGATTACACACTGTCTGCAACGCAGACAGTGATGGATGATTACGGGGCTAACACTTCCACGACCGGCAAATTGGCGATTGGTAGCCAAACCGCCGGCGTATTGGGGACTGCAAGTGATCAAGATTGGTTCGCCATCGACCTGACCGCCGGCACCACCTATGCCTTCTCAGGCTCGTTCGACGGTGGCGGGGCCTCGCCGACGTTGCAGCTCTACAGCGCTTCCGGTTCATCCATTCAGGGGACTGACGGGGCGGGCACGTCAGGTTTCACGGCCACCAGTTCCGGGCGTTATTATCTCTCCGTCAGCGGGGCGAAGACCGGAAATTATACGCTGTCGGCGAAGCAGATAGCTGTTGATGATTTTGCCGCCAACACATCAACCACGGGCAAGCTGCTGGTCGATGGGCAGACCACCGGCATCATCGAGGTGCAGAATGACAGTGACTGGTTTGCCGTCGATTTGACGGCGGGTTCCACCTATCAGTTCTCCGCTGCGACCAGCGGTAACCTTTCCTCCGTTCTGCTGCACCTCCATAGCGCTGTGGGGGTGCAGATTGCAGATGCCGGGGCGGCGGGTTTCACCCCGACCAGTTCGGGGCGCTATTATCTCTCTGTCGATGGGGCAAAAGGCACCGGGCAATATAGTATCTCGACGAAGAAAATAATCATCGATGACTATACTTCCAACACCTCCACCAGTGGGAAATTGATCCCTGGCGGGAACGTTACCGGTATTATTGAGGCAGTAAAGGATGTCGACTGGTTTGCCGTCGATTTGACGGCGGGTTCCACCTATCAGTTTGCGGCGTCAACCAGCGGCAAGCTCCCCTCGGTTACGTTGAGCCTGTATGACGCCTTTGGCTCCTCCATCCAGGAGACAAAGGCGGTGGGGGCGACGAGTTTCACGCCGACAAGCACCGGTCGCTATTATCTCTCGGTTGATGGTGAAGCCGGAGAGGGCGGTTACACCATATCGTCGACCTCCGTGAAGCTGCCCACGCTTTCCATCACCGGTTCCAGCGTGCGGGAGGGTCATTCCGGTACCAAAGCGCTCTCCTTCACCGTTTCCCTGTCCGAAGCGAGCGATCAGGCTGTCACATTCCACTTTGCCACCAAGGGGACAACGGCGACGGCGGGCGTGGATTTCCAGGCCCTGTCCGATACCTACACCATCGCACCGGGAAGCCGGAGCACGGTGATCGATGTTCTGGTCAACGGCGACACCCAGGTGGAAGGGGATGAGATGCTGCTCGGCATCATCAGCCAGGCCCGTGGCGCCATGGTGTCTGTCAGTGCCGCCACCGGAACGATCCTGAATGATGATTTCCAGTCCGCTTTCTCCCTTGCCGCCTATCGCGCGCTGAACCCCGATCTGTTGAACGCCTTCGGGAATGATGATGCGGCCCTTCTGCGCCACTATCTCAGCAATGGGCAGGCGGAAAACCGGGTGACCAACGGGTTCAATGCGGAGGCTTATGCCGCCCTGAACCCCGATCTGTTCAAAGCGTTCGGGCTGAATACCGATGCGTTGATCAGTCATTATGTAAATTACGGTCGGGCGGAAGGCAGGCTGGCGGAGGGGTTTGATGCCCTTGCCTATGCGGCGCTCAATCCCGACCTCTATGCGGTGTTCGGCACCGACCGGTCGGCCCTGGTCAACCATTACATTGATCATGGTCGGGAAGAGGGGCGGCTCACCAGCGGGTTTGACGTGGAAGCTTATGCGGTGCTGAATCCCGACCTGTTCAATGCCTTCGGCCTCAATGCCGATGCGTTGATCAGCCATTATCTGAATTATGGCCGGGCAGAGGGGCGTATCACCACCGGCTTCAGTGCCGAGACCTATGCAGCGTTGAACCCCGATTTGTTCAACGCCTTTGGCTTCAACACCGAGGCGCTGATCAACCATTATTTCAATTATGGTCGGGCAGAGGGGCGCCCGACCGATCACCTTCCCGCAGCACTGGCTGTGGTCGGCATGGCGGAGGACAGCGCAGCCCTGACCTATGATCTAGCCGCCTGATGGCGGTTCCTGTACCGGCGGCCGGTTCATTCGGCCGTCGGTACAGGGTGATTATAATGCCCATCGCCCGAAGGTCCGGTTGCACCATGCCGTCGGCAACGCCACACTGGTCACCAGATGGCAGGGGGGATTATCCCGGAATGATAAAGGGTGCTTGGCGGATAGGGGGCGGGAACCCGGCAACCGCCGACGGGGAATTGCCCGGCGGGTTGGCCCGGCAATTGACGGATTGGCAGGGCGCCGGGCTGATCGATGCCGATACCGCCGCCCGCATCGCCGCGTTCGAGGTGGCGCGTCACCGGCCCCGGCTGCCGGCGGCCCTGGCCATTCTGGGCTTCTTCACCATGGCGTTGGGCATCATCGCCATCATCGCCGCCAATTGGGATGCCATCCCCATTGGTCTGCGTCTGGGCCTGCATGTGGCCCTTAACCTGGGGCTGGGGGCTGCCGCCTGGATTTGGCGGGGGCAGGGGGCAGCCAAGGGAATGCCGCGCTTCCGGCTGGAAGGCGCCTTGCTGCTGCTGTCGCTTTCCACCCTGGCCTTGATCGCCCATGTCGGGCAGAGCTTCCACCTGCAGGGCGATCTGGCCGGGCTGCTGCGTGGCTGGCTGCTGCTGGTCACGCCCTTCACCCTGATGGTGGTGCGGGCCCCCCTGCACCGCTCCTTGTGGCTTTGCGGGCTGGTGGGGTGGGCATCGGCGGAACTGTCGGATTATTGGCTTGATCTGCATGAATGGCGCCTGTCTGGCACGGCGGTGATGCTGAGCTTCGCCCTGCTTTATGCCGCCCGTGCCCTGCCACCGCCGATCGATCCCTCCTGGGCGCGGCATATCGGCCGGGCGGCGGTGACCACGCTGGTGGCGGCCACCAGTTTCGTGCTGCTGGTGCTGCGTCTGCTGCTGGATGCCGTGCCACCGGCTGCCGTGGTCAATGATGCTGCCATTGCCGCCCTGGTTGGCTTTGTCGCCATCGGGGCGGCGCATTGGCTCTGCCCGGCGGACCGCACGGGCACGCGGCGGCTGTTCGGGCTGGCGCTGGCCCTGTCGCCGGGGCTGGCGGTGCTGCCCTTCATCCTCAGCCAGTCGCCCTCTGCCATCGTCACCGGGGTCTTGTTCTGCCTCTATTGGGTGGCGCTGGGGAAATTGGCGCTGGATGCGCAGCGGCCCGGCTTCTTCAAGCTGGCGGTGGCGTTGATCGCGCTCCGCGTCTTCATCTTCTATCTGGAGGCGACGGGCGGTCTGCTGGCCACGGGTTTCGGCCTGCTGGCGGGCGGGGCGGTGCTGTTGGCCCTGGCGCTGGGCGCGCGGCGCATCATGGCCTGGGGTACGGATAAGGTGGGGGAGGAGGCGCCATGAAGGCCGGAATGTCCCGTTCGGCACTGGTCCTGCTGGCTGCCTTGCTGTTGCCCACCCTGGTGTTGGCCGGCTGGGCCGGGCTGATCGCCACGCGGCAGGCTGGCGACCCCAGTACGCGGGTGGAAATCCAGGGTTTCGACCCGCGCGACCTGTTGCGCGGCCATTATCTGCAGGCCCGGTTGAAACTGGGCTTGTCTGCAGGCGATGCGCCCGCTTGTGTTTGTGTGGAGCCTGAAAATGGCCCGCCGGGACGGCCTGCCACCCGGCCCCTGGCATCCTGCCAGCCTCAGGATGTGGGTTCCTGCCGCTATCCAATGGCCGATCCGCTGCGGGTCTTGCGCATCTATGTGCCGCAGGAAAAGGCGGCGGACCTGGACAGGCGGCTGCGGATGGGAGAAGAGAATCTCTCCGTCGCCGTGCATTTCCAGGGGGATGGGGAGATCGGGGTCAGCGATCTGCAGGTGGACGGGGTGCCCGTTGCCGATATCAAAGGGGATGAGTGATGGTTTTTGAAGGCAGGCTGGTACGGCTGGCCGTGGCGCCCGATCTGGTGGCGGCGTTCCTGGAACGGGTGTCCGCCAATGTGACGGGCAGCCGCCAGGAACCGCAGAACATTACCTTCGGTCTGGCCCGCAGCCCGGAAGAGGAAGCGGACGGCCAAGCCATCTTCTATCTGTGGGAAGAGTTCAAGGGCGAGGGCGCTTTCGCCCACCATCACGGGACGGCGCATTTCCAGGCTTTCCGGACCTGGCTGGAGGGCCAGCAGCAGGCCGGGCGGATCGCGGTGCGCCGGCTGGTGACGCGGCCTCTGCTGCGGGACTGACCGGTTCGGGCCGGGGCGGGGGCGGTGGGTTCAGCGTCGCTGGATCTTCATCGCCCCAGCCGCAGGCCAGCAAGGCGGCGCGCATATGCGGCGGCACCGGGGCCGTCACCGTCACCGGGTCTTTCGTCGCCTGGATGGGCACGGTGATGGCGCGCGACAGCAAATGCAACGGCAGCCCCGTGCCGTCTGGCCGCCCGCCATAGATCGGGTCGCCCAGCACCGGACAGCCCAGCGACTGGGTATGCACGCGGATCTGGTGGGTGCGGCCGGTTTTCGGGTTCAGTTCCAGCCAGGCGATGGGGCCGACGCCCGGCAATTCGCCACGCCCGCGCACCCGCCAGAGTGTGACGCTGGGTTGGCCATTCTCCTTGTCCGCCACCATGCGCCAGCCGCGCTTGGCATCGCTGATCTTGTTCAGGGGCAGGTCGATCTTGCCGCTGTTATCCGCCGGCTGACCGGCCACCAAAGCCCAATAGGTTTTCGCCACCCGCCCTTCCTGGAACAGGATGCCCAGCTTGCGCAATGCCTTGGGATGGCGGCCCAGCACCAGACAGCCGGCCGTATCCCGATCCAGCCGATGGGCCAGCGAGGGCGGGTTGGGGAAGCCGAAGCGCAACCCATCGAAATGGCTTTCCAGATTATCCCCGCCGCCCGGGCCGGCATGGACGGGAATGCCGGCGGGCTTGTCCAGCACCAGCATCAAACCGTCGCGGTACAGCAGGCGGGCCAGCAATTCTTCCTCGGTCATCATCATCCGGCGGGGTTGGGAGGGGGCATTTCCCTCTAGCACGCGGCTGCCGCCGTCTCCACCGCCTTGGCAGGGAAGGCCGGCTGCTGGCCGGCGGTCCGGTGTTTGGGGAGCCAAAAACAGCAACAATGTTGCGCTGCACATATGCGACTGGGTTCTGACCGCACTGTGACAGGCGCGTGACAGGGTGGGGGCTGGGGCTTGACACCCCTTATACTCTGGGCGAGCATAAGGGAGAGTAATGCTCAATTCGAGCATAAGGGGTGCCGCCCGGCACCCTGCATGTTCGCGGCGAGCGTCCGGTTCGTCACAAAGCGCCTTCCCGACCGCTTTACCGGGATGGCCCGTTGGAGTTGGGTTGATGCACGCTGCTGCCGATCTGGCCTATACACCTGAGATCGCCGAGGCGACGCGGCCGATCTATGATCGGGTGCGCGATGTCATTCCGGCTGTGGAATGGCCCTTCCATGCCCCCCTGGTCCACGCCATCAACAAGCTGAAGCGGGAACGCAACGCCGTGGTGCTGGCGCATAATTACCAGGCGCCGGAAATCTTCCACACGGTGGCCGATATTGTGGGCGACAGTTTGCTGCTGGCCCGCAAGGCGGCGGAAACGGATGCCGATGTCATCGTGTTGGCCGGCGTTCATTTCATGGCCGAAACGGCCAAGATTCTCTCGCCTGAAAAGGTGGTGCTGATGCCGGCCATGGATGCCGGCTGTTC
This sequence comes from Azospirillum sp. RU38E, assembly GCA_943370215.1. Taxonomy (GTDB): domain Bacteria; phylum Pseudomonadota; class Alphaproteobacteria; order Azospirillales; family Azospirillaceae; genus Niveispirillum. The sequence continues at coordinate 21,430 of CALRQC020000044.1, forward strand.
GCTGGCCGACAGCATCACGGCCGCCGATGTGCGGCTGCTGCGCGAACGTTACCCAGGCGTTCCGATCGCCACCTACGTCAACACCTCGGCGGCGGTGAAGGCGGAAAGCGATGTCTGCATCACGTCGGGCAATGCGGTGGAGGTGATCAACTCCCTGCCCGGTGACGAGGTGCTGTGCATCCCCGATGAATATCTGGCCAAGTGGGTGGCAACCCAGACCACCAAGAAGGTGATCGCCTGGAAGGGCCATTGCGAGGTGCATGAACGGTTCAGCGGCGACCAGTTGAAGGCGTACCGCACCCAGTTCAAGGGCGATATCACCATCATTGCGCACCCGGAATGTCCGCCGGATGTGCTGGCGGAGGCGGATTTCGTCGGCTCCACCGCCAAGATGCAGGATTATGTGGAAGGCCAGCAGCCCAAGCGGGTGCTGCTGATCACCGAATGTTCGATGGCCGACAATCTGGCGGCCACCAATCCGGCGGTGGAATTTGTCCGCCCCTGCAACCTGTGCCCGCACATGCGCCGGATTACCCTGTCCAACATTCTGGAGAGCCTGCAGACGATGCAGCCCCAGGTGCATGTCGACCCCGCCATCGCCGGCCGCGCCCGGCTGGCGGTGGAACGGATGCTGGCGGTGGGGAAGAAGTAAGGGGGGCGGCGTCGCCCCTGCGTCAGCAGCATCATTATGGCCTTTTGGCCTTGCCTCACTCTTTATTACCGTCATTCCCGCGAAGGCGGGAATCCAGCAAACGCCTCCGTTCCGATGCGGTTGAAAGATGTCTCTGTCGTATGGATTCCCGCCTTCGCGGGAATGACGGTAGCGGGACGGTAAAGAGGGCGATAGGGCGGGGTTCAAATGGTCAGGTTGAGTGACCAGCCACCCGGCACCCATTCATAAGGAACAGTATCATCATGGAGATGCGGCAGAGCGATGTGATTGTCATCGGGTCCGGGATGGCCGGGCTGGTGGCGGCGCTGCGTCTGGCGCCGCGCCGGGTGACGCTGTTGACCAAGACGGGCGATCTGCCGGGCGGGTCCAGCCATTGGGCGCAGGGCGGGGTGGCGGCGGCGGTTGATCCCGCCGATAACCCCACCGACCATGCGGCCGACACGGTGGTGGCCGGGGCCGGGCTGACCGATGCCGATATGGCCGATCTGCTGGCCCGGGAAGGGGCAAGCCGGTTAAGCCGCTGGATCGCCGAGGGGATGCCGTTTGACCGTACCCCCGCCGGCAAGCTCTGTTTGGGGCGGGAGGCGGCGCATGGCGTGGCCCGTGTGCTGCACGCCGGCGGCGATGCCACCGGCCGCACCCTGGTGGCCGATCTGGTGGCCCGCGTGCGGGCGGCGGCGCATATTGATGTGCAGGTCGATGCCTTCGCCTGGGATCTGGTGCTGGATCGCAAGGGGGCGCTGGCGGGCGTGCTGGCCCATCATGGCGATGCCGGCTGGGTGTTCCATCGCGCCCCCGCCCTGCTGCTGGCCAGCGGCGGCATTGGCCAGCTCTACCGCCACACCACCAACCCGGTGGAAGCGACGGGCGACGGCCAGGCCATGGCTGCCCGCGCCGGGGCGGTGCTGGCCGATATGGAATTTGTGCAGTTCCACCCCACCGCCCTGGCCGCCGGCACGGCCGGTCAGGTGCCATTGCTGACAGAGGCGCTGCGCGGTGCCGGTGCCCGTCTGCTGGATGGGGCGGGTCGCCGCTTCATGCGGGATGAGCATGTGGGGGCCGAACTGGCCCCGCGTGATGTGGTGGCCAAGGCCATCGGCCGGCGCATCGCTGCCGGGGAGCCTGTGTTCCTGGATTTGCGGGCCATCTGGGCGCGCGGCGGGGCGGCGCAGTTCCCCACCGTGGCCGGCATCTGTGCGGCGGCCGGGATCGATCCGGCCAGCACGCCGGTCCCGGTGGCCCCGGCGGCGCATTATCATATGGGCGGCGTGCTGACCGATGCGGATGGCCGCACCAGCATCCCCGGCCTTTATGCGGCGGGTGAGGTGGCCTGCACCGGGGTGCATGGGGCCAACCGGCTGGCCAGCAATTCCCTGCTGGAGGCACTGGTTTTCGCCGAACGCGCGGCGGAGGCGATTTTGGCCAGCCCCGCCAGCCCGGCCCTGCCGGTGGCCCTGCCCGATGTGCCCGCCATCGCCCCCGGTCCCGCCGCCGCAAAGGAAGCCATGGCCGATGCGGCCAGCCTGATGGCGGAAGGGGCGGGGCTGTTGCGTGATGCCGCCGGCCTTGCCCGCACCCAGCAAGGGCTGGATGCGCTGGAAGCCCGCATCGCCGCCATCCCCATCGCCAGCACGGGGCATGACACGGTGATGCAGGCTGGCGCCTTGCGCAACCAGTTGCTGGTGTCGCGGCTGGTGCTGCGCGGTGCTGTGGCCCGGCAGGAAAGCCGGGGTGCCCACCAGCGGGCCGACTGGCCCGATACGCGGGCCGACTGGCGCCGCCGCCTGCGCCAAACCCTGGCAGGATTGCTGGATGATGCCGCCAAGCAAGGCCGGCAGAACCAGAACAGCCACCTGCCCCATCCCTGAATTTCCCTGACAACCGGTGTTGTGATGAGCCTGCCGCTTTACCCGCTGATGTATGACGCCCTGATCCGCAACGCGCTGACGGAGGATCTGGGGCTGGCGGGCGACCTGACGACGGATGCCTGTGTCCCTGCCGGGGCGCAGGCCAAGGCCCTGTTCCGCGCCCGGCATGATGGGGTGGTGGCGGGGCTGGATGCCGCCTTGCACGCCTTCACCGTGCTGGACCCCAGCCTGCGCATCACCCGCCACGCGGCGGATGGCCAGCGCATCGGCCCCGGCACGGTGCTGGCGGTGGTGGAAGGGGCGGCCCGGCCCATCCTGTCGGCGGAACGGGTGGCGCTGAACCTGCTGGGCCGGCTCTGCGGTATCGCCAGCGAGACCCGGCGACTGGTGGACAGGGTGGAAGGGACCGGCGCGCAGATCGTCTGTACCCGCAAAACCACCCCTGGCCTGCGCGGGCTGGAGAAATATGCCGTGCGGGTGGGCGGTGGCGGCAACCACCGCTTCGCCCTCCATGATGCCGTGCTGATCAAGGATAACCATCTGGTCGCCGCCGGCGGCCTGCGCGCGGCGGTGGAACGCGCCCGCGCCCGCGTCGGCCATATGGTGAAGATTGAGGTGGAGGTGGATAATCTGGACCAGTTGGCCGAGCTGATCGACCTGAAGGTCGATGCCGTGCTGCTTGACAATATGGATGTGCCCACCCTGAAACGGGCGGTTTCCATGGTGGCGGGCCGGATGATCACCGAGGCATCGGGCGGGGTGACGCCGGACAGTATCCGCGCCATCGCGGAGACCGGCGTTACCCTGATCTCGCTGGGCTGGTTGACCCATTCGGTGAAGAATTTCGATATCGGCCTGGATTTCGAACCGGTTTGATCCGCCTCACCGCGACGACCTGTTTTCCCCGCCACAGGGGCGCTGCGCGGGGCAGATGGGGGTGGGTCCAGCCAGGGCCAGCCGCACCCGGCCCACCCCGCGCCGCGTCAGGCCCAACTGCCGGGCGGCGGCTTCCGACAGGTCGATATCGCGCCCGGCCCGAAACGGCCCCCGGTCATTGATGCGAACCTGCACACTCTGCCCGGTTTCAACCGCCACCACCGTCAGCAGGGTGCCAAAGGGCAGACAGCGATGGGCGGCGGTCAGGATTGTGCGGTCGAAAATCTCCCCACTGGCCGTGGGGCGGCCATGATGGCCCGGCCCATACCAGGAGGCATTGACGCCCTGCCCCGCATCCAGCCGGCAGGGTGCCGCCGCCTTGGTCACCGGCGCCCACAGGACCGATAGGCCAACACCGACCCCAAATAACAGGGACCGCATGATGATACTCCGTTCGTGAAGAACGGCGTTTCATCTACGCCCATGCGGATGTATCAGCAAATAAAAATTTCCTTATAACGCATTTACGTAAATAATTATCCCTGGTGTAAAGAAATTTTTATGCCGAATACCTGATTTCCCTATCGATCTTTAACATGATTTGGCCGGATGTTGGATGCCGCCGAAGGGAATGCCCCTTCGTTGCTGATGCAGCAGGTGATTTTCTGGTGTCGGCGGCCCCGATGGGGCTGGTTGCGGCGGCCATCCTGTGCTGCCGATGTTCCGGCATCTGCTGATATTGACCCCATGGAAGCCGAGATGCGAACGAAACTGTTTCCCGCCACCCTGTTGGCGATGCTGCCCCTTGCCCCGATGGCGTCGGGGGCCGATCTGGCTGGCGGCACCCTGTCGGGTACGGTGGCTGCCACCAGCGACTATCTGTTCCGCGGCGTTTCCCAGACGCGCAATGATCCGGCCGTGCAGGCCGGTCTGACCTGGACCCATGCCAGTGGCCTGTACCTGTCGGCCTGGGGATCAAATGTCGATTTCGGTGACGGGGAAAGCAACCTGGAAACCGATCTTTCGGCTGGCTGGTCGGGCACGAACGGCAATCTCAGCTATGGGGCCGGGCTGATCTATTACGCCTATCCCGGCACGCCGGGGCGGTTGGATTATAATTATGCCGAGGTCACGGCCAATGCGGCGGTGGATTTCGGCTTCATCAAGCCCAGTATTGCCGTGTTCTATTCACCCGATTTCTTCGGATCGGAGAAACAGGCGGTCTATGTCACCGGCGGTGCCACGGTGCCGCTGACCGATGGGCTGCGGCTTTACGGCAATGTGGGCTATCAGGGCTATAACAGCGCAACCAGGGACGTGACCGACTGGAATGGCGGCATTGTCTGGACCCTGGCCGGGTTCGATCTGGATATGCGCTATAGCGACACCAATGCCGGCTATCTGGGGAAGACCGCCGATCAGCGCGTCACCTTCACCGTCAGCCGTTCATTCTGACCCACACAGCCGGCCCAGGCCGCTGTCGCGCAACACCCCGGCCAGGATCTCATAAGACCGGATGCGGGCCTGATGGTCGTAGATCTGGGCAGCGACGATGACTTCGTCGGGCCGGGTCAAGGCCAGCAGGCCCGTCAGCCGGTCGCGCACCGTTTCCGGCCCACCCACCGCGCCAAAGCCCAGGGCGCGGCGGATGCCGGCCAGCTCATGCGGGGCCATGCCGGCTTCCACATTGGCATCGGGCGGCGGCAGCAGGCCGGGATTGCCCCGGCGCAGGGCCAGGAACTGCTGCTGGACAGAGGTGAACAGCAGCCGGGCCGTTTCATCATCATCGGCGGCATAAACATTCAAGCCCACCATGGCGTGGGGCTTGGCCAGCCGGGCCGAGGGGCGGAAGCGTGACCGGTACAGCTCCAGCGCCTCCACCACATAATCCGGGGCGAAATGGGAGGCGAAACCATAGGGCAGGCCCAGTTCCGCCGCCAGTTCCGCCCCGAACAGGGACGATCCCAGAATCCAGACCGGGATGTCCATCCCTTCCCCCGGCACGGCGCGCACCCGCGCCAGCGCATCCACGGGGCCGAAATATCCCAGCAGTTCCACCACATCGCGCGGAAAACTGTCGCCCGACCCGGCCAGGGTGCGGCGCAGGGCGGCCGCCGTCGCCCCATCGGTACCCGGTGCGCGGCCCAGCCCCAGATCGATTCGGCCGGGGAACAGCGCCTCCAGCGTGCCGAACTGTTCGGCCACCTGCAGCGGCGCATGGTTGGGCAACATGATGCCACCCGCCCCCACCCGGATGCGGCTGGTCGCAGCAGCGATATGGCCAATAACGACAGCCGTGGCGGCACTGGCGATGCCCGGCATGGCATGATGTTCGGCCAGCCAATAGCGCTGATACCCCAGCGCTTCGGCATGGCGGGCCAGATCGGCGCTGTTGCGCAGCGCCTGGGCGACATCGGCCCCACGCGGCACGGGCGACAGGTCCAGCACGGAAAAGGGGATGGCATTCATGGCGGCAGCGTCCGACTCAACAAGGGCAGGTCAGCCTAGGGCCGGGTGTCCGGCCTGGCTGTGACGGTAAACACGCCAAGGGATAGGGTTGGTTTCGCAGCAGCCTTTGTGAGAAAATTTCACAACAGCGGAAATAAAATAATGTTCAGCTTATTCACTATTGCTGATTGTGTGTTCATTATCAGAAAATCAATGGTTGTTAGCGTAATCATCTGAATTTTACCTATTCAAATGTATATGTAACCTGTTTCGCTCATGACTATCCGGTGCTGATATTTAAATTGGTGGAAGGTCAAATCTCTTCCTCTCAGGGTGTCATCATGGATCTTTCCCGCTTCAGTATCTCTGCCCGTATTCTCGGCGTCATCGTCCTGCTGGGGCTGCTGACATTGTTCGTGTCGATATTTGCCAGCCAGCGCCTGATCAAGGTGGATGATACCTATAGCGAACTGCTGTCCAGCGATGTATCGGCCACGATCGAAATGGCGCGCGCCAACCGGGCGATTACCGCCGTCGGTCGCCAGACCTACAAGCTTATTGCTCAGACAGATGCGAACCGGATGCAGGCGGCAGTCGAGAATGTCGGCCGCAACCGCGACGCCGTGCTGGCCTCTTACGATGGTGTCGTCAAAGCAGCACCTAAACTTGCCCAGGACATTGCCCAGTTGCGGAGCCGGTTTGAGGATATGATGCGGGATTACGATCAGATCAAACCGCTGGCCTTGGCCAACAGGAACGAGGAGGCCCTGGCGATCCTGAATGACCGGTTCGATCCGAAGCTGGATGCGTTGCGTGATGACAATATCAAGCTGACCGATCTGGTTCGCAAGAAAATGGATGAAAGTTCCGACCAACTTACCGCTGATTCCATTTTCTCCCGTAATCTTGTGTTGTCCCTCTCCGGTATGGGTCTGGCTCTGTTCGGCGGTCTGGCCTTCTACATCTCCCGCTTTACCATTGCCGGTCCGATTGGTCAGTTGACCGGGGCGGTGGCAGAGGTGGCCGGTGGCAATCTGACTGTCGCCGTGCCCGGCCTGAACCGCGGGGATGAGATCGGCAAGCTGGCTGCGGGCCTGGAAACCTTCAAGGCCAATGCCATCCGTGCCCGTGACCTGGAGGAGGAGGCCAAGCAGGTTGAAAAGCGGGCGGAAGAGGATCGCCGCCGCGCCATGATGCAACTGGCCGATAATTTCGAATCCAGCGTGATGGGTGTCGTCTCCCTGGTGGCGTCGGCCGCCACTGAGTTGAACGCCAATGCCCAGTCGCTGGCGGCCGGTGCCGAACAGGCCCGCAGCCAGACCGGTATCGTCTCGGCCGCCACCGAACAGACCTCTGCCAATGTACAGACGGTCGCTGCCTCGGCGGAAGAGATGACCAGTTCCATCGGGGAGATTACCCGCCAAGTGGGGTCTTCCGCCAGCATCGCCCGCGCCGCCGCCGAGCGGGCGCAGGGTACCAACAAGACCATTCAGAACCTGGCTGCGGAAGCCGACGCCATCGGTGCGGTGGTGAAGCTGATCGCAGAAATTGCCAGCCAGACCAACCTGCTGGCCCTGAATGCCACCATCGAGGCGGCGCGCGCCGGCGATGCCGGCAAGGGCTTCGCCGTGGTGGCCAGCGAGGTGAAAAGCCTGGCCAGCCAGACGGCCAAGGCGACGGAAGATATCTCCACCCGCATCAACAGCATCCAGCAGGCCACCAACAATGCCGTGACCGCGACCCTGGAAATCACCCGCACCATCGGAGAGATCAACCAGATTGCGACCGCCATCGCGGCAGCGGTGGAAGAACAGGACGCGGCGACGCGTGAGATTGCCCGCAATGTCCAGCAGGCCGCCGTCGGCACGCAGGAGATTGCCAACAACATCACCGGCGTGCAGCAGACCTCTCACGAAACCAGCCAGTCGGCCAGCAATGTGCTGGACGCGGCCGGTACCCTGTCGCGGGAAGCTGAAACCCTGCGTCGGGAAGTGGATGGCTTCATCCAGCGCGTCCGCGTCGGTTGAGATTGGTCACTGGCCCTTCCCGTCCTTGTTTTGACCGGTGGGCGGGAGGGGAGGGGGAAGATCCAGATGGGCCCGGCAGACATTCGGCGACACCGCCGATGTTTGCCGGGCCTTTTCCATTTTTCGGCGGGGAAGCAGGGCTGCCCCTATCCGGGGGTGGGTTCCCCGGCGGGGGGCTGCATCTGGTTCAGCATTGTCACAATCAGGTCGGCTGTTTGCTGGGCCGTCATGTGCAGTTGCTGCTGTTGTTTCAGGTGATCAACAGCCGTGACACAGGCAGCCAACATATCCCGCATCTCCGCCAACCGCCGTTGGCGCTGGGCGTGTTCCACCTGCAAAGCGCTCTGCGCCTGGGAGAGGGTGACGGTCAGCCGGGCATTCTCGGCCTGCAGGTAAGCCAGTACGGCCATGGTGTCACGGTTGCCCTCCTGTGGTTCAGCCTGCGGCCAGGGCGCGTTGGCTTCCACCATCATCGGACCCTTGCCCGTCAACAGCCACTGGACATTTCCACCCAACTCCGCCAGCCGGAGCAAGGTCTCCCCATTCGGCAACTCGCCCTTTTCGTAACGCTGCCAACTATTGCGGGTCACACCCACCCGGATGGCCATATCTGTCTGGCTGAGGCACCATTTTTCGCGCATGGCGCGGAAGCGATCCGACAGGTTCATGCCGGCAGCCCTCCCCGGGGATAGAGGACATAGGTGCATTGTTCCACAAGGGAAATTTTTGGTTTCCTGCCAAAGTGTTTCGTGAACATGGATGATGTGGTGGCACAGATTTCTGTGCCGAAATGGGCTATTTCTAATGCTGCCAAGATACTTTTATGGTTGAAGTCAGAAAATTTTTGATGCATGTCTAGCTTTGTCAGCATTTCTGGACATTTCCCCATGGAACCCTGAAAACACAAAACACCTTCCCCGTCGTCCCAAGCGCCGGGATGGTGATCTCTCCTTTCAGACCGGCCGCCTGCCGTACAGCCGGTCCGAACATCCGGCGTCAAATGGGTATGCCCCCTATTCCTTTGGAAGAAGGGAATGGGCGACTGGTGTGCTTGTGCATGGCCTTCTGCGCTGGCTTTCAAATCCGTTCGGCTGCGGCGGGGGGCTCGGGAAGGGCCGCGCCTGCAATGATGCGCAGCAAGGATAGCACAGCGTCGTCAAAGAAATGGCTGTCGCTTGACCGGCCGGGAGAGGCAGCAATGCCCATCATTCCTTCATCCGCAATGCAAGCTCTGTGGGCCGGTGCGCGTTTGCGTTCGGCACCTCCCCTTCCCGAACATTCTGGCTAATTGACTATGAATAAATATTCTACGCCAAAAGTATTATTGGAAAAATGTATATATAACTTTTGTTGTTAAAAACATCACTCAAAAAACAGTTTTATCTATAAATAATAAAACAATAAAATTATCAGCGGTCTTGGAAGCTTATTTCCGAACAAGAAACACCTTGGCTGTTTGGTTTTGCTTTCCTGAGGAGTGGTTCAATGAAACTGTCAGATTTTAGTATTTCCACCAGGATACTTTCCATCATCATCCTTCTGGGTGTTTTGGTAATGGCGATCAGTATATTTGCCAATACCCGGCTGATGGGGGCGGATGAGGCCTATAGTGGGCTGACCAGCGGTGAGGCTTCGGCTGCGGTCGAACTGGCGCGTGGCAGTCGGGAAGTGACCGGGTTGGGGCGGCAGGTTTATCGTATGCTGGCCCGCGACGATGCTGACGCCATTAAACAGACAGTGGATCGGGCGGAGCAGAACATTACCAACCAGCGGGAAGCCCTGCGTCGCACGCGGGAAGTCGCGCCGCAATTCACCCCCCAGATCAACAAGCTGGAAGCGGATTTCGATCAGGTTGTGGCTACATATCGCAGCATCGCACCATTGTTGCAGGCCAACAAGGATGCAGAAGCGCTGCCGCTGATCGTGAGCCGTTTCGACCCGCAGCTTGATGCGTTGCGTGATCACAGCCGCCAGGTGGCGGATGGTATCCGCGACAGTATGTTCGCTGAGTCTAACCGCCTGTCGGCCACGGCGGTGGATACGCGTAACCTCGTCTATGGGGTGACGATTGCGGGGCTGCTGCTCTGTGGCGGTATTGCGCTATACGTTGCTACCTTCACCATTTCCCGCCCGATTGGCAGTTTGACGGATGCGATGACCAGTGTGGCGGGGGGCAACCTGAGTGTCGCCGTACCGGGCCTGGGCCGGGGAGACGAGATTGGCAGGCTGGCCGCAGCGCTGGAGACCTTCAAGGCCAATGCCATCCGCACCCGCGAATTGGAAGAAGAGGCCAAGCAGGCAGAAAAGCGGGCGGAAGAGGAACGCCGCCGCGCCATGTTGCAACTGGCCGATAATTTTGAGTCCAGCGTGATGGGGGTGGTCTCCCTGGTGGCATCGGCCGCCACTGAGCTGAACGCCAATGCCCAGTCGCTGGCCGCCGGTGCCGAACAGGCCCGCAGCCAGACCGGTATCGTCTCTGCCGCCACCGAACAGACCTCCGCCAATGTGCAGACGGTCGCTGCCTCGGCGGAAGAGATGACCAGTTCCATCGGGGAGATCACCCGCCAAGTGGGGTCTTCCGCCAGCATCGCCCGCGCCGCTGCCGAGCGGGCGCAGGGCACCAACGAGACCATTCAGAACCTGGCCGCGGAAGCCGACGCCATCGGTGCGGTGGTGAAGCTGATCGCAGAAATTGCCAGCCAGACCAACCTGTTGGCGCTGAACGCGACCATCGAGGCGGCGCGTGCCGGTGATGCCGGCAAGGGTTTCGCTGTGGTGGCCAGCGAGGTGAAGAACCTTGCCAGCCAGACGGCCAAGGCGACAGAGGATATTTCCAGCCGTATCAACAGCATTCAGCAGGCCACCAACAGCGCCGTCGGTGCCACGCTGGAGATCACCCGCACCATCGGGGAGATCAATGAAATCTCCACCACGATTGCTGCGGCCGTGGAAGAACAGGATGCGGCGACGCGCGAGATTGCCCGCAATGTGCAGCAGGCCGCCGTCGGCACGCAGGAGATCAGCAGCAACATCATCGGTGTACAGCAGACGGCACAGGAAACCAGCCAGTCAGCCGGTAATGTACTGGATGCTGCCAGCACCTTGTCACGGGAAGCTGAAACGTTACGAGCTGAAGTAAATGCATTTATACAGCGCGTTCGTTCTGCCTAAATCCGTTGATAATATGAATGCGTTTAAAAGGAGCCATCCTTTCAGGATGGCTCCTTTCTTTTTGGAAAAGAATTATCTTGTTTTGAAACTGTCCGAAAGAAATACATTCTTATGCAATAAAGTATAGGTTTTTATGGAATTTGTTTTATAACATGCTGTATTAGTCTTTTCTTAACGAGACACCTCGCACTCTTCGGCTCTGAGTTTGCACACAAACGAATGCTTACGTGCTTTGGCGTTGAGAGAGCCAGGCGACGAACCTTCCTTCGCGTCGCGTGCAGGCCATTCTGGCCCTTCGCTGCAAGCCACCATGGTGTCAAAGCATTCATATTCTGAAGTTAAGGGGTAAGAACATGGATCTCAGCCGCTTCAATATCGCACCCCGTATTTTGGGGATCATTATCTTGTTGGGGGCTCTGGCGCTGGGGGTTGGCATCTTTTCCACCAGCCAACTGGTGCAGATTGATGCTGAATACTCGTCATTGATCCGACAGGAAGGTTCAGCCGCGCTGACGATCGGGCAGACTTCACGCGATCTGACCGGTACGGGCCGCCAGATTTACAAGATGCTGGCACAGACAGATGACGCCTATATCAAGGATGCGGCACAGCGGGTTGAGAAGAACTTCACCGCTCTGCGGGAAAGTTTGCGCCAGACGCGGGAGGCAGCGCCGCAGTTCACGCAAAAAGTCGTAAAGCTTGAAGCTGACCTGAATGAGATGGAGAAGGTCTATCGGGTCTTTGCCCCCCTCGCCGCCGCCAACAAGAATGACGAGGCGCTGGCCCTGATCAACAGCAGCCTTGATCCCAAGATTGATGCGTTGCGTGACGCCGGGATCGCCCTGTCCAATGAAATCCGGGACACCATGTCCCAGCAATCTCAAAGCGCTACCAGCAATGCCGACGCCTCCCGCACCCTTGTCCTGAGCGTGACGGTGATTGGCTTGGTGATTTTTGGTGGTCTGGCCTTCTATATCGCCACCTTCACCATTGCCCGGCCCATTGGGGAATTGACGGGTGCGGTGGCCGAGGTGGTGCGCGGGAACCTGAGCATCATTGTCCCCGGCCTGGGCCGGGGGGATGAGATCGGCAAGCTGGCCGCGGGCCTGGAAACCTTCAAGACCAATGCCATCCGCACCCGTGAACTGGAGGAGGAGGCCAAGCAGGCAGAAAAGCGGGCGGAAGAGGAACGCCGCCGCGCCATGCTGCAGATGGCCGATAATTTCGAATCCAGCGTGATGGGGGTGGTGTCGCTGGTGGCGTCTGCTGCCACTGAGCTGAACGCCAATGCCCAGTCGCTGGCCGCCGGTGCCGAACAGGCCCGCAGCCAGACCAGCATCGTCTCGGCCGCCACCGAACAGACCTCCGCCAATGTGCAGACGGTCGCTGCCTCGGCGGAAGAGATGACCAGCTCCATTTCGGAGATTACGCGGCAGGTCGGTACGTCCGCCAATATCGCCCGTGCGGCGACGGAACGGGCGCAAGGCACCAACAAGACCATCCAGGAACTGGCAACGGAAGCCGATGCCATCGGTGCGGTGGTGAAGCTGATCGCGGAGATTGCCAGCCAGACCAACCTGCTGGCCCTGAATGCCACCATCGAGGCGGCGCGCGCCGGCGATGCCGGCAAGGGCTTCGCCGTGGTGGCCAGCGAGGTGAAAAGCCTGGCCAGCCAGACGGCCAAGGCAACCGAAGATATCTCCACCCGCATCAACAGCATCCAGCAGGCCACCAACAACGCGGTCAGCGCGACGCTGGAAATCACCCGCACCATTGCAGAGATCAACGAAATCTCCACCACCATCGCGGCAGCGGTGGAAGAGCAGGACGCGGCGACGCGTGAGATTGCCCGCAATGTCCAGCAGGCCGCCGTCGGCACGCAGGAGATCAGCAGCAATATCAGCGGGGTGCAACAAACGGCGCAGGAAACCAGCCAGTCGGCCGGTAATGTGCTGGATGCCGCCGGCACCCTGTCGCGGGAGGCTGAAACATTACGATCCGAAGTCAATAAATTCATCCAGCGTGTCCGTGCCGGATAAGTTCCGAGGGGCTGGAAAGTGTCCGGGGGCTGATGCTCCGGGTATTCTTTCCAGCCCCGTTGCCGGTACAAAATGCTTCGTCCATTTCAGCCGGCTGAACCGGTTTCCCCGGCTATTTCAAGCAAGCCTCTGATGCTGGATATAAGACCAAAAATGTTGAGTCTTGGGTCAACTATTCAGCGCAATAAATTGGCAAACCGTCGCATGGCCCCGTAAATCTCTTGAGTCTTGTCTCATTTTTCCAAGGCAGGGTCGTTCGTCCCTGGGAAAAAATGTGTAACCGGCGGGTAAATCCGGCCCGCCGGCCCCATATCAGTGCTTAGCCTGTTATGGAAGGACCAACGAACGGAGCCGATGCGTCATGGCCGATCCTGCGCCCCCCGGGCTGCTACCCCCGGATGATGGCAATGCCGCCCTGGTGGCGGAACTACGCCATTATCGCTGGGTTGCCGGCGGCTGTCTGGCCGTGGCGGCGGCCGGTTGGGGGGTGAGCCATACCGGCTTGCTGCCACCCGGTGGGGCGCATCTGTTGCGGGCGATGGCGGAAGCGGGGATGGTTGGCGGGTTGGCCGACTGGTTCGCCGTCACCGCCCTGTTTCGCCATCCGCTGGGCCTGCCCATCCCGCACACCGCCCTTGTGCCGCGTAATCGCGACCGTATTGCTGATGGCATCGCCACCTATATTGACCGGGAATTCCTGGAACCCACCATGTTGGTGGAACAGGTGCGCCGCATGGACCCGGCCGCCCGCATCGGCCGGTTGCTGGACGATCCGCAGACGCGGGAACGGCTGGCGGCGCTGCTGATCGGCACCCTGCCGAGCCTGCTGCGCCCGGATCACGAAGCGGCGGTACGCAATACATTGTTGACGGCGTTGGCACGCGGCATGGAACTGGCCGATCTGCGGCCGGTGTTGGCACAGGCCCTGCGCGCCTTGCTGCGCAGTGACAATCTGGAACCGCTGCTGGCGGAACTGGCCGACCGGCTGATCGATTTCGTCCATACAAGGCGTGGCTGGCTGGAAGAGGTGGTGTCCGGTCGGTCGCGCTGGTGGATGCCGTCATCGGTGGACAAATCGCTGGCCAACACGATGACAGAGGCGTTGCTGGGCCATCTCTATGATCTGCGCACCCCGCACAGCCCGGCCGGGCAGGATTTGCGCCACTGGCTGGCGGCCCTGCCGGCGGAGATCGAACAGGGTAGCCCACTGGCGGAGCGGTTGATTGCCGCCACCCGCCGGCTGCTGGGGCCGGACAGTCTGGGACCCCTGGTCGGCGATCTGCTGGGCGGGTTGCGGCAGGCCATCCTCAGCGACATGGCGCGCGATGATGGCCGTATCCGTGAACTGGTGCAGGGCTTTGTCGGCTCGCTTGGCCAGCAACTGGCCGACCCGACGGTCCGCGGGCGCATCAACCATAGTGTGGAACAGGCCTTCCAGGCCGCCATTCCGCGTTGGCGCCGGGGCATTCACCGTTTCATCACCGGCACGCTGAAAGCCCAGGATGTGGGGGAATTCACCCGCCGGCTGGAAACCCGGGTCGGGCGAGACCTGCAATTCATCCGTATCAACGGCACCATTCTGGGGGCTGCGATCGGCGGCGTGCTGTTCGCCCTGAATGGCTGGCTTGGGTAAATGGAAAGCGGTTTTACACGCCCCGCAACCCGGTTTAAAAATCCAGATCGGTATAATGTTTGGGCGGCGGCATACCGGGCAGATGATCGCCCAGCAGCGCGCGGAAGGTGGGCCGGCTCTTGATACGGGCGTAATAATCCTTGGCTTCTGGGTGATCGTCCCAGGGCACATCGCCCAGATAATCCAGTGAGGAAAGCTGGGTTGCCGCAGCGATATCGGCCATGGAGAAGGCATCGCCGGCCAGCCAGGTCCGCCGCTCCGTCAGCCAGCCGATATAATCCAGGTGGTAATGGATATTGGCATGGCCGGCACGGATGGATTGGGCATGGGGTGTACCTTGGGCGGAGAAACGCTTGATCAGCTTTTCGCCCACCAGCAGGTCCGTCACCTCGCGCGTGAACTTCACATCGAACCAGGCGACCAGCCGCCGCACCTCGGCCCGTGTCAACACGTCGCGGCCCAGCAGCGGGACGGCAGGGTAGGCATCTTCCAGATACTCGGTGATGGCGGCCTGATCAGCAATGATGGCGCCATCCCCTTCCACCAGCACCGGCACCTCCCCGGCGGGGTTCAACGCCAGGAATTCCTCCCGCCGTTCCCAGGGCTTCTCCAGCGCCAACGTGAAATCCAGGCGCTTTTCTGCCAGTGCCAGCCGGATCTTGCGGGCAAAAGGGGAGATTGGGTGGTGGAAAAGTGTCCGCATCCGTAAAAAAGCTCCGCTACCGCCGGATCTGGCCCGGCGGATCATACAAAGCTGTGCCACAGGCCCCCCGGCGCTGACAAGGCAAAGCTACCCCTCTACCCCGTCCGCGGTGCCCCGGTCGGGACTGGCCGTCGCATGGACAGCGCGGGAAAAGAATGCCATATCCTAGCCCGTAGGGTGGTGAAGCGGCATCTGCTATTCGGGATAGATGGGAATGATGGGCAAGGTGGCTGTGCGGCCAATTCAGCCGGTGGATCGCGCTGACTGGGAAGTTTTGTGGGCAAACTATTGCACTTTCTACAAGGCGGAAGTACCGGCCAGCACAACGGATCTGCTGTGGGGGCGTCTTGGCGATCCTGATAGCGCGATCAAGGGGTTGGTGGCGGTGGATGCGGCGGGGGAGATCGTCGGCATCTGCCATTATGTGCTGCATCCCCACACCTGGTCGCCGGATCTGCTCTGTTATCTGGAGGATCTGTTCACCCGGGAGGATCGGCGCGGCGCAGGGGTCGGCCGGGCCCTGATCAACCATCTCTGTGATCTGGCCATTGCGTGCGGCTGGAACCGCGTCTATTGGCACACGCAGGAGGGAAACCGGACGGCCCGTCAGCTTTACGACAAGGTGACGGGTGGACGTGACGAGTTCGTGCGCTACTGTGTCACGTTTGCGGATCGGCGATGACCCTTTCCTCCCTCTGCGGCCGTCCATTGGCTGGATGGCGTTTACCGACGTTTCTGCTTTGTCTGTTCTCGCTGCTGTTCGGTTCCTTCGCAGCCGCAGCCAGCGCCCCATCCGACACTTTGCGGATTGGGCTGGAGGCGCTGCCGAATACGGCCGATCCCCATCGTTTCTTCACCCTGACCAGCCGAACCCTTTCCACCCATCTGTTCGATGCACTGACGGCAGTGGATCCGGTTGACCGACCATTGCCGGCCCTGGCGACGGGCTGGGAAAAGTTGACGGATACGCTCTGGCGCTTCCATCTCCGCCGTGATGTGGTGTTCCACCGGGGGGGCCATTTCGATGCGTCGGATGTCGCCTACAGCTTTTGCCGGCTCAGCACTATTGTCGGTGCTCCGGTGCCGCTGGTGGGACGGGTGCGCGAGGTGGAGGTGGAGGCGGCGGATTCTGTGCTGCTGCATTTATCTTTGCCCGAGCCGCAACTGGCCGAAAATCTGGCGTCTCTCTTCATCATGGATGCCCCGCCCGGCTGGGATGGCCATTACCGCGATGGCGTCTGCGATCAACCGGTCAAGCCTGACAGGGCGGCTGCCGACGATCTGGCCATCGCCGACGGTACCGGCCCCTATATCCTGACGGCCTTCACCCCCGGTGAGCGGGCGAAGCTGCAGCGCTTCGATCACTATTGGGGACGCAAGCCGGACTGGCCGCAGGTGGAACTGCGACGGATGAATGATACGACCGATCGTAACCGGGTGCTGCTGTCGGGTGAGATTGATCTGGTCAATGCGGTGGCGTCGCAAAGCCTCGCCCATTTCGCTGACCGTCCCGACATCAAGCTGGTTTACGGGCTGTTGCAACGAAGCTGGTTGATGCTGATCAACCAACGACCGGATGTGGGTTTGGCAGCCAAGCGGAACCCGTTTGCCGATGTGCGGGTGCGGCGGGCGATCATGCGGGCGATCGACCGGCCGATGCTGGCTGAACGGTTGATGATGCCCGGCGCGGAGCCGGGCTGGCAGATCGTGCCTTCCGGCCACCACGCCTTTCAGCCCGATCTGCCCCAGGCCAATATGGATTTGAAAGCGGCACAGGCCTTGATGCGTCAGGCCGGTCTGCAAGCCGGCCTGGATGTTACCCTGGAAGTCCCGGAGATGGCGGATAAGCTGGGCCAGGTGCTGGCCCGTTCACTGGCGCAAATAGGTATCCGTACCGGGGTTCGGGTCAGCAGCCTGACCGCCACCCATGATCGGGCGCAGTCTGGGGATTTTCAGTTGCTGCTGATATCCGTCAACATGCTCTCTGCCGATTATACCGGTTTGATGCGGTCGCTGATGGGGTCCCGCCGGCTGGGTATGGGATATGCCATGCTGAATTATGGCGGCTATGACAATCCGGCCATGGATGAATTGGTGACCGCTGCGATGAAATTGCCGGACACAGATCCAAGATTGCAGGAGATCTACCGCAAGGCCGCCATTCTGGAGCGGGAAGATGTGCCATTTATCCCGCTTGTCCACACCGGCCGGGTCTGGGCGATGCGCACCGGTGTGGATTTTCCCGGCCGGCGTGACGGGTTGACCCTGGCGATGGATGTGCGGCCGACGGGGAATTGATACCGACGCCAGCAATGCGGCCCGGTCAGGGCCGGGGGTGAAGTTCCCCTCTCCCAGTAAGAGTATCGTCATTGTCTATCTGCACGCGAAAGGCGTATCCTGTCTGGGCGTTGTCAGCAGCAGAGGATACGCGGCCGTGGCGGATTTCACGATTTCAGCACCGGTTCCCTCAGATGAAATGGACTGGCGCCAGAACTGGGCCCTCTATCTGACCCGCTATGACGTGGAGGTGGCGCCTGCGACGACGGATATGGTCTGGCATCGGCTGCTGGACCCGTTATCGCCGACCAAGGGGCTGATCGCGCGGGATGCAGATGGCCGGGGCATCGGCTTCTGCCACACCATCCAGCACGAGATCACCTGGACCATCGAGCCGGTGCTTTATCTGGAGGATATGTTCGTGGCACCCCATGCCCGCCGCCAGGGCGTGGCACGGGCGCTGTTGCTGCGGCTGATCCAGCAGGTGCGGGAAAAGGGGCTCAACCGGCTTTACTGGATGACCCGCATCAACAATGAACCGGCCCGTGCCCTCTATGACCAGTTGACCGGGGGCCCGGATGCCCTGGTACGCTATAGCCTGCGACTGGATCGCCCCTATGGCGATCTGGCCGCATCGGTCAGCGATATTGGCTGAATGCCGTGGGGGCATTTGTTTTGAGTCGTCGCCTTGTCGATTGATCAGGGCAATCCCGGCCGGTGGTACCTTGCGCTTCCTGCAAACGGCGCTTTCCAGCGTTCATTTCCGAACTACACTATCAGCCGGCTTTATCCTTGGGGCGCGCGGTCAGCCTTGGTTGTCTGACTGTCTGAACGGTGGATGATGAACGATAAACGGGAATTGCTGCGGTCCTTGCGTATTGAGCCGGACCAGCGCCGCGATGACATGGCGGCACCACGCCGCCGGTCCCCCCTGAACCTGGTTTCCGTGCTGGTGCTGGCGCTGATCGGTGGGGGCGCCTATCTGCTGGGCCGAGGCACCGCACCGGAGGCAGCGGCCCCTGTCGCCAGCCGGCCGCCCTCTTCCACCACCGCCAGCGCAACGGCGTCGGCCCCGGCCGCCCCGGTGGCGGCCCGTGCTTCCGGCCTGATCGCGTCGGGCTATGTCGTGGCCCGGCGTACCGCCACCGTATCAGCCGAAATCACCGGCCGGGTGCAGGATGTGCTGGTGGATGATGGCATGGTGGTCCGCCAGGGGCAGGAGGTGGCGCGCCTGGATGACACGTTGGCCCGCATCGATCTGGACCTGTCCAAGGCGCGGGTCGCCTCTGCCGCCGCCCAGATCGATGCGCTGAATGCTGACTTGAAGGATGCCGAACGCATTTTGCAGCGCATTTCCTCCCTCTCGCGTGCCGCCAACGCGTCTGAGGCGGATTTGACCCGCGCCCAGGCGCGGGCTGACACGCTGCGGGCCCAGATCAAGGGGGCCAGGGCCGATCTGGAGGTTGCCCGCATCACCGTGGAACGGCAGGCCGAAACCGTCGACCGCCATATCATCCGCGCACCGTTCGATGGGGTGGTGATCGACAAGAATGCCCAGCCGGGGGAAATCATCTCCCCCATGTCGTCGGGCGGCTTCACCCGCACCGGCGTCTGCACCCTGGTGGATATGAACAGCCTGGAGGTGGAGGTGGATGTGAACGAGGCCAATATCGGCCGCGTCCGCCCCGGCCAGCCGGTGGAAGCCGTGCTGGACGCCTATCCGGACTGGAAGATCAAGGCCAGCGTCATCGCCATCATTCCCACCGCCAACCGCGACAAGGCCACCATCAAGGTGCGGATCGGGCTGGCGGAGAAGGATCCGCGCGTGCTGCCCGAAATGGGGGCGAAGGTGACATTCATCGAAAGCTGATGCCGCCCATGCGGGCAGGCCGGCAGGGGACGAGCTTGGGGGAGAGGTTTATGGGCGCATTGATCGATATCCGGCGGGCCTCCAAGCGCTTCGTCAAGGGCCGCGAGACCATCACCATTTTCGACAAGCTGGATCTGGTGATCAATGAAGGCGACTTCGTTGCCATCATGGGCCCCAGCGGATCGGGCAAGACCACCTTGCTGAACCTGCTGGGCGGCATCGACCGGGCGACGGAGGGGGAGATCAGCTTTGGCGGCGTCCGGCTGGACCAGTTGACCGAAGGCCAGCTTTCCGGCTGGCGGGCGGCCAATGTCGGCTTCATCTTCCAGTTCTATAATCTGATGCCGATGCTGAACGCGGCCCGCAATGTGGAACTACCGCTGCTGCTGACCCGGCTGGGCAAGGGGGATCGCGCCCGCCGGGTGCAGGCGGCCCTGGAAATTGTCGGCCTGGGCGACCGGGCCAAACATTTCCCGCGCGAAATGTCGGGCGGCCAGCAGCAGCGCGTGGCCATCGCCCGCGCCATCGTCGCCGACCCGAAGATGCTGCTCTGCGATGAGCCGACGGGCGATCTGGACCGCAAGACGGCCGATGAAATCCTCTCCATGCTGCAATTGCTGAACCGGGAGATGGGCAAGACCATCATCATGGTGACGCATGATCCGGAAGCGGCCCGCTATGCCAGCCGGGTGCTGCATCTGGACAAGGGCCGCTTCATTGAGCAGGAGGCCATGGCATGAATGATTTTTCCATCGTGCTGGCCAACCTGTTCCGGGCCAAGCTGCGCACCAGTTTGATGCTGGTGGCCATCTTCTTCGCCTTCCTGATCTTCGGCGTGCTGGCCGGGGTGCAGAATGGCTGGGACAATATCGGCAATAGCGGGGCCGATAACCGGCTGGTCACCACCAACAAGATCAATTTCACCCAGCCGCTGCCCATTTCCTATATTGACCGCATCCGCGCGGTGGAGGGGGTGGAGAAGGTCACCTATGCCAACTGGTTCGGCGGCTTCTATCAGGAACCGCGCAATGTGCTGGTGACCTTTGCGGTGGATGTGCCGACTTATCTGGATATCTATCGCAGCGATTTCGCCCTGGCTCCGGCGGCCGAAGCCGCCTTTCTGGCCGACCGCACGGCCATGGTGGCCGGGGCCACGCTGGCGGAAAAGAATGGCTGGAAGGTGGGGGACAAGATCCCGCTGAATTCCAACATCTTCACCAACAAATCCACCGGCAAGCGGGTATGGGATTTCACCCTGGTCGGGTTGCTGGAACCGGTGAAGGAAGAGGCGAACCCCAATTTCGTGCTGTTCCACCATAAATATTTCAATGAATCGGTGACCTTCGGCCAAAACACGGCCGGTTATGCGCTGCTGCGCACGGTGGATAAATCGGTCAATGCGGCGGTGGCGGAAAAGATCGACGCCATGTTCGCCAATTCCCCGGCCGAAACCGCCACCGATACCGAAAAGGCCTTCAACAAGGCCTTTGCCAGCCAGTTGGGCAATATCACCCTGATCATATTGCTGGTGGTGGGCTCGGCCTTCTTCACCATCCTGATGATCGTCGGCAACACCATGGTGATGGCGGTGCGCGAACGCACGCGGGAAATCGGGGTGATGAAGACGCTGGGCTTCCGCGATGGGCGTATCTTCCGGCTGGTGCTGGGCGAATCGCTGCTGCTGGCCCTGTTGGGCGGGTTGCCGGCGCTGGGGCTGGCGGCCGTGATGCTGGGGAAGATCCGCCAGCTTGTTGCCCTGCCGGGGCTGGAACTCTCTCCTCCCTATCTGGCGCTGGGCCTTCTGTTCATGCTGGCGCTGGGCCTGATCACCGGGCTGATCCCGGCCTGGAAGGCCCTGCGGCTCAATATCGTCACCGCGCTTGGCCGGCAATAGGGGGAAGGGGCGGATGCGAATCTTCAATCAGATCATCGCCGTTTGCACCATCAACCTGAAAAGCCTGCCGCAACGCTTCTGGCTGTCGCTCTCCACCGTGATGGCGGTGGCGCTGGTGGTGGGGGTGCTGCTGGCCTTTCTGGCCATGGCCGCCGGTTTCCAGCAGACGCTGAACGGCACCGGCTCGGCCAATGTCGCCCTGCTGCTGCGCGATGGCTCGCAGCAGGAAGTGAACAGCAGCATCACCCTGGAACAGACCCGCCTGATTGCGGAGGCACCGGGGATTGTGCGCAAGCCGGATGGCAGCGCCCTGATGTCGGCGGAGCTTTATGTCATTGTCGATGCGGTGAAGCGCGCCAGCGGGCTGAAATCCAACATCCCCCTGCGCGGGGTGGGGCAGGATGCGCCGGCCCTGCGCGACGGCTTCACCCTGGTTTCGGGCCGGATGCTGCAGCCCGGCAGCAATGAAATCATCGTCGGTCAGGCGCTGAACAAGGAATTTGCCGGCTTCGATCTGGGCCAGGAACCCCGTATCGGCGGCGTCACCTGGAAGGTGGTGGGCGTTTTCGCCATGCAGGGATCGGTCTTCGAATCGGAACTCTGGGCCGATCTGCCGGTGGTGCAGGGCCTGTTCCGCCGGGGTTCCATCACCCAGACGGTGCGGCTGCGTCTGACCGGGGCGGACGCGCTGGCCGGGCTGCAGCGCTATAGCGACGATGAACCCCGGCTGAAGCTGAAGGCCTTCTCGGAAAAGGAATATTTCGCCGGCCAGTCATCGGGTACGGTGAAGCTGATCCAATATGCCGGCTGGCCGCTGTCCATCGCCATGGCCGTGGGGGCCTTGGCCGGCGCGCTCAACACCATGTATAGCTCGGTCGCCTCCCGCTCGCGGGAGATTGCTACCTTGCGCTGCCTGGGCTTTGGCGGGTTTCCGGCCTTTGTCGGCACCCTGGTGGAAAGCCTGGCGCTTTCCCTGATCGGCGGGTTGCTGGGTACGCTGGTGGTCTGGCTGCTGTTCGATGGTTTCACCACCTCCACCCTGGGCCAGGGCTTCACCCAGATCGTTTTCAGCCTGTCACTGACCCCGGCTTTGATGGTGCAGGGGGTGCTGCTGGCGCTGGTGGTGGGGTTGATCGGCGGCTTCTTTCCGGCCCTGCGGGCGGCCCGCCTGCCCATCGTCGCGGCTTACGCCCAGGGATAGGGAGGGGGGGCGGCTGGCGCTCTCTTATACCAATCTCCCTTGATCGTTACCGATCCAGGGAGATTTCATGTTCCCTCAGGCACCGGGCGGGCGCATCCGCGCGCTTGGCTTGCGCGGGCACGTGCCCGCGGGCCGGCGGTCGCCGGCCTCCAGTCCGCCTAAAGGTCAACCTTTAGGCGGACTGGTATTAAAACCGTTCCGACAGCCAGATGGCGGCGCGTGCGCCGGCCTTGATCAGGCCGGACAGCACGGGATAGCCGGTGGCCAGCTCCGCCTCATGCGCCAGCCCGATATCGCGGTGCTCCAGTTCCTCGGCGCGGAACTGCTCAATGGTCTGCTTCAGCGGGGCCTGATCCGGCCCCAACTCCTCGGCCTGGGCGGCATAATGCTGGTCGATCACCGTTTCCACCGCCACGGTGCAGGCCATGGCGGCCCGTTCCCCCAGCAGGGCCGTCCCAGCCCCCAGCGCCCAGCCGGCCACATGCCAGAAGGGCTGCAGGCCGGTCGGCCGCACCTGCTGTTCGGCGATCAGCCGGTCAAAGGTCTGCTTATGCACTTGTTCCTGTTCCGTCATATGGCGGATCAGGTCGCCCTTCGGCCCCTTGCCCAGCACGGCCAATTGGCCCTGATAGATGCGCACCGCGCCATATTCCCCGGCATGGTCCACCCGGATGATGCGATCCAGCGTGGGGGCCGGGTCGCCGGGCAGGCGGCGGGGGCGGGCGCTTGTCTCTGCCCGAGCCGTCCCTTGCCCCAGCGGGCGCGGCGTCAGCAGGGGGGCTGGCTTCACGCGCGTTTCATTCTGCTGTGGGTCGCTCATCATTCCCCCTTCTGCGCGCTGGCGGCGATGAAGGCGAACAGGGCCAGCGCACCACTGAAGATGGCGTTTAAGCCGGCAATGGAAATGCCGAAAAGCGACCAGGGGATTTGGTCGCAGCGGGTGACGGGGGCGGCCAGGATGGCGGCGCGCAAATCCTCCAGCCCCCCGCTGCCGCCCATCGGGGCGGTGCAGGCGGTGAAGCCCTGCCACCAATGCTGTTCCACCCCGGCATGGAACAGGGCGACCCCTGCCCCGCAGAGCAAGGCCGTCCCGCCCAGATTCAACACCAGCCGCCGCGCCCGCGCCGGTGTGCCCGGCACCAGACCGGGCAGCAACAAGGCAATGGCAGCGAAATAGGCCCATCGTTGCCACCAGCACATCTCGCACGGGGCCAGCCCGCCCAGATATTGTGAGCCGAAGGCAATGGTCAGTGCCGTCATGCTGGCGGCTATCAGCCCCAGCATCGGCAATTGGCGGTGGCCCAGCAGGCCGCTGGCGGGCGCGGTATCGTTTGACATCATGTTGTTTATATAACCGGCAGAACGGCTTCCCGAAAAGTCCCCCCTTGCGGCGGGGCAGGGAGCGGATGGCCGCAGAGGCATTGCTTTACGAAATTGGTTGACCGCGCGTCAGACTTCGTTCATATGCAGAGCCCTTGCGTCAGCAAGCCCGGTGCCCCCGTGGCGGAATGGTAGACGCGGCAGACTCAAAATCTGTTGCCGGCAACGGCGTGTTGGTTCGAGTCCGACCGGGGGCACCACTTTAAAACCTTACATCGCTGACATCATTTCGCCCCGGCCATTTGCAGGTCGGGCGTATCTGCTTGTTGGAATGGCTGTCCAGGGATAGCCTCCTTGCCTCTATCAGAAGAGAGGGAAGGACAAGCACAATGGTTTCCCGCCTGATCCGTTCATTGCTGCTGGGGGCAAGCCTGTTTGCGGCCCCTGTAATGGCTGCACAAGCTGCTTACGCTGCCGATCTGCCGGCGACGCTGGCCCCAATTCTGGCCGGCGATCATCGCACTGATACGAATCGGGCCCGCGATGTCTGGCGGCATCCGGTGGAAACGCTGGATTTCTTCGGTGTGGCACCGGGCCAGCGCGTGGTGGAGATCTGGCCGGGTGCCGGTTGGTATTCAGAGGTGCTGGGGCCGCTGCTGCGCGACAATGGCACCTATGTCGCTGCCACGCCGGATACCAACGGTGCGTCAGACGGCATGAAGGCCTCGGTCCAGCGCTTCAAGGACAAGCTGGCCGCCCGTCCCGATCTCTATAAGAGCACGCAGGTGGTCGCCTTTGGCCCCAATGCCCTGGCCTTCGTCCCGGCCAACAGCGTGGATCGCGTGCTGACCTTCCGCAATGTTCATAACTGGATGGCGGCCGGCTGGGCCGAACAGGCTTTCAAGGCCATGTTCGCTGCCCTGAAGCCGGGCGGGGTGCTGGGCGTGGTGGAACACCGCGCCAATAATGACCAGCCGCAAGACCCCAAGGCCCCCACCGGCTATGTCCGTCAGGATTATGTGATCAAGCTGGCCACCGATGCCGGCTTCAAGCTAGTTGCCCTGTCGGAGGTCAATTCCAACCCGCGTGACAGCAAGGATCATCCCCAGGGCGTCTGGACCCTGCCGCCGACCCTGGCCCTGAAGGATCAGGACAAGGCGAAGTATGTGGCGATCGGGGAAAGCGACCGTATGACCCTTCGCTTCGTCAAGCCGGGGGCCTGATCGGTCAGCCATGCAGGGGGAGCAGTCATCTCCCCCTGCCCAAGCCCGGCTTTCGGGCCTACATTGTCATGGTCACGGGGATGCAACACGTTTTTCACTTTTCTTCAAAAAACCTGTTGCAACGTCGTTCGACCCCGCCTATACAGCGCCTCCCACGACGACGGGCCGGACGGTTTGTCAAGTTGTGGGGCGGGGTGATGGTGGTTTTGGCCAGTATCACCGACGGTTCTTTGAAGGCTTTGGTCTTCGGACAAGTGGATTGATCTATCGTGCTGTTGGGCATGTGTCTGCTGGACTTGGGTCTGGTGGGTTGATTGCTTGATGGTCCGTTGACCGGTTTGGTTCTATGCTTTTTGTAGCGCTTCGGCGCTGCGGAGAAAAAAGTTTAGAGCG
>CALRQC020000045.1:0-46933 GCA_943370215.1 Azospirillum sp. RU38E
TGAAGATCACCAGACAGCGCGACTTGGAGATGGAACTGGTCAGCTTGCGCAGCGCCTGGCTCATCAGGCGGGCGTGCAGGCCGACATGGCTGTCGCCCATTTCCCCTTCCAGTTCGGCGCGCGGCACCAGGGCCGCCACCGAATCCACCACCAGCACATCGATGGCGCCGGAGCGCACCAGCGTGTCGGCGATTTCCAGCGCCTGTTCGCCGGCATCGGGCTGGGAGATCAGCAGCTCATCCACATCCACGCCCAGCTTGCGGGCATAGGAGGGGTCGAGCGCATGTTCGGCATCCACAAAGGCGCAGACGCCGCCATTTTTCTGTGCCTGGGCGATGGCGTGCAAGGCCAGCGTGGTCTTGCCCGAGCTTTCCGGCCCATAAATTTCAACGATGCGGCCACGTGGGAGACCGCCGATACCCAGGGCGATATCCAAACCCAGCGAACCGGTGGACACGACTTCCATTTCGGAAATCGCCTCCTTGGCGCCGAGCTTCATGATGGAGCCCTTGCCAAAGGCGCGTTCGATCTGGCCGAGTGCTGCGTCCAGAGCTTTTTGCTTGTCCATGGGTGTTTCAACCAGACGAAGTGGAGCTGCCGACATAATTGTCCCCTTCCTTCTCGCACGGATAGGTGTCCGCGTTCAACTGAACCTGTTGTACGTGATTTGTTCTTCATCGCCAAGCGGAAATGTTCTCATTCCGTTCGCGCGCTTGCGCCCCCTGTCGCAGCCGCGCGAAAGGGGTTAAGATGGTCGACATGCTATCGCTGCACCGCCGCCTGCTTCCGCCTGTTCTTTTGCTGCTGGCCATTGTTGCAGCAGCAGGGGCGGAGCCGTCGCCGGCACCTGAGACGCAGGCACCGCCCCCCGTGGCGGATGAGGTGATCGTCACCGGCCGGCGCAATGGGGAGCCTGGGTTTCAGGAGCAGCAGGAATATCACGATCAGGAATATCGCCGCCTGAAGCAGATTTATGATCCCGATCCGCCCCCGATTCCGCGCAGCGATCAACTGACGCGGATGCCGGAGTCGGTTTCTTCCACCGTTCAGGGCCAGCCGACCTTGATGGAACGGTTCTGATGTCCGATACGCCGAGGGACTTGGTTGCCGCCGCCGGACGTGCGGAGGCGAGCGGCGATAATGCGGGCGCCCTGACCTTGTGGGAACAGGTGCTGGTCGTCGATCCGGGCCACGCCATCGCTCTGCTGACCCTGGGGGATCAGGCACGGCGGGTGGGCGACAAGGTGCGGGCTGAAAGCCTGCTGCGCCGGGCGCTGGCGGCATCCCCTGCCTTGATCCCGGCCCGCTGTGCGCTGGCCAATCTGCTGTTGCATGATGGGCGGGAGGCGGAGGCGGGTGCCCTGTTGACCAAGGCGGCGGAGATGGCCCCCGGTACAGCCTATGTCTGGCGCGATCTGGGCTTGTTCCATCGTGTCACCGGTGATGCCGGGGCCGCCCTGGCTGCGTTTGATCGCGCCCTGGCCCTGGCGCCGGGTGATAAACCTTCGGCCCTGGGGCGCGCGCTTTGCCTGTTGCGCCTGGGGCGATGGGGGGAAGGGTTTGCCGCTTATCATCATCGCTGGTCGGTCGCCGCCCGCCCGCCCCGGCACGCACATATCCCGGCTTGGCAGGGGGAAGATCTCTCGGGCAAACACATCCTGGTCTGGGATGAGCAGGGGGCAGGCGACACCATCATGTGTGCCCGTCTGATCCGTCACCTGGAAGCACTGGGCGCGCGCATGACGTTCGAGCTGCCGCCGGGCCTGTTGCCCCTGTTCCTGGACGGTCGATTCGGCCGACCCTTGGCGCGTGGCAAGCCGCTGCCGGCCGTGGATGTCCAGGTTGCCCTGCTGGACCTGCCGGGCCTGTTGGGCCTGACGCCGACGACCATTCCCTGGGATGGGCCTTATCTTGCCGCCGATCCTGCCATGGCCGCCCTGTGGGCCGGGCGTCTGCCCAAACGGCCGGGGCGGCTGCGCATCGGGTTCAGTTGGGCGGGCAACCCCGCCCATCCGGGTGACCGTTGGCGCAGCCCCGGTCTGGCTGCCTTTGCCCCGTTGCTACAACGGCAGGATGTGGATTGGTATGCGCTGCAGGTGGCCAGCGGGCGGGAGGAACTGGCCGCCCAGCCGCTGCCACCCCATGTCGCCGATCTGGGTGGGGGGATCGGTGGCTGGATGGACAGTGCGGCCATCCTGACCCATCTGGACCTGCTCATCACACCGGATAGTGCATTGACCCATCTGGCCGGGGCCATGGGGCGCCGGGTCTGGACCCTGATCGCCACCGATACTGACTGGCGTTGGCTGGGGGGGGAGGGGAAGACCGGCTGGTACCCCACCATGCGCCTGTTCCGGCAGGCGCGTTGTGGCGACTGGGCCGGCGTGCTGACACGCCTGTGCCATGCACTTCCCGCGTGAAATGTAAAAACATTCACAACGAATAAATCAGCCTGTCCTTGCGAAGTTTGCTGCGGCTAGGCACACTCCTTCGGCTTTCCTTTCCCCGTTTTGCCGGAGGGTTGCTATCATGGCCGCATCTACCCTTTCCGCTGTGCTGGACCTGATGCCCGACGGCGTGGCGATCTATGATGCGCAGGAACGGCTGGTGCTGACCAATCCCGCCCTGCGGGCAATGTTTCCCATTCTGGCCAACCTGATGGAACCCGGCATTCCGTTTGAGGTATTGCTGCGCGCCAGCATCGAGGTGGGGGATAATGTCCACGCGCTGGGCCATGACCGGGAAGATTATGTCGTCCAGCGTCTGCGGGAATTCCGCGATCCGGACCCCATTCCGCAGGAAATTTTACTGGCGGATGGGCGCTGGGTCCGGGTGCAGGATCAGCGCCTGCCTGATGGCGGCACCCTTTGCCTGCGAACGGACATTTCCGAGCACAAGCGGCAAGAGTTGCGGTTGCAGGAAAGTGAGCAACGCTATCGCCAACTGGTGGACCTGACGCCCGATGGTATTGTCGTGCACGACAGCCAGGGCCTGTTCCGTTTCCTTAACAAGGCCGGCCGCGCCATCATGGGCATGTCGTCCGATGAAAGTCTGGAGGGGGTCCATGTGCTGGACCACACCACGGAAGAATCCCGCCCGCTGGCCGAACTGATGCTGCGGCGGGTGAATGGCGGGGAGGCGGTGCGCCAGTTGCGCCAACCCATGCAACGCAAGAATGGCACGCAATTGCTGTTGGAGATTTCGGCCGTGCCGTTTGACAGTGCTGGCGAACGGCTGGTGCTTTGCTTGTTCCGTGATGTCACGGTGGAGGCTGCTGCCAGCCTGCGCCTGCGGGAGAGCGAGGCGCGCTCCCGTTCCATTCTGGAGACGGCGCTGGATGGCATCATCACCTGCAATGATGCCGGGCTGGTGATGGAACTCAACCCTGCGGCGGAGCGCATTTTCCAACGGAACCGGGTGGCAACCCTGGGGGCACCATTGTCCGGCATGATCCGTCTGCCGGCGGATCTGGACCTGCCGGAATGGCTGAACGGGCTGGATGTGCAGGGCCAGCGGCTGGTGGTGCAGGGGGTGCGCGCCGATGGGCAGACATTCCCGGCCGAACTGGCCGTCACCGCCGTGCCGCTGGGGCCGGGCCGGCGCTACACTGCCTATCTGCGGGAGATCGCGGACTGACCGGTTGGGCGTGCAAATAGCGTCCCCCTTTTGTTCCCTTATGCGCCTGGGCCTGCTATAAACCCGGCTTCCATCATTGCCGCATGATCGAAGAGCCGGTTCCCATGACTGTCATCCCCGCGCCCGATATCGCGCTGAACCTTGGCCATCCGCGCCGGATGCTGCTGTCCGGTGCGCCTGATGGGCAGGATTCCCGCCTGCTGGCGGCGCTGGCGAAAAAGGGGGGCGGGGCCGGGCTGCTGCATGTCGCCACCGATGACGCACGCGCCGCCCGGCTGGCCGAGCAGGTGGCTTTCTTCGATCCGGGCGTGGAGGTGCGGTTGTTCCCGGCCTGGGACTGCCTGCCCTATGACCGCGTGTCCCCCAATGGGGAGATTGTGGCCACCCGCATTTCCACCCTGACCCGGCTGTTGCAGGTGGCCAAGGGTGGGGCGGTGCCCGGCGGCCTGCTGGTCATCACCACGGTGAACGCGCTGGTGCAGAAGGTGCCGCCGCGTCTGGCCTTCCGCAATGCCAGCTTTGCCGCCAAGGTGGGTGACCGCATCAATGTGGCGGAGCTGCAGCGCTTCCTGTCGCAGAACGGCTATATCCGTGCCCAGACGGTGCGGGAGCCGGGGGAATTCGCCGTGCGCGGCGGCATTATCGATCTGTTCCCCCCCGGCAGCAATGATGCGCTGCGCCTGGACCTGTTCGGCGATGATCTGGAAGGCGTGCGCAGCTTTGACCCGATGACCCAGTTGACGGTGGAAAAGCGCGATAATTTCGTGCTGACACCCATGTCAGAGGTGTTCCTGGATGAAATGTCGATCCAGCGCTTCCGCACCGGCTACCGCGAACATTTCGGCGCCGTCATGGATGACGATCCGCTCTATGTGGCGGTGAGTGCGGCGCGCAAACATGCCGGCATGGAACATTGGCTGCCCTTGTTCCATAGCGGTATGGAAACCCTGTTCGATTACCTGCCCCATGCCGCCCTAAGCCTTGACCCGAATGTCGAGGAAGCGCGCGATGAGCGACTGGAACAGGTACAGGATTTCTATCAGGCCCGCCGCGCCATGGTGGAGGCGGAAAAGAAATCCGGCAACCCGGCCTATAAGCCAGTGCCCCCCTCGCTGATGTTCCTGGATGGCGACACGTTCGACCGGCATCTGGCGACCCGGGCGGTGGCCCAGCTATCGCCCTTCGCTGCCGTTGAAGGGGAGGTGGCCAACAAGGATCTTGCCGATGGCGGCGGGCGCAAGGGGCGTGATTTCGCCGATGCCCGCGTGCAATCAGGCGTGAATGTCTATGAGGTGCTGCGCGACCATATCAACGCCCTGGCCGAGGAGGGCAGCGTAACGGTGATCGCAGGATATTCCGCCGGCTCCCGCGACCGTCTGCTCTCCGTGTTCAAGGAACATGGGCTGGCGAAGCTGAAGGCGGTGGAAAGCTGGGCCGATGTCACGGCCTTACCGAAGGGCACCACGGCGCTGGCCGTGCTGCCGCTGGACCATGGCTTTACAGCACCTGGCTTGGCCATCATCACCGAGCAGGATATTCTGGGTGACCGGCTGGTGCGCGCCGGCACCCGCAAGAAGCGGCGCAACGCCAATTTCATTGCCGAGGCGGCATCCCTCAACCCCGGTGATTTTGTCGTCCATATCGATCATGGCATCGGCAAATATGATGGGCTGGAAACGCTGGATGTCGGCGGCGCCCCGCATGATTGCCTGCGCCTTATCTATGATGGTGGCGACAAGCTTTATGTCCCGGTGGAGAATATCGAAGTCCTTTCCCGCTATGGCAGCGAGGAGGCGGGGGCGACGCTCGACAAGCTGGGCGGGGCCGGCTGGCAATCGCGCAAGGCCCGCGTCAAGCGCCGGCTGAAGGATATGGCCGATGCGCTGCTGCGCATTGCGGCGGAACGCGCGCTGCGCCGGGCCGATGCCATCCCCATCCCCGATGGCGCCTGGGATGAATTCTGCGCCCGCTTCCCCTATGCCGAAACCGATGATCAGTTGCGGGCCATCGAGGATGTGATTGAGGATTTGGGTTCCGGCAAGCCGATGGACCGGCTGATCTGCGGCGATGTCGGTTTCGGCAAGACGGAGGTGGCCTTGCGTGCTGCCTTCCTGGCGGTGATGGCGGGCCATCAGGTGGCCGTTGTGGTGCCCACCACACTGCTGGCCCGCCAGCATTCCCGCACCTTTGAGGCGCGTTTTGCCGGGCTGCCCGTCCGCATCGGCCAATTGTCCCGCATGGTGACGACCAAGGAAGCCAACCAGACCAAGGCCGGGCTGGTTGATGGCACGATTGATATCGTCATCGGCACCCATGCCCTGCTGGGCAAGTCGCTGGAATTCAAGCGCCTGGGCATGGTGATTGTGGATGAGGAACAGCATTTCGGCGTGAAGCAGAAGGAGCGGCTGAAGGAACTGCGCGCCGATCTGCATGTGCTGACCCTGTCGGCCACGCCCATTCCGCGCACGCTGCAACTGGCCTTGTCGGGCGTGCGCGAATTGTCGGTCATCGCCACGCCGCCGGTGGACCGGCTGGCCGTGCGCACCTTCGTGCTGCCGTTCGACCCGGTGGTGATCCGGGAGGCGATCATGCGGGAGCATCATCGCGGCGGCCAGACCTTCTATGTCTGCCCGCGCGTGGAGGATTTGGCCAAGGTGCGGGTGCGGCTGGAAGAGCTGGTGCCAGAGGTGAAGCTGATCACCGCCCATGGCCAGATGGCGGCGACCGATCTGGAAGACGTCATGACTGCCTTCGATGATGGCAAATATGATGTGCTGCTGGCCACCAACATCATTGAAAGCGGCCTGGATATCCCCAGCGCCAACACCATGATCGTCCACCGCGCCGACCTGTTCGGTCTGGCCCAGCTGTACCAGATCCGGGGCCGCGTCGGCCGGTCCAAGGTGCGCGGTTACGCCTATCTGACCTATCAGCCCAAGACGGTTCTGTCCGCCACGGCACAGCAGCGCCTGCATGTGCTGGAAACGCTGGATAATCTGGGGGCGGGCTTCCAGCTTGCCAGCCACGATATGGATATTCGCGGGGCTGGCAATCTGCTGGGCGAGGAACAATCCGGCCAAATCCGCGAGGTAGGGGTGGAGCTTTACCAGCAGATGCTGGAAGAGGCGGTGGAGGCCGCGAGAGGGGGCCGGACAGAGGCGCAACGGGCCGAAGATGGCTGGTCGCCACAGATTGCCCTGGGGATGCCGGTGCTGATCCCGGACAGCTATGTGCCTGATCTGGGTGTGCGGCTGACACTCTATCGCCGCCTGTCCGATCTGGCCGACAAGGCGGAGGTGGAGGCGTTCGGTGTGGAACTGATCGACCGCTTCGGCCCCCTGCCGGACGAGGTGGAAAACCTGCTGCGGCTGATGGAAATCAAGCGCCTGTGCAAGGAGGCCGGTGTCGGCAACCTGGATGCCGGGCCCAAGGGGGCGGTTGTCGGCTTCCGCAACAATAACTTCAAGAACCCGGCCAAACTGGTTGAGTTCATTCAAAAACAGGCCGGCACGGCCAAGCTGCGCCCCGACCAGAAACTGGTGCTGCTGCGCCCCTGGGACAGCACCCAGACCCGGATGGACGGCGTGCGCACCCTGATGCGGGCCCTGGCCCAGATGGCGGCCGGCGAAAAGGTGACCGTCGAACTCACCCCCCCGCCACCGCCGCCCCCACCACCCCCGCCGCCGAAGCCGCTGGTCAAGCGCCCGCCGTTCGGGGCGGGGAAAAGGCGGTGGTGAGGGGGGAGCGCCGTCAGTCTGACTTTGCGAACAGGGCGACACCCGGAAGCCCTTTAAAATGGGCATCACAGGTCAACAGTTCGGCCCCCTGCCGGCGCGCGGTCACATAGACGACGGCGTCGGCGGTTGCCAACCCATATTCCCGTTGCATATCCGCTGCCAGCGCGCCAGAGTTTGCGACAGTTAAACTGACCCCCTTTTTCGTCATTCCCGCGAAGGCGGGAATCCATAATCCGTTACGTTGCTTGGATTCCCGCCTTCGCGGGAATGACGGTAAGAAAGCACTATGTGCTTCAACCTAAACCGGACAAACTCTATCAACCAGCCGTTCGATCCAGGCTGAACTATCAACGACGCGCAACGGCACCGCCATCAATAGCGATCCGAGCGGTCGCGGTAGCCCTCTGTATTTGCGCCCTGGGCGATGCCGGCCAACTGGTCCCGTTCCGGCACTGGCATCACCAGCACGCCATTACCCTTGGGGATGAGCACGAATTCCTGCCCCGGCTCCCAATGCTGCTGCTCACGGACGGCTTTGGAGATGGATATTTGGAACTTGCTGGACAAGGTTGCAGTTGCCGGCATTTCTTGCCTCCGGTGGAACGATCGCGCTTTGGTAAGAGTATGGTGAAGGGCAGACTTCCCTGCAAGGAAGCGGGGGAGGGATCACCAAAAATGTCAGTTATGGGGCCGGAAGCGGACGGGCGGGTTTGGGAGACAGAGTAGGTAAAGCGGACTTTCGAATTCGATCCCCCCTACGTCAGGCCTGAGTAAGCGGGCGGCAAATCACCTTGCATGATCTGACCATGTCTCATAGGCTGTGCAACCGATACGTTTGGGTGCTTGCTCTGGATGATTTTGAGGAAAGAGCATCGGAATTAGACCAGACGACATTCTGACGATCATCGAGGTAATGGGGTTCGAATCTATTGAGCGCTATTTCATTTGCTGATCACTCGGTGACAAAAATGAACTTGATGAAACGGCGCTCCGGAAGCTCTTTGAGACGATAGTGCCGCCACCACGGCTCTGATCAATTAAATCGCCGGCCTTGGAAGTAGGACGGCGAAATCAGCTGGAATGGTGCCTAGATGGCGTTCACGATTCAAGGGTTTGCCAAGAAGTTGCGGGGCCTGCGGGAGCAATACGGCAACACGCTGAGCGATGTCGCCGAACGTACCGGCATTGGCACCCAGGTGCTTCAGGCGATGGAGACTGGAAGCGCCACGCCGACCGGCGACGAGGTACTTATCCTCGCCGACTTCTTCAAATGCGAATTCCCCTGGCTCATCGAGGACGACGCCATCAACCCCGATGAGAACGTCACCATGCTCTTGCGATCGGAAGGCGGGCGACTGGCCGCATCCGACAGGCATGCCATTGCCGAGTTCCTGCACCTGTGCAAGTCGCAGGCTCTGCTCGAAGAGATGAGCGGGCACCGGGCCGTTGGGGAGGAATTCCAATTCACCCCGCGTGGCACCTTCTTCAAAGGCCACGGTAGAGACTGTGCCAAGGCGCTACGGGCACATCACAAGCTGAAGCCCAATGCGATCATCCCCGACATCTTCGATTGGCTCCGGAAATCGGGCCTTCGTGTGTTCCGCCGGGCGCTGCCCAGTTCAACCATTTCCGGCCTGTTCGTTCGCCACCCCGAAGCGGGGCGCTGTGTCCTCATCAATTCCAATGACGACATCTACCGGCAACGCTTCAGCGCCGCCCATGAGGCGGGCCATGCCCTGCTGGATGCCGACAAGGACTACAACGTGTCGGACATCAACGATGCCAACAGCAGGGAGTACGTCGAATTGCGAGCGAGTACGTTTGCCTCATGTTTCTTGATGCCTCCGGAGTTACTGACGATGTTAGGCGATGCTGACCAGTGGCGGCGGCCCGAAAAGGTGGCCGAAGTTGCTGGACGCCTCTTCGTCTCAATTCCAGCCCTTCTGTCCGCCCTGAAACGAGACGGGATTCTCGACGAGCAGGCTGTTGCCATGATCAAGGACGCCCGGCCTCGCCTTCCATCCAAGCAGGAACCTGAATTGACGGGCGACTACACCGACCGGCAATTGCACCGGAAAACAGTGCTCCTCTCCAACGGGCTACACGCGGCCTATGTGCAACAGGTCTTCGACGCGCATCGCCAGGGCCACATCTCGCTGGCCAAGGTAGCCGACATGCTGCTCGTCGAGCCTGTGGAAGTCCGTGATATAGCCACGCTGTTTGGGACGAGCTTGTACCATGGCTGATGCTCCTCGTGACGAGGCGGTGCAATCATTCCCGTCCATCGCCGCCATCGACACCTGCTCCGTATGGAACATCCTTTCCAGCCGGACCCTGACCGCGGCCGCCAGGGGGCGCTGCCATTTCATTCTGGCCGAATACGTCCGGTATGAGTGCTTGGTAAAACCCTGGGAGTCACCGGAAAGCGCCGCTCTGCGCACGAGGCTCTCCGATGAATTGGCGTCAGGGAAACACTTCACCGTGCATACCCTGGCAATTGACGACCTACGGGAATTGGTCGCAAATGTCGGCAACCTCCGACGGTTTCATCGCGGCGAACTTGCCGCATTGGCTCTGGCTCGGAAGCTTTACAGCGGGTTCTTGACCGATGATCGGACTGCTCGCAAGGTGGGGGAGAACAATCTCGGACTGGACAGGGTTCGCACGACCCCGCACCTCGTCGGTTGGCTTGTGTATGGCGGTCACCTGATGGATGGGGACATTCAGACCATCATCTCCGACAATGCTGCTCTGAATAAGCGGTACGGGGCCTTGGGCGATTTCATCCAGGTTTGCTACGAGCACGCCATGGGGCTGAAGCTTCGAGCGCCTTAGACCTTAAGTTTTTTGTTATAGATGGCGTAGCAGCATTCGGCTGAGGGGCCTCTTATGATGACTGCTTTCGAGCGTGTGCGTCAGGTAGCCGTTTGACCGAAATGGGGCGCAAAGCGGTCGAAAGTATGGCGCCGCCTGATTGCCTCGACACATCCTCCAGCGCCCAACCACCCAACAAAAAACCCCCGCCGGAGCGCTCTCCGGCGGGGGTTTTTTCATTCCCGGGCCCCGATGGCTGAACGGCCCGGGGATGGCGCGCCTTACTTGGCGGCGATGGTGACGGTGATGGTGTCGGAATAGTCGCCGGCGATGTACTGGTCGGAGGCCGGGACGGTGACCTTCAGGTCGGACTTCTTGTTGAACTGGGCATTGGCGCGGTCGACCACCATCTGGGAGGTCAGGCCACCGCCCTGGTTGTCGTAATTGACCTGATAGGTGATCTCATTATTGCCGGACTTCAGCTTGCCGGCATTGGTCGACGCCAGCGTGATCTTGTAGCCATTGCCGGAATTGCAGGTCTCGGTGACATTGCCGACCGTCTTCTGGTTCTCCCCATTCTTCAGGGAGAGCGACTGCGACAGGTCGGTAACGGCGATGGTGCAGGACAGGGAGACATTGCCGCGCAACTGGATGGTGCCGTTGGCATTCTGCGCCAGGGCCGGGGCGGCGAAGGCAGCGGCGGTGGCAACGGTCAGGGCAAAAGCGCGGGCGAAGGTCTTCAGCATTCTCGGCTCCATCGGTTCTGTTCGTCTGAGGCGTTGTCGCCTTCATGCCGAGGAAGGTATGCAGCCGTGATGCCAAGTGCCGTCCCGCTATTCAACTCCTTGAAAAAGCAGAATATGGCTGGATTTTCCCCCTAAATTCATTTCATTGCATTATGCAAATAATGGATAAATGCAATTGCATAATTATAATAAATGCATAATGCAATGGTATCGCCACACCAGTCAGCGACCGGTGTGGCATTTTCAGGCCCCGCCAACCTTCTGCGTCTGCTGTCGCAACAAATCCCTCTTTGCCTTGTTTTCCCCGTGCCCGTCCGGCGTGCCGGGCGGGGTGTGTGATGATGGAAGCCAGGGATGCCGGACAGCCAGACCAACCCCATCCACCCCTCTGACCTTGCGGCGCTGCTGCGCCGGGTGCGGGCGCGCACCCGGGCGCTGGCGGCACCGTTGAGCGTGGAGGATATGGCCGTGCAGTCCATGCCCGATGCCAGCCCGGTGAAATGGCATCTGGCGCACACCACCTGGTTTTTTGAACGGTTCATCCTGATCCCGCACGGCGGTGCAGCCCCGTTCAACCCCGGCTGGGATTACCTGTTCAATTCCTATTACGAGACCTTGGGGCCGCGCCATCCCCGCCCGGCCCGGGGCCTGCTGACCCGGCCGGCGCTGGAAGCGGTACTGGAATGGCGCGCCCATGTTGATCAGGCCTTGGAAAGGCTGTTGCAGGCAGAACCATCGCCGGAACTGGCCAGCCTGATCCTGCTGGGCCTGAACCATGAACAGCAGCATCAGGAACTGATCCAGACAGATGTGAAGCATCTGCTGGCGCAAAACCCGTTGCGCCTGCCGGCGGCGACCCGCCCGCGCGGGGCGATCCCGCCGCTGGGCTGGATCGATCATCCGGGCGGCTTGATGGAAATCGGCCATCGCGGCCCCGGTTTCGCCTTCGATATCGAGGGGCCGCGCCATCATGTCTGGTTATCGCCGTTCCAACTGGCCGACCGTCCCGTCTGCAATGGCGAATGGCTGCGCTTCATGGCCAATGGCGGCTATGCCAGCCCGCGCCACTGGCTTTCCGATGGCTGGGCGGTGGTGCAGCGGGAGGGCTGGGAGGCCCCGCTATATTGGTATCAAGGTGAGGATGGCCGCTGGTGGCACTTCACCCTGGAAGGCTGCCGCCCCGTCGATCCGGCCGAGCCGGTCTGCCATCTCAGCCATTATGAAGCCGATGCCTATGCAAGCTGGGCGGGCCTGCGCCTGCCCACGGAAATGGAATGGGAAGCCGCCATGGCGGCCCATTTCAACCCCGGCACGGCGGAGCAGGAGGAGGGGGAAGGGGGGATCGCCCGCCACCCGGCCCCGATGCTGGGACGGGAAACCGGCCGTGCCGTCTGGGAATGGACGGCCAGCGCCTATCTGCCCTATCCGGGCTATCGCCCCGCCGCCGGGGCCGTCGGCGAATATAATGGCAAGTTCATGAGCGGGCAGATGGTGCTGCGCGGTGCCTCCATCGCCACACCGCCCGGCCATTCCCGCGCCAGCTATCGCAATTTCTTTCCCGCAGCCGCCCGCTGGCAATTCAGCGGCCTGCGGCTGGCCCGCCACGCCTGTTGACCCAACGAATGTCAGGGAGATGTGATCCAATGGCCATGCCCAAGACGACATCCACCAGCCATAGCCGCGTCGGCTTCATGGATCTGGCGCCCAGCCAGGGCGATTTCGCCGCCGCTGTCATTGACGGGCTGTCACGACCGCAGAAATCACTGCCCTGCGCCTTTTTCTATGATGAGCTGGGATCGGCCCTGTTCGACCGTATCTGCGAACAGCCGGAATATTACCCCACCCGTATCGAACAGGCGATCCTGGACCGGGTGGCCGCCCCCATTGCCGCCCTGCTGGGGCCGGGCGTGCAGTTGGTGGAGTTGGGCAGCGGCTCCTCGCGCAAGGTGCGGACGCTGCTGGACCGGCTGGTCAACCCGCTTTCCTATGTCGGCATCGATATTTCGCGCGATCATCTGCGCCGGTCCTGCGACCGGCTGGCAGCGGATTATCCCTGGCTGGAGGTGATGGCGCTCTGTGCCGATTACCTTCAGCATGTGCCGGTGCCGCCGCCCCAGGCGGGGATGCCGCGCCGCCGTGTCGGCTTCTTCCCCGGCTCCACCCTGGGCAATTTCACCCCGGCGGAGGCAGAGGGCTTCCTGGCGCGCTGGCGCGACACGCTGCGCTTTGGCGGGGTGGAGGGTGGGGGGATGCTGATTGGCATCGACCTGCGCAAAGATCCGGCCATTCTGGAAGCCGCCTATGATGATGCCGCCGGCATCACGGCGGCGTTCAATCTCAATCTGCTGGGCCGCATTAACCGGGAACTGGATGGCACCTTCACCCCGGCCCATTTCCGCCATATGGCGCTGTGGGATGGGGAACGGAGCTGCGTATCCATGTATCTGGTGTCCCGCCGGGACCAGATTGTGCGCGCCGCAGGGCAGCGCTTCGCCATTCTGGAGGGGGAGGCGATCCACACAGAGGATTCGTATAAATATAGTATCGAAGGCTTCCAGGCCCTGGCGCGTCGGGCCGGCTATCGCCCCGCTGCCGTCTGGACCGATCCGCAAGCGCTGTTCAGCCTGCATTGGCTGGAAGCGTGACATGCGCGCGTGAATCAGGCAGCATGATGGTGGTATTGATCAGGATCGCAGGTTCTGATCAATACCAGTGATATGAATTCTGTGCTATCTGCCCCTGATAGGAAACATTAAAATGTCTCTTCTGCTGACAATTTCTTGGCACCAGAAGTTTGCGCTGCGGAAAAGGGCAGGCGACGGTTTGTGGAATTATTGTTTAATGTTTCCATTTCCGAGAGTTAGTAATTTTTGATTTTATCAATCCGGTCTTGAGGTATTATGGAATGGTAAGGGATAGAGTAAAAAATTTAATTTCTGGTTTCGTTTTCTCTCTAATTCTCTTCTACCCGCATTTTTTCTATGTACATAAATACGAAATTCCGTGGGGTGGTCATGACGATTTTAGGTCGTATCATGCCATGGTTCTTTCGCCGTTTCATTTTGATATTGCGCCAATTGTTTTCACAATGCGTCAATTTACAACAGTTATCGCAAGTTTTATAATGAAGACAGGAATAAATTTTCCGGTCCAAATATGGTTTGATAATTTTTCAAATCATAAAGGTGTTTTTTTTCAACGTGAAGTGCTATTTTCTTTGCTTTTAACCAATTTTTTGGGAATTTGTGTTGCTGGCGCCATCATGTATATGATGGCTGCGCGATCCGATATATGGAAACGTGGTGTTGTGTCGCCGGTGGGCTTGGCCGCCCTCATGCTATTACTGCTATCCGGTAACTGTATCTATTACGCGCTTAGTCCGTTGACGGGGGCGTGGTCATGGGTATTTGCACCTTTGTTGTTTTTGCTCTCCAGGAAAAGACACTGGCTGGCCTATATATGTCTGGCGCTCCTGCTGGTCCTTACTGTGTTCCAGCGGGAACTGCTGCTGCTTGTGGTTGCGGGCTGGGCAGTGGCCCAGATTGGGTGGCCAATGCTACTGGGCCGGCCCCTTTCCCGGTCGGATATTCTGCACTGGTTGATTGTTCTGGGTTTGGCCTTGGCCGCGATCATGTTGTATCTTCTGCTGCGCAGTGGTCAGTTTTTTACGATCGTGGACCCACATTCCTATCAATGGAATTTCCACTTAAGTAATAGTCGTCGTGGATGGTTGCATGTATTTTTTGACTACATTCGTGGATGGTTTATTGTCACTGCATTGTTTCGCTTGAATGTTTTTGTTGTGTGGCTGATATCTGCCCTGCTGGCTCTTTGGTTCTGGCGGCACGATCAGGCGCTGAAGCTTGAGCTTCTGCCTCTGCTCACTGTGGCGGCGGGGTTGTTCGTGACTGGCCTTTTGACGTTAAACCCTGCTCTCGACCGTGTCGTCATGGTGATCGCACCACTTTATATGCTTTCATTGGCCAGAATAGGCGCACGCTGGCTCCAGGGCGCCGGTGCCATAAGGGAAGGGTCGGGCCAGACTTTATGATCTGCGCCGGGCCGGCGTGCCGGTCAGCCTGAATGAATATCTGGCCCTGATGGCGGGGATGCAGGCCGGCATCGCCGGCTATGCGGTGGAGGATTTCTATTACCTGTCCCGCGCCGTGCTGGTGAAGGATGAGCGCAATCTGGACAAGTTCGACCGGGTGTTCAGCGCCAGTTTCCAGGGGCTGGAGGCCGCCGCCGTCGGGGGCGAGGAGATCACCGCCGAGATCCCGGAGGAATGGCTGCGCAAGCTGGCCGAGAAATACCTGACGGAAGAGGAAAAGGCGCAGATCCAAGCGCTGGGCGGCTGGGACAAGCTGATGGAGACTTTGGCCCAGCGGCTGGCCGAACAGAAGGGGCGCCACCAGGGTGGCAATAAATGGATCGGCACGGCGGGCACCAGCCCCTTTGGCGCCTACGGCTATAACCCGGAGGGCGTGCGCATCGGGCAGGAGGGCAGCCGCCACCGCCGGGCGGTGAAGGTCTGGGACAAGCGGGAATTCCGCAATCTGGATGATCAGGTCGAAATCGGCACCCGCAACATCAAGGTGGCGCTGCGCCGGCTGCGCAAATTTGCCCGCACCGGGGCGGCGGACATGTTGGACCTGCCGGATACCATCCGTTCAACCGCGCGCAATGCCGGATATCTGGACCTGAAACTGGTGCCGGAGCGGCATAATGCCGTGAAGGTGCTGCTGTTTCTGGATATTGGTGGGTCGATGGACGACCATATCCGCCTGTGCGAGGAGCTGTTCAGCGCCGCGCGCGGCGAATTCAAGCATCTGGAATATTTTTACTTTCACAATTGTGTCTATGAAGGCGTGTGGAAGGATAATCGCCGCCGCCATGCCGAACGCCTGTCCACGCTGGACGTGATCAATACCTATGGCGTTGACTATAAACTGGTGTTTGTCGGCGACGCCGCGATGAGCCCCTATGAGATTGTGCAGCCCGGCGGCAGCGTGGAACATTTCAATGCGGAGCCGGGGTCCATCTGGCTGGGCCGGCTGTTGCACCAATACCGCCATTCCATCTGGTTGAACCCGATGCAGGAACGTTATTGGACCTATACCCAGTCCATCGCCATGATCCAGAAGATCATGGAAGGGCGGATGTACCCGCTGACGCTGGAGGGGCTGGATGCCGGGATGCGGGAATTGATGCGATAGCCCCCGCGCATCCCGGCACGGGCGTCGTTCAGGCGGCCGTGCGGCCGGTCCCCTGATCGTTGGTGCTGGCCCGCACCACCCGCACCAACACCCGGCGCAGTTCCTCGATCCCCGTGGCCACTTTGCTGGAGCCGTTGCGCACATGGGATGCTTGTTCACCGGTCCGCAGCGCCTCGGCGGAGACATTGGCGATCCGGTCGGCCACGGCACGCACCGCGCCGGACGTGGCGGCAACATTGCGCCCGATCTCCTGCGTGGCGGCGGATTGTTCCTCGATGGCGGCGGCGATGGCGCTGGAAACGCTGTCGATCTCCCGCACCGTGTCGGCCATCTCGGTCACGGCGAAGACGGCCTCCGACATCACGGACCGGATATCGCCGATATGGCGGTTGATTTCCTCTGTCGACCGGCTGGTCTGGTTGGCCAGATTCTTCACCTCTGATGCCACCACGGCAAAGCCCTTGCCGGCCTCCCCGGCACGGGCGGCTTCGATGGTGGCGTTCAGCGCCAACAGGTTGGTCTGGCCGGCGATGCTGGCGATGATCTGGGCCATCTCCCCGATCTTCTCCACCGCACGGGACAGGCTGTCGATGGTGGTGCCGGTGCGCTCCCCCTTTGCCACTGCTGCCCGGGTCAGCCGGCCGGATTGGGTAACCTGACTGTTGATTTCCTGGATGGAGCTGACCAGTTGCCCGGTCGCGGCCGCCACGGTTTCGGCGTTGCTCAGCGCTTCTTGTGCTGCCTCTGCCACGGTGCTGGCATCCTGGCCCACGCGGGCGGCGGATTGCGCCATTTCCTGCGCTTCCTGCGCCATGCCGCCGGTCTTGGCCGCCACCTCCTGCACGGCCTGGCCGGCTTCGCGTTCCACCGTGTCGGCCATCTGGGTCAGGGCGCGGGTGCGGCTGGCGCGCTCGGCCTCCGCATAGGTTTCCAGCAGCAGTTCCAGGTCCAGCCAGGCCAGCTTGTTCAAGGCGGTATGCAGAGCCTCCCGCCGTGCCGCCGCGGCACCCCCCAACAGGGCGGACAGGCCGGTGGCGCGACTATCCAGCCCCAGCTCCTCAATCACACCACGCACCACGATGCTGTGGCAGATCGCGACGGCGTATCCGGGCACGCCATTGTCGTAGAAGGCCTGGGCCAGCCGTTGGGCAGATTCCTGAAAGCCGCTGCCGATATCGCCACATACTGCCCGCATCCAATGATCGGTGCGGCAACGATGAACCTCTGGCTTGGCCAGGGCGGACTGGATTTCCGGCCAGCCAGCGAAGCGGGATTGCCATTGCAGCAGCAATCCGGGCAAACGGTTCCGGGAAAACTCCCGTAATTCATTCACAAGTCTCAAGTCGCTGTCTGTGATTTGAAAGACGGAGAGGCGACGAGATTGTGTGTCAACGGTAGGCTGCATCTTTCACGTGCTCCGTCCATTAGTGCGCGCTAACTTTTGTTTCTTTATATTTCCAAAAATTTTCCTTAAGGAAATATAAATCGATGAATTCATAATTATGCTGGGTCGGTTATTTGGCAATCCGACTTCCGTGTGCTGCGATCCGTAAATGGTCTTGTCTATATGCTGTGTATAACAGGTTTATATAGCGAAAGGAGTAACTCAAATGGATAGAAGGCGGCATTTGTTGGGGGGCTGAGTCCGTTCCTTATCCGGCTGGCATTCGGGACGGAAGAAAAGTGCTTTCTATGGAACCCCTGCTGCCTGGGCGGCAAAGCCGCCCCTACCTTCGATAGATTGCGTGTCGGCCCGGTCCGGATTAGCTTCCCGCCCGTCCGGTAAACCCCGCTGAAGGGGACGGATGAACAGAAGGACGTTGATCATTATGACCAATAGCGCGCCGACCCCGATCACCATCGCCCGCGGCGACGGCATCGGCCCCGAGATCATGGATGCCACGCTGGAGATCCTGCAGGCCTCCGGTGCCAATCTCGCTTTTGAAGAAATTCAGATCGGTGAAAGCGTCTATAAGCGCGGCATCATGAATGGCATGGAGCCGTCCGCCTGGGACAGCCTGCGCCGGACCAAGGTGTTCCTGAAGGCCCCGATCACCACGCCGCAGGGCGGCGGGTACAAGTCGCTGAACGTCACCATCCGCGGTGCGCTGGGACTGTTCGCCAATATCCGCCCCTGCGTCTCCTACCATCCCTATGTCGCCACGAAGCACCCGACCATGGATGTGGTCATCGTGCGCGAGAATGAGGAAGACCTCTACGCCGGTATCGAATACCGCCAGAGCCAGGAAGTGACGCAGGCGGTCAAGCTGATCACCCGCCCCGGCTCGGAAAAGATCATCCGCTACGCCTTTGAATATGCCCGCGCGAACCATCGCCGTAAGGTGACGGCCTTCGTGAAGGACAATATCATGAAGATCAGCGATGGCCTGTTCCATCGCGTCTTTGATGAAATCGCCGCCGAATATCCCGAGATCGAACATGAAACGATGATCGTTGATATCGGTGCGGCCCGTCTGGCCGATACGCCGGAACATTTCGACGTCATCGTGACGCTGAACCTCTATGGCGATATCATTTCCGACATCGCCGCCCAGATCACCGGCTCGGTCGGGCTGGCCGGTTCGTCGAACATCGGCGACCAGTGCGCCATGTTCGAGGCGATCCACGGTTCCGCCCCCACCATCGCCGGCAAGGGCATTGCCAACCCGTCGGGCCTGATCCTGGCCTCGGTGATGATGCTGGTTCATATCGGGCAGGCGGAAGCCGCCGAGAAGATCCATAATGCCTGGTTGAAGATGATCGAAGACGGCATCCACACCGTCGATATCTTCAAGCGCGGCGTCTCCAAGGCCCGCGTCGGCACCCGCGATTTCGCGCTCAACCTGATCGACCGTCTGGGTGAGCGTCCGACCCACCTGACCCCGGCCTCCTATCAGGTGGATGAGAAGGCCAGCTTCGGCGGCATCGCCCTGAAGGATGTGCCGCGTCAGGAAAAGAAGCTGCTGGGTGTCGATGTGTTCGTCGATCACAAGGGCGGCAATGGCGATGACA
This sequence comes from Azospirillum sp. RU38E, assembly GCA_943370215.1. GTDB lineage: Bacteria > Pseudomonadota > Alphaproteobacteria > Azospirillales > Azospirillaceae > Niveispirillum. The sequence continues at coordinate 19,162 of CALRQC020000045.1, forward strand.
TGGCTGCCCGCATCACCCCGCTGGCCGGCGATGTGCTGAAGCTGACCATGATCTCCAACCGCGGTCAGAAAGTGTGGCCGGAAGGCGCACCGGAGACCTTCTGCACTGACCATTGGCGCCTGCGTCTGCAGGGGGCCGACGGCAAGACCGTCACCCATGGCGATATCATCGCCCTGCTGGGCCGGCTGGATCAGGCCGGCCTGGATGTGGTGCAGACCGCCAGCCTCTACAGCTTCGACGGGACCAACGGCTTCTCCGTCGCGGCAGGTCAGTAACAAAGGCGCAGATGGCTGTCCGGGTACTCTTTTGTGCCTGGACAGCCATAGGGCTTTGGTCGGGGGGCGCTGTATCTGGTGGTGTTAATGCAGTTACCCACAAGATTCAGCAGAGCGCCCCCTACCCAAAGCGAGTCAAATTTGGTAGTTTGGGAATCAGCCGCCCACAATATTTTGTAGGCGGCTGCTCGATAACCCCCCATTCCCGCCATTGCCGGGTTTCCCGGCACCGGGGATGTCTTGTCGAACCCGTGCCATTGTCGGCCTTATCGAAAGGGTTTGAAGCGTGGAAGCGACCGAAAGCACCTGGAGCGAAGAGCGCGTGGAAAAGCTCCGCCAGCTCTGGGGTCAGGGCATGAGTGCCAGCGAAATTGCCGATCTGCTGGGCAATGTGACGCGTAACGCCGTCATCGGCAAGGCCCACCGCCTGGGGCTGTCTGGCCGTCCGTCGCCGATCAAGAAGAAGCCGACCAAGGGTGCCACCATCCTGTCGCTGACCGAGCGCATGTGCAAGTGGCCGGTGGGTGACCCGAAATCCCCGGATTTCCATTTCTGTGGCAAGCCGTCCGTCAATGGTCTGCCCTATTGTGCGGAACATGCCGCCATTGCCTATCAGCCCGCTCGCAAGCGGGAAGATGAGCGCAAGCTGGGCGTGGCCTGATCGACGGAGCGGTAAAACCGCTGGCGTTTGCCGCGATGTTTGAAAGCCCCCGATGGTCCGCCATCGGGGGCTTTTCGTTGCAGGGGCTGACTGGACATTTACTTTGCTTGTCAAAGCCTTGTCATTCTTACAACCGTCATTCCCGCGAAGGCGGGAATCCATACGACAGTGCGGATTTTGGATTCCCGCCTTCGCGGGAATGACGGTTAAGTATCTGCGAGGTAACGATAAATTGTCGGCCAGGATGTTGCGCTTTATTCCTCGGCCTTACCCCGCCGCTGTTTCAGCGCCATGCTGGCCAGGCACAGTTCCTCAAACAGGATCTGTGATCCGATCTGGGCGGTGTTGCTGGTCGGGTCATAGTGGGGGGCGATTTCCACCACATCCGCGCCGACCACATCCAGCCCGGCCAGCCCGCGCATGATGGTCAATGCCTCGCGGGAGGTGAGGCCGCCCACCTCCGGTGTGCCGGTGCCGGGGGCAAAGGCCGGGTCCAGGCAATCCACGTCGAAGGAAATATAGACGGGGCCGTCCCCCACCACCGCGCGGGCCTTGGCGATCACCGCCTTCAGGCCCATTTCCTGCACATCTTCGGCGTGCAGAACAGTCATTCCGGAATCGTAAGAAAATTCCCAGAAGAATTCGGCACTGCCCCGGATGCCGATCTGGATGGTCCGGGCCGGGTCCAGCACCCCGTCCAGAACGGCGGAACGGAAGGGGCCGGAATGGTGGAAGCGGGCGCCTTCGCCGCTGCCGCTGGTATCGCAATGGGCATCGAAATGCACCATGCCCACCGGCCGGTCACGGCCCAGGGCCTTCAGGATGGAATAGCTGATGGAATGGTCACCACCCACACTCAGCGGCACCACGTCGGCATCCATCAGCCGATGATAGAAGGCCTGGATATCGGCGTGGCAGGTATCCAGATGCAGGTAATTGCTGAAAGGCACATCGCCAATATCGGCCAGGGCCACCTCGGCCGCCGGCACCATGCGCAACATATGCTCATAGGGGCCGATCCGGTCGGTATTGCGCACGGCGCGGGGGCCAAAGCGCGACCCGGCGCGGTTGGTCACGCCCAGATCCATCGGCACGCCGACCAGGGCAATCTCCAGCCCGCCGAAATCCGGCAGGGCGGCCAGATCGGGGCGCAGGGGTGCATCCAGCAGGGTGCCAGCATCGGCAAAGGGCTGGCGGGGGGCTTCGGCCCCCCGGAACACGGCTTGCGCCACATCGCGGAAATGCGGATCGAAGAAATCTGCCGGTGATGCCGCACCATAGCGGGCCCGCAGGCCCGCCAGCTTGTCCTTGTCCATGGCTTACCCCTGTTGCAAAGCCAGGATTTCCGCTGCCACCCGCTCGCCCGAGCGGATGGCCCCATCCATATAGCCGGTCCAGATCCAGGCGGTTTCCGTCCCCGCCCAATGGATGCGGCCCACCGGCTGGCGGATGGTGTGGCCCACGCTGGTCCAGGCACCCGGTACCAGGAAGCCGCCATAGCCGCCGCGGGAGAATTCCTCCTCCAGCCAGGACAGTTCCTCATAATGCCGTACATTGGCGGCCTGGGGGCCGAACAGATGCACCAGTTCAGCGATTGCCGCCGCGCGGCGCTCGGCCGGGCTGCTGGCGGTCCAGTGTTTGGCCTCGTCCCCTTCGATGAAACCGACCATCACGCCCGGCGTGCCGGCGGCGGGGGAGTTGTCATAGGTCAGGCTCATCGGGCCTTCGTCGCTGACGGCCATGCCCGACAGGCCCTCGGCCCGCCAGAAGGGCGCATCATAGAAGAACTGGATCTTGATGCAGGCGCCCATCGGCATCCGCTGGGTCAGGTAATCGCGCGGGCCGGGCAGGGCAGGGCTGTAATTGAGCCGGCCGGCCAAGGCCGGTGGCAGGGTGACGATCACCCGGTCTGCCGTCACACTGCCGCCCGCATACTGAATGGTCACGCCCTTTTCATCCTGGGCAATGGCCCGGACGGGGCTGTTGAAGCGGATCAGCGGGCGCACCTGATCGGCCAGCTTTTCCGCCAGATGCTGCGCGCCTTTGACAAAGCGCCGCTCCTGCGCGCCGCCGCCCATGCTGATCACCGTGCGCAGGTCGCCACCGGCGCGGATATAGCACAGCACATGCAGGAAGGAGAGTTCGCGCGCGTCGGAGGCCAGCACCGAGCGGGCCAGGAAGCGCATCCAGAACCGTGCGGCGGGCACGTCGCTTGCCTGTTCGATCCAGGCCTCGAAGCTGAGACTGTCCAGCGCCTGGGCATCGGGCGACAGCCAGGGGAATTCCGGGTTTACCGTCGCGGCCAAACCGTCCAGCTTGGCGAAGATGCCGTCCACCGCCACCCTGGTTTCTCCCTCATAGGGCGGCAGCATCCCTTCACAGCGGCTTTTCCGGCCTTCCAGCCAGTACAGCGTCTCCCCCTGCTCATAGGCGGTGAAGGTTTCCACCCCCAATTCATCGGCCAAGGCCAAGACCTTGTCCTGTGTTGGGCCGACCCATTGGCCGCCGACATCGATGGGGGTGCCGTCAGGCGCGTGGCGGGTGTGGATGCGGCCGCCCACCCGGTCGCGCGCTTCCAGCACGATCACGGAAAGCCCGGCGGCCTGCAAGGCGCGGGCGGCGGTCAGGCCGGCGAAACCGGCGCCGATAATGGCGACCTGGAACTGATCAGGCAGGCTCATGCTCTGTCTCCATGGCTGGGCAGATATAATTGTTGGGCGGCCTGGACCAGCATCCGCACCGTCTGGTGCGATCGCAGCCCATTGGCCGTGGCCAGCCATTGCAGCAGAATGCCGACAAGGCCGGTCAGGATGAAATTGGCCAGCCCGTCCAGATCGGGTTTCAGGCTGCCATCACGCACATCGGACGCCTCTGCCAGCGTCTGCCGGTAAAGCGCCAGGAACTCTTCGTATTTCTTCTTCGCCAGCCATTGCGACCCATCGGTGGCCAGGGCGTAGAGGGTGAGGTTGAAAAGCGCCACCTGTTCATCCGGCTGTTGTTCCACCTGCGAACGGATGAACATGATCAGGCTATCGATACGATCCCGTAACGATTCCGGCTGGGTGAACCGGGTGGCCAACTCCTGTTGCACCCGCGCCAGAAGGTGCGACAGCACCGACAGCAGCACCGCTTCCTTGCCATCGAAATGATAATGCAGGGTGCCCAGATTGACCCCCGCCTCCTGCGCGATACGGCGCGTGGTGGTGCCCTGCACCCCGTCACGCGCCAGCACGGTGATGGCGGCGGCCATGATGGCTTCCCGTGTGGCGTTGCCACGCGCCGGGCGGCTTCCCTCACCGGCTGCGGCGGCTGTCGGTGCCAGGCTCATGCCGTGACCGGATCGATGGGGCTGACGGGCGGCAGCCGGCTGGCCATCGCCTGGGCGGCTGCCAGAATACGCCCTTCGCGGAAGCGGGCGGCCACAAGCTGGATGCCGACGGGCAGGGGAGAGCCTGCGGGGCGGAACGGTATCGTCAGGGCCGGCACGCTGACACAGGCCGTGCTGGTGCAGGGGCTGTGGGCGACCAGCAATTCCCGTGCTTCCCGTTCACCGGCAATATCATGGCCCACCGGGAAGGCGGCGGTCCAGGCGGTGGGCATCAGCAGCAGCGGATAGGTTTCCAGGAACAACTGCCATTCCCGCAGCAGGCCGGTGCGGGCCGACAGGGCGGCCAGCATGTCGGCCGGGCTCATCTCTGGCACGCAGGCCGCCGTCAATTCCAGCGAATGCAGGAAATCCGCATCGCCCATGCTGAAGGCGGCACGGGCCGCCGGGGTGCGGCAATCATTGGACAGCAGCGCCATCCAGAGTTCGGCTGTCTCGATGAAACGCGGCGGGGCCGCCTCCACCACCTCATAGCCAGCATCGGCCAGCGTGTCGGCGGCCTGGCGCAGGGCGGCGGCGGTGTGACTGTCGGGCCGGTGTTCGCCCTCACCGGTGAACAGGGCAACGCGTACCGGGGCTGAGTCATCGGGCTGCTCCAGCGGGGCCGGCACCCAGGCCGGGTCACGCGGATCGCGCCGGGCCATGCTGTGCAGGCCCAGCCGAATGTCACCGACCGAGCGGGCAATGACCCCTTGGGCCGAGCCGAACTGCAGGCACAGCGACCGTTCGGCCTTGGCTGTGGCGTTGAAGGCGGGCACCCGGCCCACCGTGGGGCGCAGGCCATAGACGCCGCAGGCGGCGGCCGGCAGGCGGGCCGAGCCGGCCAGATCATTGCAATGGGCCAGCGGTGCCATGCCGGTGGCCGTGGCGGCGGCGGCCCCGCCGCTGGACCCGCCGACATTCAGCCCCGGATTCCACGGGTTCAGCGTCCGTCCGTGCGGCGCATTGTCGGTGAACCAGCGGCAGGAAAAGGCCGGTGCATTGCTGCGGCCCAGGAAGATGGTGCCGGCATCGCGCCAGTTCGCCACCGGCGGGCTGTCAACCGAGGCGATCAACCCCACCAGCGGGGCGACCCCGTTGGTGGTGGCGCTGCCGGCCTGATCGACATTGATCTTCACGGTGGCGGGCACGCCATGCAGCGGCGGCAGGTCACCCCCGGCTGCCACTGCCTGATCAGCCTTGTCAGCGGCGGCCAGTGCCGCCTGTTCCTGGATTTCCGTCAGGGCGTTGATGACAGGGTTCACCTGTGCGATCCGCGCCAGACAGCTTTCCACCGCCTCCCGCGCGCTGACGCGCCGCTGCCGGACGGCCTCGGCCAGCGCGCCGGCCTCCCATTGCCATAAATGCTCGCCTTGCATGGTCATATCCTATTTTTTGTGCCGGTTGGTCCTGCGTTCTGGTCTTCAGGATCAGCGGCTGGCGATGCCCTTGATCTCCAGGAATTCGGCCAGACCGAATTCCGCATATTCGCGGCCATTGCCCGATTGCTTGTAGCCACCGAACGGGACCGCCGGGCTCCATTCCGGGCTGTTGAGATAAACGGTGCCAGCCTGCAGGCGACGGCCGACAGCCAGCGCACGCGCCGGATCGCCCGATTGCACATAGGCGGCCAGCCCATAGACCGTGTCATTGGCCATGGCGATGGCCTCTTCCTCATCCCGATAGGTCAGGATGGACAGGACAGGGCCGAATATCTCCTCCCGGCTGACCGTCATGGCGGGGGTCACCTGACCGAAAACGGTGGGGCGGATATAGAAGCCCTGCGACAGGCCTGCCGGCATTTCCGGCCCGCCGGCCAGCAGTTCCGCCCCTTCGGCGATGCCGGTCTGGATCAGCCGGCGGATCTTGGCGAACTGGTTGGCGTTGGAGACCGGGCCCAGTTCCGTCACCGGGTCCAGCGGGTCGCCCACCTTGATGGCGTTGGCCGTGGCGGCGGCGATTGCTGCCACCTCGGCATAACGGTCTTCCGGCACCAGCATCCGGGTGGGGGCGTTGCAGGATTGGCCGCTGTTGGAGAAGCAATGGCGCACGCCGGCGGCCACGGCGGCCGGGAAATCAGCATCCGGCAACAGGATATTGGCGGATTTGCCGCCCAGTTCCTGGGAGACGCGCTTCACCGTATCGGCCGCCAGCCGGGCCACATCGATGCCGGCGCGGGTGGAACCGGTGAAGGACACCATATCAATGCCGGGATGGCGGGCGATGGCCTGGCCAACCCCAAGCCCATCGCCATGCACCAGATTGAACAGGCCGGCCGGCACGCCGGCCTGATGTATGATCTCGGCAAACAAGGTGGCGCTCAACGGTGCCAGCTCGCTGGGCTTCAGCACCACCGCGCAGCCGACCGCCAGGGCGGGGGCCACCTTGCAGATGATCTGGTTCATCGGCCAGTTCCAGGGGGTGATCAACCCGGCAACGCCGATCGGCTCCCGCACAATGCGCAGGTTGGGGCGCTCTTCCTCAAAGTTGAAATGGCGCAGTGTTTCGATGGTCTGGGCCAGATGAGCGGCACCGATGCCGGCCTGCGCCTGCTGGGCAAAGCCCTGTGGTGCCCCCATTTCCTGGCGAATGGCATCGCCAATGTCCGCTATCCGCGCCCCATAGGCGGCCAGGATGGCAGACAGCAGGTCCAGCCGTTCCTGGCGCGTGCTGCTGGCGAAGCCCTGGAAGGCCTGCCTGGCGGCGGAAACCGCCTGATCCACCTCTACCGGGCCGGCCAGTGCCACCTTGGCGCAGGGCTGACCGGTGGCGGGATTGATCACATCGATGATATTCGGGTTCGTCGGCAGCAGCCAGCGTCCGTCGATATAGCTGTGAAGGGGCGAGGACATGGTTGGTTTCCCGGCGATGGGGTGGCAGGTTCGGTTGAGGGAGGGGGCGGCTTTAGCGGCGGCCCCGGATACGGGCAATCAGGAAGCTGGCGGCCGCCAGCAGCAGCAGCAGGCCGCCCAGCAAGGCGACATCGGCATAATGGCCGCTATGTTCCAGGGCATAGCCGCTGACCAGCGGCCCCAGGGCGGCACCCCCGCCGATGATCATGTTGGAGAAGATCATCAGGGTGCCTTTGCTGTCATTATCGGCCAGCGTGGCCAGCAGCATCGGCACCAGGAATGACCAGCAGAGCTGAAAGGCGATGACGGCGACGATATAGAGCGACAATGTGCCGGTTCTGGAGATCAGCCCCAGGCACAGCAGCAACAGCACAAACACCGTCAGGGTGGAAGGCGTGCGCAGCGGGCCATTTTCCACCATGGAGGCGGCGGCCGATCCGATCACTGCGGTGAACATGGCCACGGCCGTCAGCGTGCCGATCTGCGGTTCCGACAATCCCAGTTCGGCCCCCGGCACCCCGACAAAGGCCCAGGCGCCGCTGACGGCGGTGAAATAGCCAAAGATGGCCAGCAGGCTCAGCCCGGCAGCGCCGCTGCGGCTGGCGGACAGATCGGCCGGCGGCGTCTGCCAATGGTCGGGCAGGCCGCCCAGGGTGGCCATGGCCAGCAGGGTGACCAGGGCCAGCACCCCGTAAAGCCCGGCCAGCCCAGTGACGTTGAACAGCAGGGGCAGCAGCAGCAGACCCAGCGCCGCACTGACCGTCTGGCCGGCGGCCCAGCAGGCAAAGGCCCGGTGCGGCGCGACATAGGCCCCCGCCGCCATCACGCTGACCACGGAGAGCACACCACCGGCGGCCCCACCCAGGAAGCGCAGCCCCAGCATCCAGCCCAGCGCCCCGCTGCCCATCGCCACAAAGGCCGATGCCAGCGATAGCAGGGCGAAGACCAGCCCGGCCACCAGCGTCAACGGGCGCCAGGGCAGGCGGCGCAGCAACAAGATGGCAGGGAAGGTGACCAGCGAAGCGCCGGCCAGCTCTGCCGCCATCAACAGGCCGATATCACCCGCCGGCCACTGCCATTGCAGCGCCAACTGGCCGGCGATCACCGGTGAAACCAGGAAGATGAAGGGACCGATGAAACCGAACGCGGTGACCGCCAGCAGCGGGCGGGCAGCAGCGTTGGATGTGGGGAGGGAGGCGGAAACCATCACGGGGGGGCAGCCTTTCAGGCAGGCGTGGCAGGGCTTGGGGCTGGTTTTCAGAGACCAAGTGGCCGCCATGGGCCGTGATGGAGTGGCAGGAGGGGGGTGCAGAGCGGTTCCATGAAACATCTCCCAGACGGTACCCGCCGCCGGCCCGCTGGAATCCCCCCGTCGCTGCCGGTGAAGGCGCAACAAAAGGTTCATCGGCAGCGCCTTGCGGCGCCTGCGCGGAAAACAGCAAACGGTGGCGGGTGCAGGGCACCCGCGCGGTTTCAACCAAATGTCCGGCTGGTCGGCCTTGATGGCCTTGTTCCCAAGCCTTCCCTGTCTTCGCATCCGTTTTTGATCGGATGACTAAATTATGCCTTAAGGCCGCCAGATAACCGCGCTGCTGTCAAGCGGAAATATGCAGGTCGAACAGGCTTTCGGTGACCAATTTGCGGTGTTTTCTGACCTGAAGGGGAGGAAGGGTGGAGAAATATCCACGAAAAATCAACGCGATGCCGGGCGTTGGCATCGCGTTTCTGCAAGTGGGAAAATTTTGATCATTTGACCAAATTTCCTGCCGCGGAGGCAGGTTGGCCGTTGTGTTACAGGAAGGTCTTACGGGCCGCCATCACCAGTGTCTGCACGGCCTGGCGGGCGCGAAAACCATTGGCCGTGGCCAGCCATTGCATCAGGATGCCGACGAATCCAGTGAAGATGAAATTGGCCAGGGCTTCGATATCCGGTTTCAGCGTTCCGTCGCGCACATCACTGGCATCATTCAGCGCATCGCGGTAAAGCCCCAGATATTCCTCATATTTCTTCTTGGCCAGCCATTCGGAACCCGAGGTGCTGAGCGCGTAGAGGGTGAGGTTGAACAGGGCGATCTGCTGTTCCGGGTGGCGTTCCACCGCGCCCCGGATGAACACCATCAGATGTTCGATCCGGTCGGCCAGCGGCTCCGTCTCGGTGAAATAATTGGTCAAGGCGGTGCGGGAGCTCTCGATCAGATAGCTCAGCACACTGAGCAACATCGCGTCCTTGCCCTCGAAATGGTAATGCAGCGAGCCCAGATTGATGCCCGCCTGGGCCGCGATCTTGCGCGTGGTGGCGCCCTGCACCCCTTCCTTGGCGATCACTGCGATCGCGGCGGCCATGATGCTGTCCTTGGTGACTTCGCTTTTTGTTTTTGTTGCCACGTCAATTCCCGTAACCGACTGAAAAATCTGGATTGTGCCTGCGGTGGCCGGGGCCAGCGCGGTACCATATCCCTGGAACGGCCAAGGTTCGCGCATGGTTGCACCCCGCCATCTTGATGGTAGGTCGTGGTCAAGATAGCGTCAATCAGTTTTGATCATCTGACTAAACCCGAAACCCACCAGGCTGCCGGGGGGGATTCGGTGGGCAGGTCGGAGCGCTTACAGGTCGCGTTTGAGCTGGCGGTCAGGATAAACCACAAGCGAAGTAGGAATTTAACTGATTGATAATTAATAATATTATGTTTCTGAAAGCGGAACGTTATAGTGAATATCAAAAATTTTAAAAAACCTGCTTGACATCGACAGGGAAATCAGTCGCTCTAAGGGACGAAAAATGGTCAATCGACCAAAAAATTTTGGACAGGGTTTGACCCCCCGGTTTGGTGCCTGGTGACAGGCGGGGGGTCCGTTCACAACGGGTTCGGAAACATGGATGGGTGACGGGGGTGGATGCTGCCCTTGTCGCATGACGGCACTTATTGCCCCGCCTTTGCTGCGCCGGGCAATGCCGGTTGCTGCCGCCTTGCCGGTGACGCCGCTGGTCGTCCCATGCCCGACCCATGACAGGGTCAAGGGAGAACATGATGACACTGAAGCACCCTTTTGCGGCCAGTTTTGGGCTTTGCTGTTCACTGGTGGCGCTGGCCTTGCCGGCAACAACGGTTCATGCCCAGGAGGCGGGCCTGGATGAGATCGTGGTGACGGCACAGCGCCGTGCCCAGAACCTGCAGGATGTGCCGGTGGCGATCAGCGCCTTCCGGGGCGACACGCTGAAGGAAGCCGGCGCGGTCACGGTGGATCAGGTGGGGGCGCTGATCCCCAACGTGCAGATCCAGGCCGACAAGGGCGGCGGCGCCCCCACCTGGGTTATTCGTGGCGTGGCCTTGTTTGATTACAATGCCAACAATAACCCGGCGACCGCCATTTATGTTGATGATATCTACCAAAGCTCGTCTGTCATGGGCGGCGGCACCATGTATGACCTGGAGCGGGTGGAAGTCCTGAAAGGTCCGCAAGGTGGTCTTTACGGGCGCAACACCACCGGCGGTGCGGTGAAGATCTTGTCGCGCCGGCCGGAACTGGGGGCCAGCGATGGCTATTTCAGTGCCGATTATGGCCGTTGGAACGAATATCGGCTGGAAGCGGCACAGTCGGTTCCCGTGTCGGACAATTTTGCCTTGCGTGTGGCGGCGACCCAGGAAGGTGGCAGCGGCTGGCAGCGCACAGCAGCGGCCAGCGGCAAATATGGCGCGCCCGACCGCACGTCCGGCCGGATCCAGGCCCTGTTTCAACCCAGTGAGCGCCTGACCGGTGTGTTGAAACTGTTCGCCAACCGCGACCAGTCGGAAACCACCCTGGCCTCGGCGACCGCCGCCTATGATGCCAACGGGAATTTCTGCGCGCCCGTGCTGGCCGGCCGCGTGGATAATAAAAACTGCCTGAACTTTGCCCAGTTCAACAATATCATCACCGGTGCCAAAGGCGCCTTGCCGACCAGCTTGGTGTCGGATGATGGCAAGCGTGTCATCTCCTCTCCCGGAAACAAGCTGGATAATCATGAATGGGGCGGCACCCTGTCGCTGGATTATGATTTCGATGCGGTGAAGCTCAGCTCCATCACCGGGTTCAGCCGTTTCGGCTTCCAGCAGCTTTTCGATTATGATGCCACCAACCTGCGGCTGGTGGACCAGAATGACACGGCCACCATCCGGCAGATGTCGCAGGAACTCCGCCTCACCTCCAATGATGATGGGCCGTTGAAGTGGCTGGCGGGTGCGATCTATTCCTTTAACAGCTACAAGGGCCATCGCGTTGCCGACCTGCGCGACAATGTCGCCATTGTCGGTCTTTCCTTCGCACCGCTGGGCGTGCGTCAGGAAAATGCCCTGATCAATGTGCGTTACCGGCAGGAAACGGACTATGCCGCGCTGTATGGGCAGGTGGATTACGCGGTCAATGACCAACTGAACCTGTCCGCTTCCTTGCGCTATTCTGATGAAGAGACGCGCTATCGTGACGGCACCTTCTATTTCCCGCAGGATAATGTCGTTCTGCTGCGCAACCTGAATTCCACCGCCAAGCTGAAGGACCATTGGTCGGGCAAGGTGTCGGCGGATTACAAGTTCGACAAGTCGGTAATGGCCTATGCCGCCATTGCCCGTGGCTATAAATCCGGTGGTGTGTTCGGCGGTTTCCCGCAGGAGCCGGCCGATGTCAGCCCCTATAAGGAAGAAATTGTCTGGTCATATGAGGCGGGCCTGAAGAGCACCTGGCTGGAAAACCGGCTGATGCTGAACCTGACCGCCTTCCATTACGACCATAAGGATCTGCAGGCTCTGACCACGCTGCCCAGCGTGCTGACCCCCGGCCAGTTCATCTTCCGCCTGACCAATGTGGGCAAGGCCCGCCATGATGGTGTGGAAGTGGAAGCCGTGCTGAAGCCACTGCCCGGCCTGACCCTGCAAGGGTCGGTTGGTTATATGGAGGCCAAGGTCACCGACAGCGACAAGCAGATTTTTTCTTTCAACAGCCAGCCTCTGAGTTGGAAGGATCGCCGGATCGACTTCTCCCCGCGCTGGAGCGGCAATATCGCGGCCTCCTATGATTGGGAGCTGACCAGCGACCTGATGGCCGGCATCTCGCTGGACTATAATTTCCGCAGCAACCGCATTGTGATGCAAAACCCTGTGGATGCCGCCCTGCGCAACCTGGACGGTTATGGGCTGCTGAATGGCCGGATCAGCCTGTCTTCCAATGATGCCGGCTGGACGACGGCACTGTGGGGCCGCAACCTCACCAATAAAAGCTATCTGACCGATGCCAACAATGATGGATTGGGCAGCTATTACCGCGTGTATGGCCGTCCGTTCAGCTATGGCATCAGCCTCACCAAGAAATGGTGATCGGGGGGTAACAGCATGTCACAGGTTCTGTCGCGCCGTGGTCTGATCTGTACTGGCGGCATGTTCGCCCTGTCGGGACTGTTGCCTGCCGGTACCAATGCGGCGACGGGCGGCAACAGTTCCGCCCCCAAACCGCTGGAAGATTATGATCCGGTGCGCACGGAACTGGTGATGAATCTCTTCGTCACCTGCTCTGACCCGGAACCGATGGTTCCGGGGATGGCGGCGGGGGCGGCGGTCAAGGCCAAGGATGGTGGGCGGGCGGAGTTCTGGCCCATCATCGGCGGCTGGTTCGAAGGGCCGCGCCTGAAGGGCAAGGTGGTAACGGGCGGTGCCGACTTCCCCGTCATCCGCCCCGATGGGGTGGAGGTGGTGGATGCCTTCTATCGCCTGCGGGAGGATGATGGCAGCATCATCATCATCCATAATATCGGCATCGCCTATACGCCCATCCCCGGGCAGCAATATCGCTATCGGTTAAGCCCCAGCTTCACCGTGGCGGAGGGAAAGCATGACTGGCTGAACAAATCCTTGTTCATCGCCACCCTGCTTGCCGACAATGACATGCCCAAACAGTTCGTCCGTCCTGCCCGGCCGGGGGAAAATGACCGGCTGATCCAGGTTCATCGGGTTGTTTAGGTTTTGTCTTCATTCCACCTGGCTGGCCGGGCTACCGCCCAGGGCGCGGTAGAGTGTCGCCTCGTTCAGCAGGCGGGCCAGCCGGTTGTCGATCACGGCATTTTCGGACGTGCGGGTGCGCTCCTGCGCTTCCAGCAGGGTGCGCAGCGGCACGGCACCGGCCCGCAGCCGCACCTCATACAGCCCCTGCACCTGCCGTTGCAGGGTCAGGGACCGGGCCAGATGATCATCCTGGCGCTGCAGGGTTTCGCGGGCTGACAGGCCGGTGACCACTTCCGACAGGGCCGTCAGCACGGTGCCGCGGAAGCTGGCCACCGCCTCCTCATACTGCGCCTGGGAGACCTTCAGGTTCAGCCCCATTTCCTTCAGGTTCAGGAAGGGCATACTGATCTGGCTGGCCAGCGCGCCGACCGGATTGGTCAGAAATTCGGCCAGCTTCTCCCCGCTGGTGGACAGGCTGCCCGACAGGGTCAGCGCCGGGAAATAGCCGGCCTTGCGTTCATCCGTGCGGCGCAGCGTGGCGCGCAGCCGCAGCTCGGCCGCGCGCAGGTCCGGCCGGCGTGACAACAGGCTGGCGGGCAGGCCGGGGGCCAGCGGCGGCAGCGCGCCTTGCGGCAACATCTGCGGTTCGGCTGCCGGATTGGCGGCCCCGTTCAGCAACACGGCCAGGGCGGCGCGCTGGGCATCCCGCTCCCGCTCCAATGCGGCGAGGCTGGAAAGCTGCGTCTCCACCGTCTGTTCCATCTCCAGCCGTTCCAGCTCCGACGCGGTGCGGGCCCGCAGCATGGTGGCAACGATTTCCCGCGTGCGGTAGGTGGTTTCCAGCCCGGCCCGCGCGCTGGCGATGGACTGGTTGGCATGGGCCAGCCGCCACCAGGTGGAGAGCGTGGCGGCAATCACTGTCAGCCGCGCCGTCTCCACATCTTCGGCCGAGGCCAGCGCCTCCATCCCCGCCGCCCCCCGGCTGGCGGCGATGCGGCCCCAGAGATCGACCTCATAGGACAGGCCCAGGCTGGTGCCGGCATTGTTGCGCGCCTTGCCATCGCCCGACAAAGGCATGTTGCGCCCGGCACTGACCGAGCCGGACAGGCTGGGAATGCGGGGCACGCCGGCCAGATCGGCCTCCAGCAATGCCCGGCGAGCCCGCAGGGCGGCGCTGAACACGTCATTATTGGCGGCCAGCACCACAGGCATCAGGGCATTCAACCCCGGATCGCCGAAGGAATGCCACCAGGGATCGGCCGGCGCCGGCACCGGCGCGGTTGGGGCAGGGGATGCCGGCGTGCCGGCGGGCTGGTCACCCTGCCAGTCCAGCCCGCCGGGCAGCGCTGGGCGTTGATAAGTTGCGGGCGTGGTCAGGCAGCCGGAAAGCAGCAGCGGGGCGATCAGACAGGGCAGCAGGCGGGCGCGCATCGGTTGTTCAATCCCGTGACAGGGCATCGACCGGGTCCAGCCGCGCGGCCTTGCGCGCCGGCAGGAAGCCGAAGATCAGGCCGATCAGCATGGTGGACAGGAAGGCCAGCAGAATGGCGGCGGGGGTGATGATGATCGACAGGCCGAAATTGGCGGAATTGAACAGGCCGCCCAGCCCGAAGGCAATCAGCAGCCCGGTACACCCGCCGACCATGCAGACGGCAATGGCCTCGATCAGGAACTGGATCATGATGTCGGACTGGCGGGCGCCGACAGCCATGCGCAGGCCGATTTCACGTGTCCGCTCCGTCACGGCGATCAGCATGATGTTCATCACCCCGATGCCACCCACCACCAGCGCCACCCCGGCCAGGGCGGAGATCATCAGGCTGAAGATCGCCGTGGTCCGCTGGATGGATTTGCGGATCTGGTCGCTGTTGAAAATGTTGAAATCCTTGGTGCCATGCCGCTGGATCAGCAGGGCGCTCAGGGCCTTTTCGGCCTTGGTGCTGTCCACCCCATCCTTCAGCCGCACGGTGATGGAATCCAGGTCGGCACTGCCGGTCAGCCGGGCGCGCAGGGCGGTATGGGCCATATAGCCGGTGGCCCGGCTGCTGCCGCCCATGCCCTGGCGGCTGGTTTCCACAATGCCCACCACGGTGGCTGGCACCTGGCCGGCCAGGATGATGCGGCCGATCGGGTCGCCCACCTCCCCTTTGAACAGGCTTTCCACCGTCTTGTCCGTCAGCACGATGCTGGGCTGTACGCTGTTCAGGTCCGCCAGCGTCAGTAGCCGGCCGGATTTCAGCTTCATGCCATTGACGCGGAAATAATCCAGCCCCACTCCCGTCACCGACATGGTGGCGGAGTTGGCGGCATAGCGCGCGGTGACGGAGCCGGACATTTCCGGCGTCACCCCATCGGCATAGGGCTGGGCCGCCAGCGCATCGGCATCGGCAAGGGTCAGCTTGGACAGGCGGGCCGCCTTCATGTCCCCCCAGCTCCGCCCGCGATAGATGCTGAGCGTGTTGGTGCCCAGATCGCTCAGTTCCTCTGTCACCCGGCGCTGCGCCCCTTCGCCCAGCCCCACCACCGCCACCACGGCGGTGATGCCGATGATGATGCCCAGCATGGTCAGGGCGGTGCGCAGCTTCTGTGCCGCCATGGCCCGCATCGACATGACCATGGCGCCCAGGATGCTGAACCCGATGGCCGCCAGCGGGCGGAACGGGTTGGCCGCCTGGGGCGCGGGCGGCGGCGGGGCCGCCCGTTCCACCGGCCGCCCGCTGTCGGACAGGATGCGGCCATCGGCGATTTCCACCACCCGGTCGGCATGGGCGGCCACCCCGTGATCATGGGTGACGATGATGATGGTGCGGCCTTCGGCGTTCAGTTCCTTCAGCAAGGCCAGCACGGTTTCGCCGGTGCGGCTGTCCAGCGCGCCGGTCGGTTCATCGGCCAGAATGACGCCGCCGCCATTCATCAGGGCGCGGCCGATGGCCACGCGCTGCTGCTGGCCGCCGGAAAGCTGGTTGGGCCGGTGGGTCAGCCGGCTGCCCAGGCCCAGCCGTTCCAGAATGGCATGGGCGCGGCTGCGCCGGCTTTCCGACCGTTCACCGGTATAGATGGCGGGCAATTCCACATTGCCCGCCGCCGTCAGCCCGGAAATCAGATGATAGCGCTGAAAGACGAAGCCGAAATGTTCCCGCCGCAGCCGGGCCAGCCCGTCGGGCGACAGGTTGGCCACATCCTCGCCGCCCACCTTGTAATGCCCGCCGCTGGGCCGGTCCAGGCAGCCCAGAATATTCATCAGCGTGGATTTGCCGGAGCCCGAGGCCCCGACAATGGCGACCATTTCCCCCGGCTCGATCACCAGATCGATGCCGTCCAGGGCTGCCACGGTTTCCCCGCCGGTCTGGTACAGGCGGGTAATGCCGGACAGTTCCAGCCTGGCCGTCATTCATCCCCACCCATATCGCCATCGGCCCCCGGTGCGCCCCCCAGCCCTTCCATCCCGGTGGAGAGCAGCAGCACCTCCCCTTCCTTCACGCCGTCCAGGATTTCGCCTTCCACCTGGTTGGTCAGGCCCAGCTTGACCTTGCGTTCCACCAGCTTCCCATCGGGGCCGCGCAGCCGGGCGCGGTACAGCCCATCGGCACCGGGGCCGGTAAAGGCGCTCATCGGGGCGATCAGGGCCTTTTCCACCCCGGCCGTGGTGATATGCACCTCTGCCGTCATCATCGGCATCAGGCTGCCGCCCTGGTTGGGCGCATCGAACAGCACGTTGAAATAGACGGCCTGTGAGGTCGTGCTCTGGCTGCTGGCGCTGCTCAGCCCTTCCTGCCCTGCGGTCAGGATGGAGGTGGGGGCGGGTTCCACCGCGCGCACCGTGCTTTCATGCCGGGTGCGCCGGTCACCCAGCGTGTTGAACCATAATGTCTGGCCGGGTTTGATTTTGGCCACATCGGCCTCTGAAACCTGGGCGCGCACCGTCATGGTGTCGGTCTCGGCGATGACGCCGATGACCGGGATGGTCTGTGCTGCACTGAGCGTCTGGCCGGCCTTGACCGCCAGCGCCAGCACGCGGCCATCCATGGGGGCGACGATCCGCGTATAGCCCAGATTGGCCTCTGCCTTTTCCACTTCCACCGTGGCGCGCTCGATCTGCGCCTTGGCCAGGGCCAGATCGGCGCGGGCCACGTCGACGGCGATTTCCGCATCGTCGAAATCGGCCCCCGACCCGGCATTGCCGGTGTAAAGCGTGCGCTGGCGTTTCAGCGTGCGCTCGGCCTTGTCCAACTGATACTGGCGGGATTTCAGCGAGGCTTCGGCTTCCGCCAGGGCAGCGCGGGCCACCCGCAGATCATTGCGCTGCTGGATGGAATCAATCTCGGCAATCAGGTCGCCCTTGGCCACGCGGTCGCCCAGCGTGACATGCAGGGCCTTCAACTGCCCCGTCACCTGGGCACCGACCTGCACCAGTTTCGATGGTTCCAGCGTGCCCGTGGCGGAAACCGTGTCGCTGATGTCACCCCGCCGGACCGTTGCCGTCAGATCCTTGGGCGGTCCTTCCTTGTGCCAGGGTTTGAACCACAGCAAGGCGGCAACGGCTGCCAATACAACCGCCGCCAAAATCCATTTGCGCATTCGAAAACACCTGTCGGGAAGGCAAGACGTATGACGGGTTACAGACGACCGATCATGGGCGAACCCGGCATGTCACGGGCGGCGCTGGCGGTAACTGTCGCCATCGGCCCCGGAATAACCGCGCCCCCGCGATGGAGGTCAATCATCCTTAACGATGATCGCAACGGGATATACCACCGTTCGGCGGGGGAAGTGAAATTGCTGCACTGTAAATATTGTTTCCACTCTGTTTCACGAATTTTCTGCCGCTGCCGGGAATAATCCCCGCCCCCCATCCGTCAAGGGTCCGACGGTATGGGAGATCGGTGATGCATCAGGTGGATTTCAATGGGGGCAGGCGGGCCGTTGCGGGCTTGTGCCGGGCCATCCCGGGGGCGGGGGCCTGATCTTGTCCAGCCTTTCCCAGCCTGGCATCATCCTGTTCAACCCCTGGGCCACCAGCCGGCCCCGCGTGCCCAACAGCATCCTGCATCTGGCCGCCTGCCTGGGTGACCGCTTCACCGTTGAACTGGTGGATGGCAACCGGGAGGCCGATCCCTGGCCCACCATCCGCGACCTGCTGGCCAGCGGGCGCTACCGCTATTTCGGGGCCACGGTGATGCCGGGGCCGCAATTGCGCCAGGCCGTGCCGATCACCCGCCAGGTGCGGGAACATTTCCCCGATATCACCATCATCTGGGGCGGCTATTTCCCCTCCAACCAGCCCGATGCCGTGCTGCGCTCATCTTGGGTGGATTACATCATCGACGGGCCGGCCGATCTGGCCTTCCCGGCCCTGCTGGAGACGCTGGAGGCGGGGCAGGCCCCGGACAAGGTGTCGGGGCTGATCCTGCTGCGTGGTGACAATCTGCTGCGCGTGTCGCGCGGTGCCATCCCCGACCCGGATGCGGTGCCGCCCCTGCCGCTGCACCTGCTAGAACGCCGCTATCCGATGGCAGGGTATCTGCCGCGTACCTTCCTGGGGCGGCGCACCCATGCCATGCATACCAGCTTCGGCTGCCCCTTCACCTGTTCCTTCTGCGCCGTGGTGCCGATCTATCAGGGCCGCTGGAAATCGCGCTCGGCGGCCCTGGTGGCGCAGGATGTGCTGCGGGTGCGCGATGCCCATGGCGTGGATGCCATCGAATTCACCGACAATAATTTCTTCGTCTCGGAAAAGCGGGTGGTGGAATTTGCCCGCGCCATGCAGGGCCAGGGCGTTATCTGGTGGGGCGAAGGCCGCATCGACACGATCGACAAATATAGTGATGAGACGCTGGCGCTGATGTATCGCGCCGGCTGCCGGATGATCTTTTTCGGGGCCGAAAGCGGGGATGACAGCATCCTGGCCCAGATCGACAAGGGCGGCAAACAGTCCGGCGAACAGATTTTGCGCTTTGCCCGCCGTCTGGCGGGCTTTGGCATCATCCCGGAATATTCCTTCGTGCTGGGCTTCCCCAAGCCGACAGAAGCCGACGTCTGGGCGCAGATTCATCGCGATATCGGCTTCATCCGCGAACTGAAGCGCCAGGCCCCGGCGACGGAGATCATTCTTTACATCTACAGCCCCGTGCCGACGGAGGGCAGCGACCTGCACCGCCAGATCGTGGAAGCCGGCTTTGCCTTTCCCTCCAGCCTGGAAGAATGGCTGTCGCCGGCCTGGGAGAATTTCGACCTGCACCGCAACCCGCTGACCCCCTGGCTGACGCCCGCCATGGTGCGGCACATCCATGATTTTGAAACCGTGCTGAACGCGCGCTACCCCACCCGCACCGATTTCACCGTCGGGCCGCTGAACCGCCGGCTGATGCCGCTGCTGGCGGCCCTGCGCTATGGCCTGCAGCTTTATGCCAAGCCGCTGGAACTGAAGGTTTTCCAGAAACTGCTCCGCTATACGCGGCCCGAGATCGAGGGATTTCGGGCAGAGGAGGCGACCAGCCCATGAACAACATGCTGCCCCTCGCACTGATCCCGGCCAATGATGATGCCGGCCGTTCCCTGCCGGTAATGGGCCGGGTGGAATCTGCCATCCTGCGCGTGCTGGCTTATCATGACCTGTTCCGCCATCCGCTGACCGCCCCAGAAATTACCCATTGGGTCGATCTGCCCGGCCTGGACCCGGCGGCGCTGGCCGTCGGGCTGCAACGGCTGGTGGCGGTGGGGCTGGTGCAGCGGCTGGATGGGGTGGAACCCGGTCTGGACCCGGACAACATCCTGCCGCCCGGTCCCTTCTTCGCCCTGGCGGAGATTGCGGCGCGGGTGGCGCGCCGTGCCGATACGGCCGCCCGCGCCCGCCAGGTGATGCCCGACGCGCTGGCCATGGGCCGCAGCCTGATGCGCATCCCCTTTGTGCGGGCGGTGGGGATTTCCGGCTCGCTTTCCAAAGGCGTGATGGCGGCGGATGGCGATTTCGACTATTTCATCATTGCCCAGCCGGGCCGGCTGTGGATCGCGCGCACGCTGATCCAGTGGAAGGTGCATCGCCTGCCCGATCCCGATCTGCTCTGCGCCAATTATCTGGTCGATGCCGATACGCTGGATCTGCCGCTGCGCGACCCGTTCACGGCGGTGGAAACCGCCAGCATGATCCCGGTGGCCGGCACCGCCCTGCTGGATGAGTTGCACAGCCGCAACAAATGGGTGGCCAAGGCCCGCCCGGCCGCCCTGCTGCCCGCCCCGGCGGGGGAGGCGGCGGCCTTTCCCCGTCCCTGGGCGGAGAAGCTCTTCGCCGGCCCCTGGGGCGGGTTGATCGACCGCGCCCTGCTGCATCTCACCCGTTATTGGGTGCGCCGCAAGGTGCCGGCCCTGCCGGCGCTGGAAGCGCGCGGGGCCATGCAGATGACCCGCCATGTGGCCAAGCTGCACACGCGTGACTGGCGTAACCGCATCCTGCGTTCCTATCAGGACACGCTGGATCGGCTGGAGAATAAGGGTGACATGCTGATCGACCGTGGGGTGGACCGCTCCCGCCTGCTGGTGGCCTCGGCCTTTTTCTATCGCTTTGATGAAAAGCAGTGGCGGGCGGCCCAGCCCTATCCGCCGTTGGGCACGCTCTATGCCGCCGCCGTGGCGCGGCAGGCCGGCTATAACGTCTCCCTGTTCGATGCCGGTCTGGCGGAGAATGAGCGCGGTTTTGTCGATCTGGTGGATGGGGAGCGCCCCGGCACCGTGGTGATCTATGAAGATGGCTTCAACTATCTGACCAAGATGTGCCTGACCCGGATGCGGGAGGCAGCTTTGGGCATGGTCTCCCTGGCCCGCGCGCGCGGCGCCAAGGTGCTGGTCAGCAGTTCCGATGCCGCCGACCATGCCGACCTTTACCTGGCCGCCGGTGCCCATGCCGTGATCAAGGGCGAGGGGGAGGCGACCTTGCGCGCCGTGCTGGCAGCCCTTCAGGAAGGCCAGCCGCTGGACGGGATCGAGGGCATTATCCACGCGCAGCCGATGCCGGCAGCGGCGGGGGAGGTGGCCAAGCTGGCCACCCTCGTGGCCACCCCGCGCCGTGCCGTGCTGCGCGATCTGGATGCGCTGCCGCGTCCGGCCTGGGATCTGGTGGATATGGAGGCGTATCGCCGCATCTGGCGGCAGGCGCATGGGCGTTTCTCGCTGAACATCTCCACCACGCGCGGCTGCCCGTTCAGTTGCAACTGGTGCGCAAAGCCCATCTATGGCAGCCGCTATAATTCCCGCTCCCCGGAAAGCGTGGTGGATGAAATCGCCGATCTGATCAGTGCCTATCAGCCCGATCATTTCTGGATCACCGATGATATTTTCGGCCTGAAACCCGGCTGGATTCAGCGCTTTGCCGAACTGGTGCAACAGCGCGGTTTGCGCTTTTCCTACACCATCCAGTCACGCGCCGATCTGCTGGCCAAGGGCGATACGCTGGAAGCGCTGGCCGCGTCCGGCCTGGACACGGTCTGGATCGGGGCGGAAAGCGGTTCCCAGCGCATTCTGGATGCCATGGACAAGGGCATTACCCGCGCCCAGATTGATGCGCTGGTGCCGCGCATCCGGGCGCTGGGGATGCGTTCGGCCTTCTTCCTGCAATTCGGCTATCCCGGTGAAACCCGCGCTGATATCGACCGCACCATCGCCATGGTGACGGGGCTGCTGCCCGATCAGATCGGCATTTCCGTCTCCTACCCGCTGCCGGGTACCGTGTTCTATGAACGGATGCGGGCGGCCTTGGGGGAGAAGACCAACTGGACCCATAGCGACGATCTGGACCTGATGTTCCCCGGTGCTTATCGGCCCAATTTCTATCGCCATCTGCACCGTTACGTGCATCGCCGCGTCGCCTGGGCGCGGGCGGTGAAGGTGCTGCGTGGCGAATTGCCGGGCGGGCGGCTGCGCGCCCTGTCGGTACTGGCGCGCCAGGCCCTGCCGCTGGCGCTGGGGGCCCTGCGGCTGCGGCTGGAAAAGCCGCGCGGCGATGCCCCGGTGATGGCGGCGGCGGAAACGGCGGGGGCGGCATCATGACCGACGCCGCCTTCGATCAGGCCGCCGACAGCTACGACGATGATTTCACCCGCAGCCGGGTTGGCCGGGCGCAGCGAAACCTTGTCTGGTCGCATCTGGAACCGGTGCTGAACGCGCTGGGCCGCCCGGCGGACGTGCTGGAGATCAATTGCGGCACGGGGGAGGATGCGGTGCATCTGGCCGCCCGTGGCTATCGGGTGCTGGCCACCGATATTTCCACCGGCATGTTGGTGCAGACGGCGCGTAAAGCCGCCAGGGCCGGGCTGGGTCATCTGGTGCAGACCACGCGGCTGGCGGCGGAAATGCTGTCGCCCGCCCTGCTGGGCCGGCAGTTTGATCTGGTCCTGTCCAATTTCGGCGGGCTGAACTGCCTGTCGCCCGACGATCTGGCCGCCCTGGCCGGGCGGCTGGCTGGCATCGTGCGGCCCGGCGGGCGGGTGGTGCTGGTGGTGATGCCACCGCTCTGCCTGTGGGAGGTGGCGTGGCATCTGCCCCGCCTGCACCCGCGCGCCGCCTTCCGCCGCCTGGGCGGCGGGCCGGTGACAGCGCGGGTGGGGGCGGCCAGCTTTCCCATCTGGTATTACGGGCCGGACCGGCTGCGCCGCATGTTCGCCGCTGATTTTGACTGTGTGGCTGTCCGCCCCATCGGTCTGGCGGTCCCCCCCAGCGCGCTGGAACCGGTCTTTACCAACCGCCCCGCCCTGGTGGACCGGCTGGAACGTCTCGACCGCGCCTTGCCCGGCTGGCCGCTGCTGGCCGGGATATCCGATCATATGTTGCTGGAATTTCGGAGACAGGGATGAGCCTCGTCCTCTCCCACGGTTACTTTCTCGCCGATGACCCGGTGGAACAGAAGATCATGCGGCCCTATCCGCCGCTGGGCCTGCTCTCCATCTCCGCCTGGCTGGACCGCCAGGGCGTGGTGCATGAGGTGATCGACAATACCTTCCTGACGGAGCCCGCCTTCCTGGCCCGGATGGATGAGCTGCGCCCGCGCATGGTGGCCTTCTACGTCACCTTGATGACCCGCAAGGTGGTGCTGCGGCTGATCCGCCAGTTGCGTGCGTCGGCCCTGCACGCCGGCATCAAGGTGGTGCTGGGCGGGCCGGACGGGCGCTATAACGCCGCCGATTATCTGGCCCATGGCGTGGATCTGCTGGTGGTGGGGGAGGGGGAGGAGACGATGGCCGCCATCGCCGCCCTGCCCGATGCCGATCTGGCCGACCCCGCCGTACTGGCCGGGATTCCGGGGCTGGCCTATCGCGGGGCGGATGGGCAGGCGGCCTTCTCCCCATCCCGCGCGCATCTGCCCAAGCTGGATGAACTGCCCGTTCCGGCCCGCCACCGCATCGACCTTTCCCCCTATTTCCGGGCCTGGCGGGGGGCGCATGGCCAGACCTCGCTCAACGTTTCCACCCAGCGCGGCTGCCCCTATAGCTGTTCCTGGTGCAGCCGCGCCGTCTATGGCAAAAGCTATCGCCGCCGCGCGGCTGACAAGGTGGTGGCCGAACTGGCCGAACTGACCCGGCTGTACCAGCCGGACCAGTTCTGGTTTGTCGATGATGTCTTCACCGTCAATCACCGCTGGCTGCGGGAATTTGCGGACGCGCTGGACGCCGCCGGCCTGCACATCCGCTATGAATGCATCACCCGCGCCGACCGGATGAGCCCGGAGGTGGTGGAACTGCTGGCCCGCACCGGCTGTATCCGTGTCTGGATTGGGGCAGAAAGCGGTTCCCAGCGCATTCTGGACAGCATGAACCGGCAGGTGACGGTGGAGGCGGCCACCGCCATGATCCGTGCGGCCAGCGAGGCGGGGATTGAAACCGGCACCTTCCTGATGCTGGGCTACCCGGGGGAGGAGGAAGAGGATATCCTCAATACCCTGCAATATCTGAAAAATGCCCGGCCCGACCGCTACACAGTCACGCTGGCCTATCCGATCAAGGGGACGGAGCTTTACAGCGAGCTGTCGCCCCATGTCACCTCGCCCGACTTTGCCGAGGGCAGTGACCGGGAAAACCGGTTCCCCCGCACCTATTCGGAACGCTATTACGCCCATGCCCTGGCCTATCTGACGCATGAGGTGGCCTGGGACCAGGAGAAGAACCGCCTGCATCCCCGCGCCGTGGGGCTGAAGCTGCGGGCCTGGCGGTCGCGGGCGGGGATGCTGATCGCCCGCTGGCAGGTACCGGGGCGGCCGGACGTGCGGGCCCTGTCCTGCAGCACCACCGCCCCGGCGGGGGCGGCGGGATGAGTGCGCGTCACATCGCCCTGGTGACGCCGGGCTTCCCGGCCGATGAACAGGACAGTGATTGTATCCCCGCCTTGCAGGATTATGTGCTGGCCCTGCGCGCTGCCCATCCCGACTGGCGGATCAGCATCTTTGCCCTGCATTACCCGGCCCGCCGCACGCCCTATCAATGGCACGGGCTGGATGTGCTGCCCATCGGTGGGGATAATGCGCGGCTGCCGCGTCGCTTGCTGGCCCAGGCGCAGTTGCTGGCGGCCCTGCATCAGGCGGGGCCGTTCGACCTGATCCATGCCTTCTGGCTGGGGGAATGCGCCGGGGTGGCCCGGCTGGCCGCCCGGCTGTGCGCCGCCCCCCTGGTGGTGACGCTGATGGGGCAGGAGGTGCGGCATATCGGCCGCTGGCACAGCCTGCTGGGCAAGCCGGGGGTCACAGCCGTGGCCGTCAGTGCCTTTCAGCGCCGGGTGCTGCTGGAAAATGGTGGGCCGGATGTCGGCCATGTCATCCCCTGGGGGGTGGCCCCGGTGGAACAGCCGACCTGCCCACGGGAAATCGATCTGCTGGCCGTGGGCAACCTGATCCCGGTGAAAGACCCGCTGGCCTTTGTCCGCATTGTCGCCCAGTTGGTGGTGCAGCACCCGACCCTGCGGGCCTGCTGGGCCGGCTGGGGCCCGTTGCTGGAACCGGCGGAGGCACTGGCGCGGCAATTGGGGGTGGCGGATAATCTCAGCTTCACCGGCCGCCTGCCGCGTACCGCCGTGTTCGACCTGATGGCGCGCAGCCGGGTGCTGCTGCACACGGCTGAGTTTGAAAGCTTCGCCATGGTGATGGCAGAGGCACGGGCGCGCGGGGCCATGGTGGTGTCGCGTGCCGTCGGCATTGCCCCGTCCAGCGCCGATCCCGGTTTCCGGCTGGCGGTGGGGGAGGAGGGGTTGGCCGCAGCGGCCCTGGCCGCCTTGGCGGATAATCCGTTGCCGCCGCGCCGTCTCTGGCCCATCGAACAGACGGTGGAAGCCTATACCGGGCTTTACCAGGGGCTGATGCCATGACGGGGCTGCCCCGCCGCAACCGCTGGCTGGCCGGCCTGCGCCGCTTGATATTGCGGCCTGTGACGCCGTTATTGCAGCGCTGGTTCCGCCGGCATTATGCGGTGGAACGGCGCTGGTGGCGGCAGGGGCTGGATATCCTTGTGCAGCCGGGCGTCTTCCCGCCCGGCCCCACCGTCAGCACCGCCGTGCTGCTGGATCATTTCGCCCGCCGCTTTCCGGGCCGCAGCCTTGCCGGGCGGCGGGTGCTGGATCTCGGCTGCGGCACCGGGCTGGTCGGCCTGTTCCTGGCCCGCGCCGGGGCCTGGGTGGTGTCCAGCGACATCAACCCGGCAGCGCTGGCCAATGCGCGGCTGAACGCCGTGCGCAATGGCCTGATCCTGCGGCCGGTTCTGGCGGATCAGGCCACCAGCTTTGCCCCGGATGCCTTTGATCTGATCATCATCACCCCGCCCTATTACCCGCGCGACCCCGCCAGCATGGCCGAACGCGCCTGGTATTGCGGCGATGATTTCGCCTATTTCCGCCGTCTGGCCCCGCAACTGGCCGCCCTGGACCTTGCCCGCACGGAAGTGCTGATGCTGCTGTCGGAGGATTGCGCGGTGGAAACCATCAACGCCATCCTGTCCGGCCAGGGGCTGGGCCTGCGGCTGGTTCATGCCAAGCGGTCGTGGCTGGAAATGACCTGGCTGCTGCGGGTGGTGGCTGATATCCCGCCCCGTTGATCGGCCTGGATCAGGCGGGCTCAATCACCAGTGCAGCCTCCAGCGGCCCCTTGGTGATGGTGACTTGTATGCTTGCCACCGCCCACCCCATCCGGTTCCCGATCAGCTTTATCTGCCCCCCAAGAATACCCGACATACGGGTGCTCCTTCCGCTGGCCTGACGTTTTTGTTACACAATCCCACGAAATTTCAGTAAGTTGGGTTGTCAAAGTCTGCGGGATGGCAAATGGTTGGGGCGCCCTCTGAAGGGGTAATGCATTACGGTGGAAGGCGGGTGGGTTTGCCCCCTTCGACGGCTGGCTTTCAGCCGGTGATTGCGCATTTCCATAAGTTTTTCCACAGCTATCTGCGGTGGTTTGAACAGCCACGTTTCTACGTGTCTGTCATTTTTGGGATTCTCGCAAGCTATCTGACCGCCGTGATGCCGGCCCCTATTGTGGCCTGGGGCTGGGTTGTGCTGCTGGGTGCCGGTACGCTTGTCCTGCTTGCAGCGGCGGCCTTTGCGCTTCTCTTTCTCAGGCTCAGGAACAGTTGGCAACAGCGTTTGGGGGAACCCGCCGATATATTGCGTCGGCTGGGGGCGACCCAGAAGCTTTCCTTCATCTTGACCGCGTGCATCTGGGCGTTGCTGTTCCTTGGCATCGCCATGGCCCTGCTTTCCTTCACCGGGCCATTGGTCCCGGTGCTGGCCTGCCTGATGCTGGCGACGGCCATTGCTGTCTATACGCTTTCCGGAATCGTCGGGTCCAACCCTCCGGATTGTGTGGCCTTGCTGACTTGGCTGGCCTTGCCGCCCCGCCCTGTGGGGCCGGCGCCGGATCAGGCGGCACAGGCCCATGTGGCAGCCTGCCGTTATGCGGCGGCCGTTCAGGCGGACATGGCAGGGATTTCCCACTCAGCGACCCGTCTGGGCCGTCTGGTCAGCATGGCCAGCCGCCGATCCAAACAGAAGCGAACCATTTGGCCCGGCGACATTCAGGTTGGCATGGGTTGGCTGTCCGACGATTTGCGATGGCGCGCTATCGGCACGATGCGCCTGCTGGCGGGGCTGCTGCCCATTTTCCTGATCTTGCTGATCACGGGGTTCCCTGGGGCCAACTGGCTGATCCCCTTTTTGCCGCTGCCCCCAGCCCAAGAGGCTGCACAACCGCCGGACCCGCCACAGCAGCAGGATGATAAGTCTCGTGGCGACCAGGGTTCCGGTGGTGGCCAGGGTTCTGGTGGTGGCCAGGGTTCCGGGGGTGGTCAAGGTTCCGGGGGTGGTCAAGGTTCTGGTGGTGGCCAGGGTTCTGGTGGTGGCCAGGGTTCTGGCGGTGGTCAGGGTTCCGGTGGTGGCCAGGGTTCCGGTGGTGGCCAGGGTTCCGGTGGTGGCCAGGGTTCCGGTGGTGGCCAGGGTTCCGGTGGCGACCAGGGTTCTGGTGGTGGCCAGGGTTCCGGCGGCGGTCAAGGTTCTGGCGGCGGCCAAGGTTCCGGCGGTGGCCAAGGTTCCGGCGGCGGTCAAGGTTCTGGCGGCGGTCAAGGTTCTGGCGGCGGCCAAGGTTCCGGCGGTGGCCAAGGTTCCGGCGGCGGTCAAGGTTCTGGTGGTGGCCA
>CALRQC020000046.1:0-43869 GCA_943370215.1 Azospirillum sp. RU38E
AAGCCGCACACGGACTTCGAGGCTGAGACCTACATCCTGACGAAGGAAGAAGGTGGTCGTCACACCCCGTTCTTCGCCAACTACCGTCCGCAGTTCTACTTCCGCACCACGGACGTGACCGGTTCGGTGACCCTGCCGGAAGGCACGGACATGGTGATGCCGGGTGACAATATCCGCTTCGCCGTGACCCTGATCGCCCCGATCGCCATGGATGAAGGCCTGCGCTTCGCCATCCGTGAAGGCGGCCGCACCGTCGGCGCCGGCGTCGTGTCGAAGATCGTCAAGTAATACTGCGTTCCGATGGGCTCGCCTCATCGGGACACGGTATCGCAACGCTGCCGACTGATTTTGCGACTTCGGTCATCATGACCGGAGCGCAGAGTCGGTCGAACAGCGACGCATTACTGCAATGTTGGGGAGCCGGCCCGAAAGTGCTTGGGGCCGGCTCCTTATTTGGGTATAAACCCTGCTCTTTTTGGGGTCTAGGACATGGACAATCAGAATATCCGGATCCGCCTGAAGGCGTTTGATCATCGCGTGCTCGACCAAAGCACCAGCGAGATCGTCAACACCGCTAAGCGGACCGGTGCGCGCGTCCGCGGTCCGATTCCGCTGCCCACGCAGCTGGAAAAGTTCACGGTCAACCGCAGCCCGCACATCGACAAGAAGTCGCGGGAGCAGTTCGAAATCCGCACCCACAAGCGCCTGCTCGACATCGTCGATCCGACGCCGCAGACCGTGGATGCGCTGATGAAGCTTGATCTGGCCGCCGGCGTCGACGTCGAGATCAAGCTGTAAGAGTTCAGTACCTGGTTTTGTGCGTACGGGACCTCTCCCGATCCTGAGGATGTCCCGAGTGAGGAGAAAACAGATGCGATCCGGATTGATCGCGCAGAAGGTCGGCATGACCCGCGTCTTCACCGATGAAGGCGAAAGCGTGCCGGTGACTGTGCTGAAGCTGGACCAGGTCCAGGTCGTCGCCCACAAGACGGAAGAGAAGGATGGCTACACTGCCCTCCAGCTCGGCGCCGTCAAGGCCAAGGTGAAGAACGTCGCCAAGGCCCAGCGTGAGGTGTTCGCCCGTGCCAAGGTCGAGCCGAAGAAGAAGCTCGTCGAATTCCGCGTTGAGCCTGCCAACCTGATCGAGGTTGGTGCGGAGCTGACCGCGGATCATTTTGTTGCCGGCCAGTTCGTCGACGTGCAGGGCACGACCCTCGGTAAGGGTTTTGCCGGCGGTATGAAGCGCTGGAATTTCGGTGGTCTGCGCGCGACCCACGGTGTCTCCGTGTCGCACCGCTCCATCGGTTCCACCGGTGGTCGCCAGGATCCCGGTAAGACCTTCAAGAACAAGAAGATGCCTGGTCACCTCGGTTCCGAGACCGTGACCGTGCAGAATCTGAAGGTCGTGTCGGTTGATGCCGAACGCGGTCTGATCCTGGTCAAGGGCGCTGTCCCGGGCCATGAGGGCGCTTTCGTCCTGGTCAAGGATGCCGTCAAGAAGAAGCTGCCCGAGGGCGTGCCGTTCCCCGGCGCTTTCCGTGCCCCGGCGGCCGAAGCTCCTGCGGCGCAGGAGGGCTGATAAATGAAGACGTCCGTTAAGAACCTGAATAACGAGACCGTTGGCGAGATCGAGCTGTCGGAAGACGTGTTCGGCCTGCCTTCTCGTCAGGACATCCTGGCGCGCATGGTGCTGTGGCAGCTCGCCAAGCGCCGCGCTGGTACGCACAAGACCAAGGGCATTTCTGACATTTCCGGCACCACGAAGAAGCCGTGGCGTCAGAAGGGCACCGGCCGTGCTCGTCAGGGCTCGCTGCGTTCGCCGCAGTTCCGTGGCGGCGCGCGTATTTTCGGGCCGGTCGTTCGTTCCCACGAACATGACCTGACCAAGAAGGTCCGCAAGCTGGCTCTGAAGACCGCTCTGTCGGTCAAGGCTGCCGAAGGCAAGCTGGTCGTTCTGGAGAGCGCTGTCACCGAAACGCACAAGACCAAGGTGCTGTTCGGCCAGCTTCAGGCCCTGGGCCTGACCTCTGCTCTGATCATCGACGGTGCGAACCTGAACGAGCAGTTCACCCGCGCCGCTCGCAACATCCCGCACATCGATGTGCTGCCGGAGCAGGGCGCCAACGTGTACGACATTCTGCGCAAGGACGTTCTCGTCCTGACGCGTAATGCCGTCGAGCAGCTGGAGGCTCGCCTGAAATGAGCACTGCCAAGAAGACGATTGTCTCGGCCGAGCGCATGTACGATCTGATCGTCGCGCCCGTGATCACCGAGAAGGCCACCATGGGCTCCGAGCATAACCAGGTCACCTTCAAGGTGCGTCTGGATGCGAAGAAGCCGGAAATCAAGGCCGCGGTCGAAGGCCTGTTCAAGGTGAAGGTCACGGCGGTTAACACCGTTGTGGTCAAGGGGAAGACCAAGCGCTTCCGTGGGACGATCGGTCGTCGGTCGGACTACAAGAAGGCCGTGGTCACCCTCGCCGAGGGCAGCACGATCGACGTGACCACCGGGGTGTGAGGACAGAGCGATGGCACTGAAGACTTTCCGTCCCATTACGCCGAGCCTCCGCCAGTTGGTTATGGTGGATCGCTCCGAGCTGTATAAGGGCAAGCCCGTCAAGATGCTGACCGAGGGGCTCTCCTCCTCGGGCGGCCGTAACAATACCGGTCGTATTACCGCTCGCCGTATCGGTGGCGGTCATAAGCGCACCTACCGTATCGTCGACTTCAAGCGTCGCAAGTTCGACATGCCGGCGACGGTGGAGCGTCTGGAATACGATCCCAACCGTACTGGCTTCATCGCTCTGGTGAAGTACGAGGACGGCACGCTCTCCTACATTCTGGCTCCGCAGCGCCTGAAGGCCGGTGATGTGATCATCGCCGGTGAGAAGGTTGACGTGAAGCCCGGCAATGCCATGCCGCTGAAGAACATCCCCGTTGGCACGATCGTGCACAATGTGGAGTTGAAGGCTGGCAAGGGCGGTCAGTTGGCGCGTTCCGCTGGTACCTACCTGCAGCTGGTCGGTCGCGACCAGGGCTATGCACAGTTGAAGCTGCCCTCGGGCGAGCTGCGCATGGTTCGCGGTGAGTGCATGGCCACGATCGGCGCTGTCTCGAACCCCGACCAGTCCAACACGGTGATCGCCAAGGCTGGTCGTAACCGCTGGCTGGGCAAGCGTCCGTCGGTTCGTGGTGTCGCCATGAACCCGATCGATCACCCGCATGGTGGTGGTGAAGGCCGCACGTCGGGTGGTCGTCATCCGGTCACCCCCTGGGGCAAGCCGACTAAGGGCAAGAAGACGCGTCAGAACAAGGCCACGGATAAGCTCATTATCCGTCGTCGCGCTAAGTAAGGAGTGCTGCCGTGACTCGTTCCGTTTGGAAGGGGCCGTTCGTAGACGGCTACCTGTTGAAGAAGGCAGACAAGGCGCGTGCGTCCGGCCGCAACGAGATCATCAAGATCTGGTCGCGTCGTTCCACCATTCTGCCGCATTTCGTTGGTCTGACCTTTGGCGTCTACAATGGCCAGAAGTTCCTGCCGGTGCTGGTGACTGAGAATATGATCGGTCACAAGTTCGGTGAGTTCTCGCCGACCCGGACGTTCTATGGCCACGCGGCCGACAAGAAGGCGAAGAGGAAGTAATCATGGGCAAGCCTGCTGCAGAGCGGCGCCTCAGCGAGACTGAGGCCTCGGCGTTCGGCGGAATGATCCGCACGAGCCCGCAGAAGCTGAACCTGGTTGCACAGCTGATCCGTGGAAAGTCCGCTGGTGAAGCCGTCGCCCTTCTTACATTCTCCAAGCGCCGCATCGCCGGTGAGGTGAAGAAGGTTCTCCAGTCCGCTATCGCGAACGCTGAGAACAACCACCAGCTGGATGTTGATCGTCTTTTCGTCTCGCACGCTTCCGTGGGCAAGGCCCTGGTCATGAAGCGTTTCCA
This sequence comes from Azospirillum sp. RU38E, assembly GCA_943370215.1. GTDB lineage: Bacteria > Pseudomonadota > Alphaproteobacteria > Azospirillales > Azospirillaceae > Niveispirillum. The sequence continues at coordinate 3,938 of CALRQC020000046.1, forward strand.
TGCCCGCGCTCGCGGTCGTGGTGCTCGCGTCGAAAAGCTGTTCAGCAACCTGACCGTGATCGTTCGTGAGCGCGTCGAGGAGAAGGCCGGGGAGGCCGCTGAGTAATGGGTCAGAAAGTCAATCCGATCGGCCTTCGCGTCGGTATCAACCGCACCTGGGACAGCCGCTGGTTCGCTGATCGCGACTATGCCAAGCTGCTGCACCAGGATCTGCGTCTGCGCAAGTACCTGCAGGCTCGCCTGCAGGCTGCTGGTGTCAGCCGTGTGGTGATCGAGCGTCCGGCTAAGAAGGCCCGCGTGACCATCCACACCGCCCGTCCGGGCGTGGTGATCGGCAAGAAGGGCGCAGACATCGAAAAGCTGCGCGCCGAACTGTCGAAGATGGCCGGTTCTGAGGTGAATCTGAACATCGTCGAGATCCGTAAGCCGGAGCTTGATGCGCGTCTGATCGCCGAGAACATCGCTAGCCAGCTGGAACGCCGTGTGGCTTTCCGTCGCGCCATGAAGCGCGCCGTGCAGTCCGCCATGCGTCTGGGTGCCCAGGGTATTCGTATCAACTGCTCCGGCCGTCTGGGCGGGGCTGAGATTGCGCGTATCGAATGGTACCGTGAAGGCCGCGTGCCGCTGCACACGCTGCGCGCCGACATCGACTATGGTGTTGGTACCGCGATGACCACCTACGGCACCTGCGGTGTCAAGGTTTGGGTGTTCAAGGGCGAAGTCCTGGCTCACGATCCGATGGCGCAGGACAAGCGCGCCGCGGATCAGACCTCGGCCCGCTGAGACGTCCGGATACTGGCAGGGATATAGAGAAGGCTACATGCCATGCTGAGTCCGAAGCGTACTAAGTACCGCAAGGCGCACAAGGGCCGTATTCACGGCGCGTCCAAGGGCGGCACCACGCTGAATTTCGGCGCTTTCGGCTTGAAAGCTGTCGAGCCGGCGCGTATTACGGCACGTCAGATCGAATCTGCGCGTCGCGCCATCACCCGTCACCTGCGCCGTCAGGGCCGCGTGTGGATCCGGATTTTCCCGGATCTGCCCGTTTCGTCCAAGCCGGCCGAAGTGCGAATGGGTTCCGGTAAGGGTTCGCCCGAATTCTGGGCGGCCCGCGTTGCGCCGGGGCGTATCATGTTTGAACTCGACGGTGTGCCGGCGGATCTCGCCAAGCGCGCCTTCGAACTGGCCGCTGCGAAGCTGCCGATCAAGGTGCGTATGGTCACCCGTCTGGGTGAAGGGGGTGAGGCATGACGAAGGCTACCGACCTTCGGGCCAAGAGCGCGGATGAGCTGAATGATCAGCTCCTCTCGCTCAAGAAGGAACAGTTCAACCTGCGTTTCCAGAAGGCTTCCGGCCAACTGGAGAACACGGCGCGGGTTCGTGAGGTGCGTCGCGATATCGCCCGCATCAAGACCATTCTCGGCCAGCAGACATCGTCTGCTGCCGCCGCGTCCTAAGGGAGGGGTTACAAGATGCCCCGTCGCGTCCTGCAGGGTACCGTGGTGTCCGACAAGGCTGACAAGACCGTCACCGTACTGGTCGAACGCCGCGTTATGCACCCCGTGTATAAGAAGTTCATCAAGCAGTCCAAGAAGTACGCCGCTCACGACGAATCGAACAGCGTCAAGATCGGGGACGTTGTCCAGATCGAAGAATGCCGTCCGATTTCCAAGTCCAAGCGGTGGACCGTGCTGGCGACTCCGGTCGCCGACAACGGCTGATTGAACCCGGCGGCTTCGGCCGCCGGTCTTCATTGGCCAAAACAGCTGAATACATAAGGAAGCCATTCCATGATTCAGATGCAAACCAACCTGGAGGTCGCCGACAATAGCGGCGCGCGCCGGGTGCAGTGCATCAAGGTGTTGGGCGGCGCAGGTCGTCGCTTCGCCGCCATCGGCGATGTTATCGTCGTGTCGGTGAAGGAAGCGATTCCGCGCGGCCGCGTGAAGAAGGGTGATGTGCATCGCGCCGTCATCGTTCGCACCGCCAAGGAACTGCGTCGTGAAGACGGTTCCGTCATCCGCTTCGACCGCAATGCCGCCGTGCTGATCAACAAGCAGGGTGAGCCGATCGGTACCCGTATCTTCGGGCCGGTCACTCGTGAGCTGCGCGGTAAGAAGTTCATGAAGATCATTTCGCTGGCGCCGGAGGTGCTCTGATGGCTGCGAAGATCCGCAAGAATGACCGTGTCGTTGTCATTGCTGGCAAGGACAAGGGCAAGACGGGCGAAGTCATCGAAGTGCTGCCGACCGAAGGTCGCGTCAAGGTGCGCGGTGTCAACCTGGTGAAGAAGCACCAGCGTCAGACCCCGATGCAGCAGGGCGGCATCGTCGAGATCGAAGCTGCGCTGGACGTGTCCAACGTTGCGCACATCGACCCGAAGACCAACAAGCCGACCCGCGTTGGCTTCCGGACCCTGGAGGACGGACGCAAGGTCCGCTTCGCCAAGGCTTCCGGTGAAGTGATCGACCAGTGAGGCGCACAATGGCTGCCCGTCTGAAGGAACAGTACGATACGGTCATCCGGGCCAAGTTGAAGGCGGAGTTTAACTACGCCAACGACATGCAGATTCCGAGCCTGGAAAAGATCGTTATCAACATGGGTGTCGGCGAAGCCGCCGGCGACAGCAAGAAGGTGAACGCGGCTGCTGCTGAGCTGGCTGCGATCACCGGTCAGAAGCCCGTGATCACCAAGGCCCGTAAGTCCATCGCGCAGTTCAAGCTGCGTGAAGGCATGCCCATCGGCTGCAAGGTGACTCTGCGCCGTGACCGCATGTACGAGTTCCTGGACCGTCTGGTCACCATCGCGCTGCCTCGGGTCCGCGACTTCCGCGGTATCCCGGCGACCAGCTTCGATGGCCGGGGGAACTACGCCATGGGTCTGAAGGAACAGATCATTTTCCCGGAAATCGATTACGACAAGATCGATGAAGTCCGTGGCATGGACATCATCTTCGTGACGACGGCTGAGACCGACAAGGAAGCCAAGGCTCTCCTGAAGGCTTTCCAGATGCCGTTCATCGGGGAGGCGGGGAATCATGGCTAAGAAGAGCTCTGTCGAGAAGAACAAGCGTCGCACCGAGCTGGCGGCGAAGCACCGCGAAAAGCGCGCCGCTCTCAAGGCGACCGCCCGCAACCGTGATCTGCCCGATGACGAGCGTTTCGCGGCCGTGCTGAAGTTGGCGCAGTTGCCCCGCAATGGCAGCCGCACCCGCATCCGGAACCGTTGCGAACTGACGGGGCGTCCGCGCGCCTTCTATCGCAAATTCCGTCTCTGCCGCGTCGCCCTGCGTGATCTTGCCAGCAATGGCCAGATCCCGGGCATGACCAAGTCCAGCTGGTAAGGAGGGTCGGGTAATGAACCTGAGCGATCCCCTGGGCGATATGCTGACCCGTATCCGTAACGGTCAGAAAGCCCGCATGTCGGTCGTTAGCAGCCCGGCCTCCAAGCTCCGCACCAATGTGCTGGAAGTTTTGAAGCGCGAAGGCTACATCCGCGGTTATTCCGTAGAGGATGTGAAGCCCGGTGTGAGTAATCTTCGCATCGAGCTGAAGTACCACGAAGGCGAACCGGTCATTAAGGAAGTGCATCGCGTTTCCAAGCCGGGCCGCCGGATTTACTCCAAGATCGCCGATCTGCAGCGCGTGTATAACGGGCTGGGTATTGCGATCCTCTCGACGCCGCGCGGCGTCATGTCTGACAACGAGGCCCGCGCCGCCAATGTTGGCGGTGAAGTCCTCTGCAAGGTGTTCTAAGGAGCACGGCCATGTCGCGTATCGGAAAGCATCCGGTGCCGGTTCCGGCCGGGGTAACCGTTCAGGTCACCGGTCAGACTGTCACCGCCAAGGGTAAGCTGGGCCAGCTCAGCCTTATCCTCATCGACGAGATCGAAGCGAAGCTGGAGGATGGCAAGCTTGTCGTCGCTCCGCGCAACGAAACGGTTCGCGCTCGTCAGAACTGGGCCACCGCCCGCACCAACCTTGCCAATCTGGTGACCGGTGTGGAGAAGGGCTTCACCAAGAATCTCGAAATCACGGGCGTCGGCTACAAGGCCGCCGTCGCTGGTTCCGAGCTGGTGTTGAACCTGGGTTTTAGCCACGACATCCGCTACCCCATTCCCGCGGGTATCACGATGAAGTGCGACAAGCCCACCTCCATCTCGATCTCTGGTGCTGACAAGCAGCAGGTGGGTCAGATCGCTGCGGAGATTCGTTCTTATCGTCCGCCTGAGCCCTACAAGGGCAAGGGTGTGAAGTATGAGAACGAGATCATCGTCCGCAAAGAAGGCAAGAAGAAGTAAGGCGGTCGTCGATGAGCAAGCAACAGGATCTCAACCAGCGCCGCAAGGCGCGGGTACGCGCCCGGATCCGCAAGTTCGCGGGCGGTCGCGTTCGTCTCTCGGTCTTCCGGTCGAGCCAGCACATCTATGCCCAGATCATCGACGACACGGCGGGCCATACGCTCGCCGCTGCCTCGACCCTGGACAAGGATCTCCGCGACGCCCTCAAGACCGGCGCGGACATCGAAGCGGCCAAGGCCGTCGGCAAGTTGATTGCCGAACGCGCCCTGGCCAAGGGTGTGAGCGCCGTCGTGTTCGATCGCGGTCAGTATCTGTTTCACGGTCGTGTGAAGGCTTTGGCCGACGCCGCCCGCGAAGCCGGCCTGCAGTTCTAAGGGGGTAGCAATGGCTCGTAATGAGAACAGCGCGGCCGGCGGCGAGGGTGAGCGGCGTAACCGCGATCGTGGCGAACGCCGCGATCGTGGCGATAACCGCGATCGTCGTGAGGAGCGCGAAGGCGACGATCTCGTCGAGAAACTCGTCGGGATCAACCGTGTCGCCAAGGTGGTCAAGGGTGGTCGTCGCTTCGGCTTCGCCGCCATCGTCGTTGTCGGTGACGCCAAGGGTCGCGTCGGCGTCGGCTCGGGCAAGGCCCGTGAAGTGCCGGAAGCCATCCGCAAGGCTACCGATCAGGCCAAGCGGTCGATGATCCGCGTGCCGCTGCGCGAAGGCCGCACGCTGCATCACGATGTGTACGGTCACTTCGGTGCCGGCAAGGTCGTGTTGCGTGCAGCCCCGCCGGGTACCGGTATCATCGCCGGTGGCCCGATGCGCGCCATCTTCGAAGCCCTGGGCGTGGCGGATGTGGTGACCAAGTCGGTCGGCACCTCCAACCCGCACAACATGATCAAGGCGACCTTCGACGCCCTGGCGCAGTGCGTCAGCCCGCGTGCAGTGGCCGCCCGTCGTGGCCGTCGCGTTTCCGATATTCTCGGCAAGCGCGAAGGTGAGAAGGAGGCCGCGTAAATGGCTGACAAGTCCACCATCGTCGTGACCCAGATCGGTAGCCCGATCGGTCGCCAGGGCGACCAGCGCGCCACCCTGATCGGCCTGGGTCTGAACAAGCTGAACCGCACCCGCGAGCTGGAGGATACCCCCTCCGTCCGCGGGATGATCAACAAGGTTCGGCACCTCGTGCGCGTCGAGGAGGCCTCGTAAGAGGCTTCCGCGATACGGCTTGAAGGATAGACACCATGAAGCTCAACGAAATCCGCGAAAACGAAGGCGCCCGGAAGGGTCGCATGCGTATCGGTCGCGGCATCGGGTCCGGCAAGGGCAAGACCGGTGGCCGTGGCGTTAAGGGTCAGAAGTCCCGTACGGGCGTCTCGATCAAGGGCTTCGAAGGCGGCCAGATGCCCCTGCATCGCCGTCTGCCGAAGCGCGGTTTCTCGAACGTGCCGTTCGCCAAGGACTACGCTGTGGTCAATGTCGGCTCCGTGCAGAAGGCCATTGATGATGGTCGCCTGAACGCTGCCGAGACGATCACTGCCGACGTGCTGGTTGCGGCCGGTCTGGCTCGCGCCGCCCGTGATGGCGTGCGTCTGCTGAACAAGGGCGCGATCACCGCCAAGGTCACGTTTGACGTGGCTGGTGCTTCGGCCGGCGCTATCGCCGCCGTCGAAGCAGCCGGTGGCAGCGTCACGGTTCCGGTGGTCGAAGAGACCGCCGAGGCCTGATCGGTCTTCGGTTTGAAGTTGGAGCAGGGCTCCGGGGCAACCCGGGGCCTTGTTTCATTTGGGCCTATCCGACGCCATATCCGTCGCCGACACGCTACCATCGTCCGGGTTGTTGCTTGTTGCATTGACCCTGACGACAAATGTGGTTAAGCGGATAGGAGATATTGAGGTGTTGGCAGGCAGCCGGGCGTGATGGAAGTCACGCTTAATGCCTTTGCCATGTCACTTTCATGTTGACCGCGACGCGTCGGCCCTGTTCAAAGCCATGTTCAAGAGTGGCCGGGTGTGCCGGCCGGGTGTGCGACTTCAAGGGGCCTTTCATGGCATCAGCTGCCGAGCAACTTGCCGCCAATATCAATTTCGGCGCCTTTTCCAAGGCCACCGAATTGAAGAAGCGGATTTGGTTCACCCTGGGGGCGTTGATCGTCTACCGGCTGGGAACCTATATCCCGCTGCCGGGCATCAATAGCGGCGCCTTTTCCAGCTTCTTCGCCAACCAGGCGGGCGGCATTCTGGGCATGTTCAATATGTTCGCCGGCGGTGCCGTGGAACGTATGAGCATCTTTGCGCTCAACATCATGCCTTATATCTCCGCCTCCATCATCATCCAGTTGATGACCGCTGTGTCGCCGACGCTGGAGACGTTGAAGAAGGAAGGCGAATCGGGCCGCAAGAAGATCAACCAATATACCCGCTATCTGACGGTGGTGTTGGCTTTGGTCCAGTCCTATGGCTTGGCGCTGGGGCTGGAGGGCATGAATCAGGCCGGTGGATCGGTGGTGATTGATCCCGGCTGGTTCTTCCGCATCTCCACCGTGTTGACCATGGTGGGTGGCACGATGTTCCTGATGTGGCTGGGTGAGCAGATCACGGCGCGTGGCGTGGGTAATGGTATCTCGCTGATCATTTTTGCCGGTATCGTGGCCGCCCTGCCGCGCGCCTTCGCGCAGATTCTGGAACTGGGCCGTACCGGTGCCATGAGTAGCTGGTTCATCATCGCCCTGCTGCTGCTGGCGGTGGTGGTGATTACCGGCATCGTGTTCTTCGAGCGGGCGCAGCGTCGTCTGATTGTGCAGTATCCGAAGCGCCAGGTCGGTAATAAGATGTTTGGCGGTGAGGCATCGCATCTGCCGCTGAAGCTGAACACCGCCGGCGTCATCCCGCCGATCTTTGCGTCGTCGTTGCTGTTGCTGCCGCTGACCATGGTTGGCTTCTCTGGTACCGGCAAGACTGGGGGCGATGGTTCCTGGTGGTCGACGGCTTTGGAAATGGTGACACGGCATGTGGCCCACGGTACGCCGCTCTACATGCTGCTCTACACCTCGCTGATCGTATTTTTCAGCTTCTTCTATACCGCCATTGTCTTCAACCCGACCGAAACGGCCGAGAATCTGAAGAAATATGGCGGGTTCATTCCGGGCATTCGGCCCGGCAAGAACACGGCCGACTATCTGGACTATGTGCTGACGCGTCTGACGGTGATCGGGGCTGCCTATATCACGGTCGTCTGTCTGCTGCCGGAAATCCTGATGGCAGAATATGGCGCCGCCTTCTATTTCGGTGGCACCTCTCTGCTGATTCTGGTGACGGTGACGATGGATACCGTGGCCCAGGTTCACTCCCATCTGCTGGCGCATCAGTATGAAGGCTTGATCAAGAAGGCCAAGCTGCGTGGGAGACGTGGATGAATCTGATCCTGTTGGGGCCGCCGGGGGCCGGTAAGGGGACACAGTCCCAACGCCTGGAAAAGAAGTACGGCACCATTCAGTTGTCGACCGGGGACATGCTGCGCGCCGCCGTGCGCAGCGGTTCGGCGCTGGGCCAGCGTGCCGACGCCATCATGAAGGCCGGGCAGTTGGTGCCGGACGAAGTGATGATCCAGATGATCTCCGAACGGATCGATCAGCCGGATTGTGCCAAGGGCTTTATCCTGGATGGTTTTCCGCGCACCGTGCCGCAGGCGCAAGCGCTGGATATCATGTTGGAGGAAAAGGGCCTGAAGCTCGATCATGTGATTGAGATGAAGGTGGATGGGCCGGCGCTGGTCACTCGCGTCACCGGCCGTTTCACCTGTGCCAAGTGCGGGAGCGGCTATCACGACACGTTCCATCCGACCAAGGTGGCCGGCGTCTGCGATAATTGCGGTTCCACGGAGTTCACCCGTCGGGCCGACGATAATGCTGAAACCTTCGGCAAGCGTCTGGCGGCTTATGAGCGTGATACGGCGCCGATTCTGCCCTATTACAGGGATCGCGGTGTGTTGCAGCAGGTCGACGGCATGGCGGAGATCGATGAGGTCACCCACCAGTTGGAAGCCATCATCGGCTGAGGCCATTCAAAATCTGAAAGCAGGGGCGGGCCGGAAGGTTCCGCCCCTTTGTTTTTAACAGGGGCAACCATGCCTGGCCGCATGGGTCGCCGCGGCGTGCTGCTTGACACTGGCCAAGGTCTGCCTATACTGCGCGCCTCCGATCCGTAACGGGATTGGGTGCGCATGAAGAGCTCCGTTCCCGGGCGGCTGTCCGGGGCTGGGGTTTTTCGTGCATATGCATTTGAAGACCCCGGTTCGCCGGGACTTCTTCGGATGAGATGTCCCGAAGCCTCCTGATCGCCCCGCCACGGGCGCCGGGAATGGCAGGCGGGATGTGGACGAAGACGGCCCGGCGCCCGCTGGGCCATAACGAGGAGAAGACACGTGGCGCGTATCGCTGGCGTGAACATCCCCACCGCAAAGCGTGTGGTGATCGCCCTTCAGTACATCCATGGCATTGGCCCGAAGTTCGCGAGCGAGATTTGCGAAAAGATCGGGATCCCGGCCGAACGTCGTGTCAACCAGTTGACCGACGATGAAGTTCTGCGCATCCGCGAAACCATCGACGCCGACTATCGCGTGGAAGGCGACCTGCGCCGCGAAACCGCGATGAACATCAAGCGTTTGATGGACATGGCCTGCTATCGTGGCCTGCGTCATCGTAAGGGCCTGCCGGTCCGCGGTCAGCGCACGCACACCAACGCCCGTACCCGCAAGGGTCCGGCGAAGCCGATCGCCGGCAAGAAGAAGTAAGACGGGAGACCAGATAAATGGCAAAGCCCAACGCCGCTGCTCGTCTCCGTCGTCGCGAGCGCAAGAACATCACCTCTGGCGTCGCTCACGTGAACGCCAGCTTCAACAACACGATGATCACCATCACCGACGCGCAGGGCAATACTATTGCCTGGTCGTCGTCGGGCACCATGGGCTTCAAGGGTTCGCGTAAGTCGACCCCCTATGCCGCCCAGGTTGCTGCCGAGGACGCTGGCCGCAAGGCTCAGGAACACGGCATGAAGACGCTGGAAGTGGAAGTCAAGGGTCCGGGTTCGGGCCGTGAATCCGCTCTGCGCGCGCTGCAGTCGATCGGTTTCCAGATCACGTCTATCCGTGACGTGACTCCGATCCCGCATAACGGCGTTCGTCCGCCGAAGAAGCGCCGCGTCTGATCCAGACCGAGGCATCCCGGCACCCGCACCGTTCGGGAAAGGTGGGCGCACGCCATCGCGCCCACCCACGCATTGAACGGTTGGCCCCATCTGCGAAAGCCGTTGGGGCCGTGGTGTGCCGGGATGTTGCTTTGACCCGATGGCAAGAGGCATAGCCGTGATCCAGAAGAATTGGCAGACTCTCGAAAAGCCGAACAAGTTGGAAATCACGCCGGGTAACGACCCGAAGCGTGAAGCCGTCATCGTCGCCGGCCCGCTGGAGCGGGGCTTTGGCCTGACGCTCGGCAATTCCCTGCGTCGCGTTCTGCTCTCCTCGCTGCAGGGCGCTGCCGTCACCTCGATCCATATCGATGGTGTGCTGCACGAATTCTCCTCGATCCCCGGCGTCCGTGAGGACGTTACCGACATCGTCCTGAATATCAAGGCGATGGCCCTGAAGATGGGCGCCGAAGGCCCGCGCCGGATGCGGCTGCGTGCTGAAGGCCCGTGCAACGTCACGTCCGGCATGATCGATACCGGCGCCGATATTGAGGTGCTGGATCCCGATCACCTGATCTGCACGCTGGATGCTGGCGCGCGTCTGAACATGGAATTGACGGTCCATTCCGGCAAGGGTTACGTCCCGGCCGCCATGAACCGTCCGGAAGATGCCCCCATCGGCCTGATCCCGGTGGACAGCATTTTCTCCCCCGTGACCAAGGTCGCCTACAAGGTGGAAAACACCCGTGTTGGTCAGACCACGGACTATGACAAGCTGCTGCTGACCGTTGAGACCAACGGCGCCGTCACGCCGGAAGATGCGGTGGCCATTGCCGCTCGTATCCTGCAAGACCAGTTGCAGATGTTCATCAATTTCGAGGAGCCCCAGGCAGCGGTGGCCGAGTCGAAGGCGGACGAGATCCCCTTCAACAAGAACCTGCTGCGCAAGGTGGACGAGCTGGAACTGTCGGTTCGCTCGGCCAACTGCCTCAAGAACGACAATATCGTCTATATCGGCGATCTGGTGCAGAAGACCGAGGCGGAGATGCTCCGTACCCCGAACTTCGGCCGCAAGTCGCTGAACGAGATCAAGGAAGTGCTGGCCCAGATGGGTCTGCATCTCGGCATGGAAATCCCGAACTGGCCGCCCGAGAATATCGAGGATCTGGCCAAGCGTCTGGAAGAGCCGTACTGAGCTTGATTTTACGGGCGGAGCCTTTTAGGTTCCGCCCCCTGTCTTACCCAGGGCATTCCGCCCACCCCCGCCGTACTGGCCCGACAGGGTACCGGCGTCTGCGGGGATCGCCATCGGTTCCGCCCAGCGGGGCCACGCTATGCAAGGAGAGCACCCATGCGTCACGGTATGTCCGGGCGTAAGTTCAGCCGCACCACCTCCCACCGTCTCGCCATGTTCTCCAACATGGCCAATGCCCTGATCAAGCACGAGCAGATCAAGACCACTTTGCCGAAGGCGAAGGATCTGCGTCCGATCGTCGAGAAGCTGATCACGCTCGGCAAGAAGGGCGGTCTCGCCAACAAGCGTCTGGCCTATGCCGAGCTGCGCGACAACGCCATGGTGGACAAGCTGTTCACCGTGATCGCCGAGCGCTACAAGGACCGCAACGGTGGTTACTCCCGCGTTCTGAAGGCCGGCTTCCGTTATGGCGACAACGCCCCGATGGCCGTCATCGAGCTGGTTGACCGCGATCAGGCCGCCAAGGGCCTGGATAGCGGCCCGGTGCTGGTGAAGGACGAGGACGGCGAAGAAGCCGCCGTCTGATCGGTTCTTTCAGGTCTGTATCGCAGAAACCCGCCGGGGCAACCCGGCGGGTTTTTGTTTGTGCGCGGCGGAGCAGCACCGCCTGCCGGTCAATGCCGATCATGCCTGTCAAACGCCCTTCAAGGGCGTAGGATGTTGATGCAGACCAAGAAACTAGGCTTGAGGAAATCGCCATGATCGACCTGTACACTGCCGCCACGCCCAACGGCTATAAGGTCTCCTGCACGCTGGAGGAGCTGGGCCTGTCCTACAATGTGCATGTGCTGGCGCTGGCCAAGGGGGAGCAGAAGGAACCCTGGTTCCTGGCCATGAATCCCAATGGCCGCATCCCGGTGCTTGTTGATCGGGCAGAGGATTTTACCGTCTTCGAATCGGGTGCCATCATGGTCTATCTGGCGGAAAAGACCGGCCGGCTGCTGCCAACCGACGCCAAGGGCCGCAGCCGGGTGCTGCAATGGCTCATGTTCCAGATGGGGGGCGTGGGCCCGATGATGGGGCAGGCCAATGTCTTCTACCGCTATTTTCCGGAAAAGATTGAACCGGCCATCCAGCGTTATCAGAACGAAACCAAGCGCTTGCTGACGGTGCTGGACGGGCATCTGGCGTCCCATGAATATCTGGCCGGTGATTTCTCCATCGCCGATATCGCCAACTGGTGCTGGGCGCGCACGCATGACTGGTCGGGTGTCGCCATCGATGACCTGCCGCATCTGACCCGCTGGATCAACCAGATCGCCGCCCGTCCCGGCTGCGCCGCCGGTCTGAATCAGCCGCCGCGCGTGGTCAGCGGGGAGGAACTGGTGAAGACTGCCCAGACGATGATTGCGCGGTGAAAAATTTTATCGGACCGGCGTAACCTTTTCCGGGTGGCGACGAATGACAGGGTGGGGCCGCTTCCGGTCCCACCGATCTGATCATCAAGGAGCCATCGCCATGAAGTCCGCCACCAGCCTGACCATCCTGTCCCTGGGTGCCGCCGTTGCCGGTGCGCTGTCGCTGGCCGCCATCAGCGTGCCCGCCCAGGCTGAGGAGAAGGTGAAGTGCTACGGCATCGCCAAGGCCGGTGAGAATGACTGCGCCAACAAGGCGGCCGGCCATTCCTGCGCCACCGAGTCGAAGGTCAATTACAGCGGTCAGGATTTCAAGGCCGTCACCAAGGCCGCCTGTGAGGCTGACGGTGGCAGCCTGACCCCGTTTGAGGGCACCAACCCCAAGAAGGCGGCCAAGTAAGCCGGGCCGGCGGAACCAGCGCGCCATGCGGCCCGCCCCGAGCCACCGCCCCGATGCCGTGCCGCTTGCCGCCGGCATCGGCCTGCGCCACGCCCACGTGCTGGATTTCCTGACGGCACCGCAGGAGGTGTCGTGGCTGGAGGTGCATTCAGAGAATTATCTCTGCGCCGGGGGGCCGCGCCTGGCGCAACTGGAGCGTATCCGGGCCGATTATCCGCTGTCCTGCCACTCCGTCGCCCTGTCATTGGGCGCGGCGGAGGGGGTGTCGCGGGATCATCTGGCCCGGCTCCGCGCCCTTTATGACCGGTTTCAACCGGGGCTGATTTCCGACCATCTGGCCTGGTGCGGGGTGGACGGGATGCACGCGCCGGACCTGCTGCCGTTGCCGCTGAATGGCGAAAGCCTGGAGGTGGTGGCACGCAATGTTGCGCAGGCACAGGAGGGGTTGGGCCGCCGGCTGCTGGTGGAAAACCCCTCCCTCTATCTCCGCTTTCAGGCCGATGAGATGGATGAGGCCGAATTTCTGGCCGCACTGGCGGCGCGTACCGGCTGTGGCCTGCTGCTGGATATCAATAATCTCTATGTGAGCTGCCAGAATCGCGGGCTGGAGGCCGCCAGCCTGCTGGCGCGTTTTCCGGCGGCCGCTGTCGGTCAGTACCATCTGGCGGGTCATGCCAGGGTAATGGTCGAAGGGGCGGTGCTGCTGGTGGATGACCATGGCTCCCCGGTATCCGATCCCGTCTGGGCGCTTTATGCCCAGGCGCTGCACCAGATCGGCCCCCGGCCGACCCTGGTGGAATGGGATACGGCGCTGCCGCCGCTATCCGTGCTGCTGGGCGAGGCGGCGCAGGCCCAGGCGCTGCTGGGAAAGGCCATGCCATGTTGAAAGCGTTGCAGCAGGCCATGCTGGGGGCGGTCTATGGCGATGCGGCCGGGTTCGCCCGTGTCGCCGCCGGGTTGGCCCCGGCGGCGGTGGACCCGGTGCGGGCGCTTTATCTGCACACCGCCACCGTCACCGCCGCGCTGATGGGTGTGCTGGCCCAGGCCTATCCGGCGGTTCATGCCGGCATGGGGGAGGAGGCGTTTAGCGCACTCGCCACCCGCTTTGCGCGCGAACAGCCGCCAGCCCTGCCGGTGCTGTCGGCCTATGGCGCCGGATTCGCCGAGCTTGTGCCGCCCGCCCTGCAAGGGATGGCGCGGCTGGATTGGGCGGCGCATCTGGCCTATTTCGCCGCTGATTGCCCAATTTTCAGCCCGGAGGCCCTGGCCTTGATCCCGCCAGACCGGCTGGGTGGGCTGGATCTGCGGCCGGTGCCGTCCACCAGCCTGCTCCCGGCGCTTGATCCAGCCCCCTGGCTGTCGCAGCGGTCGGACCTGGCGGTTGTGATTAACCCTTTCGAGTCGCCCTCCGCTGGGGTGCTGGTTTGGCGGCGGCCCGATTTGCGGGTGGCGGCTTGTCCGCTGGCCGGTGGGATGCTGGCCTTTCTGAGCGGGCTGGCGGCGGGGCAGGGGCTGTTCGCGGCGGCAGAATCGGCGCTGGCCGCCGGGTTGCCGGACCTGCCGGTCTCACTGGCCTTCTTGCTGAATCAGGGTCTGCTGACCCGGCATGAGGATGCGGTACCATGATCGCCCGATTGTTCCGCTTTGTTATCGATCCCGGTCCTAGCCTGAATTTGCCGCCGCTGGGACGTTACGGTTCCGCAATAATCCTTACTTGGGGCCGTGTCTGGCTGGGGTTGCCCTTCCTGAAGGCGGGGCTGCACCGGCTGGGCAGTTGGGAGGCGCAATCCTTCCTGTTTACGGAAATCCACCCCGTCCCCTTTCTGCCGGCGGCCATCGCGGCCCCGCTGACCACGGGGGCAGAGCTGGTACTGGGGGCCTTGCTGCTGCTCGGGCTGACGGGCCGGCTGGCCGCGGCGGGGTTGGGGGTGATGGCGGCCAGCTTGTTCTTTGTCATCGGCCGCACAGTTCAGGGCATGGAAAACGGTATCGCCGTTGCGGGCGAGCAGATTCCATGGATGATCATTGCGATCGTTTTGATTGTGGCCGGTCCCGGCCTGCTGTCGCTGGATGCGTTGATCGCCCGGCGTCGGCAGCGGGTGGGCAGGGCCGGGTAAGATGGGGGCAAGCCTTGCGACATATGCTGATCTCTACCGGCCTGGGGCTGGCACTCTGCCTTGGTTGGAGCTTATCCGCCGGGGCGCAGACGGAGCCGGCCAAACCCAGCCCCGGCCTGACGGCAGCGGAGAAAACCGCCAAGCAGCAGGCCTACGAGGAGGCGGAACGGCTCTGCCGCGCCATCAAGGACCAGGACAAGTTCAACGAATGCCTGGACCTCTATTTCCTGGATGCCAAGAAGTTCAAGGCGTTCCTGGACGAACATGGGGCGAAGGACGCCAAGCCACCACAGAACTGACCCCGCCCTTGCGCGCGTCAAATGTCAGCCGCGAGGCGATGGAGGATGCCGAGCTGGCCGCCCTGCTGGTGGCGGCCCAGGGAGGGGATCGGCGCGCCTATGCCGCTTTTCTGAACGGGGTGTTGCCGCTGCTGCGCCGCATGGGCCGGGGCAAACTGGCCAGTGCTGCCGATATGGACGATTTCGTGCAGGATTGCCTGTTAAGCCTGCACCAGGCCCGTGCCACCTATCAACCAGGGCGGCCCGTGCTGCCCTGGCTGCAGGCGATTGCCCGCAACCGCCTGTCCGATGCCCTGCGCCGCACCTATCGCCGCCGCGATGTGGAGGCCCAGGGCCATGATCCGGAATTGCTGGAAAATATCCCGCAACCCGCCAGCGATGAGGGCGAGGGACGGGAACTGGCCCCTTTGCTGGCGCAATTGCCGGATCGGCAGCGTGCCGCCCTGGATATGCTGAAAATACGGGGGATGAGCCTGCGCGACGCCTCGGCCGAAAGCGGCATCAGCATTGGCGCGTTGAAGGTGGCGGTGCATCGCGGCATTGCCAGCCTGCGCCAGATGCTGGGCCGGGAGAATGAGCATGACTGATACAACCCGCCTGATCGACCAGTTGGCCGCCCATGACGATGGTGTGCGCCGCTTGCCCCACCCGCGCTGGCGCCTGTTGCGCTGGCTGTGCCTGTGCCTGCCGCTGGTGCTTTTGATGGTGGGGATCGAGGGGGCGCGGCCCGATCTTGCGGCGGTGATCCGCCAACCGCTCTGGCTGGCGCAGCAGGGTCTGGCCCTGGGCACGGCGCTGGCGGCGGCCTATGCCGGTATCGCCTTCAGCGTGCCGGGGCGGGAACGCTGGGGCAAGCTGGTCTGGCTGCCGATTCTGGGATTCTGGGTGTCCACCATCTGGGCCAGCCTGGGCCCGATGGGGGAAGCGATGGCCGTGACCGATTTTTCGGAAATCTTCTGCCCCTATTGTTTCCCGGTGATCAGCAGCGGCAGCGCCTGTCTGCTGGCCTGGGACATGCGCCGCGCGGCACCCATCGCACCGGTGCGGATGATGGGGCTGCTGCTGGTGGCAGGGGGCAGCCTGGCCCTGTTCGGCGAACGGCTGATCCATGACGGGTTTGAGGCACCCCTGCTGATGCTGGTGCAAATCCTGGCGATTCTGGCCGCCGGACCGCTGCTGGCCCCGCTGGGACGCGCGGTTTTCCGCTGGAAGCGTGGTTGAGCACATCATTGCCGTTCGGGCAGAACGGCACGCCTTTAGCGCAATGATATTCCCCTTTTGGCGGTAGCTGTTGCGATATGCTGCCGACATTCGTACTGTTGTCGGTAGTTTCATCGGCTGCCGGCCTGGACGTATTGTCGTGTCGGGCGGGCCCCCTCCCTCAGCATTGGTGTTTACTGCGAAATGGCGCTCCAACAGCGGCTTGATATTCGACAGTCCCAGTCGTTGGTGATGACGCCGCAGCTTCAGCAGGCCATCAAGCTGCTGCAGCTCTCCAATATGGAACTGGCCGATTTCGTCGATAAGGAACTGGAGCAGAATCCCCTGCTGGAACGGGCGGAAGGCGAATGGACCGATGCCGCCCCCGACGGTGTGGACAGGGAAGAGGCGCCGACCCCCGTTCCGGAAGGACGGGTGGCCGACACGGTGGAATTGGCCACCAGCGACCGCATGGCATCGGACAGTGATGCCCCGCTGGATACGGATTTCGAGAATGTCTACACCAACAGTTCTGTTGCCGATCTGGATGGTGCGGGGCTGGGATCGGGCGAACAGTTCGGCGACTGGTCGTCGCGCAGCGGCGGGTTTGACGATGATGAGAGCGGGTTTGAGGCGACGCTGACCGAGCGGCCGAAGCTGCGCGACCATCTGGAAGAACAGATCAAGATGGATCTGCCCGACCCGATGGACCGTCTGGTTGCCTATGCCCTGATGGATCATCTGGACGAAACCGGATATCTGGTCGCCGATCTGGCGGAAATTGCCAGCACGCTGGGCTGTGAGCCGGCGCGGGTGGATGCCGTGCTGGCCCGGCTGCAGCGCTGTGATCCGGCCGGTATTTTCGCCCGCACGCTGTCTGAATGTCTGGCCATCCAGTTGCGGGAAAGGAACCGGCTGGACCCCTGTATGCAGGCGCTGCTGGACCATCTGCCGCTGCTGGCCGCGCGCAACCTTCAGCAATTGCTGAAGGTGTGCGGCTGCGACGCCGAAGACATGTCCGACATGGTGGCGGAGATCAAGGCGCTGAACCCCAAGCCGGCGCTGTCCTTCGATTTCGAGCCGGTGCAAACGGTGGTGCCGGATATATTGATGCGGGCGGCCCCCGGCGGCGGTTGGCTGGTGGAACTGAATACCGAGACGCTGCCGCGTGTGCTGGTCAACCAGCGCTATCACAGCCGGGTCTTGTCGGGCGCCCGCAACAAGCAGGAAAAGGAATATATTGCCGAACAGTTCCAGTCGGCCAGTTGGCTGGTGAAAAGCCTGCACCAGCGCGCCACCACCATCCTGAAGGTGGCGACGGAGATTGTGCGGCAACAGGACGCTTTCTTCCTGCACGGGCTGCAATTCATGAAGCCGCTGATTCTGCGCGACATCGCCGAAGCCATCGGAATGCATGAAAGCACGGTCAGCCGCGTGACCACCAACAAGTTCTTGTCCAGCCCGCGCGGCGTGTTTGAACTGAAATATTTCTTCACCTCCGCCATCCAGGGGGCGGACGGTCAGGCCGCGCATTCCGCAGAGGCGGTGCGCTTCCGCATCAAGGCTCTGATCGATGCGGAGAAGGCGGATGACACGCTTTCCGACGATAAAATTGTCGAAATTCTCCGTGCTGATGGGATCGACATTGCACGTCGGACCGTTGCCAAGTATCGTGAGGGTATGAAGATCCCCTCTTCAGTCCAGCGCCGTCGGGAGAAGGCCCTTGGGTTGTAGACCCTGCGCTGACCGTTCGAGGAAGACCCGTCCGTTGGATTTCTCCCGGTTCTGGATGCCAGTCCCGGATGGTGGTTCCCCGAAAACGGTTTACGCGCCCTGAAAGAACAGGTCGAATATGCAAGTCACCGTCAAAGGCAAGCAACTGGATGTGGGCGATGCTCTGCGGACCCACGTGAAGGATCAGCTAGCAAACTTGGTGGGCAAATATTTCGGCAACCCTATGGAGGCTACCGTCATCCTGTCCAAGGATGCGAATCTGTACAAAGCGGATATTCAGGTTCATGTCGGGCGTGGCATCCTGTTGCAATCCAATGCCCAGGCGAATGAGCCCTACCCGGCCTTTGAGGAGGCGGCGGACAAGGTGGCCAAGCGCCTGCGCCGTTACAAGCGCCGGTTGAAGGATCATCATGAGCGCCAGACCCTGGCCCAGTTGCCGGTAACGTCCGCGCGTAAATACATTCTGGAGGCTGATGGGGCCGATCCGGAGGTTTTTGAGGAGGAGGCGGAAAGCACCGCCGAAGTCAACGGACATCAGCCGGTCGTTGTCGCGGAGATGGAAACAGCCATCGAAATGCTGACCGTCAGCGAAGCGGTGATGCGGATGGACCTTGCGGATTTGCCCGCTTTGATGTTCCGTAATCGGGCACACGGCGGTCTGAACATGATCTACCGCCGTCCGGATGGCAATGTCGGCTGGGTCGATCCCGCTGGCACCCCCGGACCCGTGAAGCAATAAGGTGATCTGTACCCCATGTCTGTTTCCTTGCGTTCCCATTCCCCTTCCCCGCAACAGACGTTTCCGGCAGCGATGAATGATCTATTGAAGCCGGAGGCGATCCTCCCGAACCTGAAGGCTGGCTCCAAAAAGCAGGCTTTGCAGGAACTGGCGAAGAAGGCGGCCGAACTGACCGGCCAGCATGAACGCGCCATTTTTGACGTGCTGGTGGAACGGGAGCGGCTGGGCACCACAGGTGTGGGCCGTGGCATCGGTATCCCGCACGGCAAGTTGCCCGGTCTGGATGGTGTGATGGCGATTTTCGCCCGGTTGGAAAAGCCGGTCGATTTTGAAGCCATCGACGAACAGCCGGTGGACCTGATCTGTCTGCTGCTGGCCCCGGAAGGGGCGGGGGCCGACCATCTGAAGGCGCTGGCCCGCGTGTCCCGCCTGCTGCGGGATCAGGTGCTCTGCGACAAGCTGCGCGGTGCCGAATCCGGCGATGCGCTTTACGCGGTGCTGGTCCAGACGGAACATAGCAACGCGGCGTAAGCCGGGTACGGTTGTTGAAAGAGAAAGGGCGGCATCCGCGCGGGTGCCGCCCTTTTTTTGTTTTGGGGGGTGCAATACGTAACTTCCACCGTCATTCCCGCGAAGGCGGGAATCCATAATCCCCTCTGTTGCTTGGATTCCCGCCTTCGCGGCAATGACGGAAAATTTGACACCAGCGCATACGAAGGTGCTCACCGCCGCAGCAAGAACTCCCGTCCCACCTTCACCCGTTTCACCCCGTCATATTCCACGATATCGGCGGTGGCGTAGGTTTCCGACCATTTGTCGGGCAGATAGCTGCCGGTGCCGATAATGTCGATGGGGGCCAGGGCGTCGGCCATGACGCGGCATTTTTCCGGGGAAAAGCCGCTGCTGGCCACGATCTTCACCTTGGGGAATCCGGCCTGATCCAGCTTTTCCCGCATCCAATGGATGGCGGCGGCGGAGACGCCGGCGCCGATCAGGTGGCGTTGCTCGCTTTCATCCCGATAGCCCCTGATGCTGTCGGGCGCGTGGCGGTCCAGCACGGCATAGCTGGTGGGTGGGTCCAGCCCTTCCACGAAGCGCCCGCCCGGCGTGTCCAGCCGCAGGGCCAGATCGCCGCTGGCAGCCAGATCGGGGAAGCGGCGGCACACCTCCAGACTGTCACTGACCTCCCGCCCGAAATAATCCACCAGTACCGTCATCGGCTGTCCGGGGAAGGTTTCGTGATACATCTCCGCCGCGCGCACGGTGGACCCGGCATAACCGATCAGGGCATGGGGCATGGTGCCCAGCCCCTGGTCACGCCCGAAATAATGCGCGGTGGCATCGGTGGCATTGCCGACAAAGCCCACCGCCCCGTCGCGCCGCCGGGCCCGGGCAGACCCGACCGACGCCGCATAGGCCATGATCTCCGCCATCTCCGTCCCGGCGCAATGGCGGGCATCCATGGCCAGGAAGGCCGCCTTGGGCAGGCCGGCACACATCATATAGGCATTGTAGGCGGCGACACAGGCGGGGCCCAGCTTCATCAGGAACAGGGTTTCCAGTTCTGCCATCTGGCTGAACGGGCCGGTGATCCAGAGCATCGGCTCCCCGGCCCCCACCCATTTCCCCTCTTCGTAATTCTGCTGAATCACCGGTGTGAAGCCGCGCGCGGCGGCCGTCTGCCGCAGCCAGTCCAGCGCCAGCCGGGGCGCGAACACCACCGGCCGGCGCATGAACACGGCATAGGTCACGCTCTGGTCGCCGAATTTCTCCACAATGGCGCGGGTGCGCTGGAAATAAACATCGGTCCAGCGGCTGACATCATCGGGGCCGGGCGGGGTGCTGGTCATCGGATTGGTTCCAGACATGGGATGATGGCGCGATCTTAGACCGCCGGAACCTGAACAGGCAAACAGGGCCTGCACCATGTGGCGTCAGATCGGCGGTTGTTCCAGAAACTTCAAGATCATGGCATGGGACTGGCTGTCGTTCAGCCGGGCGAAGCTGGCCACCAGCGTGCGGGTGAAATCCGTCACCGCCTTGGTGTCATAGACGGCCTGGATGCGCTGCAGGCTTTCCGGGCCATAGGGGGTAACCAGCGCGCCGATCAGGCAGCGGTGGGCCTGCCGGCGCATGGCGCCGGGTTGCAGGCCGGGCAGGGTCGGATCGTCGGGGGCAGTACGGCTTTCCCGGATGATCCTGTCCGCCACTGCCTTGCGGGCGGCACCATCCAGGGCTGCCACCGCATCCCGCCCCTGTTCGGTATAGAAAGCCAGCATCCGCGCCATGCGCAGGCCGGCCAAGGCCTGTTCGGCGGCCAGATCGGGAAAGGCCATTTGATTGGCCAGCGCCTCGACCCTTTCCATGGGCACCGATCCGTCAGCGGTCCGTTCGGCAATCCAGGCTTCCCGATCCCCGTAACCCTGGTGAAGCTGCCGGTGCAGCAGGTCGGCATGGTCGGCCAGATCATGGGTCAGCGGGATGGCCGGGGGGATCTCCACCGGCTTTGCCCGCAAAGGGGCCAAGGCCGCTTCCAGGGTGCTGGCACCGAAGAAGTTTGCGGCCAGATCGCCGATCGGGTCGCTGTCTGCCGCTTCAGGATAGCGCCACAGGGTCGCCAGATGGGCCAGCAACCCCAGGCGCGGAATGCCGCTGAACAGGGGAACGGTCTGCGCCATCGCCAGCAGCCTGTCGGCCAGCGTATCGCCATCCCCCTGCCGGATACAGCCCCCCAGCACCGGCAGGGTGAGCACCCCGGCGACAAAGGCGCGGCGGCTGGTGCGTGAAAGCCCCTTCATCAAATCGCCCATCCTTACAGCCTCACCTGATCCGGGGTCAGCGGGCGGGACCGTTCCGCGATCCACAGCAGGCTTTGCAAGGCGCGCGGTGCTTCCAGCCGCTCCCCGTCGGGACCGCCTGCGGAGAAGGGGCGGCCAAGCAAATCCTGGTGCAGCGCGTCCACCCGCGCGCGCATCTCCCGGCCATGATGGTGGATCGGCGGATCAACCAGCATGGAGAGGTGGAAACAGAGTTCCATCCAGCCTGCCGCCCGCCAGACATCCCCCGCATTGGCCGGCAGTGCTGCCAGTGGGGCCTGCAACAGTGCCTGACGGAACGGTGCATAGTCTGCGGGCGGAAAGCTGTCCTCGGCATGATCGTGCACCGCTCGGCTGGTGAGAATCATCCGGGCATGGCCGTTGAGAAGCTGGGTCTGCATGATGAATGGCGAGGACGAGAAGATTTGCCCGTTCAGCGCCAGGATATCAGGCAGCAGGGCCACCAGATCGGGGGCCTGCCGCCAGCGCGGGTCTTCCGCCGCCGTTCCCAGCACGAAATGGAGATACCGGTTCCCGGTGACGGGTGGCAGCACCGCCCAGACCCGATCCAGCGCCCCGGCACAGACCTGTCGCAAGGCTGGCCGCGTATCCAGCAGGGGCTGGATCGTTTCGGCCAGGGCGGCCACCACCAGAATGTCACTGACCAGGGCGAAGCAGGCGGCATTCAACTGGCCATGGAAAAGCCGGCTGGCCGCATCATCCCCCGTCAGCACCGCCAACCCCGGCGCCAGACGGGCAAAGTTCCGATAGGCGAGACAATAGGAGAGGGCATATTGCAGCAGATGGCTCTGCCATGCCGCTTCAACCGCCTTCATGCGGGCCGAGAAGGCCTCGCCCCCATCGCTGCCATTGTCCGCCGCCGCCATATGTCTGTCCCGAAGCCGCGCCCGCATCACTTGGGAAGATGACGCGGGCGCGGGGGGAATGGACAAATATTCTTCCGGGCTACCTCAGCGGGTCAGGCGTCAGGCCCGGATCACGTCTGCCAGCGGGCGGACATTCTTGCCATCGGGGAAGACATGGGCATCCAGCGCGCGGGTGGAGACGCCCAGATGGTCCTTCAGCACGGCTTTCAGCAGGGCGCGCATGTCCGTGGTGGGGGCAAGGTCGCGGCCTTCATAGAGCTTGTCGTCGCGCAGGCCGGGCCATTTGCCCAGCATCCGACCGCCTTCAATGGCGCCACCGGCCAGCAGGGCCACGCCGGCCGTGCCATGATCGGTACCGCCGGTGCCGTTGGGGCGCACGGTGCGGCCGAACTCCGTCACCACGGCGATGATACTCTTGCTCCAGGCCGCCCCCAGACCTTCACGCAGCAGGCCCATCACCTCTGCCAGATCGGTCAGCGCGTTGGGCAGCCGGCCCTTGATGGAGCCCTGGCCGACATGGGTGTCCCAGCCCTGCATATCCATCACCGCCACCCGGGGGCCGGCGGGATCGGCCAGCATCCGGCCGGCGGTGGTGGCCATCAACTGCCGGTCCTTGGGCTTGGGCTGGCCCGCCGGCACGCCGCTGGCCATCTGCGCCATGTCGGCAATGCCCAGGCCGGCCGACAAAGCCGGGCCCAGCACCTTGTCCTTTTGATAGATATCCATCACCCGGTTGAGGAAGTCGGTGGTCGGTTCCGGCAGCGGCGACGGTGCCCAACTGGCCACGGGTACCGCACCGCGCATCACCAGCGGCACGCCCTGGCCCAGGGCCAGGCCTAAGCCCGTGCCATGGCCATGCACCTGATCCAGCGCCCGGTTCAGCCAACCGGTCTTCTGCCCCGTCGGTTTGGCCCCACCGCTTTCCAGCAGGTCCTGTGCATCGAAATGGCTGCGTTCCCGATAGGGGGTGGCGATGGCATGGACGGCCAGCAAGTGCTTTTCCGCCCACCAGCCATGGATGGGCGCCAGGGCCGGGTGCAGGCCGAAATACCCGTCCAGGTCCAGCAACCCGTCGGGCTGGCCCGGCTCGGCCAGGGCCAGTTCACCCCGAATGCTGCGATAATCCGGGTCGGCATAGGGGGCGATGGCCCCCAACCCGTCCATGGCCCCGCGCAGCACGATCAGCACCAGCCGCTTGTCGGTGGCGGCATCGGCGAAGGCCACCTTCAGCGGGCTGGCGGCCAGCAGGCCGGCCGCCAGACTGGCGCCCAGGAAATGACGGCGATGCATCCTTACCTCCGTTGAAAGGCGGGGGACGAAAGGGCCAGGGCCAAAGCCTCGGCGGGGGAGGGGGCGCGGGCCACCATCTGCACCAGTTCCGCATCGGCCAGATCGCCCAGCGTATCGGCCAGCAGCAGGCGGGCATCCACCCGCCCGCCGGCCCGCTGCCCCAGGGCTAGCGACCAGTCGACCCGGCGCACCACGGCATCCGGCCCAGCCCAATCGGCGGCCCGGTCGGGCCAGCCGGCGGGGGAGGGGGCGGCAAAGGGCATCTGGCCCAGCAGGTTCAGGGCATTGACCACCTGCTTTTCATCCAGCGGCAGTTGGGTGGCGCGCAGGGCGGCGGTCAGGAAATCATTGGGGCTGCGCAGCTTGGCCAGCGGCTCCTCCCAGGCGGCATCCAGCCCTACCAGCGTGGCCGTCACCGCCCCCAGATCGCCGCCCGTCTCCTTGAATTTTCGTTCCAGGGCATTGACGGCAGAGGCTGGTGGATCATCGGCGATGAAATGCCGGGCCAGCTTCACCGCCACATGTTTGGCCGTGCCCTTGTGGTTGGCCATCATGGTGATGGCGGCCGGCGCCTCTGCCGCGCCTTCTTCCGGGAAGGTGCGGCCCAACAGGGTTTTCGGTCCCGGCTCATGCGTGTTGGGATTAAAAAAGGCGGTGCCGTCGCCATCCTGCCGGTCGATGGTCCAGCCGGTCAGGATCAGGGCCAGCGCCCGCACATCATCCTGATCGTAACCGCCATGCACCCCCAGCGTGTGCAGTTCCAGCGCTTCCCGGCCCAGATTCTCATTCAGGCCGCGCTTGCGCTTCTGCCCGGCCTTGCTGTTGGGGCCGATGGATTGGGCATTGTCCAGATAGACCAGCATGGCTGGATGCAGGATGGCGGCCCTGGCCATTTCTTCAAACCGGCCCAGCACATAGGGCCGGATCGCTTCATTTTCAAAGGCCACGGCCAGGGGGGCCACCTCGCCCCGCTGGGTGGAAACGGTGAAATGGTTGGACCAGAATTGGGTCAGCCGTTCGATCAGCGGCCGGTCGCTGCTGGCGGCCACCCGGGTGCGGGTGGCGGCATCGCTGCGATAGGCCTCCTGCAAGGCTTTGCGCTGGGCCATCGCCTCGTCGCTCTGCCCCAGCTTGCGCACGGCCAGCAGCTCCATCAGGCGTGGGGCACTGCCGGGATGATCGATGAATCCGGCGGGCAGGCCAGGCGGCAAGCCACCGAGTTGGGCTTCCACCCAGCCGCGTGGGTCGCCGCTGATTTGGGCAAGGTCACCCGGTGCGGCACCATAACCGAACCGGGCAGTAGCATGGGCCGCCAGTGCGGCCGATGCGGGACCAGTCATCACCATGGAACGATCCTCCAGTGGGGAACGCCCTGGCCCGGTCCCACGGAACCGGGCTATTCACCCGGTGGCGGGGGAGGGGGAGCATGAGGCGGCGGCGCAGCCCCCCCCGGCCCGCCCGGCGGGGGCGGGCGGGGAGGGCCATCGGGCCGGCCGTCAGGTCTGCCATCCCGCCCGCCCTTTGTCGGCGGTGGGGGCAGCGTGCCGTCGGCCTGGGCCTGCGCCATGGTTTCAATCAGGGTTTGATGGAACTTTTCCTGCGCGCGGGTAGTCTCTTCGCGGAATGTGGCAAAAGCCTGCTCGGCGGCTGTGACATCGAAGGGACGCGCGCGCAAAGCGTCATTGACGGCGCGACGGGCGGCGCGCATCGCCTCCATCCGCTCCTTCACTTCCGGTGTGCGGGGAGAGGAGCGCATGGCCTCACGGATTCGCTCATGGATCGGGGGCGGCACGGCACCCAGCACCCGGTCGACGGGGCCTTCCGGTTCGCCGCGCAGCCAATGGCCCGCCCACAGGCCGGCCACCCCCAGATTGATGGAGACCGACAGCACCAGCGCCCCGGTCAGCAGAAGGGTGGACCGTTTCATTGTGCCTGCTCCGTATCGGCCGTGTCGTAATCGGCGGTCGCGTTCAGCATGGTGACCAGATTATCGCTGCTGGCCGTCTCCGTCCCCGACATCGGGGGCAGCATCTGGCCATAGCCCAGCACGAAGCCCAGCACGGCGGCGGCACTGGCCGTCGCCATGCCCATGGACCATTGCCGCCAGCTTGCCGCCACACCGCGCCACAGCTCCGTCAGCAGACCGGGGGATGGAAGCGAGCGTGGATGGGCCAGCGGCAGGGCCATGATGCGTTGGCGCAAATCGGCAGAGGCCGTCGCGACAGGCGGCAGATCGGGCAGACAGGCCGCCAGCAACTGCTCCGCCGCCAGCAGATCGATCAGCGACGGGTCGTCCGCCATGGCCCGTTCGGCGGTCAGGCGCCTGTCGGCCGGCCATTGCGAAAGATCCGCGCCGAACCGGTCGAGAAGGTTATGGAATTCCGTCTCAGTCATGGGTCCAATCCCCCTTCTCAACGATCAGCCGCGGCCCTGGGGGCCCGCCGCTGCCGCCTGTGGAACCCCAGGCGGCCAACCGGTCCCGTAAGGACCGGCGGGCCCGCACCAGCAGGCTCTCAAAGGCTTTTACACTGATATCCATGGTTCGGGCGGCTTCCGCATTGGAAAGCCCGGCATCATAGGTCAAGGTCACGGCGGCGCGCAGCCGTTCCGGCAGTTCCGCCACGGCGGCCAGTACGGCCTTGCGGGTGCGCTGGCCAACCAGGGCCGTTTCGGCATCGGCGGTCGGATCGGGCGGATCGCCCGCCGCTTCCAACGCCAGCGGCTGCTGACGCCGTGTCCGGTCCAGGCACAGGTTGGTGGTGATGCGATAAAACCAGGTGGAAAAGCGGGCGGCACCGGGATCAAAACGGTCGGCATGGCGCCAGAGCCGCAGGAAAGCCTCCTGCGCCACATCTTCCGCCTCAGCCCGGTTATTCAGCACACGCTGGGCGATGGTGATGGTGCGGTCCAGATGGCGGGTGACCAGGATGCCATAGGCGCGACGGTCGCCGGCGGCGACCAATGCCACCAGCGCCTCGTCACTCATCGCCTCCCGTTCGTCCCCGCTCTCCATCATCCCCCGCTGTTTGTCGGCCTGATCCATGCCGGCCGCCGCCGGCACCGCCCGTGTTCCGTTATCCGTCGGTTCGGGCGATGGCGGCAAGGGGCGTGCCCTGGCGGTGGCCGGCATGGTCATGGCCCACCGGATCAATCGTGCTTGTGACGGCGCGGGCCATCCTTGCCGGGCCAGTCCGGCTTGAAGGCGGCGAATTCCTCTGCCGTGATATAGCCGTCCTTGTTGGTGTCGATCTTGTCGAACAAGGCTGCTTCGGCGCGGGCACGCTCGGCTTCGCGGGCGGCTTCCATGGCGGCGGGGAAGTCGGCCTTGCTGATCTTGCCGGTGCCCTTCTTGTCCATCGCCTTGAAATGATCCATCCGCATGGCGGCGCGCTCGCTCTCGTCCAGCTTGCCATCCTTGTTGGTATCGTACTTGGCCAGCATCTCCTGACGCAGCGGGCCCGGACCATGATCCATCGGGCCATGCGCACCCGGCGGCGGGGGCGGCGGTGCGTCCTGGGCCTGAACGGCAACGGTGCCCAGCAGCAGGCCGGCGGCGAGCGTGGTCCACAAAAGGGTACGGGAAGTATTCTGCATGGTTACGACTCCGAATTCAGGAAAGCGGGCGGTGGATTCCCAACCGCCTGGTCCCGAGGCCGGACACGGCGCCATGCCGCCTCGTTCATTACTGATACGGGGGGTGTCGCGGAACCCTGCATTGTAATTTTCCATGCGCCGGGCTCCCCCTCCTTCTTCCTGTCCGCATGGGCCGGGAGGAACGCGCGAATCGCCGTGCGCCACATCGCCTTTAGTGGTAATAACGAAATGTTAACGGTGGAGAGAAAGCCGCCGGGACGGGTAGTCGGGGTTGGAAGCAGGCGATGCCGCCGTCAAGGGAATCCAAACTGAAGGGCGTCATTTACGGGCGTAGCCTTGATTTCAGGCCTGCCCCGCCGACGGCCGAGACATTGGGAAATCCCATCAAGCTGACGGATGTGGACTATATCCGCTTGCCGCAGAAGACTTGGCGCGACCATGTGCGCCTGTTTCTGCAATCCAGTGGCCTCAGCACCATTCCCTTCACGTTGCGCTTGCGCTGGCAGGCGCATGACATGGTGGAGTGGCTGCAGGCAGCCCTGCTGGGCAAGGGGCGGGCGCGCCGCGCCGCCATCGTGCATCCAGCGCAATTGCTGCCGGCAATGGATTTCCTGATGGGGTTGCCGGCGGAATTGGATGTGGAACGCCGGATGATCCATACGCTGGTCGGCCGCGCCCTGATCGATTACCGCAAACGGATGAGTGCAGGGCGTGAACGTCCCCTGTTGTTCGGCAGGGAAGCGTCCAACCATTTTCATGTTGGTTTCAAGGAACAGCAGCTACTGAGCAAGACAAGTAGCCCTGGTGAACAATTCAATACGATTCAACGGATCTATAACAGTTACTATTTTTTCCGGCTTTATTATATCTGTGCCATCATTTCGCGGGAGCCGCCGGAGTCGGCGGCCAAGCTTTTCTCAAAATTCATGCGGGTATCATTTTTTCTTTCCACCATCCAGGATGATGGCAGCATCGCAACCAAACCGTCTTATCGACAATTGCCGCCCAAGGAACATGTGGTGTTTCTGGCCAAGCGTGATACCGCGCTGCAGGCGCGGCTGCGGGAGGATGAGGCGCTGCGGGCGGAGTTGCAGAACCTGCTGCGTTACTTCCGCCCCTTACGCTGATCAGGTGTCCTTGCGCCGGCTGTTTACGGCCCGGTTTGGGCCAGCCGTGCCGCCAGATCACGCAGATACTTGCTGTCCTCGGCTGGCAGGCTGCCAGCCGCCGCCAGGGTCTTCATCTCCAGCAGGTCGGCGCGCGTCATGTCGGACAGGGCGTAATCACGCAACATCCTGTCGATCAGATCTAAGTCTGTTGCATCGTCGGCAGGTGGGGTCGCCATCACCGGGCCAGGGGGGCCGGCATCGGCCGGGACGGGCTGGTCACTGCGCGCCCCGGCTGGCAGCAGCAACCCGTTCCAGCCAAAGCTGGATTCCGCAACGCGGGCATGGATGGTACGGGCGGCGGCCAGAACCACCTGATCATCCTCATCGCCCAGCCGGTTCAGCAGATCGATGAAGCTGTCACGGTCCATAAAGGGCATCACGTACTCTCCAAAAGGGGGTGAACAGAAACGCCGCTCAGGGGGCGAATTGTTCCTTCAAGATGCGTTCTTCCAGGGCCAATTCTGGATCGAACAGCAGGGTGCTGGCAACGCCGCGATCTTCATGGATCTCCACCCGCGCCACATCGCGCACTTCGGTGAAGTCAGCCACAGCGCTGACCGGCCGTTTGGCCGCCTCCATCACATCAAAGCGGATCTTGGCCGTATGGGGCAACAGGGCACCGCGCCAGCGGCGGGGGCGGAAGGCGCTGATCGGGGTCAGGGCCAGAATGTCCGCCCCCAGCGGCAGAATCGGCCCATGAGCCGACAGGTTATAGGCGGTGCTGCCGGCGGGTGTGGAAACCAGGGCGCCATCGCAGGTCAGTTCCGCCAGCCGTTCCACACCGTCCACGCTGATCCGCAGCTTGGCGGCCTGACGGGTTTCACGCAGCAGCGATACTTCGTTGAAGGCCAGACCTTCCTGCACCTGCCCATCATTGCTGGTGGCCGTCATGCGCAGCGGGTGCAGGGTGACGCGCTGGGCGCGCAACAGCCGGTTGGTCAGCCCATCCTCGCTGTAATCATTCAGCAGGAAGCCGACAGAGCCCCGGTTCATCCCATAAACGGGGGTGCCGCGGGCCAGGAAACGGTGCAGCGTTTCCAGCAGGAAGCCATCGCCCCCCAGGGCGACGATGATGCCGGCCTCTTCCGCTGGCACGCCGCCATAGCGGATAGCCAAGCGCTCCCGTGCGCTGCGGGCCTCCACCGTATCGGCAGCGACGAAGGCGAGGGGGACGGAACCAGGGGAGGCGGGGAAACCGGGCAAGGGCTTGTTTCCAACAAAGGCCGAATGGGGGCGTCACCTTATACCGCTTCGATGCCCTGGTCAGCCCCCGGTGACGCTCATATGCCGGCCCACGGCCGGGCCCCGCCGCCGGTCGATGATGAAATCATGTCCCTGGGGCTTGCGGGTGATGGCGTCACGGATGGCCTGAACCAGGGCGCCATCACCAGTCTCTGCCCGCAATGGGGTACGCAGGTCGGCCGCATCCTCCTGACCCAGGCACATGAACAGCGTGCCGGTGCAGGTGACCCGCACCCGGTTGCAGCTTTCGCAGAAATTGTGGCTGAGCGGCGTGATGAAACCGAGTCGCCGCCCGGTTTCCTGCACCGTGACATAGCGGGCGGGGCCGCCGGTGCGGTGATTGCTGTCCAGCAGGGTCCAGCGTTTTTCCAGATCTGCCCGCACATCGCGCAGGGAGAGGAACTGTTCCTCCCGCACGGCCCCACCGCCATTGCCATCCATGTCGCCCAGCGGCATCACCTCGATCAGGGTCAGGTCGAATCCCTGCCGGCCGCACCAGGCCAGCATCTCGTCCAATTCCCCATCATTGACGCCTTTCAGGGCCACGGCATTGATCTTGACCGCCAGCCCGGCCTGGCGCGCGGCCTCCAGCCCCTCCATCACCTGGGCCAGCCGGCCCCAGCGGGTGATGGCCTGGAACCGCACCGGGTCCAGCGTATCGAGGGAGACATTGATCCGGCGGACGCCGGCGGCGCGCAGTTCCTCAGCATAGCGGGAAAGCTGGCTGCCATTGGTGGTCAGCGTCAATTCCTCCAGCGCGCCGCTGGCCACATGCCGGCCCAGATTGCGCACCAGTTCCATGATATTGCGCCGGACCAGCGGTTCGCCCCCCGTCAGGCGCAGCCGGCGTGTGCCCAGCCGGATGAAGGCGGTGCAAAGCCGCTCCAGTTCCTCCAGCGACAGGATGTCAGCCTTGGGCAGGAAATGCATATCCTCCGACATGCAATAGGTGCAGCGGAAATCGCAGCGGTCGGTGACAGAGACGCGCACATAGGTGATGGCTCGCCCGAAAGGATCAATCAGGGGGGAGGGGGCGGCAAGGGGCTGGCCATCGGCAAGCGGCATGGGACGGGTCAACTCCGGACGGTGTGCCTTGTCGGCAAGTGCAGATATAGCCGCTGACCCTCCGCACTCCAAGGTCGGGCGGTAAGCGTTCCTATCGGTCTGAATAGGAACGAAGCAGAAATGTCCCAGATCAATGCAAGGCGGGATCATCCTCGTCCACAACGGTCAATGAAACAGTGGCGATATTGATCAGCAATTTTCCCGCATTCTCAAAATTCACTGTCACACGCGGGCCAATGACGGATTGGATTTGCCCCAGTCCCCAGTCGGGTTGTCCCGGATGGCGGACAAAGGTGCCGGGGGCCAATATATCATCCATCGGTTTAATCCTTCCTGCTGAACGGCGATCCTAAGCTGACCGCCAACTGTCATGGAAATGATACGGTTATTTCGTAAACAAAAGATCAGGATGGGGAGGCAGGTGATGGAGGCGATTTTCAGTGTCAGGGCGGTGGAGCTTCTCTGTTCCCGGCTGTGCCATGACCTGATCGGACCGGTCGGCGCCATCAATAACGGGGTGGAGTTGATCGAGGAGGGGGACGGCGGTGAGGCGACGGGCGACGCTTTGGATCTGGTCGCCGACAGCGCGCGCGCGGCTGCCCGTCGCCTAGCCTTATTCCGGTTGGCGCTGGGCGCTGGTGCGGGTGGTGGGGTGCTGCCCATTCCCGCCACGCGGGAGGCGCTGGAGGGCTGGTTCGCCGGTGGTCGTATCCAGTTCATCTGGCGGCCGGTTTTGGTGGCACCACCGCCCGGCCTGTTGAAGCTGGCGCTGCTTTCCGCCCTGATTGCGGAGGAGGCGCTGCCGCGTGGTGGCAGTCTCTCCCTGGCCGGGGGCGATGGCGGGTTGGAGCTGGTGGCGGCAGGCACCGGTTGTGGCCTGCGCGATGAGGCGTTGCGGGTGTTGCGCTGGGGTGTTCCGGAGGCAGAACTGACACCGCGTGGCATCCTGATGCACGCGGCGCTGGTTATTGCCCGTTTCTATGATCTGGTCTTCATGCCAGGGGGCGGCGACGCGGAAGGGAAACTGACGATTGCCGTTCGGCAAGAGTGTTAATGCTATCTTAAGGGTGGGTTCGGCCATAATCGGATGGTCGAACCTACCCGAAAAGAGGTAATCTTCCGCTTGCAATGCCCCCCCTCGGCGCGTCATCAATTCAGGCAAGGGTAAGATGATTTAAACGAGATTCTGGCACTATCGTGGCTAACAGGCCGTAATCGACCAGTGGGCTGATCCTCTGGAAGGCCGGTACGGATTGGCGACATCGCGGAAACAAAGTTTTCCCGGAGCGGGGCGTGGACCATGGATGATCTGCTGAGTGAATTCCTCACCGAGACGAACGAAAATCTCGCCGTTCTCGACGTGGAACTGGTCAAGTTGGAACAGAACCCCAATGATCCGGGGCTGTTGAGCAATATTTTCCGTTTGGTTCACACCATCAAGGGAACTTGCGGTTTCCTGGGGCTGCCCCGCCTTGAATCGGTGGCGCACGCCGCTGAGAACGTGCTGGGCAAGTTCCGCGATGGTGAACTGCATGTTTCGCCTTATGCCGTGTCGCTGATTCTCGAATCGCTCGACACGATCAAGGGTATCCTCTCGGTTCTGGAACAGACCGAGGCGGAGCCGCCGGGCAATGATCAGGACTTGATCGACCGGCTGAACGCCATGGCCGAAGGCAAGGAACTGCCGCGCGCCGGTGGTGCGTCCGCCGCACCGCCCGCCCCTGTGGTGGCGACCAACGATCCTGACCAACTGTTTGAACCGGTGCCGGCGGCTCTGACCCATACGCTGGGTCCGGCTGCGCAACCGGAGCCGAAGAAGGAAGAGCCGCCGCCGCCGCCGGTTCCCGTGGCTACCAAGCCCGCCGCCAGCCGCGATGTGGCCCCGGTGGCCGAACCGGCCCCGCCGGCTGAGCCTGCGCCGCCGCCGCCGGCCCCGCCGCGTGCTGAAACGGCCTCCAATAATGATGAAGTGCGTGGCGAAGGCGCCAAGGAAAGCGCGCTCGCCCAGCAGACGATTCGTGTGCATGTCGATCTGCTGGAAAACCTGATGACCATGGTTTCCGAACTGGTGCTGACCCGCAACCAGTTGCTGCAAATCCTGCGCTCACAAAAGGATAGCGAATTCGCCGCTCCCTTGCAGCGTCTGAACCATGTGACCTCGGAGCTGCAGGAAGGCGTCATGAAGACGCGGATGCAGCCCATCGGCAATGCCTGGGCCAAGCTGCCGCGTCTGGTGCGCGATCTCAGCCACGAACTTCATAAGAAGATCGAGCTGCAGATGCTGGGTGCCGAGACGGAGCTGGACCGTCAGGTGCTGGAGCTGATCAAGGATCCGCTGACCCACATGGTGCGCAACTCCGGCGACCATGGGCTGGAAATTCCGGCCGAACGTATTGCCGCCGGCAAGTCGGAAACCGGCCGCATCACCCTGAACGCCTTCCATGAAGGCGGCCATATCATCATTGAGATCAGTGATGATGGTAAGGGCCTGCCGCTTTCCAAGATCAAATCCAAGATCATCCAGAACGGTTTGGCGACCGAAGCCGAGCTGGCTCAGATGTCGGATCAGCAGATCCAGCAGTTCATCTTCAAGCCGGGCTTCTCCACTGCCGCCAAGGTCACCTCCGTTTCCGGCCGCGGCGTCGGCATGGATGTGGTGAAGACCAATATCGAAAAGATTGGCGGCACGATCGAAATGCGGTCTGCCGAAGGTCGTGGCACGACCTTCACCATCAAGATCCCGCTGACGCTGGCCATCGTCTCCGCCCTGATTGTGGAATGTGCGTCCGAACGGTTTGCCGTCCCGCAGATCAGCGTGGTCGAGCTGGTGCGTGCGGCCGACGATAGTGAGCACAAGATTGAGCGCATCAACGGCGCCCCGGTGCTGCGTCTGCGCAACCGCCTGTTGCCGCTGGTCAGCCTGCAGCGTCTGCTGAAGCTGGGCACGGCGGAGGATGACGATAAGCGCGAAACCTTCATCGTCGTCAGCCAGGTCGGCAACTACACCTTCGGTATCATTGTTGACCGTGTCTTCGATACCGAGGAAATCGTGGTCAAGCCGGTGGCCCCGATCCTGCGCCATATCGAGCTGTTCTCGGGCAACACGATCCTGGGCGATGGCTCGGTGATCATGATCCTGGATCCCAACGGCATCGCCACGGCGTCCGGCAACATGGCCACCCTGCAGGATACCCAGGTTGCCACCCAGGAAGCGGCCAAGGCCACTCGCCGGGAGGACGACAAGATGGCCCTGCTGTTGTTCAGCGCCGGGGAAGGCGGGCCGAAGGCCGTGCCCCTGTCGCTGGTCGCCCGCCTGGAAGATGTCGATCTCAATCAGGTCGAACTGTCCAATGGCGAGCCGGTTGTCCAGTATCGTGGCAAGTTGATGCCGCTGGTGCCCATCGATCCCACCTGGAAGATCGTGCGCGACAAGCGCCAGCCGGTGGTGGTGTTCGCCGATGGCGAACGGTCCATGGGCCTGGTTGTCGACGAGATCGTCGATATCGTCGAGGACAAGCTGGCGGTGGAACTGGGCACGGAGCGGCCCGGCTTCCTGGGCTCGGCCATCATCGCCGGCAAGGCCACGGATGTCATCGATGCCGGCTTCTACCTCACCCGTGCCTTCAAGGACTGGTTTGGCAACGCCCATGAAGGGTTTGAGGATGTGCGGCAGCACCGCGTGCTGCTGGTGGATGACAGCCCGTTCTTCCGCAATCTGCTGACCCCGTTGCTGACCGTCTCCGGTTACGATGTCACGGCGGTGGAAAGCGCTGACGAGGCGTTGTCGCTGTGCGAATCGGGTGAGGATTTCGACGTCATCGTCTCCGATATCGAAATGCCCGGCATGAGCGGTCTGGAATTCGCTCAGGCGGTGCGCAGCAGCAGCCGGTGGGCCTCCACCCCGCTGGTGGCCCTGTCCAGCCACTCCACCCCGCGCGACCTGGATCGCGGCCGTGAGGCCGGTTTCAACGATTATGTCGCGAAGTTCGACCGTGAAGCCCTGCTCTTCACCCTGCAGCAGACCATCACCGAAAAAGGTGCCGCATGAGCGCGCGTCTCCCCGTCGTCAAGAAGGCCGGCTCCCAGGAAGTCGCCACCATCAAGAACGAGGATTTCGTGACGGCGACCATTGCCGGTCAGCTGTTCGGCATCCCCGTCCTGCAGGTGCAGGATGTTCTGGGGCCCCAGAAGATCACCCGCATCCCGCTGGCCCCGCCGGAAGTCGCCGGCAGCCTGAACCTGCGTGGTCGCATCGTCACCGCCATTGATGTCCGCCTGCGGCTGGGTTTGCCGCCGCGTCCTGCGGACGGCAAACCGGTGATGAGCATTGTGGTGGACCATAAGGGGGAGCTTTACTCCCTGATGGTCGATCATGTCGGTGAGGTGTTGAGCCTGACCAGCCATGATTTCGAACGCCACCCGGCCACCATGGATCAGCGCTGGCGCGAGATATCCACCGGCATTTATCGTCTGAAAGAGACGTTGCTGGTTGTTCTCGATGTCTCCAAGCTGCTGAATTTTGCTAATATCGAAGCGGCGTAACCAACGCGCCCCCTTGGCGAGGTCGATTGATGAAGTCCTGTCTGGTCGTTGATGACAGCCGCGTGGTCCGCAAGGTGGCGCGCAAGATCCTGGAAGAGCTTGGTTTCGCCTGCTCCGAGGCAGAAGATGGCAAGCAGGCGATGGATCATTGCGCCAAGACCATGCCCGAAGCCATCCTGTTGGACTGGAACATGCCGGTGATGACCGGTATCGAGTTCCTGCGCCGGCTGCGTAAGATGACCGGGGGACAGGCGCCCAAGGTCGTCTTCTGCACCACGGAAAACGATCTGGCCCATATCCAGGAGGCGCTGTCGGCGGGAGCGAATGAGTACATCATGAAGCCCTTCGACAGTGACATCATCCAAACCAAGTTCCAGCAGGTCGGGCTCCTCTGAGTCTTCCGGGATTGCAAACAATGAATGAGCTTCCCGGAAAAACCGGGGCCGCAACGGCCCCGGCCGGAACCGAACCCTATCGGGTCATGGTGGTGGATGACAGTGCCGTCATCCGCGGCCTGCTGACCCGTTCGCTGGAAGGCGATCCGGAGGTGAAGGTTGTCGCCTCCGTCGCCAATGGCCAGATGGCGATCAATACGCTGCAGCGGCAGATGATTGACGTGATCGTTCTGGATATCGAAATGCCGGTGCTGGATGGGTTGTCGGCCCTGCCGCATCTGCTGGCGATTGATCCGAACGTCAAGATCGTCATGGCGTCAACCCTGACAGCCAAGAACGCGGATATCAGCCTGCGGGCGCTGAAGGCTGGTGCGGCGGATTACATCCCCAAACCGTCTTCCACGCGGGAATTGACCAGTGCGGCGGATTTCAAGCGTGAGTTGACGGAAAAGGTCAAGGCGCTGGGTATGGCCGCCCGTCGTGCCGACCCGCGCAAGGCCGGGCCGGCCCCGACCCCCGGCACACCGGGCGGGGTTCCCCGTCCGGTCGGCCCGACCCCCAGCGTGGCGCCGACCACCAGCTATACGCTGGCCCCAATTGTGCGGCCCAAGCCGGAGCCGGCGCCGATCTCCCTGCGCCCGATGCCGGATTTCCGGCCGGACGTGTTGGCGATCGGCAGTTCCACCGGTGGGCCGCAGGCATTGTTCGAGGTGCTGAGTCACCTCAAGGATCTGAAGCAGCCGATCCTGATCACTCAGCATATGCCGGCCACCTTTACCACCATCCTGGCCGAGCATATCACCCGCCAATGCGGGATCCCTTGTGCGGAAGCCAAGGAGGGGGAACCCATTGTCGGTGGCCGGGCTTATGTGGCGCCGGGTGACTTTCATATGCTGGTGGTCCAGAAGAATGGGGTCAATTGCCTGACCCTGACCAAGGATCCGCCGGAGAATTTCTGTCGTCCTGCCGTGGACCCGATGCTGCGCAGCATCATCCGTTCCTATGGCAAGCGGGTATTGGTGACAATCCTGACCGGTATGGGCCATGATGGTCAGCGCGGGTCGGAGAATGTGGTGCAGGCTGGTGGCGCTGTCATTGGCCAGGACGAGGCATCCAGCGTCGTCTGGGGTATGCCGGGTGCTGTGGCGACCGCCGGTCTCTGCAGTTCGGTATTGCCCTTGAAAGAAATCGGACCCTTTATTCGGAAGATCGCATTGAGGCAGGCAGCATGAAGGTCGAAGACTTCGATATGTTCTGCACCCTGCTTCGGCAGCGGTCGGGATTGGTCTTGACCTCGGACAAGGCCTATCTGCTGGAAAGCCGGTTGATGCCGGTGGCCCGCAAATGGAACCTGAAGGGGTTGGAAGAACTGGCCGCGGCGGTCCGCAGCAAGCGCGATGAAGCGATGCTGCGCGACATTACGGAGGCCATGACCACCAACGAATCCTCCTTCTATCGTGACCAGAAGCCGTTCGACCAGTTCAAGGCGGTCGTGCTGCCGATGCTGCTGGCTAACCGGCAGGCGAAGAAGACGATCCGTATCTGGTCGGCGGCCTGTTCGTCGGGGCAGGAGGCTTACTCGTTGGCCATGTTGCTGAACGAGGAAGGCGCCAAGCTGGCCGGTTGGAAGATCGAGATCATTGGCACCGACCTGTCGGGCGAGATGGTGCAGAAGGCCCGGGCCGGCCTTTACACCCAGTTCGAGGTGCAGCGCGGCCTGCCCATCACCCTGCTGGTGAAATACTTCAAGCAGACGGGTGACAAGTGGCAGATCAGCGATGACATCCGCAACAAGGTCCAGTACCGCGAATTTAACCTGCTGGGCGATCTCTCCCCGTTGGGTCAGTTCGATGTCGTGTTCTGCCGCAATGTGCTGATCTATTTCGATCAGCCTACCAAGGGCAAGGTTCTGGAAGCCATCGCCAAACAGATGCCTGCCGACGGCGTGCTGTATCTGGGTGGGGCGGAGACCGTGTTGGGCATCACGGAAAAGTTCAAGCCGATGGATGGTCAGCGGGGGCTTTACACATTGTCCCCACCTGTATCCAAGTGACCAAGTAAGGATAGGATCCCGATACCGTATCGTGACGCCGGCCCGAAAGGGCCGGCTTTCCTTGTTTCTTGCCCGAAACGAGTCAAAGGATAGGGGTGATTCCACCCCCTATCCTTACTTGGAATCAGAGTCGTGGGCCGAATCAACTGCTTCCGATTCG
Organism: Azospirillum sp. RU38E; assembly: GCA_943370215.1. Classification (GTDB taxonomy): domain Bacteria; phylum Pseudomonadota; class Alphaproteobacteria; order Azospirillales; family Azospirillaceae; genus Niveispirillum. The sequence goes on from CALRQC020000046.1 coordinate 41,721, forward strand.
GCCCTGATCGTCACCCGCCATAACCGCCGCCGCCAGGCGTGACGATGACAAAAGCGTCACCCGGCGCCATGCTGGCTTTGGCGGTGGCGGGCAGTTCCTCCACCCGCCCATCGGCGCGCTCCACCCGCGCGGCCCCCGGCAAGGCATCGCCGCCGCCCGCCAGCCCGAAAGGCCGGTTGATGCGGTTGTTGGACAGGATGGCGGCGGTCATTGCTTCCAGGAACCGGATACACCGTTCCACCCCTTCGCCCCCCTTGTGCTGTCCCTTGCCGCCAGAGCCCTGGCGGATGCGGAAACTTTCCAGCAGCACGGGGAAGCGCCATTCCAGCACTTCCGGATCGGTCAGGCGGGAATTGGTCATGTGGGTGTGAACGGCATCGGTGCCATCGAACCCCGGCCCGGCGCCGGCCCCGCCGCAGATCGTCTCGTAATATTGGTGGGTGTCGTTACCGAAGGTGAAATTATTCATCGTGCCCTGGGCGGCCGCCAGCACCCCCAACGCGCCGTAAAGCGCATTGGTCACGGCCTGGCTGACCTCCACATTGCCGGCCACCACGGCGGCGGGCGACTTCGGGTTCAGCATCGATCCTTCGGGAATGATGATTTCCAGCGGGGCCATACAACCATCGTTGAGCGGAATGTCGTCATCCACCAGGGTACGGAAAACATACAACACGGCCGCCCGCACGATGGCCGATGGCGCGTTGAAATTATTCGGCTGCTGCGGGCTGGTGCCGGTGAAGTCGATCTTCGCCGTGCGCCGCTCATGGTTGATGTTGATGGCGACGGTGATGGTCGCGCCATTATCCATCGCCACCGTGAAGTGCCCGTCTTTGAGCACCTTGATGACGCGGTGGACCTGTTCTTCGGCATTGCGCTGCACATGGCCCATATAGGCGGCCACGGTATCCAGCCCGAACAGGCTGACCATCTTCATCAACTCATCCCGGCCACGGGCATTGGCGGCCACCTGGGCGCGCAGGTCGCCCAGATTCTGGCTGATATTGCGGGCGGGGTAGGGGCCGCTGGACAGCAGCTCCACCACCGCCTGTTCGCGCAGGCGTCCACCTTCCACCAGCAGGAAATCATCGATCAGGATGCCTTCCTGGTCGATGGTCTGGCTGTCGGGCGGCATGGAACCGGGGGTGATGCCGCCAATATCCGCCTGATGCCCGCGCGACGCCACCCAGAACAGGATCTGCCGCCCGCCTTCATCAAAGACCGGCGTCACCACCGTGACATCGGGCAGGTGGGTGCCGCCGCGATAGGGGTTGTTCAGCATCACCGCATCGCCGGGGCGCAGGGTATGGCGGCGGGTTTCGATCACCGCCCGCACACTGTCGCCCATGGAGCCCAGATGCACCGGAATATGCGGGGCATTGGCGATCAGGTTGCCGCCGGCATTGAACAGGGCGCAGGAGAAATCCAGCCGTTCCTTGATATTCACCGAATGGGCCGTGTTCTCCAGCGCCAGTCCCATCTGTTCGGCGATGGACATGAACAGATTGTTGAACACTTCCAGCATTACCGGATCGGCATCGGTGCCGATGGCAACCCGGGCTGGCAGCGGTACCACCCGGCGCAGCACCAGCCCACCGCGCGCCGTCACATCGGCCCGCCAGCCGGGCTCCACGATGGTGGTGCCGGTGGGTTCGCGCAGGATGGCCGGGCCGGGCACCTGGGTGCCGGGGGGCAGGCTGCCCCGGTCATGCACCGGCACAGCGCGGGTTTCCCCACCCAGCCACAGCGGCACCTCGGCCAGGGCCGGCGGCGGGGGCAGGGGCGTGGGCGCATCGGCCGGGCCGGTGACGATATCCACCGTTTCCCCGCTGGCGGCCACGGCTTCCACCGACAGGCTTTCCACCACCAGGGCGCGGTCGGGCACGTCAAAGCCGAAGCGCTGGCGATGGGCCTCGGCAAAGGCGGCGCGCATGGCCGGCACCTCGCCAAAACGGATTTCCAGCGTGGCGTCGGTGCCAGCCACCTTCACCCGCGCGCTGGGGTGCAGGACGATGCGGGGCGACTCCACCCCCTGGGCCTGCAATTCCGCTGCCGCGTCGCGTCCCAACTCCCCGATGGTCTGGATCAGGCTGGGGAAGCCGGCATCTTCCAGCACCGTCTCCACCGCCCGGTCACGCAGCGCGCCCAG
>CALRQC020000047.1:0-42682 GCA_943370215.1 Azospirillum sp. RU38E
TCGGGAACGAAACTTTCCGGGTTGGTGCCTTCCACGGCCAACAGCCGGTCGCAGGCATCATAGCGATAGCGCCGCACCCCGCGCTTGGCATCCTCAATCGCCACCAGCGCATCGGCACCATCATAGCCATAGGCGCGGCTGAAGCTGACAGCACCGCCGCGCCGCACCCCTTCCTGGCGGATCAGGCGACCTTGCGGGTCAAAATCCTGGCGTTGGAAGAGGCTGCCGGCTTGGCGACCGATCTCCCGCCCCGCCGCGTCGCGCTGGAAACGGGCAATCTCCCGCCCGTCACAGCCCACGGCAGACAGCAGCCCATCGTCACCCCAGGCCAGTTCCACCCGCCGCCCATCGGGCAGCAGCGTGGCCGTGCGGCGGCCGCGCGCATCATGCAGATGGCGGATTTCCAGGCTGCCCTGGCGTTCCACCGAAAGCCGCCCATCGGTATCATAGGCGAACAGGTTGGCATGGTCCGGCGTTTCCGCCGCCAGCAACCGCCCCACCACATCATAGCGATAGCGGTGGGCGCGGCCATCGGCGAACTGTGCCGCCACCAGCCGGCCCAGCACATCGCGGCTGAACAGGGTGGCGCGGCCCTGGTCGGTGCTTTCCACCACAAAGCCGGCGGCATCGCGCCGGTACTGGATCAGCCGCCCATCAAACCCGGTTTCCGCCACCAGCCGCCCAGCCGGATCATAATCCAGCCGATAGCGTTCGCCCTTGGCGTTGGTCAGGCCGATCAGGTTCAGTTCGCTATCGTAATGGTACTGGAAGCGCGAGCCATCGGCGGCAGTACGTTCCAGCGGATAGGGCAAGCCGTCGTAACGCCAGCGCGTCACCCGCCCCAGCGGGTCTTTATGGCGGGTTACATGGTCTTCGGCGTCATAGTCCAACTCCACCTTGCCGCCATCAGGGCGGTGGATGGTGATGGGGTTGCCATTTTCATCCCGGCTGAGGCGCAGCGGCGCGTCGGTGCCGCGCTGGACGGAGATGACCCGGCCCAGCGCATCATGATCATATTGCCGATAGGGGCCTTTCTCCGTCGCTTCGGCCAGCAGGTCGCCACCGGCGGACCAGGTGAAGCGTTGGATGGTGCCCAGCGCATCGCGCAGGGCCAGCGGCAGGCCGCGCCCATCGCGCAGATAGGCTGTCGGCTGACCCGACGGGGAAATATGCTGGGCCAGATTGCCGCGCATATCATAGGTGAAACGGTGGGTGGCGCCATCCGCCTCCACCACCTGCACGGGGCGGCCCAGGTCGGGCCGGCTGAGGTCACCCGTTGGCGGTACGCCATAGCCAAGCCTCAGCGCCGCCCCATCGGGGGTGACACGCTCCACCAGCCGGCCCAATTCATCATAGGTCAGGCGCAGGGTGGTACCGTCCGGCCCAGTGATGGATACCAGCCGCCCCGCCTGATCGAACTCCCGCTTGGTGATTTGGCCCAGCGGGTCGGTCTCTTCATCAATCAGGTGCAGCGGGTTCCAGCGATACAGGCTTTTTGCCCCGCGCCCGGTGACCACTTCGGTGGTGTGGGCGCTGAGGTCATAATTCAGCTTGGCGTGGTAGAGCCCGTTGGTGCCCCAGGTTTCCACACAGCGGGCGGCACGGCCCCGTGCCACATCATCCCAGACGAAATGGAAGGCAAGACCGCCGCGCCGAACCTCTTCCACCAGCAGGTGGTTTTCATAACGATAATGCCATTCATGGCCGCGCGCATCGGCGGCGGCCACCATGTCGCCCGCTTCGTCATAGCGGAAGCTGACCAGCCGCAGCCGCCTTGGCTGGCCATCCGCATCCGGTCCCTCCGGGTGGGGTGCGTCGATGGCGGTGATGCGGCTTGCATCGTCGGTTTCGACCGTGTATTCGCGCCCGGCACTGTCGATGATGCCCAGCAGGCGGCCCTGGTCGCCGCGCGACAGGCGGATGGCGTTGCCATTGGCATCCGCCACGCCCACCAGCCGGCGCAGGCCGGCGGCATCCGCCGGGCCGAATGCCATACGCGTGCCCTGATAGTCGGTCAGCCAATAATCCCGGCCATCCGTCTGTAAAAGCAGCTTTTCAACGCTGTTCAGCGCCGGGCGACCGGGGGCGGGATCATGGAAGAAGGCGAGCCTGCCATCGCCCAGCCGTGCCGCCCAGCCACCGCCCGCGACCCAGCGATACAGCGCCATGTCGAACGGGTGGTGCCAACCAGAGCCCAGTTCCCCCTGATGGGTGGAACTGGACATCCAGACCCGCCCCCAGACCAGGGGGATGGGCCCAGCCACCTCAAAATCCAGCGCTTCGGTGAACAACTCGCCGCTGGCCACATCAACAGGGTGGCCGGCGGTCATGCGGTTGCCCAGGCCACCGCCGGCGAAACCGCCGATGGAGCCGCCCAAGGCCTCCCCGATGATGCGACCGCGCTCGCCCCAATAGGCTTGGCCGACCGCACCACCAACCTTGCCGCCGGCCATCCCCCCGGCCATGCCGCCCACCACCGTGCCGCCAAAGCGCGCCAACCCGCAGAGGCCGCGCGCCAGAAAGGCGGCACCGGCCCCCGCCCCCAGCCCCATCAGCGAGCCGGCAATGACCAGGAAATTGGCGGTATCCACCATCCATTCCGGCACTTCGCTATCGATGGGCAGGTAATTGCCCGGCTCCCGCCCGATGAACACATCGGGGGAGCCGGCGGCAATCACCCCATCGCATTCCAGCTTGTCCTTGATGCGGGCGGCGGGCTGGCCATTGATGACGACGGTACGGCTGCCCTGGGCAATGCGTTGCGGTGTCGGGCCATGGTCGGAACATTTGCCCTTGTCCTCAATGGCGCGGGCGGCCCGCTTGCCATTGATGATCACATTATCCGAACAGGTGGGGGCGATTTCGCCCGCCGCATGGGTGAAGGTGCTGCCCAACGCCTGGCCCAGTAAGGCCCCCGAACCCGTGGAGGCCATGATGCCACCCACGGCCCCGACAACGGCCAGGGCCGCACCACCGGTACCCACCACGGCAACCACAGCGACCGCCGCCGCCAGACCGATGGCGGCACCGACCAGGAAGCCGGCCAGCGCGCTGCTATGCTCGATCGGGTCGCCTTCGCGGGCGGCGTTGAACTCCCCATCCATGGTTCAGGCCGCCGCGCCCGGGGCCGGCCAGGTGAAGCTGTTCAGCATGGCCAGGAACTGCTGATCACAGGCGGCAAAGCGTTCCGCTGGGGCGGTATTGACGATGGAGATCAGGCGTCCATCCGGCAGTTGCGCGTAAAGCTGGCGCTGCTTCACCATGCCGGCCCCGGAATTCCACTGGAACAGCACTTCCACCGCCTGCCGTCCCGACAGCATCACGTCGCGCCGCAATTCCAACTGAAAGCCCTGGGCACGTGACGACAGGTCCGCCATCTGCCGGTTGACATAGGCACCCAACGCCTCCCCCGGACGCGGCCGGTCATAGGCCACCATGATATTGGGGGCGACCGGGCCGCTATTATCCGAGGGGCCCGCCCAGGCGATCATCGAGCGGTCGGTCCAGTCATCCGGCAATTGGAAGCTGAAATCGCGGGTGCGGCAGGTCTGCGACATGGGATGTCCTGACAGGATGGGGCGGAGAGGGGGGTGATCAACCCGGCTGGCGCAGGGCGCGGGCCACGGAAACGGCCTGATCGATCTTCTGGTTCCCGGTGGCGGGGGCGGCGGCCAGCAGATCGTCGGCCTTGGGCATTTCCCCTGCCATGGCCTTTGTCGCCAGGGCTGAAGCGGCCTGCCCGGCGGGGCCGGTGGCGCTGCCGGGCATCATGCCCTGCAGGCTGGAGAGGGCATTCTGGCCGGCCGGCGCGAAGCGCTGTGCCACGGTGTCCAGATCAGCCGAGGTGGGCAGGTTACCGGGCAGCGCACCAGACCCCCCACCTGCCATCCCCGGCAGGGTGTTCCCCAGGGCGGATGCCGCTTGTGCCATGCCGCCTTGCAGCAGACCACTGGCCGCCTGCATCCCTGGCACGGCGTTGCCCAAGGCGGATGCCGCCTGTGCCATGCCGGCATTCAGGGCGTTGGCGGCACCGGCCTGCGGTCCACCGGCGGCCAGCGATTGGGCCATCTGCAATGCCGGGTTCAGCAATTGCCCCGCCGGTCCCGGCAAGGCCTGGGCTGCCATCTTGGCCATCTCGGCCAGCGCACCCGGGGTTTGCAGGTTAAAGGGGGTGAAGGGGGGAATGCCCAGGCTGGAGCCGATGGCGCCCGGCTGGAACAGGGTGGCGAAGACCGACATCTGCTGAACCTCTTCTGCAAGACGGGACAGCCTGCGAGACGTGATTTCAGGCGCGGGTCACGCTGGCTGATGACCCTGACTTCCCGTGACAGGCGATCATTGCTGCCTTTCTCTCTACCTTAAACGCGGTCGGGTGCTGACCGTTCTAACGGTGAGCCCTGGGGCGAAAGGGGGGTATCTCTGATTGGTAAAGCCACGCTGCGGACTGAGCAGCTTTGGTGCCGGTCATGGTTTGCCCGGCCCCCGCCAGTATCAGGGCGTGCCTTTGGTGTTCCCTGTCAGTTCAAAGGTTTCCGCCGCGACCAGGAAATGCTGTTCGACCTGGGGATAGGTTTCCGCATCGCTGAAGCAATGGAGAATGTAGATATAATCGGCATTCTTGAATGTGCGGATGCGGAACAGAACCGGGCGACCCTTCACCATCTTGCGCGCCTTTACATCGGCATTGCGCCCCGTGGCGGCCGGGATGATGCGGTTGGCCAGAATCTCATAATCATTGGCCTTCAACCATTCATGCAGCCAGTCGGCGGGTACGACCGGCCGTTCGGTCTTGAGCGCCAAAATCTCCACCAGGCTTGTGTCGCCCCTGTCACCATAGGCAATCAGCAACTGCGGCTTGCCATTGGGGGCGGTTGGCCGCCCTTCCTTTTCAAACCAGAGCCAGTCCTTGGGCATCAGGATATTGAAGGCGAAAGGCGGGTGGGGGCTGGGAAAGTCCTGCAAAATATAGGACCGCATGATCTCTTCCTTGCTGGCCGTGACACGGGTCTGCAAAGCGGATGTGCTGTCCGTCGCCAAGGCTGCCCCGGTTGGGATCAGCATCACAAGGCAGAGAAAGCCACAGGCAAGAAGATGGGTAAGGGGGGACTTCATGGGTGCCCTCGTGTCAACGGCCGTTCAGGATTGATCCCGTGGCCCGAATTTCGGCTTATGTGGCCAGGATGGCGTAGAGCAGGCCGAAACTGGCCAGCATCAACATGCTGGTAGCGAACAGGTCGGCACCCCGTCCCACGGCATGGATATGGGCGATATCCGCCCGGCTGTAGGGGGCCAGCCAGAGCCGGTATATGGTCGGCACCCCATCGGGAAACGGCTCAAACCGGGCCACCTTTTTCAAAACGAAGGAGAGATACCAGCGGATGAAAAGGCAGAAGAGCAACCAGGCCGGCAGCCCCAGAGCGATGCGATAAACGTTCAGCACCGTCCCGCTCATTTCCCGGCCCCTGCCTTCCAGCAGAAAGCCGATGCCGATGATCACACCCAGAAATCCGGCGAGGATGGCGACGGTCAGGGCCAGTTGCCGGCCCGCCGGCAAGGCCATCACCAGGCGCCCCATCGGGCTTAACCTTGCGGCGTGCGTGGTGGTCAATGCGGCACCAGACCGGCCAGGAAACTGCCATAAGCGATGTCAAAGGCTCGCCGGTTGATCGGCCCGATCAGATAGGGGTCGGGGGTGGGGGCCGGCGACAGCAAGGTGAAGACGGCCCAGCCCTTTGCCGTCCGGATCACCGTCTGGCGCAGGTGGGCCGGCGTGCCGTTCAGGCTGGTTTCGCGCTCGGCCACCGACAGGTGAATGCCGGGCAGCCCGGCATCCACCGGCGTCAGGGGCACTTCCCGCAGATCGGCGCCGATATTGCGCAGATTGGCGATCACCGGGGCCGCCGCCATCTCCGCCGTGCTGGCCCCGGTGCTGGTCAGCACGTTGAGGAAGCCCACCGGCGTACCGTCCCCATTGGCCAGATTCCAGGATTGGCTGTCAGGGCCGGCGCTGTTGTCGGGCTGTGCGATCCAGGAGGTGGGTGCTTTGAAACCCAACTGGAACACCTTGTTCAGGGGCAGTTCCTGCATGGGTTCCGCATAGGGCTGCTGTGCCTGCACCTGGGTCAACTGGAAGCTGGCTGCGGCGACCAGGAAGGCTTCCTCCACCTGGGGATAATGCGCCTCATCGCTGAAACAATGCAGCAGATAGAGGAACTTGCCATTCTTGAAGGTGCGCAGCCGGAACAGGACCGGGCGGCCCGCGATCATCTTCTTCGCCAGAACATCCGCGTTGCGGCCGGCCGTAGAGGGAATGGAGCGATGGCCCAGCACCTGATACTGGTTGATCATCACCCATTGTTCCAGCCAATCCTCTGGCGCAATCTCCCGCTCCAGCCGCAGCGCCAGCACTTCGATCAGGCTCTGATCGGTCCGGTCACCATAGGCGGCCAGCTTCTGCAACTGCCCGTTCGGCTCCGTCGGATTGCCCTCCTTCTCGAACCACAGCCAATCCTTGGGGATGCGCAGCGTGAAGGCGAAGGCGGGATAGGGGCTGGGAAAGGGCTGCTGCAGGTAATCGCGGGCCAGATCGGCCGGCGTTGCCTGGATGGTTGTCCGCATCTCGGTCATCGCACTTTCCCTCGGATTATGTGGCGCGCGGCGAAAATGGCTGCCGCTTCCAATCGGTAATGCATCATTTCTTCGGCGCGGGCCCGATACTGGCCTCGCCCTCGATATCAACACCGAACAGGGCGCCGATGGCGGCGAACCCACCCCCATGGTAGCGCGATGTCTGACGGTCATAGTAACCAAATCCACCGCCGCCAATTTCCGCCGTGCCGGCCGAAACACCGCCGCCGGCCTTGCCAGAGATGGTCCAGTCGTCCGGAACGCCGGGCAGCCAGCCGATGGGAATGGTGACATTGGTTTCCGCCTGCGCCTGGGCGACACGGGCGCCGGCCTTGCCGCCCAGGGCGGCACCGATATAGCGCCCGTCATCGCCCAGCAGGGCCTGGCCCTTGGCATCGGCGGAGAACAGTTCGCCCGTGCCTTTCAGGCCGATCTTGCCATAATCATTGTTGCCCAGCGCCCCTTCCACGGAAAGCCGTTGCATGGCGGCCTTGGCCTCACCCGCAGCGCCAAGGCCGTTCTTGGTGATGCCGGCATGGCCTTCGGCCTCGGCGGCGAAGACATCCAGGCCGCCACCGATCTCACCCCAGTCATTCTGGCCTTTGGCGGAAATGCGGGCCAATGCCGCCTCGCCCTTGGCATCCACGGTCGCCTTGTCATTGCTCACGGTGCCGGTGACGGAGCCTTCGGCACCCATTACCTTGGCGGTGACCGGCCCGGTCGTCTTGTTGGCGGCCCATGCTGAACCCGAGGCGTTGGCGGTTCTCTCGCCGGCCGGGTTCTGCCCATTGATCGCCGACGTGGCGCTGCTGCCGCCGGCGGCACCATTGCCGGCAGCCGCCCCGCCGCCGCCGCCGCCACCGGAGACCTGCACCTCTTCTGCTTCCGGTGGGGGCACCTTCTCCTTGGTGTTCAGCCAGATATACTCCCCATCCAGGCTGATGCCCGTCTTGTCCATGATGATGGTGGAGCCGTTGGAGACCAGGATGATCTTGTCGGGCGTCAGTTGGATGGCGCTTTCACCGACCTGGAAGACCATCAGGTTCTTGGCGCGCTGGATGGCGCCATTGCCGATCTGGATGAACTGGTTGTTCTGGACGACGGTGGAGAGATCCTTCTGGCTATGGAAGGCCAGTTCCTCGCCACCCGCCTTATCCTCCATGGAGAACAGGTTGAAGCCGTTGCCGCCGGGGCTGGACAGGGTACGAAACGCGGTCTGCGTCTTCTGCGCCGGCAGCGAAACGGGCGCGGCGGTTTCGGAATTGGGCACCAGACCCAGGATCACCGGGCGATCCGGGTTGCCCTCCATGAAACCGACCACCACCTCCATGCCCACACGCGGGATGGTCTGTGCGCCAAAGCCGCGCCCGGCCCAGCTTTGCGTTGCCCGGATCCAGCAGGAAGAACGGTCGTCCGCCGTGCCGCGCCGGTCCCAATAGAATTGCACCTTCACCCGCCCATAGGCGTCGGTATGGATATCCTCCCCCTTGGGCCCCACCACCACGGCCGTTTGCAGGCCGGGGATGGTGGGGCGGGGGGTGGTGCGGCGGGGGACAAAGGGGGTGGATGCTGGGATACAGGTAAAGCTGTTCTCGTACTGCGTATTGCTGCCGCCATTGGTTTCATAGGACTGGTCGGCGGCCTTGTGGCTGACCGACAGCACGACATAGGAACTATTCTCCGCCATCACCGGATGGCCGGTCATCAGGAAGCGGCCGATGGGGGCCAGGGTGCGGCAATCGCTGACGCCCTGGATGGTCTCGCGCTCCACCTCCTCGGCCTGCATGTTCAGCTTGGCGCGGCGTTCGCCCAGGCCGGGATCGGCGTGCAGGCCCGGAAACTCAAAATGTTCGTGCTGGGGCTGTTGCTGGAAATTGGAGAGGGTGGGAACCGTCTGGTTCAGGCGCAGCTTGCTGGTTTCGAAATTGTAATCGGCCACCGTCCAGGCGCTGGCCTGATAGGAATGGCGCCGCCGCCAGTCCTTGATATGGTTGGACAGGGCCGACGTGGCGCTGAACGGGATGCTGGGCTCGGCCCCGGACTGATAGGCGGCGGTCTGCGTTGCCACCACCAGCGTGTGCTTGCCCGGCTCATGGCGGAAGAAATAGTAAAGCCCATCCTCCTCCAGCAGGCGGCAGACAAAGGCGAAATCGGTCTCCCGATACTGCACGCAATAGGGGCGGGGTGGCGGTGAGCCGGCCATGGAGAAATCATACTGGCTATGGCCCATCTCATCAAAGATGGTGGCCAGGATTTCCAGGCTGCTCTTGTTCTGGAAGATGCGGCAATCGCTGGTGCGGGTCAGCAGCCAGAGCCAGGGCACAATCTCAAGCTCATAATGGCGCTGACCGCGCCCGGCGGCGTGCCCGGCGGTCAGCCCGGCAACGATGCCGTTGAAACTGCGATAGACGCCATCTTGAAGCCGCAGGTGGAAATCCACCGGCTGGGCCACCAGGCTGGCCGGGTCCAGCATATCGGTCTGTGCCCGCACCGTGGCGCGGAAATTGAACAGCGCCGACACGCCTTCCGTCCCCTCCAGCGCTTCCAGCAGCAACTGATCGGGGCCAAGTGGCGTGTCGATCGCCAGGATGCGGTTGACCTGCGTGAAACCGTCCATTCCAGATTCCCGAGCAAAGGCCCTTGCAGCCGCTGATATGTCACCAACAGACAATTCGCGGGTTCGTTCCCGGCCGGATAATTGGGGCCGGGATGTTCGTTTCCTGATGTTTATCAAACGTCAAAGAAATTGTTGCTGCGGCGGTGGGCAAACGTCATTGACCGGAGACGGGGCGTCTCCCTGCATCCTGTTATTATAGGAACGGGCCGGCGTTTCAACGCGACAGAAGGCAAACAGCCCGCAGGAAGGCGGGGTAACCCGATGGGGTTGCCGATGGGGTGGTCGGCCCACTTTCGCGCAAAGGGGGCGGTTGGCTGACGTCTGGCCCGTCCGTCCTTTCGGCCTATTCCTCGGCTTGCTTATCGTCTTTCGGGGGGCGGGTTCCGACGAAGGTGACTGATCGAACGTGTGTAATCCGGAAGGGGTGACACCAAATCGGCATATGCTTAGCTTTCCGGAATAGTGCTGGCGTATAAATAAAACATATATGGATAACACCAAATAGCACGTCGTTGCGGCAGATGACGTGTGATACCTATTTTTCGTGAAAGAGCGCCATTATCTGGCGATCTTTATTGATGGTATTGTTCTGTCTCCGTGAATGTTCCAAAAATAATCATAATATTTCTGAAACAAAAAACGGTCTTCGATCTTTATACGATCACTGGGTGATGTGCCGGTCGTTTTCGCATCTCGGCAACGCCCCGCTCCCACGCGAACGAGGAAGAGATGGCGCTTGTCCTGAAAGTGATGAAAGCGGGTGAAAGCTCCCTGAGCGAAGGGGAAAGCCGCAGCTTCGACGGCGCCAGCATCAGCATCGGGCGCGGGCAGGAGAATGATTGGGTCGTCACCGACCCTAACCGCCACCTGTCCAAACAGCATTGCCGTTTTGAAAAACGCGGCAACGCCTATTTCATCATCGATACCAGCACCAATGGTGTCTATGTCGGTGAGGCAGCGATGCCATTGGGCAAGGGAAATGCCCAGGCGCTGCGCGATGGGGAGGTGATCAATCTCGGCCCCTGTGTGCTGAAGGCGGAGTTTCGCGAACCGGTGACGGCGGGCCCCGCGCTGTTTGGGGACCATTCGCTGAATGGCGGCGGCGGGCTTGATTTTGCCATGGAAACGGCCCCCGCCGCCTATGGCGCCAGTCCGGCATCGGTGAGCGATATTCTGGGCGGGCGGCGCCGCAGCGATGCCAGCCCCATCGAGCGTGATGGCGACCTGGCCACGCTGGAGATGCCGGAATCTGATATGGCGGCCTTTGGCGGGCATCCGCAACTGGCCAATCACTTTGCCGCACCGGAGGTGCAGCGCCCGGTCATCCCGCCCGATTGGCATTCCGATGAGGCAGCATTGCCGGCGGAGCCTGAAGCCCTGGCCGAACCGGAACCTGCCCCCGATTTTCCCCGCCCCACACCGCGCCCGCCGGTGGCAGAGGCGGTGTCCGCGCCGCCGCCACCGGCCGCCCCGCCGCCCGCAGTGAAGGAGCCGGTGGAAGCAGCAACCGACCTGCGCGGCACCGACCCGGTGGCCGCCTTCATGGCCGGTGTCGGCCTGCCGATGGAGGCCATCGACAATGCCGATCAGGCTGCCCTGATGCACAAGATGGGGCTGGCCTTCCGCGAGGCCGTGTCCGGGATGCGGGAATTGCTGGAACTGCGGGCCTTCCTGAAATCGGAATTCCGCATCGAACATACGCTGCTGCGCGCCAAGGAAAACAACCCGCTGAAATTCTCCGCCAACCTGGATGGCACGCTGGCCGTGCTGATCGGCAAGCGGGTGACGGGTTTCCTGGATGCGCCGGATGCCATCCGCGAAAGCCTGCGCGACATCAAGGCCCATGAGGTGGCCCTGATCGCCGGCATGAAGACGGTGGTGGCCGACGTGCTGGAACAGTTGTCGCCGGAAAGCGTCAGCACCGATGTCAGTTCGTCCCTGTTGCCGCAGGTCCACAAGGCGCGGTGCTGGGAAAAATACGAACAGACCCATCAGCGGATCATGGGGGAACAATCCTCCGGTCCACCGCTCGGCGGCAAGTTCTCTGCCGCCTACACCAAACAATTCCGCAGCCTTTGATCAGGCTGACCAGAAACAGGCTGAATAGAGATGACAATAAGCCGCCTATCCATTCTCGCTTCCCTTGGCCTTGCCGGCACGCTGCTGCTGTCCGCCTGTTCCAGCAAGCCGCCGCCGGCTCCGCGTGGGGCCATTCCCATCTATGTCACCACCACGCGGGAGGTGAATGCCGATGCACAGGGGCGGGCCGCCCCGGTGGTGGTGCGTGTCTATGGCTTGGCCAATAAGGACAGCTTCAATCTGGCTGCCCCCATCCAGTTGATCCAGCAGGATGCCAAGACCCTGGGTGCCGATCAGTTGGACCGCCAGGAACTGGTGCTGGCCCCGTCTGACCAGAAGCTGATCACCCAGCCGGCCAATGACAAGGTGAATTATGTCGGTGTGGTCGCGGCCTATCGCGCCATCGACAAGGCGAAATGGCGGGAGGTGGTGGCCGTACCCGCCACCGGCAGCGTCATCCTGGATGTCACCGTTGGGGCCAACGGCGTGACGGTGCAGCAGCGCCCGCAGCCGGAACAGAAGTGAGGGATGCTGGATGATGATGTCCGCCAACCGCGTGGTCTGGTCCGAGGGTATGTTCCTGCGGGTGCAGCATTTCCAGCAGGCCGACCGCCATGTCGAGCGGCTGGTGGCGGCCCGCACCCAGCCGCTGGCCCCCTTTTCCTGGGGGATCAGCGAGCTGGTGATCAACCGGGAACTGCTGGGGATCGGCAAGTTCGCCATCGCGGCGGCGCGGGGCATCCTGCCGGACGGCACCCCCTTTTCCATCCCCGATGATGCCGATCATCCGCCGCCGCTGGAACTGTTCGATAATATCAAGAACTGCCTGATCTATCTGACCCTGCCGGTGCGCCAGCCGGGGGCGGCGGAGGTTGGCAACCCCAATTCTGAAGATGCCATCACCCGCTATGTCCCCGCCCGGTTTGAGGCAGAAGACGCCAATCTGGGCAGCGGCCAATCCGCACCGATGGATGTGGCGCGCCTGCGCCTGCGGCTGGCCCCGGAAACCCAGCCGCTGGCCGGATATGAAAAGATCGCCGTGGCGCGGGTGGTGGAGGTGCGGTCCGACCGCGCCATCATTCTGGATGACCAGTTTATCGCCCCCACCACCTCGGTCGCGGCGCAATCGCCGCTGCATGGTTTCCTGACCGAGATCCAGGCGCTGATCCAGCATCGCGCCGAAGCGCTGGCCGCCCGCGTGGCCGGCCCGTCCCAGGCCAAGGGGGCGGCGGAGATCGCCGATTTCCTGCTGTTGCAGACGGTGAACCGGTACGAGCCGCTGTTGCGCCATTACGCCGCCACCGCGCCCATGCTGCACCCGGAGCGGTTTTACCGCCTGTGCGTGGAAATCGCCGGCGAACTGGCGACCTTCACGGCGGAGGGCAAGCGCGCCACCGTGTTCCCGGATTACCGGCACGAGGATTTGCAGGCGACGTTCCGCCCGGTGCTGGCCGATCTGCGCGCGTCCCTGTCCGCCGTGCTGGAACAGACGGCGGTGCCCATCCCGCTGCAACCGCGCCGCCATGGCATCAAGGTTGGCGTCATTGCTGATCGGTCGCTGCTGTTCAATGCCAGCTTCGTGCTGGCGGTCAATGGCGATATGCCGGTCGAACATCTGCGCCGGCTGTTCCCCAATCAGGTCAAGATCGGCCCGGTGGAACAGATCGCCCAGTTGGTGAATGTCGCCCTGCCGGGCATCCGCGTCAGCCCGATGCCGATGGTGCCGCGCCAGCTTCCCTATCGCTCCGGTCAGGTGTTTTTCGAACTGGATCGCAGTTCTCCGCATTTCAAGCAGCTTCAGCAATCGGGCGGCATCGCCCTGCATCTGGCCGGTGAATTCGCCCAGGTGGATATGGAGCTGTGGGCCATCAAAGGGGTCGCCTGATGTCCAGCTTTGCCAGCTATGGCCAATCAGGCCACGAGGAAACCATCATCAAGCCCACGCCGGGCGGCCGCCGACCGGCGGCCCCGGCCAGTGCGGTGGTGGTACCGCCCAGCGACTTTGTCGCCAATGACACGATCGACCTGACGCTGGGCGGCCTGAACCCGCTGTTGGCCGCCGCCGGGCCGATCCTGAACCTGATCCGCCGCCTGCGCGTCACCGCCACCCAACCCAATATCGCCGATCTGCGCGAACGGGTGGCCGGCGAGATCAAGAATTTCGAAAAGCGCATCCAGGGTTCCGGCCTGTCGCCGGAGGCCGCCCGCGCTGCACATTACGCGCTCTGCGCCACGGTGGATGATGTGGTGCTGAACACCCCCTGGGGGGCCAGCAGCACCTGGACCCGCACCAGCATGGTGGTCAGCTTCCATGTCGATGTGACGGGGGGTGAGCGTTTCTATGACCTGCTGAACCATCTGCTGAAGGATGCGGCTGCCAACCTGCATGTGCTGGAGCTGATGTATCTCTGCCTCTCACTGGGCTTTGAGGGGCGGTTGCGCATCCTGGCCCAGGGGGCGCTGGAACATGCCCGCATCCGCGATAATCTCTACCGCACGCTGATGCAGTTGCGCGGGGAGGGGGAGCGGGAGCTGTCGCCCCACTGGCGCGGGGTGGAGGCCCCCTATCGCCCGTTGATGCCCAGCATTGAATTCTGGACCGTGATGGCGGTGACGCTGATCGTCATCACCTTGATGGCGGTTGGTTTCAGCTTTGCGCTGAATGGCCAGTCCGATGCCACGCTGGAAAAGATGGCGGCCTTGCCGCCCGCCGGCCAACCCTCCATCAAGATCGCCGATCCGGCCCCGCCGGTGCAGGCCCCGGCCCGCGATGTCGACCATTTCACCGCCTTCCTGGCACCGGAGATCAAGGCCGGGCTGGTAACGGTGGTGGCGCAGGGCACCGACACCGTGGTGCGCATCCGCAATGCCGGCATGTTCCCCTCCGGCTCGGCCCAGGTGGATGGCTCCTATGATGGTCTGCTGGTGCGGATCGGTCAGGCGCTGAACACGCGGCCGGGGCAGGTGACCATCACCGGCCATACCGACAATGTGCCGATCCGCACCATCCGCTTCCCCTCCAACTGGCACCTGTCGCAGGCGCGCGCCGATGCTGTGGCGGCCATTATTGCCGACCATGTGCAAGACCCGACCCGCATCAAGGCCCAGGGCATGGCCGATACCCAGCCTGTCGCCTCCAACGATGCCGAGGCCGGCCGCGAAGCCAACCGCCGCATCGACGTCATCCTGCGCAGCGCGCCGATGGTGACCATCCCGGCAGCGCCCGCACAGACGACGCCCGCCCCGGCGGCCCCGCCGCCGGTGAGCCAAGGAACGCCGCAATGATCACGCAATTCCTTCCCGCCACGATACAGCCCTTTTTTTCCACCCTGGTGCAGCCCTTGCGCGCCCGCTGGGTCTGGTCGCTGATCTGGGCCATCGGTTTCGCGCTGATGATCTGGTATGTCGGCGCGTTGATCGCCGTGGGCAGTTACCGCCCGCTGGAATCCGACATGGCGCGGATGATCGCCTGTGTGGCGGTCTTCGTGGTCTGGGCGGCCTTCAACCTGCAGGTCAATTTCAAGTCGCGCAAGACCGACGACCGGATGATGCGCGACCTGACCCAGGCGGGGGAGGCCGACAAGCGTGGCGATGCCTCGGCCGATGAGTTGCGCCAGTTGCGCGAACGGCTGCTGGAAGCGCTGGGCACCCTGCGCAAGAAGGCCGGTGGCAGCGGCATGAACCGGTCCTATCTGTACCAACTGCCCTGGTACATGCTGATCGGGCCGCCCGGATCGGGCAAAAGTTCGGCCCTGCTGACCTCTGGCTTGAACTTTCCGCTTTCCGGCTCCCTGGGCCGCGACCCGTTGAAGGGGATTGGCGGCACGCGCAATTGCGACTGGTGGTTTACCGATCAGGCCATCCTGCTGGATACGGCCGGTCGCTACACCACGCAGGACAGCGACCCGCAACTGGACCAGAAAGCTTGGCTGGGCTTCCTGGACCTGCTGAAAAGCTATCGCGCCCGCCAACCGGTCAATGGGGCCGTGGTGGTGCTGAGCCTGGCCGACCTGATGGCGCCAGACCCCACGGAACGGCTGAACCATGCCCGCGCCATCCGCCAGCGCCTGAATGAACTGTATGACAGTTTCGGCATCCAGGTGCCGGTCTATGTCGCCTTCACCAAGGTCGATCTGGTGCCGGGCTTCGTGGAATTTTTTGACGGGCTGGGCAAGACGGAACGGGAGCAGGTCTGGGGTATGACCTTCCCGCTGGATGATGGCTCGGCGGAGAATGCCGGCGTCGTCACCCGCTTCCCGCAGGAGCTGGAGGCGCTGGTCGCCCGGTTGAATGAACGGCTGCTGGAACGGGTGCAGCAGGAAAGCGATATTGACCGGCGCGGTCTGGTCTTCAACTTCCCCAATCAGGTGGCCAGCCTGGGCGACGCCATGCTGGAGGTGCTGACGGAGATTTTCCGCTCCAGCGCCTATGACAGCCGGCCTCTGCTGCGCGGTGTCTATTTCACCAGCAGCCTGCAGGTGGGGATGCCGATTGACCGTACCATGGCCACCATCACCAGCACCTTCGGGCTGGACCCGGTGCGCCTGCCAGCCAATAACCGCCAGGGCCGCAGCTATTTCCTGACCCGTCTGTTCCGCGAAGTGGTGTTCGCGGAGGCCGCCGTGGTCAGCCTGAACCCCAAGGTGGAGGAACGGCGGCGGCGGATACGCATCGCCACCTATGCGCTGGCCTTCGTGCTGCTGGCGGTGATGGCCTATGCCTGGACCACGGGCTATCGCACCAATGAACGCCAGGTGGCGCAGATCAATGAACAATTGGCCGACTATGAAAAGGCGGTGCAGGGCATCCCGGTGCAGAATGTCGCCGATGGCGACCTGCCCCGTGTGGTCAAGCCGCTGGATATCCTGCGCGCCCTGCCCACCGGCCTGACGCCGGAAGGGGCGGATGCCGGAAGCTGGCTGACCTTCGGCCTGTATCAGGGCGACAAGCTGACGGCGGTGCATGGCAATGCCTATCAGAAGGCGTTGAACGGGCTGTTGCTGCCCCGCCTGCTGGTGCGCTTGCAGAACCAGATCCGTGACCGCCAGGGCGATGATGATTTCACCGCCGCCGCCCTGCGCATCTATCTGATGCTGGGCAGCCATGGCCCGATGGATGCCGGGGCCGTGAAAGCCTGGATGGCCAATGATTGGGCCACATCCTGGCCCGGCCCCAATAACCAGCCGCTGCGGGAGGCGCTGGCCCGCCATCTGGACAGCCTGATTGTCGGCGGCCTGTCGCCCATCGCCCTGGATGCCAACCTGATCGAACAATCCCGCCGCAGCCTGGAAAAGCTGACCCCGGCAGAACGCGTCTATGCCCTGGTCCGCCAGCGCGGTGACGTGGCGCAGCAGAAGCAATGGCTGCCCGTCAACCATGCCGGCGGCAGCGGGGAACGCGTCTTCACCCGCCTGTCCGGCAAGCCGCTGAACGAAGGCATCCCCGGTGTCTATACCCGCGAGGGTTTCTATAAATCCTTCCAGCCGGCCCTGGATGGGGTGCTGAAGGATGTGCAGGCCCAAAGCTGGGTGATGGGCGAAAAGCAGACCCCGGCACCGGAGCAGATGGAGGCCATCCGCGCCCGCGTGCTGGAGCTGTACTTTGCCGATTACACCCGCGTCTGGGATGAGATGCTGAACGATCTGCGCATCGTGCCGATGGCCGATTTGCAGCAGACCCTGACCGTGCTGAACATGGTCTCCGGCCCGGACATGCCGATGCTGAAGCTGCTGCGTGCGGTGGCCGATGAAACAAGGCTGGCCCTGCCACCCGGCACCAATCCCGGCGATGCCGCCGCTGTGTCGGCCGCCATGGCCAATGCCCCGGCGGGTGCGCGTGGTGTGACCCAGCATTTCCAGCCCATCGCCGATTTCATCACCCCGGCGGATGGGGCCCCGGCGCGGGTGGAGGATTTGATCCGCCTGCTGGGCAATGCCTATGAGGAGATGAGCGCCTTGGCCAGCGGCCCGGCCAATGGTCAGGTGGACATGTACGCCCGCGCGTCGCGGGGTGGGGCCGGGCCGACCCAGCGTCTGGCGGCCCAGGTGCCGCAATTGCCGCAGCCCGTGGCGGCCTGGGTGGGTGCCTTCACCGAAGGTATCAGCCAGCAATCGGTCGGCGGGGCGCGGGCCCAGCTTTCCAACCTGTGGGGCGGGGAAGTGGGCGGCTTCTGCCGGCGGGCGGTGCGCGGCCGCTACCCGTTCGAAACGGGGGCAGAGAGCGAAATCTCCATCGGCGATTTCACCCGCCTGTTCGCGCCCAACGGCCTGATGGACAAGTTCTTCAACACCCATCTGCGCACGCTGGTGGATACGTCGGGTGCCCGCTGGCGCTGGAACAGCGTCGGTGGCACCGGCCTGGGTATTCCCAATTCGGTTCTGGTCTCCTTCCAGAATGCGGCGCAAATCCGTGATGCCTTCTTCCCCGATGGTGGGCAGACCCCAAATGTCACCCTGCAGGTGACACCTTCTACGCTAGACCCCAAGGCGACCGGCGTGCTGCTGACCAGCGGCGGCCAGCAGGTGGAATATCGCCATGGCCCGCAATGGCCGACCGCCCTGCAATGGCCGGCGGGGGAGGCCAATGCCGTCAGCCGCGTGGTGTTTGAGGTATCGGGCAGCAATGCCAACCCGCAGGGCATGACCCAGACCGGCCCCTGGTCACTGTTCCGGCTGGTCGACAAGGGGGCCATGTCCGCCGTGGGCAGCGATACGGCCCGCATCTCCTTCACCGCTGACAATCACACAGCCGTGTTTGAAGTGCGCTCCAGCACGTCGCTCAACCCCCTGGTGCTCAAGGAATTGAGGAATTTCCGTTGTCCAACCTCGTTCTAAATAGCGGCGCCTCGGCGCACGAGCCCGGCTTTTTCGGCAAGATCCCGGCGCGGGGGGACTTTGTGTCCCGCCGCCTGGGGCCGGGGCTGGTGCAGCCCCTGGACGAATGGCTGCAGGCATCCATCGCCACATCCCGCCGCCAGATGGGGGAGGGCTGGTTGCCTTCCTACCTGGAAACGCCGATCTGGCGTTTCGTGCTGGGGCCGGGTGTCTGCGGGGATGTGCCGCTGGCCGGCGTGCTGATGCCGTCTGTGGACCGGGTGGGGCGTTATTTCCCCCTGGTGCTGGCGGCCCCGCTGCCGGGCTGCGTCGCCCCCATAAGGCTGATCGAAACGGCGCGCGGCTGGTTCGACAAGGTGGAGGCGCTGGCCCTGTCCTCGCTGGAAGATGGCTTCGTCTTCGACCGGTTCGACCAGGCGCTGCGCACGCTGGGCGCCCCGCCCTATGACACAACAAGGCCAGCCGCCAATGGCGCCAACGGCCTGCGTGTCGGGCTGGACGGGGATGGCAAGGTGCAGAATGGCCAATTGGCCGACACCTATGGAAGGCTGCTGGATCAGGTGCTGATCGGCTTCAACAACCGGTTCAGCCTGTGGTGGACCAGCGGGTCCGATCGCGTCGCCTCTTCCCTGCTGATCGCCCCCGGCCTGCCGGCGCCGCAGAATTTCGCCGCCTTCATGGATGGTCATTGGGAGGAATGGGGCTGGGAGCGGCCGGCGGACAGCGTGCTGCATCTGGATGATGCCGAACTGCCCATCCTGCTGCTGCGCCCGGTGGTGCCGATGCCCTGCCATGGCCGTACCCATCCGGGCACCCGCCGGGGTGCCAACCAGGATGCCCTGCTGATGCGGGAAGATATCGGGCTGTGGTGCGTGGCCGATGGCCTGGGCGGGCATTCTGATGGCGAGGTAGCAAGCGCCACCGTGGTAGCCACGTTGGATAATGTGCTGCCCCCGCTTTCCTATGCCGGCTTTGTCGATGATGTGCGCGATGCCCTGCATGAGGCTAACGGCATGTTGCGCGACCGGGCGCGCACGCTGGATGAACAGGCGGTCGTCGCCTCCACCGCCGTGGTGCTGGTGGTTTATGCCAACCGCATCTCCTGCCTGTGGGCGGGGGACAGCCGGATCTATCGGCTGCGCGACGGTACTTTCCAGCAACTGACCAGCGATCATGTCGCTGCCGGGCTGGGGAACAACCAGCGCAGCACGATGTTGGTGACGCGCGCGGTGGGTGCCGCCGATGCGCTGGAGGTGGAGATGATGCATGACACAGCCCTGCCGGGTGACCGTTTCCTGCTTTGCAGCGACGGTGTGACCAAGGTGCTGCGCGATGCGGAAATCGCCCAGATGATCCAGGGGTTGGCCCCACGCGACGCGGTGGATGCGCTGGTGGAGAATGTGCTGGTCTCCGGCGCGCCGGACAATCTGACCGCCATTATCGTGGATATCCCCACCGATCTGGCGCCGGCGCGGCCGGTGCCGCCGGCGGAAAAGGCGGGGGAGGTGACAGCATGAACCACACCATGCTGGCCGCCCGGCCCCCCGCCGACCCTATACCGGAGGCACCGGACGAGGTGACATCGCTGCTGATGTCCGACCCGGTGGAACCGGATGAGGAAACCTCCCTGCTGCTGGCTGCCGAACCGGAAGCGCCGGAGGAACTGACCCGTTTCATGCCGGGCGAACCCGCCCCGCCGGTGGAGCCGGTGGAGTTTACCGCCATCCGCGCCGCCCCTGGCCCGCTGGCCAAGGCGGCGACGCGGGAGGTGGTGGAAAACCAGCTTGCCGGCCTGATCGGGGCCATCCGGGCAGAGGCCAAGCGCACCGGTCTGGCGGAAATCGAAACGCTGGACCTGTTGCGCACGGCGCGCGGCGTGCTGGAACGCTATATCGCCAAGGCCACCGACGGGCGCGATGATGACCCGGCCCCGACCCCGCCGCCGGACAGTTCCGGCTGGTCGCTGGCACCGGGGGCGGTGATGCTGAACAGCTTCAAGGTCCGCACGCTGCTGGCGCGCGGCGGCATGGGGGAGATTTACCGCGTTCGCCACCGTGACCTGAAAACCGATCATGCCATCAAGGTGATCATCCCGGCCTATCGTGACGATCCCCGCATTGTCGGCATGTTCCATGCGGAAGGAAGGTTGCTGCGCCGGGTGCGGCATGAGGCGGTGGTGGAATGCGCCGGGCTGTTCCGTGACAATGACGGCCGTTCCATGCTGCTGCTGGAATATGTTGACGGGCCGTCGCTCTCGCAACTGATCCGGCGCGGCCCCCTGCGCCTGTCGGCACTGGAAGCACTGTTGCGCCGGCTGGCGGCGGGGCTGTCGGCCATCCATGCCGCCGGTCTGGTGCATCGGGACGTCTCGCCGGACAATATCCTGCTGCCCGATGATAATCCGGCGGCGGCCAAGATCATTGATTTCGGCGTGGCGGCGGAACTGCGCGGTGGGGTGACGCCGCGCGATGGGCTGGATTTCGCCGGCAAATTCTCCTTCGCCTCACCGGAGCAACTGGGCCTGCATGGCGGGACCATCGGTATCGCCTCCGATATCTACAGCCTGGGTCTGGTGATCGCGGCGGCCGCGCGGGGCGAGAAACTGCCCATGGGCCAGACGCCCGATCAGGCGGCCGATGCCCGCCGCAGCGTGCCGCCGCTGGATGCCGTGCCCGACCGGCTGCGCCCCATCATCCGCGCCATGTTGCAGCCCGATCCCAAACAGCGGCCGACCGACCTGTCGGCCCTGCTGCGCGGGCTGGATGCGCCGGGGGCGGCAACGGGTGGCGGGCTGCTGTCCCGCATCGGTTCCCTGTTCGGCAAGGGCAGGGGGTAGGGCATGGCTCTGTTCGATCTCGACATTCTGCTGACCCCGCTGGAAGGCCCCAGCGCCTGCGGCCCGGGCCTGCGCGGGCAGGCAGGCGGGGAGGGTGGTTATTATCACCTGAAGGATTTGCGCGCCGGCGCGCGGGCCACCGAACGCCGGGCGGATTCCGATGATGAGGCGCAGGCCCCGCTGAAAGAATGGCAGCAGATTCTGGAGAGCGGCACGGCCCTGCTGACCGACCGTTCCAAGGATTTGGAAGTGGCTGTCTGGCTGGTGGAAGCCGCCGTGCGGCTGGACGGGTTTGCCGGTCTGGCCGATGGGTTCCGCCTGCTGACCGGTCTGGTGGAACGGTTCTGGGATGATGTGCATCCGCTGCCTGACGAGGATGGGGTGGGCGCGCGCATCACCGCCGTGGCGGGGCTGAACGGCATCGGGGCGGAAGGCACGCTGATCCAGCCCATCCGCAAGGTGATGCTGCTGCGCAATGATGACGGCTTTGCCTTCTGGCATTTCCAGTTGGCCCAGCGCGCGGTGCAGACACCCGACACCCGCAACCGCCCCAACCGCAAGCCGCCGCCCACGCCCGATACCCTGCGCCAGCGCATGGCCGCGGTGCCGGTGGCGGATAAGCGCCGGTTGCTTTCCGATATCCGCGCCTGCCGCACCACCTTTGCCACTCTCGACCGGGTATTGACCGAACGCTGCGGGACGGAGGCGCCGCCAACATCGGCCATCGCCAACCTGCTGGAGGAAATTGAGGACGCCACCCTGTTCCTGACGGACCTGAACGAGGAGGAGCCGATGCCCGACCCGGTGGCAGCGGATGATCCGATCCTGGAAACCAGCGTCAGCGGTGCGCCCATCCAGGTGACCCCCAACCGGCCCGGCCCGGCTGTCGGCCCGGAAGGCATCGCCAGCCGGGAGGAGGCATTGCGCCTGCTGGCCGATATCGGCCGTTTCTTCCGCCGCACCGAACCGCATTCCCCGATCTCCTACACGATCGAAGACTTGGTGCGGCGCGGCCAGATGACCCTGCCGGAATTGCTGGCCGAACTGGTGGCCGATCCGGCGGTGCGCAATTCCATGCTGACGGCGGCGGGCATCCGCGTGCCCCCGCCTTCCTGACCCTTTTTCCACCTGACCGCGAACAGCAAACCTTTAAAGTTTCAGGAGAAATGACATGGCCAGTGTGCATGACAAGCTGGAGCGGGTGCGCAAGCCCCGCGTCCATATCAAGTACGAGGTCGAAACCGATGGCGCGATGGTGGAGAAGGAGCTTCCCTTCGTCGTCGGCGTGCTGGGCGACTTTTCCGGCGATCCCTCTGACGATGTGAAGCCGCTGAAGGACCGCAAATTCATCCAGATCGACCGCGATAATTTCAACGAAATCCTGGCCCGCATGAAGCCACAGCTTCGCCTGCGGGTGGCCAATGAGTTGGCCGGCGACGGCAGTGAAATGGCCGTGGAACTGAAATTCGCCTCCCTGGAGGATATGGAGCCGGGGCAGATCGTGCAGCAGGTGCCGGCACTGCGCCAGTTGCTGGAAACCCGCAACCAGTTGCGCGACCTGCTGACCAAGGCCGACCGGTCCACCCAGTTGGAAGATCTGCTGGAGCAGATCCTGCAGGACGATGCCCAGTTGCGCAAACTGTCCGAACAATTGGCCGCCACCCCTGAGGAGGTGAAGTGATGTCGACGCAAACGCTTGCCACCTCTGCCACCAAGACCGAAACCCTGGACGGCGCGCCGTCGCTGCTGGATCAGGCGATCAGCGCCACCCGGCAGACGGAGCCGTCGCGCGTGGAAAGCCTGCTGCGCACCCTGACGCAGGAGGCGCTGAACGGCACCGTCACCTATCGCCGCAACCTGACCCTGACCATCAATGAGGCGGTCAACGCGTTGGATGCCAAACTGTCCAAGCAGTTGGCCGCCATCATGCACCATCCCGACTTCCTGAAACTGGAAGGCAGTTGGCGTGGGTTGCATCATCTGGTGATGAGCACGGAAACCAGCGCCAACCTGAAAATTCGCGTGCTGAATGTGCGCAAGCGCGAATTGATGAAGGATCTCTCCAAGGCGGTGGAGTTCGACCAGAGCGAACTGTTCAAGAAGCTGTACGAGAATGAGTTCGGCACGCCGGGCGGTGAGCCCTATGGCATGTTGATCGGTGATTATGAATTCACCAATCACCCCGAAGATGTGCAGATGCTGACCAGCATCTCCTCCATCTCCGCTGCGGCCTTTGCGCCGTTCGTCTCCGCCGCCAGCCCGCAGCTTTTCGGTTTCCAGGATTACCGCGATCTGGCCAAGCCGCGCGACCTGGAGAAGATTTTCGACACGGTGGAATATACCCAATGGCGCAGCTTCCGCGACAGCGAGGATAGCCGTTTCGTTACGCTGACCCTGCCGCGCGTGCTGGCCCGGTTGCCCTATGGGTCCAACACGCTGACCATCGATGAGTTCAATTACGAGGAAACGCCGCCCGGTACCGATGGCCGCAACCAGGCGCAGGAGCATGAGAATTTCTGCTGGATGAACGCCGCCTATGTGATGGGCGCGCGGATGACGAATGCCTTTGCCAAATATGGCTGGTGCACCGCCATCCGTGGGGCCGAAGGCGGCGGCAAGGTGGATAATCTGCCCACCTATATCTTCACCAGCGATGATGGTGACCCGGACCAGAAATGCCCGACGGAAATCGGCATCACGGACCGCCGGGATGCCGAACTGGGCAAGCTGGGCTTCCTGCCGCTCTGCCATTACAAGAACACCGATTATGCCGTGTTCTTTGGCGCCCAGACGGTGCAGAAGCCCAAGAAATATGACCGGCCCGATGCCACGGCCAATGCCGCCATCTCCGCCCGACTGCCCTATATGATGGCCACGTCGCGCTTTGCCCATTACCTGAAGGTGATGGCGCGCGACAAGATCGGTTCCTTCCTGGAAGTGGAGGATTGCGAGGCGTGGTTGAACCGCTGGATCAACAATTACGTCAACGCCAATGAAGGGGCTGGCCAGGAGATGAAGGCCGCCTATCCGCTGCGCGAGGCCAAGGTGACGGTGAAGGAAATCCCCGGCAAGCCCGGTTCCTATAACGCCATCGCCTGGATGCGGCCCTGGCTGCAGATGGAAGAGCTGACCACCTCCCTGCGCATGGTGGCGCGTATCCCGAGCAAGCAATAATGCATCAGCCCCTGGTGTTGACGCCCAGGCCGCAGGCGGTGCCGGCGGGGAATGATCCCCGCCGGCCCACGCAGGCGGATACGGGCGCCGACTGGCGGGCGCAGTTGCGCCGCCACCCCGATAAAAGACTGATCATCGACCAGTTGATCGCCGCCATCGACCGGCTGTTGACGGCACAGGTGAATGCCATCCTGCATCACCCAAGGATGCAGCGGCTGGAAGCAACCTGGCGGGGGCTGTTGCAACTGGTGGAAACGGCCTCATCCGCCCGCGCGGTGAAAATCCGCATGTTGGATGTGGCCTGGCGGGAACTGGCGCGCGATTTTGAACGCGCCATCGAATTTGACCAGAGCCAGCTTTTCGCCAAGGTCTATAGCGAGGAGTTCGGCACGCCGGGTGGTGAGCCGTTTGGCCTGCTGATCGGCGATTATTATGTGCGCCATAACCGCAGCGCCGATCACCCGACCGATGATGTCGGCACGCTGAAATCCATCGCCGCCGTGGCGGCGGCGGCCTTCTGCCCCTTTGTCACAAGCTGTTCGCCCGCATTGCTGGGGCTGGACAGTTTCAGCGATATGGGCGGCACGGTGGACCTGTCCCGTTCCTTCGACGGGCCGGATCATCTGCGCTGGCGGGGGCTGCGCGATGCCGATGATGCGCGCTTCCTGGGGCTGGCCCTGCCGCGCATCCTGATGCGCCAACCTTATGGCCATGATCCGCACCGGGTGGATGGTTTCCGCTTCACCGAATATGCCGGCCGACCGGGGGCGGCGGACTACCTGTGGGGCAATGCCGCCTTTGCCTTCGCCACCGTGGTGATGCGCGCATATCACCATTATGGCTGGTTCGCCGATATCCGTGGCGCGCCGGAAGATATGGAAGCCGGCGGCGTGCTGACGGAATTTCCCGGCCATGCCTTCCCCTCCTTCGGGCGCAGCGGCCCGGCGGCCCCGCCGCTGGAGGTCTATTTCTCCGACGGGCAGGAAAAGCAATTGAGCGAGATGGGCATGGTGCCCCTGTCGCGTGTTGGCTATCTGGATGCCTGCGTCTTTTACAGCACCCAGTCGCTGCATAATCCCAAAGCCTATGACCGGGCCACGGCCACATCCAATGCGCGCCTGTCGGCGATGCTGCAATATGTGCTCTGCGCCTCGCGCTTTGCCCATTACATCAAGCTGATCGGGCGGGACAAGATCGGTTCCTTCGCCACGGCGGCGGAGTTTGAGGATCATTTGCGTAGCTGGCTGCGCGGTTATTGCCTGGGCAATGATGATGCCGCGCTGTCCTTCAAGGCCCGTTACCCGCTGCGCGAAGCAGAGGTGCAGGTCCGCGACATTGCCGGCCGGCCCGGTGCGTTTGGCTGCGTCATCCACCTGAAACCGCATTTCCAGTTGGACGATATCCAGACCAGTTTCCGGCTGGTGACGGAACTGGTGGGGCCGCAGGGGTGATCAACCTGTCCGCTCTCTCCACCGTCACCCCGGCCTTCGCCGGGGTGACGGAAAGAAAAAGTTTACGAATACCCCCAAAGACCGAGGACCACCCATGACTACCGCCCTGCAAGACCGTATCGACGCCGATGACCTGCCGGGCGCCATTGTGGCGGCGACGGAAGCGGTGCGGCGGGGGCCGACGGACAAGGCTGCCCGCTATCGGCTGGCCGAATTGTTCTGCGCCAATGGGGAATTGGAGCGCGCCGATGCCCAATTGGCCATCCTGCTGAACCAGGCACCGGAGCTGCAGCGCCGCATCAGCCTGACCCGCCACCTGATCCGGGCGGAGGCGGCCCGGCAGGACTGGTACCGTGCCGGCCGCCCGCCCGACCTGCTGCGCGAACCCTCCGATGCCATCCGCCTGCATCTGGAAGCCGGCGTCAAATGGCGCGAAGGCGACAAAACGGGCGCTGCCTCGCTTTACGCCCAGGCGGAAACCGCCCGTGCGCCCAAGGCGGGCCTGGGTTTCGATGATTTCCGCGATCTGGATGATGCCACCAGCGGCCTGCTGGAACTGCTGACCATGGATGGCCGCTATCTCTGGGTGGATCTGGCCGATGTGGCGGGGCTGGATTTCGTGCCGGCCCGCCAGTTGCTGGACCTGATCTGGCGGGAAGTGCGGCTGACCCTGGATGATGGCACCACGGGCACGCTCTATATGCCGGCGATCTATGCCGCAATTGCCCCGGATACGCCCGCCTTCCGCCTGGGCCGCGCCACCGATTGGCAGGAACAGGCCGGGCTGGTGCTGGGCAAGGGCCAGCGCTGTTTCCTGCTCGGCGATCAGGCGAAACCGGTGCTGGACCTGACCAGCCTGCATTTCACGGCCAGTGTGGGGTAAGCCGATGGCCGCCCCGCCCGTCACCATCATCCCGTCCGTGTTCGACCGGCTGTTACAGCCGGTGGAAGGGCCAAGCGTGCGCCAGGTCGGCTGGAATGCCGCCCTGGCGCAACTGAAACAGGCCATTCGCCGCGATCTGGAAGCCCTGTTGAATACCCGCCGCCGCCCCGGCGTACCGGGCGGGGAGATCGGGGAACTGGCGCGCAGCCCCCTGCGCTTCGGCATTCCCGATTTCACCGCCATCAATATGGCGACGGCGGAACGGCACGCGATTTTCGGCCGCGCCCTGGAAACCGCCATCCGCAATTTCGAACCCCGCTTGGCCGGCGTCGCGGTGTCGGTGCTGACCAGCGACCATGTGCTGGACCGCACCCTGCGTTTCCGGGTGGAAGCGGTGATCCGGGTGGAACCTTCGCCAGAACCGATTGTCTTTGAATCCGTCTTCGATCCGGTCAGCCAGACCTTTTCCATCAAGGGCGGCAGCCATGCCTGATACGTTTCTGTCCTTCTATTCCCAGGAACTGGCCGCCATCCGCCGCGCGGCGGCGCAATTTGCTGCTGATCATCCCAAGGTGGCGGGCAATCTGCGCATCAGCCCCAATGCGGTGGATGATCCGCATGTCGCGCGGCTGATTGAGAGCTTCGCCTATCTCACCGCGCGTGTACGGCAGAAGCTGGATGATGATTTCCCGGAACTGACCGACGCGCTGCTGGGGATGCTCTATCCCCATTACATCACGCCCATGCCTTCCATGGCCGTGGTGCAGATGAAGGCGGCCCCGGAACTGACCAGCAGCCACGCCGTCCCACGCGGGGCCGCATTGGAAACCGAACCGGTACGGGGGGAGCCTTGCCGTTTCCGCACCACCATGCCGGCAGAGGTCTGGCCCATTGAGGTGACGGCGGCCAGCCTGGCCGCCATGCCAGCGGCGGCCCCGCTGGTGCCGGCGGCACGGGTGGCCAAGTCGGTGCTGCGCCTGAAGATCAGCACCACGGCCCAGGGGATGAGCCTGACGGAACTGGGGCCGGACCGGCTGCGTTTTTTCCTGAACGGCCCGCCGGAGGCGGTGTACCGCCTGCATGAATTGCTGTTGAACAATGTCATCGGCATGGCATTGGTGTCGGATATCAATGACCCGGTGCCGGTGACGCTGGGGCCGGATTGCCTGTCGGCGGTGGGGTTTGAGCCGGAGGACGGCATGGTGCCCTATGGCCCGCAATCCTTCATCGGTTATCGGTTGCTGACGGAGCTGTTTGCCTTCCCGGAAAAGTTCCTGTTCGTCGATCTGCGCGGCCTGTCGGCCCGCATCCTGCGCGGCGTGGGCAAGGAGATGGAGATTTACCTCTATCTCGACCGTGCCTGGCAGGAAGGCGAAAAGCTGGTGCGCCCGTCGCTGTTCGCGCTGGGCTGTGTGCCGGTGGTGAATCTGTTCCGGCAGGCGGCGGAGCCGATCATCCTGGGGCATGAGGTGAATGAATATCTGGTGCAGCCCGATGCCCGCCGCCCGGAAGCGCGGGAGATTTTCGCCATTGAGCGCGTCACCGCATCGTCTCCCCGTGGCGAAAAACTTTCCATCGCCCCGCTTTATGGCGGGCACCAGTCGCCGGACCCGGACAAGCAGCAACATTTCTGGCACGCGATGCGCCGCCCGCGCGGCAGCCGCGATGCCAGCACCGACATGTTCCTGTCGCTGGTTGATCTGGGCCTGAACCCCTCCATCCCCGCCGACTGGACGGTGAGTGTGGAGACCTTGTGCTTCAACCGCGACCTGCCGGCGCAATTGCCCTTTGGCGGCGGGCATCCGCATTTCACCCTGTCCGATGGCGGGCCCTTGCTGCCCATCGCCTGCCTGACCCCACCCACCCCGGTGATCCGCTCGGCCACGGGCAATGGGGCGCGCTGGCGGCTGATATCGCATCTGTCGCTGAACCATCTGTCATTGGTGGATGGGCCGGGTGGGGCGGATGCGCTGCGCGCCATCCTGCGGCTCTACGATCTGAAGGATACGCCGGAAACCCGCGCCCTGGTGGATGCCGTTGTCTCCGTCACCAGCCGGCGCACCACGGCGCGGGCACCGCATACGGACGTGGCGACGCTGTGCCGGGGCCTGGATATTGAACTGGTGCTGGACCCGGAACGCGGCGGCAGCACCGGCATCTTTCTGCCCGCCGCCGTGCTGGAACGTTTCTTCTCCCTTTATGCCAGCATCAATTCCTTCACCCGGTTGAGCCTGCGGGCCAAGGGTCGGACGGAGATCATGGCGCGCTGGCCGGCACGCATCGGCGAAGGGATTGTGGCATGAGCGTTGCCCCGAAAATCCCGCCGCTGATCGACCTGCTGCGCGACCAGCCGCACCGATTCGACCTGTTCCGCGCCATCCAGTTGCTGGAACGCCAATTATCGGCGGCGAATGAGGATGCGGCAGACGGGCCGCCGGTGCGCTTCACCGCCAACCCGTCACTGTCCTTTCCGGCGCATGAAATCCAGCACCTGTCCTTGCCGGCCCCGGTGGATGGTGATGGGGAGGGGGTGCCGCGGGCGGAAATGACCGTCAACCTGATGACCATGACGGGGCCGCTATCGGCCTTGCCCCAGGTCTATACTGAGACGGTGATCCGCAGCCTGAAAGACCGGTCCCCCGGTTTTGCCGCCTTTCTGGACCTGTTCAATGACCGGATCGGCGCCCTGTTCTTCCAGGCGTGGCGACGCTATCGCTTGCCCGCCCTTTACGAACGGCATGGGCTGGCCGGCGGGGATGCCGCCAGCACGGCGCTGCTATCCATCGCCGGTTTCGGCACGCCGCATTTGCGCGGGCGCTTGTCCTTGCAAGATGAGGTGATGGTCTATTTCGCCGGCCTGTTCAGCCAGCAGCCGCGCGCCGCTATCTCCCTGGAACGGATGCTGGCCGATGCCTGCGGCATCCCGGTGAAGGTGCAGCAATTCAGCGGGCGCTGGATCGCCATCCCCCAAAGCGAACAGACCTCTCTGCAGGGCGGCTTCTCCCGCCTGGGCGCATATAACCGGCTGGGCGTGGATACGGTGGCCGGTGCCCGCATGTGGGATGTGCAGGGCCGTTTCCGCCTGATTCTGGGGCCGCTGACCAGGCGGCAGTTCCGGGATCATCTGCCCGGCAGCCCCGGCCTGCGCCGCATTGTTGAACTGGCGCGGCTTTATGCCGGGGTGGGGCTGGATTTCGACGTGCAACTGATCCTGCGGCGGAACGAAGTGCCCGACTGTGTGTTGCAGGGCGGGCAAGGGGCCGGTGTGCGTTTGGGGTACGACGGCTGGCTCAGCGCCTTCCCCATGGTACGTGACCCGGATGATGCGATAATAGACGTAAGTAATATGGATTATTATCACTGAATCCGTTTTGAAAAATCGGAAGATATTTCAGGAAATCCCGTTGGTGGTAACACCACTACGAAGTTTATTCTCTGCGATTTTGCGGTATCTATAGCGCAAATAGAGTTCATTTCCATTTTCCGTACATATTTATTTCACCAGCGTGACAGTGCGAACCGGCCAAAGGCCATCGGCGCAGCCCTTCCAATCGTGGCGGTTATCATGGATGCAGTTGATTTAAGAACATTGGTGGCAGGACTGGACGACCATTCCCGCCGCGCGCTGGAGGCGGCGGCCGGCATCGCCATGGCGCGCAGCCATTATGAGATTGAGGCCGAACATTGGTTGCTGGCCCTGCTGGACCGGCCCGACACGGTGCTGGCGCCGGTGCTGCCCCGTGTCGGCATCACCGAAGATGCCCTGCGCCGGGTGCTGGAGCGTGCGCTGGAACGCTGCCGCACCGGCAGCAGCCGCCCGCCCGCCTTTTCCCCCCGCGTGGTGACGCTGATGCGGGAGGCGTGGCTGGCGGCGTCGCTGCGCTTCAAGGCTGGTGCGGTCAGCCCGCTGCACCTGCTGCTGGCGCTGTGCCATGATGAAAAGGGGGCGGTGGCGCTGGGCGATCTGGGGCCGTTGCTGGCCGATCTGGATCGCGCGGGGCTGGAGGCGATTGCCGCCGCCGACCCCACCGCCCAACCGGTGACAGGTGCGGCGACGACCACGCCGCGCAATGGGGGCCGCACGCCCAACCTGGATGCCTACACCATCGACCTGACGGCGGAAGCCCGCGATGGCCGCATCGACCCGATCATCGGGCGTGATGCGGAGGTGCGGCAGGTGATCGATATCCTGACCCGCCGCCGCCAGAACAACCCCATCCTGGTGGGCGAAGCCGGCGTCGGCAAGACGGCGGTGGTGGAAAGCTTGGCCCTGCGCATCGCCGCTGGCGAGGTGCCTGCCGCCTTGCGCGATGTTTCCATCCGCACGCTGGACCTGGGCCTGTTGCAGGCCGGTGCCGGCGTGAAGGGGGAGTTTGAGAACCGCCTGAAAGGCGTGATTGAGGAGGTGAAGGGTTCCGCCAAGCCTGTCATCCTGTTTGTGGATGAGGCCCATACGCTGATCGGGGCCGGCGGGCAGGCGGGGCAGGGCGATGCCGCCAACCTGCTGAAACCCGATCTGGCGCGCGGTGCCCTGCGCATGATCGCCGCCACCACCTGGAGCGAATATAAACGCTATGTTGAGCGCGATGCCGCGCTGACCCGCCGTTTCCAACCGGTAAAGGTGGAGGAACCGGACGAGGCGATGGCGATTGCCATGATGCGGGGGCTGGTCCCCACGCTGGAACGCCATCACGGTGTGCGCATCCTGGATGAGGCGGTGCGCGCCGCTGTCCATCTTTCCCACCGTTATATCAGCGGCCGGCAACTCCCTGATAAATGCGTCAGCCTGCTGGATACGGCCTGCGCCATGGTGGCGATGAGCCGGGCCGGCACCCCGGAAGCGCTGGAGGCGCTGACGCGGGAGGTGGAAACCATCGAGGCCGAACAGGCGGTGCTGACGCGGGAGGAACGGCTGGGCGCCGACCATGCCGCCACCCTGTCGGCCCTGGCGGAACGTCTGGCCGATATCAAGGCGCGCAAGGCGGAACTGGCCGGCCGCTGGGAGGTTGAACAAGCCCTGATCAGCCAGATTGCCGACATTACCGCCAAGCTGGAAGGGCCGGCAGCCACACCCTTGGCAGAGGCGGAAGCGCTGGCTTTGCGTGAACGCCATGCCCGCTTGCGCCGCGATCTGGCGGCCCTGCAGGGGGAAACGCCGCTGCTGCATGATGATGTGACCGCCGCCGCCGTGGCCAGCGTGGTGGCCCGCTGGACCGGCATTCCCGTCGGCCGGATGCTGTCGTCGGAAGTGGAAAATGTGCTGGGCCTGGAAAGCCGGCTGCGTCAGCGCGTGGTGGGCCAGGATGGCGCGCTGCGCCTGATTGCCGATGTGCTGCACACAGCGCGGGCCGGCATCCAGGACCCGCGCAAGCCGCCGGCCGTGTTCCTGCTGGCCGGCCCCAGCGGTGTCGGTAAGACCGAAACGGCCCTGGCCCTGGCCGACATGCTCTATGGCGGGGAGCAGAGCTTGACCGTCATTAACATGTCGGAATTCAAGGAAGAACATAAGGTTTCCCTGCTGATGGGCTCGCCCCCCGGCTATGTCGGCTATGGCGAGGGCGGGGTATTGACGGAGGCGGTGCGCCGCCGTCCCTATGGCGTGCTGCTGCTGGATGAGATGGAAAAGGCCCATCCCGGCGTGCAGGACGTGTTCTATCAGGTGTTCGACAAGGGCGTGCTGCGCGATGGCGAAGGGCGCGACATTGATTTCCGCAACACCACCATCCTGATGGCCTCCAATGCCGGGGCCGACCTGTTGATGGCGCTGGGGGCCGACCCCGATACGCTGCCCGACCTGGAAGGGCTGGCCGCCACGCTGCACCCGGAACTGCTGAAACATTATAAGGCAGCGTTCCTGGGGCGTGTCAGCGTGGTGCCCTATCTGCCGCTGGGCGGGGAGCAACTGCGCGCCATTGTTGATATCCAGTTGGAACGGCTGCGTGCCCGTGTGCGCCAGACCTATGGCGCCAGCCTGACCGTCACACCGTCCCTGGTGGAACGGCTGGTGGCGCGCTGTGGCGAGGGCGACATGGGTGCGCGCGCCATTGACCATGTGCTGTCCCGTTCCCTGATGCCGGCCTTGTCCCGGCGTCTGCTGGAAAGTCTGGCGGCGCGGCAAAGCATTGCCGCCGCCAAAGTCGATTGGGATGACGCCGCCGGCGACTTCCGCATCGACCTGGACCCGGTGCCCCAGCCCGGCTGGAAGTCACAACCCGCCAGTTCGGCGGCGTGATGGTGCCATTTTTCCCTGAAGTGCTGTTCCGATCAACCAATCCAAGGAGAGAATGATGCCGATTTACATGCAGATCGAAGGCATTGCCGGTGACGCGACCCACCAGAACCATGTGCAATGGACCGACATCAAGACCCTGCAATGGGGTGTCAGCCGCCACATGAACACGCTGGCCGGTGCGACCTCCAACCGCGAAGGTTCCGAACCGTCGGTGGGTGAGGTGACGCTGACCAAGACGTCCGACAGCTCTTCGGTCAAGCTGTTCTCCCAGTCATGCTCCGGCCGCAATGGGGTGACGACCAAGATCCATATCGTTTCCTCGGGCAATCCGGGTGACACCTATATTGAGTTCACCCTGACCAACACCCTGATCTCTTCCTATAACATCGTGGCCACCAACGATCGCCCGGAAGAGCAGATCACACTGAACTTCACCAAGGTGGAGATGAAGTACATCCCCTACGACAGCCAGCACAACCCGCAGTCGCCGATCATCGCGTCCTACGACCTGGCAACCACCAAGTCTGCCTGATCAATCGGCTTGTCCCATGCTGGCGGATGGGGAAACCTGTCTGCCGGCATGGGAATCCATCAAAATAGTGACGGCAGTCGCCCTGTTCCCCGTCACCCAGCAACCGCGACAACGCGCTTTGGCGGCTGGCGGGGCAGGGTGATGGTGAAGAGGGTGCCTTCACCCGGTGCGGTCTTCAATTCCACGTCGCCGCCCAAGGCCGCCTGGGCCAGATTATGCACAATATGCAGGCCCAGCCCGGTGCCGCCACTGCCGCGACGGGTGGTGAAAAAGGGATCGAAGGCCTTTGCAGCCACTTCCCGCACCATACCGACACCGTTATCGCTGATGCTGAACCGCACCGGCATGTCCGGCCCGGCGGGGTTGGGCAGATGGATGCTGATGGTCGGTTCGGCAACGCCATCGAAGGCGTGGATCACCGCATTCTGTACCAAGTTGGTGGTCAGTTGTGCCACCGGACCAGGCGCGACCCGCAGCATCACACCATCGGCCAGATCCAGCTTCATTGTTACACGGCTGCGGCGCAACAGCGGTTCCAGGCTGCGCACCATTTCCCGCAGATAGCGGCCCAGATCGATTAGCTGCGCTTCCTCACTATGCTGGTCGGCGGCCACCAGTTTGAAACTTTGCACCAGATCGGCGGCACGTGTCAGGTTGGTCAAAACCACATGCATTCCTTCGTCAGCGATCCTGATGAATTCATCAAGATCGGTGCGCTTCAACTCCCGGTTCTCCAGCCTCACCCTCAGTTCCTGGCACTGGCCTTCGATAAAGCTGGCCCCCGTCAGCGCCACGCCTAACGGCGTATTGATTTCATGCGCGACCCCGGCCACCAGACCGCCCAGTGAAGCCAGCTTTTCCTGCTGTACCAGCCGCGTATGGGCTGACCGCAGTTCCGTCAGCGTTGTATCCAGCCGGCGATAGGCCTGAGCATTGGCAATGGCGATGGCCGCATTGGCGGCCAGGGTGCGTAAAATATCCTGTTCACGCGGACCATAGGC
The DNA here is from genome assembly GCA_943370215.1 of Azospirillum sp. RU38E. Lineage (GTDB taxonomy): Bacteria > Pseudomonadota > Alphaproteobacteria > Azospirillales > Azospirillaceae > Niveispirillum. Next base: position 34,266 of record CALRQC020000047.1, read on the forward strand.
ACTGGGCTGCCGCGTCTGAACCGTCAGCACACCGAGAATAGTGTCGGAGATCGCCAGCGGACAGAAGATGAGGGACGCCATGCGGGAATCCCCGCTTTCCTGGATGGAAGGGGCAAGGGCCGCTGCCGCCGCATCCAGCACCATCATATCCCCGCCATAGGTCAGGGCACGCACTGTCAGTGAGGTCGGATGGTCCAGCGGATAGACCGGCAGGTCCGGATAGGGCTTGCCATCCAGATTGAACAGAACATAGGCGATCTTGTCTGCGGTCTCATTCAACAGGGCGATGCCGAAGGCCTCGGTCGGCAGCAGATCGGCGGCGCTGTGTGCCAGCGCATCACAGACCTGAGCCAGGTCGAGCGTTGCCGTCAATTCGCGGCCGACATGGCCAAGCCGGCTGAGTGTGGTGGCAGAGGCGGCAAGTTCCGCGTTGGCGTGCTGCAGATCGGCGGTGCGTAATTCCACCTGGGCCTGCAACACCTCTGTGTCAACGCGCAGACGTTGTTGATAGCGCCCGATCAGCCAGGATAGCAGTGCCACCCCGGCTGACATGGCGATGGCAAAGTAAAGAAACGTCTGGATACTGGTATCGGCGCGTTGCGCGGCGGCGGCAGCCAACTGACGGGCTTGGCTGCCATGATCGCTGACCATCTTCCCCAATTGGCCTTGTACCCGGTCGAATACCTGCCCGAAGCTTTCCAGGTAGGCGACGGCGCTGGGGTAATCCAGATCGACCATGGAACCAACCCAGGTCACCGCACTGCGGTAATCCGACAGTTCGTTCAGCATGTCGTTGATGGCGGGAATCTGCTCCGTCGTGGCTCCGACCCGGCGATAGGCCTCCATATCGGCAATAACATTATCCAGCGCGGCAATGGCTTTTTCCAATTCCGCCCGGACGTCAATGCCATCGCGTTCTGCCGCTTTCAGCACCATGATCCAGTTGAAGCGGGCGCTCAGTCCCTGCATCTGGTTGCCGATATCGGCCAGCCGGACACTTGCCTCCATATTGTTGAGGATCTGGGCGTTATCGTTGGAAAGATCCAGTACCGTCTGACCACCCCGGCTGTACAGTCCGGCCATCAGGATGACAGCGACCAGGGTGGGGACAAGGGCGCGCAAAGAGGGCAGTAACCGACGCCGGCCCCATCCGCGTCCATTGCTTCCCGGTGTGACATCGGCCATGGCCGTCATCACACCGGGTTGCGGGGCAGGCATTGCTTCATCCATCCTGAGAGGCGGCTGTCTGCCATGTCCCGACCTTCCTTCAGGGCGTACATTGATCAACTGCAAGATCGCCCAAACCGTGAAGATGTTCAATCAGATGTATGAGTGAAAGAGGATAGGGTTTAACCGCTCAGTGGGGCGGTGCCGTCCTTGGCCGCCAGCGCTGGATCGTCAATACCGGGTCGCCAAAAGGGGGATTGCCCACCCCGTCCAGCCGGTTGGTGAAAACGGTCCCCAGGCTGTTGAACCAAAGCGGCAAACGCGGCAACTCCGTCATCAATTGTTGTTGAAAGGCCACCCATGCCTGTCGTTGGTCATCGCGGGTGCATCCGGCTTGATCGATATTTTCTATCGCCCGGTCCAGGGCTGCGTCGGCATGGCCCGTGAAATTCAGCCCGTGCATCCCGTTATCCGGTGTCGGCACGGCACTGGACATGAAGAATAACGGCATACTGGGTGATAGGGCGGAATAGGTGATGCTGCTCAACACAATATCAAAGCCGCGTCCACGGAGGGTTCCGACGATATCCGTCTCCTCCTTCAAGGTGACAGCGACACCGATGGCGCGCCAGGCGTCGGCCAGGGCCTGGCCGACGCGATGGTCACCGGCCCGATAGGACAGGGTCAGTGCCAGGGGGTGGCCCTCGGCATTGCGGCGTTGGCCGGTTTTATCGCGCCGCCAGCCGGCGCCATCCAGCAGCGTCGCCGCCTGTGCGGGATTATAGCCATAGCGGGGAAATCCCGCCGTATAGGCCGGAAGTCCAGGATGCAGATAGCCCGGCGCCACCAGGGAGGTGCCCAGTGTCAGGTCTCGTACCATCGCATCCCGGTCCAGGGCCAGATACAGCGCCTCACGCACTTGGCGGTCGGCCAGGGCTGGCCGGTTGAAATTGGGGGTCAGCCAGGTGAGGGTGGTGGATGGGGACCATAGGATCTTGAAACGGTCGCGCCGTTCACGGGTGAAACGGATCAGCGCCTCCTCCCGCACGGCCTTTGGCAGCAACACATCGATGCTGCCATCCAGCAATCCCTGTTCGGCAGCCTCGGGCGCGGTGAACAGCAGGTCCACGCGGTCGAAATAAGGCGGAAGGCCGGCATAGTAGGGGTTCCGCCGCAACTGGATATTGTTCGGCGCCCTGTCTGCCTCAATCATGTAGGGGCCGAGATAAAGACCGGGGCGGTTGCGGTCGGTCAAATACAGCGTGCGTTGCAGGTACCGGCTCGGGTCGGCGCGAAATATGGGTTCCTCCAGCCGCCGGGGCAGCGGTGGCGGTACAAAAAGCTGCTCCTTGCACAAGGTGCCTTCATAGAGCACTTCCAGCCGGCGGGGGCTGCTCATCCGCAGGGAACGGATGCGGGCGGTGATCCCCGTCGGGTCCAGCACCAATGGTGGATAGCGCCGGGCGACGGTCAGCCCGAATTCAATATCGCTGATATCCAGCGGTGTCCCATCGCCCCACCTTAGATCAGGCAACAACTCAAAACTGGCACGGGTGACGGTGTGTCCTGTCTCGTCCTGCTGGGTGACCAGGGAGCCATCCAGCGCGTTGGGAAGCTGGGTGCAGAGCGAGCAGGCAATCAATTCACCATGCATCCGCCCGATCACCCCCTGGGTCAGCCGGAACAGGGTTGCCTGTGGCTGGGTGATGATCAGGCTGCTATGGGTCCGCGGATAGAGATTATCTACCGCGATCACCAGCCGCTTTTCCTGCAGCAACCGACGGGTTTGCGTGTCCTGCCCCTGGACGGCGGGCACCAGGAAGGCCAGCAAGCATAACAGCAGGGCGATCAATCCCCGTCCGGCGGGGCACCCAATGACCCCGCTCATATCACCGGGAATGCGTAGGCGGCCCCGCAGCCCTGATACCACGGTGCCACACCGAGATTGATCAGATGTTGTGCCAGAACCTGCCGGGCATAATCCGCCCGCAGCGCCACACGCGGCAGGTTGTGATAGGTGTTGTCCCGGCTCAGCAGGGTGGCCAGCACACCCGTCGTCAGCGGGGCTGCCAGCGAGGTGCCGCTCATATCGGCATAGGGGCGTTCCTGGCCATAACGGCTGGGAATGGTGGAGATCAGGCCGGTACCGGGGGCAATCGCGTCGATCTGCCAGCCAACACTGATGAAATCCGGCACGAAAACGCCGCGGAGGCTGTAGCGGTCCCAGCTTTGCGGGGTCCAACTGGCAGCGAAACTGCCGGCCGGGGTCGTTCCCAGCAAGCCCAGGGCCGAGACGGCGACACATTCCGGATAGGCGGCCGGATAGGTCACCGCCCCGCCTTCTGCATTGCCGGCCGAGGCAAGGCAGAGTGTACCACGCAGCCGGGCCGCGATGATGGCATCATGCTCAATGGCTGATGCCGCGCCACCCAGGCTGAGATTGATCAGGTCCGCCATATGCGTGGTCGAGAGCAGATCGATGGCCGAGGCGATATCCACCTGACTGGCCCCGCCCGTGTCGCCATAGACGCGGACGACACCGATATCCGCCCCCGGCACCAGTCCACAGAAATCCGTGGAGCCCAGGGATGGCCGCGCGCCCAGCAGCCCGGTGACGGCGGTGCCATGGTCCTGCACATCTTCGGCTGCCTGCGGGCCAGGCAGGAAGTCCCCGTTGATGAAGGCCCCCAGGCCATGGACATGATCCAGTAATGGCGTCGGCCCCGCACCGGTATCCACCACGCCAATGCGGATGCCCGCCCCCCGGTTGGGGTCATAATAAGGAGCACCGGTCAGCGCGTGCCACCAGCCGACCGGCCCTTGCCCCATTGGCAGCAATGGCAGGTTGACGGTTTGCCCATCATGCGGGGCGGCCACCATCATGCTCCAGGCCCTGCCATAGGGCAGGATCAGGCCCTTGGAGGGTGTCCACCCCGGCTTGTAGCTCAATACGGCCTGCCCCTGGGCATCGGCCACCACCTGTACCAGCGTGGTGTTGCTGCCCCCCGTCTCAAACCAGACGCCGACCTGCGCACCTTCTGCCGGTGTGCCATCGGCGAGCACAGTCAGCGTAAGGGAAAGCTGCGCCTTCTTTTCTGCGGCGGTGCGGGCGGCCGGTTCGGGCCGTGCCCGGCGGTGCAGGTCGCGCAGCGGTGGGGGGAGAGGACGGGGGATCTGCCGGGGCAGCTCGCGTTCGACCAGCAGATGGTCGGGCCCATCCTTCAGTTTCTCCCGCAGCTCTGTTTCGTCCATCTCCAGCACCAGGATGCGGCGGCCGTGGCTTTCCGGTGCCTCCTGCTGGCGTTTCAAATTAGCGGTCGGGGCCAGCACCTTATCGACGAAATCATCGAACTGGTCGCGGGCCAGCTTGCGTTGATCGGTATCCTGGAAGGGCGCTGTGCGGTGGGACACCACGAAACGGCTGCCCGCTTCCGGCGGCGGTGAGCCGGGGAAACGTGCAGCGGCCTTCGGCTCGTTCATCGTGTTGTTCCTCCCATCAGGATGTTGCGTGTTCCCAGATAAGGGTCTGGCAGCAGCAGGCTGCCAGTGGTCAGCGGATCATGCAGGCGCAGATAGAAATGGCCGATACCCGCCACCCCGGTCATCAGGCCCGGCAACTCCCCCACACCCCGCAGCGCACAGGGCCAGGGGGTGCGGGGCACCGCGTGGCGTTCGATCCCCCGATAACCGGCGGCGGCGGCCAGTGCTGTCAATTCCGGCCGGCCGAGCCAGAGGCCCGCATCCAACAGCAGATCGGCCATTCCTGCCATGCCATGGCAATAGCTGAAATCGGCAGCAACGGAGCCCGCAGGTTGGGAAAGGGCGGCAGCGGCGCAACGCAAGGCGGCTTCCAATTCCTCCCCCAGCATCGGATCCTGGGCACCAGCCGCCAGTAGCCAGAGCCGTGAACGCCCGATCCCCGCTGCCCCATGGCACCAGGATGCGCCGAAGCTGGATTGGGCGGATGGGTTGCCGGCAGCGTCCCGATAATCCGGCCAATTGCCGGTCTGCCTGTCGAAACGGGCCCGCTGATAGCGTAACGCTGCGCTCAATGCCTCCGTCCAACGGGCCTCGCCATTGGCCAGATGCAGGCTGGCCAGGGCTGGCAGGATGCCGCTGCCGCCATGGGCAAACCCGCTCTGTGCCGGTGTTTCCGGACCGGTCGGCCAGCACAGGCCGTCAGGTCCGGACTGGCCTGCGGCCAGAATGGACGCTCCCAGTGCCAGCGCACGTTCGTGGAAATCCGGCCTGTCATGGTGGCGCGCCAAGGTCAGCAGCAACGGCACCAGACCGGCAGCTCCGCCCAGCAGGTCCAGGCCGGCCTCTCCCGCTGCCGCAGCGGCGTGGCTCACCCGTGTCAGCCCTTGTTCGACCAGTCCGTCGCGCCCTTGCAGCATCCCGATGCTGACGAACAGCGCACCGATCCCGGCATTGCCGGTGTAGAAGCCGGCCTTTGTGCAGCCTGTCGCGGCCAGGGTCAGGGCCTGATCAACGGTACGGGCGACCAGCCGGTCGCCCGTGCGCTGGTGCAGCAGGGCCAGGAACAGCGCAATGCCGGCAACCCCCTGGTACAGATCGCTTCCCACCGGACGGATCAGCAGTTGGGGCAGGTTTTCCCGCTGCTCCGGCTCTGTCCGCAGCCAGTTGATGTTGTCGCCATCGCGCAATGCATCACGGCAGAGCCGGCGACCGATCTCATCCGCGCAGCGCAGGAAATGGTCCCGCCCCTCCACCAGGGGGGCTGTTGCCAGCATCTGGTTCATGCTGCACCCCGCAAGGGCCGGTAAAGATCGGCAAGGCCCGGCGATAAATGCGGGGCCTCCGGGCGCAGGCCGGCCCCGCTCAATCGCGCTGCCATGCAATCCAGCAGCGTACCGCCGCCGGACCAGGCATCAATGATGCCGGCTGCTGCCAGCCGGCAACGTGACTGGCCGAAACTTTCCCCCGTGCCGGGATCATCCGCTCCCCCCAGGCCCGGCAGCAGCCGGCGGGTGAAAAGCGGTTCCCCTGGTCGCAACAGCGGGGCCAACAGCGCGACCGCTTCATCCAGCACATCCAGCACCAGCGGCAGATAACGCCGGGGCGGATAGAGCACCAGCGTATCCACCCGGTCATAAAGGGCAGGGGCGACAGGGCATTTCAGGCTGAACGGAATGAAATAGCGGTTCAGCCCCAGCGTCAGCAGATGCAGCAGGGCCGGCACCTGTTCCACCCCGACATTGAAATAGAGCCGCGCCAGTTCCCCCTCGTCCGCCGCGCTGGCCGGCGTTTCGCCGAAAGCGTGATAATAGCCGGCTTGGGCGGTCAAGGATTGGTGCGGCATCGGTAGATCGATCAGGCCACCGGGCTGCGGCTGATAGCCGGGCGGCAACCCCACCTGCGCGGCGTTGACCACCCGATAGCAGCCGCCTTTTTCCACGTGCAGGCGCCCGTCCGGCGTCACTTGATAGATTTTCCACCCCCGGTCCATGAGCGAATGGCCGGCATTGGCAGCGGAAAGCGCGGCAACAAGGGTGGCATCGGGGGCCAGATTCAGCGGTTTCGCCGGGGCGGGATTACCATCCCAGCGACGCGTATAGGCATGTTGATAGAGCAGGGGCCACAGGGCTTCCAACATGGCCGTGCGGATATCCTGGCCCGGTTGGGCGGACACGGGCTGTGGCGGCAGCGGTGCCAGTTGCACCGATTGCGGTGGCAGAATGCGCACGGCCTCCGCCACGGCCACCAGGGAAGGATCGGCCCAGTCGGCCGGGCCGTGCGCCGGTGACAGGGTTGGGGGGGGCTCCAGTGGCCGGGTGGCATTGGCATTGGCCATCGCCCGGCCCATGCCGAGGAATTCCGCCAGGAACCGGTCAGGATCGGCGAAAGCCAACCCGGCCAGATTGACCAGTTCTGCCGCCAACGGCGGTACGGTGGGAGAGGTGAAGGTGGATTCCAGGGCGCTTTGCAGCAACCGCCCCCCCAGATAGGGCAATACTGATCGCAAGCTTGTCGCATCCGACCAGCTTCCCCCGCCTGCCGCCTGCCAGAAGGCGGCCATGGCGGGCCACATGGAATGCAGGGGCGGCAGGGGGATGGGTGTGGGGGCACGCGGTGGTGCAGTGGGGCTGACCATCCAGGGCAGGCCCCCATCCTCTACCAGCCAACTGCTGAAGAAGCCGGCCAGCACGCCCGCCCGATCCCAGAGCGGATCACCCAGATCGGCCAGTTCCCAGTCCACGATACGCAGTTCAGGCTTATGGTCCGCCGCAGGCCGCAGCAGGATATTGTCCCATTTCAAATCGCCATGTACCAGGGTGCGCGGCTGCCAGCTTGTCAGTGCCGCCTGCAGCCCCTGCAGAATGGACGGTGTGGCCCGGATGGCAGCCACCAGATGGGTCCCACCCTGACCCAGCACGGGCATGTCACGCTGGCCCAGGGTCAATATCCAGGGTGGCTGGCAGGGTGCGGCAAGCTGTTCGGCTACCTGGGCGGTCAGTGGTTCCGCCTGCGCATGGATGCCTGCCAGACAGGCGCCCAACAGCGCTAATGCCGCCGGGTCCGTCTGGCGGGTGCGGCGATAATGGGCGTCCAGCGTTTCCGCATCCCCGAACAGGTCGAAGACCAAGGCGCCGCGCCTTTCCTCGAACCGGCGTAGCGTCACCGTCGCGCCGCGCAGCACCGATAAGGCCGGCAGTGTCGCGGCCATGCGATGCAAAGCCGCTTCCCGCCCAATGGAGCCTGCAAGATCGGGGGCAGCGGCGGCCACCTGCTTGATGAACAGGCCCGGTCCGGCAATGCCTGAGATACGGAAGCTGCGGTTGCGCCGTCGTACTTCCCTGATCCGCAGCGTGTCACCTGCGATATCCCCGGTTGTCAGCAGGGCGCGCGACAGCAGAAAGGGCGCAACATCGCTGGCCAGCAGGAACATGGGGTCGCCTTTGCCGTGGGGCTGGAAAAGGTCCGGGTGGGGCACATCCCCACCCGGACCATCAGGGTCGTAATCAGGCAGCCGGTGGGCAATAGGTGGTCTGCGTCACCCAGGGGTTACCGGCCGGCGTAGTCTGCGGCGGCGCGACAGGCCCCTGCGTCACCCCTGCGGCCGCAGCACCCGGCTGAGCGAGGCTGATGGTTCCGGGCTGCGCCCAACTGATGGTGCCCGGCTGAGCGAGGCTGATGGTTCCGGGCTGCGCCCAACTGATGGTGCCCGGCTGAGCGAGGCTGATGGTTCCGGGCTGCGCCCAACTGATGGTGCCCGGCTGAGCGAGGCT
>CALRQC020000048.1:0-40286 GCA_943370215.1 Azospirillum sp. RU38E
TACCGCTTCCAGAAGCCGATCCCACACCCCGGCTTTCCGCCAGCGCACGAACCGGTTGTAGCAGGTCGTCGACGGGCCATAGCGTTCCGGTATCTCCGCCCACGGCGAACCTGTGCGGAACCGCCACAGAATGCCGTTCAGAACCCGACCGTCATCAACACGCGGCACCCCGCGCGGCTTGTTCGGCAATAGCGGGGACAGGATCGACCATTCTTGGTCCGAAAGTTCATAGCGGCGGCGTGTCATAAGGGGCTCCTTGCGGAAACCCTTGAATCACGCCACCAATTCCACGCCAAGCAGTTTTATGAGTTTACCGCCTAGGACGCTTCCTCCAGCCCGATCCCATCGGTTATGGCGACGGCATGAACCTGTATGCCTATGTCGGCGGCGATCCAGTTGGGCGGACGGATCCGATGGGGTTGCGGTCGATTGACGTCAAGGTGTGCTCGTACAGGCAGTGGTCGCGTGATCCATTATCTGTTTCGGCTGAAAAATGTACAACACGAACCATTAACTTTCCGGACGATGGGGGCGGTTGGGGGGGGGCGCTGACGGTGGCAGCGGGGAAGCTGGTGGTAGCGAAGGAATCCAGCCACAAGATGGGCAGCCTCATCAATACACCGTCACCCGTGATGTTCAGTGTCCTGCGCAGAGTGCTTTCAATAAATTGAAAGCACCCGGTATGAGTGCCCCGGGGGCACCTGCCGCGAAGGAGGGCTTCACACCAAGAGTAAATTTGACAGGTAATAATCCAATTATTAACAATATTGTTGGATTGGCCTTTTTGGGGTCAGTTGCCAATGCCGTCCAGGGGCTGTGTAGCCCCGGTGCGTTTACATTCAGGTGAATATCATGAGAATCTGGTTCTGGTTGCTTTTTTTGGCCCTAATGGGGCTTTGCTCAGCCTGTTCAGAAGGACGAAGACCATTTTTAATGGTGCAAATGTGTGTACAAGATGAAAGAGGGGTGGGGAAATTTATCGATCAAATGCGCAGAGTTGCTGAGTCTGAGGGGATGAAATTTATTGATAATAGTGAACGAACTCAGGTGGAGATTGAGAAGGCAAAAAACTCCGTTATGCAATTGAGAACGAATGGTCGTGCAATAAATTTAGCAATAGAGGGAGACAGCGGATTGGGAATGACAGCGGGCAATTTAGGTTTGCCTCGGTATCAAATCGTGATAGGCTTTTCTGCGGGTGTGGATAGTTTAGTATCTAGAGGTTTCTCAGCCAAAGTGATAGAAGTTTTGTCATCACTCTGGTTAGTTGAGGAGTTAGACAACTCCCAGGGTGCTAAACCGATGCGAGGATGTGAATAGCTTCACCTACAATAGCTAAACCATCAGTTACACCTGTGCGGCAACGACGTTCACCTATGATGCCAACAGCAACCTGACCGGTGATGGGACGAACAGCTTTGGCTATAACAACGACAACCAGTTGACCAGCGGGAACGGGGCGACGCTGAGCTATGATGCGCTGGGCCGGCTTTATTCGGTGACGAAGGCCGGGGTGACGACGCGCTTTGTCTATGATGGCAATAACCTGATCGCGGAATATGCTGCCAATGGCACCTATCTGCGCCGTTATGTGCATGGGGCGGGTGTGGATGAACCGCTGGTCTGGCTGGAAGGCAGTGGCAACAGCGACCGGCGCTGGCTGTTGGCCGATGAACGTGGCTCCATCGTTGGGGTGACCAATGAAAGCGGGGCTTTGACCAGCCTTAACCGCTATGATGAATATGGCAAGCCCGGCAGCGGCAATGTCGGCCGGTTCCAATATACCGGCCAAGCCTGGATCGCCGAAGTGGGTATTTACCATTACAAGGCCCGGGCGTATCATCCGGGGCTGGGACGCTTCCTCCAGCCCGATCCCATCGGCTATGGCGACGGCATGAACCTGTATGCCTATGTCGGCGGCGATCCAGTTGGGCGGACCGATCCGAGTGGGGCTAAAACATACTCGAACAACGGGACTTTTTTACTTCCAACCTTGAATGTAACTGATACGTTCATTAGAGATCGTTGTTTGGGCTGTAACATCATTTCTTACGGTCCTAGTGTTCTTGATCGGCGTGGTGCAGAGGTTGGGAACTGGCACGGTGATGGTGATGGTGGCGGTGGCGGTGGCGGTGGCGGCGGGGAAGGTGACAGCGTCCCCAAAGAGCTGTCTATTGATAAGCCATGTTTAGACTCTGCAAACATTAGTGCTGCTTTGAGAAATAAAGATGTCCAGTCTAAAATATCGGAATTAATTTCAAGGGCGCGATCTAGGACGGTTGAATACGGTTTCATGTATGATGCTGTTGGAGATAAGAGTGGGGTAATATTTGGTGGAGTTCATCCAAGAACGATACCCAATCAATTTGCCAAAGATCCATATGGTAACGGACTGCCCCTTAAGCCATTTGTTCCCTATAAAGAGAAAAATTACGTATACTTTCATTCTCATCCTAGGGAAGTTCCAAGTAGGGTGGGATTGACAGATTATAACTTTGCAAAAGGTTTTAATCTATCGATTGTTGCCGTAGATAGAGCCGGCAATGTAAGCTGTTCCAACGGCTAGAATGGAGGTTGATATGAGTGTATTGTTGTCAATTATGCTGGCTTCTCACGTTTCGTTTGATCACTGTCCATTGAATTTGCAACCACATGAGCCGACTATAAGGGCTTTGGTTGACGATGCTGTAGAAAGGTGGACGCTTAAACTTGCCGGATATGACCCGCTTCTAAAAGATAGGTGTCCCATCGTTGTTGAGATGGGGAAAGAAAAATGTATTAAGCTTCAAACAATGGTGCTCGCTGTTGGTGAAGATCCAGTCTATTGCTATGGAGAGAGTGGAGAGATAATTAGATCTTATGATGATGTAGAATAAATAATTTCGTAGTATTTACTGAATTGTGGCTTCCATTATGTTTTTATGATGGGGGGATATGTAGAATTTTCGGGAACTGGGGCAGGGCGTTGGGCCGTCTCCATATGAACTATATTTCTGTTGCCTCGAGCAAACCGAAATTGTTTCCGGCCAAACAACGGCGATTTTCTAGCCATTTTTAGGATTCTGGCTATTGATCTCTCCCCTCCTAACCCACCTGCAAACCCACGGCCACCTCACCCCCGCCGCGCTGGCCCGTGCCCAGGCGGCGGGGGAGGGGCGGTTGGATCGGGCGTTGCTGGCGCTTGGGCTGGTGTCGGAGGAGGTGCTGCTGGAGGCCTATGGCGCTGTCCTCTCCCTCCCCCGGCTCTCCCTGGCGGCGGTGGAACAGGCCCAACCCGCCGGGTTGGACGAGTTGAACCCGACCTTCCTGCGCCGTCACCGGCTGCTGCCGCTTCATGGCGGGCAGGGGGTGCAGACGGAGGCGGGTATCACCGTGCTGCTGGCCGACCCGCTGGATGATCAGGCCCGCGCCGCCATCCGCTTCGCCCTGGCTTGTGAGCCCGCCTGGGCCCTGATGCCGGGGCGGGAGATTGAGGCGCTGCTGGACCGCCATTTGCCGCGGGAGGAGGCTGATGCCGCCAGCGATACCGCCCCCGACCTGCTGGAAGGCGATGCCGAACGGCTGCGCGATCTGGCCAGTGAGGGGCCGGTGGTGCGGCAGGTCAATGAACTGGTGCAACGGGCCCTCTCCCTGCAGGCCACCGACATCCATGTCGAACCCATGGCCGACCGGCTGCTGGTGCGGTACCGTATTGACGGGCTGTTGCGGGAAACCACCAGCCTGCCCCGGCGCGACGCGGCGGGGCTGGTCACCCGCCTGAAGGTGATGGCCGGCCTGGATATTGGTGAACGTCGCCTGCCGCAGGATGGTCGCATCCGCCAGACCCTGGAAGGCCGCGACATTGATTTCCGCCTCTCCACCGCTCCCACCGTGCATGGGGAGGATGTGGTGCTGCGCGTGCTGGACCAGTCGGCCGGTACGGCGCGGCTGGCCGATCTGGGAATGCCGCCGGCGATCAGCGCCGCCCTGGCGGCGGAACTGGATCGTCCGCATGGCATCGTGCTGGTCACCGGCCCCACCGGCAGCGGCAAAACCACCACGCTCTATGCCGGGCTGCGCGGCATGGATGCGGCCCGCCGCAAGATCCTGACCGTGGAAGACCCGGTTGAATATATGCTGGACGGGGTGAACCAGACCCAGGTGAAGCCCGCCATCGGCCTGAGCTTCGCCACCGCCCTGCGGGCCTTTCTGCGCCAGGATCCCGATGTGATCCTGGTGGGGGAAATCCGCGATGGCGAAACGGCGGCCATTGCGGTGCAGGCGGCCCTGACCGGCCATCTGGTGCTGTCCACCCTGCACACTAACAGTGCTGCCGGCGCGGTGCCGCGCCTGATCGATATGGGCATCGACCCCTATCTGCTCTCCGCCACCCTGAACGGCGTGCTGGCCCAACGGCTGGTGCGGGTGCTGTGCCCGCACTGCAAGGGCACGCGCGCTTTGTCCGCCAATGAGGCCGCTGCGTTGGGCCTGCCAGCCCGGCCGGTGCACATTGCCACTTCTGTTGGTTGCCCGGCCTGCGGCGGCAGTGGCTATCGCGGCCGCCGGGCCCTGGCCGAATGGCTGCCGATTGATGAGGAAATGCGCGGGCTGGTGCGGCAAAGGGCGGATAGCGACCCGTTGGAACGCGCCATGGCCGCCCGTGGATTTCCCAGCTTGGCAGGGGCGGGGGCTGACATGATACTGGCCGGCATGACCACGCCGGAGGAGATCATGCGTGTCACCAAGACAGGCTGAGGGGGCCGCCTTCCGTTACAAGGCCTTGCGCCCCGATGGCACGCGGGAAAGTGGGCAAGTGGCTGCCAGCAGCGCGCGGGCGGCATTGGAAACCCTGCGCGGGCGCGGCCTCTCCCCGCTGGTGCTGCGTCCCGTCGGGCGGGGCCTGGGATGGCGGGGCTTGTTCCGCCCAACACCCTTGCGCGCGGCAGAACGGCTGTTGCTGCTGCGCGATCTGGCCAATTTGCTGGAAGCCGGTATTGCCCTGGAACCCGCCTTGGCACTGGTGGCTGACCAGATGGCACGACCAGCCGCCCGGGGATTGGTGGAAGATTTGCGCCGTCGCGTGCGGGCAGGGGAGGGGTTGGGTCGGGCCATGGCCGCCCAGGGCGATCTTTTTCCACCGGAAAGCCAAGGCATGGTCAGTGCCGGTGAACAGGGCGGCGGGCTTGCCGCCAGCCTGACCCATCTGGCTGCACTGGAGGAAGGGCGGGCGCAGTTCCGGCAGAAGCTGGTCTCCGCCTTGATTTATCCTGCCCTGGTGACCCTGCTGACCGTCGCCGCGCTGGCACTGTTGACCGGCTATGTGATCCCGCAATTCGAAAGCCTGTTCGAAGGCAGCCGGGCCCGCCTGCCGGCCAGTACGGCGGCGGTGCTGGCGGCGGGGCGCTTCCTGGGCGAACAGGGGCCATGGCTGCTTTTGCTGCTGGCCTTGGCCGGGTTGGCATTGATCCACGTGCGCCGCCGCCCGGCTGCTCGTCTGGCCATGGATCGTTGGTTATTGCAACGCACCGGCCCGCTGGGCCGCCTGATCCGGGATGCGGAGGTAGCGATCTATACCCGCACGCTGGCCAGCTTGTTGACCGGCGGCGTGCCGTTGGCTGATGCCCTTGCCACGGCGGCAACATGCTTGTCCAACCGTGCCCTGATCGGCGCCGCGCTGCGCGTACGCGAACGGGTCCGCGGTGGGGCGGCGTTGAGCCGGGCCCTGGCAGCGGAGCCGCTATTCCCTGCCCGGCTCACCCGGCTGATGGCGTTGGCGGAACAGACAGCGGCACTGCCGCGTGCTTTGACAGACCTTGCACAGTTGCTCGAACGTGAACGAGCTACAGCGCTCGACCGCTTTCTGGCCTTACTGGTTCCGGGTTTGACGCTGGTACTTGGCGGGTTGATTGGGGTGATCTTTGCTGCCTTAATCTCAGGCATAATGAGCATTAATGATATCGCGATTTAACCCAGATTATGCGTCAGGGGCGTGATGCTGCCTAGCATTACAGTTGCGAATTTTGTGAAGTTCTGAATCAGTGGGCGACCATGATTCGGAGGGTCATGGGATGTCATGTTCGCTTGAGGACACGCTTGGTCTGTGGTCGGTCTCGTTGCGGTCTGTGAAGGACCGTATCCGTCCGTTGTTCACGCAGGATCGCGTTGCGGCGTCTGCGGGTTTGTTTCTGGAAGGACTGCTGGGGGCGGAACAGCGCAAGACGGGTTGGCTTTCTTTACCACCTGGTGCCCCGCTGGAACCGGGATCGAAACCCTGGTCCGGGTCGAAGGCCACCGTTGGGCCATCGAGGACAGTTTCGAGACCGCCAAGAACGAACTCGGCCTCGACCATAACGAGACACGCTCCTGGCACGGATGGCACCGCCATGTCTCGCTGGTCATGCTCGCCTTTGCCATCCTGGCCACCATCCGCCATCACCTGAACCACCAGACACCCCAAAAAAACGCTACAATGGGTGCGGAGGATGGCACTGCCACCCCATCCCTGATCCGTTGGTCCATGCAGGAGATCAGGCGCATCGCTACCAGGATGGCACAGCGTCAGATCCAGCCTGCCATCATCATCGCATGGTCAATGTGGCGGCGAGCCCACCAGGCCCAGGCAAGGCGCGCTCACATCAAAAGAAATACACAACTGTAATGATAGGCCACGAGACAGGCTGAGAAGCGAATGAGTTGCGGCTGGACCGCAAATCCCTATCGGCTAAACTCGCGTCACGTCCCCTGCTATGGCGGCTCAGTTGCGGCTGGACCGCAAATCCCTATCGGCTAAACTGCCCGCCTTCATGTCGGGCGTCATCACCTCGTTGCGGCTGGACCGCAAATCCCTATCGGCTAAACTCGCCGCTGAGATACCCCCCTCCTTCTCGGAGTTGCGGCTGGACCGCAAATCCCTATCGGCTAAACTCAACCCATGCATCCCACACCCCCAAATGAAGTTGCGGCTGGACCGCAAATCCCTATCGGCTAAACTTCTGCACAGGAGTTTGATTATGACCGAGGCGTTGCGGCTGGACCGCAAATCCCTATCGGCTAAACTAGCGGAGAAATAATCATGAAAGGCTTTCTAGTTGCGGCTGGACCGCAAATCCCTATCGGCTAAACTAGCTCCGGCCATCATGCCAGTGCCCAGGCCGTTGCGGCTGGACCGCAAATCCCTATCGGCTAAACTCTACCCAGCCGGCACCGGATCGTTGGCCGTGTTGCGGCTGGACCGCAAATCCCTATCGGCTAAACTCACAGTGCCACCGCCCATCCATGACGGAAGGTTGCGGCTGGACCGCAAATCCCTATCGGCTAAACTATCAACGAAACTGACCCGCAGGTGGATGACGTTGCGGCTGGACCGCAAATCCCTATCGGCTAAACTGATGGCTGGTGGGTGCGCAGCGACATCGTTGTTGCGGCTGGACCGCAAATCCCTATCGGCTAAACTCGGTTTTGTCGGTGATCCCCACCATGATGGGTTGCGGCTGGACCGCAAATCCCTATCGGCTAAACTCTTGCCGCGCGTCACATCATCGCGGGTGACGTTGCGGCTGGACCGCAAATCCCTATCGGCTAAACTCCTTCAGGCGATACCATTGCATCGGCTCAAGTTGCGGCTGGACCGCAAATCCCTATCGGCTAAACTCCCCACCACCGTGTAGAGCGCGCCGGCCTGGTTGCGGCTGGACCGCAAATCCCTATCGGCTAAACTCCTGGGATGGTTGGGGCGTTTATCGCCCCAGTTGCGGCTGGACCGCAAATCCCTATCGGCTAAACTTGCGCTGACCAGCGATTACACGGTGAGCGGGTTGCGGCTGGACCGCAAATCCCTATCGGCTAAACTCTGCCGCCGGGCAACCAGCGGGGGCGGATAGTTGCGGCTGGACCGCAAATCCCTATCGGCTAAACTATAATGTAGCTGATCAACAGGGCCGACACGGTTGCGGCTGGACCGCAAATCCCTATCGGCTAAACTCCAGCGGGTTTGCGTGATTACTCCGTAGACGTTGCGGCTGGACCGCAAATCCCTATCGGCTAAACTGACGGAGATGAAAATGAAGTTCGGATTTTAGTTGCGGCTGGACCGCAAATCCCTATCGGCTAAACTACCCGTCAGGGCCAGCCCCGACGCTACAGGGTTGCGGCTGGACCGCAAATCCCTATCGGCTAAACTCAGGCCGCCTATATGGGCAATGCCGCGGCCGTTGCGGCTGGACCGCAAATCCCTATCGGCTAAACTCCCGCGCGCGCCATAACATGGCATACTGGGTTGCGGCTGGACCGCAAATCCCTATCGGCTAAACTGCAGGCCGAAGGCTGGAAATGGGTCATCCCGTTGCGGCTGGACCGCAAATCCCTATCGGCTAAACTCTTCTCGCGGCGGATCAGCTCTTGGAGTGCGTTGCGGCTGGACCGCAAATCCCTATCGGCTAAACTCATCAATGGCGATGTGATCGTGGGCGCCCAGTTGCGGCTGGACCGCAAATCCCTATCGGCTAAACTGACCCTACCGCCGGCTTTACGACGCGTATGGTTGCGGCTGGACCGCAAATCCCTATCGGCTAAACTCCGGCGAAGCCCCGCGACAGGTCGAACCCAGTTGCGGCTGGACCGCAAATCCCTATCGGCTAAACTCGTAATGGCCTTGGTATACGCAGCAGGTCCGTTGCGGCTGGACCGCAAATCCCTATCGGCTAAACTACCTGACCGCAGCCTATGAGGCGCAGTTTAGTTGCGGCTGGACCGCAAATCCCTATCGGCTAAACTCCCGAAATTTGTACAAGCATCGTCGGGATCGTTGCGGCTGGACCGCAAATCCCTATCGGCTAAACTGGATTGCAGGAAATCAAGGCCAGCGGGATCGTTGCGGCTGGACCGCAAATCCCTATCGGCTAAACTATCCCAACCCAGGGCCATCACGGCGTCACGGTTGCGGCTGGACCGCAAATCCCTATCGGCTAAACTGGTGGGGCCGCCCAACAGGCGGACTATCTCGTTGCGGCTGGACCGCAAATCCCTATCGGCTAAACTAGACGGCGTGTGCGAATGGCCCGGTGATTGGTTGCGGCTGGACCGCAAATCCCTATCGGCTAAACTTGAGAACGCAAAACTTGCCATTGAATTTAAGTTGCGGCTGGACCGCAAATCCCTATCGGCTAAACTCTTTCGCCCGGCATCGGGGTCCATTTCTTCGTTGCGGCTGGACCGCAAATCCCTATCGGCTAAACTTTGGCCGGTCATGGCTGCGCCGGCAATTCCGTTGCGGCTGGACCGCAAATCCCTATCGGCTAAACTGTCGCCGCGCCGGCCCAGCGCTACGGCATCGTTGCGGCTGGACCGCAAATCCCTATCGGCTAAACTTCTGCGGCTGGTGGTGGACGCTGACGGGCCGTTGCGGCTGGACCGCAAATCCCTATCGGCTAAACTTTAGCAGACCAGGGTCATGCAGTTGACTATGTTGCGGCTGGACCGCAAATCCCTATCGGCTAAACTAGACCTCTGCCAGCATCTGGCCTGTTCCCGGTTGCGGCTGGACCGCAAATCCCTATCGGCTAAACTATCCATCATCAGCTTAAGCGTGTCATCATCGTTGCGGCTGGACCGCAAATCCCTATCGGCTAAACTAGCGCCTCCTCCATCCATAGACCAGACGCTGTTGCGGCTGGACCGCAAATCCCTATCGGCTAAACTCTTGTACGGGCTGGGCAGGCTTACGAAAGTGTTGCGGCTGGACCGCAAATCCCTATCGGCTAAACTGCTGTTCCGACTGGCCGAGCGCCTGTCCAAGTTGCGGCTGGACCGCAAATCCCTATCGGCTAAACTCACCGTGGCGGAGCTGTTGCGCATGGCCAGGTTGCGGCTGGACCGCAAATCCCTATCGGCTAAACTCACCAACAGGGTGCCCCGATCATCCAAAAAGTTGCGGCTGGACCGCAAATCCCTATCGGCTAAACTGGCTAAAGCCGCCGAACCTGCCATCGACAAGTTGCGGCTGGACCGCAAATCCCTATCGGCTAAACTGTTGGCGGTGATTTCCGTGTCGGCAATTTTGTTGCGGCTGGACCGCAAATCCCTATCGGCTAAACTCGTAATCGTCCGGGGCCATACCGTCCGCGGTTGCGGCTGGACCGCAAATCCCTATCGGCTAAACTCCCGCCCGGCTTCCGGGCGCTTGCTGTTGTGTTGCGGCTGGACCGCAAATCCCTATCGGCTAAACTGCGTTGGCATGAATCGTAAATGAGATCAAGGTTGCGGCTGGACCGCAAATCCCTATCGGCTAAACTCTCGACACCATGGTCTATTCCGAAGCTCTGGTTGCGGCTGGACCGCAAATCCCTATCGGCTAAACTCTTGCCCTGTTTCTGCCCCTTCCAGGTGATGTTGCGGCTGGACCGCAAATCCCTATCGGCTAAACTCGGCCATGTCAGCCCTCCGCTTCCAAGTTTGTTGCGGCTGGACCGCAAATCCCTATCGGCTAAACTACAACGCGCTGCGTGATAAAGCGTTCGCGGTTGCGGCTGGACCGCAAATCCCTATCGGCTAAACTGGAGCCAGCACCAAGGTGTGCCCCAACGCCGTTGCGGCTGGACCGCAAATCCCTATCGGCTAAACTGGACCCTGAAACAACCCATTGAAATAATGGCTAGTTTCAGGGATTCTTCCCTCGGATTGATCATGATCTTCCCCCTCAAAACAAGGCCAGTTGCGCCGGATTTTCGCGCGGTTGCTTTTTCGTTCTGTTGTCGAAGCAGGTAACATTTTGATACTGCCGGTCGGTGATCGTCACGATCTGGACATTGCCCTTATTAGGCACTTGGCCTGCGATTTTCTTCGTCGTCGCATCCACCTGCTCCTTGCCGGAACACCAGCGTAAATATACAGAAAACTGTGCCATTTCAAAACCTTGATCCAAAAGAAACTGCCTGAACCGCGTGGCGCTGCGGCGCTGGGCCTTGGTCTTTACCGGCAGGTCAAACAGTACCATCATCCACATGATCCGGTATCCATTCAGCGCCATCATCGTCCTCCGTCGGTCGGGCGGAACCGGGGGCGAGGTCCAGGGGAAGCGGGGAGAGCGGGAGGTCGAGTCGGGGCTCTCCTGTCTGGTAACTGTCGGCCAGGGAGGTGGCCAGCCGGTGCAGGCAGGTTGACAGGGGGGTGGTGCCGCGGGTCGTCGTCATATCCTGCAGCAAAATGGCCGCCAGTTCCCGTTTCGAGTCGGCCGTTACCTGTGTCGTGCCACCCCGGACAAGGCGCAGAACGACGATATCCACCAGCGGGCGGAACGGTTCCATCACATCATCCACCAGGGCCATCGGGTTGCCCTTGTTGGAATGATGAATGCCGATGGAGGGGTGAAGGCCAGCGGCCACCACGGCGCGGGCGGCACCACTGCGCAGGATGGCATAGCCATAATTCAGCAGGGCGTTGCTGCCGCCGGCCTCCGCGTCACGTCGGAAATCGGGGCCCATCAGCAGCGGCCAGTAACGCCGGGCCGCCTGTGCCTCCACATTGGTCGGATCGCCGGAGCGCACCTGCCGGGCCAAGCTGGTGAAGGCACCTGCCGGCACCCCAAAATAGGTCAGGGCTGCCCCCTGATTGCGCACCTTGGCCTGAACCAGCCCCTGCCACAGCCGGCGGGTCAGGGGCAGGGGCGCTTCGATCTGGGCGCGGATGCGGCCTGTCTGGGCATGATGGCCTGCCACCGGCAGCATCAGCGACAAAGGCATATGGTTGGGGCCGCAGACGACGAAGGGCACATTCCGTTCCGCCAGCGCGTGCAGCAGGTTGGCGGAGAAGGTCAGCCCATGGGCGCTGGCGATCACGGCATCGATATCGTCCAGGGGAATGCGCCCCCTTTCGCCCGCATCATCCCTGACCACCAGAAACCCGCGCAGGACGGCGAGGTGAAGACCATCGGTTGAAATCTCCACCACCCGTCCCGGCATGGCTCACCCCCTGCTGCCGGAGAGGGTGGGGCCTGGGTCGCGCAGGCGGCCGCCGGGGGTCACCACCACCTTGCGCGCCTTCCGTTTACGCAAGACGTCGAAGGAAATGATGGTCCAGCGGAAAGGATCGCTGCCCCGGTCGTGGCGTTCCTGGAGCTTCCCGCCCTCATTATGCGGTGCCAGACGGATGCGACCGGCGGAGAGTTCCAGGATATGCACCCGCATCACCTGTTGCACTGCGCTGCCATCGGGGCTGTCCAGTTCCAACCGCACCATGTCGCCCTTGTGAAGCCGCATTACCACGTCCGGGCCGGGTGGGGGCAGGGTACCGCCATTGTGGCGCGCCTGTTGATTGGCCGCGAACAGGGTGACGGCCCGGCCCACCCATCGGCCCTTGGCATCCGTCACAATATCCACGCACAGGTTTTCCCCCGGCACCACGGCCTTGTAGGGCACACCGGTGCGGTGATGGGCGATGCGTTCAAACTGGGCTTCCGGCTTGGTCAGGCGGACATGGCGCAGGCCGGGCCAGTCATGGTCGTCGCGTTCGGGGAAACTGGCCAGCGCCGCTTTCAGGTCGCGGCCTGCCAGCAACTCGGCGGCAATGTGGGCTTTCAATGTATTCTGCAGCGCAATGTCGCGAATACGCTCCACCTCACCCGCCGTCAGGCTACCCAGCCCTTTGCGATAGACCAGCGTATGGCCGCGCCATTGTTCCGGTTTGGCAATGATGCCATAGGCGGTGTCTTCATGCAGGCGACCGGCAATGCCATGGTCGGGTTTCACTGACACAACGATACGGGACAGCCGGTCCTCCAGATCGTCACGGAACCAGTTATGACGCGGGGACAGTGTATCCAGCAGCCGGTCCAGATGCTGGTCTGCTGCCTGTTTGGCCGCCATCTGCACCAGTTGCACCGTGCGCTGATCGATGATGGAGATGACAGCAGCGTCGATCGCGTGGTGGCGATGATCGTCGCGGTTCTTCTCTCCATTCACCGACAGAAGGTCATTCAGGCCCCATTTGCGGCGCAACAGGCCGATCAGCGTGCCCGGCACCGCCCGCACCCGCAGGCGGCCCTCCTGCTTCTCGTTATAAAGGCAGGCAAGATAGAGCCGCGTCAGCCGCGACAGATAGCGGGTGTCATTCAGATGCCGGTCCAGGAACCTGTCCTTGCTGTCGAACCGTTCCATGGCGTCGGCTGCAAAGCGCCAGCGGCGGTTGGATGGCAGCAGGGCGGCGCGTGTCTGGATTTCCGCCCAGTCATAACCGCTGGGGGAATGGCCGAATGCCTCCACCGGGGACAGGTTGCGCTTGTCCCGGTTGGCGCGGCGGATACAGACGATGCGGTTGCCCACGCCATCATCCAGGGTACGGCTATAGGGCAGGATATGGTCGACATCCACATCGCCATCGGCGCGCAGCAGCCGTTCCAGGCTGATGATCTCGCCAGTATAGACGCATTTGCGGACTACGCCATCGATGGGTAACTCCTCCCACAGGCGCAGGCGCATCACCATGTCGCCGGTTGGCTCCACCCCCAGGTCACGCAACTGCTTGCGCCGCCGTTCGTTGTTCTTCTGGTTTTCCGCCTGTTCCCGCTGGGTCTTGCGCCGGTCTTCTGCCGATTGCGACAGGTTGCGGGCCAGTTCCACGACGATTTCCGCAGGCTTGCCGTATTCGTGGATCAGATCGTTCACCACGGTGCGGATCTGGTTCAGGCCGATATGCACCGTTGGGTTGGCGATGCGCCCGATGCGGCGGAACCGGTCTTTATCGGTTTCCTTGCCGCTGCCGAAGGAGAGGAAACGCTCCAGCGACGGCACCTCGCAATAGAAGGGCAGCGTATCCAGACCGCCGCCCTCCGGCCGCATGTCGGAATGGTGGGGATAATGCAGCGCCACGGCCTCGTCATAGCGTAAGCCCCGCTCCATCTCCGGCACGATGCGGGTTAGCGCCTGCACTGACAACCGGCAATAGCCATCGGGAAGCGTTGCGGCGACCACAGCACCGGCGGCATTCACCGACAGGCCGAACCGTTCCTGCAGCCAGGGCACCAGATCGTCGGTTTCGGCATTCTCATCCAGCAGGCGGGTGATGATCTCCGCCTGCTCCGCCGGGGGCAGGGCGCGCCACAGCGGGCCGAAGCGCTTCGTGTCACCCACGGCGGCGGCCGTGCCATCACCGTTCAGCCGGTCGCGCTTTTCATCTTCCAGGTTCAGCTTTGTCTCGGGCGGCAGCTTGGCCACCTTCAGCAATTGTTTGAAATCCCGGTCCTTATGGGCCATCAGGGCGGCCAGCATCGCCTCCCGCGCCGGGGCGGGCAGGGGTTCCTTGCTGAAATCCTCCCGCAGGATGCGCAGGTTGTTCACCTCCTGCAGGATACGGAAGCGCTGGGCCAGCGGCTGCGCCCAGGGGGTGCGTTCCTGATCAGGTTCCAGCAGGCACTTGCCGGGATCGACGGGGCGCAGTTTGCGCTGATGGAAGATCACGCCCCGGATATGGTCCCATTGTGTGGGCGTTACCGCCGGGTGATGCGGGGCCTGATGCTGGCGGATCAGGTCGAATTCCGCCTGAGCCAGTTCGCGGGCGGGATAGAAATCATACTTCGCCTTGGCCCCGGTACCGGACAGGCGGGCGCGCACCGGCTTGCCGGTTGCGCGGCGGGCGGCCAGCCAGGCACCCAGGCTGGGCAGGCCGGATGCCTCAATCTGCTTGGTCAGTTCGCCAATGCCGCTCTTGATCTTGCCTTCCTCGTTCGCGTCCGCTTCCCCGCCGGGGCGGCGGGTGGATCGGAAGCCGCGCCGCTGGTTCAGGTGGAACAGGGCGCGGCCCAACTCATGCGCGCTCAAAGGATGATCCGTCGCCGCGTTGGCCCGCAGGATATAAGGGTCCAGCCCTTCCAGGGCCTTGCGCGCCTGTCGGTCGGCAGGGAACAGGCCGGCCGCCACCAGGGCGGCGATCAGCCGTTTTTGCCGCTGCAGAAACCGGTCCCGCCGCCGCCGCGCCTGCCGCGCCACCCGCCGATCAACGGCCAGGCTGGTGCCCTTCTGCGGGTCACGCCCTTCCGGGAAAACCCGCACCCCCAGTCGGATCAGGCCGCAGGGGTCACCCTGCGCATTCAGTTCCGTGGCACACCAACCGATGGAGGTGGCACCGATATCCAAGGCGAGACGGTAAGGGCGTTTGGGCATATGGCATCACTTCCATTAGCGGGAGAAGGGTGATAGAATAAGCCCATCACGTTGACGTTGAAAACGTTTGGTGATGGGCTCGCAGTGATGGTTAGGCGTCGGCTTATTGCCTTAGCCGGCTACTCTTCTTTTGCTGCGTTGCCAGTGCATGAAACCTCCTCCTTTCCATCGGCTCCCACCGATGCCTCAAACGGTATTGCCGCTTGAGGTACGAGTCAATTTATTTTCGGGTGCTAGAAAACTTTTTTGATGTCGCCAGTTTTTGATTGGGGAAACGATCTGCGTAGTTTACCAATCTTGTAGGCATCTGACCTGCTGCGTTCGGGTTCGGGTGCTAGTTGCGGCTCGGACCGCAAATCCCTATCGGCTAAAGCTGGTGCTGACTGGCTTTGTCTATGCTTCATGCCGTCACTCTGGCTAAGGCTGGGGTGACGGAGGGGCTTGGTGCGATTAAGCGCCCTTGAACTCAATCTTATGTATCAGCATTGACGTGAACCGCCATTCTCGATAAATTATTGACTGTGATGGCCTATATCACTGTTTTAGCCGATAGGGATTTGCGGTCCATCCGTTAACACGCGCCGGGCTTGTTCCCGTGCGCACCAAATGCGGGCGGTCCTTCGGGGCCGCCCCTTTGCTTTTTGGGCAACCCCGCCTGTGGGGCGGTTCCCTGGCCATGCCGGAATTGCTGGTGCCTGGATACCGCGCTGCTGTTCGCCGCAGCATTGGAACAAGTGGCAACAGATGTGATGCTGGGCAGCTTCTCCTTCGCCAAATATCTGATGTGGAAGGATCTGGTTGACCGCACCGAGATGCTGAAACGCAGCCCCGTTGTGCGTCACCTGCTGGAAACCCCACGGGTACCCTATCAGGGGGCAGAGGCACCGCCGCATCCGCATATGCTGGATGCCATGGTGGTATCGGTCAAGATGCCGGTGAATCTCGGGCTGGTGAATTGGCCGTCCTGGTCGGTGTTGAAGATTTCGGGCTTGCCGTGACGGGCCATGGCATCCTGCAGGGCCTCCAGGCAGAAATCGATGTCCATGCTGCCAGGCCAGCGCTCTGCGCGATGCCCAATCCATCACGGCGATCAGGTACAGGAAGCCCCGCTGCATCGGAATGTAGGTGATGTCCGTACACCAGACAGGGTCCGGCCGGTCGATGGTCAGATCCCGCAGCAGGTAGGGCCAGATCTTGTGCTCTGGATGGGGAACGCTGGTCTTTGACCGTTGGCAGATGACTGCCAAGGAATACGCTTGATGAATTCGCACCTTCACAACATTCACCAATTCGCAGGATATTCTCGGCAAATCTACACCATTTCAGCCATTCACCAACCGGGCTTGTCTCCCGATGATGTGTGCAGCCGTGAAGGATGGGGCATCGCCATCCGTCACGAACCGGCACATCACGAACAGGAAACGCCCCCATGAGTGCAGCAACGTCCGAGACCGTGTCCTCTTTCAAGCCCAAGAAATCGGTGGCCCTCTCGGGCGTCACGGCCGGCAACACGGCCCTTTGCACCGTTGGCAAATCTGGCAATGACCTGCATTACCGGGGCTATGACATCCTGGACATTGCTGAACGTTGCGAATTCGAAGAGGTGGCTCATCTGCTGATCCATGGCAAGCTGCCGACATCCGCCGAACTGCGTGCCTATAAGGTCAAGCTGAAGGCCATGCGCGGCCTGCCCACCAATGTGAAGCAGGCGCTGGAATGTTTGCCGGCTGGCGCCCACCCGATGGATGTGATGCGCACCGGCGTGTCGGCCCTGGGCTGCGCCCTGCCGGAGAAGGATGACCACAATATCCCCGGCGCCCGCGACATTGCCGACCGGCTGATGGCCTCGCTGGGATCGATGCTGCTCTATTGGTATCACTGGTCCACCAATGGCAAACGCATGGAGGTCAGTACCGACGATGACAGCATCGGCGGGCATTTCCTGCATCTGCTGCATGGCAAGAAGCCGTCGGCACAGTGGGAACGGGCGATGCACACCTCGCTGATCCTTTATGCCGAACATGAATTCAACGCGTCCACCTTCACCGGCCGCGTCATCGCCGGCACCGGATCGGACATGTATTCCGCGATCACCGGTGCCATCGGGGCCCTGCGCGGGCCCAAGCATGGCGGGGCCAACGAGGTCGCCTTTGAAATCCAGAAGCGCTACGACAATCCGGACGAGGCAGAGGCCGATATTCGCGCCCGGGTGGAACGTAAGGAAGTGGTGATCGGCTTCGGCCATCCCGTCTACACCGTGTCGGACCCCCGCAACGAGGTGATCAAGCGCGTCGCCCATCATTTGTCCCTGGAGGCCGGCTCCACCAAGATGTTCGACATAGCGGCTCGGCTGGAGGCGGTGATGTGGGAGGTGAAGCGGATGTTCCCGAACCTGGACTGGTTCAGCGCCGTCTCCTACCACATGATGGGCGTGCCCACGGCGATGTTCACGCCACTGTTCGTCATCGCCCGCACGTCGGGCTGGGCCGCGCATATCATCGAACAGCGCATCGACAATAAGATCATCCGGCCCAGTGCCAATTATGTTGGCCCCGAGGATCGCGCCTTCGTGGCCATTGATCAGCGGCAGTAATGCCCAGTTCCCTCAATCACCGGCGCCAACATGCCAACGGCTTGGCTTCACGCCGCCCGGCGTTTGAGGGAACGCGAAATCCCCTTTGATCGGTCACGATCAAGGGGGATTGGCATAAGCCCCATCCTTCGACATTGTCCGTTGGAAATGATCGGAACCCCCATGAACACCGATTACCGCAAGACGCTGCCTGGCACGCAGCTCGACTATTTCGATGCGCCTGCCGCCGTGGATGCCATCCGTCCTGGGGCCTGGGCGGGGTTGCCCTATGTGTCGCGTGTGCTGGCTGAACAGCTTGTCCGTCGCTGCGATCCCGCCTTGCTGACCGATGCCCTGAGGCAACTCGTCGAACGCCGGCGCGATCTGGATTTCCCTTGGTATCCGGCCCGTGTCGTCTGCCATGACATCCTGGGTCAGACGGCCCTGGTCGATCTGGCGGGCCTGCGTGACGCCATCGCCGACCAGGGCGGCGACCCTGCCAAGGTCAACCCGGTGGTGCCGACGCAGTTGATTGTCGATCATTCGCTGGCCGTGGAATATGGCGGCTTTGATCCACAGGCCTTCGTGAAAAACCGCGCTGTGGAGGATCGCCGTAACGAGGACCGGTTCCATTTCATCGAATGGACCAAGCGGGCCTTCGAGAATGTCGATGTCATCCCCGCCGGTAACGGCATCATGCACCAGATCAATCTGGAGAAGATGTCGCCGGTCATCCAGGTCCGCGACGGGGTGGCTTTCCCTGATACCTGTGTCGGTACCGACAGCCACACGCCGCATGTCGATGCGCTGGGCGTCATCGCCATTGGCGTCGGCGGGCTGGAGGCGGAGACGGTGATGCTGGGCCGGGCATCGATGATGCGCCTGCCCGATATTGTGGGCGTCCGCCTGACCGGCCGGCGCCAGCCCGGCATCACCGCCACCGACATCGTCCTGGCCCTGACAGAGTTCCTGCGCAAGGAACGGGTGGTCGGTGCCTGGGTGGAGTTCTTCGGCGAGGGGGCCGACAGCCTGTCCATCGGCGATCGGGCCACCATTTCCAACATGTGCCCCGAATATGGGGCCACCGCCGCCATGTTCTATATCGATGGCCAGACCATCGATTATCTGCGCCTGACCGGGCGGGAGCCGGAACAGGTGGCGCTGGTGGAGAATTACGCCAAGACGCTCGGCCTGTGGGCCGATGCCCTGAAGACGGCCGCGTATGAGCGGGTGCTGACCTTCGACCTGTCCGGCGTCGTGCGGAATATGGCCGGCCCGTCCAATCCGCACAAGCGCCTGCCGACCTCTGCGCTTGCCGAGCGTGGCATTGCCGGCAATCTCGACAAGGCACAGGCAGAGGAACGCGCAGGGAAACTGCCGGATGGCGCCGTGATCATTGCTGCCATCACCAGTTGTACCAACACATCTAACCCGCGCAATGTGGTCGCCGCCGGCCTGCTGGCGCGGAAAGCCAATGCGTTGGGCTTGCTGCGCAAGCCCTGGGTGAAAAGCTCCTTCGCACCGGGCTCCAAGGTGGCGCGGCTGTATCTGGAGGAAGCCGGGCTGCTGTCGGAACTGGAAAAGCTGGGCTTCGGCATCGTTGCCTATGCCTGCACCACCTGCAACGGCATGTCGGGTGCCCTGGACCCGGCGATCCAGCAGGAGATCATTGCCCGCGACCTCTATGCGACGGCTGTTCTGTCCGGCAACCGCAATTTCGACGGCCGCATCCATCCCTATGCCAAACAGGCCTTCCTGGCTTCCCCGCCGCTGGTGGTCGCCTATGCCATTGCCGGCACGGTGCGTTTCGATATCGAACGCGATGTGCTGGGCAGCGACGCCACCGGCAACCCGATCACCCTTAAAGACCTCTGGCCATCAGACGCGGAGATCGATGAGATTGTCGCGGCCTGTGTGAAGCCCGAACAGTTCCGCCAGGTCTATGAGCCGATGTTCGGTGCCGGCCGGCAGCGCGGCGGCAAGGTCAGCCCCCTTTATGACTGGCGCCCCACTTCCACCTATATCCGCCGTCCACCCTATTGGGATACGGAGGGCGTCGGTGCCCTGGCAGCCTTCCCGCGCAGCTTGAAGGATATGCGGCCGCTGGCCATCCTGCCCGACAATATCACCACCGATCATCTGTCGCCCTCCAACGCCATCCTGGCCAATTCGGCGGCGGGTGAGTATCTGGAGCGGATGGGTCTGCCGGAGGAGGATTTCAATTCCTACGCCACCCATCGCGGCGACCATCTGACCGCCATGCGCGCCACCTTCGCCAATCCGCAACTGGTCAACGAGATGGCCGTGGTGGATGGGGTGGTGAAAAAGGGCTCGCTGGCCAGGGTGGAACCGGATGGCAAGGTGATGCGGATGTGGGAGGCGATCGAGACCTATCTGGATCGCCGCCGCCCGCTGATCATCATCGCCGGCGCCGATTATGGCCAGGGGTCCAGCCGTGACTGGGCTGCCAAGGGCGTGCGGCTGGCGGGGGTGGAAGCCATTGTGGCCGAGGGGTTCGAGCGTATCCACCGCACCAACCTGATCGGCATGGGCGTGCTGCCACTGGAATTCAAGCCGGGAACCACCCGTTTGACCCTGGGACTGGACGGCACGGAAACCTATGACGTGACGGGCGAGCGCAAACCGCGCGCCGACCTGACGCTGATCGTCCGCCGCCGCAATGGTGAACGGGTGGAGGTACCCGTCACCTGCCGCCTGGATACGGCTGAAGAAGTCTCGATCTATGAGGCTGGCGGCGTGCTGCAGCGTTTCGCCCAGGATTTCCTGGCCTCGCAAACGCCGCAGAAGGAAGCGGTCTGATGCCGTCCGCACCGCAGATCCGTATCCCCGCCGTCTATATGCGTGGCGGCACCAGCAAAGGCGTGTTCTTCCGCCTGGACGACCTGCCCGAAAGCTGCCGGGTGCCGGGTGAGGCGCGCGACCGGCTGTTCTTGCGCACCATCGGCAGCCCCGATCCCTATGCCAAGCACATTGACGGCATGGGTGGGGCCACCTCCAGCACTTCCAAATGCGTGATCCTGTCGAAAAGCACGCGGGCCGGCCATGATGTCGACTATCTCTATGGCCAGGTCTCCATCGACAGTGCCTTCGTGGACTGGTCGGGCAATTGCGGCAACCTGTCCACGGCGGCCGGCGCGTTTGCCATCCATGCCGGCCTGATCGACGATGCCCGCGTGCCGGAGAACGGCATCTGCACGGTGCGCATCTGGCAGGCCAATATCAACAAGACCATCATCGCCCATGTCCCCGTCACAGGCGGGCAGGTGCAGGAGACCGGTGATTTCGAACTGGATGGCGTGACCTTCCCGGCCGCCGAGATCGTGCTGGCATTCCTGGACCCTGCCGACGAAGGGGAAGATGGCGGTGCCATGTTCCCCACCGGCAATCCGGTGGACGAACTGGATGTGCCGGAAAGCATCGTTCCCGGCGGAAAATTACGGGCAACGCTGATCAATGCCGGCATCCCCACCATCTTCGTGAATGCCGCCGATATCGGCTATCACGGCACGGAACGGCAAGGCGACATCAATGACGACAAGGCAGCGCTCGCCCGGTTCGAAACGCTGCGCGCCATTGGTGCCGTGCGCATGGGGCTGATCAAGGACATTGCCGACGCGCCAACGCGCCAGCACACGCCCAAGATCGCCTTTGTGGCCCCGCCGGCCGATTACACCGCTTCCAGTGGCAAGACCATCAAAGCCGACGATATCGATCTGCTGGTCCGTGCCTTGTCCATGGGCAAGCTGCACCACGCCATGATGGGCACGGCGTCGGTGGCCATCGCCACGGCGGCGGCAATCCCCGGCACCCTGGTCAACCTTGCGGCCGGCGGCGGCGCGCGTAACGCTGTCCGCTTTGGCCACCCGTCCGGCACCTTGCGTGTGGGTGCCGAAGCCGCCCTGGTCGAGGGAAAATGGCAGGTGACCAAGGCCGTGATGAGCCGCAGCGCCCGCATCCTGATGGAAGGCTGGGTCCGCATCCCCGCCGATACGTTCTGAAACCCCAAGGAAGAACCATGTCCACTCGCAAGAAACTGAAAGCCCTGGTGGAAGCCCGCCGTGGCGTCATCGTCCCCGGTGCCTTCAACGCGCTGTCCGCCAAGGTGGTGGAGGATCTGGGCTTCGAGGCCATCTATGTCACCGGCGCCGGCGTCACCAACATGTGGTTCGGGATGCCCGACCAGGGCTTCATGGGCCTGGCGGAAATCGCCGACCATACCGCCCGCATCCGCGATACGGTGGACGTGCCGCTGCTGGTCGATGCCGATACCGGCTTTGGCAATGCGCTGAATGTCTATCACACCGTCCGCACGCTGGAACGCGCCGGTGCCGACTGCATCCAGTTGGAAGATCAGGTGGCGCCCAAGCGGTGCGGCCATTTCAACGGCAAGGACGTCATCTCCACCGAAGAGGCCGTATCCAAGATCAAGGCTGCCGTCGATGCCCGCCGCGATCCGGATCTGTTGATCATGGCCCGCACCGATGCGGCGGCCGTGCATGGTTTCGAGGCGGCGGTGGAACGGGCGCACCTGTTCGCTGAAGCCGGTGCCGACATCCTGTTCGTGGAAGCCGTGACCAAGGCCGACGAAGTCCGCGCCCTGCCGCAGCGCCTGGACCGGCCGCAATTGATGAACATGGTGATCGGCGGCAAGACACCGATCTTCAACGCCACCGAACTGGCCGGCCTGGGCTATGGCATCGTGCTTTACGCCAATGCTGCCCTGCAAGGGGCGGTGATGGGCATACAGAAGGCCCTGACGGTGCTGCGCGATGAGAAAGAAGTGAAGGAGGATAGCGGGCTCGTCACCCCGTTTGCCGAACGCCAGCGTCTGGTCGGCAAGCCGCAATGGGACGCGCTGGAGAAGCGTTACACCTGATGCACCTCAGCCGGGATGTTCGGCGAATGGATGTCATCGACGCCGGGGCCGATCTGGTTGGGATCGTTGAAATCATCGAATGCCTCCAGCAGTTCCATATCCGACACTGAACCATTCTGTCGGCCAGGACCATCATGGCGGTCACGGGCATCATGCCCCTCCAATCCGCTTGCCAATTGCGTCGTCATTCTCAATATTTGCAAGTGCAGGGCAGGGGAACCCCTGAAATTGTGAATGTTTGCGCAGGATGTTCTGCGAATGTGTGAATGATGTGAATGGTAAGGTCATGCGCAAACAATTTGTCGGTGTCCGGCTGCGCCGGTTGCGGGAGGAAAAGGGGCTGAGTCAGGCGGCGCTGGCCCGGGCGCTGGCGCTGTCCCCCAGCTATCTGAACCAGTTGGAACAGAACCTGCGGCCATTGACGGTCCCGGTGCTGCTGAAGATCAACGCCGTGTTCGGCGTTGATGTGCAGCTTTTCTCCGAGGATGAGGAGGCCCGTCTGGTCGCCGACCTGCGCGAGGCGCTGACGGAGGCCGGTGTGGCCGAGGGCGTCGCACTGGCGGAATTGAAGGAACTGGCATCCAGTATGCCATCGGTGGGCAGGGCACTCCTGTCCCTGCATCGCCGCTACCGCGAGGCGGCGGGACGGCTGGAGCAGGTATCGGCCCGGCTGGGGGAGGACTGGCAGGCCACGCCGAAGCCCCTGATGCCGTTCGAGGAGGTGCGCGACTATTTCTATGCCCGGCACAACCATGTCGAGCCGCTGGACGTGGCGGCATCGGCGCTGCACCGCAGCGCCAACCTGGCCGTCGGCAACATGGCGCCCGGCCTGCTGGTTCATTTGGCCCGTCGCCACGATGTGCGGGTGGTGATGGTCGAGCATGGTGTGGAGGGGGATCGCGCATCCCGCCGTTTCGACCGGTCCAGCCGGACGCTTTACCTGTCCACCGATCTGACGGCGGGACAGCGGGCCTTCCACATGGCAACGCAGGTGGCCTTTCTGGAACAGGCCGACGCGCTGGACCGGCTGACAGCCCAGGCCGATTTCTCCGGAGAGGAGGCGCGGCGACTGGCCCGTATCGGTCTGGCCAACTATTTCGCCGGCGCCGTCATCCTGCCCTATCAGCCCTTCCTGGCCGCTGCGGAAAGCCTGCGCTACGATATCGAGCGGCTGGAGCGGCAATTCGGCGTGGGGTACGAGACCATCTGCCACCGGCTCTCCACCCTGCAAAAGCCCGATGCGCGCGGCGTGCCCTTCTTCTTTGTGCGGGTGGACCGGGCGGGCAACATCTCCAAGCGGCAGTCGGCCACCGACTTTCACTTCTCCCGCGTCGGCGGTTCCTGCCCGCTCTGGAACGTTTACGAAGCCTTTGCCCAGCCCGGCCGTATCCTGACCCAGCGGGCGCTGATGCCGGACGGACGGCAGTATCTGTGGGTGGCGCGCACAGTCAGCCATGGGGCCGGCGGTTATGGTACGCCCGCCAAGCAGTTCGCCATCGGCCTGGGCTGTGACATCCGCCATGCGGGCCGGTTGGTCTATGCCAAGGGCATGGACCTGTCGGACATTGAGGCGGCCACACCCATCGGTGCCGGCTGCAAGGTGTGCGAGCGCACGGACTGCACCCAGCGGGCCTTTCCTGCCATCGGCCGGCATCTTGCTGTGGACGAGGCGGTGGCGCGGTTCGCCCCCTATCAGGCGGAAACCTGACATTTTACGGCCGTCTCCGGCGGCTGTCCGTTGTCAAACCTGACCAGAAGCACCCCACCAGATCCTTCACCGTCTCCTTTCTCCAGCGGCGTTGAATCAGATCGCCGCCGCCAGGGGAGCCCGCTTTATCGGGCACGGCCATAGGGCCGCATTCTCGTGAAGAATTGGTCGATGCTGTTCGATCGGGCATCCATCCATCGCCAGATCCAAGCCATGGCCAGTATCGTGAAGAGCCAGCCTAGCGTGACATCTGACAGGAAATGCGCACCGAAAAGGACACGATTAAACGCAATCAGCATCAGCACGGGTGTCAGAATGAGGGCAGCGCTCCAGCGCTGCTTTGCCGGAACAAGCACCAAAAGAGACAGCGCCGCCGCCGCCCCTGACGCTTCACCAGAGGGGAAGGAACAGTTGCGGGCGCACATTGCCGAGAATTGCCACACGGGCGTAAAATCAGCAGTGCCGCCAAATTCAAGTAACTGGCGAGGGC
The DNA here is from genome assembly GCA_943370215.1 of Azospirillum sp. RU38E. Taxonomy (GTDB): domain Bacteria; phylum Pseudomonadota; class Alphaproteobacteria; order Azospirillales; family Azospirillaceae; genus Niveispirillum. Next base: position 24,796 of record CALRQC020000048.1, read on the forward strand.
GGGCACGACCGATCAGGGGTTTCAAGGTCTCGACAATAAGAAGTGGACCAGCCGCAAAGCTCAGGAGAACAAACAGCGGTTTGTGTGGGGCACAGAGTTCGTATCGCTTGGGCAGAAAGACGCAGACGCCGATAAGCAGCAACATCATGCTGATAATGTAGATTGGGGCCTGAAGGCTGAACGCCCTCAGCCCTTTTAGAAATTGCTGTTCCGCCAGAACGAAGACGGTCCCCTGCGCGAACCAGCGTGACACCGCAAGATCGATTGCCGGGAAAACCATGAAGAGAAAGCTGATCCAGATTATCGATCGACCAATGATGGTAAGCGCTTTGTCGATGCCGGCTTGGGTGGGCCGCTGCGACATATTGGTGGAAGTTTTTGACGCGTAGATCTGTCCCGTCCTTTGCATGTCGGCCTCTTCTGATGGTGCAACAGCGGGCACTTAGAACGCGACTGTCAAGAAATGGCGAAGACCGGATCAAGCGTTTGTCAGGAACGGGTTATCCGTCCGTCGAAGGATTGTCCGACATTGTGGAAACCCGTATGGTCCGCCGCAATGACGACCTGACGAAAAACAGGGGATAACAACAAGGCATTGAAATGGATAATAATCTTGTTCTCATCGTTGAGGATGAGCCGATCATTGCAAGGGTTCTTGAAGGATATCTGCTACGCGATGGTTTCAGGACCGTCCAGGCCGCTGACGGTGAAACCGCGCTTCAGCATCACGCGCTTCTGAAACCGGATATCGTGCTGCTGGACATACGCATTCCCAAAATCGACGGTTTCGGCGTGCTGGCCCATCTTCGGCAGACGAGTTCAACGCCGGTGATCATGGTCACGGCTCTTGCAGACGATATCGATCGCTTGAGTGGCCTGCATCTGGGGGCCGATGACTACGTTGTGAAGCCATTTAACCCGCAGGAAGTCGTTGCGCGGGTCAAGGCTGTCCTCCGCCGGACTTTAGGAATGCAGAAGGATACCATTCGCCGCTTCCGCACATTAGAGGTGGATTTCGGCAGCCACGCGGCCTTTGTTAACAAGGAACAGCAGCGTGTCCCCTTATCCTTGACGCTCAGTGAATTCAGGATTCTCGCTTATATGATCCGCCACCCGACCCAGGCATTCGGGCGCGCTGATATCCTTGACGCCTGTATGCCCGAAAGCGATGCGCTGGTGCGTACTGTGGATACGCATGTCTCCAATCTTCGGCGTAAGCTGGAGGAGATCGGGGAGACTGGTTTCCTTCCTGCCGTGCGTGGTGTTGGCTATCGCTTGTACGACCCTCAATGAATATACAAAAATACCTTCCCCTTTCACTGGCAACAATTACCGCAATTGTTATTGCGGTAATGTTGCTTCTTAGCGTATCCATGGCCTATCTTGGTGTTACATGGTATTCTTCTTATCTTGACAATGATATAAATCTCAATCTTCCGTCAGAGGCTGCTATTGCCTACAAAACTTTGTACCAGGGCCGGCTTCCTGATGAAGAATCTCTCAAGCTCCTGATTGAACATCTGAACGCACAGGCAGCACCGACGGATTTTAAAATTCAGATCGCCACCCTGGTCTGTGGCCTGCTATCGGCTTTTGTCTGCGCCATTATCGGCGTCTATTTGGCGAGGCGGATCGCCCGCCCGCTTGAAGATCTCACCGTTGCCGCAGACACGCTGCGATCGGGTGACTTTTCAGCCCGTGTTGCCATATCGTCCAGCAGTACGCGTGAGGTATCAAGCCTTGTTGATACGTTCAACGCCCTCGCAACAAGCCTTGACAGGATGGAAGAGAGGCTACGTTTTAACAATATGGCGATTGCCCACGAGCTGCGCACCCCGCTTACAGTTCTACAAGGCGCGTTGCAGGCCATGCTTGACGGCGTTTTCCCGATGGATCGGAAGATCGTTTCCGATCTTCTGCTTCAGGTCGAAGGGCTGGGAAAAATTGTCGAGGATTTGCGCACCCTATCGCTGGCAATCGGCCAGAAACTTGTAATGCAGCGTCAATCGCTTGACGTGGCTGAGGTTGTGGAGGCCGTTCTCTCTGCTGCCAAGCCCATGCTTGATGCCAGCAAGCTGGAGGTTGAAACCAGTCTGCGACCCGCCTGGATATCCGCAGACCCGTCGCGAATTCGTCAGGCGGTGCTGGCGCTTTTGGAAAATGCCAGCCGTTACGCTCAAAATGGCGGCTGGTTATGCTGTCAGACCGAACGGCTGGCAGACCAAAGCGTGATAATTCGCGTGCTGGATCGCGGCCCCGGATTCCCTGAGGATATGGACGCGGTTGCGGTCAATCCGTTTTGGAGGGGGGACGCCTCCCGATCACGCCAGACGGGGGGGACAGGGTTGGGCCTTTCCGTTGTCCAGGCCATAGCGGTCGCCCATGGCGGGCATCTGGAGTTCCAAAATCGGCAAGATGGGGGGGCCGCAGTTACAATCCATCTGCGGCCTGAATAATATCGAATTTTACGGGGGATTTTTCAGCTTTCCGGCCGCAAGCCGGTGGCCACCGGTTCTTTCGGGGTATCGATCAAGGGGCTGGTCTGTGGCACCGGACGTTCGACCCAGATACGCCACATCCGGCGATATGCCTGTTCCACCTGTGCGGCAAAGCCATCGCAATCACACAGGGGGCTGCCTTGCAACCGTTCCCGCAGCCCCCGGCGCAGGCTGGCCAGCCGTTCCATCTCTGCGGCCAGTTTGGCAGCGATGTCGATATAAGCCTGGGCGTTTGTCGCCACCAGATCATCCAGTCCGCAGCGATGCAGGATGCTGGAGGTGACGCGGGCGACATGGTGGCTGCCCTGCAGGGTCACCACCGGCACCCCCATCCATAGCGCCTCACAACTGGTCGTCGTGCCGCTATAGGGGAAGGGGTCCAGGGCGATGTCGATCCCGTCATAGGCGCGCAGATGATCGCTTTGGTCCTGGTCCTGCTGGCGTAGCTCAATCCGGTCAGGGGTAATGCCTTGCGCCACGAACAGGGCGCTGTAGCGGGCATGGGTGGCTGGGTCGGCAAAGGAGCGGCTTTTCAACACCAGTCGTGCTGCGGGCACCCGATGCAGCAGTTCGGACCAGATTGCCACCACTTCCGGTGATATCTTGGCGTTATTGTTGAACGATCCGAAGGTGATGTGGCCATTCCGGCAGGCCGGCAGATCTGGGCTGAAGCCCGTGTCCCGCGCAGGGCGGAAGCAGAGGAAGCCGTTTTCCAGCCGTATCAGCTTTTCCATATGCCAGCGGTCGGTTACGCCCGGTGGGTCGGCGATGGCGTCGGTCAACCGGTAATCCATTGCCGCCATGCCGGTGCCGTTGGGATAGCCCAGCCAGGTAACCTGCACCGGGGCCGCCCGCCGGGCAAAGATCAGCGGGCGGCAATCACAGGTATGACCCGCCACATCAACCAGGATATCGATGGCATCGGCACGGATGCGCTCCACCGCTTCCTCATCCGACAGACCCGTCAATGGAAACCAATGGCCGGTAATGGCCTGGAACCGGGCCGTGATGTCATCGCTGCGCCGGGAAGTGGGGTAGCAAAAAATCTCCACCACGCTGCGGTCATGGCCGCGCAGCAGCGGTTCCAGGAAACAGGAGACGGCGTGGTTGCAAAAATCCGGTGAGACATAGCCAATGCGCAACCGTCGGTCCGGGTTGCGTTCATTGGTAAAGGATGGCTTCTCCCCAGGGGGCAACAGGGTTGCGTGGCGTTGCCCCCAATGCCGATGGGCGCGGAAAATCACTTCCGGCGGGACATGGGGCGAATAATGCAGGGCGAACAGCAGGTTGGAATGCAGTACCGGCAGATAGGGATGTTGCTCCAGCCCTTGCTGCAGAAGAGTGATGGCCTCCGTCACCCGTCCCTGCTCCTTTCGCAGCTCCCCCAGATTGGCGTAGGGCTGGGGGAGGTGGGGTTGCAGGCGTAGCGCGGTGCAATAGCATTCCGCCGCCTGGGTCAGCTCCGTTGCCGATTTATGCACGTCGCCCAGGTTGCTATAAGCCTCCCCCATGTCCGGTTTCAGGCGGATGGCCCGGTGATAGGCCCGCTTTGCCTCATCAATTGCCCCCAAGGTGCGGAATATATTGCCCAGATTGAACCAAGCCTCAGCATAATCCGGGCGCAGGCTGAGGGCCAACATGCCGACCCTGGCTGCCTGCGCGTCCAGCCCCATGTCGGACAGCACACAGGTGAGGTTGTTGTAGATCTGGGCGTCTTCCGGGGTGCCGCTCAACGCGCGCCGGTAGCACGCGACTGCTTCTTCCCACCGCCGCTGTGCGCGCAGCAGAATGGCCAGATTGTTATTGGCAAACGGATGATCCGGTTTCTCCGCCAGCACTGCCCGGTACAGGCTTTCTGCCTGTGCCAGATTGCCTTCCTTGTGCCGGGCCAGCGCGGTGGTGAAAAGATCGGTCACGGCATCATCCTGTTGGTATCGCCTGGCAATGGGCGCAGCAGCCCGGCATCGGCCAGGATATGGCGCAGTTTAAGCGCGGCTTGATCCCAGGTGAAGTTGTCCAGCAGATGGGGGGCGGCGTTCGGGAGCTTGGCATCGCGGCCCTGGATGATATCCGATAGAATAGATGCTGCCGCATCCTCGTTCGGTTCCCACCAATCCAGACCATAAAACGGTTCCCATGGTTCCGCGCTATAGGGCAGGTGGGCTGGCCCGGTGGTGCAAGGGATCATCCGGGCGAAGCGCGGATCCAGATAGTCCAGATAGGCACTATGGGCTGGGGCGATCAGACCCAGCCCCATGGCCCCGGCCTTGGATAGCGGCAGATCCCAGCCTTCGCCATGCGACAGGCTCCAATAGTAATTGGCGGTGCGGAACAGGCCGGTCATTTCCGCCTCGCTCAATGGCTGGTCGATCAGCACAATGGGGGCGGCTTCGGCAAAGCTGCGGCCGACATGTGCCTGGGTTTGGCGCACGATGGCCTGCAAGTGGCGGCGGGCGCTTTCGCTGCCCCCCTTGCCGGGTTTCAGAATCAGCACGGCATCGTCGTCCCGCCGTGTCGTCCGCAACCAGACGCGCAACACCCCATCCAGGTTCTTGCGTGGAATGGCGTCGGATACATTGAGGAAACGGTGACGATAGCTGTCGACCCGACGACCATCGCTGGTGACCAGGGTGAGGGCAGGGGCTTCAGCCGCTGCGGGCTCCGCGTCTACGCCCAGTGGGCAGATGCGGATGCGATCTGTTGGAAAGCCTTGCGATGCCCAGGCATCGCGGGAGGATCGTGTCGGCACGATAACCAGATCGGCCGCATGGCTTTGCCGCGCCCAGCTCTTGGAGATACAAGGGCCTTCGAACATTGAATAGAGAATGGTGGTCAGGCCGGGAATCGGCTCCACCGCCAGCGGCACCATGATGTTGATGGCGGCCTTGGCCCTGACGGGGGCTTCCAGTGGCTCCTCTCCCCAGCTTTCGTGCCCGAAAATCCCCACGACCTGCATCGGCACACCTTGCTTTCGCAGGGTTTGGATGTAGCGGCGCCCCATATGGGCATAGCCACTGGCGGTGGCGAAGGGGCCGCGCAGCAACACCCCCTCCCCGGCGCCGGGGCCGTGTGCGGCGGCGGACTGGCTGGCGGCGTGATAGCGCTGGCAGCGTTGGGCATGTCTGCCGGCATCCTCGTGGCTTGGGTCCAACCGAAGGGCACGGCGCAGCGGATGCAGGGCTGCATATACCTGCCCCCGGCGCAACAGCGCGCCCGCCCGTTGCACATAGGGGTAGGGGGCATCCGGCTTCAGCGCGATGGCCGCGTCCAGCGCGCGGATCGTTTTTTCCAGGTCATGCGGCGCCCAGGCGAGGGACTGGTTGATGCGGATAGCCGGGTCATCTGGCGCCAGCCGAGCCGCACGGTCAGCCAGCCGGGCCGCCGCATCGCGGTCGCCCCGCCAGGTCAGCGACAGTGAACCCAACCGGTCGAAAGCCGCAGCGCTGGCCGGGTTCAGTACCGCCAGATGACGCAGATAATGCCACGCGGCAGTCTGATCCCCCGCATTGTACAGGCCGATGGCCAGATTGGTGACCAGCCCCTGATGTTCCGGCCAGCGTCGCACTGCCCGCAGCAGCATCTGAATGCCTTCGACGGTCTGCTGTGCACCAATCAGGCAGACGCCCAACACATTATGGGCCAGCGGGTCGTCGGGTGCCGCTTCCACAGCCTGACGGGCGGCAGCCAGTGCCACATCGGCACGGCCTGCCCGGTGATAGGCCACGGCTTGGGCGTAGGCGTCCATTCGCTTTACCTGTAAGGATCGGGTTGCGACAGGTAATTGCGCACGTAGTCCGCGACCCCATCCTCCAATACCGTCATCGGTGTAGCATAGCCGGCCGCCCGCAGACGGCCCAGATCGGCTTGGGTGAAATACTGGTATCGGGCGCGCAGGCCCTCCGGTATCTCGATATAGTCGATTGTCGGTTCCAGCCCAATGGCTTGGTAAAGGGCCGCGATCAAGTCATTGAAGGAACGGGCCTGCCCGGAGCCGACATTGAAGATGCCGCTCACGCCGGGATTGTCCAGCAGCCAGAGCACGACATTCACCGCATCACGGACATGGATGAAATCGCGCAACTGGCCTCCGTCTTTGTAATCGGGCTGATATGACCGGAACAGGCGCACCCGGCCGCCAGCCACCGCAATGGCGTGGTTTTTGGCCACCACGCTCATCATGTCGCCCTTGTGATACTCATTGGGGCCATAGGCGTTGAAGAATTTCAGGCCGGCCCATTGTGGTGGATGACGCCGGCCCCGGCGTATCTGGTCGATTACATGGCGGTCGAAGACCAGTTTCGACCAGCCATAGGCGTTTAGCGGGCGCAGGCGTGCCAGTGCCGCGGGGTCATTATCGTCTGAAAAACCCTGCGCGCCGTCGCCATACGTGGCCGCCGACGAGGCATAGATGAAGGGCACGCCCCGCTGGGTGCACCAGTTCCACAACAGGGTGGAAAGCCTGATATTGGTATCGACAATCAGGTCGGCATCGGTTTCCGTGGTGGTGGAGACAGCCCCCATATGAATGATTGCTTTCACCTGACCGGCATTGTCCGCCAGATAGCGCGGCAGATCTGGCGGGGTCACGAAGCCGGTGATCAGGTGCTTGGCAAGGTTGCGCCATTTATCATTATGGCCCAACCGATCGCAAATCACGACCTCTTCCCCGCGTGCAGCCAGGGACGCGGCGATGTTGGAACCGATGAAGCCGGCACCGCCGGTGATGATGGTCAGGGCGGCGGTCATGGCCTGTTGCCTTCTGTTGATGTGCGACAAGTCCTCTCATCGGGCCGCATCGATAAAGCTCTCAGCAAAGTTCCGCCATGTACGATCGATCCGGATGAAGATCTTGGCCCGATCGGCCATCGCGCGGGCTGCCCTGCGATCTTCGTACAGGGTTTCCAGATGCGTCACCATCTCGTCCACCGATGAATGGGACCAGCCCTGGCGACGTTCCGCCTTCTCCGTTACCGGTGTCTGTTGCCGCAATGCCAGGCAATGCGCGTCACTGATCAGGTCGCGATGGCCGGTATTGTCGGACAGGATGACCGGTACACCGCAGGCCATCGCTTCCATGGCCACCAGATTGGTCGCCCCCTCGCAGCGGTTGGGGAATATGGCGGCATGGCATTCGGCCAGGACTGGGGCGATCTGCGGCCGGGTAATGAAGCCCAGATCGATGAAGCCATCCGGCGGCACCCCATGTGCTGCCGCCCATTCGGTAATCCGCAGCCGGCCCGTTTCCCCGTCAATGGCTGGGGCATGGTTGATCAGGGGGGATTCGGCGATGTCGGCGGAGGTGTGTGGCCAGGCATTGTGCCAGGCGGTTACCAGCAGCGTATCGGGATGGCGGGCATGGAAGATGCGGAACGCTGCCAGCACCAGATCCTGCGCCTTGCGATATTCGATCTTGCCGCCAGAGAACACCACGAACCGGTCGCCGAACCGGCCGGTCCGGGGCAGCAAGGGCATCTCCGTCGGGTCGACCCCCTGCAATGCGATCCTGACATCCTTGAAGCCCCCGGCGACCAGCAGGTCATGATTATAGGTTGAATGAACGATGATACGGTCATAATGGCGGGCCCGTTTCAGCATGTCGGTGTCGAAAAGCGTATCCTCGAACGCGATGACCCCGATATTGCCCTCCCCCTGATAACGGTCGGATGGTGGCCCATGGTGAAAGCCATTCCCCAGGGCGTGCAGTGCGACGCAATCATGCAGTCTCAGCGCCCGTCCACCATGCTTGGCGGACAGGGCGCTGATCTGTTCATAGCCATGGCTGAGCGGGCGAAGCTTTTCCTGTGTGGAAGGGCGCATGGTGATGAAAGCGGGCTTTTCCAGCAAAAGGGGTAGCTGCCCCTGATCCACAAGGCAGAGCGCGGTATGCACGCCGACCAGTCCCCAGCCGTGTATCTCTGTTAATTGCCAGGTCAATGCCAGATTCTGCGCCAAGCTGGAACTCCTGAGGCCGTTTCTCCCGGCATTGTGATAACGGGGAACCGACCGGCAGCATGGCACCGGTCGGCCCCTCCGTCAGCAATGCCGGCGCCGCATCACCCGAAGGTGACGTTGCCGGTACCCAGCCGGGCGTTGGAAACCACGCCCAGCAGCCTGATCTCGCTGGCTGCGATATCCTGCCCGCCATCTGTCTTGGTCACCATATAGATGCCCGTATTGTTGGCGTTATCGCCGGCCAGCACCAGCACGCTGCCCCCCGTCTGCGGATTCTTCAGCGTTCCGATGGCCGCGCGGATGGAGGCCAGGCTGGCATCATCCAGGCTGCTGATCGTCGTGGTCAGGCGGACCACTTCGTCCGTTTCCAGATTGACCTGGCCGGTCCCCCGCTCCGCCCCCTGCACGGTGCCATTCCCATTATGGTCAAGAAGGCTGCGCAGGTTGCCAATCATGACCAGCGTGTCAGAGGCGGTCTGGAAGTTGGTGATACGATCAAAGTCGCTATTGGCCCCTGCCGGCGCACCGTCATTGGCGTCGCGATAGACGATCTGATCGGCAGTGGCGCCGGTGCCAAGGTTGATCTGGTCGGCACCGGCGCCACCTTCAAAGCGGATCGCCTTGCTGCCGGTTACGGTGACGATATCAGCACCGCTGCCGCCGGTCAGGGTTTCGATGCTGCTGACCTGGATGGTATTGCCGTGTGAGCCCAGGGTAATCACATCCCTCGAACTACCACCCAACAACGTTTCGATATCGGAAACTGTCATGGTGGCGCCTGAATTGCCGATGCTGACAATATCCTTGCCAGCGCCGCCTTGAATGGCTTCCACCCCACGCACCAGCAGGCTGTTGCCGCCGTCACCCAAGCGCACGGAATCATACCCGCTGCCACCGACCAGCACCTCGATCCCCTGGGCCGTCAGGGTGCCGCCGGCCGATCCGGTGAAGACGAAATCGGTACCGGCCCCGCCGATCAGGCTCTCAATACCCTCCACGGAAATGGTGGCGCCGCCGACCAGCGTAACCAAATCCAGCCCGCTGCCACCGATAAGGGTTTCCAGGGCCGAGACGGTGATGGTGTTCCCACCGTCACCCAGCCGGACATGGTCCCGGGTATTGCTGCCAATCAGGCTTTCAATGCCTTGCAGCCAGATGCTGTTGCCCGCCCCACCCAGATAGATCACATCGGTACCGGGTGTTCCGGTCAGGCTTTCCAGCATCTCCACCGACATGGTCATACCCTGGGCGCCGATCCCGGTAACGACGTCGTTTGCGCCGCTGCCGATCAGCGTTTCCAATTGGGTGACGGCCATGGTGGTGCCACCCGGCCGCGTGAAGGTGATCACGTCGGTGCCGTCATTGCCGATGATCGTTGCATAGCGGTCGACGCTGAGCGTTGCCCCCGCTGCCGGCAGGCGCAGCACATCCTCGATGGTCTGCAGGGTCAGCGTCTTGTCGCTATCGGCCGTCCGGGCATCCATGTCGGATGTCTGCACCCGCAGCTTTGCGGTGGCCACGTCAGCGCCGGCGGTGAACATCAGCGTTGCCAGGGTGGCATTTACATCGGCCACGCTGCCGGTCAGGCGGATTGCCGTGTCGCTAACCTGGGTCAGTGTGGTATTTCCGGCGAGCGTCACGGCCAGGGAACCACCGGTCGGGGTCAGGGTAACGGAAAGCTGGTCGCTATCCGCATCGCTGACGCTGATACCCTTGATCAGGGTCGGTGTTCCGCGCAGTACGGTGGCGCTGTCCGGCAATGTTGCCATGGGCGGCTGCAGCACCTGGATCACGATCAGATCACTGTCATTCGGTGTGACAGGATCATTGTCATCGGTATCCATCCGCAAAGTTGCGGTCGGCTTGCCCAGCAGGCCGGTAAATTCCACACTGGCCAGTGACTGCTGCACGGCGGCGGTGGAGCCGGAGACCACCAGAACCCCGTCGGTTCCATGCGTCACCTTGACGTCACCGAAGGCGGTCAGGCTGACTGTTCCGTCGGTGGGCGTCAGGGTGACGGTCAGGGTCGGGCTGTCCGTATCGATCACCCCGATGCCGATGATCTCGTCGGTGACCCCGGCCAGGACGGTCGGCCGTACCGGAAGCACGTTCTCCGGCGTTGCCGCGACGCGGAGATGCACAGTCTGCGTATCACCTTGACCGACAGAGGCATCGCCAGTGCTGATCACCAGGGAGGCGGCGGCGTTGCCGACAACCGGGGTGAAGTAGAGCCCGGCCAGCGTGGCGTTTACATCAGCCAGTGTACCGGTGAGCGTGATGGTGCCATCGCTTGAGCTTTGGTTCGCCGGGCCGATCAACAGGATGCTGCCACCGACGGCGGCCACGGTGACGGTGACGTTTTCACTGCGGGCGGCCTGCACAGCAATGCCGGTGACCCGGCTGCTGCCAGCCGCCAGGATTGCGGCATCCTGTGGTGCACTCAGGCGCGGCACTGCGGGATCATCGTTCAGGATGGTACCGTTGGCCCGCACATCGCGGATGTCCAGACCTGCCGAGGGGTTCAGCAGTTCGACGGTGAAATTCTCATCTGCTTCAACCGTATTGTCGCCGCTGACCGCAATCGTGATGATCTTGACGGTTTCGCCTGCCGCGAAGCTGACAGTGCCGGACGGCAAGGTGCCGCCAAAATCCGCTGCATCCAGCCCGGAATTGCCGCTGACCCGGTAATCCACGGTTGCAGCACCCAGGTCGGCGCCGCTTCGGGTGACCTGGAAACTGAAGGCCGTGGTTCCACTATCGCCTTCTGCCTTCACGGCATCCAATGCGGTGATGGACACCCGGCCGGGAACGACGACACCCACGACAGAGCCACTGATGGCACTGTCCAGACCGCTGCCCGTCAATGCCGCCAGGGCGGCATCCAGGTTGCCGGCTGCAACGCCGTCACGCAGGGCTGTGACGCCAGTGGTCTGGGCAACGACCTGCACGCGGGCCATACCCGTCAACGCCGCCAGCGGATCGCTGGTGGCTGATGCCAACTCAACCTTGGTATTGCCGGCGGCGATGATGCTGCCGGCGGCGTCCGCCAACGCAGATACCCGGTCGATATCAATACCGCTCAACCGGGAGGCCGCACCGCGCAGGATGCCGGCCAGAACAGCACCGCTGGTCAGGTTCAGCGTACTCCCTTCCGGTATGGCGCGTATCCAATCTGCCAAGGATTCCAGGATGGCCTGCCCCACCTGCCCGGCGGGCAGGGTGGTTGCGGAGGCCCCGTTCATCACGGCGGTGCCCTGCGCGATCAGGTTGGCGATCTTTACCGCCTCGGATTGCGCGTTGATTGCGTCTGCGACGGTTTCCGCTGTCGCCCCGTTGGCCGTCGCGGCCTCCAGCGGATCGGTATTCATCAGGTTCAGGCCTGGCGCTATGCCAAGTACCGCCTTCAACCGGGCTGCTGCGGCCAGATTGCCGGCATTGTCCGCCTTCTGGCCGGCCAGCCCAACAATGGCGCTGGTCAGCGGATTGATTACGGTGGCCCGTTCAGGCGCCAGATACACGCCTTGGAAATGCTGGCCGGTGGAAATGTCAGTACCACCAACCATGATATAGGGGCCGCTGCCACCTGCGATCTCATAATTGCCGGTGCCGTCGGTGATGGACACAGCCTCACCTTCATCCAGCACGCCATTGCCATTGGCATCAGCGAAGACCTGGGCATTGCTGATATAACCGTCCACGCTTTTGCCGCGAACGTAATTGACCAGCACATCGCTGAAATTCGTGCCGGCCAGATTGACGTTGCTCAGGGCGGCATTGCCGGCGGCGTCGGTGATGGTGCCGGCGTTGGCGATCTGATCGATAACCGAGATGCCATCCCGGTCGGCATCCCCCTGGCCGACCACATAGCGGAAGGTCAGTACGTTGCTGCCCGATCCACTGACATAGACCGCCTGACGTGCAGCGTTGCCGACCAACAGATCAAGCGCCGGCAGCCCATTGACGGTGACGGTCTTGCTGAAATTCAAGCTGATTTCAACGCTGTCGCCGGGGAAATAGGTGCCGGCCGTCGGGGCCTTGACCCCGATAACCTGTGGCGGCACGCGGTCACGCGTGCTGTCCAGAATGGTGCCCGATGCGGTTGATGGATTATTGATCCGCGGCGGCAGCGCCAGGCCAGAGGCGGTCAGTCCCTCCAGCGATACTGTAAAGGTCTCGTCTCCCTCAGCCAGTGCATCCGCCCGCACCAGGATGGTGATTTCCTTGGTGGATTCACCGGGATTGAAGGTGACACTGCCGGAGGGCAGCACATCGCCGGCAAAGTCGAACCGGTCGATGCCCTTACCCTCGTCAATGCGCCAATTGATGCTGACAGTGCCATCGGTTGCCGGCATCTGGCCGGCGCTGCGGCTGATGACAAAGCTGTAGGCGACCAGTCCGTCGCCTGTCGGCTCAACCTGCACCGATGCCGTGCCGGGCTTGGTGGCGATACTGACCATCTGCTCTTCGGCGATGGTGATATCCACCGCGCTGGTCAGATCACCCTCGCCATCCGAAACGGTATAGGCGAGACGTCCGGCCGATCCGGTGAAGCCGTTATCGACGCGGAAGGTCAGGCCGGCCAGATCTGCGGCGGACAGCACGTTCCCCAGGCTGACCACGGAACCGTCATTCCGCAGCAGCAGCCCGTTGTTCGGCAACTCGTTGATGGTAACCGACAGGTTGTTGCCGTCCGGATCCACCGGCATCTCGATGGAAAGACCAATGGCACCGGAATTCTTGGCGATGACCACCTGCTTGGGCGCCTGGATGATCGGGTTGTTGTTCTCTCCCGTGATCGTGATGGTCACGGTCGCGGTTGCCGTCAATCCGGCCCGATCAGCGATGGTATAGGTGAAGCTGTCGGTACCGGTAACGCCGGCGGCCAGGGAGAGGAAAGCCCCGTTCGGGTCATAGATATAGGTGCCGTCAGCGTTGACCTGCAGCCGTGCACCGGATGCCAGGGTGACAGTCTGGCCGACCACGGCCGCACCATTGATGCCGATGATGGTGCGGGTATCCCCCAGATCGATATCCGTGTCGTTGTCCAGCAGGCCAGACCCGTTGAGGATGCCAGTCTCTCTGACCGTACCACTGTCATCCACGGCCACCGGGGCTTGGTTGACGTCGATGATGGTCAGGGCAAAGGTTTGCCCGATGCTTGCCCCGGCCTTGTCGGTTGCCGTGACGGTGATATTCAGCAAACCGGCATCGGCAAAGCCGGGGGTGCCGCTGAAACTGGCGGTAGCGGCGTCGAAACGCAGCCAGCCGGGCAGCGCTGTACCGTCGGCAAGTGTTGCCGACAGGGTTAGCACATCGCCGGTATCAACATCCGTGAAGGCGGAGGTCGGCACCGTCAGGGTGAGGGCGCTGCCTTCCGCAATGCTGTGATCGCCGATGCTGGTCCCAAGGACAGGTGCATCGTTCACCGGGGTGACAGCCAGATTGATTGTACCGCTGATGGGGCTGCCGCTGCTGCCCTTCTCGGTGATGGAGAGCGCGATGCTGGTCGACAGGTCGTTATTGGCAGCCGGAATGAAGCCGGCGGCGGCCAAGGCGGCGTTGATTTCCGCCAGATTGCCGGTTGCCGTCCAAATGCCGGTGGCGGGGTTGTAATCTCCCCCCCCATCGATCCGGCCCAGGGCCGGGTTGGCCAGCGTCAAGGTTGCGGTCAGCACCGCGTTGGCGGGGGCGGCGGTCAGGGTCGTTCCGGCCAGGGACAGTCTGCCGGAATCTTCAACATAAGCGAGGTCACGCGACAGGCCGGTAACGGTAATGTCGGTCCGGTCGAGAGGGAAGGGGGCCCCTGTTGCCGGAGCGGAGACATTGTTGCCGGCGATATCAGCGATACCCCTACCGCCGATATTCAGGGCGACGTTACCGCTACCGGTCAGGCCAGTGGCGGTGACGTCGACGGTGTTGGCATCAATGACGCTGATACTGCCAATGCTGCCGGCTGCTGTACCGGTGGCGATCAGCTCAAAGGCACCAGCGGTGATCCCCTGAACAGCTTCGGAGAAGCTGACCCGCCAGGTCAGGCTGGTGGTATTTGCGGCCGGCGTGCCCACCAGCTTCACACCGGTGACTGTCGGCGCCGTACCATCCAGCGTAACGTTGAGTACGCCGCTGGCTTCGCTGGGGATCCCGGAACTGCCGGTCGCGACAGTGCTGAAGCTGGTGGCCCCTGTCAGCGCGCTGGCATCGACGTTGAAGCGATAGGTTCCATCCTGCCCCGCAATGGTGCTCAGGCCGCTGGCGGTGCCGCCGATCAGCAGAGCCACAGTGGCGCCGGCCTCCGCAGTGCCTGATAGCAACAGCGTACCAGGCTGGGTGATGCCATCGACATTGGAAGCACCGGTATCACTGACAGCGGCCAAGACCGGTGCCGATGGCGCTCTTGTTTGGGTCTGGATATTGAAGGTGAAGTTCTGCTGGCTGACCCCGCCCTTGCCATCGCTGGCCTGTACGGTGATGTTCTGCTCACCGGTGACGCCCGCCCAGTTGACCCCCTCCTTGATGGTGACAAGGCCCGTCTTGCTGTCGATCACCACCAGACCGCCGGCATCCGCCAGCAGGCTGTAGGTGACAGGGGTGCCGTTCACATCGGTGGCGCTGGCGGTAATGCCGACGGTAGTACCAGACAAGGCACCGGTTCGGACATTGTTGGCCGCCATGTCGGCATCAACCGGTGTGGTCGGGGCGACATTCGTTACATTGATGGTGAAGTTCTGGCTGTTGCTCGCCATCCCGTCGCTGGCACGTATCGTGATGGTGTGGCTGGTGGCGGTTTCATAATCCAGCTTGCTGCCGTCGGCGACAGTCACCACCCCGGTGGTGGTGTTGATGGCAAAGCGTCCCCCGGCGTCATCGGTGAGGCTATAGAAAACAGCACCACCGTTGATGTCAGCCGCACTGGCCGTTATGCCAACGGCCGTGCCGTTGCTGGCGCCCTCAACAACGCTATTGGCCGCGGTATCGCTGTCTGTCGGCGCCGTCGGCGCGGTGTTGGTGACGGCGATGGTGAAGTTCTGGCTGCTGGTAGCG
>CALRQC020000049.1:0-39444 GCA_943370215.1 Azospirillum sp. RU38E
TCGGGTGCTGGCTTTACGGTCGGCCGGGTGACCGGCGGCGTGGCCGATACCACGGCCAATGACGTGTTCGGCTTTGACACGGCGGGGGCTGATTTCGTGCTGAACGGCACGGAACTGCGCACGGTGAATGGCAACACGCTGTTCGGCACGGTCAGCAACAGCAATGGCGTGCTGAGCGTGAGCTTCAGCGGCAGCAATGTGGCGACGACGGCGCTGGTGCAACAGGTGATGCAGCGCGTCACCTACAGCAACGCCACGCCCTATGGCGACGCCGTGCTGCGCTTTGCCGTGACCAACGGCCATGGCACCAGCACATCCGACGTGACGGTCACCAGCAGCACCATCTATGTCGACCAGATTGGTGACGTCGACAGTGACGGCGATGCGGCCGATGGCTTCTCCTTGCGCGAAGCCCTGGCCCGTGGCGTGACGCAGACGGGTGCCGACACGATCATGGTGAAGCTCGCCAATGGCAGCACCATCACGTTGGGCAGCGGCGTCACCGTGGGCGCTGGCGATACGCTGGACTTCGATCAGGCCAATGGCCTTACGGTGACGGGCAGCAGCATCACCCTGGCGGGCAATGCCGGCATCAGCAGCGGTGCCAGCCATACCGCCACCATTGACAGCACCATTGCCGGCTCAGGCTTCGGTATCAGCAAGACCGGTGCCGGCACCATCGTTTTGTCGGGCACCAATACCTATACAGGGGCAACCAGCATCAATGCCGGCATTCTGGCGGTTACCGGCCGGCTGAATGGAACCGGTGCACAGGAAACGACGGTCAATAATGGCGGCACCCTGGCCGGTACCGGCACTGTTGCCAGCGCCGTGACCGTGGCGAGCGGAGGCACCCTGGCCCCGGGTGTGGACGGCATCAATAATGGTGTTGGCAAGTTGTCGATCACGGGCAACCTGACCCTGAACGGCACAGCATCCTTCCAGGTGCAGGGCAAGGATACGGCCGGCACCGATTTTGACCAGATCGACGTCACGGGGACGGTGACGGTCGGCAGCACGGCGGGCATGACGGTGACGCCGGTGAATTCCTATGCCCTGGGTCAGAACACCATCACGCTGCTTGCCAATGATGGCGCCGACACCATCACCAACAACAGCACCACCTTGGTGACCGATGGCGTGCTTTCCAATGCCTACGTGCTGAACATGGCGGGGGGCAGCAACAGTAACGACATCACGATCATGGGGAATCGTCCGCCATCATTGACCAAGAATGATGCGACGGTGGCTGAGGGCGGTGTTGTCACACTGAACAGCGCCAACTTGCTGGCCAGCGATCCGGAAACGTCCACGACGGCGCAGCTTGTCTACAAGGTGACGACGGCCCCGACCAAGGGGACATTGTTCAAGGACACCAATGGCAATGGTGTGGTCGATAATGGGGAGGCGTTGGGGCTGAATGCCACCTTCACCCAGGCCGACATCAATGATGGCAAAATCAAGTACAGCCAGGACGGATCAGAAGTCACCAGCGACAGCATCACCTTCTCCGTTGCAGACAAGGATGGGGTGACGCTGAGCGGACAGACCTTCGGGCTGACGATCACGCCGGTGAACGACGCGCCCGCGCTGGGTTCCTATGGCAACAGCATCAGCTATACGGAGAATGGCGCCGGGATCGTCATCAATGCCGCAGCGACCTTGAGCGATATCGAAATTGGGGCCGGTGCCTTCAATGGCGGCAGCCTGTCAATCCAGCGCCAGGGTGGTATTTCCGGGGAGGATATGTTCGGTGCCAGCGGCACGGTCGGCCCCCTGACCCAGGGGGCGGCCCTGACCGTCAATGGCGTCACGATCGGTACGGTGACGACGAATTGGAATGGGCTGCTGGTTTTGACCTTTGCGTCCGATGGCAGCGCCACGACGGCGCGGGTTCAGGAACTGCTGCGCGCCGTCACCTATGCCAACAGCTCGGATAAGCCGCCTGCGCAGGTTATGCTGGCCACGACCATCAATGATGGCAATACCGGCAGCCAGGGGGCCGGCGGATCCAAGACCGCCACCGGTACGACTGTCGTGAACATCACGGCGGTCAATGACAAGCCGACTGCAATCAACCTGTCCAACAACCAGATCGATCAGGCAACCGCACAGGCAGGGGGCACTGTCGGTACCCTTTCCGTCATCGACCCGGATGATGAGGGCAAAACCAGCTACACGATCACGGGCGGCAATAACGCCGGCTTCTTCACCATCTCGGGTGACAAGCTGGTGGCACAAGGGGCCGTTCTGCCCGGCACCTACACCGTGTCGATCACGGCCGATGATGGCGGCAATCCAGCGCAGACACTGACGGTCGACTACACGGTCACTGTCACCGACAATGTCGCTCCCACCGGCTATACTGTGGGCTTCACCGATCCGCTGGTGAATGCGGCGGAACGCAATGGGTTGAGCTTTAACCTGAACGGTGGGGAAGTCGGGTCGACCTACAGCTACACGCTGACCAGTGCCGGCGGCGGTACCGTCACCGGTACTGGCACCATCACGGCCGCAAACCAGACCATCAATGTTGGCGATATCAGCGGGTTGAAGGATGGGACGCTGTCCCTTTCCCTGACCGTGACCGACGCGGCCAATAATCCGGGTACCGCCGTCACGGCGACAACGGTGCTGGATGCCACGCTGCCCGGTGGCGCCGTTGCCTTCACCAAGCCCGTCCTGGGCGCCACCGACGCCCGCAATGTCAGCGTGGCGATGACCGGTGCCGTTCCCGGCGACACCTACACCTATACCATCACTTCCACCGGTGGTGGCACGGTGACCGGCACGGGCACGTGGTCCGATGCCAACGGCACCCTCTCCCTGGGCGACCTGTCGTCCCTGGGCGATGGCACCCTGACCATCAGCGTGGAACAGACCGATACCGCCGGCAACAAGGGTGCGCCCCTGACGGCCACCGCCACGCTGGACAAAACCGCCCCCACGGGCAGCATCAGCGTGCCGGTGCCGCAACTGAATGGCACAACCGCCAAGGATGCCGCACTGGCCTTCAGCAATGTCAAGCCGGGCGACAGCTACACCTACACCGTCACCTCTGCCGGTGGCGGCACGGTGACGGGCACGGGCACCTGGTCCGATGCCAATGGCACCATCACGCTGGGTGACCTGTCGTCCCTGGGCGAAGGTACCCTGACCATCAGCGTGGAACAGACTGACGCGGCGGGCAACAAGGGTGCGCCCCTGACGGCCACCGCCACGCTGGACAAAACCGCCCCCACGGGCAGCATCAGCGTGCCGGTGCCGCAACTGAATGGCACAACCGCCAAGGATGCCGCCCTGGCCTTCAGCAATGTCAAGCCGGGCGACAGCTACACCTACACCGTCACCTCTGCCGGTGGCGGCACGGTGACGGGCACGGGCACCTGGTCCGATGCCAATGGCACCATCACGCTGGGCGACCTGTCGTCCCTGGGCGATGGCACCCTGACCATCAGCGTGGAACAGACTGACGCGGCGGGTAACAAGGGCGCGCCCCTGACAGCCAGTGCCACGCTGGACAAGGTGGCGCCGGCCGGCACCGTCGCCTTTAACAACGCCACCATCGGAACGGGCCAATCCGCCAATGCTGGCATCACGTTGACCAGCAGCGAAGGCAACGTCAAATATACCTACACCGTTACCTCGTCCGGCGGTGGCACGCCGGTGACCGGGTCGGGCACCCTGTCCGGTACGTCCGGTGGGCTGACCCTGCCCGATTTGGCCGGGCTGAATGACGGGACCATCACCCTGTCCGTCACGATGGAGGATGCGGCCGGCAACAAGTCGACCGTCCTGACCTCCGCTGCCCTTCTGGACCTGATCCCCAACAATGTCAGCCTGACCCTGGATCCGGGGTCGGATACGGGCGTGCCCGGTGACGGCATCACCAGCCAGCGCCAGCCGACGGTGCAGATCGCCGGGCCGCAGGGCAGCACCCTGGCCGTGGATTGGGGCGATGGCCGCGGCTTCGTCACCGTGGGCACCGCCACGGGCAACAGCCAGGCGATCACCCTGGACCAGCCCTATACCAGCTTCGGTTCCCGGACCATCCAGTTGCGGGTGACCGAACCGTCGGGCGCGACCACCCTGTCGAACCCGCTGACCCTGACCCTGGTGCCGACGCCACCCACCCTGGGCAGCATCGCGCCGCTGGCGGTGGCAGAGGATAGCGGGACGCTATCCCTGGCCCTGCCGGTCACCAGCCCCGACATCCCTGTCACCCAACTGTCCTATGCCGTGTCCAGCGCCAATCCGGCCCTGGCGACGGCGACCGTGGAATTTGTGAACGGCACGCCCACGCTACGCGTGCTGCCGCAAGCCAACGCCTTCGGGACGACGGAGATCACGCTGACCATCACGGGGCCGGGCGGGATCAGCCTGACCCGCACGGTCAGCTTCACCGCCACGGCCGTGAATGATGCCCCCATCGCCACTCTGGTCAGTACGGATGCCCGCGCCGTTCAGGGCCAGCCCTTCACCTACAGCCTGCCGGCCGGGGCCATCACCGATGCCGACATCGTGGCGGGCGGCACGGATCGGCTGACCTACAGCCTGTCCGGCCCGTCCTGGCTGCGGATCGATCCGGTGACGGGGGCCCTGACCGGCACGCCCGGTCAGGCGGACGTGGGCAACCAGAGCGTCATCGTCACGGCCACCGACAGCAGCGGGCTGGCGGCCAGCGTGACGGTCAACCTGGCGATCACCGCCACCAACAGCGCCCCCATCGCCACCAATGACAGCGGCACCGTGCGGGAAATCGACGTGCTGACCGGCAATGTGCTGGCCAACGACACCGATGCCGATGCTGGCGACGTGCTGCGCATCACGGCGGTGAACGGCACCGGTTCCGTCGGGTCGGTCATCACCCTGGCATCGGGTGCCAAGCTGACGGTCAATGCCGACGGCTCCTACAGCTATGACCCCAACGGGGCCTTCGCCCGCCTGAACAACGGCCAGACCGCCACCGACAGCTTCACCTACACCGTCACCGACAAGGCCGGCGCCAGCAGCACCGGCACGGTCAGCCTGACCATTACCGGCCTGAACAACGCCCCGGTCACCGAGCCGGCCAAGCAGGTCATCATTGCCCGCAATGCGGATGCGGTCGGCCTGTCCATCGACCAGCCGACCGATCCGGATGGCGACCCGCTGACCATCACCATCACGGGCCTGCCCGGCAATGGCATCACCCTGAGGGGCGATGGCAGCCGCGTGTCGGTGGGCGACAGCCTGACGCCGGCCGAACTGGCCCGCCTGCAATTCGATGTGGATACCGGCTTTACCGGCGACGCGGGGTCGCTGACCTACACGATCAGCGATGGCAACAGCCTGCGCGTCGGGTCGGTCGATGTGCTGATCGCCGAGGAGCAGATCATCGGCATCCGCAATGCCGCTGGCAGCCCCTCTGTCCAGGCCGAACCGCTGGGCAATGGCGTCACGCGCTTCAGCTTCGAGGTTTATCGCACCGCCGGGGCCGATCCGGCGACCAGCGGCACGATCACCATCGACTATCGGGTTGAAGGCGGGGCGGGCATCAGTGCGGGTGACTTTGCCGGCAACACACTGCCGTCCGGGACCGTCACCCTGGCGCCCGGTGAAAGCAGCAAGGTCGTTACCATCGATGTCGTCGGCGATGGCGTCACGGAAGGCGATGAAACCTTCAAGGTGGCGCTGGAGAACCTGCGCAGCAATGGCCTGACCCTGACGCCGCGGGTGAACGATCCGTCCACTGCGTCTGCCACCATCCTGGACCGCGACCAGGACCGCACGCCGCCGCGTGTCACCGCCGTTACCCCGCCGCCGGCCGGGTCCTACTTCCCTGGCGACAGCCTGAGCGTCACCCTGACCTTCAGCGAGACTGTCAATGTCACCAACGGGGCCACGGTACCATTGCTGGTCGGCAGCAATGTCCGGCTGGCCACCTATACCAGCGGCAGCGGCGGCAGCAGCCTGACCTTCACCTATGTCGTGCAGGAAGGGGATGTTGATCGCGACGGCATCACCATCGGCACCCTGTTGGGCGGAACGGTCAAGGATGCCGCCGGCAACAATGCCGTCACGGGCTTCGCGCTTCGTGACAGTGCCGGCAAGCCGCTGGATCTCTCCAGTGTCCTGGTCAACACCGTCCGCGGCAAGACCATCGACGGCTATGTCCAGGGTGCCCTGGTCTTCGCCGATGCCAACCGCAACGGCGTGCTGGATGCGGGTGAGGTGAATGTCGTCACCGATGCCGCCGGCAATTATGAAATCGGCGGCGGCAGCGGTCCCTATATCATGGTCGGCGGCCGCGACGTATCCACCGGCATCACCTTCGACGGTGTCTATGAGGCACCGCCGCGGGCCACGGTCATCAACCCGCTGACCACGGCCATCGTCGGTACGGCCGGACTGTCCGCAACCGATGCCGCCTTCACCGCTGCCGGGGCCAAGGTCAAGTCAGCCCTGGGGCTGTCGGCCGGGCTGGACCTGTTCAATACAGATCCGATCAATCTGGCGACCTCTGCCACGGCGAGCGCGGGCGACATCACCGCCGCCTTGAACGCGCAGGGTGAGGCCAACAAGATTTCCATCCTGCTTGTCCAGGGGTCGTCGCTGCTGACCGGCCTGTCACCGACGCCGCTGGCGGCCGGTGCGGCTGGTAACGCCATCACGGCAGCCATCGGCGATGCCATCAACACCCTGCCCGCCAACGGCCGGATCGACTTCGCCAATCAGGCCACGGTCCAGGCCGTCCTGGCCAACGCGGCCGCCCGTCTGGGCATCAATCCGGCGGCGGGCCTGCTGTCCGGTACGGCGCAGTTGATCACGGAGGCCAACAGCCGGGTCGAAAGTGCCGAAAATGGCAGCGGTACGCCCCTGGATCGCCTGACCGCCATGGCCCGGGTCCAGGTTGTGGCCCAGGGCGATGCGGCGCTCGCCATCCATAACGGGGTGACCAATGGCAGCCTTGCCCAGGCCTTGACCGGCTTCACCGGCACCGCCCTGGATCAGGCCATTGCCCAGGCCAAGGTGGGGACCATCGTTCCCTCCCGCCTTGTGGCCACGGCCCTGGACAGCAGCCTGGATGAGGGCGACACGGGCACGACCAGCTTCCGCTTCCAGGTCACCCGCAGCGGCAGCCTGTTCGGCAGCACCAGCGTCGATTGGTCGGTCAGCGGCGATGGCGGCCTGGATGCCGCAGATTTTGGCGGGAAGTTGCCGTCGGGCACGGTCACCTTCGCGGATGGGGAATCGGTCAAGACCATCACTGTCCTGGTGACGGGCGACACGGTGATCGAGGCTGATGAACGCTTCACCCTCACCCTGTCCAACGCCACCAACGGGGCTGACATCCGGACCCCGACGGTCAGCGCGACCATTCTGAACGACGATCCGCGCAACCCGACCTATGCGGGCCCTGACAGCATCGCCATGCTGGGTGGCATCAGCACCGTCGTGCCGGGCCTGTCCATCCTGGATGGCGACAGCGATACATTGTCCGTCACCCTGACACCGACAGGCGGTTCCATTGCCCTGATCGGGCCGGCCACGGTCACCAGCGCCAATGGTGTCACCACCCTGACCGGCAGCGTCGCCGACGTGAATGCAACGCTGACCACCCTGGTCTTCACGCCCGGTGCCAACAGCACGGGTGGCAGCCTGCGCATCACGGCCAGCGACGGGGACGCCAGCACCACCGATCTGGACAAGACCGTCACGATCCGTGTGGCCCAGGCGCCGGAAAACCGCCTGCCGGTGCAGCCCGTGGTGCTGGGCGGCGTGCCGACGGAGATCATCGGGGTTGGCGTCCGCGATGCCGACAGCCCGACCCTGACCGTCACGCTGACCCCCACCAATGGCACGGTCAACCTGCGCACCTTCGGTACAGCGACAGTCACGCGTGACGCCAATGGCACGCTGCGCCTTTCCGGCGACAAGGCGGATGTCAATGCCAGCCTGGCCACGATCGACTTCACGGCCTTGAAGACCGTGCGGGAAGCCAGCCTGCGCATGACCACCGACGACAATGACAGTGTCAGCCCGAACGATAGCGACCTGATCCTGATCCAGGTCGTGCAGTCGCCGGAAGTGACCCTGCCCACCCGTCCCACGGTTGTGGCCGGCAGCGGTTCGGCCGTCACCGGCATCAGCCTGTCCGATGCGGATACGGACAACTTGTCTGTCACGCTGACCCCCGGCAATGGCAGCATCGGCCTGACGGCTGTGGGCAGTGTTTCCATCGTCGATGCCGGCAGCGGTGCGCTGCGCCTGACCGGCACGGTGGCCGATCTGAACGCCACGCTGGCCGGCCTGCGCTTCACCGCCAATGGGGATGCGACGTCCGCTACCCTGCGTGTCCAGGCCGTCGATAACGACGCCCGCACCCCGGACGCCGACCAGACCCTGACCATCGGGGTGGCCGCACAGCCCAGCATCACCCTGACCACACCTGCCGCCATCCGGCCCGGCACAGCCGGGGCGGTACCCGGGATCGTTGTGGCGGATCGTGACAGCCCCACCCTGTCAGTCACGCTGACCCCCAGCAGCGGTACCCTGGCCGTTGCCAGCGACGGGGTGACGGTCAGCCAGGGGGCCAATGGTGCCCTGACCCTGACCGGCACGACGGCCGCCATCAACAGCACGCTGACCAAGCTGACACTGACCCTGCCGGCCGGCAGCCAGAAGGCCAGCATCACCGTGGTCGCCAATGACGGGACCACGCCCCAGGTCACCCGCACCCTGACGGTGCCCGTCATCACCAACCAGCCCCCGGTGGCCACGGCCAATCCGGTGACGTTGGCCGATGGGCGTGTCGGGGCCGGTTACAGCGCCGTGCTGCCCGACAACCTGTTCACCGATCCCGATGTCGGCGACAGCCTGACCTTGTCGGTCAGCGGGCTGCCGGCGGGGATGAGCTTCAACGCCGCGACCCGCAGCATTACCGGCGTGCCTGACTTCAATGTGGTCGGCACCTGGACCCTGACCATCACGGCCACGGATCGCCAGGGGGAAAAGGCAACGCGTACCACCACCCTGACCATCGGTCAGGACAATGTGGTGATCCCCTCAACCCCGTCCGTACCGGACATGGGCTTGCCCAGCTTCAACACGGCGATTGCCCCGCCGCTGCTGGTGGCGCCGGCGGCCGATATCGGACCGGACCCGGTTACCTTTGGTGTTAAACCCATTATTGTTGCCGGTATCGGCAACACGAAGGGTCTGTTCGGCGATCCGCTGGAGCCGGCCAAGATCGACGGGATCGAACCCAAGCTCAGCGAGCCGGAAGGTTTCGTTGCCGTCAACCTGGCCGGCCCTGGTGCCAAGCCCTATCTGCGGGTGGGCAATGCGGAGCCGTCCGGTCGGGTGGTCTTCGATCCGGCCAACCGGACGGGCAGCTTCAGCCTGCCGTCGGGCACCTTCGTCACCAACGATAGCCGTCTGGCCGTCGTTGCGGGGATGCCGGGTGGCAAGCCCTTGCCGGCCTGGCTGCGCTTCGATGCCCGCACGGGGACTTTCTTCCTGCGGGAGGCGCCACCGCCGAACGCCCCGGCGCGGCTGGTGATCGAGGTCACGGCCCGCACATCTGACGGGCAGCAGCAGACGGTCCGCCTGACGCTGCGTGTGGCCGCCGGCACTGCCAGCCTGGAGGCGCCGGCAGGCAAGGTTGCCCTGTCCACCTCCATCCGTGCTGTCACCACCGCTTCAATCCATGATGACGGCGCCGCCCTTTTGAACCTCCTGTCGATCTTGCCGACAGGTTCCGCTTCCAACAATGCAGCTTGACGACCGGTTGATCAGGAGAAGACCAAACATGAACCGCTTTGCCCTCACCGGCCGTGCGCCTTTGTTCGCCACCACAGCCCTGCTGCTGGCCCTGACCGGTTGCTCCGTGCGGCCGGAGCCGATCACGCTGGACCAGCAGATCGCCCAGGCCAGCAGTGACCGCCAGTTAATGTTCGCCAGCCAGGAGGCGCTATCCGCACCGGTGACGCTGGAACAGGCCATGGCCCGTGCGCTGAAATACAATCTCCAGCAGCGGGTGACGCTGATGGAGAAGGCGCTGGAAGACCGGGTGCTGGATGCCAGCAGCAAGGACATGCTGCCCAAGCTGGCAGCCCGCGCCGGGCTGCGCACACGGTCCAATGTGCTGGCCTCGGTTTCCGAATCCGTAGCGACCGGCCAAGTCTCGCTGGTGCCATCCACCAGTTCGGAACAGACGGGCAATACGGTTGACCTGCAGCTTGGCTGGAACGTCCTGGATTTCGGCCTGTCCTATTACGGGGCCAAGGCCCAGGCCAACAAGCTGCTGGCGGCAGAAGAGCGGCGCCGCCGTGTCGTGCTGAACATCGTGGAACAGGTGCGTGCGGCCTGGTGGGAGGCGGTGACGGCCGAACGGCTGCGGCCGCAGGTGACGGCGATCCTGGCTGAAGCACGCCAGGCGCTGGAACAGGCACGGCAGACCGAACGGCAGCGCCTGCTGCCGCCCATGGAATCCCTGCGCTACCAGAAGTCGCTGGTGGAGATCGTGCAACAGTTGGAGGCGCTGGAGGCCGATATGGCCATCGCCAAGACCCAGTTGGCCAGCCTGATGAACCTGCCGCCGGCCACACCGGTGGCTGTGGCCGTGCCGGAAGCGGCCGGCCCGTCGGTGCTGAAGCTGGGCTACAAGTTGGAGGATCTGGAAGCCATCGCCATGGTCGAACGGCCGGAAGTGCGGGAGGAAGCCTATATCGCCCGCAATGTGGCGCTGGAAACAAGGATGGGCCTGCTGAAGCTGCTACCCGGCGTGTCGCTGTTCGCGGGTCTGAACCGTGACAGCAACTCCTATCTGGTGAACAACAATTGGGCCGATGCCGGTGTGCAGGTATCCTGGAACCTGCTGTCGGTATTGAACTGGTCGGATGTGAAGAAGATGGGCGAGGCGAAGGGGAATGTGGCCGATGTGCGCCGCCAGGCCCTGCGCATGGCCGTTCTGACTCAGGTGAACCTGGCGTGGCATCGTTACCAGCGGGCCGAACGTCTTTACGACCGCTATGCGACGTTGCAGGACATCGAAGGACGCATCCAGGCGCAGACGGACGCCGCCACTGCCAGTGACGCCCAGACCAATCTGGAACGCATCCGTGCAGCGGCCTCGGCCCTGCTGGCGACCCGGGCGCGCGACCGGGCCTATGCGGAGTTGCAGAACGCCTATGGGGCCATCCATCAGGCTGCCGGCTTCGACCCCGTTCCCAACCAGACGGCCGCCGGCTCCGTGGATGAGATCGCAACCGCGATCAAAACCCGCATGGCCAACATCCAGCAGGGCGATGCTATAAAGCCGCCCGTTCTGACCCAGTGAAGGGGGAAGGTTTGTCCTTGTTGAAAACGGGCCGTGGTCGCACCGGTTTGATTGCGCTGCTGTTGGCGCTGGCCGGTAACGCCAGCGCTCAGGTACCGCCCCCGCCCGGTGCCTCCCCCCAGGCCCCACCGGAGATCCGGGCGCAGGTCCGCGCCCGGCAGCACGCAACCCTGGCCGCCGAAATGGCCGGAAAGATCATCGATCTGCCCTTCCGCGACGGGGAAACCTTCCGGAAAGGTGAGCGGCTGGTCGGTTTCGATTGCGCCGCGCAGCGGGCCCGTCAGGATCAGGCCGCCGCGGCAGCGCAGGCGGCCACCCGCAAGCGGGAAGTGTCGGGCAAGTTGAACCAGTTGAACTCCATCAGCCAACTGGAGGTGGCGACGGCGGAAAGCACGGAGGCGCAGGCCAAGGCCGAACTGGCACTGATGAGCGTGATGGCCCAACGTTGCACCATCGCCGCCCCCTATGACGGGCGCGTGGCCGGGGTGGAGGTGCAGCGTTACGCCTTCGCTGCCGAAGGGGCCCCGCTGCTCGCCATCTATGAGACGGGGGCTTTCGATGTTGAAATGATCGTTCCCTCTTCCTGGCTGTCCTGGCTGAAGCCGGGTCTGGCCTTCCACCTGCGGGTGGAGGAGACCGGCGGTACGCATGAGGCAGAGATTACCCGCCTGTCCGGTCAGGTCGATCCGGTCAGCCAGTCTGTGCGGATTTATGGTCGTATCAAGGGGCCGACCGACACTCTGCGTCCGGGGATGAGCGGGTCGGTCGTCCTGTCTCCGCCCACGGGTGCGGGGCGTGCACCATGACGGATCCGCGCGACCGTCAGTTGGCGACCCTGGCCGCCCTGGTGCAGATGGAACGCCGTGTCCGGGCCGCACCGACCCTGCAGGAACTGGCGTTTCTGATCGTCAATGACACACATGCCCTGGTTTCTTACCGTCAGGCCGTGCTATGGCGCGCCGATACGGGCGCGATCCAGGCCATGTCTGGTCTGGCCACCCCCGATCCGGAGGCGCCGTTCAATCACTGGCTGTCAAAGCGGCTGGCGGAATGGGTCAAGGTACCCGGCGTCCAGGAATTGACAGCGGAAGATATACCGGCCGATGAGGCCGCGATCTGGGCTGAACATCTGCCGGTTCATGCCCTGATCCTGCCCATACCATTGCCAGGGGCTGCGACGGGGGCCGGGCCGGGTCTGCTGCTTCTGCTGGCACGCGATCAACCCTTCGGCGAAGGGGAACGGCAGATTCTGGACCTTCTGACCGAAGCCTATGCCCATGCCTGGCGGGCCTTGAACGGCGGGGTGGCCCGCCGCACAGCCTGGATGAAGGACCGCAAACGCTGGGGCATGGTTGCGGCGGGGGTGCTGCTGCTGATGCTGCTGCCGGTACGCCAGTCGGTTCTGGCCCCGGCGGAGATCGCCCCGCATCAACCGGCCATCCTGCGCGCACCACTGGCGGGCGTGGTGGAAACCATGCTGGTCCAGCCCAATGTGACCGTAACGGAAGGCCAGCCCCTGGCCCGTATGGACGGGCGCGAATTGGAAAGCCGGCTGGAAGTAGCCCGCCAGGCCCTGGCGATTGCCGATGCCGAGCAGCGCCAGGCACAGCAACAAGCAGTGTTCGATGAACGTGCCAAGGCCAGCCTTGCCGTGCTGGCAGCACGGCGGGAACAGGCCGCTGCCGATGTAACCTATGTCGAAAGCCTGCTGGAACGCAGCGAGATCCGGGCACCCAAGGCCGGGATCGCCATCTATGACAATCCCGACGACTGGGCGGGCCGTCCGGTTTCACTGGGCGAACGTATCCTGATGGTGGCCGATCCGGCCGATGTGGAACTGGACATCCTGTTGCCCGTCGCGGATGCCATCACCCTGGATACCGGTGCGGATATCAGTTTCTTCCTGAATATCGACCCCGCCTCCCCCCTGTCGGCAACCTTGCTGCGGGCAGGATACCGGGCCGGGCCGACACCAGAGGGCATGTTGGCCTATCGCCTGACCGGACAATTCACGCCGGAAAGCCTGGCACAGAAGGAAAGGCTGCGCGTCGGTCTGAAGGGAACGGCCAAGCTGGAAGGACATTGGACCGTTCTGGGCCTGCATGTGCTGCGCCGGCCCCTGGCGGCCCTGCGGCTGTGGCTGGGCTGGTAGAGCACCATGATCGCGCTTGAGAATGGTCCCCAGCCCATACCCTTGCCCGCTCTGCGGGAGGAATTGCATCTTCACCAGGCCCCGCCGGACCATTACGGCAATCCGCGCTGGACGCTGGAAGACCCGGCCCGCAACCGCTTCTTCCAGATCGGCTGGGCGGAGATGGAAATGTTGGCCCGCTGGAACCTGGGCGAGGCGGCGGCCGTGGCCCGGGCGGTGACGGCAGCGACCACCCTGACGCTGGAGGTGGAGGATGTGGTCGATTTCGCCCGGTTCCTGCTTTCCTCCAATCTGACACAGGCGCGCGGGCCAGAGGCACAGGCGCGGCTGTTGGCCCAGGCCAACGCCGGGCACATGGGCTGGGCCAAGTGGCTGTTGAAGAATTATCTGTTCGTGCGCATCCCGCTGGTCCGCCCCGATCGCTGGCTGGAAAAGGCGCTGCCGCATGTGCAGTTTATCTATACACGCCTCTTCTTCTGGATCACCCTGCTGGCTGGCCTGACAGGTCTGGTGCTGGTGGGGCGGCAGTGGGACGTGTTCCGCGCCACCTTCCTGCATTTTTTCACCTTGGAGGGGGCAGCACTGGCCGGTGTCACCCTGTTCACCACCAAGGTGTTGCACGAACTGGGGCACGCCTTCACAGCCAAGCGTCACGGCTGCCGGGTATCCGCCATGGGCGTGGCGTTGCTGGTGATGTTCCCGGTGCTGTTCACCGATACGTCGGGGGCCTGGAAGCTGCGTGATCGCTGGCGACGGGTGCAGATCGGCATGGCCGGTATGGCCACGGAACTGGCATTGGCCTGTTATGCCACCCTGGCCTGGAGCTTTCTGCCCGACGGCATGGCACGCAGTGCCGCCTTCATGGTGGCAACCACGACATGGTTGATGACATTGGCCATCAACCTCAATCCCTTCATGCGTTTTGATGGCTATTTTCTGCTGTCCGATGCGCTGGATGTTGCCAACCTGCAGGAACGCTCCTTCGCGCTGGGGCGCTGGCGTCTGCGGGAACTGCTATTCGGCCTGGGCGAACCGGTGCCGGAGGAAGTGCCCACGCGGCTGCGTCACTTTCTGATCTTCTATGCCTATGCGGTGTGGATTTACCGGTTTTTCCTGTTTCTGGGCATCGCGCTGCTTGTCTATCATTATTTCTTCAAGCTGCTGGGCCTGTTCCTTTTCATGGTGGAAATCGTGTGGTTCATCGGCCTGCCCATTTGGCGTGAACTGACCGAATGGGGCAAACGGCGACAGGGTTTGCGCTTCAATGCCGCCACACTGCGCACCGGCTTCGCGGCGCTGGTGGGGCTGGGATTGTTGCTGCTGCCGTGGAATGGCACGGTGCGCGCCCCCGCCCTGTTGCGTGCCGGACAGCAAAGCCTGTTCTACGCACCGTCGGGTGCCCGGCTGGTCGCCTTACCCGCACCGGGTAGCACGGTGAAAGCCGGGCAACCCCTTTTCCAACTGGTCGCCCCCGATCTGGATCATCGGCTTGCCACCGCCGAACGGGAATTGGCGCGGCTGCGCTGGCAGAACAGTTTCCTGATCATGGATCGGGAATCGGCCGCCACGTTACGCGTTGTCCGGCAGGACTATGCTGCGGCGCTGGACAAACGCACGGCCCTGTTGTTGGAACGCCAGCGGTTGACCATCACAGCCCCGTTCGACGGGGTGATGGCCGACATGCCAGTCCCCCTGGACGCCGGGGAATGGGTGTCGGACGGGGAATGGCTGGGCACGTTGGTGGGGCCGGGGGCAGCACAGGTTGAAGCCTATGTCGGTGAGCGTGATCTGGCCCGCCTGACCACGGGATCGCCGGCGCGGTTCATCGCAGAGGCGGGGGGATGGGATTCCGTTTCCCTGCGCCTGGACAGCATTGCCACCACGGCAACCACACGTCTGATGGCCGTACCGGAACTGGCCTCCACCCAGGGGGGCGGCATCGCTGCGCTGGCGGATGCCAAGCATGGTCCGGTGCCCGAACAGGCGGTGTATCGCGTCACCTTCACGGCAACCGATAATACCAACCTGCCGATGGCCCTGCGGGGCCAGGTGCATATCGATGCCGAACGACAAAGCCCCCTGGCCCATGCCATCAACACGGCCCTGTCCGTGTTGCGCCGCGAAGCCGGATTTTGAATGGCTTCAGGCCCGGGCGGCGAGGCCCCCGCCCGGCGCATAAGGGAAAACCATAACACCAAGAATCATGTCCCACGGCTCTTGGTGTTATCCGGAAGCCGGGGGGCGGCCAGCAGGCGGGCCGCCCCCTCCCGCCCCAGCAACTGTTCCAGCGCCGCCGGCACCGTCACCCCCTGGCGGACCAGATCCAACAGCCGGGTGATGCTGTCCGGCCCTTGCCCTTCCAGCCAATCCAGCGCCGCCAGCAGGGCATAGGCCTGGGCCCAGCCATTGGGGGCGGCACTGTCCAGCGGGCCGACAGGCACATCGCTGCCGGCCACGGCCAGCCGGGCCTTTTCCTGCTGGCGGGTCAGCACCTGGGCGAAGGCCTCTGCGCCGTCTGTTTCCCGCAGGCAGGCAAGGCCGATGGCACCGGCCACCCCATCGGCCAGCCAGACGGAACCCTGCCCCCGCCGCAGGTCGGACCTTGCCAGCAGTTCAGCGCGGGCCAGGGCAGTGGCGATCTCCACCCGGCGCAACAGGCGACCGGTGCCCTGATCGGCCACATCCCAGCCCGGCGCCTCGGCCAGCAGCAGCAGATCATCCACCCGCGCTGTCTGGCCCAGACCACGCGGCCATTGCGCCAGCCGGGTGATCGGTGGCACCCCACCCAACCGGCTGGCGACACAGGCGCGCATCGCGGCAACATCCTGCACCAGGGCCGGCACCATGCCGCTGCGGCTGGCATCATGGCTGACTTCCACCCCGTCCAGCCGCTGGGTGATCGCCCCCGGTGCCCACAGGGCAGCAAAGGCAAGCGGGCCATTGCCGCGCCCCTGGCCGATCAGCTTTTCCCCCTGCAGCAGTTGCCAGCGCCAGTTGCCCGCCGGTGCCAGGCCCGTCGCCGGCACGGCAAGGGCGGCAGGCAACGACGGGATATCAGCGGGCAACCCCTGGCGCTGGCGGGGCAAGGCGGCCCGCAGCAGCCGGGCCGGGTCCAGCCCCAGCCGGGGGGCGACATCACCCTCGCGCAGCCATAGGCCGTGCCTCGTCAACCCATTGGGCTCACCCTCTGCCGACCATTGCGGCACCTGCACCGTCCAACGGAGTTCCAGGCTGCAGTCGGTACAGTCGCCAAGCTCCAGAACTAAATGGTCGGCTTCCTGCCGCGCCGGCACGGGGGTGCCCCCGATACTGGCCGCCTGCAACTGGAACCCAGGCGGCAATTCCGCATCCAGCCGCCGGCCTTGCACCCCGTCCAGCCGCCATTCCCCCCGCACCAGGCGGCTGGTGGGGTCGATGGCAAGGCGCAACTCGCCGCCGGCCACGCGCAATGGCAGCAGATCGGCCGTCCATAGTCGTTCCCACGCCGCCCCCTCCAATTCGGCACTGTGCCGGGAATGGCCGCCATCATCGGCCGCCAGCCGGTTAGCAAAGGGCAGGCCGATGCCGGCCAGCAGCAGCAGCGCCACCACCCCCGCCAGCCCCACCGGCCCGCGCAGACGCGCGCCCGCCAGCGACAGGCGCCGTTCCTCCGTCCCACGCGGCAGGGCCAGCCCGGCCAGCGCCACCAGCAGCAGGCAGAGCGCCAGCTTGAACCCATCCAGCGCCAGCAGGTATGAGAGCCACGGCCCCCAGCCGGTCAGCCCGGACAGGCTGGCCTTGGGCGCAATGCCGATTTCCGCCAGTGGGAAGCTGACCAGTTCCAACTCATGGTTCAGCACCAGGAAGAAGGTCAGCAGCATGGAAGCGGCATAGGCCAGCCCCGCCCGCCGGCAGACGGCGTGCAGCAACAGCGCCAGCATCGCCAGTTCCAGCAGCGGCGGGGCCAGCAGCAATAACGGATATAGCAGGGCAAAGCCGGGATCGGCCGCCGGCCAGGGGGCCGCCAGCAGCGCTACGATCAGGCCCGACAGGCCGGGCAGCAGCGACAGCACCAGGGTGACCGCCAGCACCGCCAGCGCGCGGCCAAACAGGCGCACATAGTCGGGTGCGGGGGCCGCATCCAGCATTTCACCAAAACCGGGCAGATCATCGGCCCGCGCCAGCAGCCCGGCCAGGGCTGCCACGGCAAAGGCGATCACCAGGAAGATGGCGCCTTTCAACAGCGGCAGCGACAGTTCCAGCCGGGGCACCATCGGCCCATCGGCGTGCCAGACGACGTGGATGAAGGCAGACAGCACGCCCAACAACAGCAGCAACAGGGCGCCGGCCCGGAATGCCCGCCCCCGCAGCAGCCGGCCCGCTTGCCAGACCGCCTCGGCCAGCAGCGCGCGGCCCCAATGCAGGCGGCCCTCCCGGTGCAAGGGCGGGGGCGGCGGCCCGGCTGACGACAGCGCCGCCACCTTGCCACCAATCCGCTGCCGGCTGGGGCGTTCCAGCGCCAGATCCTCCCGCCCTGTGCGGGCCAACGCCCAGGCCAGGGCCAGCAGCGGCAACAGGCACCAGAGCGCCCGGTTGACCAGCAACGGCACATCCAGCGGCAACAGGCCGGTGGATTTCTGCGCCGCCCCCCAGCTTTCCACCGTCTGCAAGGCGTGGGTGAACAAAGACGGGTCGATGGAAGCTCCCAGCACCGGGTTGATGTGCCCCTCCTTCAGCACCACCACGGCAAACATCCAGAGCAGCATCAACCCTGCCGCCACGGCAAAGGGCGCGGCCAGCCCCCGCCCGCGCAGCGCTGCCAGAAAGTAAAGCGCACCCAAGCCACAGGCCGCCGGCAGTAGCAGCCAGAGAAAGGCGAAGCCAAGCGCCAGCCAGGGCACCGGCCCGATGGCGCCATCGGGCACCAGCGACAGCCATGCCAGCACCGGCGTCACCAGGAACCCGACCAGGATCGACGCCGATAACAGCACCGCCAGCAGTGCTGCCCCCAGATAGCGCCCCCAGAGCAGGGCTGTCAGGTTCACCGGCAGGGCCAGCACCACCTCATGCAGAAACACCGCCCGGTCACGCAGCAGGGGACGGGCAAAGACCCAGGCCCAGGCAAAGAACAGAAAGAACATGCAGCCCGACGCCATCAGATAGATCAGGCTGGCGGCATTGCGGGGGATTTCCCCGCCGCCCATCTTCTCCACATAGCCGGCATTGGTCAGGCACATCAGCAGATAAAGCGTCAGGCCGATGAAGATCAGCGGCACGATGCCGCTGTGCAAGCCGGCGCGGAATTCCGCCACCGCTTCCCGCCGCATGACCGCCCAGCCATTCATGCCGCTTCCCCCCAGCCGGCCTGTGACAGGGCCATGTAATAAATATCCTCCAGCCTTGGCGGATGGGGGGTGAAGGCGGGGTCGGGCGGGGTGTCGGCCAGCGCCACCACCCGCGTACCGGCACGGGTGGCCACCAGATGCAAAGCCGGCGGCACGGCCTCCCCGCGCGGCACCAGCCGGGACCAGAGGCGCCCGGCGCAGCGGGCCGCCAGTTCATCCGGCGTGCCTTCGGCCAGGATGCGCCCGCCGGCCAGGATGGCGACGCGGGCGCACAGATTTTCCACATCCTCCACAATATGGGTCGACAGCAACACCACCGCATCGGCCGCCACGTCGGCCAGCACATGGTGAAAGCGGTTGCGTTCCGCCGGGTCCAGCCCGGCGGTGGGTTCATCGACAATCAACAGGCGCGGCTGGCCGATCAGCGCCATGGCGATGCCGAACCGGCGCAGCATCCCGCCGGAATAGGTGGAAACCGCCCGCTGCGCCACCTCGGCAAGGTTCACTTTTTCCAGCAGGTGCCCCACCTCTGCCCGGCGTTCGGCCTTGTCCGTGCGGCCCTTCAGCCAGGCGAACCGGTCCAGCAGATCGCGGGCGGAAATGCCAGGATAGGCGCCGATGGTCTGCGGCAGATAGCCCAGCCGGCAACGCAGATGCTGGGGATCGGCCAGCACATCCACCCCATCCAGCAGGATTTGGCCGGCATCGGGGCGCTGCAGCGTGGCCAGCGTGCGCATCAGGCTGCTTTTGCCCGCCCCGTTCGGCCCCAGCAGCCCGTACATGCCGGGCGGCACATGCAGCGACACCCCGTCAAGCGCCTTCACGCCGTTGCGATAGGTCTTGTACAGACCTTCAATATGCAGGCCGGGCAGTGCCATGCCGATGCTCCCCCAAAATGGTGAAGCGGCTGACGATAGGGGTTTTATCCTCTGCCGCTGCCCGGTTCGGTGCGACCGCTACCCGGATCGGGCTGAAAACAGGGCCGATCCGGGATTTACACCCGATCGGGGGGAAAGACAGCCCGTTCGGGGTGGTGACAGGGCTGCGGGTGATTATCATTCCGGCCCCTGCCCCCTCCCGCCATCCGGATGCCTCATGGCCAGTGACACCAGCCCACCCCGCCGCCGCAAGATCATCATGCTGGGGGTTGCCTCTGCGCTGCTGGCCGGCGGTGGCTGGCTGGGTTGGGATTATCTGCGCTATGGCCGGTTTCAGCAGACGACGGACAATGCCTATGTGAAGGCGGATTTCACCATCATCGCGCCCAAGGTGGCCGGGATCGTGGCCGAGGTATTTGTGGTTGCCAACCAGCCGGTCAGCACCGGCAGCCCCCTGGCCCGCATCGACAGTGCCGATCACGAGGCCAAAATGGCAGAGGCCGAGGCCCTGATCGCCGTGTCAGAGGCAGAGGCCAACAGCCTGCGCGCCCAGGTGGGCGAACAGAAGGCGTTGGTGGAGAAGGCGACGGCCGAACTGGCCGTGGCGCGGGAAGAACTGGATTTCGCCCAGGCCGAGGTGCACCGCTATGAACCGCTGGCCGCCAGCGGTACCGGCAGCCGCCAGCAGATGGACCAGTTGCGCAACAAGGAACGCCAGGCCCGCGCCACCCTGGCCGCCCGGCAGGCGGCAGTATCCGGGGCCGAACAGCATATCCAGTCGCTGGAAGCCGGCATCCTGCAAGCCGAGGCCCAGGCCCGTTCCGCCCAGGCCCAGCGGCGGGCGGCGGAAATCAATGTTGCGGCCTGCCTGATCCGCGCCGGGATCGATGGCATTATCGGCGACCTGACCGCCCGTCCCGGCCAATATGCAGAGGCCGGACAGCGGCTGTTGACGCTGGTGCCGGCCCGTCAGCGCTATGTGGAAGCCAATTTCAAGGAAACCCAGGTCGCACATATGCAGCCGGGCCAGCCGGTGCGGGTGATGGTGGATGCCTTCCCGGATCAGCCGGTCCAGGGGAAGGTCGCCAGCTTCGCCCCCGGTACGGGGGCTGAATTCTCCATCCTGCCGCCGCAGAACGCCACGGGCAATTTCACCAAGATCGTGCAGCGCGTGCCGGTGCGCATCACCCTGACCGATACGGACGGGGCCGCCCGGCTGGTGCCCGGCATGTCGGTGACCGTATCGGTGGATACGCGCAACGCCACCAGCCAAGCCCCGCAGGTGGCCGCCACCGGGTCGGCACCGTGAGCGGGGGGATAGCCGATCCTATGGCCCCGCCACCCGCCACGGTGGAGCCAGGGGCCTGGCTGGCCGTTATCGCCGGGGCGCTGGGCAGTTTCATGGCGACGCTGGATATTTCCATCGTCAATGCCGCCCTGCCCACCATCCAGGGGGAGATCGGGGCCACGGCGACGGAGGCAACCTGGATCGCCACCGCCTATCTGGTGGCGGAAATCATCATCATTCCGCTCAGCGGCTGGCTGTCGCGCCTGTTTGGGCTGCGCCGTTTCCTGCTGGGGGCGACCCTTGGTTTCACCGGCTTTTCCATGCTGTGCGGCGTGTCGGACAGTCTGGGGCTGATGGTGTTCGCCCGCGCCGGTCAGGGGTTGACCGGCGGGGCGATGATCCCCACCGCCATGACCATCATTGCCACCCGCCTGCCACCGGCCCGCCAGCCCATCGGCAATGCCATTTTCGGCATGACGGCCATATTGGGGCCGGTGCTGGGGCCGCTGGTGGGTGGTTTGATGACGGAATATCTGTCCTGGCACTATGCCTTTTTCATCAACCTGCCCATCGGGCTGGTGCTGCTGTTCCTGCTGTTGACGGCCTTGCACCATGAACGCGCCCAACTGGATCGGCTGGGGGAGGCTGACTGGCTGGGTGTGGCGGGGCTGACCCTGGCGCTGGGCGGGCTGACCCTGGTTTTGGAGGAAGGGCAGCGCGAACAATGGTTTGAATCCAGCCTGATCCGCTGGCTGACCGCCGCCAGCCTGTTGGGGCTGATCCTGCTGCTGCTGGGCCAGAAATACGCAGCCCGTCCGGTGATCCGGCTGTCGCTGCTGCGCGACCGGGCGTTTGGCGCGGTGGCCGCCATGGGGGTGCTGATGGGGATGGTGCTGTACGGCACCTCCTACATGATCCCGCAATTCCTGGCGGCCCTGGCCCATTACAATGCCTTCCAGGCCGGCAGCATCGTGTTGATCGCGGGATTGCCCAGCCTGATCATGATGCCGATGGCCCCCCTGCTGTTCCGCCTGTTCGATGCAAGGGTGGCGGTATTCACCGGCATGATGATCATGGCCGCCAGTTGCTGGCTGGAATCCGGGTTGACGGTGGATGCGGTGGGGGCCGATTTCGTGCTGTCGCAGATCATGCGCGGGGTGGGTCAGGTGCTGGCCATCCTGTTTTTGAACCAGGCAGCCATGGGGTCGGTTGCGCGCGATCTGGCCGCCGACGCCGCCGGCTTGTTCAATGCCGCCCGCAATATGGGCGGTTCGCTGGCGCTGGCCGGCATCGCCATGCTGCAGGATCAGCGGATGTGGCTGCACAGCCGGCATCTGGAACAGACCCTGTCCGCCAACGCCCCGGCTACGGCTGACTATATCAGCCAGTTGGGCAGCGGGAACATCGCCCTGGGAATACGCCTGCTAGCCGGCATCATCCGTCAGCAGGCGCTGGTCATGACCTTCAATGACCTGTTCTGGCTGCTGGGCACCGGGGCGGGGGCGGTCAGCCTGCTGGCTTTCATCCTGCGTTCGCACCGGCCCGCCCAATAAAATCCCGATCCGGGCCATCCCCATACCGCTTGGGCGAGTGACCGTGCCGCCATCGCCATAGGCTGCCGATCCCATTTGCGAACTACTTGCAATCGCATATCTGCACCGGAGTTGCCCGATGGATGCCGCCGCGCTGATCACCGAACTGGACCTGTTGGGGGTTGAGCTTTGGGCCGAGGAAGGGCAACTGAAATTCCGGGCCCCGAAAGGGGCCTTGACGGAGGAAAAACGGGAGCAGTTGCGCCAGCACAAGCAGGCGCTGCTGGACCATCTGGCCGGGCCGGAACTGCCCGCCGTCACCGCCGACCCGACCCAGGCACATGAACCATTCCCGCTGACCGATGTGCAGACGGCCTATCTGCTGGGCCGGGGGGATAGTTTCGGTTATGGCGGGGTGGCCTGTCACGGCTATCTGGAGATGCATTATCCCAGCCTGGACCCGGCAGCCCTGCAAGATGCCTGGAGCCGGCTGATCGCACGCCACCCCATGCTGCGCGCCACCATTGCCGCCGATGGCTGGCAGCGGGTGCTGCCCAGCGTTCCCGCCTATCCGATCGCGGTGCAGGATCTGCGCGGCCAAGGGACAGCCCTACTGGATCAGGCCCTGGCCGACACACGGGCCGAACTGGACCACAAGATTTATCCGACAGACAAATGGCCGCTATTCACCCTGCGCCAGACCCGCACGGATGACGGGGACATCCTGCATGTCTCCCTGGACAGCTTGATTGCCGACTGGGCCAGCGCTGGCATCCTGTTCAATGAACTGGACCTGATCCTGGCCGGTCGCGGGGATGAACTGCCGGCGCTGGAGATCACCTTCCGTGATTATCTGCTGGCCGAACAGGGGTTGCGCCAGACCAGCCGGTACCGGCGCGACCGGCGTTACTGGCTGGACCGGATCGACGATCTGCCCGCCGCCCCGGACTTGGCCCAGCGCACCGCCCCCCAAGGTGGGGCGGTACGGTTCCACCGTCACCATGGCCGGTTGGGAAAAGCCGCCTGGGAAAGCCTGAAGGTGCAGGCCGCCGCGCGCGGGTTGACGGCCACCACGCCGGTGCTGGCCGCCTATGCCGCTGTGCTGGGCCGCTGGGCGCGGCAGCCGCAATTCAGCCTGAATGTCACCCTGCTGAACCGTTTCCCGCTGCACCCGCAGGTCAACCAGTTGGTGGGGGATTTCACCGCCGTCAGCCTGCTGGCGGTGGAACCGGCGGCGGGCCGGCCCTTTGCCGACCATGCGGCCGCCATCGGCCAGCAGCTTTTCAGCGACCTGGACCACCGGCTGTTCAGCGGGGTGGAGGTGCTGCGCGAAATCACCCGCCGCCGGGGACGGGAAGCCGCCCTGATGCCGGTGATCTTCACCAGCGCCATCGGCCTGGGCAACCGTGAGCATCCGGTCAGCGGCCGCCGCCCCGGCCAGGCCATCACCCAGACCCCTCAGGTGCTGCTGGATTGTCAGGTGATGGATGATGCCGACGGGCTGGAGGTGAATTGGGACATTCGCTGGGGCATTTTCCCCGATGGCATGATAGCCGACATGTTCGCCGCCCTGATGGACCTGCTGGAACGGCTGGCCGGGGAGGCGGCGGCATGGGACAGCCTGGAACCGGTGCCGCTGCCGGCCTGGCAGGTGGCGGAACGGGCGGCGGTGAACGCAACGGCGGCCCCCCTGCCCGATGGGCTGCTGCATCACCCGATCCTGCTGCGGGCACAGGCCACGCCGGATGCAGTGGCCGTGATCGACCGCGACGGCAGCATCTGTTACCGCGACCTGTTGTTGCGGGCTGCCGGTTTGGCAGACACGCTGACGGCCAGTGGCTATCAGGGTGCCGCCCCTGTCGCCATCATCCTGGAAAAGGGGGCGGCGCAGGTGGCCGGCGTGCTGGGGGCGCTGCTGGCCGGCGGGGCCTATCTGCCCATTGATGTGCAGCAACCCGCACTGCGGCGGGACCGGTTGCTGGCCGATGCCGGCATAACCCATGTGCTGGCCGCCAGCAGCACCGACCTGCCGCCCGGCATCATCGCCATTGATCCTGCCGCCGTGGCCCCGGCCAGCGCCCTGCCCCCGGCCGTGATGGGCGACCCGGACGGGCTGGCCTATGTGATCTATACATCCGGTTCCACCGGGGCGCCCAAGGGGGTGATGATCAGCCATCGCGCCGCCCTGAACACGATACAGGATATCAACCGCCGTTTCGGCATCGGCCCGCAGGATCGGGGGCTGGGGCTGGCGCAACTGGGGTTCGACCTTTCCGTTTATGATATTTTCGGCCTGCTGGGGGCCGGTGCCACGCTGGTGCTGCCTGATCCGGCACGCGGGGCCGACCCGTCGCACTGGGCCGGGCTGATCGCCCGCCAT
Organism: Azospirillum sp. RU38E; assembly: GCA_943370215.1. GTDB lineage: Bacteria > Pseudomonadota > Alphaproteobacteria > Azospirillales > Azospirillaceae > Niveispirillum. Next base: position 24,878 of record CALRQC020000049.1, read on the forward strand.
GGCGTGACGTTCTGGAATTCTGTGCCGGCACAGATGCAGATGCTGGCCTCATACCTGGATGCCGAGCCGTCGCCCCTGCCCAGCCTGCGGCTGGCCCTGCTGTCGGGCGATTGGATCGGGCTTTCGCTGCCCGGCCAGATCCGCCGCCATCTACCGGGGCTGGAGCTGATCGGCCTGGGCGGGGCGACAGAGGCGGCCATCTGGTCCAATTTCCACCGGATTGAGGGCATCGACCCGGCCTGGACCAGCATCCCCTATGGTGTGCCGCTGGCCAATCAGGGTTTCCGGGTGCTGGATGGGCAGATGCGGGATGTGCCCGTCTGGACGGCGGGGGAACTGTGCATCACCGGCCAGGGGCTGGCGCTGGGCTATCTGGGCGATCCGGACCTGACGGCGGCCCGCTTCATCCGGCATCCACTTGACGGGCAGCGGCTTTACCGCACGGGCGACCTTGGCCGCTATCTGCCGGGTGGGGAGATTGAATTCCTGGGTCGGGAAGACGGCCAGGTGAAAATCCGCGGCCACCGGATCGAACTGGGGGAGGTGGAGGCCGCCTTGCAGGCCCACCCCGCCGTGGGTGCGGCGGCGGCCGTGGTGGCTGGTACGGACCGGCTGGACCGGAGCCTGCTGGGCTTTGTGGAAGCCAAGCGCCGCCCGGTGCCGCCCGATGATCCGCGCCTGTCGCCGGAAAAGCTGGTGCCAGCGGTGAAGCGCTTTGCGGCGCGGCAGGTGGCAGATGACCATGCCGCCGCCTCCCAGGCCAGGGCCTTGCAGGAGGCATCGCTGCTGACCATGCTGGGTTGCCTGTGCGGGCATGGGCTGTTCAACAGTGATCAGGCCGCCCATGATGATGAAACCATCATCCGCCAAGTGGGGGCGGTGGAGCGGCACCATTGGCTGGTGCGGCGCTGGCTGGGGCTGCTGGTGGCGGCGGACCTGCTGTCGCGCGACGGGGCCGGGCTTTACCGTCGCCGCCGGCTGGTCGATGGCGAAAGCGTCAACGCCGCCTGGGATGCGCTGGCCGGCGGCAGCAATGACGACCTGATCGCCTATCACCGCGCGCATGTGGAACGGCTGGCCGACCTGCTGGCCGGACGGCAGAACCCGTTCGACCTGCTGTTCCCGGAAGGCCGCCCGTATCTGGCCCAGGCGATCTATCGTGATGATGCCATCGCCCGGCACAATAACCACGCCGTCGCAGCCCTGGTGAACCGCATCGCCAGCAGCCGCGACGCCGACACACCCTTGCGGGTGCTGGAGGTGGGGGCCGGCACCGGTGCCACCAGCGAAGCGGTGATCCCGCTGCTGGATGGCCTGTCGGTGGATTATCTGTTCACCGACATGACACCCTTTTTCCTGGCCGAGGCGCGGGAACGCTTTGCCCGCTGGCCCTGGGTGCGCCCGGCCCTGTTCGACCTGAACCGCGAGGCGCGCGACCAGGGCATCGCCCCCAACAGTGCCGATATCGTGATCGCCGCCGGCATGTTGAACAGCACCAATGACCCGGCGAAAGCCGTGGCCGATCTGGCGGAAATCTTGGGCCCGGATGGCTGGCTGATCCTGACGGAGCCGGTGGCCGACCTGCCGCAGATCCTGCTGACCCAGGGTTTCATGATGGACCCGGCGGGCGATGACCGCCGGCATGGCGGCACCAAATTCCGCAATGTCGCCGGCTGGCGCGAACTGATTGAGGCGGCAGGCGGCGAGTTGGCGCTCTGCCTGCCTGATGATGGCGATGCGCTGGCCGCCTGCGGAATGCGGATGCTGGCCGCCCGCTTCAAGCGCGACCGGATGCCGGTGCAGGCGGCGGAACTGGCCAGCTTCCTGGCCCGCCGCCTGCACGCCCACATGGTGCCCGGCCATATCCAGGTACAGGACCGGCTGCCACTGACCGGCAATGGCAAGCTGGACCGCAAGCGGCTGGCCGGCTGGCGCCCCGCCGCCTTGGCACAGGCGGCCGGTGAAGCCGACAGGGCGGATGGCGATGACGGCTTGACCAGCCGGCTTTGCGCGCTCTGGGCGGAGGCTTTGGGGCTGCCACGGCTGGAACCGACAGATAATTTCTATGACAAGGGGGCGGATTCCCTGATCCTGGCCCGTGTCGCCGGCCGGCTGCGGGAGGAGGTGGCGGAGGCCGCCCCCTTCCCCTATGACACGCTGCTGCGCCAGATGCTGAACGAACCGACGGTCGCCGCCCTGGTCCAGGCGCTGCGCCGGGGCGAACTGGCGGAAACCACGGCAGCGGGCGCGGCCAGCCCAGCCCTGCCGGCGGATCAGGTGGAAGGATCGAACGCCAAGCTGATTGCGTTCGGCGGCGAGGGGCCGGTGGCGCGGGTGATGTTCCATGCGGCGCTGGGCACCATGGATTATTTCCAGCATCTGGGCCGGTCGATGGCCTCGCAGGGGCTAGGGCCGGTGATCGGCATCGCCGTGGGCGATATTGAACGTTATCTGGCGCTGGAACCGAAAAAGCTGATCGAGGCGGTGGCCGATGATTATGCCAGCCGGCTGATCGCCGCCGGACACCGGCATTTCCAGCTTGTCGGCTATTGCCTGGGCGGGCTGCTGGCCACGGAGGTGGCGCGCCGCCTGCTGGATCGCGGCATGGATGTGCGCGACCTGACGCTGGTGGACAGCATCCCCATGTTCATCGAAACGGAGGAGGAACTGGCCTTTGAGGCCATCTTTGTGCCCAACCTGAACCTGGACCCGGTGGCCGCCGTCTTCGGCCCGGATGTGCCGGCGGCCGATGTCTATCGCGCCATTGAAAAGCTGACGCTGGATCATGCGCGCCACATCCCCGCCGGGGCCATGGCGGCCCTGACCGGCGATCCGGGGCTGGATGCTGTGGCGGCGGCCGCCCGGCGGCGCATGGCGGTGCCACAGGCCGAGCGGCTGGCCGGTTACGCCGCCGCCATCGGCAATCAGGCCGGTGTTCCGGTGGGGCCGGAACTGGTGCCGGGCCTGTTCCGGGTCTGCCGCCATTCCATGCAGGCCGCCCGTTTCGACCCGCCGCCCTTTGTCGGCGACATGACCTATCTGCGCTGTCTGGAACAGCAATCCTTCGGCATCACGGCCGGGGTGGGCCATCTGGCCGTGCCCTTCTGGGAAGGGGTGTGTCTGGGCGATTTCAAGGTGATCGACGTGCCGGGCAACCATTTCAGCGTCGTGGAACCTCCGCATGTGGAGATCGTCACCGCGCGTCTGGCTGCCGCATTGCGGGGGCGGTGATGGCGACAGATCTTGTGGACTCCCCCCTGGCAGCCCTGCGCCGCCCTGCCATGGGGCTGGTGCGGCTGGGCATGGTTCTGGGGGCGGTGGGGGCCCTGTCGCAACTGCTGCCCTTCATCTTCATCGCCCGGCTGGGGGAATTGCTGCTGGCCGGTTCCCCACCGGACAGGGCTGCCCTGGGGGGGCTGGGGGCGCTGGTGGTGGCCGGCCTGTTCGTCGGCTGGGCCGCCAATGGGGCGGCCCTGTGGCTGACCCATATTGCCGACCACCGCATCCAGGCCGATGTGCGCCGCGCCCTGGTGGCCAAGCTGGGGCGGGTGCCGCTGGGCTGGTACGCGGATAATACTACCGGGGCCGTGCGCAAGGCGGTGCAGGGCGATCTGGAAGATTTGCACCATATGGTGGCCCATCATTATGTCGACCTGACTGCCGCCATCGCCCTGCCGCTGGGGGGTATCACCTATCTGGTCTGGCTGGATTGGCGGCTGGCCCTGCTGGCGGTCGCCAGCTTCCCGATCTATGCGCTCGCCTATGGCTGGATGATGCGGGGCTTCGGGGCCAAGATGGCGCAGTTGGATGCCAGCTTTGCCCAGGTGAATGCCGCCATTGTGGAATTTGTCCATGGCATCGCCGTGGTGAAGGGCTTTGGCCGCGCGGGTGAGGCGCACAGCGCCTATCGCGCGGCGGTGGACGGGTTTTCCGACCGCTATGCCGGCTGGGTGCGCCCGCTGCTGCGGCTGGAGGCGCTGACCTCCATGGCGCTGTCGGTGCCGGTGATCCTGCTGGTCAGCCTGTCGGGCGGGGCCTGGCTGTTGGCCCAGGGTCAGATCACGCCCATGAATCTGCTGGCGGAAATCATGGTGGCGGTGATCCTGCCGCAAAGCCTGCTGACCCTGAACCAGGGGCTGATGGCCGAGCGCAAGGCCGCCGCCGCAGCCAGCCGCATCGACACGCTGCTGCGCACGCCGGAACTGCCGGCGGCGGTGCATCCAAGGCTGCCGCGCGATGCCACCATCTGTTTTGAAAATGTCAGTTTCCAATATCCAGACGGGGCAACTGCCCTTTCCGGTATTGATCTTTATTGCCGCCCCGGCACGGTCACGGCCCTGGTCGGCCCGTCCGGTGCGGGGAAATCCACGCTCGCCAAGCTGGCCGCCCGCTTCCACGATGCCAGCGGCGGGGTGGTGCGGATCGGCGGCGTGGATGTCCGCGACATTGCCGGGGCGGCGCTGTACCGCCATGTCGGCTTTGTGCTGCAGGAGGTGGGGCTGCTGCATGGCAGTATCGCCGACAATATCCGCCTGGGCCGCCCGGATGCGGGCATGGCAGCGGTGATGGCGGCAGCCAGGGCGGCGCAGATCCATGACCGTATCCAGCAACTGCCCCAGGGCTATGACAGTATCATCGGGGCCGGGGCGCAGCTTTCCGGCGGGGAGGCGCAGCGGCTTTCCATCGCCCGCGCCCTGCTGGCCGATACGCCGATCCTGATCCTGGATGAAGCCACCGCCCATGCCGATCCGGATTCAGAGGCGCGCATTCAGGACGCGCTGTCCGCCGCCGCGCGCGGTCGCACCGTGCTGGTGATCGCCCATCGCCTGTCCAGCATTGCCGGGGCTGACCAGATCGTGGTGATGCGCGACGGCACCATCGTGGAATGTGGCCGGCATGGTGCGCTGCTGGCGCAAGGCGGGCTCTATGCCGCCCTGTGGCAGGCCGAACAGGGGGAACCCGCATGTTGATCGCCGATCTGCTGAAAATCCTGGGGCCGCAGCGGCGGGGCGCGCTTTACCGCTATTTCGCCTGGCTGCTGGCCTATGGCGTGCTGGAGGGGCTGGCCGTCACCCTGCTGGTGCCGGTGTTGCGCGCCCTGCTGGCCCAACCGCTGGAGATGGGCGCGCTGACCGGCTGGCTGGTGGCGCTGGGCGGGGTGGTGCTGGGCTGCTGCATCGCCCGCTATCAGCAATCCATGCAGGGTTTCAATCTGGCGCTGGTGGTGCTGACCAGCCTGCACCGGCGGCTGGGTGACCATGTGGCCACCTTGCCGCTGGGCTGGTTTTCCGGGGAACGGATCGGGCGGCTGTCGCAGAGCGCCACCAACGGCACCCTGATGGTGACCAACATCTTCGCCCATCTGCTGACCCCAGTGGTCACCGGGCTGGTGACGCCCTGCATCATCGCCCTGGCCATGCTGATGTTTGACTGGCGGTTGGGGCTGTGCGCCCTGTTATCGGCCCCGCTGATCCTGCTGGCCCATCGCCGGGCATCCGCTGCCATCGGCCGGACGGAAGAGGCGGTGGATCAGGCCGCAGCCCAGGCCGGCAACCGGGTGGTGGAATTCGCCCGCCAGCAGCCGGTTCTGCGCGCCTTTGGTCAGGCATTGGGGAGCTATCCGCCGTTGGAGGCCGCCATCAATGCGCAAAAACAGGCCGGCGGGTCGATGCTGGACCAGACCTTTCCCCGGCTGTTTGCCAGCGGGCTGGCCGTGCAACTGGCCTTTCTGGTGCTGATCCTGACCGGGCTGGGGCTGGCGGCCGGCGGGGCGGCCGATCCGGTGGGGCTGGTGGCGCTGCTGGTGCTGGCCGCCCGCTTTGCCGGCCCCTTGACGGAGACGGCAGCGCGCAGCGGGCTGCTGCGCATGGCGGGCAATGATCTGCGCCGGCTGGCCGCCATTTTCGATGAAAAACCCCTGCCGGAACCGGCAGCACCGGCCCGGATGGATCAGCCGGGCTGCATCGCCTTTGATGATGTCCATTTCGGCTATGATCCGGCCCGGCCTGTGCTGCGCGGCCTGTCCTTCCAGGTGCCGGCGGGGTCCATGGTGGCCATTGTCGGGGCCTCGGGGGCTGGCAAAAGCACGATTGTCCGCCTGATCATGCGGTTTTTCGATGTGCAGGCGGGGGCCGTGCGTGTGGGGGGTGCCGATGTGCGCGAGGTTGCTACCGCCGACCTGATGCAGGCCATCGCCACCGTGACCCAGGATGTCTATCTGTTCGACGGCACGTTGGAACAGGCGGTGCGCCTGGGCCGGACCGACGCAACGGACGCAGAACTGCGCCATGCCGCCGATCTGGCCGGCGTGACAGAGATTGTCGCCCGCCTGCCGCAGGGCTGGCAGACACGGGTGGGCGAAGGCGGCGCCTTGCTGTCCGGCGGGGAACGCCAACGGGTTTCCATCGCCCGTGCCCTGCTGAAAGGCGCGCCGATCCTGTTGCTGGATGAGGCGACGGCGGCGCTGGACCCGGAAAATGAACGCTATGTGCAACGCTCCATCGCCGCCCTTCGCGGGCGGGCCACGGTGCTGGTCATCGCCCACCGGCTGCGCACCGTCGCCATGGCCGACCGTATCCTGGTGCTGGCCGATGGACGCGTGGCCGAGGCTGGCGGCCATGCCGACCTGATACAGGCCGGCGGGGCCTATGCCGCCTTCTGGCACGAACGCCAGCGGGCGGAAGGCTGGCGCCTGCTGCCCGCCGAGCCGGCCCTGGAAACGGAGGGGCCGGCATGACCATCGCCATTCTGGGGGCGACCGGCGATATTGGCAGCGCCCTGGTGCGACAGTTGGCCAAAACCGGCATCGGGCCGCTGCGGCTGGGTTCCCGCAAGGTGGCAGCGGCCTGGGCGCTGGCGGACGGGCTGTTCCCCACCGCCATCGGCTGCCGCGCCGTGGATGCGGGGGATGCTGCTTCCCTTGCCGATTTTCTGGCCGATTGCCGATTGCTGGTGAATTGCGCCGGCCCTTCCCACCATCTGGCCCCGATTGTGGCCGAAGCCGCCGCCTGCGCCGGCATCGATCTGGTGGATGTGGCAGGGGATGCGGTGCCGGCGATCCAACCGGCGGCGGGACGGGTATCCGTACTGGCAGCGGGGCTGCAACCGGGCCTGACGGGGCTGCTGCCCCGCTGGCTGGCGGCACAAAGGTTCGACTGGGTGGAACGGCTGACCAGCCATTTCGGGGTGCTGGACCTGTTCACCCCCATTGCCGCCGCCGATTATCTGGCCGCCGCCGCCGATGGCACGGGACAGGCCAATGCCGGCTGGCGCGGCGGGCGGGTGCAGGCCGGCTGCCTGACCCGGCGGGAAGGCATCGCCCTGCCGGGATTTGACGGGTCGGTGACCGCCCTGCCCTTCCTGTCAGCGGAATCCGCCCGGCTGGCGGCAAGGCTGCGGCTGGACCGGGGGGACTGGTTCAACATTCTCTCTGGACGGCACATGCTGGCCGCCTTCGACCGCGCCCTGGCTCTGCCCCAGGCGGTAGCGGTGGAAAGCCTGTGCCGGGCCAGCCGGCTGGATCTGGCGGGAAAACGGCCCGGCGTCACCCTGGCCCTGGAAATGGCGGGGATGCGGGACGGCCAGCACGAAACCACCAGCGCCCTGCTGCAGGGGCCGGGCAATACCGCGCTGACCGCCGCCATGGCCCTGGTGACGATACAGGTTGCGCTGGCCGGCAAACTGCCGCCGGGCCGGCATATGGCCGCCGACATCCTGAACCCCGATGACAGCCTGCCCGCCCTGCTGTCGGCCAGCGGCGGCCAGCTTTGCCTGATGGATGGGCCGCTGGAATCCCTTGCCGAGGAAGAGGAGGGCGCCCTGTGACCCACCCCATCATTCCGCCACCGTCGCCGACAGCGGCCCATGCGATGGGCATGGCCGATGGAACCGACCTCTCCCCCCTGCCCGCCGCCATGGGCCGGCTGGGCGATATCAGCATCCGCGCCCTTGCCGATCTGGTGCTGGACGCCGTGCCATTGGACCAGACCCCACAAAGTACGGCGGCCATCGCCGCCGCCCTGGGGGCTGCCCCCCGGCATGGGGCGCTGCTGGGCCGCTGGCTGGCGGCCCTGGCCGCGCGTAGGGTGATCCAGAGCGGGCCGGCGGGTTGGTGGCGGGGGGATGGGCCGCTGCCCGATGCGGGTATGGACGATCTGGCACCGGCCTATGCCGCACTGGGCTTTCCGCCCCGCATGGCGGCATCGCACCGGCTGGCCTTGGGGGCCCTGCCCCGGCTGATCCGCGATCAGGCCGCCATTCAACAGTTCCTGTTCGCCGACGGCAGGGTGCTGGAGGCGCTGGCCGCCTATCAGGACAACCACTTCACCCGTTACCTGAACCGGGTCTGCGCCGGGTTGGCGGCATGGCTGCAGGATCGCCAGGGGCCGGGGATGGCGGTGCTGGAACTGGGCGGTGGGGCCGGATTGACGACGGATGCCGTGCTGTCCCGGTTGGGGCCGGGGCGGGCCGATTATCGTTTCACCGACCTGTCGCGCATGTTCACCCTGGCCGCCGTCCAGCGCTTCCCCGGTATCGAAACCGGCGTGCTGGATATCAACGCGCCCTTTGCCGCGCAGGGGGTGGCGGATGGGTCGGTTGATCTGGTGCTGGCCGGCAATGTGCTGCACAACGCCGCCAATATCCCCGCCAGCCTGCGCCATATCCGGCAGGTTCTGCGCCCCGGCGGCTGGCTGATCTTCACGGAATCAGTGTGGGAAAATGAAGCCCTGCTGACCTGCATGGGCTTCCTGCTCTCCCCCGCCGCCGGGGCACCGCCGCTTTACCGGGCCGACCGCCGGGCCGGCCTGCCCTTTCTGGATGCGGATGGATGGCGGGCGGAACTGGGTGCCGCCGGCCTGTCACCGGGCCTGTGCCTGCCTGAGGCCGCGTCCCCTTTGGCGGCGGCTGGGCAATGTCTGTTCCTTGGCATCGCGGGAGATGCATGATGAATGATCTTTCCCTTCCCCTGCCGGACCTGCGGCATCTGCTGATCCTGGGGCAGCCGGGTGGTGGCGATCTGGCCGCCACCGCCCGGCGTCAGGATATACAGGTCAGTCACCATGACCTGCCCCCCAGCCCCGCCCGCATCCTGGCCCTGCTGGAAGGGGGGATGGCGGACGGGGTGGCGCTGGATGCCGCGACGTTGCGGGCCCTGCTGCCCCTGCCCGCCCTTGATCTGGCCGATCTGTCCCATTTCCGCCATGTGCTGGTGGCGGGCAGCCTGTCGCCGGTGGAACAGGCCGCCCTCACCGCCTTGTTCGGCACCCCGCCCCGGCCCCTGCTGGCAGCACCGGCGCGGGACTGGCAGACATTGGCAGAACTGGGGGCTGCCGTCACCGCCGATGCCGAGGCATCACTGGCCGGCATTGATCTGGCCCACGCCGTGGCGGTGGCGGACCGGCTGGCCGACAATGCCCTGTCATCCATGCTGAACGGGCTTTCCCGCTGCGGCCTGTTCACCGGGGCGGACAGTGCCCATAGCGTGGAAGATGTGCTGGAAACCGCCCGCGTGGCACCGTCGCACCGGGGCTTGATCCGCCGCTGGCTGCGGGTGTTGGTGGAACGGGGGCGGCTGCGCTGGTCCGGCGGGCGGCTCTGCGCCGTACCGCCCGCCACGGCCTATGGCGATGCCGCCCTGAAAGCGGCCTGGGATGGGCTGGAACGGGACTGGCGGGCGGTCAGCGGCAGTGCCCGCACCATCGATTATGCCCGCGCCAATGCCGCCCACCTACCGGAACTGCTGCGCGGGGAACGCCAGGCCGTGCATCTGCTATTCCCGGAAGGGCGGATTGATCTGGCCGCTGCCATCTATAGCGAGCCGGTCGCCGCGCGTTACCAGCATCACAGCGTGCGCGCCCTGGTCAGCCGGCTGGCCGCCGCCTGGACGTGTGCCGCCCCGCTGCGCCTGCTGGAAGTGGGCGGCGGCACGGGGGCGACGACGCGGGTGGTGCTGCCCTCGCTTATCGGATTGCCGGTGGATTACCTGTTCACCGACCTGTCGCGCTTCTTCCTGGATCAGGCGGCGGCGTGGCAGCAGCCCTACCCGTTCGTCCGGCGCAGTCTCTATGATATCGACAAGCCGCCGGAAGCGCAGGGAATACAACGGCAGAGCCTGGATATCATCATCAGCGGCGGCGCCCTGAATGCCGCGCGCAATACCGATGCCAGCATCGGCTGGCTGCGTGACCTGCTGCGCCCCGGCGGCTGGCTGATCCTGACCGAACCGACGCGGGAAGAGGTCTGGGTGATGGCCTCCCAGGCCTTCATGATGGGCCAGGCCGATGATGAACGGCAAGAAGCGCAGGCCACCTTCCTGTCGCTGGCGCAATGGAACCGGGTGCTGGAGGCGGCGGGGCTGCTGCGGGTGCTGGGCCTGCCGGACCATCAACACCCCCTATCCCGCCTGGGTCACCGGGTCTTTGCCGCGCGCAAGGGGGCGATCTGATGGGCAGAACCCGTGTGCTGGTGGCCGGCACTGCCTTTGGCCGGATTTATCTGGAAGCGCTGTGCGCCGCACCCGACCTGTATGAACTGGTCGGCATTCTGGCCAAGGGCAGCGCCTATTCCCGTGACTATGCCGCCCGGCTGGGCGTGCCTTTTTATACCGATGCCGCGCAGGTGCCCGATGGGGTGGATATTGCCTGTATCGTGCTGCGATCGGGCGCCACGGGCGGTGATGGTGCGGCGGTGGCACAGCATTTCCTGCGCCGGGGTGTGCATGTGCTCCAGGAACATCCGGTGCATGTGACGGAGATAACCGCCGGCCTGCAGGCCGCCCGGCAGGGCGATGCCGCCTATGCCGTCAACACGCTCTATCCCAATATCCATCCGGTGCGGCAGTTTCTGGCCGTGGCCGCCCATCTGCGCGGGCAAGGGCCGATCCGTTTCATCGATGCCGCCTGCAACAGCCAGGTGGCCTATCCGCTGCTGGATATTCTGGGCCGGGCCATCGGGGATCTCCGCCCCTGGTCCTTCCAACCGCAGCCGGTGGGGGAGCCGGCACATCCTTTCACCCAGATCACCGCTTCCCTGGGCGGTATCCCTGTCAGCCTGCAGGTGCAAAATCAGGTTCACCCGGAAGACCCGGATAACCATTCCCACCTGCTGCACCGGATCGCCATCGGTTTTGATGGCGGCGTGCTGACCCTGGCCGACAGCCATGGGCCGGTGCTGTGGACCCCGCGCCTGCATTCGCCGCGCGATGAGACGGGGCGGCTGAAACTGGCCGGCCCTGGCACCGAACGGCTGGCCGTGCCCACCAGCATCGCCCTGGGGGGTGTGCCCGGTCGCAGCCATCATCGCATGTTCGACCTTCTATGGCCGGAAGCAGTGCTGGCGGCGCTGCATGATCTCCGGGGCGATATTGCTGAGCCTGCCCGCCGTCGCGCCGCCGGACAATGGGCGCTGACCGTATCACAGGCCTGGCGGGCACTAACCGGGGCCATCGGGATGCCGGCCCTGATCCGCCCACCGGTGCCGGAACCCATACCCGTCGCCAGCCTGGAAGCGCTGGCCCTGTCCGTCACCCCATTCCGGCCCCTGACAGCCGGGGAGGAAAGCCGATGAAATGCAGCCATGTGCTGATCCGTGTTGCGGACCTGCATCAGGCCGTGCGCGATTACCGGGAGGCCGGTTTCACGGTGGATTACGCCACCAACCCCGCCAAGGCGCAGCACGCCCATATCTGGTTCGCCCACGGCCCGATCATCGAATTGCTGACCACGCCGCGTCAGGCGCGACGGTTCAAATGGATGATCGACCTGATCGCCGGGTTCGGTGCCGGCCGCCGCATGATCGGTTGGGCCGAACAGGGTGAAGGTTTCTGTGATCTGGCGCTGACCACCGGCACCGCCGATATCCGGCCGACGCGCCAATGGCTGGCCGAGGCCGGCATTTCCTGCGGTCGCGCGGTGCGCTGGGTGCGCACCAAGCCTGATGGCAGCCGCATCCGTTTCCAGTTCGCCTATCCGCACCGGCCCGACCTGCCCTTCATCGTCGGCAGCTATGACCCGCCACAGAACCCGGCCCGTACCGATCATCCCAATGGCGCCACTGGCATTCGACAGATCATCCTGGGGGCCCCGGCGGCAGACCAAGGGCTGATCCGAAAGATGGCGGGCGATGATCCGACAGTGCGGTTGGAAACCAGCCCCCGCTATGGTGTTCAATCCATTGCACTTTCAGGCCTGAACTGGGTATTGCCGGCCCATCTGCTGCACGGCGCCGTGCTGACGGCCGCCGGGATGCCAGGGTTGCAAAATCAGCCCCCGAGAATGATGGGATTGGCATAGAGTTGAGAATCATTATCAAGTAGATTGTGCCCTTATTCCAAGCGGAAACCGTTGGAGGGGGCGCTTTCGCCATGAACGAGAAAACTCCGCTGCGCGATTGCGTCAGTTGCGGTGCGCCCTTGCTGTCGCAGGTCGACAAGAAGGCCTTGTTCAATCACCAGCGTCGCCAGGGAGAAAAGGCGCTGGACAGCATTAACTGCCGTCTGGTGGAACTGCGTCCGGGCATGGTGGCTGCCCTTTACGGCGGCAACGGGCAAACACAGACCCAGGCCCGGATGCTGAACAACAGCCGTTATGTGCATTTTTCCTGTCTGATGCAGGATATGGCCCAGGCAGAGGTGCGGGGCCATGAATACCAGCCGGATGTCGGTTCCGGCCATATCGTCTTCGCGCCGGGCGAGTTTTTCAGTGCCCGCTATGGCAAGGATTACATCAGCCTGGATCTGATGGTGGAGCCCGAGGCACTGGCCGATGTGGCGGCCGATGATTATCTGCGGATCGAAGCGGATATCCGTCAGGGTTTTCTGGTACGGACCAGCACCCAGAACCGCCAGATCATACATGCAGCCCATATTCTGGCCAGCCGGTTGGATCACCCAAAATGCCAGCAATTGCTGTTACACTCAGCGGCATTGGAATTTCTGGGCGCCCATTTTAATTCACTGGAGGGGGACAGCACCCCAACCACGCTGCCGATGCGCGAACAGCAGCGGATTATCACGGCCCGTGACAGGCTGCTGCACGATCTCAGTGCGCCGCCAACGATTGAACAATTATCGCGGGAAGTGGGGCTGAACCAATTGAAACTGAAACAGGGTTTCAAAACCCTGTTTGGTACCAGCATTTACGCCATGTTCCAGAAACATCGGATGGAACAAGCGCGACTTTTGCTGAAAAAATACAATGTCACCGAAGTGGCCATGACCATGGGCTACAGCAATATCAGCCATTTCAGCGCCGCCTATCGCAAGCAGTTCGGTATTTTGCCGAAATATGACCGGGGCTGAGAGTTTATCCAATAAATTCTATTGTTTTCCAGTTCTTTAACCGGCATTACCGCGAAGGTGGCAGAGACGTGGCAAGGTTTTGGAAAACACAATGACTTTCCCGACAGACGCTGAGATATGATCTGCTGACAACGGCGTACAATTGCTTCAACCGCTAATTTGGCCTGATAGAGGGAAAGCGCGCCATAGCCCCTCACGGCCGCCTGCCACCCTCCTCGTCCGCTCTGGATCAGGTGCATTGCCGAGGTATGCAGATATGGGGGACCGTGCTAGAAAGATATCAGACCAATTTGGGTTGGTCTGGTTACCATTGACCATGGGTGAGGCTGGGTTGGAGAGCCTGATGAGTGACGCTGTGGCAGATCGTTCTTCGCGGCCCGATGTGCCTTCGGGCGATCGGCTTTACCAGGATTTGGCGCGCCGTCTGATCACGGAATTGGGCAGTGGTCGTTACGCCGTTGGCAACAGGCTGCCGGCGGAACGCGAACTGTCATTGCAGTACAATGTTTCCCGGCCCACAGTGCGCGAGGCCATGATCGCGCTTGAAGTTCAGGGATTTGTCGAGGTGCGCGTCGGCTCCGGCGCCTATGTCAAGCGCTTGCCCGGAAAGAATGACATACCCGGTTTCAACATCAGCGCCTTCGAATTGTCAGAGGCGCGATTGTTGTTCGAGGGAGAGGCGGCGGCACTCGCAGCCACCCAGATCCGGGACGACGAACTGGCGGATCTTGCCAACCTGATCGGCGAAATCCAACGCGAAAACAACAATCCTTCCGGCACAGAGAAGGCGGATCGCGCCTTTCATGTCGCCATCGCGCGAGCAACCCGCAATTCAGCGATCTTGGAAGCGGTGGAGCGCCTGTGGGAACTGCGGTCGCTGTCGCCGGAAAGCGCCCTGCTGCACGAAAAGGCAAGAAGCGCCAATATCAAACCCGTCGTCGATGAACATACCGCCATTTATGAGGCCCTGCGCGCGCATGACCCGTCTGCAGCCCGCAGTGCCATGCGCGCGCATCTGACGGCCGTGCTGGACAGCCTGTTGTTCGCAACAGAAGAAAAGGCCATTGAAGAGGCGCGCAGTGCCGCGCGCAAGAAACGCGAACGCTATACCAAGGTGGCGCGGTAAACAGAATGCGGTTCCCCGGAAAACCCTTATACGACGGCCCCAGGATCGGAACCGATCACGGGGCTTAACCATCAGCGCCATCGTACCAGGGGCATGGACAATGACCCCGGCATACGTGGCAATGCTTGCGGGGTTGGCCTGACC
>CALRQC020000050.1:0-37469 GCA_943370215.1 Azospirillum sp. RU38E
GCGCCCAGATCGGCCAGCCCCATGCCATAGGCCGACAGCACGCCAGCGAACGGGTGCAGATAAACGGTTTTCATGCCCAAGGCATCGGCCACCAGACAGGCATGTTGCCCGCCGGCCCCGCCAAAACAGTTCAACGCATAGCGGGTGACATCATAGCCGCGCTGGACGGAGATATGTTTGATGGCATTGGCCATATTCTCCACGGCGATCCGCAGGAAGCCCTCGGCCAGCGCTTCCGGCTCCATCGCCGTGCCCGTCGCGGCTGATACTTCTGCTGCCAGACTGGCGAATTTTTCCCGCACGATGGCGGCATCCAGCTTCTCCTTCCCTTCCGGTCCGAAGACGGGGGGGAAGAAATCCGGATGCAGCTTGCCGACCATGACATTGCAATCCGTCACCGTCAGCGGCCCGCCCCGGCGATAGCAGGCAGGGCCGGGGTTGGAGCCGGCGGATTCCGGCCCCACCCGCAGCCGCGCCCCATCGAACCGGCAGATCGACCCGCCACCCGCCGCCACCGTATGGATGCGCAGCATCGGCACCCGCAGCCGCACCCCGGCCACCACGGTTTCCAGCGAGCGTTCATATTGCCCGGCATAGTGCGATACGTCGGTGCTGGTGCCGCCCATATCAAAGCCGATGATCTGGCCGAACCCTTCGGCCGCTGCCGTGCGTACAGCACCAACAATGCCGCCGGCCGGGCCGGACAGAATGGCATCGCGCCCCTGGAAGCGCTGGGCCTCTGTCAGCCCGCCATTGGATTGCATGAAATAAAGCGGGATGCCCGGCAGCGCATCGGCCACCTGCGCCACATAGCGGCGCAGGATGGGGGAGAGATAGGCGTCCGCCACCGTGGTATCGCCACGCCCCACCATTTTCATCAAGGGGCTGACCTGATGGCTGGATGATATCTGGGTGAAGCCGATCTCCCGCGCGATGTCCGCCACCCGGGCTTCATGCGCGGTATGGCGATAGCCATGGATGAACAGGATGGCACAGGCACGCAAGCCCGCATCGAAGGCGGCCTGTAAGCCAGCGCGGGCGGCATCCTCATCCAGCGGCAGCAGGATGGTACCGTCAGCCCGCACCCGCTCCGGCACCTCCAGCACCTTTGTATAAAGCTGTTCGGGCAATTGGATATGGCGGGCGAAAATCTTCGGCCGGGCTTGATAGCCGATGCGCAACTGGTCGCCCAGCCCGGCACTGGTGACCAGCAGAACCGCTTCGCCCTTGCGCTCCAGCAGGGCGTTGGTGGCGACCGTGGTGCCCATGCGCACAGCTTCCACCTTGTCCGCCGGCACCGGTTCCCCTGCGGCCACGCCCAGCAATTCGCGGATGCCCTGCACGGCGGCATCCTGATAGCGTTCAGGGTTTTCTGACAACAGCTTGTGTGTCAGCAGGGTGCCGTCGGGCTGGCGGGCAACAATGTCGGTGAAGGTGCCGCCACGGTCGATCCAGAACTGCCAACGCGAACCCATGCCCTGATCCTTTCAACCGGTGCCCAGAATGAGGACGGGAGTGTGGCGCGTGCGGTGGCTCGCCGTCCATAGGGGATCGCGCTGCCGGGCTGTCATGCGCGGCCATTGGCGGCATTGCGGCTTTACACCCGGCATCCCATCCGCACTATAGGCGGACAAAATCAGAAATCAGGGGTTCAGCATAATGTCCGCGCTTGCCATCACCCATGAGGATGTTGTCGATGCCGCCAAGGCGCTGCACGGGCATCTGGTGGACACACCCTGTGTGCCTTCCCGGACCCTGTCGCAACTGACCGGAGCCAATATCTGGGTGAAGTTCGAGAATCTGCAATTCACCGCCAGCTTCAAGGAGCGCGGGGCGCTGAACAAGCTGCGCCAGTTGAATGCGGAGGAACGGGCGCGCGGCGTGGTGGCCATGTCGGCCGGCAACCATGCCCAGGGGGTGGCCTATCATGCCGGCCGCCTTGGCATTCCCGCCACCATCGTGATGCCGGAGGGCACGCCCTTCAGCAAGGTGGAGCGGACGGAGGAACATGGCGCGCGCGTGGTGCTGAAGGGTGCCGTGCTGGCCGAAGCAGCGGCAGAGGCTGAACGGCTGGCGGCGGAAGAAGGCTTGGTCTTCGTCCATCCCTATGATGATCCGGCGGTGATCGCCGGTCAGGGCACCATTGCCCTGGAAATGCTGGCCGCTGCCCCGGAACTGGATACGCTGGTGGTGCCCATCGGCGGCGGCGGGTTGATCGGCGGCATTGCCGTGGCGGCCAAGGCGCTGAAACCCTCCATCCGCATTGTCGGGGTGGAGGTGGAGGCCTATCCGGCCATGGATCAGGCGCTGAAGGGCCAGCCGATCGAGGTGGGGGGCGATACCATCGCCGAAGGCATCGCGGTGAAGAATGTCGGCCGCCACACGCTGGAAATCTGCCGTGCCCTGCTGGATGACCTGATCCTGGTCAGCGATGCCGATGTGGAAAATGCCGTCGCCCTGTTCCTGAACATTGAAAAGACAGTGGCGGAAGGGGCGGGGGCCGCCGGCTTGGCGGCCGTGCTGGCCCAGCCGGAGAAGTTCAAGGACCGCAAGGTCGGTCTGGTGCTGTGCGGCGGCAATATTGACAGCCGCGTGCTGGCCCAGGTGATCATGCGTCACGCCGTGCGCGAAAGCCGTCTGATCGCCGTGCGGGTGATGATCCCCGACCGGCCCGGCACCCTGGCCCGGATTGCCGGTCTGGTCGGCGATGCCGGTGGCAATATCATCGAGGCGCTGCACCAGCGCCTGTTCACCACCACCTCGGTCAAGGCCACCGATATCGACCTGACCATCGAATGCCGCTCCAAGCGCCACGCCGAGCGTGTGGTGGCGGCGCTGCGGGAGAAGGGCGGGTTCGAGGTGAAGGTGCTGGCGGGTGGGGTGGAGTAAATCTTCTCTTACCGTCGCCGCAAAATCTCCACCCCCACCGCCTCACACTCCTGAAAGGCGTCCAGCTTTTCCAGCCGTACCACAACGCTGGCTACCCGTTGGTCGGTCAGCAACAGGGCGGCCAGCCGTTCGGCCAGGCTTTCCAGCAGGTTGGTGTGGCGTGTCTGGATATGCTCGGTCACCTGGGTGGCGATCTGGGCCGGGTCAAGCGGCAGGCTGTCCGGCATCGGGGTCAGGTCCAGGTTGATGCGCAGGCGCTGGGGGCGGGTCAACTCGTAATCATAGATGCCGATCAGGGCATTGATCACCAGATCCGCCACGCGCACGGGCTGCACCACCCGCGGGCGGGGGGCCAATGGGGTGGGGCTTTCCAGGCCAAGGGGTGATGGCTGCGTCATCATGGGCGGCATGTATCATTCCCCCCGATCCGGCACAAGCCGACACCCGAGCGCGCCTGCCTTGAGTGTCTGGCTGGCCATTTACACTGCGAAAGCGTGATGCCCCGCCCTTGCGCGTCAGGCGCGGCTTACGTCATGATCAAGGCCGCACATACGGGGACATTCATGCGCTACGAACAGGAAGCGGCACAGCGGGCAACGGTCTTGCGGCATCTGTCGCAATCGCTGGCCGGCGCTGTCAGCCTGTTCGAAAAGCAGGAAGGCACCAAGCTGGCCACCTTCCCGGATTTCAAGAAAGCGCGTGCACGCTATCTTGAAATCCAGGCGATGATCTTCACCATCACAGACAAGGCCGCCGAAGCACCGAATCGCGGCGTACCCGCAGACCTTACCGGTTGGCTGGCCCGAATGCGGTTGCGCGGGATCGCCACCTTCACCCGTCTCTCTCTTTCCTTTTTCAAAAACCCACCTGACCTGCTGATCCATGCCCTGGGTGCCTATGATCTGCTGCAGGAGGAGCGGGAGAGCCTGCAAAGTCTGCTGAATGATTTCGACAATCTGCTGATGGAAGCCGCCTTGGACGACAAGACTTCCATGGAGTTGGACAAGGTGCGCTCGCAGATGGAAGCCATCCTGGTGCTGCTGGACGGTTTGTTGAAAACAGCACCGCCGCCGTTACAAACGTTCGACTGATCCGCAGACCCTACCTTACCCGCCGGCTCTCGGTACCGGCACCACATGGGTATTCTTCACCTCTTCCATCACCATGTAAGTATGGGTCTGGGCGACCCCCTGGATGGAGGAGAGCTTGTCGCCCAGAAAGGCGCGATAGGCGGCCATATCCGCCACCCGCACCTTGATCAGGTAATCGAAGCCGCCGGCCACCATATGGGCTTCCTGGATTTCATCCATTCGTCCCACGGCATCGGCGAAAATCTGGAACACGTCGGGCGTGGTGCGGTCCAGCCGCACCTCGATAAAGGCGGCCAGCCCACGCTCCAGCTTCTCCGGGTCCAGCAGCGCCACATATTGCCGGATATAGCCGTCCCGCTCCAACCGCCGCACCCGTTCCAGGCAGGGCGTGGGGGAGAGGTTGACGCGCCGCGCCAATTCCACATTCGCAATACGGCCATCCTGCTGCAGGATGCGCAGGATGTTCAGGTCGATCCGGTCAAGGCTGTCGCTGGCGCGCATGATGAAATCCGGTGAAAGGTCAATTCTGCCGAATAATATCCGGCAGAATGCCTAAGTTTGGAGAAAAATCGCCCGGCTTCTCTGCGATAATCCGGCATATCCCCTGATCCTTAGCTGCCGGAACCATCCTGATGACGACGCTCGACGCCATCCGCACCACCATGCGCCAGACCAAACATGCCGATGAGGTGGAGGCGGTGAAGGGCCTGCTGCGCGGGCTGGGGTTGAGTGCGGCGGAACGCAGCAGCATCCATGCCGGCGCCAGTGCCGTGGTGAACGCGGCCCGCCTGCGCCGCAAGGAATTGGGGCCGCTGGACAGCTTCCTGCAGGAATTCGGCCTGTCCAATAATGAAGGCATTGCCCTGATGTGCATTGCCGAATGCCTGCTGCGCATCGCCGACCCGGAGACGGCGGACCGGCTGATTGCGGAGAAGATCGCGCAGGGCCAGTGGGATGCCCATCTGGGCCGCAGCGACAGCGCCTTTGTCAATGCCGCCGCCTGGGGCCTGATGCTGACGGGCAAGATCAGCGATCTGGAACGCGGCGGGGAACGCGATGCCGGCAATTTCCTGAAGCGGATGGTGGCCCGCTCGGGCGAAAGCGTCATCCGTGCGGCCATGGGCCAGGCCATGCGGGTGATGGGCGGCCATTTCGTGCTGGGCCGCACCATCAAGGAAGCGATGGCAGAGGCGCGCAAGGCCAAGCCCGCCGGCACCGTGCATTCCTATGACATGCTGGGCGAAGGCGCGCGCACCTGGGAGCAGGCCGAACGTTACCTGGAAGCCTATCAAAAGGCCATCGATGCGGTGGGGGAGGAAGCGGCGGGCCGGGGCCCGATGGCGGCCCCCGGCGTGTCCATCAAACTGTCGGCCCTGCATCCGCGCTATGTCTATGCCCAACAGGCCGACGTGCTGGCCCGGCTGGTGCCGGCGGTAAAGGGGTTGGCGCTGCAGGCCAAGCGCTGGGACATCAACCTGACCATCGATGCGGAGGAGGCCGACCGTCTGGACCTCAGCCAGGAGGTGCTGGCGGCGCTGGCCTATGATGCCGACCTGAAGGATTGGGAAGGGCTGGGGCTGGCCATCCAGGCGTACCAGAAGCGCACCACCCACACAGTTGACTGGCTGGTGGCGTTGGCCCGCGATGCCGGTCGCCGCTTCATGGTGCGGCTGGTCAAGGGCGCTTATTGGGACAGCGAGATCAAGATGTCCCAGATCGCCAGCCATGCCGACTACCCGGTTTTCACCCGCAAGGCGGCGACGGACCTGTCTTACCTGGTCTGCGCGCGGAAGATGCTGGCGGCCAAGGACGCCATCTTCCCGCAATTCGCCACCCATAATGCCTATACGATCGCCGCCATCCTGCATCTGGCCGGCGATAACCGCGATCTGGAATTCCAGCGCCTGCATGGCATGGGCGAGCTGCTGTACTCGGCGGCGCGCGAGGTGCTGCCGAACATGCCGCGCGTGCGCATCTATGCACCCGTCGGCACCCATGAAGACCTGCTGCCCTATCTGGTGCGCCGCCTGCTGGAAAACGGCGCCAATAGCAATTTCGTCAATGCCTATATGGACCCCGATGTGCCGGTGTCCGATGTGGTGGCCGATCCGGCCGCGTTCCTGGAGAATGATGGTATGCTGCGTCACCCGCGTATCCCGCTGCCCGCCGATATCTATGGGGCTGAACGCGCCAATTCCATGGGCATCGATCTGACCTCCCCCGACCGGGTGGCGGCATTGCAGGCGGAGATGGAAAAGGCGCTGACCCGCGTCTGGACGGCTGGCCCCATCATTGGCGGCGTGGAACTGGCGGGCCCGATGCAGGATGTGATCGACCCCGCCAATGGTACCTTCGTGGTGGGCAAGGTGGCGCTGGCCGATCCGGCCGGGGTTGACCGGGCGCTGTCGCTGGCCGTGGCGGCCCAGCCGGCTTGGGACCGGGCCGGCCCTGACCATCGCGCTGCCCTTCTGGACCGCGCCGCTGCCTTGATGGAGGCCAACCACGCGGCCCTGATGGCGCTCTTGGTGCGCGAAGCTGGCAAGACCATGCCCGACGCTGTGGCCGAGCTGCGGGAGGCTGTCGATTTCTGCCGTTATTACGCGGCCCAGGCGCGCAGCGGGCTGAAGCCGGTGCTGCTGCCCGGCCCGACGGGGGAGCGCAACGAGCTGCATCTGGCCGGGCGCGGTGTGTTTGCCTGCATCAGCCCCTGGAACTTCCCGCTGGCCATTTTCATCGGTCAGGTGGTGGCAGCCCTGGTGACCGGCAATGCTGTGGTGGCCAAGCCCGCCGAACAGACGCCATTGGTAGCGGCCGAAGCGGTGCGGCTGCTGTTGCAGGCCGGCGTGCCGGGCGATGTGCTGCATCTGCTGCCGGGCGATGGCGCGGTTGTCGGTGCCGCCCTGGTGGCTGACGCCCGTGTCGCTGGTGTCTGCTTCACCGGTTCCACCGAAACCGGCCGCGCCATCAACCGCAGCCTGGCCAACCGCGATGGCGCCATCGTGCCGCTGATCGCCGAAACCGGCGGGCAGAATTGCATGATCGTCGATTCGACGGCTTTGTTGGAACAGGTGGTGGATGATTGCGTCACCTCCGCCTTCCAGTCCGCCGGGCAGCGTTGCTCGGCCATGCGGGTGCTGTTCGCCCAGGATGATATTGCCGACAAGCTGGCCCATATGCTGGCCGGTGCCATGGAGCTGATCCGCCTGGGCGACCCGATGGATCTGGCCACCGATGTCGGCCCGGTGATTGATGCGGAAGCCAAGGCCATGCTGACCGCCCACGCCCAGCGCATGGACAAGGAAGCCCGGTTGATCAAGGCGGTGGACGCCCCGGCAACGGGTAGCTTCTTTGGCCCCCGTCTCTATGAAATTTCTTCGCTGTCCGTGCTGACGCGGGAAGTCTTCGGCCCCATCCTGCACATCGTCCGCTTCAAGGCCGCTGATCTGGACAAGGTGGCGGCAGAGATCGCCGCCACCGGCTATGGACTCACCTTTGGCGTGCACAGCCGGCTGGAAGGGCGGGCCCAGTCCCTGTTCAAGGCGTTGCCGGTCGGCAACACCTATATCAACCGCAATATGGTGGGCGCTGTCGTTGGTGTGCAGCCCTTTGGCGGCCAGGGCCTGTCCGGCACCGGACCGAAGGCGGGGGGGCCGCATTATCTGCACCGTTTCGTTACGGAAAAAACTCTGACCGTCAACACCACAGCCTTTGGTGGAAACGCTTCCCTGCTGGAACTCGGGGCTTAAGGGCGTTCGGCGGCGCGGCAAAAGGGGCCGCGCCGCCGAAATGGCGGCGGATTTTCCTTATAGTTCTTTATATTAACCAAAATTAAACAGTATTTTATCTATTGCACTGACTTCATTTCCATGCGGAAACGCGGTATAGGCGTTAACATGGCGTGGCACGGGGTACGTCTTCCATGACGGCTTGGTTGACGCCAATCGAGGCATGGAGATTGTTGCGGTATGGCTGAGATCGCCGACACGCCCCTGGTTCTGATCGTTGAGGATGAGCCGGCCACCCGTGCGTTGCTTGCCGGCTATTTCCACGAAGCCGGCTTCATGGTGGCGGAAGCTGAAAATGGCAAGCAGACGCGTGAGGCGATGCTGCGCCAGCCGCCCGATCTCGTTTTGCTGGATATCGAACTCCCGGACGAGGATGGGTTTACACTCGCCAAGTCGATCCGCGAGATTTCCAATGTCGGCATCATCATCGTCACCCAGCGCGCCAATGATGGCGACCGCGTCTTCGGGCTGGAGACGGGGGGCGATGATTATGTGACCAAGCCGCCAAACCCCCGTGAATTGCTGGCCCGTGCCCGCAACCTGCTGCGCCGGACCCATCCCAGCAAGATGTACAAGGCCGAAGGCACCGTGCGCTATTTCGGCGGCTGGACGATGGATCTCGCCCGCCGCCGCCTGCTGGACCCGGCGGGTCTGGAAGTGCGGGTGACGCGTGGGGAGTTTGAGCTGTTGGGCCTGCTGGTGCGGTCCGGTGGACGCGTGGTGACGCGCGACCAACTGATTGATGCGGTCAGTGGCACCGACCGCAACCCCAATGACCGCACCATCGACGTGCTGGTCAGCCGCCTGCGCCGCAAGATGCAGGATAGCGGTTCCGCTGATCTGATCCTGACGGAAAAGGGATTGGGCTACCGTCTGGCGGTGGAAGTCACCGATCAGATTTGACCGGGCTGGCGGGCATTAAAGCCCTTGGCGGAACCGGGTCAAGGCGGCCTTTGCCTCTAGCCAACTGGCGTGAAGCTGCTGCGCCTGGGCCAGGGCCGCTTCCCCTTCGTTTCGCTTGGCGGCGGTATCGATGCCTTTCGCTAGGGCGGCCAGCGTGGCCGCCCCCACGGTCAAGGCGCCGCTGGCCAGCTTGTGCGCGGCGCGGCCCAGATTGTGGATATCCCCCTCCCGCGCGGCTTTGGCTGCATTCTCCAGCGTCTCCGGTGCATTCGACAGAAAACTGTCGATGATCTGGCCCAGCCGTTCCGGCCCCAGCAGGCGGAGATGTTCGTCCAGCAGTTCCTGGTTCAACTTCGTTTCCGGCAATGATGCGGTTTCTGTGGGGGCGGCGCTGATCAAAAAGGCATCCAGGGCTGCTTCCAGCCGGGCTGGGGTCAGTGGTTTGTCCAACACCCCACGCAGACCGGCGCGCTGGATATCGGCTTCCATCGCCCGATCCACCGGTCCACGCAGCAGATAGACCGGCGGGCCTTTCCCGCGATGGATGCACCAAGCCAGCGCAAGACCCCGGTGGCGACCGATGCGGGCACTGATCAGCGCCAGCTCCGGCCCTTCCATCAGGGCCATTTCCAGGGCCATCTTGGCATCGTCGGTGTCCTCCACCATGTGTCCGTCCTTTTCCAGCAGCAGACGGGTCATGGTGCGACCAACCACGTCATCATCCACAAGCAGGATGGATAGGGGGCGCCGCGCCACGGCGGTGGACGGTTGCGGCGGTGAAACAGCGGTAACGGGTGGATCGCGCGGGGCAGGGGCTGATTGTTGCGGTGGGGCGCCCAGGGCTTGCTCCACTGCGGCCCGGATTTGTTTCACCTCGGCGCAGAGCGGGCGGACACGGGCGCCGTCAGCGCCATAGGCCAGCCGGTCCAGCCCGTCCCCCAGGACAGCCAGCCGGGTCTGTATGCCTTCCCCGGCAATCCGCAATACCGGCATGGGCACCGACTCCACTGCCGGCAGGCTGGCCATATGTTCGGCTTCCGTGGCCCGCTCGGTGGGCGCGGCGTCAAATAGCAGCGGGGTACGGCCCAGCAGGGCCGCTGGCAGGGCCAGGGCCAGGGCTCCCGCTGCCAGCATCAGGGCCGACACATCCTTTTCAGCCCATAGGCCGATGGCAAGGGCTTGGCCCACCAAAGCGGTCAACGCCGTGGTGGCAGCCCAGGGGTATCCCGCCGGACGATTGGCCACCCAGCCCACCAGACATAGCAGCACCGGCAGGCGGTACAACACAATGACCGGGGCCAGCCCCAGGAACAGCAAGTCGGCAGCCAGCATCACAACCAGCCAGATCAAGCCGCTCCAGAACAGTGCGCCGGGCATCTTTACCGCCAAGAGGGATGTGGTAGGCAAATTGGCCATCGAATTGTCTCAATCTCAGCCAATCTTACAGGCTTGACCGGTCATGGGTCCATCGTCTGACGCGATCGCCCTCCGGTTCTTGATATCGCTGGCCAGAAGTGCCATGGTCAGGCGTCATGCCGCATTGCGGCAGCGGCCTTTCGCAGGATATCCGCCAAGTGTCGATGTCGGTCCCCCAAACCTACTCCATTCCGCGCGCCGCCCGTCGCGGCGCTGTGTTGCTGGTACTGTCCAGTTTGATCCTGATGGCTCCCCAGGTGTTGGCGCAGGACAAGCAACCCAACAGCGCGACTATCCAGTGGGCCCAGCAGATTCTGGATCAGCAGGGTCTCTATCAGGGGCGTGCCAGTGGCAAGATGGATAGTGCCACCGCCGCCGCCATCTCTGCCTATCAGCGCAAGCACAGCCTGAAGGCGACGGGGCGGCTGGATCAGGAAACCATCGACCAACTGATGCACGACCAGCCGGAACGCAAAGGGGTGGGCAATCTGGCCGATCCCAACAGCCGTGCCCGCTCTTCCAGCCCCATGCTGAAGGAGAGTGAGGTGAAGCCCCATGCAGCGCCCGCCGCCCCCGGTGTGGATCGTGGCCAGGGATCGGAAAGCACCCTGCTGGGGGCCAGCCGTGCCACCGGTTCAGTTCCTGCCGCTGCCCCCCCTGCTGCTGCGGTGGAGCGGGGGGAGGGGGGGCCTTCCATTTTGGGCCATACAGCCGCCCCCAGCCATATGCCTGCCAACCGGTCTGCCACGACGGACACCACCGCGCCGGATGCGGCCCCGCGCAGCGATGTGCAGGCAGAGGGGCTGGATGGTGGCTCGGCGGAGGGTGGCTTTGATCCCACCAACATGACCGTACCCGATTGGGCGCGTTACGGGCTGGTTGGCGGGATCGGTGTGTTCCTTCTGGGTATTGTTGCCAATCTCTGGTGGAGCGGGCGCCGCCGCCGTCCTGTTGCGCGGCGTGCCGGGGCACGGGTGGCGGCAGCGCCGCATCCTGCTGCCAGTGCTGGCCCGGCCGTGTCACGTCGTGAACCGACCTTTGGTGCACCAGCGGGCCCGACGGCACGGCGGGAGCCGGCTTTCACTGCGCCTGTCCGTGACCCGCGCCGCCTGGGCTGATCCCGCCTGTCCAGGACATGTAATTACCCGAAAATGATGTTGGGTGGTTGAAACGTGCATTCAGCCACCCAACAACGAAATCGACCGCGGACCTCCCCGGGGCCTAGACTTAGCTTTGCCGACCGGCCGTGAAAGGCCGGCATTGACAGGGCTTTGCGGGCTGGAGATTCCGACAATGCTGTTTGATTTCCCTGACTTCGATAACCATGAACTGGTGCTGTTCGGGCGCGATGCCGAGAGCGGTTTGTCGGCGATTATCGCCGTTCATTCCACGGCGCTGGGGCCGGCCTGCGGCGGTTGCCGCATGTGGCCCTATGCCAGCGAAGCCGATGCGGTGAAGGATGTGCTGCGGCTGTCGCGCGGCATGAGCTACAAGAACGCCATGGCCGGCCTGCCGCTGGGTGGCGGCAAATCCGTCATCATAGGCGATAGCCGCAAGGACAAGTCCGAGGCCCTGTTCCGCGCCTTCGGTCAGGTGGTCGAAAGCCTGGGTGGCCGCTATATCGCGGCGGAGGATGTGGGCATCAGCGTTGCTGACGTGATGCAGATGGGGCAGACCACGCGCCACGTTGCCGGCCTGTCCACCGGCCATGATGCCAGCGGCGATCCGTCCCCCTTCACCGCTTATGGCGTCTATCTGGGCGTCAAGGCAGCCGTCCGGCACAAGCTGGGCACCGACAGCCTGAAGGGTGTGCGCGTGGCTGTGCAGGGACTGGGTAATGTTGGTTCCAACCTGCTGCGCCGGTTGGCCGATGAAGGGGCGGTGCTGACCGTGGCTGACATCCATGCCGATGCCGTGCGGCGCGCCGTGGACCAGTTTGGCGCCACGGCCGTGGCTGCGGACCGCATCCATGCCGCAGAGGTCGATGTTTACGCCCCCTGCGCACTGGGCGCGGTACTGAACCCGACCAGCCTGCCCGAACTGAAGGCCAAGGTGGTGGCCGGCGGTGCCAATAACCAGTTGGCCACAGCAGAGATTGGGGAGGCGCTGCGTCAGGCTGGCATCCTTTATGCGCCGGATTACGTCATCAATGGCGGCGGGATCATCAATGTCTCGGCTGAGGTGACGCAATCTTATGACAAGGATGCCGTGCTGCAGCAGGTGGAACGCATTCCGGTCACCCTGGCGGAAATTTTCCGCCGCGCCGATCGTGACAGCCGCCCCACCAGTGATGTGGCGGATGAGATGGCGCGGGAGATCCTGATCGCCGCCAAGCAGAACAAGGATGCCAAGCGCGTGGCTGCCTGATTGGCCTTCGGTCTTGGCTGCTTGTCCGCTCGCGGACAGAACCATGCCGGTTCCATCGCTGTTATGGGTTTGCCATAAACAGCGATGGAGCAAGCAAAAAGGGGTGCAGGACGCTGTTCTGCACCCCTTTTTGCGTGTTGCTACAACGGCAGGGTCAGGTGGCATTTCAGGCCGGTTTCAGCCCATTCCATATCCATCTTGCCGCCCAGTTGGTGCCTAAGCACCTGCCCGAGCAATGTGGAACCAAAGCCTTTATGGTCGGGCGGTGCGGCCACTTTCGGCCCACCAAGCTCTTCCCAATGCAGATGCAGCACTTGGCGCTGCACGGACCAGCGCACGCTGATACACCCCTCGCTGACGGACAGGGCACCATATTTGGCGGCATTGGTGGCCAGCTCATGGAAGGTCAGGCCGAGAGACTGCACCAGATCGGCCCCCAACTGGACGGTGGGGCCGGAAAGGACAAGCCGACCCGGCCCTTCGGCAAATCCACTCAACTCATCTTCCAGCAACCGCTTGAGGTCTGCCCCCGACCAGGAGGCCAGGGCCAGCAGGCTGTGTGAGCGGCTCAGCGAGGAGATACGGCCTTCCACGGCACGGGTGAACTCGGCAATGGTGTCGCCCTTGCTCAACCGCACCACGGCCTGGGCCACGGCCAGGGCGTTCTTGGCCCGGTGATCGACCTCCCGCATCAGCAGGCGCTGGCGATCTTCTGCTTCGTACCGGGCGGTGACATCCATGACGGTGGCCGTACAGCCAATAATTCGCCCGTTGGGATCGCGAATGGCGGCGACATTGACCGACAGAACCAACCGAGCCCCGGTCCGGGGGTCGTGCACGGTATATTCCATGCCACTGATTGTCTCCCCCGCCAGGGCACGGGCGGCAGGGTGGTCCTGTCTGGCCAGGGGTTGACCGTCGGGCAGGCTGGTTTGCCAGAGCGGGGCATCATAGCTGAGGCCCACCAGTTCTGTCTTTGACATGCCAAAGATGCGCTCGCCCGCCAGGTTTATGTCGGTGATGATGCCGCTGGCATCATATTCCACGAGCCCAACCGGGATGGTTGCGACCAGCCGGCTCAACCGTTCCTCGCTACGGCGCAGATCCGTCAGGGCGGAATGCAGATGCTCCGTCCGTTCCGTCACCCGGCTTTCCAGTGCGCTGTTGGCTTGGCGCAGGTCCGCCTGAGCCTGTTCGGCCTGCCTTGTCTGTCGCATGGCGATGGCGGCCAACGGCAACAGCAGCATGGTTGCCACCAGGGCAAAGCCGATATGGCCCAAGGCTGATTGCAGCCAAGCATCATCCAGATGTTCTTGTGACAGCCCGTAGATCACCTTTATCGGCAACCGGTCCACCCCGGCGATGGCGTAATAGCGCCGCCCGCCATCGAAGGGGGAGGCGGCACTGAACAGCCGGTCACCCACCGTTCCCGATGTAGCGGGCTGTCCGGCCTGGGCCAGCAGGCCGGCGGCCACCGGCAATTCCAGTTCCGTTGCAGGTGCTGAAGGATGGCGCGCCAGCACTGTGCCGTCATCGCGTACCAACATCACCTCTGTACCCGGCAACAGGGCAACAGAGGCATAAAAACTCTCAAAATAGCTTGGCCGTAGGGAGACTTGGGCTACCCCCTGGAAAGAACCGTCGCGGCCCTGGATGCGCTGGCTGATGGGGAAAAAGATTTCCGGCTGAATGCGCCCGATCATGCGGTTGCCGATATAGGGCTCCTCCCGATGATCAAGATGAATGGTAAAATAGGGTCGATCAGCGACATTCAGCGGTTGTGCTGGCCAGCGCAGCGTGTTGATTCGCACATCGCCCTTGGCATCCACCAGCCAGTAGGATTGGACCTCCGGCGCTTCCGTCGCCATATGCCGCAACCAGTCATGCAGCGACGATGTCGCCACCATGCCATCCCAGCCTTCATTCTGAAGGACCCACTCGGTATTCTTCAAGATCAGCGCGTGGGTGCCGATCACCTTGGCGGCATGTTCGGCCAGTTGCCGCGCCCCGGCCCGCGCGTCGGAGGCGGCACGGTCCATCACCCGGTCGCGGCCAACCACCAGTTCCATGCCGAACAGGGCCATGGCGATCAGCAAGGCGGACACTGCCAGCCAGATCACCGCCCGCGACGGTGCCGTATCCAGAATGCGGGGAGAAGGGGAAGGGGCAGCTTCCTCGGCAGTTTGTGTCGGCACGATGCGGGTTGACCAGTCCTGTCGACGAAACAACTGTGGGACGTTATCGGTTGGCCGGGGTGCAAGCAATGATTCATGCAAGACATAGTGCACTGAATTGAGACGGGCAGGTGACTGATGGAAGGCGGCATGTTCCCCTTTGCGGACGGCCGCGCATATTGGCCGATTGTCTCCAAAGGGTACGGGGGGTATGGTGCGCCGCCTTTTCGTGACAACCGAAGCCAGCGCCATGACCCCTGTTGCCCCCGCCCGTGAAGCCGATTCCGGCCGCATCAACCGCCGTTTCGCCCGGCTGAAGCAGGAGGGACGGGCTGGCCTCGTCACCTTCGTCACCGCCGGCGATCCGGATCACGAGACCAGCCTTGCCATCCTGAAAGGGCTGCCGGGGGCTGGCGCCGATGTGATCGAACTGGGGATGCCCTTCACCGATCCCATGGCCGACGGCCCGGCCATCCAGGCCGCCGGCCTGCGGGCGTTGAATAATGGCGCCCGCATGACCCGTACCCTTGCCATGGTCCGCGATTTCCGCGCCCAGGATGATGAAACGCCGGTCGTGCTGATGGGATACTACAACCCCATCTACAGCTATGGTGTGGACAAGTTCCTGGCCGATGCCCGCGCCGCCGGGGTGGATGGGTTGATCGTCGTCGATCTGCCACCCGAAGAAGATGGCGAGCTGTGCGAACCCGCCCTGAAGGCGGGGGTGAATTTCATCCGCCTGACCACCCCGACCACGGATGATGCCCGCCTGCCGGCCGTGCTCGCCAATACCTCGGGCTTTGTCTATTACGTTTCCGTCACCGGCATCACCGGTGCCGGCAGCGCCAGCAGTGCGGCGATTGAAGAGGCGGTGACCCGCCTGCGCCGTCATACGGATCTGCCGCTGGCCGTGGGCTTCGGCATCTCCACGCCGGAAGCCGCCGCTGCCGTCGCCCGTGTGGCCGATGCTGCCGTGGTGGGCAGCGCCATTGTGCGCAAGATCGAAACCGGCCTGGATCGTGAGGGCAAGCCGGGTGCCACCCTGGTGGCTGATGTGCTGTCCTTTGTTTCGTCGCTGGCCGATGGTGTGCGCAAGGCCCGCACCTGACGCTTTGCGGCGGGAACCGCGTGCCCTTACCGCTGTTGTGGGGGCGAACGCATTTTCCGCTGCCCACAGGCAGGCTGGTTCCTTGCGGACCAGCCATGCCTCACTTGGCGCTCGGCTTGACATGCGGCTGAATGTGGCGATGATCGCCGCCAAACGTCGCGGGATCGGTCCCCGCCTTGAAGGTATCCCATGAACTGGCTGACCAACTTCGTCAAACCCAAGATCCAGGCCCTCGTCGCGAAGAAGGAGGTTCCGGACAATCTTTGGCACAAGTGCCCCTCCTGCGGCGCGATGATCTTCCATCGTGATCTGGAGGAGAACCTGCATGTCTGCCAGCATTGCGGCCACCATATGCGGCTGGACCCGGCCCGCCGGTTGAAGATGCTGTTCGATCCGGGCTATCAGACGATTGAGTTGCCCAAGGTGCTGGTCGATCCGCTGAAATTCCGCGACCAGAAGCGCTATACCGACCGGCTGAAGGAAGCCCAGTCCAAGACCAACCGGCAGGACGCCATCGTCGTCGCCCATGGCAAGATCGACGGCCAGGGGGCCGTGGCCGCCGTGTTCGACTTCAATTTCATGGGCGGCTCCATGGGCATGGCGGTGGGTGAGGGGCTGCTGGCCGCCGCCAAGCTGGCCGTGCTGCAGCAGGTGCCCTTGATCGCCATTCCGGCGTCCGGTGGGGCGCGGATGCAGGAAGCCATCCTGTCGCTGATGCAGATGCCGCGCACCATCATCGCCGTGGAAATGGTGAAGGAAGCGGGCCTGCCCTATATCGTGGTGTTGACCGATCCCACCACCGGTGGTGTGACGGCCAGCTTCGCCATGCTGGGCGATATCCATATGGCCGAGCCGGGCGCGCAGATCGGCTTCGCCGGTGCCCGCGTCATTGAAAGCACTATCCGGGAAACGCTGCCAGAGGGCTTCCAGCGTTCCGAATATCTGTTGGACCATGGCATGGTCGACATGGTGGTGCATCGCAAGGAACTGCGCTCCACGCTCGCCCGCGTCATCGATCTGCTGCGCCGGCCGGGTCCGGGGGCGGAGATTGTGCGGATGCCGCGCGGCGATGGGCCGGATCGGGGCGGGTCGTCCCGCAAGCCGGTCAGCATCAAGGGTGGCGCCGGCGCACGATGATCAAGGCCGCCCCCATCGTGCCGGGTTCCCCCCGGCTGGAGGCGGTGCTGGAGCGGATGCGTCTCCTGCACCCCAAGGTGATCGACCTGTCGCTGGGCCGGATCGAGGGGCTGCTGGCCAAGCTGGGCAATCCGGAGCGCCGGTTGCCCCCCGTCGTGCATGTGGCTGGCACCAACGGCAAGGGCAGCACCGTCGCCTTTCTGCGCGCCATGGCAGAGGCGGCGGGCAAACGGGTGCATGTCTATACCTCCCCGCATCTGGTGCATTTTCATGAGCGTATCCGGCTGGCCGGCCGGTTCATCGCTGATGACCGGCTGGCCGACCTGCTGGAGATGATCGAGCAGGTGAATGGGGGCGACCCGATCACCTTTTTTGAGATCACCACCGCTGCCGCCTTCCTGGCCTTTGCCGGGGAGCCGGCTGATCTGCTGCTGCTGGAGGTCGGGTTGGGTGGCCGTCTGGATGCGACCAATGTCATCCAGGCGCCGGCCGTTTCGGTGCTGACCCGCATTTCCATGGACCATATGCAGTTCCTGGGAGAGACCATCCAGGCCATCGCGTCGGAGAAGGCCGGCATCATCAAGCCCGGCTGTCCGGCGGTGGCCGGGCCGCAGGCCGATCCGGCGGTGACGGATGTTTTCCAGACCCTGGCCGATAATGCCGGGGTGCTGCTGTCCCTGGGCGGGCGGGATTGGTGGACGCAGGCGCTGGGCGCCGACGCCTGGCGGTACCGGGATGCCCAGGGCACCCTGGACCTGCCTTTGCCGGGCCTGCCCGGCGCGCACCAGATTGACAATGCGGGCACGGCCATTGCCGCCACCCGCCATCTGCCCTTTGCCGTTCCCGATGCGGCCATCCGTCAGGGGCTGGCGGTGGTGGAATGGCCCGCACGGCTGCAACATCTGCGCCGGGGGCCGCTGGTTGACCTGCTGCCGGATGGCTGGGCGTTGCATCTGGATGGCGGCCATAATGACAGTGCCGGCCAGGTGTTGGCCCGCCATCTGGCTACCTGGACGGCGGATGGCCGCAAGCTGGATCTGATCTTCGGGATGTTGGGCAGCAAGCGTCCGCTGGATTTCCTGGCCCCGCTGGCTCCCTATGTGCGTCGCCTGCGCGCCGTGGCCATCCCGGGGGAGGCTGCCAGTGTGACGGCCGAGGATGCTGCTGCGCTGGCCCGTCAGGCGGGGATGGAGGCATCATCCAGCCCGGATGTGGCCAGCGCGGTAGCTGATCTGGTGACATTCGGGACAGGGGAACCGCCGGCGAGGCTGCTGATCTGCGGTTCGCTTTATCTGGCAGGGACGGTACTGGCCCAGAACAGTTGATATCAAAGGCCGGAAGGGAGCGGCGTGCCCCCTTCCGGCCTTTGATATCACCAGGATTTCAAGGGCCGCAGCACGGGCGTCTTCTTCAGCAGGTGCCCATCCATGCTGCCCAGCAACCGATCGAGCAAGGATACCGCGGTGCCCACGGCCGGGCCCTTGTTCAGCATCACGCATTCAGCCCGCGCGGCCATCGCGGCATCCGTCATTTCCCCGCGTGAGGGCACGCCGGATTTCACCAGATCTTCCAGCACCTGCGTGGCCCAGATCACCGGCACGGCAGCCGCCTCGCAGATCCACAGGATTTCTTCCTGCATCTCCGCCAGCCGTTCAAAGCCGATCTCCGCCGCCAGATCGCCGCGCGCGATCATGACACCAAAGGGACGGCCCCGGCTGGCACGGGCGATCAGCGCGGGCAGATTGCGCACCGCCTCGGGCCGTTCGATCTTGGCTACCAGCCCCAACGGTGTCGCCCGCGCCGGCAGCCGGGCCAGGGCCGCTTCCAGCAGATCAATATCCTCGGGCCGCGAGACGAAGGAATAGCCGATCATATCGGCGCATTCGATCACGGCGGCCAGATCGCGTTCGTCCTTGGCCGTCAGCGGCGACAAGCCCAGGGCCGTGTCGGGCAGATTCAGCCCTTTTTCCGGCTTGGGCTTCAACCCGCCTTCCTTCACCCGGCCCACCCGCACCAGGGCAGCCCCTTCCTGGATGGCCTCCACCAGCCCTTCCAGCTTGCCATCATCATAAAGCACGCGGTCACCCACGGCGACGCGGTTGACGATCTCCGGCAGGGAGACGGCGATGGCATAGCCATTGCCCGGCGGCGGGGCGGCCCCTTCCACGGTCAGCCACAGGCTGTCGCCAGCCCGCAGCTTGCCTTTCTCCGGTGCCGCCACCAGATTGCCGGTGCGGATTTTTGGACCGGCAATGTCCATCAGGATACGGATGGGCCGGCCTACATCCAGCATGGCCGCCCGCACATGGGCGGCCATGCTGTGCCAGGCGGCGGCGTCATCATGGGCGCAGTTGATGCGGGCGCAATCCATGCCCAGCCGCGCCAGCTCCAGCACCATGCCCGCGTCCGCCGCCGCTTCGCTGGGTAATGTCACCATGATGCGGCAGCGGCGATGCGCGTGCGGGGGGCCGAACAATTCCTGTGTGGCTGCTGCCAGCGCTTGTTCCCCGGCGAAGAACTGTGCCTCTGTGGGAAGAAGGGCGGGGGAGGGCACACCCTGCATCCCGGCCAGGGCGGTCAGCACGGCATCCAGCGTCGGCAGCACCCGGCTTTCCAGCCGCCCCAGCGACGACAGGCCGAATCGCATCAGGCGGCGCTGCAGCGGCCGCAGGTCGTGATGGCGCAGGGCCAGATAATGGGCCAGATTGGCCAGCGGGCTGTTCGCCGCCGGCTGGCCCAGGCGCGCCAGAAACGGGGCCGCCCCTTCCAGAATGGTGGCGCGCAGCGCCGCCAGCTCTGCCAATAACCCTGCCAGGTCCATGCTGTCCTGGCTGGTCGGCTGACCGTCATCCATTTCCACTGCTCCCCGTGGGCGAAGATGGGGGCAGCATAGACCCGGCCTGTTACGGCCCCATGACCTGTCTCAATCGGTCAAAGAAAAGGCCGGTTTCCGTTTGTGGAAACCGGCCTTTTCAACGCTATCGCTGACAGATCAGAGATTGCTTGCAATCCAGCTCTGCAGTTGGGTCTTATTCACGGCGCCGACCTTGGTGGCGGCGACCTGACCGTCCTTGAACAGCATCAAGGTGGGGATACCACGCACACCATACCGGCTCGGGGTCTGCGGGTTATCATCGATATTCAGCTTGGCGATGGTCACCTGATCGGCCAAATCGGTGGCGACCGAATCCAGCACGGGGGCGATCATCTTGCAGGGGCCGCACCATTCGGCCCAAAAATCGACCACAACCGGCTTGGAAGCCTTCAAGACGTCGGTTTCAAAGCTGGCATCGGTGATTTGGATCGGGGTCGTCATATCATCCTCGGCGGATTCGGGTTCCGTGCGGCCGGCTGGCCGCTTCTCGACGTGAAATGTAGGCAGTGCCCTGACCCCTGGTCAAGCCGAACGGCTGCGCACGGCAGCACTGCGGTCAATGGAGGGGTGGATGGAAGAAAGCGAAGAGACCCATAGAAGAAGGCTGGCATATTACCACGAATGTGAAATATTAATCGTCGCAATCCGGTGCTAAATTGTTCGATATCGGTGTTGGGTGGCAGGCGCGATGACAGATGGGAACGAAATCGCGCGGAATGCGCGGCTGGTGCCGGGTGATCAGCAACCGGCTACCTTTCAGGAACGGGGGATTTCCATCCCCTTCACTACGCCTTTGCTCAGTCAGGCGCGGTTACGCCGGGATGGGGACAATCGTTTTGAATTCCTGATGCCGAATTTCACTGACGGCAAGGGTACCTATGTCCTGCCGATGAAAGGTCTGTCGTCGGTCATGACGCTGACGGTGCATGACCGGATATTATTTGAGCAGATTGAGACGCTGGACAGCCATTCCCCTGAACAGGTGCGCGGGGCGGTGCTGGGCGTGCAAGCCACCGGCATCTGCGGGCCGGAAGCAGCGGCCCGTGCGGCGGAACTGCTGGACCTGGACAGCCAGTTCCTGGTGCTGACCCAGTTCATCCTTGTCACCGAACTGCTGAAGCTGGTGGGGATTGGGGCCGCCGACCTGTTGCGCCCTGGCATGACCACGGAGGACAGTAAACGCATGGCCCGTCAGGCCCTGGCCAAGGTGGCGGGCATGGTGGGCATTGCCCCCGATGAACTGGCCGGCCGGGTGGATGATCTGGGGGCGGTGGTGGCCCCTGTCGGTTTGGTGCAATGTCCCAGACCGGGCCGCCTGCGTATCCTGAATATCCGGTTGGAGGCTTTCGCCACGGAACTGGCGGAATGGGCGGAGCTGGACGGATCGGAAGCGGCGCCGCTGGGCGCCCATTGCGCGACGGTGGCCCGCCAGACGCTGGCCCAGGTGAAGCAGCGGATCGGCCGGCTGGATGCCGCCTGCCGTGACCCGATGCAGATCGTGCATGATGCACCCCGCCTGCGGGGAGAGATGGCCGATCAGGTGGGGCGGATTGCCTGGTTGCTGGATGGTTGGGATTTCCTGCTGATCCTCTGGGAGAATGTGCGCAACGCCACCCCCTCGGCCAAGCGGGAAATTGTGGGGGAGCTTTCCTGCCTGCTGCCGACGATCCCGCGAGAAGAGGTCGGCCCCCTGCTGACGGCAGCGGCAGACATTGAAACGATCAACCGTTTGCAGCGCCGCTGGGTGCGGGGCAACCAGGATTGGCGCACCGGCGTGCTGGATCTGGACGCGGTGATGCGACTTGAATCCGTCAAGGCCGTGATGGCGTGAGGGTGGGGATGGCAGCAATCGACCGGCCCCAACACGCGGGCCAAGCCCAGGGAACGGACAGTGCTGGCGGCGGTGATTGGATGGCGCTGATGGGCGATGCCAATCGCCTGTCGGATGCCAAACTGCTGCAAATCTATCGCTTGCTGGAGCAGGTCGGTGACAAGCCGGAGGTTGGCAGTGTCTTTGCAGCCATCCGACCGCGCTTGACCAGCCTGCGCCCACCGCGCCGGCAGACGGCGTGCAGGCTGTTCTTCCGCCCGGTGGAAGATCTGCTGGACGATCAGGAAAATTACAGCCGCCGTCTGGGCCGGATCAGCCGCAGCACGCTGATGCCCTGCTGGCGGGCACTGAGGGACCGCATCCCTCCGGCCCTGCAACAGCAGGTGCAGCAGGCGGTCAGCCGGATTGACCCCGCTGATGGGGAGTTGCTGGCCAATCTCTGCGATCCGCTATGGCAGACGGGTGCCGAAATCCTGGGTTGGGTGCTGGCGGAGTGTGACGCCAACCTGAAGCAGAAGGTGGCCCTGTTTGGCCGCGATGATGATGTGATCCGCCAGTTGGAGGTGATCAAGGAAATCGTCATTATCGCCGCCCCGGTGGAAAAGCTGAAAGCCACCCTGCCGCCCCGGCCCATTGCCAGCCTGTCGGAAAGCCATCTGGAAACCTTGCGCAAGGCGTTGCTGGAACTGGGGCGCGATGATGCGCGCCAAGCCATGCCTTTGGTGCATGTGCTGTCATCCCGGATGCAGCGGCCGGGTGATCTGCTGCGCCTGCTGGGTGATTTGCGGTTGGGAGGGCCCCCGCAAGAGAAGGAGGCGATGACGCGGGAAATGTCTGGCTATATTGTCAGCAACCTGCTGCGCCAGACCAGCGGGCTGGCCGCCGACAACAGCCTGGTCCCGCGTCAGGCGGAACTGGATGGCTTGGCCTCCGTGGCGGAACGGCTGGCCGATGGCTTGGGTTCCATCCATGACATGGTTCAGGGGATGCGGGACAAGGAGCTGTCCGCCAAGATGCAGACGGCGCGGGGGGACGTGGCGCAGTTCGTGCTGAAGAATATCTGCGACAAGGTCAATCCAGCGGCGATCGACGCTGTTTTCCCCAGCGATGGCAAGGTCGCCGATATCGACACCATCAAAAAGGCCGAACAGCAGATGCTGGCCCTGCGCCGGTCGGCCCGGATGGCCGGGGCGCTGGGCATTCAAAAGGAAGTCTCCAACCGCATCACCGATATCAGGCGGCGCCTGGAACAGCAGACCAACGCCGCCCTGCGCAAGCTCCCCCGCAACCGGGATGGCACCTTGTCACCGGAAGGCACGCGCCATATGTTCAACAGCCTGCGTCTGGTGGAAATCGTCGCCGGATCGGAAGAGGCGGCACGGCTGTACAAGGAATGGCACCGACAATATTGGTGAAGCCCCGACCGGCCTCAAAGCGGCATCCGCACACCGAGCTTCAGACCCTTGCCGGCGATGCGGATACGGCTGGAGAGTTCGCCGGGTATCTTCGGCGGCGGGGGCGGATCGAACGGGTTGCCCGCCGCCTGTTGGGGGCGTAATTCCGCTTCCGGCGGTGTTGCAGGCGGTGCCGGGGGCGGGGTGACCGTCGGCGGCGGGTGTTTGCGGCGCGGTGTCGCTGCCTTGACTGGCTTCTCCTTCACCTGGCCGGCCAGGATGCTGGTTTTCCCTTGTTCCTTCTTCAGGTGGAACTGGGTCAGCCCGCTTTGCGGCTGGGTGTCGGCCAGGGCTGCGACCGGAGTGGCGCCAAGCCAGCCGGCACAGCACAAAATCACCCAGTGGTAATGTTTGTTTCCCGCTTGGCAGCGCATCGGATTCCCCCTCCAATAGCGGAATCAAATTCCCATATGAATGACGCGGCGGCAATGCCCCCGGTTCCCGCCCAAAGCCTATCGCTGCAATATTTCCGAGGAGCAGGCCCCATGGCCGCTAATATCCGCATCGAAACCGACAGTTTCGGCCCGATCGAGGTGCCGGCAGACCGTTACTGGGGGGCGCAGACCCAGCGGTCGCTGCAGAATTTCAAGATTGGCGGGGAGCGGATGCCCAAGCCGCTGATCCGCGCGCTGGGCATCGCCAAGAAAGCTGCCGCCAAGGCCAATGTCGCGCTGGGCACGCTGGAGCCGAAGCTGGGCCAGGCCATCGCCGCTGCGGCGGAAGAGGTGATCGATGGCAGCCTGGATGATCATTTCCCCCTGGTGGTCTGGCAGACTGGTTCCGGCACCCAGACCAACATGAATGCCAATGAGGTGATCTCCAACCGCGCTATTGAGATGCTGGGCGGGGAGATGGGGTCGAAAAAGCCGATCCATCCCAATGATCATGTCAATCGCGGCCAAAGCTCCAACGACACGTTCCCCAGCGCAATGCATATCGCGGCGGCGGAACAGTTCCACCATGCCTTGATCCCGGCGCTGGAGCAGTTGCAGGCAGCCTTGGCGGCCAAGGCGGTGGAATTCAGCGCCATCGTCAAGATCGGCCGCACGCATCTGCAGGATGCCACGCCGATGACGCTGGGCCAGGAATTTTCCGGCTATGCCCAGCAGTTGGCCTATGGGGTGGAGCGGGCCAGGGCGGCCCCGCCGGCCCTGTTGCGGCTGGCCCAGGGCGGCACGGCGGTGGGGACCGGCCTGAATGCCGCCATCGGCTTTGATGTGGCCTTTGCGACGGAAGTGGCCGATATCACCGGCCTGCCCTTCGTGACGGCCCCCAACAAGTTCGAGGCGCTGGCCGCCCATGACAGCATCGTGGAAGCGTCGGGCGTGCTGAACACGCTGGCCGTCTCCTTGATGAAGATTGCCAATGATATCCGCCTGCTGGGCAGCGGCCCGCGCAGCGGCATCGGGGAGATCAGCCTGCCGGAGAATGAGCCGGGCAGCTCCATCATGCCGGGCAAGGTGAACCCCACCCAGTCGGAAGCCATGACCATGGTCTGCGCCCAGGTGATGGGCAACCATGTCACCATCACCCATGCCGGCGCCACCGGACATTTTGAGCTGAATGTCTTCAAGCCGGTGCTGATCTACAACCTGTTACAGTCAGTCCGGCTGATCGCCGATGCCAGCCGCAGCTTTGCCGAGAATTGTGTGGTGGGCATCACCGCCAATACCGACCGCATCGCCAAGCTGATGAGCGAGAGCCTGATGCTGGTCACGGCACTGAACCCGCATATTGGCTATGACAATGCCGCCAAGATCGCCAAGAAGGCACATCATGAGGGCACGACGCTGCTGGAGGCCGGGCTGGCGCTGGGCCTGCTGACGGAGGAACAGTTCCAGCAATGGGTCGTGCCCGCCCAGATGGTGCATCCGGGCTGACCCCCGATCAGGGGACGGCCACCGGTGCGGCCGCCCCCACGCCCGGCAGCACGTTAAAGCCGCTGGGGAAGAGCTGTTTGGCCACATCGGCCACCAGGAAACGGAAACTGGCCTGTTGCGGGCCGGTTTCCCCCACCGTCTGGTCCCGCGCGGTGGCGCGGGCCTTGTCATTCTCGCAGAAGGCCGCCACCAGATGGGTGGTGCTGCGCAGATCCTTCAGGTTGGCCGGCGGTGCCGGCAATGTCTGGGCCTGGGCGGCGGCGCAGAGATTGCCCGTCGCCGCCGCTTCCGCGCCGCGATGAAACAGCATCACCATCCGGTAACGTCCGTCACGCTGATAGCCGTCAGCCCCGGTGAAATTGCGCGTCGGGTCCAGCAGATCGGCCGGCAGGGCGGCCAGCACGTCGCGACGGAACTGTTCAGGCGGTATGTCCGTCGGGCCACCCCGCACTTCCAGCGAGAAACCGGGATCGGCGGGCAGGCCATCGGTCTGCGCCAGGGCGGGCCCCGTCAATGAGATGGCCATGAGGGCGGTCAGCAGAATTCTGGACAAGGCGAAAGGCCTCCACGGGTTCGCACCAGGGATGTTATCCGCGTCAAGAACGCGCCATCACCCGGAATAGTTCCCTTCAGATTCAGCCTTCGTCGTCCCGTGCCGTGCCGGCATCGGCCACCCCGCACCAGGGTTGGCGCTTGCCGCCATTATAGGCGCGGGCAGCGCCGGCGCGGATCAGCGCCTCTGATACGTCGGTGCCATCGGCCAGCCGCACCTGCGCCCGCACCCGGCCGCCATATTTATCATAGACGACGTTGTAGAGCGTGATGGTGCCATTGCCCTGATCCACCATGGCGTCACGTACCAGCCCGGCCAGCTTGTCCTTGGCGGCGCGGGCCATCGCCTTTTCGGTGGCGCAGGTGGAACGGCTTTCCGGCGTGTCGATCCCTTCCAGCCGCACCCGCGTCACCACCTCCTGGTCCAGCCAGACGGTGGCGCGCACGGCCAGCGTATCGCCATCCACCACCTCCACCACCCGCGCTTCCACCGGGCCGTTCAGCCGGGATGCGGCCAGACCAGCGCCAGGCAGGGCCAGCGTCAGAACAAGCAGGGCAGCGGGGAACAAGTGGCGGTACACGGGGTATATGGCCTTGGTTACGGGGATCGAATGCACCGATCCTACCGCATTATGCGCCGCCACAGAAGAGATTTTAAGATCATTATCCTAAGGTGCATACAAGAGGGGACCATCATCCCCTTCGTGCATACAAGTAGGTACAGATGCAACCGGTGAGGCTAGAAGTCGCTGCACCGACCATTTACTTCCCAATCGCCATAGCGTGTCGGTTCCGGCCCCTCACGTCCGCCAATTTCACCGGGCGGCTGCGGGATGGCGGCCGGCCGGGCGGGGGAGGGGGCGTTCTCTGCTGCGGGCATGGCCGCGCCGACGGTCTCGTCCTGCTTCTTCTCGGTCATGATCAGGGCCTTTCAGTGACAATCTGGTGTTGATATGGCGCTGCCGTGCAATTCTGCCAAGCCTTGATGGAACGGGGGCGGCATTCCCATATCTCAAGCGACCGGGCGGTGGTTCGCCCTTTGAATGACGGCGCAGAGCCGGAGGAGAGAGATGAGCGGCTATTTCCGTACCGCAATGCTGTTGGCGGGTCTGACCGGCCTGTTCCTGGCGGTCGGATTTCTGCTGGGCGGCCAGGGCGGCATGATGATCGCCTTGGGTCTGGCGCTGGCCACCAACCTGTTCGCCTATTGGAACGCCGACAGGATGGTGCTCGGCATGTATGGCGCCCGCGAGGTGGATGCCGCCAGCGCCCCGCAATTTTATGGCATGGTGCAGCGCCTGTCGCAGCGCGCCGGCCTGCCCATGCCACGCGTCTTCGTTATCCAGAATGACCAGCCCAACGCCTTTGCCACCGGCCGCAACCCGGAAAATGCCGCCGTGGCTGCCACGACTGGCCTGCTGGAGCGGTTGAGCCCGGAGGAGGTGGCGGGCGTGATGGCGCATGAGCTGGCCCATATCAAGAACCGCGACACGCTGATCATGACCATCACCGCCACGCTGGCGGGTGCCTTGTCCATGCTGGCTAATTTCGGCCTGTTCTTTGGCGGGCATGATAACCGCAACAACCCGTTGGGCATTGTCGGGTCCATCCTGGTGGCCATTCTGGCGCCGCTGGGCGCCATGCTGGTGCAGATGGCCATCAGCCGGTCACGCGAATATGAGGCCGACCGCATCGGTGCCGAAATCTGCGGTCGGCCCGACTGGCTGGCCGACGCGCTGGAAGGCATCCACGACGGGGCGCGGCTGGTGCCCAACGTGGCGGCGGAAAATAACCCCGCCACCGCCCATATGTTCATCATCAACCCGCTGCATGGGCGCGGGGTGGACAGCCTGTTTTCCACCCATCCCAGCACGGCCGAACGGGTTGGCCGTTTACGGGCGATGGTGACGGGCAGCAGCCCCTTCAGCCCCCGCCGGTCCGGCGGCAGCGTGCCCAGCGCCGGCGGGGGTGGCCGCCGGCCTGGGCCGTGGGGTTGAGCCTAAACCGTCACCAGGCTTTCAGCGATCAGTTCAGACAGGCCGATGGCATTGGTGGGGTGGGGAATGCCGTCGGCGGATACCACCGTGTCAATGCCCGCCGCCTGAAAGGCCGCCATCCGTTCCATCGGGAATACGGCATGGACGGTGGCGGCCAGCACGCGGGCGGCACCATGGGCATATGCCACCTTGGCCGCATCGATCAGGGTGCTGCCGGAACTGACAATATCATCGACGAACAGCACGGTGCGGCCGGTCAGGTCGGTGCCATCCGGCAGACCAACGGAGACATCATGGTCGCCGCGCCGCACCTTCAGCCCGACCAGCGGCTGCGCGCCGGCAGCCTGGGCGGCCCCTTGTACCAGATGCGCCGATTCCTCGTCCGGCCCCAGAATCACCCAACTGGCATCCGCCCCCTGGCTGCGGGCCCAGTCGCCCAGCAGGGGGCCGGCGGTCAGGGCGGCGCTGCGGCTGCCGGGGAATACCTCGCCGAGATCATGGGTGCGGTGCAGGTGGGGATCGACCGTGACGATGCAATCGAACAGGCCCCCCAGCCAGCGCCCCATGATGCGCTGGCTGACCACCTCGCCGGGGTTGAACTCAATATCCTGGCGCATATAGGCCAGATAGGGGGCGACCAGCGTCAGTTCGGTGCAGCCGCGTTCGCGCAGCGCGCCGGCCAGCAATTGCAGCTCCACCAGCTTATCATTGGGTTGATTGAGCGAACGGACAATGATGGCCCGTGTGGGGGCTGCTTCCAGCCGCACCAAGCTCTCGCCGTCGGGGAAACGGTGCAGGGCCGCCTGATGCAGCGGCAAGGCCAGCGCTTCGGCCAGCCGGGTCGCCAGCATTTCCCCTTCTGGAAAGCCGATCAATATCTCCATCGCGTCGTTCCTCAGTAAATCCTTTGCCCAGCCTGTGGCTGGTGACGATTTCTTTAACGCTTGCAGGGTACACCGGCCTTGCGACGGATCAAATCACCTCTGTGAGGTCCGCCAACACTTGTTGGTGGCGCGGCGGGGTGAAACGATTTATCCCGGTATCGATCATATGCTTTAGGATATACCGGTTTCGCTGGTCTTTGCGTGTGCCCCCGGTGACGGTGAAAGGGGGTGTCATGTATGATCATGTTACACCGGGATGGCGGCAAGGGGTGGGCCCATGATCGGGCTTGGAGGCGTAATGGATCCGTTGGAGCTTTCCGAGAAGGAATACACGGCGCTGGAGGAAGCGCTGCTGGCTTCCGCCCGGGGGCGCGCCTTCCTGCGTATGCGTGATCGCCAGACCCGCATCGTCGCCCAGGATGACTGGCGCGCCCTGCTGGGCCAGATGACAGAGCAGGTGGCGCGCCTCTCCCAGGCGGGTACCCCGGCGGCGGCGGTCGATACACAGAGCCCGCATCTGCACATCATGCGGGAGGAGTTGAAGCAGCTTTCCAATTATATCGAACAGACGCGCCAGGAAATCGCCCAGCTTCGCCCCATGGATGCCGGTGCCAACCGCATCATGGCCGCCACCAACGAGCTGGATGCCATCGTCACCGCCACCGAACGCGCCACCTCCGATATTCTCAACGCGACGGAGCGGATACAGGCGCTGGTCGCCCGCCTGCCATCCAGCGATATCACCAATGATATCGATGCCCAGACCATCGAAATCATGACCGCCTGTTCCTTCCAGGACATTACCGGTCAGCGCACCACCAAGGTCGTCAACACCCTGCGCTATATTGAGCAGCGGGTGAATACGATGATCGAAATCTGGGGTGTCGAGGATACCGATGTTGGCAGCAAGAAGCTGGGTTCCGACGGGTTGATCGCGCTGCGCCCCGATGATGACCGACCCGACAAGCACCTGCTGCATGGTCCGGCGCTGGAAGCTGTCAGCCAGGCCAATATCGACGCCCTGTTCGACAGTCTGGATTCAAGCCCACCGCCCGCTACCGGTGGCGATATGACATCCATGGATGATTGGGGCCTGACGGAGGAAGAGATGGCATCGCCGCCACCTCCCCCGCCACCACCGCCTCCACCTCCACCTCCACCGCCTCCACCTCCACC
Organism: Azospirillum sp. RU38E; assembly: GCA_943370215.1. Taxonomy (GTDB): domain Bacteria; phylum Pseudomonadota; class Alphaproteobacteria; order Azospirillales; family Azospirillaceae; genus Niveispirillum. The sequence goes on from CALRQC020000050.1 coordinate 29,520, forward strand.
GCCTCCGCCTCCGCCGCCGCCGCCTCCCCCTCCGCCGCCTTCTTCGGGGGGAACGGTTTCACAGGCCGATATCGACGCCTTGTTTGGATAAGCGAAGCCCATGGGAACAGATGCCAATCATGTCGCTCCCCGCGTGCGCCTGACCCAGGCGCAACTGGATCGTGCGTGCGAACGGCATCTGGCCTATCTATCCGGCATGGTTGGGGGCGCCAAACTCAGCCTGCCATTCTTCGACCTGTCGGGCATGTCCTTCAACGGGCGCAACCTGACCAATGCCAACCTGTCGGGCGCCATCCTGCGGCGCACCAGCTTTGCCGGGGCCAAGCTGGATTATGCCGACCTGTTCGGCTGTGACCTCAGCGAGGCGGACCTCAGCCGCGCCCAACTGCATCGGACGGACCTGCGGGCGGCGACGCTGCGTGGGGCCGTGTTGACTGGGGCGCGGATGGTGGAATGCGATCTGCGGGATGGCGCCATGGCCAGCGCCACCCGCACCGATTTCCGCATTCTGGGGATGGAAATCGGGCCGGCTGATATCAGTGCGGCCGTGATGGTGGATGTGGATCTGACCCGGGCGCGCCTGACCGGCTCCACCGCGCGGGCGGCGGATTTCTCCGGTGCGGTGCTGACTGGCGCGCAACTGACCCGGCTGGACATGCGCGATGCCAAGCTGGTGCGGGCCAATCTGGATGGGGCCGACCTGGCCGATGCCGATCTGCGCGGCGCCAATCTGGCCGGGGCCAAGGTGCGGGCGGAGGCACTGGCCACCTCCATCCGTACCGACGCCGATGCGCGCCGCCGGGAGGCCCCGGCCGAGCCGGTGGAAGAGGCAGAGGCCGCCGTTCCCCCCGTCACCCGCCTCGGGCCGGAACAGTTGGAGACGATGCTGGCCGCCCATGCGCAATGGGTGGGCAGTGCCGGCCGCGCCGGACATCAGTTGGATATCAGCGGCCAGGATCTTTCCGGCATGGACCTGTCTGGCCGGGTGCTGACCCTGATGAAGGCCAATAATACCAGCCTGCGCGGGGCCGATCTGCGCGGCGCCCAGATGCAGGCGGTGCAGATGTCGGGCGTGGATTTGCGCTCCAGCGATCTGCGTTTTGCCGATCTGCGGGGTGCCGTGATGGACCGCGCCAACCTGATCGACGCCAATCTGGAACGGGCCGACCTGTCCATGCTGAAAACCGCGCGCGGGCACGAGGTGCGCACCTCCCTGGTCCGCGCCCGGCTGGCCGCTGCCATCTTCCGCCAGGCCAAGCTGGTGGGGGTGAATTTCAGCGGTGCCGACCTGACCGGCGTGGTGCTGGACGGGGCCGACACCACCGGCATGATGCTGGACGGCGCCCGCGGCTTGCAGCCCTGAGCCGGGGAGCGGGCCGGGATGTCCGGCCCTACGCAACACTACGCAACAGATAAACGCTCTGTGTTGCGTAGGGGGCGTGTGGGGGAGGGGTGTGCTTTCAAAGGGTTGCGGGTTTTGGGCCGGAGTGGGGGCGTGCGCCTGCTCCGAATGAATGCCGCTGTGGGCTCTGTGCTGGGGGCGGCTGGGCAGCGGCATGGTGGTGGCCGGCGGGTGGTTTTAGAGAATTAAATCCTATATTGGGGCGGTTGGTTTGGCAAGGCGTGCCTGCCACAGTTGGGGGGGCGCACGGGGGTTCAGGGATGCCCCTCCCAAAGGGCAAGCTCTTCTGCGTCCAGGGGTTCCAGAAAGTTGGGGGCGTCGCCCAGTTCCCCTTGCAGGATGCCGATCTTGAACCCGTTATGGGGTTTGGAGGCCAACGGTGCGATGGGCGTGCAGTCCTCGGCGATGGCCATCCTGTCCCCGGCACCGCCGGCCCGGCGGGCTGGGAAGACGCGGCGGCGGCGCTGGCAGGGGGACGATCTGGCATGATGGGGGCAGCGTGCCGGGGATTGGGAAGCGGGATGGCCCTATGCTATCTTATTGCCCGTCACTCTGCGGAGGAAATTGCGATGGCCCTGTCAGCAACGCGGTCCGTGCCGGTGCCCGAGGATATGGGCAGCTTCGTGGACGATCTGGTGGCGCGCGGGGATTACGCCGACGCGGCGGATGTTATCCGGGCCGGCCTTCAGGCCCTGCGCGACCGCGAAGACACGGTTGAACAATGGCTGCGCGACGAGGTGGCCCCGACATTTGATGCGATGAAGGCTGACCCGGCGCGGGGGATCGGGGCCGGTGAGGTGGAAGCGGCGATATTGGCGCATCATGGCAGGCGGGTGAAGGCGTCGGCGTGAAGCGGGTTATTATCTATGCGCCGGAAGCGCAGGCCGATTTGATCGAACTGTATGATTTTATTGCTGACAGAGCCGGGCCAGCCATCGCACTGGGATATGTCCGGCGCTTGCAGGGCTATATTGCTGGCTTCGTTACGTTTCCTGAACGCGGAACAAGGCGGGATGATATCCGTGAAGGGCTGCGGATCGCGGGGTTTGAGCGCCGGGTGACGATTGCCTTTCACGTTGGAGCGGATGCGGTGGTCGTGAATCGGTTGCTTTATGGGGGACAGAATCTGTATTCTTAAATATCACGATTTTGTTTAAGTTTTTCTATTTCTTTTTGGTATTCATGCCATTGTGGGTCTTCGCTTAATGATTTATTTAGTATTTCTCTAAGCAATATTGACTCTGCTGAATCCACTTCATCCCAATTTATATTCTTGTATTCATCTTCAGTTAAATCTAGGTTCGTGGGTATCTCTATCTCCTTAACCCACCATCGGACAATATTTACATATACTCCGAAAGTGAATAAAATATCAACCAGCATAATGGGGCTCCCATCGAATGCAACGATTCGAAGGAGCTCATGACCAATCTTATTTCGAAGATTATACAGGCGCTCTATTTCATCAAAATCATCTTTATCAAGTGCGCCCATTTGATGAAAAAAAAGCAGCGCTGCCCGGAAGTCTTTGTTGTTGTGCTGACCAGGCTGTCCTGCCCCACGTTCTTTGATGAGCTTCTTGAATTTTTCACCGCGCGTATATCTGATATCACCTTCTTTGATTTCCACGTATGTTGAGAAAAATCCATCAACATGATCAATTACGTATTTCTTAAATCTCTCAAATATAGTTAGCAAAAGGCCGGCATAAATGAACTGTTGCCTTAAATGCGAACCATCCCCTTCGAAGATCGCATTGATTCCCACAATCAATGGATGTTGATCATCATTCATCGAGGTTTTCTTCCAAGGTGGCGGTATCTGGCTTAAGTATTATTATCTCTGAATAGCGGGAATCGGGCGAATGTTAATAAATACTGAATGATTTTTTCCAAATTTATTTATGGCGTACTCCGATTTGAATTAAAGGGCGTTCTGCTAACTGGAAGCGCTTGCGCACCAATCGCACGGCATCAAGATCGGACAATGGTTGTTCCGACACCCCCAGAAGGGTGCCGACAATTTCCCACTGGCGGGATTCCAGCGACGGGCCGGTCATGGGTAGCTCCACAAAATGCGCTGTCAAATATGGCAGTTTGCGAGTGGGGGAGCAAGGCGGGGCGGGTTTTTTGAGGCGGCGGTGAGTCATGTGGCGCGCAGACGCGCGCGCTGGATCCCGGCCTTCGCCGGGATGACGGGAAAAGAAGGGACTTAGGGGAGTTAGCGGATGTAGCGGAAGCGCAGATGGGGGCGTGATGACGGGCGGGCGGGGAGGGACTCAAGCCCCCCTTACGCCGCCGCAACCCCCGCCCGATCCTCCGTCCCCGGTTCGTAATTCAGGTTGGGGGCCAGCCAGCGTTCCATGTCGGGCAGGGACATGCCCTTGCGCTGGGCATAGTCGGCCACCTGATCGCGTTCCACCTTGGCCACGCCGAAATATTTGGCGTCCGGGTGGGCGAAGTACCAGCCGGAGACGGCGGCGGTGGGCACCATGGCGAAGCTTTCGGTCAGGGTGATGCCGGCCTGCTCTGTGGCGCCCAGCAGGCGGAACAGGGTGGATTTTTCCGTATGGTCGGGGCAGGCGGGATAGCCCGGCGCCGGGCGGATGCCGCGATAGGCTTCGGCAATCAACTGTTCATTGCTCAGGCTCTCACCCGCCGCGTAACCCCACAGCTCGGTCCGCACCCGTTCATGCAGGCGCTCGGCGAAGGCTTCGGCCAAACGGTCGCCCAGGGCCTTCAGCAGGATGGCGCTGTAATCATCGTGTGCCGCCTCAAACGCCTTGGCGCGTTCTTCCAGCCCATGGCCCGCCGTCACGGCGAAACCGCCCACCCAATCGGCCAGACCGCTGGATTTCGGCGCCACATAATCGGACAGGCAGAGATGGGCGCGGTCGCGGCCCGGATCGCGCGCCATCTGCTGGCGCAGCATATGCAGCCGTTCCAGCACCGTGCCCCGGCTATCATCCGTGTACAGCTCAATATCATCGCCCACGGCATTGGCGGGCCAGAAGCCGACGACGCCGCGCGCCGTCAACCATTTCTCCCCCACAATCCGCTGCAACATGGCCTGGGCATCGGCCCAGAGCGCGCGCGCACTTTCGCCCACCTTCGCATCGTCCAGGATGGCGGGGAAATTGCCGTGCAGTTCCCAGGCCTGGAAGAAGGGCTTCCAGTCAATCCGGGCCACCAGCTCGGCCAGATCGTAATCCTCCAGCACTGTCAGGCCGGGTTTCAGCGGCTGGGGCGGCTGGTAGCTGGCCCAATCCAGTTTCAGCGCGTTGGCGCGGGCCTGGGCCAGGGGCAGGCGGGCACGGGTCAACTGGTTGCGGGCGTGCGCCTCCCGCATCGCCGCGTAATCGGCCTTGATGCCAGCGATATAGCCGGGGCCGTTATCGGCGTGCAGCAGGTTCTGCGCCACGCCCACGGCGCGACTGGCATCCAGCACATGCACCACCGGCCCGTCATAGTTCGGGTCGATCTTGACGGCGGTATGCACCTTGGACGTGGTGGCCCCGCCGATCAGCAGCGGCATTTTCAGGCCCAGGCGCTGCATTTCGCGGGCCACGAACACCATTTCATCCAGCGACGGGGTGATCAGGCCGGACAGGCCGATAATGTTGCACTTATGCGCCTTGGCCTCATCCAGGATTTTCGCGGCGGGGACCATGACGCCGAGATCCACCACCTCAAAATTATTGCATTGCAGCACGACGCCGACAATGTTCTTGCCGATATCATGCACGTCGCCCTTCACCGTGGCCATCAGCACGCGGCCGGCCGGTTCGGACTTGCCGCCTTCCTTCTCCGCCTCGATATAGGGCAGCAGCCAGGCGACGGCCTTCTTCATCACGCGGGCGGATTTCACCACCTGGGGCAGGAACATCTTGCCTGCCCCGAACAGGTCGCCCACAACATTCATGCCATCCATCAACGGGCCTTCGATGACATGCAGGGGCCGAACGGCGGCCAGCCGCGCCTGCTCCACATCCTCGTTGATGAATTCGTCAATGCCATGCACCAGGGCGTGGGCCAGCCGTTCACTCACCGGCAGGCCGCGCCAGGACAGGTCGGCGGCCTTCTTCTTCTCGCCACCCTTGTACTTGTCCGCCACCTCCAGCAGCCGGTCGGTGGCGTCGTCGCGGCGGTTGAGGATGACATCCTCCACCCGTTCGCGCAGTTCCTCCGGGATGTCGTCGTACACCGGCAGTTCGCCGGCATTGACGATGCCCATATCCATCCCCGCCGGGATGGCGTGATAGAGGAAGACCGAATGCATCGCCGCGCGCACCGTGTTGTTGCCGCGGAAGCTGAAGGAGACGTTGGAGAGACCGCCGGAAATATGGGCACCGGGGCAGTCGCGGCGGATATCGCGCGTCGCCTCAATAAAGTCGACGGCGTAGTTATTATGTTCCTCAATGCCGGTGGCGACGGCGAAGATGTTGGGATCGAAGATGATATCTTCCGGCGGGAAGCCAACCTTGTTCACCAGCACATCATAGGAACGCTTGCAGATTTCCAGCTTGCGGGTGCGGGTGTCGGCCTGGCCCTTTTCGTCAAACGCCATGACGACGACGGCAGCACCATAGCGGCGGATTTTCTTGGCCTGGGCGACGAACAGGTCTTCGCCTTCCTTCAGGCTGATGGAATTGACGATGGCCTTGCCCTGGACATTCTTCAACCCGGCCTCGATGACGCTCCATTTGGAGCTGTCGATCATCACCGGTACGCGGGCGATATCCGGTTCCGAGGCGATCAGGCGCAGGAAGCGGACCATCGCCGCCTCGCTGTCCAGCATCGCCTCGTCCATGTTGATGTCGATCACCTGGGCGCCGTTGGCCACCTGCTCCCGCGCGACATCCAGTGCGGCCTCATACTGTCCCTCCAGCACCAGTTTCTTGAACTTGGCCGAGCCAGTGACGTTGGTACGCTCGCCGATATTGACGAAACTGGCGGTGCGGGGGGCGTTGGTCATGGCGGCGGCTCGGGGGTTGGGGTGCTTGGGGGGAAGGAGGGGGCGTGTTATATTAGGGAATTGGCCGACCGGGAGGTGGCGATAATGGCGACGCTGGTTCTTGAGATTGATGATGACCTGCGCGGGCGCATCGAGGCCCGCGCACGCAGCAACCGCCGCTCCCTGGAAGAAGAAGCGGTGGACATGATGTGGAACGGGCTTTTGCCGCTGCCTGATGATCCATCACTGCCGGCTGGGGAAAGAATCGCCCGCGCAACGTCAGGATCAGGGCTGGGATTGGACGATGATTTTCAAAACGGGATCGATGCAATGTGGCGCGACCAACCTTGGCGGATGACAGACCCTTTCGCGGATGACAAGGACAGTGCGGCATAATCGTGCTGGATACCTTCACTATCGGACGCCAACCCAATTTTTTAAGTGCTCTTGTCATTTAAATGCTCCCGGGGATTTGGTCAAAATCCACCCAGATTGGCACATGATCACTGATAGCTGTTGCTACCCAATCTTCGTATGATCCGATCGATACCGACTTGATCCTAGAAAGAAGATAAGGGCTTAAGAAGCAATAGTCGATGTGAAACCCATCCATCTTTTTGCATCTGAAATAAAGAGTGCTTGCGGACTCTTTCCCATGTTCTTCTTTATTGAAATAATGATATGCACTTTTCATTCCTATTTTTTCTAGAAAATAAACCAAATGGCCATGGCTTAATTTTCCGAATTTGTCCCAAATTACATTTTCGTTAAAGTCGCCGCAGTATATAGAAACTTCATCATTCAGTAATGATAAATTTCTCTGCGCTATCATATAATTTTTATATGAATAGCCCGGTCCCTTTGTCCATAACCCAATGACATTGAGGTGGAGTTTCTGAATTCTTGCCTTGACGTGGTGATGGAGTGGTATTTCCTCGTCTGAGATTTTATTCGCATAAAATTGTATTTTAGAAAGTACAGCCACGCCCTTCTTGTCGCCAGCCCACAAAAAATTGTAGCCATACTGAGCGGCCAGCTCATGAATATCTGCGCATTCTGCAATAACGGCGATATCAGGATTTATTTTTTTCACATAATCCATCTTCTTATGGAGCGCGCCACGGCAGTTCCATACAAGCAATCTCAATGAGTTTGCCTCGCGCTCCATAACTAGGCCCGCCCCTTAAAACGCCGGCATCGTAAACGGTTCCAGCCCCGACAGACGCATCTGCCGTTCCGGCTGGGCGGGGGCGCGGGGGGGGGCACCCTTCACGCTGTCGGCGATGGCGCGGATATGGTCGGGCGTGGAGCCGCAGCAGCCGCCGACAATATTCACCAGCCCATCCTGGGCCCAGCCTTGCAGGTCGCTGGCCATGTGCTCGGGCTTCTCATCATACTGGCCGAACTCATTCGGCAGGCCGGCATTGGGGTAGGCGGAGACATAGACGTCGGCGATGCGCGCCAGTTCCTGGATATAGGGGCGCATCAGGTCCGCCCCCAAGGCGCAGTTCAGCCCGATGGAGAAGGGCTTCACATGGCGCAGGCTGTTCCAGAAAGCCTCCGTCGTCTGGCCGGAGAGCGTGCGGCCGGAACGG
>CALRQC020000051.1:0-36644 GCA_943370215.1 Azospirillum sp. RU38E
CAGGCGGGCGGTCTGGATGGGTATTTGCAGACCGCCGAGACAATGGGCGGTACTTTCCACCACTCCCACCAAATCCAGACGGTGCCTGTCCATTACAACCCTTCCCTGCCGGCCGGATTGCACCTGTCATGCGGCATCGCCCGCCTTTCGACACAGGGCAGTCTGGGCGGGTTCGATCTTGCGGGGCCGGGGCTGACCGCCATGCTTTGCCCAGCCGATGCCTCACCCTTCTCCACCCGGATGATGGAGGGCGAGGCAAAGGCCTGCGGCTTCTTCCTGCCGGTCGATGCTGCCGCTGAAATCCCGCAACTGGTGGACATCCAGGCGATACTCCACCACGGTGCGCCCCTGCGCGCCACCAACAGACCGCCACCCCATCTGATTGCCCAGCTTTGTGCCCCCATTGACCCATGGTTCCAGGATGGTGCCCGCGCGCTGGTGGCACAGGCGCGGGTATTGGAATTGACTGCACTGGTCTGGACCTGGTTGTCGGGCAAGGAAGAGCGGCTGCAGCCTTCCCCACGCTTGGCCACCCAGGCCGATACCGACCGCGACATGCTGGAAGACCGGTTGCGCGATCCGCCATCGCTGGCCGAATTGGCGCGCCTGGTCGGCACCAATGTTCGCACATTGACCGATGCGTTCCGCCTGCGCTTCGACATGTCCATCGCCGCTTATGTGACAAAGCGCCGTCTGGAGATGGCGGCCCGTCTGCTGCAAGAGGGCATGGGGGTGGCGCAGGCCGCCTACCATGTCGGCTATACCCCGTCCCCTTTCTCCAACGCCTTTCAGCGCCAATTCGGCATAAGGCCCCAGGCCGCCCGCCACCGCAGAAAATATGCCGGCTGGCGCATGACGGTTCCGTTGCCCGATCAGACAGTGCCTCGCTAATTGTGAATCATTCGCAATTTGGAGGCAGAAATGTCCAGAATACGGCTGGTTGGATCCTTGATGCTGGGTACCACCACTCTTTTTCCCCTCAGCGCCCTGGGCCAGACCATTGCCGATCCTGTGGTCGATGAAATCGTGGTGACGGCATCGCGGCATATGCAGCGGCTGGCCGACGCGCCAGTAGCGGCGACCGTGATTACAGAAAGCATCATTCATGACGCGCGGATCGAAACGCTGCGCCAAATTGATGATTATGTGCCCAATGTGAAGTTCAATCAGATCGGACAGGTTGGCGGCACCTACATCACCATCCGCGGGATTGAGAGCAACCCGTTTATCGTCAACCGCGCTGCCGTCTATATTGATGGCATCCCCTATCGCCAGCCATCGGACCAAGCCTTGGGCTTTGCCGAGCAGATCGAGGTGCTGCGCGGTCCGCAGGGCACGCTGTATGGCGCCAACACGGAATCCGGGCTGATCGTGGTGCGCACCCGCACCCCTACCGACAGGTTGGAAGCGGAGGCAACGGGCAGCGGCTACCGCTTCACCAATGGCGAAGGTTTCAATGGCCGGCTTTCCCTGGCCGGTCCCCTCAGCCCGGGCATCCTCACCGGTTCCTTCGTCGCCACGCATGAGGATGCGGATAGTTTCGTGCGCAATGACGCCTCCTCCATCGGGGAGCCGGGTGAGGTGCGCGAGACCTTCCTGCAGGGCAAGCTGCGCTGGACGCCGGGCGACCGGACACAGGTGGATTTTGTCACCTCCGCCTCCCTGCTGCGGGCGCCTGACCTTTACGAGCAGGAGTTCCTGCCCGTTGATCGCGCCCGTTACGACGCCAATTACAGCGCCGCCTTCAATGATGGACGCCAGGCCGGGCGCTATAGCCTGCTGCATGACGCCCCCAAAGACACGCGGGAGGATGAGTATCTGGCGGGTGCCAACCTCAATCACCTGTTCGATGGCGCGGTACTGGATGTCAGCGCTTCCTGGCGCGATGTGAAAGATATCTCCTTGGGGACCGACCTGGATTTGACCGCCATGTCGGGGGCTGCCGGGGGTCATCGCGATGACGAGACCTATTGGAACTTCGAGGCACGGCTGGCCTCGGAGGATGGGGCTAAGCTGCAATGGCTGGTCGGCCTGAACCATTACCGCGACCGGCGGGACAAGGCCCTGTCCACCCTGATTGGACCCGGCGATCTGGATGATTACAGTTGGGCACCCAGGCAAAGTACCTGGTCGCGCGACAGCGCCCTGTTCGGGCAGGCCGGAGCCTCCCTGGGCGGCGGCCTGCGGCTGACGGGCGGCCTGCGCTATGAACGTGCAGAACGGGAGAAACGGCAGCAGGCCGGAAGCCTGAACCTGGGTCCGCTGGGCACCCTCGCCTATCAGGCCGAACAGTTGCAGGATACACACACAGCCCTGTTGCCCCGCGTCTCCCTGGACTGGAAGCGGGATGCCGACTGGCTGCTCTATGCCTCCGTCGCCAAGGGCTGGATTCCCGGCGGCTTCAATCTCGCGGCTACCGGGCTGGGTGTGGCCGGGGACTATTCGCGCTACGGATCGGAACGGCTATGGACCTATGAACTGGGGGCCAAGGCGACCCTTCTGGATGGCAAGGCCCTGCTGGGTGGTGCGCTGTTCCATACCGATGCCGATAATTGGCAGGAATATTCCATCCTCTACGACGCCAATGGCCGCATCGTCTCCACCACCATGGTCACGTCTACCGCCGCCATCCGATCGCGCGGACTGGAACTGGAACTGACGGCGCGGCCAACGCCGGAACTGGACCTGATGGCCTCTGTCGGATTGGTGGACAGCGAATACACCAAAGGGGCCAACCTTCAAGGTCGCAAGGTGAAGCTGGTGCCGGAATGGGATGCCTCACTGGCGGCAAGCTGGCGGCCTTGGCAGGGGCTGTTCCTGCGTGGGGAAGTGAATGGCACCGGACGCACACCGCTGCATGGCGACAATATCGCCTTTCAGGATGCCTATTGGCTGGTCAATGCCCAGCTCGGCTGGGAGAGCGAACGCTGGACACTGCGGCTTTATGCGGAAAACCTGACCAAGACCCATTATTATACGACCAGCGCCTACAGCAACTCTCTGTTCGGCTATGATGGCACCTATTATGCCGGGGTGGGGGCACCGCAGGTCATCGGTGCGGAATTGGGCTGGCGCTGGTGAAGCCATCACGCAGAGCCGATGCCCTTATCCGGACAGTCCCATCAAGATCATACCGACAGCCAGGCGCAGCCAGGGCCTGTTACGATCCGGCATCCTCTCGGCCCTTCGTCGGGGTGCGGAACCGGTAATTGGCGATGGCGGCGATGAGCGGCGGCACCAGCAGCAGCAGGGTGGCCGCCGCATCACCGACCCCATCCATGACCAGCGCCAGAACCAGCCCCGCCAGGGTTAAGGCCGCGCAGAGGGCGGGAAAAGCGAATATCTGAACCGCCTTCATGCAACACCCCTTCCCCGCCACCACAGCCGCAGCCCCGTCCACAGCACGGCAATGGCCACCAGATCCAGCGCCGCCCACAGCAGTTTCAGCGCCAGACCGCCATAATCGCCAAAATGCAGCGGCTGCGACAGCAACAGCCCGGTAATGTACCAGGGGATGTCGGGCACCGATGCCACCACCCCATTTTGCGTATCCACCAGAACCGCCCGCATCAGCCGGCTTTCCAGGGCACTGCCGCCGCGCAGATAAATCGCATAGTGACCGGGATCGCTCATCAGCGACCCCGGCATGGCGATGATCGCGGGGGCATGGCCGGGCAGGGCCGCAAGCGCCGTCTGCAAGGCGGCACCGGCTGACACCAGCGGCGGGCGGATCACCGCATCCGGTGGGGTCGGCGCCATGGCCGTCACCTGCCAGATCTGGAAAATATAGCCACCCCAGGCATTGATCCAGCCCGTGCCGCCCACGACCAGCAACCAGGCGGCGGTGACAATACCCAGCAGGTTGTGCCAATCCAGCCGGCGCACCTGGACACCGCGATCCCGCCGGACAGCGCCAAAGGGCAGCCGCCGCATGAAAGGGGCATAAAGCACGATGCCCGACAGGAGGGAGAGCAGGAAAGCAATGGCGATCAGCCCCAGCAGCGGCGGCCCCGCCGGCCCCAGCAGCAATTGCCCGTGCAGCTTCAACACCAGTTCCATGATACCGGCATCCCCCCCGGCCACCGGTTCACCCGTCGCCGCGTCCAGTAGGACGCTGATATTATCCGACGGATAGGCGGTGGCCGTGGCAGCCATGGAGAGGGTGATCTGACCGGGCGTCTCCGGTTCCCAGACGATGAACTGTACAACCCGGTCAGGCTGCAGGGTGGAACCGGTGGCAACGACCTCCTCCAACGACCGTGCGGGGGTGGCAGCCGCCACCGTTCCCGTGCCTGTCAATGCCCGGTCAATCTCCTCCCGAAAGATCAGTGGCAGGCCCGTTACGCACAGAAGCAGCATGAACAGGGTGCAGAGCAGTGACGACCAGCGATGCAGAACCGACCAGCGGCGAATGGTTTGCGGTGACATGGCGGATCAGAAGCCTGTCTGCAGCCGCACACCCAACTCGCGTCCCTTGCCCAACTGATAGGCGTTACCAATGCCGGGGCCAGCATTGAAGGCATAGGTGGCGAAGCGACGGTCGGACAGGTTGTCGCCATAGAGATCAAGGGTGAAATTCCGGCTCACCTGCCAGCGGAAACCCGCATCCAGTAACGTATAGGCTCTCTGGCCGATGCTGTTCGCCTCGTCAAACCAGCTTTTGCCAATCAGGCTGATCCCGGCATGGGGGGTGAACCGGCCCAGCGGCAGGTCGAACCCATACTCCAGATTGGCATTCAGCGTGGCGGAGGGTGCGTAGGGCAGCTTGTTGCCCGACAGGTCAATCCCCGGATTGGCCGGATTGTCATAGCGGCTGAACCAACTGTCATTCAGCGCCCCCGCCAGGGTCAGGACCAGGCTGTCCACAGGCTCCGCGCGGGCGGTCAGATTGATGCCCTTGCTTTTGGCCGTGCCGACATTCTGGAGATACATGCCGCTGACCGGCCCGACGGAGAGCTGGAAGTCTGTGCTGACAAGGTAATAGGCCGCCGCCCCCAGTTCAAAGCGTCCGTCGGCGCTGCGCAAGCGTCCGCCGACCTCGTAATTGTAACTATGCTGCGGATCATAGCTGTAGGCGATGGTGGCCGGCGTCACGGCGCGGGTGAAACCACCCGCCTTGAAGCCGGTACTGAACACGGCATAGAGATGCAGTGCCTCGCTGGCCTGATAGCCAAGGGCAAGCTTGGGCAGCAGGCTGGTCGCCTTATCCTGGTTGTTCAGCGCCGTGGCACCGAACCAGGTGTCAGCCTTGGTCCGCTCGTTAGAAATGCGCAGGCCGGGGGTCACGTCGATGGCGTCCGTGGCGTGCCAGGTCAACTCACCAAAGGCGGCCAGGGTGCGGATATCCTGGCGCGATCCCAGCGCATAAGCCGGCACCGTGCGGCGGAAACGCAGGTCTTCGTAGTAAAGACCGGCAACATAATCGACCGCCCCTTCGGTTTTCGATGCAAGGCGCAGTTCCTGACTGAAGGTCCGTTGCACCTCTGGCGTATAGCTGCCGAACACGGTGCGGTCGAAATCACGGTCCTGATAGCCGGTCAGGGCGGTCAGTGAGGCGAAGCCAAGATCAAAATCGGCATTGATCCCGAAACTGTCCGTCTGCAACCGGTAATGGGATGGCACCTCCAGCGCCCGGCGCTGATCAAGGAAGGCCTCCGGCACGAAATATTCCTCGTCGGATCGTACCACGCTGCGCTGGGCGGACAGCATGATATCCGCCACCCCGCCCACCGGCGCGTACCGTACACGCAGCCGCCCGGTTTCCCCCTTCGACCCGCCCAGTTCCCCGCCGCTGGTCAAGCCCGACAATTCGCCCTTCTCCCGCCGCGCAGCGAACAGGCCGTCAACATGCAGTGTGTCAGCGATGACAGGCAGCGTTACCAGGGCTTGCCCCGTCTCCCCCAGTTCCGTGACGGTGCCGACCGCCGCCACCGCCGCGTCACCGTCAGGCCGTCGTGTGACGACATTGATAACCCCGCCAACGGCACCACGCCCATAGAGCGTGCCTTGGGGACCATAGAGCAGTTCCACCCGGTCCAGCCCGACCGGCAGCAACTGGAAAAACAGCGCCTGATCCTGCGGCAGTCCATCAACGTAAAGCTGGGCGGAAGGATTGTAGAAATCGACCGAGGACTGGCCCCGGATCGTGACATTGCCATAGGCGCGGCTGGACCGGGCACGTATCGACAGATCGGTGAACAACCGGTCTAATTGCTCAACCCCCTGCAATCCGCGCGGGTCCAGCCGGTTGGCGGCGGCCACGGCCACCTGCCCGTCAATGCTGGCAAGAACCTGCGGGCGTTTGCCCGCCGTAACGATGATTTCCTCCATCACGGGGACAGGCTCGCTGGATCGGACGGGACCGGCAAGCAGGGCCAGGCTGCTGGTCAAGCCCAGGAAGGCAAAAATACGAACGGCAGACAAACTCATCTCCTGCGGACGAACGGGCAGATAGGAACAGGCGGGGCGCAGAATGTCGGGTCGTTCCGGCTTGCGCTAACGCGATCGGGGACGGAACCGATGTGATCAGAACTTAATTGACTGTGATTTTCATTCGCATACATAATTCGCTTATGTCCCTTTCGCCTAATCTCCCCCACTCCAGCCTGGATATCGCCCAGCGCCCCCTGGCCCAAGCTGGCGACCTTATGTCAGAGCCTGTCGGCTTGCGACCGGAACAGCATTTCCAGGGTGCTGTGCGTCCTGCCGGGCGTGGCGTGCGCCTGAGCGTGCGCCCGGGTTTCGACCTGTCGGTCTATGAGTTGGAGGTGAACGGACGACCGCCGGTTTCCGCCACAACACAGCCCTGTCTGGCGATCGTCGTGCTGTTATCCGGTGCTGGCGAGGGGCAGATTGATCCGAATGGCGACAGACCGCTGCCCCCCACCCCTTACCGTGCCGGACATCTCTATATCTCGCTGGCGCGGGAGACGGTAACGGGAACAGCCCGTGCCATTGGGGGGGAGTCTTTCCGTCTGGTGGAACTGCGGCTGTCGCTGGCCTTCCTGGAAAAAACGGGGGCGCTTGGGATCTTCACGCAAGCCGATGTGACACACAGGCTGCACCATGCCTCCAATGCCCGGCTTTGGCTGGGTGTCGCTGCGGCCCCGCGTGCCATCCTGACGGATGCGCAGACAATGTTCCGTGACGTGCTGGACGGTGCCCAGGCCGATTTCCGTGTGGAGAGCCGGGCGCTTTCCCTGTTCGAAACGGTGATGGACCTGATGCGCACGGGCACACCGACAGCGATGAGTGCCGCGCCGCCAATGCGCGACGCCACCCGCCTGGACGGGGTGCGTCAGGCCATGCGCCGCGATCTTGCCCATCCCTGGACGATTGCCGAACTGGCCCGCTTGGCCGGCCTCAACGACAAGCGGCTGAAAACGGGCTATCGCGCCCGCTTCGGCAGGCCCGTCCATGCCGACCTGCAGGCGATGCGTGTCGAACAGGGACGCCTGTTGCTGCTGGACGGTGCATCGGTGACGGAAGCCTCCCTGTCGGTCGGCTATGCAAATCCCAGTCACTTCGCCCGGCTTTTCCGCCGCGTCTACGGCATGACACCCAATCAATGCCGATGACCGGTTTCCCATTTTCCATAACTGTGACGTTGAAGTCTGGATATTTGATGGATGATGAGCCCAACACCGAGCCTGAGATTTTGCTGGAACGGGAAGAGATCAGGCAAAGAAATGCAGTTTCAGCGGCAGGATGGCCGCCCCCAGCGCAGTGACATCACCCGTAGCCTCTGAAGCCACAATCCGGGGAAGCGGGCGGTTCAAGCCACGGCGGGGGATTTCCCGCAGGTTGATCCGTTCAATCATCCGGTTCGCCAACCCCTGCGGCAAGCGGCCGCCCACAACAATGGCCTGGGGATCGACAATGGCGGCACAGATGGCGCAGACAAGGGAGAGGGAATCCCCGATCCGCCACAGCCAATCATCCACGGCTGGCGCCTCAATGCTGATCGCCGCCAGCATGTCGGCAATGGTCTCGTAGGCTTCGCCTTTCAGGGCGAAACAGTGGCGCAGCAATTCCAACGTCGGGGAGGTGTAAAGCTGTGTCGGCAAGCTGGCAGCAAACTCCCCGGCATTGCCATGGGTACCACGCATCAACCGGCCATCAATGACCAGCCCGCCGCCAAAACCGGTCGCGACATAGAGATAGGCGAAGTGCCGCGCCCAACGCCCGACACCAACCAGGCTTTCCCCCACCGCGGCGACATTGCCATCATTGTCCGCCCAGGCAGGACGACCGAATTCCGCCGCAAACAAAGCAGCGACATCAACATTGAACCAATCATCCAGTGGAGAGGGCGGATTGAAACGACCGGCATCCCCGAGAGCAAAGCCGGTGATACCGACCCCAATCCCCAACACCCGCACCGGGTCAACCC
Source organism: Azospirillum sp. RU38E (assembly GCA_943370215.1). Taxonomy (GTDB): domain Bacteria; phylum Pseudomonadota; class Alphaproteobacteria; order Azospirillales; family Azospirillaceae; genus Niveispirillum. The sequence goes on from CALRQC020000051.1 coordinate 8,393, forward strand.
CGGCCTGATCACATAATTGCCCGAACCCCTGCCTGACCACGCCCAGCACACCCGCCCGCGACATCGGCTTTGGCTGGGCAAAGAAATAACCCCGCTCCCGCCCCTCAAAATCCACCAGCATGACGGAAACAGCATCCGCCATCACCGAAACGCCCAGCATATATAGCCGGTTGGCATTCAGACTGAGCAGAGCGCTCGGCTGGCCTCGTCGCCCGCGGGAAATGCGGACACCTTGCTGCAAAAAACCCCGCTCAATCAGATCCCCGATGACCCGCGACACGGTTTGCTGGCTGAAATCCGTGCGCGCGACAATATCGCTTTGCGTCACGTCATCCCCGGCGGCGACGAGCGACAGAAATTGCCTTTCCGTGGTGGTGACGGTGGGCCAAACCTCCGCAGGATGCTCCAGTTTCACCTTCACCCGCCACTTCCAATCCATCCAGGGCGGGCAAGATGGCCCATTTCCCGGCTGCAGGTCAAGGCAGGTTGAACATTCACACTAAAACTCATAGAAAGTTTATTGATGCATTGCAAAGTCGTATGAAGCCGAGAAAATTAAAAAAACTATCACGCCCACGGCCTGAATATAGGTAGAATCCAAAATTAAACACCTGTATGGAGTGATAATTTTCCCAGTCAACCGCGTTGTCGCAGCATGCAGCAGGCGTCACACGGGTGACCAGACCGGTTTGGCGGACAAGCCTGTCCGGGCTGAGAGGGTGATGGCCAGGAACAGACAGATTACCCCGGCCATCAGGGGTGCCCCAGCCATCAGGGCAGTGAGGATGCCGCTGCTTTCCGCTGCGCGATAATCAAACAGCGACAGGATGCCACCCAACGCCAGGGCAGAAATGGCCTGCGCCATCTTGGAAGCGAAGGTGAAGCGACCGAAATAATGCAGGCTGCTCTGCGGATCACTTGCGGCAACCTTGGCCAGCAAAGCCCATAAAACCATAAGCACGCCTCCACTGCCGGCCCCAAAGGCGAAGGCGCATAGCAGGAAAGCCGCCTTGCCGCCCGCAATGGCAAGGGGAAACAGCACGCTGGCCGCCATCAGCACCAGAGCGGCCCGGCGATAGACCGACGGCAAGCCCAGTGCGACCACCAGCCGGGACCAGATGAATTGTGATGCCGCCTGGCCCACCCCCACCGCCAGCATCAGATACATGGCCGCCGTCCCCAACCCGACAACCGGGGCAACATAGGCGATGAAGTAAGCCTCCAGCTTGCTGAAAACCGACAGCAGGCCCGAGACGACCAGGATGGATCCCAAGACATAGCCCCATAGCCGGGGCGGGACAGGTTCGGTCAATCCCGGTGGGCGCCCGCCTGCTGATCCGATTGTGGTTTGCGACCGTCCCGCCAGATGCAGCAGCAGCGAAACGGCCAGCACCATCAGGGCAAGGCCAAGTGAAAACCACAGGAAGTCATCAAGCCGCCGCCCCTGGCTGATCGCGGCGGCCCAGGGGCCGACCAGAATGGCGACCAGAACAACGGCCAGCCCCGAGCCGATATAGCGCATACCCGCCACCTTGGCGCGGCTGTCATCATCGGATGTCACCAGCGCCATGATGGCGTTCTGCGGCACATCCAGCACCGAATAACCGATGCGGAAAAGGCAAAGCGTTATCAGCGCATGGGGGAAACGAAGTTCCAGCGGCAGAGAGGGAGAAAGGGCGAAGATCGGCAAGGTCATGCCGCAGACCAGACTGCCCAGCAGCTGCAGCCTGGTGACGTTGGCAAGGGTCTGCACCCGGTGACGCAAGCCCCAGCCCAGCCCCAGATCCGCAAAGGCATTCAAGATCAAGGACAGGGCCAGCAGCAGCCCCATCGCCGCCGGTGACAAACCCACCAGTTCGGTCAGGAAAAAGGCGAAAACCAGGTTGCTGCTATGCCAGAACAGGCTTTTGCCGAAATGGGCAAACCCATAGATGGTCAGGAACGGTACTTTCGACAGCGATAATCCCCGCATGGCCATTGGCCTCCGGTCACCTCACCCGGCGACAGGAAGCAGGGAAAAGAAGGTGGAGGCAAGTGGCAAGGTTGCAGCCCCCACCGCCGCGGCGCGGGAGGATACTTCCGCCGGCAGGATTTGGGGCAATGGCATGGCCCGCCCACGCCGGGCTGCGGCATCCAGCGCCGCATGATCAAAGGCGGCCCTTTCCGCCAGACGCCCGGAAAGGGCCGGTGGCAGACGCCCCCCCAGCACCACGGCCTGCACATCAAGAATATGCCCCGCTATCTTGGCCAGCACATGCAGCGATGCCGCAGCCCGTTCCACCCAGCCATCCAGACCCGGCCAGGCGGGATCAAAGCCTTCCACCAGTTCCGTGATCCCGGCCAGCGGCACCCCGTGGCTGATCAGATGCTGGCGCAGGCTTTCCAGTGTGGGGATGGGCAGGCCGGCATTGCTGAGAATCCCACCCAGTTCACCGGCATTGCCAAAGCGGCCCCGGCGCAGGCGACCATCAAGGATCAAGCCGCCACCAAAACCGCTGGCGACATTGACATAGACAAAATCATGGATCCGCCGGCCCACCCCCAGCAGAGCCTCACCAACGGCGGCAGCACTGGCGATATTCTCCGCCTGTACCGACAGGCCGAACCGCGCAGCAGCGGGGGCGGCCAGATCGATCAGCGCCCAATCCTCCAGCTCCGGACTGGGATTCACCTTGTCTCCATCCCCGATAAAATACCCGGCAACGGCAATGCCGATACCCACCAGCCGCTTGCGCGGCAGCATCCCACGGGCCACCAGATCATCCATGAAGCCGGTCAGATTGGCATAGATCCCCGCCTGGGTCATGCCCGGCGCTGTGACCTGCGCCACCGCCCGCACCGCCCCACCCAGATCCATCAGCACCGCCTCGGCATAATCGCTCATCACCGACAGGCCGATGCTGAAGGCGGCATCGCCTTGCAATGCCACCCGGTTGCTGGGCTGTCCGCGCCCCTCTGCCACCGCTTCACCAATCATCAGCAGGCCGGCACCCGCCAATTCTTCCGTTACCCGGAAAATGGCCGGGCCGGACAAGCCGCTTTCCCTGATCAGGCTGGAACGTGTCAGCGGCCCGGTACGGCGAAGCAGTGACAGGACCGACTTTTCCCGGTCCGTCAGACCCCAGGCGGCGGGAATATCCGTGACCGGGGTGGACAGGCGCTCTTTCTCAGGCAATCGGGGCAAGATGTCTGCTTCCGGCGACGGTTCAATTCCCTGCTTTTTTATCCCCGCGCAAGGAATGTCGCAATACGAAGCGAGAGCTTCATAAAAATATCATGCAGCATGATATATATTAAGGCACCTGTCCTCAAGGCGAGCCTCATCATGAACCGGTACATTAATCATAATCCCGCCCCGCTATTGTCTGCAGGGGCGGCCATAGGTCTGTTGCTGGCTGCAACAGGCCCTTCTCCCGCGCGCGCGGCTGAAACGGCGGATATGCCCGCGCTGGAAGAGATCGTCGTCACCGGCTTTCGGGCCGCCAACCGCGCGGCGGTTAAGGCCAAGCAGGATTCCGATGTCATTATCGATGCTATCAGCCAGGACGATATCGGTCGCCTGCCCGACCTGAACATCGTTGAATCGGCCCGTCGCATTGCCGGCCTGTCAACCGTGGGCGGGCTGGATCCGACCAAGAACCGCGACGCTTACCAGCGTGTCACCATCCGCGGACTGGACCCGAAATATAACCTGATCACCGTGGACGGGGTACCGCTGGCCAGCAGCGAATGGACGGTGCGCGGGGCGCGGTTGGAACAGTTCCCCAACTCCCTGGTCTCACGCATCGAAGCGGTGAAGACCCTGACCGCCCAATATGATCCGCATGGGATGGGCGGTCAGATCAACATCGTCTCCCGCAGCGCCTTCGATGCCAGGCGCACCTCTGCCCTGGCCATCAACGCCTCTGGTGGGCTGAATTCCACCTCTGGCGATTTCATGAAAGGGCGGCACCCCAACTTACGGGCCGATGCCACCGGTTCCACCCTGTTTGGCCACGATGATCAATTCGGGGTCGTTGTCTCGGCTGAGTATCAGAAACTCTGGTCGTCAGCTTTTTCCGAATTGCCGGGTGACACCAACGGCAATGGCTGGACTTACTATACGGCCTCTGGTGCCCAGACACCCTATGCCGCGCAATCCAGGGACGGCATTCTGGTGCCGATCCGCCCACAGGATTTCCGGTTCGACAATAAACGCTCCCGGTTCAGCATCAATGGCAAGCTGGAATGGCGACCGAACGATACGGACCAGTTTTCGCTTTTTGCCGGCTATTACAAGGATAAGGATGATGAATTCCGGGCCGAGGTTCTGACCAATCCGGGCGGGGTGCCCACCGGCGTCACAGCCAGCAGCGGCAACTTCCCCTTAGGCGACCTGCAGCAAGGCATCGTCCTGCAGCCGCAGGAACGGGAAACCACATTGGTCACCGGCAAAGGCAGCATGGCGCTGACCGATGATATCAAGCTGGACATGGCCGCGTCATATTCCGTGGCAGGCTATGATGAACAGCGCATATTCCAGAAATGGGCCGGCAAGGTGACGCCCGGTCGCGTCAGCTCCAGCACCCTGCCGGCGTTCGGCTATGATTACACCCTTGTGGATGGCTCCCCCCGCGCCACCCATAAGAATCCCACCCTGGGTTCCGATCCATCGGCCTATAGCGCGCTTTATGTGCGTGACGTGCGCCGCGACAGCGATTCCCATATTGCCTTTGCCCGCACCGATCTTTCCTATAATGCCGACAAGGATGATCAGGGTTTCGGTGCCCGCCTGGGCGGCAGTTTCACCCGCACCCTGCAGACATTCGACGGGGCCTATCAGGAACTGACCCCCGCCAATGCGGCAGCCCAGACGGCCATCGGCGGGCTGGGGTCGGTGATTTTCAGCAACCGATTCCGGTCGCGTGATCACAGTATCATGCCCTATCTGGTGATCGACCCGGACAAGGTGCAGAAGCTGGTGGCCAGCAACCCGTCGCTCTGGATCGCCACCAACCGGGTGGCCGATAATTTTGCCGATGATTTCCATGATCTGGAGGATGTTTCCGCCCTTTACGGCCAGGCGCTGTTCCAGAGCGAGAGCCTGACCCTCAATGCCGGGCTGCGCTATGACAATACCGACCTGAAGATCGACACCTGGCAGGTGCCGCCCGGTGCAGCGGCTGGAAATTACCAGAAGTTCCGGCGGAATGCCGGCTATGATTACTGGCTGCCGTCGCTGCTGGCCACCTGGCGCTTCAACGAGGAAATGCGGCTGACCGGTGGCATTACCAAAACCATCGGACGCCCGGATTTCGGCCAATATGCCGCGCGTACCACCACCGCCGTCAATCCCTCCGGCAACCTGTCGGTCAGCACCGGCAACCCGGACCTGAAACCGCGTGAGGCGGTGAATTACGACATCTCCTATGAATGGTACAGGGGCAGCGGCATGATCTCCGTCGCCGCCTTCTACAAGGATATCAGCAACGAGATCTTCACCGGCAGCAATGATGTGACGAATGGCACCTATCAGGGGGTGACCTATCCGCTGATCACCTACAGCCAGCCCCTGAATGCTGGCAAAGCCCATGTGCAGGGGCTGGAGCTTGGTCTGGTTCAGGATCATTTTGATTTCCTGCCGGACTGGCTGGCAGGGCTGGGGGTTTCCGCCAACCTGACCTGGCTGGACGGTTCCTTCGATCTGCCCACCAGCAGCAGCGCCCAGGCCGTGGGCCAGCCCAAGGTCCGGGCCACCAGCGGCCTGATCCAGCAGCCGGACTATATCCTGAACACCACCCTGTTCTATGTGGTGCAGGATTGGGAGGCGCGGCTGTCGGTCAATCATATTGGCCGCGCCTTGCAGCAGGCCAGCCAGGACACGCCCGAACGTGACCTCTATCAGGAACCGCGCCTGCAGCTGGATATACAGTTTCGCTACAGCTTCAGCGACCAGCTGGACCTGATCCTGCAGGGCCAGAACATCACCCAGGAAGCCTTTGAGGTTCGCCAGGGTCCAGGCCGGGCCTATCTCAACAACCTGTTCCCGGTCGGATCGACCTGGTGGGCCGGCTTCTCCTGGAAATCCTGATCAAGGTTGATGACCATGCAAAACAGAATGCGGTGGATGGTCCGTGCAGCCCTGTTGGGCCTATCCCTGGCGGGGGGGCTGACGGTATTGGCCGAAACCCCACCGGATGCGGACAATGTGCAGGTATTGGTAAAATTCATCCCGCGGGCCGGCAAGGCGGCGGATGGCAAAGTGCAGTTCGTGGCGGAAAGCTGTCCCGCCTGCCAGCAGTTGCACGATCCGGCCTATGAGAAGTTCAACAGCCGGGAAAGCATTCTCCAGCTTCGGGTTCCACGGGGGCGAGCGCTGGAACTGGCCTTCCGGCTGAAGCCGGATCAGGGGGACCGGGTTGCGGTCAATGACGCGATCCTGCCCACCCGGCGCGAAGGCGACCGGCTGGTTCTGCCGCTTCCGCCCCTATGGGAGAATGCGGAAGCTGCTTCAACCATGGAGACCGATATTGAGGAACCGGGGCTGGTGGTGCGGGTCGAACATGCCGATCCGGCCCGCCGCGCCGGCGCCTATGCGGACGGGCCGTTCCCGATGGTGGAGCGACGGGCCGCCGACAATCTGACCTTTGCCCAGCGGGAAGTGATCCGGCGCCTGAAACTGGGGGAGCATGTGGCAGAGGAAAAGATCGGCACCATTCAGCTGATGGGGTTTGACACCAATTACCCGGCAGGCCATCGCGATGCCCCGCCGCATATCCATATGCATCTGCGCTGGCCCCACAATGTTGGCACCCAGATCGGTCATTATTATCTGGATGGTACTGGCCTGCTGACAGAAAACCGGGGTGGCATCCGTCCGTTCAAAAGTTCAGAGCGGCTGTTCAAACGCGGGGAGACCATGCCTACCCTGGATAATCAGGGTCGCATTGTCTATGCCCATACCATCACGGCGGAGGGCTGGTTGCGTATTGACCGGCCAGAAGTGGGATCCTGCCTGTTATCGCCAGCCGGCTCCGGGTTCCATGAAGGAGTGTTGGTGGATTGCGGGCCTTTGGGGCGCACGGATGTCCTGATGACCGACGATATCAAGACGGGCGTCATGATCGTGCGGACCGGAACGATCATCGAAACCTTCCGATATGACCCGGATACGGGCCGGCTGCTGACTGCCCTGACCGCACCGCCCCTGCCCCTGTCGGCCCGCCTGCCCAATTATTGATACCCGATCCTGCCAGGGGTCATTCGCTCTGACCCCTGGCATTAAATCCTTTAAAGGGTTTTTTACCTCCACGCCGCCGAAAAAACCCTCGGTATTGAAGAATCACCCCGGGTCATTCCTGCTCTGTCCTGAAAATCTGGGAAGGGCGACGGCATAAATCTCTCCGGTTTTCGATAAAATGTAACATTAAACACTTATATGGAGTGATATTGAGTCCCGGGCCGACGGGGCTTTTGCGAGGGGAGATCAGGATGCGTAAAAGGACGATATCAGGCCGACAGCGCTGGCTGTCGGGGATGGCAATGCTCGCACTGTCCGCCACAGTGCCGGCGGCAGGGGCAGAACAGACGGAGCTGTTGGAAGAAATCGTCGTCACCGGCTATGCGCGACAGAATGCCCGCGCGGTGGAAGCCAAGCGCGATGCGGCCCAGATCGGCGAATTCATGTCCGGTGACGATATCGGGCAGCAGCCGGACTATAATATTTCCGACAGTTTCCGACGCCTTCCCGGTGTCCAGACGGTTTTTGACGAGGATGAGGGCCGGTATGTCGGGGTGCGGGGCCTCAATCCCAACTTCACCTTCGGCGCGCTTGACGGTTCCGCCATCGCCACAGCGGAACGGGGCAACCGGCAGCTGAATATGGAGGCGATCCCGACGACGGCGGTAAAGCGCCTGGAGGTCTATAAATCCCGTACACCGGATATCGAAGGTAATGCCATTGGCGGGACCGTCAATCTGGTGACCCGTTCCGCCTTTGATTCCACGCGGACCTATATTGTCGGCTCGGCCTTCGTCGGAACGGGCGACAGCAAGGATGTACCGGGCAAGAATTTCAACCGGAAAAGCGATGATGGCATCAATTTCCGGGGCGACGGCACCTTCTCCACCCTGTTCGGGCCGGAGAAGCAATTTGGCGTGCTGCTGACGGGTTCATTCAGCCGCAAACGGCGCGACCAGGAACGCAACAGCCCCGGCAGCTATACGCTGACCAATGGCGTTCCGGTCACCAGTTCCATCCTGATACAGGGTTATCCCAACACGGTCGATCGGTATGGCGGTACAGGCAAGCTGGAATGGCAGCGCGACGAGGATTTGAAGGTCAGCCTCAGCGGCACCTATTTCACCCAGGATGATAACGAGGTCCGCCTGTCGCACCAGCTGACGCGCGGTACCGTTGATGCCGCTGCCACCGGCGGCAATAAGGCGCGTGTCACCAGCGCCGGCGGCTTCGTCCGCTTCAATGATTTTCCCATCGAGAAACCATTGACGGTGCTCCAGGGCAATATCGACTGGAACGCCGACGAGAACCAGACGATCAAGCTCCGCGGTTCATACTCGAAGGCGACCTTCCTGGAACCTTCGAACCAGCTGCAGTTCAACCTGCCCTCATCCGCCGCCAATGCTTATGATTACGCGATCAAGGGCGGCGTTCCGTCCTTCACGCTGATCAACCCGTCCAGCTTCAACAATCCTGCCAACTATGCTTTTGCCTCCTACAATCCCTATCGGGATAAAAGCGACGATTACATCCGGGAAGGGGCCATTGATTACGGCTTCAATACCGCACGGGGTGATCAGGGCTGGGGCTTTGGGGCGGGGCTGAAATACCGGGAAAATGAACGTAATTTTGACACCCGCCGGGAAATCTATCGCTTGGCGCCGGGCCGCAGCTTGACCCTGGCCGATGTGCTGCTACCGAACAGCTATGTACCGGTTCATTCCAGCAATCCGATGATGATTATCGATTATCGTCGGTTCGACAGTTTGAAGACCAGCAACCCGTCCCTTTTGGTCCGCGATGAGGCGGCCACGGCGCTGAACGCACTGCGCAATGATTACAAGGTGACCGAGAAGGTCAAGGCGGCCTATCTGCTGGGCCAATATGCAGGGGATGATTATACGCTGATCTTCGGCGGACGGTATGAACAAACCGACAGTTCGGTTGATGGGTACCGGGTGGCCGGCAGCAGCCTGACGCCGCTCCGGCGCAAGGGTGATTATGGTAACTTCCTGCCCTCGGTCACCGCCAATTACAATGTCACCGAGGCGCTGAAACTGCGCCTTGCCTATGCCAAGGCCATTGGCCGGCCCAACCCCAGTGACCTGGGAACCAACGAAACCCTGAATCAGGCGAACCTGACCCTGACACGCGGCAACCCGGAACTGACGGCGCGCAAGGCGGATAATTACGATCTGTCACTGGAATATTACCTGCCGGACGATCAAGGCATCCTGTCCGCTGCCACCTTCTACAAGGACATCAAGAATGATATTTTCAGTGCCGCCATCGGCACCCAGTTGATCGACGGAGCGCGCTACAGCATTACCCAGCCACAGAACCTTTCCGGTTCCCATATTTATGGGGTAGAGCTTGCCTTCATCCGCAACCGCCTGGATTTTCTGCCGGGATTTCTGGCGAATTTCGGTGTTTCCGGCAATGCCACCTGGCTGCAGGCCGAGGCAGAGCTGCCCGGCGGTGTCACGTTCGACCGTTTGACACAACAACCGACTTGGCAGACCAATGCGGCCCTGTTCTATGAACAGGGGCCGTTCAAGGGCCGCATAACCTATGCCTATGTCGGCAATCAGTATACAGCGATCAGCGCCAGCGACCCGACAAGCAACCGTTATGACAAGTCCTTCAAGCAGTTGGACCTGCAGGCCCGCCTGCAACTGGGCCCGTATGATCTGATCGGCGAGGCCCGTAACGTCACCAATGAACATCGGGAAAATTACGATGGGCTGGGGGTACGCGATCTGAACTATTTCGGGCGCCAGTTCTGGCTGGGCGTGGCCTTCAGGCTGTGAGGCAATGGCGATCAGGCGCCCCTGGCGTGCAGCCGTCATATCCCGTTGAGATATCATGGGAATTCTGGAAATGACCATCATGAAAGTACTCAAACGCCCTTTCCATCTAGGGGCGGGCCTGACATTCCTGCTGCTTTCCGCCTGTTCTCCGCTGCCAGGTATCCCGCTTGCCCCCGGGATCGGCTATGAACAGAAGATCGAAACCGGGGCCGTCCCCGAACGGGTTCATATCGTTTACATCGATCTGCAACAACCGGGGATGCGTTTCGCCGTGACTTCCGGCGACAACACACGCGGGATGGAACATGTGGCTCGGCTGACGAGCGCCTATCTGGCGGAAAGCGGAGCACGGTTGGCGTTCAACGCCAGTTACTTCCTGCCCTTCAAAGGTGGCAGCAAGGGCGGGGAGGATTATTATCCCCACATTGGGGACCCGGTGAATGTCTCCGGTGCCGCCATGGCCCAAGGTGTGACTGTCTCCCCAGTAGAAACCGACCTTGATGACAGGGTGGACAGCATGCTCTGTTTCAAACAGGCGCTTGTGGTGATTGTGGATGGTCAGCAATGCCCGGCCCACTACACCGACGGTGTGGCCGCCGGCCCCCGGTTGCTGCGGGCCGGACAGGCCGTTGCTTCCACCCTGCCTTATGCCACCGAACGGCATCCGCGCACCGCTTTTGGTATTTCAAAGGATGGCCGGCGGGCCTGGGTGATCATTGTCGATGGCCGCCAACCTGATAGCGCAGGCATGCCCTTGGCCGATCTGACAGCGTTGTTCGTGACCCTGGGGGCCAGCGATGCCATCAACCTGGATGGCGGCGGCTCCTCCACCCTGGTAACTGCTGATGGGCATGGGGGTGCAATGCTGTTGAACCGTCCGATCCATACCGGCATCGTGGGGCGGGAACGACCGGTGGCCAACCATATCCTGCTGTTCGTGCCGGGAAAACCCGGCCCATTGCCCGCTCTGAATGTACCCGCAACACCCTGAATTATACCGCGTCCCGGTGATCGGCGCCGATGACCGGGACGCGGTGCTACTGACCTGCCCAGAGGTGCAACGTCCATCAATCCGAGACGGAAAAGGCGACCTTGGGCCTTTCCGGAACCACCACCCGCACCACGACCAGCCACTGTCCAGGTTTCAGGTATCTTCGCCATCTTTGTCATCAGGCGCTTCTTTCATGCGCTGGCCGCAACAGGAAATGCGCCAGCGCCGGCAACAGCACCAGCGCCCCCACCATGTTGCCGATGAACATGAAAGCCAGCAAAATCCCCATATCGGCCTGGAACTTGATGGGCGACCAGGCCCAGACCGCCACGCCAACCGCCAGGGTAACACCGGTCAGCATCACCATGCGACCAGTGAACAGCAATGCCGCCTCGAACGCATCCGGCAATGCCTCTCCCCGGCGCAGATGGGCCAGCAGAATGCTCATGACATAGAGCGCGTAATCCACGCCGATGCCGACGCCCAGGGCGATCACCGGCAGGGTGGCGACCTTCACGCCCACCCCCAGCACCACCATCAATGCCTCGCACAACAGCGAGATCAGGGCCAGTGGCAACATGGTACACACCACCGCCCGCCAGGACCGGAAGGTGACGAAGCAGAGGATCAGCACCGCGCCATAGACCCAGAGCAGCATTTCCCGGTTGGCCTGCTGCACTACGATGTTGGTGGCGGCCTCGATCCCGGCACTGCCACCGGCCAGCAGGAATTGGGCATCGGCACTGTCATTCTGCTCGGCGAATTCCGCTGCCACCTTTACCACGCTGGTCAGCGTGTCGGCACGGTGATCCTGCAGATAGGCGGTCAGTGGCAGCACCGAGCAGCTGTCATTGAACAGGCCTCGCGGGGAGTTGGACGTGATGGTGTTCAGCATGGCGCTGTTGGTTGGCAATTCATACCATTTCGGATTGCCTTCGTTATAGCCGCTCATCAACAGGCGCTGCTGGCCCGCCAGGGAAACAGTGTTTTCCACCACCGGCAGGCTGCGCAGCTTCCATTCCAGCGCATCGACCCGCATCAACGTGTCATAGGTGGAACAGGCCCCTTCCGGGGTGCGGACCATGACGATGAAGGCGTCGGCGCTGGCCCCGTACTTCTGCTTGATATAGGCATCGTCAAGGTTGTACCGGGAATCCGCCCGCAATTCCGGTGCGCCGGGGTCCAGGTCGCCAATCTTCAGATGCAGGCTGACCATGAACGCCCCCACGGCCAGCAGACCGCAGAACACCACCGTCGCCAGGGCACGCCGCCTTTCCGTCAACCGGCCCAGCCAGTGCCATACCGGATGGCTCTGCCCCCGTTCCGCCCGCAGGCTACGCTCCGCCGCCAGCGGGCTGACGCCGATATAGCTCAACAGGATGGGCAGCAGGATCAGGTTGGTGAAGATCAGGATGGCCACGCCCAGGCTGGCGATCATCGCCAGTTCCTGGATGACGGGAATATCAATGATCAGCAGCACGCCAAAGCCGACCGCATCACAGAGCAGGGCCGTCAGCCCGGCCAGGAACAGGCGGCGGAACGTATAGCGTGCCGCCACCTCCTTCGGTGCCCCGCGCCCGACATCCTGCATGATGCCGTTCATCTTCTGGGCACCGTGGCTCATCCCGATGGCGAAGACCAGGAACGGCACCAGCACGGAATAGGGGTTCAGGTCAAAGCCCAGGGCCGGCAGCGCACCCAGCTGCCAGACCACCGCCACCAGCGAACAGACAACCACCAGCCCGGTGCTGCGCAGGCAGCGCGTATGGGCATAAAGCACCGCTGCCGCCAGCACGATGGACAGCAGGAAGAACAAGGCGATTTTCTGCAAGCCGGCAATCAGATCGCCCACCACCTTGGCAAAGCCGGATATCTGCATGGGCACGCCCTGTGCCTCATAGCGGGCGCGTATTTCCTCCAGCCTTGTGTTCAGCGCGCCATAATCAATCTGCCGTTTCAGTTCGGCATTGTCGGGCAGCAGGGGCACGGAGATCAGGGCCGATTTCTCATCAAAGGAGACGATCTTGCCGATTTCCCCCGACCGGCGGACATTGACCCGCAGCTGGTGCAGATCCTCCGGTCGGCCCTGATACTCATTGGGGACCAGGGGGCCGGCATCAAACCCTTCCTCCGTCACCCCCTGCCAGCGGGCATTGGGGGTCCACAGGCTTTTCAGGCCCACCCGGTCAACCTCGGGAAAGGCTACCAGCTCGTTGGTCAGGCGTTGCAGCTTTTCCAGGAAAGCCGCGTCATAAATATCCGCGCCGGGCGCGGTGACGGCGATGCGCAGCACATTAGGGTTGGGCAGATCGCTTTTCATCGTCAGATAATTGACGATGAAGGGATGATCGCTGGGGATCATCTTTTCGAAACTGCCATTGCTGTGCAGCCGGGGCAGTTGGCTGGCGGCCAGGGCGGTGACAATGGCGCACAGCAACAGGATCAGGGAACGGTAATTGAACAGCAGCCGTTCGATCCGGCTGCCAGAGCGGGGATCGAAGGGAAGCGCGCCATCTTCGGGATGCTGGGTGGCAAGAGATACGGTCATGGCGTCACACTTTCAATCGACAAGCCGGCAACACGGGCGGCACCCTGGCTGCCGCTGACGACAAGACCACCATCCGCCGCCAGGGCCAGGGCAGATGGATTGCCCACCGGGGCCGTTCCCAACCGTGACAGCGCCCCACCCGCCAGCCGGTAAAGCCCGCCTGCCTGATCCGCCAGCAGAATGGACTGGTCAGGCAGGCGCAGGCTGGCCGTCAGGGAAACCGGGGCCGACAGGGCCAGGGGGGTGAAGCTGTTCCCCCCATCGCTGGAACCAATCCCGCCAGCACCATGCCATCCGCCCCCAGTTGCAGGGTGAACATGCTGCCTTCATAGGGAAGGTCCAGAGCCTGAAAACTCTCGCCATCATCAATGGAACGCAGCAACAGCCCCTGTTCCCCGACAATGACCACCTGTCCTTCCCAAACTTTCACCGCATAAAGATGACGGTCGATATTGCCCAGATGGGAAGACCAGGCTTCCCATTGCTGGCCATCATTGCTGCGCATCAGCACGCCATAGGCCCCGGCCAGCCAAAGCCGGCCCTGGGCATCCATGGACAGATCCAACCAGGGGCTGTCCCGTTCATCTGTCGCCAGTTGTTCGGCCTGCCGGCGGGCCAGCCGGGCACGGTCATCATCCTGCCCGCGTTGCGTGGCCAACTGTTCCGCCGCGCGTTGATGCAGAAGCACCACATCGCGCCGGTCCAAGACCCGCTGCCAGGTGGCGCCGGCATCGTCGCTGCGCAGCAGCACGCCATTATGACCGGCGGCCCAACCCTGGCTGGCACTGGTGAAAATGATGCTGGTCAGGGTCACACTGACCGGCACGCGGGCCTGTTGCCAGCCGATCCCGTTATCATCGGAATAAAGGATGATCCCCCGCTCCCCTACGGCCACCAGCCTTTCCCCCGCCCGTGCCAGCCCCAGCAGAACGGCTCGGGCGGCCTGGGGGCTGATCAGGGCGGGCTGTTCCAGCGGCGGGGCCTCACGCGCGGTGGCGTCCACCGCCCCCATGCCCAGGATCAGCGGCAGGCAAAGGCCCAGCGCCCGCCACTTTTGTGCGGCAACATCCATCGAAATCTCTCCAACCGGCACACCCATGGCAAGGGCGTGCCGTGCAAAGCGTGGGGCTGATATCAATCCGCCGAGGGTTTGACCCTTGGCGGATTGGAGGCCGGCGACTGCCGGCCCGCGCCACATGGCGCGCAAGCCAAGCTGCCGGATGGCAGCGCCCGGCGCATGAGGGAACGAAAGATCTCCCTGGATCGGTCACGATCAAGGGAGATTGGTATGATATCAGCGGAGCTGGTTACCGACCATGGCGTCAGGGGTGAAGTCCCCATCCTGCAGATCGGTACTGGCAGTGACACCGATCGCCGCCGCCGGAGCATTCATGAACGGGCCGGCATACCAAGCACCGGACACCAGATCGTAATAACCGAACGTCACAATGTCGGTCATGTTCATCTCACCATAGGTGATCGGCATGCCATACAGGGTGCGCCAAAGCTGCCCGTTGACATCCCAGCGGTCCCCCAGCAGGGCCAGCCAGGAATCTTCATCCACGTAATAGATGCTGCGCGGGGAAGTGTGGCGCTTGCCCGCCTTCAGCGTTCCTTCCACTACCCAAACCCGGTGCAATTCCCAGCGAACATGATCGGGGCTGAGGAAAGGCCCGGTCATCAATGTTTCCGGGGTGTCCGGCTGCAACATCTTGTAGGTGTTGTAGGGGACCAGCATTTCCTTCTTGCCGACCAGCTTCCAGTCATAAAGACCGGGACCCGCACCAAAGACACTTACCTCGTCAAAGCTGATCAGGCCAGCAGAGGTGGGCAGCGGCGTGTCGCCGTTGGGGTTGGGCAGTTTGCGCACTCGACGCTGGCCGGTCAGGTAAACCCAGGTATTGGTCTTGGTGTCATCCACATTCAGACGCCCCACCAGCGCCTCCCCAGCGCGGATCGGCGGGCCGTCATTCAATACCCGGGTCATCCAGAATACACCGTCGAACTTATCCGCCGATCCGTTGGGATCGTAGTAGGGTGACAGATTGTGCTGTTCACCCTTCACCACCATCACCTTCTTGCCGTCAGCAGTGACCATCCAGGTCTGGCCGTTGACGGCACGGGTCTGAGAGCCGGTATAGCGCAGCAGATGGTTCCACATCACCTCCATCCCATTCTGTGGAATGGGGAACGGGGTACCGCCAAAGGCACCGGAGGGAATGGGATAAGTGGTGCCATCCACCAGCTTGGCCCGCGTCGCATTCTTGAACGTATTGTCATAGACCCATTGCGGGGCCACCGCCGTGCGGTGGGTGGGATAGACATCCAGGCGATAGGCTGGATAGCGTTGCAGCATCGCCTTCTGCCCATCCGACAGCTTGTCGGCATATTGGGCCATGTTGGCGGCGGTGATGGAATAAAGCGGCTTTTCATCGGCAAAGGGATCGGGCCGCCGCTGGGCGGTGGTGAAGCCGGATGGCATGGTCACACCGTCACCCTTCCATTCGGGGATGGTGCCGTCCTTGTTGCCGGCCCGTTCCCCACCCAGCGGGGTCAGGATGGTTTTCAGCTGGCGTGCCTCCTCCTCGGTGCTGGCGGCAAAGGCAGGCAGGTTGGCGGCCGCGACACTCAGGCAGAGGGCCGCACCCAGAAACAGTCGTTGCAGTTTCATCATCGTCTCCAAAAATGGATCAGAACGTGCGGCTCACGTTCAGCGAGATATAGTCGCGGTCCTTGAAAACCTGCTTGTAGGACCAGGCCTGGGTGCTGGGGCTGATGGCATTGAACAGCACGTCGCCCCCGCCGTAATAGTGGGTGACACTGACGCCAAACTGCCAGGTTTCAAGATAGGAGAGCTTGACGCCGAGATTGATCGACCCGCCATTTTCCGCCATCGGCGCCAGCCCGACCATGTTGCGCGATCCCTTGGGCTGGTAGGTGATACCGATGGGCAGGCGCAGATCGATACCGGGCCAGGCCTGGTAATATGTCGGCTCAAACAGGATTTGCCCGCGCAGGCTGTTGCGGGTGCCATTGGGCCGGCAGACGCCCCCCGGAAAACCGGCAGGCTGGCAACCGCTCATGGTGTCCGCATTTTCTGTCACCTTCAAAACCCGGTTGAAGGCGACTTCCCCGATCAGCAGGGCATCATCCCAAAGGGCGGAGGGACCGATGTTGGAACCAAAGGCAGAGACATTGACATGGAACGTGCGCCCCGCAGCAAAGCGCGGCCCCGCCCCCAGATCATACGCATTGGGCGATAACAGATCCTGGCCGGTGCGGATGGAGGTTTCCACCGCATAGTTGAACAGGCCGATGGAGCGGTTGGCACTGACCGCGAAGGCATTGATGCCGTTCTTATAAGCTTCGTAGAAGCGGCCCGTCACCGGATTGGTGACGAACTGGCTGGTCTTGCTGTTGAACCGCACGGCGTAAAGCCCGTAATCGGTATCCTCCCCGCGATAGCGCAGAGCAATACCACCCTGCCCGCCATCCTTGCCGTCCCGCGTGTCGCTGCGCCGGATGGCACCGGCTGGGGCTTAAATCAGGTCGCCGCCCGGCTGGAAATCCAAGGGCGAAAAATAGCTGCCGGCACCCTGCTGGCGGTTGGCCCGCCATCCCAATTGATAGATGCCATAGGCGGTCAATTCATCCGTGATCTGCACCTGGGCGGAAACCTGCGGCACCGGGCGCAGCAATTCCTGGAACCGCAGGTTCGGCACCGACAGGGCCTTGGCCTGATCAATGGGCGACATGGCACCGGCAATGGCGTTGTCGCCGAAAAACACACTTTCGCCCCAGATGACACTATGCTGGCCCACCCGCAACGTGGTGCTGTGCCCCCCCAGGTCAAACCGCCCGGTGACAAACGCATCCAGCAATTCCGCATCACGCCCATGGACCCGGCGTGTATAGGAATTGAACTTGGTGGGATCAGATGGGTTGGCGGAATTGACCGTACTGCTGCCAGGGCCAAAGGCACCGGCAGTATTGTTATCGTTACGGCGATTATAGACAGTATCATACCAGCCGGCCCCGCTGACCCGCAGGCCAAACTGCTGATAGCTCGCCTCCAGCTCGCTCAACAGATCCAGGCGATTGGAGATGAAGCCGCTTTTGCGGAAATTGTTGTCGCCATCATCCAGATTGACGTTGCCCAGCAGGTTGGGATCGGCATCCTGCAACCGATAGGCGGTGCTGTATTTCACCGTATTGTCCCAGCGCAATTTCAGGCCGGGCACGTCCGTTTCAATCTGCGCGGCGGAGGCCGATCCGGCAGCCAGCAAGGCCGCCATGGGCAGCATGGCGGAACTCAACCGCCGCCGGCGGGTGCCAGACGCAGTTCGGGTGTGTTTTTGTCGCATCTCGAACATGGTTTCCCTCCCTGGGATTATAAAGTTGTCATGACGCTCTTTGGCGTCTTGGGTGGGGTGGGGTGGCACGGATGCCACGCCCCCCTTGTTCACGCTTGAACCACGCCGCCATGGCAACCGGCGCTGCCGGGCCATGGGGCTTGGATGCTTGGGTTGGATTTGTCTCTCAAACTGTTGGCAGGCATCCTATATCGCCACCCCCCTTGGCAGGCCCCCCCTTGAAAGGGGGGGCAGCGCCTTATTGTTTGGGGGCGTGTTTTGCCAGGTTGCCGGGCAGGTCCAGTTCAAATTCCCGCGTCTGCCCCACCTCTGCCAGAAAACGGGTACTGGCGGCGATGGCACCATTGTCGATGCCGGCACGGAAACCGACATTTTCGGCTGCCATGGCGGCAAACATCGGTTCCACAAATGGCTGCACCACCTTGTCCAGCACGGCGCGATGCATGGCGATGATGCCCGGCGGCAAGGCCGCCATGCGGGCGATCAGATCGTCGACATAGGCATCCAGCCGATCAGCAGGCAAGGCGCGGTTGATCAGATTATACCGTTCAAACTCCACCCCGGTGAAATCACGGGTGGAAAGCAGGATTTCCAACCCGCGCGCCGGCCCTGCCATCATCATGATCCGGGTGGCCCCACCACCCGTAGCCAGGAAGCCCGCCCCCGCCTCCGGGCTGCAGAACAGGGAATTTTCCGTGGCAAAGCACATATCCAGGGCCAGCAGGAATTCCAAGCCGGCCCCGCGCGCCCGGCCATTGACCTTGCCGATGGTGATCTGCGGCACGTTTTGCCAGATCAGGCCCAGGGACTGCACCGCGTTGATATCGGGGAATTTGCTTTGCGTCTGCGGATTTTGCAGTGATGCCTCAAGCTCTGTCACATCGAAATGGGCGATCCAGAAATCGGGATCGGCGCTGTCAACCAGCACCAGCTTCAGGTCTCGGCGCTGCATCAGCATGCCGCCGACCTGCATCAATTCCCCCACCATCAAACTGTTCATCAGGTTGATCGGCGGGTTGTTCAGCGTGACGCGAAGAACCCCGTTCTGCCCACGCAGTTTTAGCGTTTGAAATTCCATGGAACTCTCCTGAAGCGTGTAGGGCGGGGAAGCATCAGACCAGGCGTTCGACCTTGATGCCGGCATAGCCATAGCTTTCCAGGGCCGCCATCAGTTGCTTGTGGTCGAACGCCTCGCATGGGCTGGCAAAGCCGCTCACACGCGGAACTTCCCGGCTGAGGCGCGCGGCGCCATAGGCCTGCATCAGCCCGGTGGAATAATAGCCGCCATTGCTGATCATGGTGGATTTGACCATCACCATGCTGCCGGTGCCGACGCACACATCAATGGCGCGATGCACATAGCGGGATTCACGCGGCGGCGTGGCCGGCGCGATGGAGGTGGCCATCGCGTCCATCATGGGATTTAGCTTTTCATCGGGGATCCATTGCAGCGACACCTTGTTCGCGCGCTCCAGCTCCAGTTCCTTTTTGTAAAGTTCCTGGTTCCACATGGCGACCATCATCTTGCAATTGCGCACCCGCCCGTCGCGGCTGAACCAGACGGGGTTGGAGGTGCCGCCCCATTGCGAGGCGCGCAGCACCCGCCCCGACGGGGTGGTGAGGTCGCAGGTTTCAATCCCGTTATAGCGGACCAGTTGATGGTTCTTCAGGTGGACAGAGGGCTGGCGCACGGCATCCAGAATGGTCTGGGCCGATGCCACGGTGGGCACCGCCTCGGCAATGCCGGTCATATCCAGGGAATCCACGCCCGGCGTATCCATACAGAAACGCGCGCCGATTTCTGAAAGACCATACATGTAGGACATAGACGGGATGATCAGCCGACCAATGGCACGGAACTTCTCATCCCATTCGCGCATCAGTTCGGCCACCCAATGCTGTTCCCCGGTGGTGTCCAGGTAATGCACCTTGGCATTATGGGCCGCCGCCACCACTTCCCGACCAAAGCGGTTGAATGGCCCCACCGTATTGCACACCACCTTGCGCCCGGCCAGCAGCTCGGTCAGCGCCTCCACCGTATGATCCAGGGCCACGATCTGGTAACGGGCGGATTCAATGCCCGGCACCATGGCCACGGATTTTTCAATCTTCTCCCGGCTGCGACCGGCGGCGATGAAGGAAATCCCCAGTTCCCGCAGATGTTCCATGACCAGGCGCCCGGTGTAACCGCTGGCGCCATAGACGACGACCGGATAATTGTCGGTCATGCTTTTCCTCCCGTTGATGTGCGATTATTGGCACCCCGCAGGGGGGTGTTCAGGTCCGGCCCCAGGTGCCGGCGCGGTTCATCTGCGCCATCAGGAAGCCGTAATGCATGAACAGGATGTTGTTCTCTCCATCTTCGATCTGCATGGCGCGGGCATCACGCATTAGTTTCTCAATGGGAAATTCGTCTGTCAGCCCGACACCACCGAAAAGCTGCAGCGCTTCGTTCACCACATTGAACATTTCCGTGCTGCAGAAGGCCTTGCCGCTGGCGGTGAAATAGGGGTGGGGTGATGGGGAGGTCTTGGTATAGTCGGCCACATGGCGGGCCATGGCCTTGATCGCCTCCACCTTTGCCCCCAGCAGGCCCAGCCGATACTGGGTCAGTTGCAGGTCGGCCAGCAGGCCGCCCCCCTGCTTGCGTTCGTTGGTATAGCACAGGGCCATTTCATAGGCGGCACGGGCCAGCCCGGCGGACAGGTGGCTCATCGCCGTGCCCGCCTGCGCCCAGGCCATGGCGTGCTTCATCTCGTAATCGTCACGGGTGGCGACGGCAAAACGACGCGGCAGGCGCACATTGTCGAAGTAAATCTCCCCCTGCGGCAAGGGGCGTTTGCCCAGCTTGCGCAGCGGGCGCCCGCGGGAAACGCCCTTTATATCCAGCGGCACGATGATATTGCAGCCATAGGTATTGCCGACCGTATCATGATAGCCCTGGCCATAATCGGCGACGATATCCAGCAGCCCCACTTGGGCGACATAGCCGTTGGATACCCAGGCCGAACTCTGGCCATTCACGATGATCTCATCACCGATGAATTTGGCGGTCAGGTTGCCGACATTGCCACAGGCACCGTTGGCACTTTCCTGCGGATAGAGCATCAACCCATCCGACCCCCGGTCGGGCTGGGTGGCGATCCAGCTGCCCAGCTTGCCCTGGCACATCTGGATCAGTTCCGCCTGACCGCTGGCATAGGCGGCGCGGAGGGGCATTTCCCCCGCCCCGGCAGAAACGGCAAGCCCGACATCGCCCCAACCCAGTTCGGTGATGACCAGGGCTTCCAGCCGTGCCGCAGCCCTGGCGTCCAGCCCGTGAAACGCCTCCGGCCCCATGCCCAGGGCGGCGATGGCGCGATGAAATTCCCAGAAGGGCGAACCCTCCGCATAGGCCTCTTCCGCATCCATCCGGTCCATTTGGCGACCAATTGGGCGCATCACCTCGGCGGCGAAGCGATGCACCACCGCCTGGGCTGCCGCTTCCTGTTCACTCAACCCACTGTCGAAGCCGGAAATTTCCACATGGGGAAAGGGCAGAACATGATCGGTCATGTTGTCCACCTGTCTGTTACCGGTCACGGCTGTGCCGGACCGTCGCCGATCAGATCAGCGGGTGAAGAGATTGACGGTCACCACGGCTTCTTCATAGCCGACCTGCCCGCCGCCATTTTCCTGCAGGGCCACACGGGCACCGGCCACCTGGCGCGCACCGGCCTCCCCCCGCAGCTGGGTGACCAGTTCGGTGATCTGGCCCAGGCCTGTGGCACCGATGGGATGGCCCTTGCATTCCAGCCCGCCGGACGGGTTGACCGGCACCCGTCCGCCCAAGGACAGTTCCCCCCGCTCCGCCGCCGCACCAGCCCCGCCCATTTCCGTCAGGCGCAGATATTCCACCGCCATGATTTCCCCCATGGCGGTGGCATCATGCACCTCTGCCAGGCTGACATCGGCGGGGCCGATGCCGGCTGCCTCGTAAGCCTTGTCAGCCGCCCGCCGCGCCACCGCGTCCGCAAAGGCATCCGCCGCACGGGGGGAGGCGGTGGCAATGGCGGTGGCGGCCACCTTGATGGCACGGGCCGCCGACCCGTTCAGCTTGCGCAAGCCCCGTTCAGAACAGACGATGACCGCCGCCGCGCCATCAGACACGGGCGAGCACATGGGCATGGTCAGGGGATAGGTGATGGGCGGTGCCTGCAGCACCTCTTCCACCGTAAAGGGTTTGCGGTATTGCGATTTCGGGTTATGCACCGAATGCACATGGTTCTTGGCGCTGACAGCGGCGATCTGGCGCTGGGTGGTGCCGAATTCCTTCATCCAGAACCGGCACATGGCCGCATAAATGGCCATGAAGCGGCTATAGGGCCGATCGGACTCGCTGCCATCGGGCACCGGGATGCCTTCCCCCAGGGCCAGCAGCTTGGCCGCACTGTCTTCCGCACGGGCGACATCCCACCCACCCTCGAACAGGGCGATGGAACGACGCTTGTCGTCGATATTCATCTTCTCCGCCCCGATGGCCAGGGCGATATCGCATTGACCGGCCCGGATCGCCTGTACGGCCAACTGAAAGGCACTGGTGCCCGATGCACAGGCATTTTCCACATTGTAGACGGGGATCAGCGGCAGACCGATCCGGGCGAAAACCACCTGACCGGGAATGGCGAACTGCCCTTGCAGGGCGCCCTGGGTCTGACCGGAATAAAAGGCCGTTTCAATGTCCGAACGGGCAGCACCGGCATCGTCCAGCGCCTCCAGCAGCGCGTCGCGCGCCAGTTCCCACACCTGTTTGTCGGGATGGCGACCGAACTGGGTCATGCCAACCCCTGCGACATAGATGTCGCCCATCACAACCTCCCTGGATGTTTTATTTGTTGGATCAACAGTTAGGCAAAACAGGCGCGCGAATCTCCCCCCTGTCGTGGGGGGGGACGTGGGGATTGGTGGGGGTTATCACCGTCTGAAAATAAATGTCGGGAGGGATCATGCAGACCAAGGCTGAACAGGCCGGCCCAGGGCCGCTATTGCGTATCCATGATGAAGGGGGTGTCCGCATCATCACCATGGTTGGTACCAGAATGAATGCGTTGAGCCTCCGGCTGCGCACGCAATTGTTCGAGGCCCTGGACACCGCCGCCGCCGCACCGGCGGTGGCATCCATCCTGCTGGCCGCCGATGGCCCCGCCTGGTGCGCCGGGGCCGATCTGAAAGAAATGGACAGCCCAGATTCAGAGGCCCACCCCAGCCTGCAGGGGGCGTTGTTCGACCTGTTCGCCCACATGGGAAAACCGGTCATTGCCGTGATGACCGGCATGGCGCTGGGGGGCGGGCTGGAACTGGCACTGGGGTGCCATTACCGGTTGGCCACGCCCGATGCCATGATCGGCCTGCCAGAGGTGACATTGGGCCTGATCCCCGGCGCGGGGGGCACCCAGCACCTGCCCCGCGCCATCGGGTTGGAGGGGGCGGCAAGGCTGATCCTCTCCGGCCAGCCATGCCGCGCCGATCATTTCAGCGGTACAGCATTGTTCGATGCCGTGCTGACGGGGGATGATCCGCTGGCCGAGGCGTTGATCTTCGCGCAGGGCCTGCCACCAGGCGGGCAACCGCCCCGGTTACGCGACAGGCCGATCCACCACCCGGATGCAGAGGCATTTCTGGCGGGGCTGCGGGCCGGATATGAATTGAATCCGCAGCGCACCACCGGCCACCTGCCGGCGGTGGCCTGTCTGTCCGCCGCCACCACCCTGCCCTATGCGCAGGCGATGGCGCATGAATATGAAACCTTCTGTGCCCTGCGTGCCGATCCGGCAGCGCAAGCCTTCCGGCAGGTGTTCCTGGCCCAACGCAAGGGCGCCGCAAAGGGCTGATCAGCGGGGCCTTAAAAAAGAACGGGCGGCATCAACCATGACCGAATGATTGATACCGCCCGCTGGTCATCGCGGGCCGGGGCCGCAGACCGATCTCAAACAATGCCAGATTTGCCCCGCGCCAGAATATGGTTGGGGTCCAGGGCGGATTTCAGCCGGGCATTCAGGGCCTTCTGGCCGGGGCCGAAAATATCGGCTGTTTTCTTCATCAACGGCGTACCGACCCGGTACAGCGCATATCCCGCCTCAGCGTAGCGATCCACCAGCTTGTTGTAACAGGCGCTGGCGCGCTGCAATTCTTCAGGATTGTCCCGATCAAACAGGATGATCGACGCGGCATCATAATGACGACCGCTATAGCCGATCATATAGCCGCCAATATAGTCGAAACCATACTCCGCCAAAATACGCTGTATAATCTCATAACTCGCCAGCGCATCTTCGGCTTTGGCGGGAATGACAGGGGCAAACCATGCTCCCCCCACCCCGCGATAATTGAAGATGGCGAAATCTTCCAACGACAAGACGTCTGTCGTCAACATCTTGATATTGTTGAACATGATTGTGGCTGGGCCAGAAATCTGCTCTTCCGTGACGAACTTGCCGCCTGCAGCCAGCATGGCCTTTCTGATAATCTCCAGGCTGGCCTTGACCTGTTCAGGATAGCCGTAAACCGTGCCCGCCGCACTCCAGACGGTCAGGCCCGCCTGTTGGGCAATGCCCGACCACATGGCGTCAGGGATCGGACCCGGCCCTTTGTAAAGATCGGCTCGTCGCTGGGTCAGGGCGACGCCATAGCTCATATGGAAGACAAAACCATTATCGATAACACCATCCAGGCGCAAATCCCGCAGTATATCCACCGCGCGGGCGGCCCCCTTCACATCATCAAAACCGGCGGCCCAGGTCACATGGCTGGCCGGTCGCTTCATCAACCAGATACCCAATTTGGTGACGATGCCCAGGTTGGATTGCAGGAAATGCCCATCAACCCAGGGACCATAACCCCAGCGATAGGCTTGCCAGGTCTTGGCATTCTCCACCCCGCCCATGCCGGTACGGACAATGGAGCCATCGGCCAGCACCACTTCCATGCCACTGAAATTCTGCGCCTGTTCCTGATAGCGGGTATAGCCCATGCCGCCCCCGTGGTGAAACCCATTGGCCCCACCACGGGGGCGGGCGCCGGCTTGTTCAGCCAGAATGGCAGATTATGTTCAATCAGATAATCATGTAACTGTTGGAATGTGACCCCCGGTTCGACCAGGGCCGTGCCCAGCACGGGATCAACCTCGATGATGCGGTTCATCCGGCGCAAGTCCAGCACCATCTGTCCCGGCGTTGCCGGGGCCGCTTCGCCATAGCCGAAATTGCGACCGACAGAAATGGTCCAGAGCGGAATCCTGTATTTGTTGCTGACCGCCAGGATGCGTTGGATTTCCGCCACCGAGGCAGGGGCGATGGCCCCACAGGGCTGGTGGTTCGCCGGATCATCCGGCACCATCAACCGGGAATAGGGCGTCAACTGGTCAAGATCGACCAGAACCCACTGATCGCCCACGATGGCCCGATATTCGGCCAAAGCGGCGGCAAAACGCTCCTTGGACAGGCCGGGCGGCAGAACGGCTTTGTTGAGCGTGATAAACTCCCGGTTTGTCAGAGCGTGGCTGACAGGACCACAAGGGGTTGACCTGTAAAGGAAAACCGCTGGTCAACCGTTCCCAGCCGGGCAAGCTGATCCCCGATCTGGAAGGCCCAGCGGGCCAGCGTCTGATCTTCCGCCGGGGCCTGGAGGACCATGCGACCGGTCAGCCGACCCCCGCTGTCGCGCAGCGCCTGTTCCAACAGAATGGCCGATGCCGGACGGACAAGGGCGGCCAGACGCTCCCCCCGCTGCCGGACCAGGGTGGCCAGCAGATCGGCATAATCACCACCCTTCGCCTGGAACAGATGCCGTTGCCCGGCCCCCACCCCCTGTTCAAACGCGGCATCACTGACAAGCCCGGTGGCCACCACCATCAGAGGCGCCCTGGGCTGGGCGGCATGGGCCGTGGCGATACCGGGCAGTGCGGCCATGCTGGCCCCCACCCCAAGGGCGCAGACAAAATCACGTCGGCGCAGCATCATGGCTTGGCCCCCGGTGCCGGGGGCGGGAAGGCCGGTTTGGGCGGGGCGGGGCTGGCTTCAATCCATTTGCCCAGCCGCTCCAGATCGGCCTGTGACAGTTCGCTGAACCGGAAGGCCGGCATGGCCCCCTGTCCGTGGCTGGCGATATATTGGATCGTCTGCGGGTCCAGCTTGCGCCCCAGCAGTTCCGGTGCCGGAAAGGGGGGCAGGCTGCGGCTGTGGCAATAGGCGCAGGTGCTTTTATAGATGGCCTCCGGCGAATGGCCCGCCATAGCCGTTTGCTGGGCCAGCGATGGCAGCGGCACCATGCCGGCCAGCAACAGGGTCAGGGCCAACCCACCGGCCCGACCCTTGCCCCACCGGCCCGCAGGCTGGCGGGGGGGTGATATGGCTTCCATCCGTGACCTCCCAATTTATTTTTTACTTCACGCGCCGGCATCGAATGCCGCCTGTACCATGGCAGCCAAACCCAGATGCCGGGGCAGGATGCGGCGCAGATAGAAATCGGCGGTCTGGATCTTGTCGTCATGGAATGCCGGATCGGCATCCCGCTTTGCCAGGGCGACACGGGCGATGTTGGCCCATTCCCCCGCCAGCGCCACCAGACCGAACAGTGACAGGTAATCACTGGCCGCATCCGCCCGCGCCGTCGGGCCGGCATCCGCCATCTGGCGTGTCACCGCGATCAGGGTGGCCAGGGCCTTTTCGCCCTCCACCGCCAGCGGATAGACGGCACGCGCCGCCGCGAACAGATCTTGTAGCAGGGTGAAATAGGCATCAACCGCCGCCCCGCCTTTCAGGGGCAGTTTGCGGCCCACCAGATCCAGCGCCTGGATACCGTTGGTGCCCTCGTAAATGGCGGCGATGCGGACATCGCGCACCCATTGTTCCACCCCCCATTCCCGGATATAGCCGTGGCCGCCCATGGTCTGCAGCGCCAAGTTCGCGGCTTCGCTGCCGGCATCGGTCAGGAAGGATTTCACCACGGGGGTCAGAACCTGTACCAGCGCGTCTTGCACATCGCGTTCCGCTGGGTCCGCCGCCGCATGAGACAGGTCAAGCGCCAGCGCCACGCGCAGGGCCAGCGCCCTGCCCCCCTGGGCGAATGCCTTCTGGGTGCGCAGCATGCGCTGCACATCGGGATGCTGGTCGATCGGGTCCGGACCGGGCGTGCGGGAGCCGGGGACCTTACCCTGACGGCGTTCAGCCGCATAGGATGAAGCAATCTGGAAGGCCGCCTCGGCGGCACAAACCCCCTGCATGCCCACGGCCAGCCGTGCCGCATTCATCATGGTGAACATGGCGGCCAGGCCGGAATGGGGGGCGCCGACCAGCCAACCCTTGGCCGCATCGAAATTCATCACGCAGGTGGCCGATGCCTTCAGGCCCATTTTATGTTCGATGCCGCTGCAGACCACATCATTGCGCCGTTCGGTCACGCCATCGGCATCCAGATGATATTTCGGCACCAGGAACAGGCTGATCCCCCGGCTGCCCTCCGGCGCGTCGGGCAGCCGGGCCAGCACCAGATGCAGGATGTTGCGGGTCAGATCATGTTCGCCGCCGGTGATGAAAATCTTGGTGCCGGTGATGGCATAGCTGCCATCAGGCAGCGGTTCGGCACGGGTACGCAACAGGCCCAGATCGCTGCCGCAATGCGGTTCGGTCAGGTTCATCGTGGGCAGCATGGCACCGGAAACCAGCGGTGGCAGATATTCCTTCAGCAGGCTGGCCGACCCATATTTCACGATGGTGTTATAGGCCCCATCAATCAGCCCCCGATACATGGCAAAACCGGGATTGGCGGAGGTAATGGTTTCATCCACCAGCATATGCAGCGCATGCGGCAAGCCCTGGCCACCATGGTCGGGGCTTGCCGTCAGGCCCGCCCAGCCGCCTTCCATGAACAGGCGATAAGCCTCCGGGAAGCCGGCGGGCGTGGTGACGTTGCCCTGGGCGATGTGGCAACCTTCCTCATCACCTGACCGGTTCAGCGGGGCCAGCACCTGGGCGGCGAACTTCGCCGCCTCTTCCAGCACGGCATCGAATATGTCGGGCGTGCTGTCCTGGAAATGGTCGGTGCCGGACAGGGCCGCAACCGGCAAGACATCATGCATCAGGAAGTGGAAATCCCTCAGCGGCGCGGCATAGTTTGGCATTGCCAACCCTCTCCTTGGAAAACCGGGACCATTCGGTCCATCATTGCAGGTATATGGCCGGGTTAGAGTTGTTTTTGGTTAGCCGGAAACAACTCCGGCGGCGACTGCCGCCGCGCCGCTCGTGCGGCGTGCCCGCGCAGCGGGTGCAGCGCGGG
>CALRQC020000052.1:0-36157 GCA_943370215.1 Azospirillum sp. RU38E
CCTGCTGCGGGTGCTGAACCGTATCTATGACCTGTATCCCGGCCAGCGGGCGGAGGGGGAGGTGCTGCTGGACGGGCAGAATATCCTGTCGCCCCGGCAAGACCCCAACCTGCTGCGCGCACGGGTGGGCATGGTGTTCCAGAAGCCCACGCCCTTCCCCATGACCATCCAGGACAATATCGCCTTTGGCATCAAACTCTATGAACGGCTGGGCCGGACGGAGCTGGAGGCGCGGGTGGAACAGGCATTGCGCGATGCCGCCCTGTGGGACGAGGTGAAGGACAAGTTGCAGCAATCCGGCCTGTCGCTTTCCGGCGGGCAGCAGCAGCGGCTGTGCATTGCGCGGGCCATCGCCACCCGCCCCGCCGTGCTGCTGCTGGATGAACCGACCAGCGCCCTGGACCCAATCTCCACCGCCAAATGCGAGGAGTTGATCGACCAGTTGAAGGACCGCTATACCATCGCCATCGTCACCCATAACATGCAGCAGGCCACGCGAATCAGCGACTGGACCGCCTTCATGCATCTGGGCGAATTGGTGGAATTCGGCGATACGGAGCAGGTTTTCACCCGCCCCCGCGAGCGCCGGACGGAGGATTACGTCACCGGCCGCTTCGGCTGAACCGCAGAAAACCGGCTTTCACCCCCCGCATGTCGGCCATTCCGCATGAATCTGACGGGGAACCGCCGCAAGCCCTTCACAAGCGCGGCGGGCATGTGTATAACCCCGCCGACTGGATCGGGCGATGGCACGACCTGAAAGGGTTCCCATTGCCGTTTCTTTCTATGATCAACCCTATCGCGTGACGCCGGCTTGCCGGATGAGCGCATCCATTGGAGTGGAAAGTCCCGTGCAAGTTCTGGTTCGTGATAACAACGTCGATCAGGCCCTGCGCGCGCTGAAGAAGAAGATGCAGCGTGAGGGCATCTTCCGCGAAATGAAGCTGCGCCGCAATTACGAGAAGCCGTCAGAGAAGCGCGCCCGCGAGAAGGCTGAAGCCATCCGCCGTTCGCGCAAGCTGCTGCGCAAGCGTCTGGAGCGCGAGGGCTACTAATAGCCCTTGCGGGTTCCACCCGCTTGAATTCGTAGCGAAGTTATTCGCATACGGGATTGATCGCCGCCCAGGAATTCTCCGGGGCGGCTTTTGGTCTTTCTGGGGATGTCTTATCGGTTCGCCCCGCATCCCCCCTGCATGGTCCCAATCAAGACCATGCAGGGGAATAAGCGTCCGGGCGGAACAGGGGCTTTAAGAATCGGCCCCGTTAATCCGCGTAAACCCCCGCCGCCTGGATCAGCGGGCGCCAGCGGTCGATCTCCGCCACCACGAAATCACCCAACGCCTTGGGCGTGGCGCGCGCCTCCGATACCGGTTCGGTGCCCAACTCGGCGAAGCGCTGCTTTACCGTTGCATCCTTCAGGGCCACCTTCAGCGCCTCATTCAGTTTGGCGACCACGGCATCCGGTGTGCCCTTGGGCGCGTAAAGCCCGTGCCATACGGCCACCTCCACCCCCGGCAATCCGGCTTCACGGGTGGTGGGCAGGTCGGGCAGGGAGGGGACGCGGGTGGGCGTGGTGACGGCATAGGCCTTCACCGCCCCGCCCTTGATCTGGCCAGTGGTATTGGTGGTCTGGTCGCACATCAAATCCACCTGCCCGCCGACCAGATCATTCATGGCGGGGCCAGTGCCCTTGTACGGAACCGTGGTCAGCGGGGTTTGCAGCGCCTGCATGAACAACATGCCGCAGAGATGCGATGCCGCGCCCACCCCGGCATTGGCCAGCGTCACCTTGTCCGGGTTGGCTTTCACATAGGCCACCAGTTCCTTCAGATCCTTGGCCGGAAAGTCTTTTTTGGCCACGATGGTCATCGGCACATCGGTGACCAGCCCGATGGGGGCGAAATCCACCTTGGGATCATAGGTCAGCTTGCGGTACAGCGTGGCGGATGTCGCCTGCCCGATATGGTGCAGCAGAATCGTATAGCCGTCCGGATCGGCCTTGGCCACGCGTCCGGCCCCGATGGTGCCGCCCGCCCCGCCGACATTCTCCACAATCACCTGTTGGCCCAGCGTCTGGCTCATCGATTGGGCGACCAGCCGGGCCACCGTGTCCGTCGGCCCGCCGGCGGAAAAGGGCACCACCATGGTGACCGGGCGGTTGGGGTAATTCTGCGCCAGGGCCGGGACGGTACCCAGGGCCAGGGCGAAGGCGGTGACGGCAAGGGTGCTGAAACGCATGGTTTATTCCTCCCAGGGATTGGTTCTGTCGTTATTGCGTTTGGGGATGGGCGTTACGCTTCACTCTTCCTCGTGGAACACCTCCTCCCGGCGTTTGCGGATGGCGGGCAGCAGCACCAGAATCAGCAGCCCCACCGCCACCAGCAGCAGGAAGGCCGACAGCGGCCGGTTGACGAAAATCATCGGGTCGCCGCGCGCGATCAGGAAGGACCGGCGCAGATTCTCTTCCATCAACGGGCCCAGCACGAAGGCCAGCAGCAGGGGCGCCGGCTCAAACCCATGTTTGACCAGGAAATAACCGACAGCCCCGAACAGGGCGACCAGCATCACCTCAATGCCCGAGGAGTTGATGGAATAAACCCCGATGCAGCAGAACATCAGGATGGCCGGGAACAGGATGCGGTACGGCACCTTCAGCAACCGTACCCAGACCCCGACCAGCGGCAGGTTGATGATGACCAGCATCAGATTGCCGATCCCCATGCTGGCGATCATGCCCCAGAACAAGGTGGGGTTCTCTGTCATCACCGCAGGGCCGGGCACGATGCCCTGGATGGTCATGGCCCCCACCATCATCGCCATCACCGCATTGGGCGGGATGCCCAGCGTCAGCAGCGGGATGAAGCTGGTCTGCGCCCCGGCATTATTGGCGCTTTCAGGGCCGGCCACGCCTTCAATGGCACCCTTGCCGAAACGCTGCGGCGTGCGGGAGATTTTCTTTTCCAGCGTATAGCTGGCATAGGGTGCCAGCACCGCGCCATTGCCGGGCAGGATACCCAGCACGGAACCGATGCCGGTGCCGCGCAGCACCGGCATGATGCTTTGTTTGATATCGGCCCAGGTCGGCATTAGTCCGGTGATCTTGGCGCCCAGAATGGTGCGGTCCTGGGTCTTCTCCAGATTGCGCAGGATTTCCGCCACGCCGAACAGGCCCACGGCCAGCGTGGTGAAATTGATCCCTTCCGCAATCTGGGCGATGCCGAAGGTCAGGCGTTGTTCACCGGTTTCGATATCCGATCCCACACAGCCCAGCAGCAGCCCGACAATCACCATCGCCACCGCCTTCAGCACCGATCCGCTGGCCAGCACGATGGCGCCGATCAGCCCGGTCAACATCAGGGCGAAATATTCCGGGGGCCCGAAATTCTGCGCGAAGCTGGCCAGAATCGGCCCGCACAGGGCCACCAGGAAGGTGGCGACGGAGCCGGCGAAGAAGGAACCCAGGGCGGCAATGGCCAGCGCCGGGCCGGCGCGGCCCTGGCGGGCCATCTGGTGCCCGTCCAGCGTGGTGACGACGGAGCTGGTTTCCCCTGGCATATTCACCAGAATGGCCGTGGTGCTGCCGCCATATTGGGCCCCGTAATAGATGCCGGCCAGCATGATCAGCGCCCCCAGCGGGTCCAGGCTGAAGGTGATGGGCAGCAGGATGGCGATGGTGGCAATGGGCCCCAGCCCCGGCAGCACGCCGATCAGCGTGCCGACCAGGGCCCCGATGAAGCAAAGCGCCAGATTGGTGGGCGTGCCCGCCGCGCTGAACCCCAGGGCCAGGTTGGAAAAAACGCTATCCATGGGCTCACATCCGCGGCCAGACGGGGAAGGGCAGGTCCAGCAGGACCACGAACAGCAGCACGGCCAGCCCGATCAGCACGACCGACGCCACCAGCGTTTCCCGCCATTTCAGTTCCGGTGAGGCAAAGGCACTGACCAGGAACAGCAGGCCTGACGCCAGCACCAGACCCAGCGGCCGGATGGCCAGCCCGAAAACCAGGATGGCGGCCAGCAGCGGCAGCCCGTGCCGCAGGTTCAGGCTTTCCAGCCCATGCCCGTCCAGCACCAGCGAGCGGACGGCCAGCACCAGCCCCACCAGCCCGGTCAGGGCGGCCAGCACGGTGGGGAAATAACCGGGCCCCATGCGCGATGCCGTGCCAAAGCGCAGATCGCCGATTTGTGAAAAGGCCAGGGCGGCCAGCGCGATCAGCGCGATGCCGCCCACCAGATCCTGGGGGCTACGCACACGCATGGCGCCCCCGATGGCATCGGTTTTTGCCGTCGGATTCAGTCATCCAGCCGCCCTCCCATTGTCGGTCACGTTATGCCGGCCGGGGCCGGTTCGTTCCGATCGATATATTGGATTGATGGTAGCGCGGGTGGTGGGGGCCGGCAATCCTGCCCTTCAACAAACGATTGGGAATCCGATCTGCCTTGGGTGCTCTACCGGTCAGAATGCGGCTTGGTCATCCTTCGCCAACCGAAAGGCTCCCCCCGCTGCCGCATCCAAGATGCGCCGGAAGGTCGGGCATTCCATATGGCGGGGGGCGGGGCAGGCGGCGGCATGGCGCAACCCATCGCGCATGGCCGTCAGCCGGGTGATGGTGCGGTCCAGCTTGTCGGCCTTATCGGCCAGCATCTGCCGGTCCAGGGTGGGGGTGCCATCATCCCCCAGCATGGGGCCGATCTCCGCCAGGGTGAAGCCGGCGGAGCGCCCCAACGCCACCAGGGCCAGCCGTTCCAGCACTGCGGGTTCATAAAGTCGGCGCAGCCCCCGGCGTCCCACCGGGGCGATCAGGCCCTTTTCTTCGTAAAAGCGCAGGGTCGCCGGGCTCAAGCCGGATTGCCGCGCCACGTCGCCAATATCCAGCAGCATGAAATCGCCCTTGACCTCAAGTGAACTTGAAGTGGCAGCATGTGGCCATCCCGACAGGCTTTGCAAGTGAAGGAAGATCAAAATGGCCGAGAGCAACGCCCCATCCCCGAATCCCGGCGAGGATCAGGCGCAGATCTGGAACGGCGCGGCGGGCCGCGCCTGGGTGGAAGGGCAGGCGATGATGGATCAGATGCTGCACCCGTTCCAGGAACGTCTGGTTGCGGCCACAGCGGCACATGACGGGGAAAGGCTGCTGGATGTCGGGTGCGGCACCGGTGCCGTCACCCTGGCCCTGGCCAGACTGCCTTCGGTGGCGGCGGTGACGGGCATTGATATTTCCGCCCCCATGCTGGCGGCGGCAGAGGCGCGGGTGCGGGCCGCCGGTCTGGCCGCGCGCTTCCTGCGGGCCGACGCGGAAAACCATGATTTCACCGCTCGTGGCTTTGACAGGGTGGTGTCGCGCTTTGGCGTCATGTTCTTTGGCCAGCCGGTGGTGGCCTTCGCCAATCTGCGCCGGGCCACACGGCCGGGGGGCGCGTTGCATTTCTTCGCCTGGCGCGGGGTGGCGGAAAACAGCTTCATGACGCTGGCTGAACGGGTGGCGGCCCCCCTGTTGCCAGCATTGCCGCCCCGGCGGCCCGGTGCCCCCGGCCAGTTCGCCTTTGCCGACCATGACCATGTGCTGGGTATTTTGCGCGACTCCGGCTGGGGCGGGATCGATATCGCGCCGGTGGATGTGGAATGCAGCCTGCCGACGGACCAGTTGCCAACCTATCTCACCCGCTTCGGCGCGTTGGGGCGGGTGATGGAGGGGCTGGAACCCAGCAGGCGTCAGGATGTGCTGGCCCACCTGCTGAATGCCTTCGCCCCCTTTATCCAGGCGGAGACGGTGCTGTTCACGGCCGCCTGCTGGCAGGTCACGGCCCTATCCTGACGGGATCAGTCCTGCCGTTCCGTGCCGGCCTCCACAAAACAGAGCGCGTTGCCCGACGGGTCGGTAAAGTGGAAGCTGCGCTCGCCCGAAGGCTCCACTGTGATCTCGCTCGGGGCCTCACCCTCGGCATCCTGAACCCGTTGGCGGAACCCCTCCAGATCATGCACGGCAAAGCAGACCGGTTCGGAGATGGGAATCGGCATTCCACCAGCCACCTGCCGGCAATCCAGCCGCACCTGCCCCACCTCGAATGAATGGCGGTCGGGGGCCACCCGGGTGCCGGACTGGCCCAGTACCGCGCCATAGAAACGGGCAGCAGTTTCCACCGCCGCGACCGGCAATGTCACCCTGAACAGACGCATGATGCCTCCATAGGATAAGGAGCCCCCAGCCTTATGATAGGAGATAGGCACGCCATTGCCATGGCACCATGGTCGCACCCATGAAATTTCCGGGACAACGCCGGGTGATCTGGGGCTTCACGCAAGCATCTGTCGCAGACCAGCCTTACAACGATCATGTGTTGCGCGGCCGCGCTGCGGCATGGCAGAAGAAAGACAGGTTCCATTGCCAATCGTCCGGGTACAGTCAGATGCAAAAATTCACCCAGCTCACCGGTGTCGCCGCCCCGCTGCGGCTGATGAATGTCGATACCGACATGATCATCGCCGCCGAATATCTGAAGACGATCCAGCGCACCGGGCTGGGTGCGGGCCTGTTCGCTTCCATGCGCTACAAGGACGGGCAGGAAGTGGCCGATTTCGTGCTGAACAAGCCGGCCTATCGCAATGCCTCCATCCTGATCGCCGGCGATAATTTCGGCTGCGGCTCCTCGCGCGAACATGCGCCCTGGGCGCTGGCCGATTTTGGCATCCGCTGCATCATCGCTCCCAGCTTCGCCGACATCTTCTTCAATAACTGCTTCAAGAACGGCATCCTGCCGATCCCGATGCCGGTTGAGGTCGTGGAAAAGCTGATGGCCGCCGCCGACAATGGCGCCAATGCCACCTTCACCGTCGATCTGGAAACCCAGCAGATCACCCTGCCGGACGGGGAGACGATCGGTTTCAATGTGGAGCCGTTCCGCCGCGAATGCCTGCTGAATGGCTGGGATGATATCGGCCTGACGCTGCGCAATGCCCCGTCGATCGATGCGTTCGAGGCGTCCAACAAGCAGTCCCAGCCCTGGCTCTGGGCCTCGGCCTCCTGACCATCAGCCTGTCGGTTGAGGGGACGGCTGCCGTCGGGCTTGGCGGCAGCCGCCATTCGGTTTAGAAATCGGGCAGCCCGAATGGGGCTGTCCTTTCATTGCGCCTATCCACACAGGGGTTTTCCGTCATGTCGAAGCGTTCGCTGCTGCTGCTGCCGGGCGATGGTATCGGTCCTGAAGTCATGCGCCAGCTTCGGCGTGTGATTGACTGGTACGGCCGCAAGCGCGGGGTGGAGTTCCAGCTTGAAGAAGGTCTGGTCGGCGGTTGCTCCTACGACGCGCATGGCACGCCCCTGACGGATGAGACCATGGCCCGCGCCCTGGCGGTGGATGCCGTGATTCTGGCCGCTGTGGGCGGTCCGAAATGGGAAAATCTGGGCTTTGACAAGCGCCCGGAGGCCGGGTTGCTGCGCCTGCGCAAGGAAATGGGCCTGTTCGCCAACCTGCGCCCGGCCCAGGTGTTTGATGCGCTGGTGGATGCCAGCACGCTGAAGCCGGAAGTGGTGCGCGGCCTGGATATCATGATCGTGCGCGAACTGACCGGGGGTGTTTATTTCGGGGAGCCGCGCGGCATCACCGATCTGCCGAATGGCGAACGTCGCGGCATCAACACCCAGGTTTATGACACGCACGAAATCCACCGCGTCGCCCGCGTGGCCTTTGAGCTGGCGCGCAAGCGCGGCAACAAAGTCTGCTCTTCCGACAAGGGCAATGTGATGGAATCGGGCCTGCTGTGGCGTCAGGAAGTGAACGCCCTGCACAAGGCCGAATATCAGGATGTGGAACTGTCCCACATGCTGGCCGACGCTGCCGCCATGCAGTTGGTGCGCAACCCCAAGCAGTTCGACGTGATCGTCACCGACAATCTGTTCGGCGACATCCTGTCGGATGAGGCGTCCATGCTGACCGGTTCCATCGGGATGCTGCCGTCGGCCTCCCTGGGGGCCGTGGATGCGCAGGGCAAGCGCAAGGCCCTGTACGAGCCGGTGCATGGTTCCGCCCCGGACATTGCCGGCCGCGATCTGGCCAACCCGATCGCCATGTTCCTGTCGTTTGCCATGGCGCTGCGCTGGTCCTTCGACCTGCAGGAAGATGCCGACATCCTGGAAAATGCCGTGCAGAACGTGCTGGGCACCGGCCTGCGCACCGGCGACATCATGCAGCCGGGCATGGCCAAGGTGTCCACCTCTGTCATGGCGGACAGCATCCTGCGCGAAATGGACAAGCTGGTCGCCGCCTGACCCGGCCAGGATCGTTTGTGATGGAAGAGATCGGCATCCGTGCGGCAACCCGTGCGGATGCCGATGTCGTTTGTGCCCTGCTGGCTGCCCTGTCGGCGGAAGAGGGGATGGAGCCGCCAGCCCTCACCCCCGCCCTGTTCCAGGAACAGGGGTTCGGCCCCGACCCGCTTTTCACCTGCCTGCTGGCCGAACGGCAGGGGCGGGTGGCGGGCGTCGCCCTGCTGACACGCGGCTATGACAGCCAATCGGCCAGGGCCGGGCTGGTGCTGGAAAATCTCTATGTCGAGCCGTTGGCCCGCCGCACCGGGGTGGGGCGGGCCCTGGTCGGTGCTTGTGCGCGCAAGGTGTTGGATTGCGGGCTGGGCTGGCTTTCCTGGCACATGCGCCCGGCCAATCTGCGGGCCGCCCTGTTCTATCGCCGCCTTGGGGCGGATGCCGAAACCGTGACTCTGCTGGGCCTCAGCGGCGCCAGGCTGCGACGAATCGCCAATGGAGCCTGATTGCGGTTCCGCCGTTATCATAAGATGAAAGCGGTTCCATCAGGGTGGAGTTTTCCGATGCGGCGTTCCTGGTTCCGGCCGAAGCATGTCGGCTATGGCGTGGCCCCGGCCACTTGGGAGGGCTGGGCGACGACAATG
Organism: Azospirillum sp. RU38E; assembly: GCA_943370215.1. GTDB lineage: Bacteria > Pseudomonadota > Alphaproteobacteria > Azospirillales > Azospirillaceae > Niveispirillum. The sequence continues at coordinate 8,906 of CALRQC020000052.1, forward strand.
GGGTTCGTGCTGCTGGCAGCGGGCGGTACGTCCCTGATCAAGCACCTTGTTCCATTATCTGCCGGGCCCTGGCGCATCTTCGGGCCACTTCTTTTCCTGATCCCGATCGTGGCGCTTTTCTGTTGGGTGGCTGGCCGTCACAGCGGTGACAGGAAGCCATAAGGCTTCTTGGCCGAATAAAATCCCGGGTGCTACAAAAAGCGGACATATCCTTATCCGCTCTGGTTGTGATTGTGTTAACAAACGCTCTAATGTAGAACTAGTGCGCTGGCTGATCCACTTATAGGGGAGGAAGATGGCGCGCAGATATTGGTTTCGTTCCAAGCGGTCCGGGCCAGGTATTACGCCGGCCACTTGGGAGGGCTGGGCGCTGGTGGTCGGGCTTGTGGTGGTCGCTCTGGGTGGGGTAGCGTTGATTTCCCATTATGTGCCATTTCCGCCGGGCCCCTGGCGTTTCTTCGGGCCCCTTGCCTTTTTGCTGCCGTTGCTTGCCCTGTTTTTCTGGATCACTGACCGGCATACGGGGGGCGATTGATCCATACCGGTTGTGCCCGATCGGGCGCATGGATATTGACCCGCTGATGATATGAAAAGGGCGCCCGCTGGGGCGCCCTTTCATCATTCGGCGGGAACCTGGGGGGCTTCGTGGAAGCGCCTTTCCTGTTCCTCGATCAGGCGCCGCACGGTGCCGATCGGTTGCACGCCCTGGGCGAACAGGCTGTAGAGCACCGGGGTGACGAAGAGGGAGATCAGCGTACCGACACTGACCCCGCCCACAATCACCCAACCAATGGCCATTCGGCTTTCCGCCCCTGCACCATGTGCCAATGCCAGCGGCAAGGCACCGAACACGGTGGCGATGGAGGTCATCAGGATGGGGCGCAGGCGCAGAGCCGATGCCTCCACCACCGCTTCCAGCAGGGCCTTGCCATCCTCCCGTAATTGGTTGGCGAACTCCACGATCATGATGGCGTTCTTGGCGATCAGGCCGATCAGCATGATCAGGCCGATCTGCGTATAGGTGTTCAACGACATGCCGGTCAGTTGGATGGCCAGCACCCCGCCAAACCCGGCGGGCAGCACCGACACCAGGATCATCGCCGGCAGGCGGAAATTCTCAAACTGTGCCGCCAGCACCAGGAAGGCCACCAGCATGGCCATGCCCAGCGCGAAGTAAATGGCGCTGGAGGCCTCCAGTTGCAGCCGGGCTGCCCCTTCAAAGCTGACCCGGGCCTCTGGCGGCAGGGCCTCGGCGGCGGCCTGCTGCACCACCTTGATGGCATCCCCCATGGGGGTGCCGTTGGTCAGGTTGGCGGTGATGGTGATAGACCGCAGCCGGTTATAGCGGTTCAGTTCCGTCGGGGCGGCGATGTCATGAATCTGGATCAGGTTGGCCAGCGGCACCAACTGGCTGCTGCCACCGGCATTGCCGCCGCGCACGTAGATATTGTTCAGGTCGCGCGGGTTGGCGCGGTCGCCGCTATTGGCGCGCAACACCACATCATATTCCTCGCCCCGGTCCAGGTAGCGCGTCACCTCGCGCTCACCCAGCATGGTTTCCAGCGTGCGGCCGATCACGGTGACGGGAACCCCCAGATCGGCCGCCCGGTCACGGTCCACCGTCACCCGCAACTGGGGCTTTGTCTCATCATAATTGGCCTGAAAGCCGGTCAGGCCGGGATATTCCCGCAGCCGTTCGATCAGCATGTCGCGCCAGTCGGCCAGTTCCTCAAACGTATTGCCGCCGATGACGACCTGTAGCTGGTTGGCGTTGCCGCCACCGCCGCCCAGACCGGATGGCAGCACGACATTGATGCGGGCACCGGGGATGGCATCCAGCTTGGGCGTGATTTCCGCCACCAGATCCTGCACGGAACGGCTGTTGGCAGGCCGCTTGTCCCAGGTGGGGGAGCGGGCAACCACCATCGCCCGGTTGACGCCGGCACTGCCGCCCCAGCCGGGATTGACGATGGTGAGCGTGTTATCCAGTTCCCCCGATTGCAGATAGGGCCGCAGCACCGCCTCCACCTCCGCCACCTCGTGGTTGGTGAATTCCACGCTGGCCCCTTCCGGCGCGGTGATGCTGATGCGGAACTGGCCGCGATCCTCCGTCGGGGCCAGTTCCGATGGCAGCGACAGCGTGATCAACCCCGTCAGCACCAGGGAACCGCCCAGCAGGGCCAGCACCAGCACCCGTGAGGCCAAGGCCCCCCGCAGCAGGGCGCGATAGCCCTGCGTTACCCGATCCAGCACACGCTCGGTATAGCGGAACAGGCCGCGCGGTTCCGCATGGCCTTTCAGCAGCTTGGAACAGAGCATGGGCGACAGGGTCAGCGCCACCACGCAGGAAAAGCCGATGGCGGCCATCAGGGCGACGGCGAATTCGCGGAACAGGCGGCCCTGGTCGCCGGCCAGCATGGACAAGGGTGCAATCACCGCCAGCAACACCAGCGTGGTGGCAATCACCGCAAAGCCGATCTGCCGGGCCCCGCGATATGACGCCAGCAATGGCGGCTCCCCCTCCTCGATCCGGCGAGAGATATTTTCCACCACGATGATGGCATCATCCACCACCAGCCCCACGGCCAGCACAAAGGCAAGCAGGGTCAGCACATTGATGGAAAAGCCCATGGCCGCCATCACGCCAAAGGCGGCCACCATGGAAACCGGGATGGCGACCACGGGGATGATGGTGGCGCGCAAGGTGCGCAGGAACATCCACACCACCAGCACCACCAGCCCGACGGCCACGGCGATGGCGTGGAACACCTCATAGATGGACTGGCCGATGAAGGCGGCATCGTCGTGCCGCACCTCCAGGATCATGCCCGCCGGCAGATTGGCCTGGAACTGGGCCAGCAGTGCGCGCACCCCTTGCGACACTTCCATCGTGTTGGCGGTGGACTGGCGGACAATGCCCATGCCAACAGCGGCGGAGCCATTGATGCGGAAATCCGACCGGTCATCGCGGGCCGCTATCTCCACCCGCGCCACATCGCCGACACGTACCTGATTCATGCCATCCTGGCGGACCAGGATGCGGGCGAACTGTTCGGGCCGGTTCAGGCGCGTATCGGTGCGCACGGTGAATTCGCGCTGCTGGCTTTCGATGCGGCCGGCCGGCAGTTCGGCATTTTCCCGCCGGATGGCATCTTCAATATCCTGTACCGTCACCCCGCGCGCCGCCATGGCGTTGCGGTCCAGCCATACGCGCATGGCGAATTCCCGCGACCCGCTGATACGCACAGAGGCCACACCCGGCACCGTGGCCAGCGCATCCTGGTAATAGCGGCGGACGAAATCTGTCAGTTCCAACTGGTCCATGCCCTGGGCGCGCAGGGAAATCCACATGATCGGGTTGCTGTCGGCATCGACCTTGCTGATTTCCGGCGTATCCGCCTCTTGCGGCAGATTCTCGGCAATGCGGCCCACGCGGTCGCGCACATCATTGCTGGCGCTATCGATATCTCGATCGATATCAAATTCCACCGAGACGGAGGACGCACCTTCGCGGGAACGGGAGCGGATGGTCTTGATCCCCTCGATCCCGTTGATCACGCCCTCGATCCGCTCGGTGATTTCATTATCCACCACCTCCGCGCTGGCGCCGGGATAGTTGGTGGAGATGGAAACAACGGGATAATCGATCTTCGGCAGCTCGCGCACCGGCAGCTTCTCATAGCCCAGCACGCCGAACACGACCAGCATGGCGCTGATCACGAAGGCAAGCACCGGGCGCTGGATCGAGAGGTCGGAGAGCACCATGGCAGGCGTAGCCCCTGGATTGGCATCAGGTGGAAATGGGCGCCACGCCTGTGGCGCCAACGGGTAAATCGGTTAGCGGACGTTCCGGCCTCAGCTTGGCCGGGCGGCTGCCTGCGGCACATCGCTGCCGCCACTGATCTTGGCATTCACCGGCAATCCCTCACGTACCTTCTGGGTACCACGGGTGATGATCAACTCACCGCCCTGCAGGCCCTGGGCCGCTTCCACATTGCCGCCGGACCGGGCACCGATGGTGATTTCCCGGCGCTGTACCTTGCCATCCACCACCAGATAAACGAACTGGCGGTCGCCCACCGGCACCAGTGCTTCTTCTGGCACCAGCACCACATTGGCGCGGTTTTCCAGCGTCAGGCGCACAGTCATGAACATGCCGGGGCGCAGATGGCCATCCGTATTGGGCAGGCGGGCCAGGGCCGCCAGGGTGCGGGTGACACTGTCGATGCGGGTATCCACCGCCGCCAGCGTGCCCAGGAAGTTCTGTCCCGGATAGACATTGCTGCTGGCCGCAATCTCCATTCCGTCGCGCAACTGGGGCAGGGCCGCTTCCGGCACGGTGAATTCCAGCTTCATCACGCTGGTATCATCCAGCGTGGTCACCGGTGTGCCCGGCTGCACCAGAGCGCCGGGGCTGACCTGGCGCAGGCCGGTGGCACCGCTGAATGGCGCGCGGATGGTCAGATCCTGCAGGCGGGCCTGGGCGGCACGCACCGATGCCTCCGCCCCCTGCAGCTCCAGGTTCAGTTCATCCACCTTGGCCTGGGCGATGGCCTGACGCGGCAAAAGCGCCTTGGACCGTTCCAGCAACTGGGCGGCGTTGCGGCGCGCCGCCTCCGCCACGGCCAGATTGGCGCGGACCTCCGTATCATCCAGCTCCAGCAATACCTCGCCGGCGGAGACCTTTTGTCCTTCCTGGAAACGGATGGCGCGTACCATGCCGGCGGTCTTGGTGGTCACCGTCACCGCCTCGTTGGCGCGCAACGTACCCACGGCATCGAAAACGACCTTGATTTCCCCCCGCGCGGCGCGGGCGGCCACCACATCCACCGGCCGTGTGGAAACCTGACCAGCCCCCCCGGTATCCCTGGAGCCGGTGGCATACCAGACGCCGCCCCCGATGATGACCAGGGCAATGATGGTGGCGATCTGCACGGGAAGACGCATAATCCTTTTCCGTTCTTTCACAGGACGGCCGGTCAGGGGGACGACCCAGCGTCAATAGGACAATTGAAAGGGGCATTCTAACCTGCCAGACGGCAGAAGAACCGGCTAAAATGACATGGCGCCATCAACCGGCAAGGCAATGCCCTGGCCGGTCACCCTCGCCTTGAATTGGTTTGCGGGTAAGGAGTTAGTGTCTCCTTCCCGGCTCATCTACCGTGGAATTGTTACGCGATTGTAACCGGTGGCCCTACGGGACAATCTATTACAATTGTACCGGAATTGCCCACCCTTGAACCGGGCTAGGGGAAGCATATCGATGGCCACTCTTCCGTCAGGCAGCGCTGGACGTCTTGGCGGAGCGTGAACGGGTGATTTCCCATAGGAAAGCCCGATCCACAGCGGGGTAGCGCGACGGCATCTCCCGTTCAATATTGTCCATCAGTTCACGGGCTGCGGCCTTGCCGTTGGCTTCCTCATAAAGCAGGAACCAGGCAGCATAGGTCCGACCTTGGGTGCGCGGATTCGCATCATCCGCCAACACCGGCAATACCCAATAGCCGAGACGCCCATCCGTGCGTTCCCCGACAAAGGGCAGTCGCGTTACAGGAAGACGAAGGCAGGGGGATGTCATGATGGTGGATAGGTTGATCGGTTGCAGGGAGAGGATTGAATGGAAAAAAGGTGGAAAAATGGAAACGGAAAGGTGCTGTTAACTTTTCGTTTACAAGTAATTGCGTCATTAACTTATAATAACACTATATACGATGAAGGATAGGGGTAATCGTCTTAATCTTACATCTGTGATGCAAGCGGATCAGAGGCATCATGTGGGGTGAGGTGGGTGCCGCATCGCTTATGAGGGCACAGCCTGTTACCATTCGGATGCGCGGCTTATGCCTACGACATCATGGTACCAACAGTTTGAATTTGCGGGCTTTGGCAGTCTGTGTCTACCCGGTCGCCGGCCTGCGCCCCAGGATGGCGACCGGGGGCTTGGGGGATCAGACCTCTTCCGTGCGGATGCTGTAATGGCGCGGAATACCCGTGGTGACCCGAAACCAGTCCGAGTTTCGGGTGCGTAGCTGATGGTTATCGAAGGCAGCCTGGTTGGCAAATATCTCTGAAACGAGAAAGCGGCCGATCACTTGTTCGCAGGCCGTCACCTCAAATTTCAGGCATCCGGGCTCCGCCCGTGTCAGCGCGACATGGTGTGGCAGCGCTGCGACGACCGCGGCAAGACGATCCGCCGGTACGTCGATATGGCCGTCGAGATGAATTTTCTGTTGTTTCATGCCGGGTCGCGCCGCAGTGGAATTGACAAGCCGGTCAGGCGAACCTGTGGCACTGGGCGGTGAAGAATAAATCGCTGAATGAGGGGAACAACCACCCCAAACCCCGATGACCGTCACCGGTCACCGGGAAGGAGCGCCACCAGTGACCCAGCCACCAGTGACCCAGCTCAGTGGCCGTGGCCGCCGGCGGCCTTGCTTTCCTCAGTCTGGATATAGAGGCGGCTGCAATAGGGGCAGGTGACCTGACCCGTGGGGGTGAGCGGCAGATAGACCAGCGGGTGGCCCAGCGCCCCGCCACCGCCATCGCAGCCGACGGTATCATCGTCGATGTAGATGGTTTCCAGCGGCTGCATGGGACGTTCCTTCGGATGATGGTGATCACAGATGCGATTTCGCGGCCGCATCATACTACCGCCTGCCATTTGCGCAATGGTCAAGCGGGCGGGACGAATGCGCCGCTGTTACCCCCTGCTGCCTGCGCATAAATTGACCCTGTCCGCCAGCGGGTGTAACCCAGGGACATACCCGCCCGGTCTCTTTGCCTTGATCCAGGATATGATCGACATGCCCGACAGTGTAAGCCGGACCCTTGCCGCCGATCCGTCCGGCAGCCTGCCCGAAGCCGCCATTGACATTCGTGATCTGCGCAAGACCTATCGCGGCAATGGCAAGGCCCCGCCGAAGGAGGCGCTGAAGGGCATCAACCTGTCGGTGCCGCGCGGCTCCATCTATGGCCTGCTGGGGCCGAACGGGGCGGGGAAGAGCACGACGATCAACATCCTGGCCGGTCTGGTGAACAAGACCAGCGGCACGGCCGCCATCTGGGGCATCGATATCGATCGGCATCCGCGCTCGGCGCGGGCCGCCATCGGCATCGTGCCGCAGGAACTGAACCTGGATCCCTTTTTCACCCCGCGTGAAATCCTGGATCTGCAGGCCGGGCTCTATGGCGTGCCCAAGGCCGAGCGCCAGACCGAGCGGCTGCTGGAAGCGGTGGGGCTGAAGGACAAGGCCAATGCCTATGCCCGCACCCTGTCGGGCGGGATGCGCCGCCGGTTGATGGTGGCCAAGGCCATGGTCCATGCCCCGCCCGTGCTGGTGCTGGATGAGCCGACGGCCGGCGTGGATGTGGAATTGCGGCAAAGCCTGTGGGCCTATGTGCGCGAACTGAACCAGGCCGGCACCACGGTGGTGCTGACCACCCATTATCTGGAAGAAGCCCAAGAGCTGTGCGACACCATCGCCATCGTCAATCATGGTCAGGTGGTGGCCTGCGAATCGAAGGAGGCCCTGCTGGGCCGCATCGATGCCAAGGAAATGGTGGTGACGCTGGAAGCACCGCTGGCGGCGGTGCCCGGCGAGTTGGCGGGCTATGATGTCAGCCTGCCGACCCCGCAGCGGCTGGTGGTGCGCTATCGCCCCAGCCTAACGCGGGTGGCCGATCTGCTGGGCGCCATGGCAACAGCCGGCCTGTCGGTGAAGGATCTCTCCATCGTTGAAAGCGATCTGGAGGATGTGTTCCTGCAGCTCACCCGCGCGCCTGCCACGGATGCCGACTATCGTTGAAGCCGGCCGGCTGCGGCCGGGCCTGTTGATCCGGCTGCTGGCGCTGCTGGGCTGTCTTCTGGTCAGCGGCTGTGCCGGCACCTATCAGCCGATGGGGCCGGCACACACCATGCCCGCCCTGACGGCGGAACGGCTGACCCTGGCCGATGGCCTGTCTGTGCCGCTGCGGCGCTGGGCCCCGGCGGAAGGGGTGAGGCCGCGCGCCGTCATCCTGGCCCTGCATGGCTTCAATGATTATGGCAATGCTTTTGCCCTGCCGGGCCAGTACTGGGCCGGGCAGGGTATTCTGACCTTGGCCTATGATCAGCGCGGATTTGGCGCTACGCCCAACCGGGGCATCTGGCCCGGCATCCCCACACTGGGGGCCGATCTTTCCGCCGCCATTGCCGCCGTGCGGGCGGCCTATCCCGATCTGCCGCTTTATGTGCTGGGGGAAAGCATGGGTGGCGCGGTGGTGGCCAGCCGCTTTGCCGGCCAGCCTTTGCCAGAAGGGGTGGCCGGGTTGATTCTGTCTGCCCCCGCCGTCTGGTCGCGGTCGACCATGCCCTTTTACCAGCGCTGGGCCCTGGCGCTGGCCGGTTGGACCGTGCCCTGGATGGAGCTGACCCCGCCGCGCGGGCTGAAAATCCAGGCGTCCGACAATATCCCCATGCTGGTGGCGCTGGGCCGCGACCCGCTGATGATCCGCGCCACGCGGGTGGATGCGGTGCGCGGGCTGACCGATCTGATGGATCAGGCCATGGTGGCCATGGGCCATCTGCCGGGCCCCACCCTGGTGATGTATGGGCAGCATGAACAGGTGATCCCGCCGGCCCCGGTGGCCCAGGCCCTGGCCAGCCTACCCGCAGACGCCACCATCCGCCGCGTGCGCTATCCGCAGGGCTGGCACATGCTGTTGCGCGATTTGCAGGCGGAAACCGTCTGGCGGGATGTGGCCGCCTTTGTCGGCAACCCCGCCGCCCCGCTGCCCAGCGGGCTGGAAGGGGCGCAAGCGGAGACACCCGGATCATGAGCCCGATTCCCGTCACCCTTATTGCCGATGATTACGCGCTATCCCCCGGCATCAGCGATGCCGTGCTGGAACTGGCGGCGGCCGGGCGGCTGTCCGGTACGGGGGCGATGGTGCCAAGCCCGCTCTGGCCCAACCATGCGCGCCTTCTGGCCGCCGCCCCCGCCGGTTTCCAGGCCGGGCTGCACCTGACCATGACCGGCGGCCTGTCGCCGCTGGGCGATCTGGGGGCATTGGCACCCGGTGGGCAGTTGCCAGGGATCGGCCGCTGGATAGGCTGGTCGCTGGGCGGACGGCTGCGCGATCAGGCCCCCCGCCGCCTGATCGCGGCGGAAATCGCCCGCCAGTTGGACCGGTTCGAGGATGCGCTGGGCCGCGTGCCGGATTTCATCGATGGGCACCAGCATGTGCATCTGCTGCCCGGCATCCGGGGGCCGCTGCTGGACGAAATGGCCCGGCGCTATCCGGCGGGCCGCGTCTGGCTGCGCAATTGTGCTGCGGGACCGGCAGCGATCCTGGTGCGCGGCGTCGCGCCGGCAAAGGCCGGGCTGATCGCTGCCCTGGCCCTGGGGCTGGGCGCTGCCGCACGGCGGCGCGGCATCCCCACCAACCGGGGCTTTGCCGGGGTTTATGGATTCGATGGGGATTTCCCGGCCCGGATGCGGCGTTTCCTGAAGGGCGCGCGGCCCGGCCTGCTGGTGATGGTGCATCCGGGATATCCCGATGCAATCCTGGCGGCCCTGGACCCGGTGACGGAACCAAGACAGGCCGAACTGCATTATCTGGCCGGTCCTGATTTCGCCGATGATCTGGCAAGGGCGGATCTGGTTGTGGCGCGCGGTCAAACTATCCCTTTGGGTTAGGTGCTACCGCGCGACCGTGGTAATTATTGATGATATGCTGATGGCGGGCGCCGTCTGCCCGGCTGCGTATTCGCCCTGTCCTGTTGCGCGAAGGTTGCCACGTTGGAAGTCAATCTCACCCTGTTCGTCGTCGCCCTGTTGTCCGCCATCGGCGCGGTCAGCATCGCGCTCGTCCGGCAGGTGCTGTTCTATTCCCGGCGCTCCCAGTTGATGCGCCAGAAGGAACGCAACCGTGAGCTTCACCGCAAGCAGGAAGAGTTGAAGGAAAACTACCGTCAGGCTCAGGAGCAGGTGCGTCAGGCGGAGGTTGACCGCAAGGCCCTGACCAACCAGTTGGCCGAGGCCCGGCGCCGCGTGCAGCAGGCCGAGCAGGATAATTACGTCATCGTTCATGAGTTGGGGGAGCCGGCGGGTGGCCGTCAGCTTTTCCAATCCACCATGGCCTTGGGGAACACAATCACCATCGGTCAGACGCTGGTGAAGGATTGTAAGCTGCGCAATGTCCGCCATCTGGTGGAGATCTGGGCCGACAATGCCGATACTGCATCCAAGATGCTGCGTGCCGCCTTTGCCCCCGATGCGGGTTTCAGCCCGTCCCGTCCTGCGCCGCCATCGCCGGGCGCCCTGGCGGCAGAATAGGGCAGGGCACCATGTTCATCCATGTCGGCTTGATCCTGCTGATCCTGGTTTCCCTCGCTTATGCCGCCGCTGTGATGCGCAAGATCGAGGCTGATGTCGCCCAGCACCAGCGCGACATGCGCGCGGTGGCGGAGGAACATCACCAGTTGGAGGTCGCCTGCGCCACCCTGGGCGATCTGCTATCCCAGGTGGGGGATGAACTGGCCCGTGCGCAGGCGGAGGTGATGCGGCTGACTGACGAGAAGGCACAACAGGAAGCGGACCTGGCCGCGCTGGAGGAGGCCCCCAAGCAACGCCTGTTTCTGGTTGATCGTGCCACGCTGGCGCAGGCGAAATTGTGGGAAGTCACGCTTGTCAATGGCAATGGTGCTCCCCCTTCGACCAGCTTGGAATGGGCAGCCGGGCGTACTTATCTGGTAGCGGGTGCAACTGACCGCGATGCGCGCTACCGGGCGGAACCACGGTTCCCATCTGGTCAGGGCTATCGCATCACCAAAATCGAACGGTTCCGGCGGGCCTGAGCCGGGTGGGGCAGCGGGCCTGTGCCGGACCCTTCCAACCGGAGGGAGAGGGGCTGATGTCCGATGCCGTGATCGAATTTCCCCTGGGCCAGGTTCGCCAGCGGGCCGCCCTGGCTGCCGACAAACGCCTGTCCGGCAGTTTCGGGAAGCTTCGATCGGCCCAGCGGCGCGATGGTCCCTTGGCGGTGGAGCGGCGGGCAACAGCGCTGACCCATTTGGATGCTGCCCTGACCCGTCACAAGGATGCGCTGGTGGCGGCGGTGACGGCAGATTTCGGCCACCGATCCATGCATGAAACATTGATGGCGGATATTTATGCCACCCAGGCCGCCATCCGGCACGCAAGCCGGCAATTCCGCCGCTGGATGCGGCCACGCCCGGCCGCCATCGACCTGATCTTCCGTCCTGGCCGGGGTTGGGTGGAATATCAGGCACTGGGTGTGGTGGGGATCATCTCGCCTTGGAATTATCCGGTGCAGCTTTCGCTGGCCCCGCTGGCCGCCGCTGTGGCTGCCGGCAACCGGGTGCTGTTGAAACCATCTGAACGCACCCCCCGCACCGCTGCCCTGCTGGAGCAGATGCTGGGCGATGTGTTCGACACGCGGGAAGTGGCGGTGCTGACCGGTGGGCCGGAATTAGCCTATGCCATCTCCCACCTGCCGCTGGACCACCTGTTTTTCACCGGCTCCAGCAGTGCGGGGCGGCAGGTGATGCGGGCGGCATCCGACAATCTGGTGCCGGTGACGCTGGAACTGGGGGGCAAGTCGCCTGTCATCATCGGGCCTGATTATCCGCTGCAGCGCGCGGCCGACAGCATCATGGCCGGCAAGCTGTTGAATGCCGGCCAGACCTGTATCGCACCCGATCATGTACTGGTGCCGCGTGGGCTGGAAATGGCCTTCGTGGAGGCCTGCGCGCAGGCCGTGGCGCGGCTTTACCCCACCCTGGCGGATAACCCTGATTACAGCGCCCTGATTGATGAGCGGCATTACCAGCGGCTGGTCGATCTGCTGGATGATGCCCGCCGCCGGGGTGCGCGGCTGCATGTGCTGAACCCGGCAGGCGAGACCCTGCCGCCTTGCGGGCACAAGCTGGCGCCTGCCCTGCTGACCGGGGTGCCGGATCAGGCGGACATCATGAAGCAGGAAATTTTCGGGCCGCTGTTGCCGCTGATCCCCTATGGCTCGGTGGAGGATGCCATCGCCTATGTCAACGATCAGCCGCCGCCGCTGGCGCTCTATCTGTTCAGCCATGATCGTGCGTTGACCCGGCAGGTGCTGGATCGCACGGTGTCCGGCGGGGTGACGCTGAACGACACGGTGCTGCACGCCGCCCAGCAGGAATTGCCCTTTGGCGGGGTGGGGACCAGCGGCACGGGTGCCTATCACGGGGAGGCGGGCTTCCGCTGTTTCAGCCATGCCCGCGCGGTGTTCCGCCAGAGCCGTTTCAGCCCCACCGGCCTGATGCGTCCGCCCTATGGCCCCCGGCTGGACCGGTTGCTACGCTGGTTGATTGGAACGTAAATCAGGCGGCCATGCCAGCGGCGTGCCCGCTGGACCAGGCCCATTGGAAATTATAGCCGCCCAGCCAGCCGGTGACATCCACCGCTTCCCCCACGACATAAAGGCCGGGGATTTTTTTTGCCTCCATGGTTTTGGAGGAAAGTTCCGCGGTATCCACCCCGCCCAGCGTCACCTCTGCCGTGCGGTAACCCTCCGTGCCATTGGGGCTGACGCGCCAATGGTGCAGCGCCTGGGCCAGGGCCGTCAGGTCGGTATCGCGCTGATCGGCCATCGGGCGGCTGACCAGCGGCTGCGGGCCGATCAGATCGGTTTCAAACAGCCGCTCCCCAAAGCGGCGGGGCAGCAACTCACCCAGAATGGTCCGCAGCTCCGCCTTGTGCCTTGTCCGCTTCAGCCCCTTCAGATGTTCGGCCAGCGGCAGGTCGGGCGACAGGTCGATGGTCACATCCAGCCCTTCGCGCCAATAGGAGGAGATTTGCAGGATGGAAGGGCCGGACAGGCCGCGATGGGTGATCAGCAGGGCTTCACGGAAGCGGCCCTTGCCACAGGTGACGGTGGCTTCCAGCGGCACGCCGGACAGGTCGCGCAGCTTTTCCAGGTCGCGGTCGGCAAAGGTCAGCGGCACCAGGGCCGGGCGCGGCTCCACCAGGGCCAAGCCCCATTGCCGTGCCAGCCGGAAGGCGAAATCCGTCGCCCCCATCTTCGGGATGGAAGGGCCGCCGGTGGCCAGGATAAAGCTTTGACCGGTAAAGTCCCCCAGGCTGGTGGCGAGGGCGAAGCCGCCGCCGGGCTGGGGCACAACCTTGTCGATCCGGCACTGGGTGACGATATCCACGCCGGCATCGCCGCATTCGGCCAGCAGCATGGCAACGATATCCTTGGCCGACTGGTCGCAGAAAAGCTGGCCCAGCTTCTTCTCGTGCCATTGGATACCGTGGCGTTCGACCAGACCGATGAAATCATGCTGGGTATAGCGTTTCAGCGCGGAGATACAGAAATGCGGGTTCTGTGACAGGAACCGGTCAGGTTTGGCGTCCAAATTGGTGAAATTGCAGCGCCCGCCGCCGGAGATCAGGATCTTCGATCCCACCTTGTCGGCATGGTCCAGCACCGCCACCCGGCGGCCGCGTCGTCCGGCGAAAATGGCAGCGAACAGGCCGGCGGCCCCGCCACCGGCAATAACCACATCATAATTGCGCGTCATGGCGTTTCCGTTCAATCCAGCCCGACCTTGCCGCGCATCTTCTTGATGCCGGCACGGTTGCCCTTTTCATCCAGCCGGCGGACCTTGGACGCCTTGGTGGGGCGGGTGGCCCGGCGCGGCGCCTGCCGTTCCGCCGCCTTGGCCAAAATCTCCACCAACCGTTCCTTGGCCTCTTCCCGGTTCCGCTCCTGGCTGCGATGCGCCTGCGCCACCAGCACCAGCACGCCCTCCGCCGTCAGCTTCCGCCCCGCCACCCCGCGCACCCGCTGTTTCAGCCAGTCGGGCAGGGATGGGGAATTGGCCACGTCGAAACGTAGCTGCACCGCCGTTTCCACCTTGTTGACATTCTGCCCCCCCGGCCCCCCGGCGCGCAGGAAGCTTTCCTGCAGCTCCTCCTCCGCGATGGAGATATAGGGGGTGATGGGGATCATGGCGAAAGGGTCCGGTGCTGGGTGGGATTCATCCGCCCTTGCCTACAGCATATCAGGTGGGGTTGGGAAGGGTGGGGGCGACGGGGCTGGGGTGCGACCATTGTCGTAAAAGTCCGGGAGACCACATCCTAAACCGCGATCAAGCGACCCATCATGCAGATAAAAGAATAGGCAAGACGCCGGGTTTTCTCTTTTAGAGAAATCAGCGTCTTGCCTATTATCTCCTCGTGACGCGGTAGGGGGTGGATAGGCCACCCCCCGTCACACGAAGGAGCAACCGGGATGTTCGGCTTAAAACACCCCAGCTCCTTTGAACTGGAAATCTCGTTCCTCGGCGTGAAGCTGCGGATCACGATCCAGTTCTAAGGGGAAGCCGGGGCGGGTGGCACCCCACCCCGGCGACCCTCATAATATAAGCCGAACTCCCCCGCCATGCAAGCGAGCCTCCCCCAGGGCCCCCGGGTACAGGAAGCTCTCCTGCTGCTGCTCTTCCGCGATGGAAGTATCGGGGGTCATAGGGAAAGGGGCTGGTGCTGGGTGGGTTCATGCGCCCCTGCCTGCTGCAATGGCAATAGAATGGGTGGGGGCGTCAGTTCGTGGCGCGCGCCAGTTCCAGCGCAAGAGACTGCGCCACGCCGACGCGATCCTGTGCCGGCAAGCTGCCGATCCGTTCGGCTTCTTTGGTTTCTATTGTTGCAATCTTCGCCGTGCGCACCACGGATTCCGCCGGCAGCCCGGCTTGCTCCAGATCGGATACCAACACATCGCCGGGCCATCCCCGGTTTGCGGCGCTGGTGATCATCAGCACCCACAGCAACCCATGTTCCTGCTGGATGCCGCCCGCCGCGACAACCAGCGCCGGGCGGCGTTCCCGAACCGGACGATCCGTATAGGGAAAGGGAACCTTGATGATATCCCAGGCTTCAAAGTCCGGCATAGGCCTGCCGATCAGCTTCGCTGTCCCATTCGCCAAAGGTGGCGAAGGGATCGTCCGCTTGCTCTTTGGGTGCGCGGGTCAATATCACCCTGTCACCGTCAATGGCGTAGACGATCTCATCGCCTTCCTTCAGGCGTAATGCCGTGCGGACAGGTTGGGGGATCGTTGTCTGCGCCTTGCTGGTCAGTTTGCTGGTGATCATAATCACCCCCGGTAAGGAAATTCCTTGCTTTTAAAAATAAGGGGAGTTCGTGCACCGGTCAAGGATTGGTCTGGGCGTCCTGACAAGGCAAGCCTCACTGCCCCGGCGGCACCGGTTTGCGATCCGGCACCGGGGAGGATTGCAACGGCGACGGCTTGCCCGGCGCCCGGCCATGGCTGATGCGTGGGGCCGGCATCTCCGCCCCCGGCAAGGGCTGGCCCTGGCCCAGCGTGTCGCGCAAGGCTTCATCGCCCGGTGTCATCGGCACGGCACCCGGCCCTTGCAGGGAGCGGGTGATCTGGTCGGCCTGCAGCCGGTTGCTGGTGGCCTCCCGCTGCTGCATCGGGTCCGGTGGCAAGACCCCCAGCGACCGGTCTTCGGCGCGGGAGCGCAAGGCATCCGCCTGGGCACGGTCACGCTCCACCGACAGGGCCGACGGGCCACGGATGGGCGTGGTGCCGGGGGCCGGGCTCAGCAGCGGATTATCCGCCAGGGCGGGGGCCGCCAGCAGGCCAAGGGCCAGCATCGGGCCAAAGAGATGGTTGCGGTTTGTCATCGTCCAGATATGGGTGTCGGCGGCATCGTCGCACAGGGGGCGGATGGGAACCACCGCGCCTGTACCGGGTTTTGTCACCATACCCCGTCGATGGAGGCCCCCATGCGGTATGATAGCGATAGTGACCTGCCAGACACTGTACGCAACCAGTTGCCAGCCCCGGCCCAGGCGATTTTCCGCCAGGCCTATAACGCCGCCTGGGACGATTGGCAGGAGCCGGAAGACCCGGACATCGTTCATTCCGGCCGCGACGATGCTGCCCAACTGGCCGCCTGGGCCGCCGTGCGGGAACGGTATGAACGGGACACGGCGGATATCTGGCAGCCCAAGCCGGCGGCTTGAGCCTGCGGGAACCGGTGCGACGTTCATCCGTTAGCAAACAAAGGCTTCAACGCGAAAGGGCTCAAGCCATGGACGTCATCCGCATCATCCTTTCTATCCTGCTGCCGCCGCTGGGCGTGTTTTTACAGGTGGGGTTCGGGATGCATTTCTGGCTGAATATCCTGTTGACGATTCTGGGCTATATCCCCGGCATCATCCACGCCATCTGGGTCATTGTGAAAGTGAAATGACGCAGATGACCCCGGCGCATGGACCCCATGCGCCGAGGAATTGTGAAATTTTCTGTCCTGACCTTAAAGATGCTTGCGTCCCGCAGCCATTTGCATAAATAACAGCATCAGACGCACCCGCACGTGCCCCTGGCCCTTGCGGCATCCGCCATCCTGGCGCTGCCCCTGGTGTTTATGCAACGACGTCAGGCGTCCTTTTTGGCAGAACCGGTCAACCGTGGGCCGGTCCCGAGAGGGAAGTCGATATGAACGCCGTTATGCCCAAAGGGGCCATGTTAGGCTGAGGCCTTCTCTGGTTCCTCTCGTCTGTTGACGCTTTGAGGTTCACTGCCATCCCCATCGGGGCCGCAGGATCGACCCGGCAATCACGACGCGACGCCAGACCCTTTTCCCCACCGCACCCAGCACCGCTTGGCTTTGCGCCATTCGCGGGCCTGATCCAGTTTTTCATGCCGTCCGGCAGCCCTGAACGGGCCGGGCGGCAGCGGGGATTTTGTCATGGCGCATATCCGCTTCCGTTCCGCCGTTGCACCGCTGCGTCGCAACCTGTTCACCCGTCCGGCCACCCTGCCCACCGTCGACCGGATGGTGGCGGATTTACAGCCGGCGGAACCGATGCATTGCATCCGCCCGCAGGTGCTGGTCAGCACCGCCCGCCGTTTCATCGACCTGTTCGGGGCGGCCACGGGCGGCGATGTGCTGTATGCGGTGAAGTGCAACCCCGACCCGGCCTTTCTGCGCGCGCTTTATCGCGGTGGTGTGCGGCATTTCGATTGTGCCTCGCCGGCCGAAATCCGCGTCGTGCGCCAGATGTTCAGCGATGCGCAGATCCATTACATGCACCCGGTGAAGAACCGTGCCGCCATCGCCAAGGCGTGGAATGAATTCGCCGTGCGCGACTTTTCCCTGGACAGCCAGGAGGAGTTGGACAAGATCCTGGCCGTCACCGGCAAGGCGCCGGCCGATCTGGGCCTGTTCATCCGGCTGGCGATGCCCAAGTCAGCGGCGGCCTATGATCTGTCCGGCAAGTTCGGGGCCACGCTGGAACAGGCGGTCGAATTGCTGCGCCGCGCCCGCCCGCGGGCGGCACGGCTGGGCATCTGCTTCCATGTCGGCAGCCAGATGATGGACCCGGCCGCTTACGAGGCGGGGCTGGCCATTGCCGGCCGCGTTATCCAGGCGGCCGGGGTCGCCATTGATGTGGTGGATGTGGGTGGCGGCTTCCCGGTCAGCTATCCGGATATGGACCCGCCCGACCTGCGGCTTTACATGGATGCTATCGCCCGTGGCGTGCAGGCGCTGGACCTGCCCGCCGGCACCCGTATCTGGTGCGAACCAGGCCGCGCCCTGGTGGCCGGTGGCGGTTCGGTGGTGGTGCAGGTGGAACGCCGGCGCGGGGATGAGCTGTTCATCAATGATGGCGTCTATGGCAGCCTGTCGGATGCCGGCGTGCCGGCTTTCCGCTTCCCCTGCCGGCTGATTCGCCGCAGCGATGCCGATCTGGTGGCTTTCAGCTTCTGGGGCCCCACCTGTGACAGTGCCGACCGCATGAAGGGCCCCTTCCTGCTGCCGGCCGATATCCAGGAGGGGGACTGGATCGAAATCGGCCAGTTGGGCGCCTATGGCGCTACCCTGCGGACGGAGTTCAACGGCTTCGATCAGGCCCGTCTGGTGGAGGTGGTGGATAGCCCGCTGCTGGCCACGCCGGGCCATACCATCTCGCCACAGTTGCCAGAAATGGCCGCTTAGGTCACTCTATCGTCACAAGTTAACCACGGCACGGCGCCAACCACATGGTCGGGGCCGTGCATTCCTGTTGTCTGCGTTCACCCTGAACCGTCAACTACCACAAGCCAAGAGGCACCCATAGGCGGGTAATAGCCCCGGAGCAAAAGCGAAAATGACCCAATATCAGAAGCATTGTGCCCTTCCTGGGCGTCTTGTGATGGTCGGTTTCGGCAGCATAGGCCAAGGCGTGCTGCCCCTGATTCTGAGGCATATCGAAATCAAACCTCAGAACATCACCATCGTCACGGCGGACGAGCGTGGACACGGTGAGGCTGACTATTTCGGCATCAAGTTCGTCAAGAACCCGCTGACCCGCGAGAATTATCGTTCCATCCTGGAACCATTGCTGAGCAAGGGGGATTTCCTGCTCAACCTGTCGGTTGACGTCTCCTCTGTCTCGCTGGTCGAACTGTGCGCCGAAAAGGGTGCGCTTTATCTGGATACCTGCATCGAGCCCTGGCCCGGTGGCTATACCGATCCCAGCCTGACGCCCAGCCAGCGGTCGAACTATGCCCTGCGCGAAACGGCGCTGGCGACGCGGGCAAAGCTGGGGGCAGGGACGCCCACGGCGGTGCTGACCCATGGTGCCAATCCGGGGCTGGTGTCGCATTTCGTCAAGCAGGCCATGCTGAACATCGCGGAAGATACCGGCCGCGATGTCGCGGTGCCGGGCGACCGCGCCGGTTGGGCCAAGCTGGCCCAGGAATTGGGCGTGAAGGTGATCCATATCGCCGAGCGTGACACCCAGATTTCCAGCGTGCCCAAGCGCCGGGGTGAGTTCGTCAATACCTGGTCGATCGATGGCTTCATTTCCGAGGGTTGCCAGCCGGCGGAACTGGGCTGGGGCACGCATGAGGCGACGTTCCCGCCCGATGGTATCCGGCATGATTTCGGCTCCCAGGCCGGCATCATCCTTAACCGGCCAGGCGTCACCCAGCGGGTGCGCACCTGGACGCCGATGGAAGGCCCCTTCCATGGCTTCCTGATCACCCATAGCGAGGCCCTGTCCATCCCCGATTACCTGACGGTGCGGGATGATGCCGGCAATGCCGTCTATCGCCCCACCTGTCATTACGCCTATCACCCCTGCGACGATGCGGTGAAATCGATCCACGAATTCGCCGGCAAGAATTATGTGCAGCAGGAAACCCAGCGCCTGTTGATGAAGGAAATCATCGAGGGCGTGGACGAACTGGGCGTGCTGCTGGCCGGGCATGAGAAGGGGGCCTATTGGTATGGCTCCCAGCTTTCCTGTGCCGAGGCGCGGGAATTGGTGGAGTTCAACAGCGCCACCAGCCTGCAGGTGACGGTGGCCGCATTGTCCGGCATGATCTGGGCGATTGAGAACCCGGATCGCGGCATCGTGGAAGCCGACGACATGGATTTCCAGCGCTGCCTGGATATCTGTATGCCCTATCTGGGGCCGGTGGTCGGTGCCTATACCGACTGGACGCCGCTGGAAGGCCGTAACAAGCTGTTCCCGGAGGATGTGGATACGTCCGATCCGTGGCAGTTCAAGAATGTAAGGGTGTTGTGAGGACAATCCCCATGGCAGGTCGGTTTTCCGGCCTGCCATGGGGGCTCCTGGCTATGAGGTTTTTTCACCCGTTACGCGCTGGAATATAAAAAAACATCCTGGACAGGGGCGGTCTTTGATGCCGATATCCTTCCCAAGCTTTACAAATTCCCAATTCATGGGGAAGTTTAGTTCTGGTGAGACTTCAAGTTTCAGATCATTTTTTCCTCCAGCTAAATTTTCTGTACATGTAATTTTAATTTTTATTACTTTTGCGGTTTTTATTTTTTTTGGCAATTCCACCCCTTCAGAATCAACAAAAATATCTGTTTCTCTTGGGGGGTCTTTTAAGTAATTATACATATAAACAGATGATTTTTTTATGCTGAATTTTGAGCACCCCCTTTCAGCTAATCTGAACTTATAATAATCTGCGACAAAGGTGGTATTTTTATCATATTTATATGGAATATAATTAGGAGAAAATAGGTCAATAGAATTCTCTTCTATGAAAATGCCTTTCATAGTCCACTCCCCCACCATCCATTCTGGAAGGGAGTTATTTTCCTTTGCGTTTGCCACACCCGATATAAAAAAAATAAGAAATAACATGCTAAGGTAACGCATCATATATATCTCCCCTCCGTAAAGAGTGCGATCTCTGCTGGTCTTCTGTTGATATCCCCACCTGGACTGAACTGATTGAAACCATCATCAACCAAATCCAATCGTCCAGAATTTATATAATTAACTAATTTTGTTTTTCTTAGACTTCCACGATTATATGTAAACGAAATAAGAGAGTCTATTTCATTTTGAAATAGTAACGGCTTTATCGAAATGGACAAAGCATCATTCATTCTTTTTTCATAAATCGGCAAAACCATTCTCATTAACTGAATTTCTTGATCTAATGAAAGATAAACAAGGTCTCTATTGTTTACACAAAAATCCCTGGCTTCTTCCCTTTCTTGGGTTGCCCCCTTTGCAATTTTAGAAGATATTTCGGTTGATAGACCCAATTGAAGCATATCATTCTTAACTTCATCTTCTCGCCGACTCTTCATATCATACCCAGGGCCCAGCGTGACACCACTAGCCCCGCCCGGCCAATGCAGCCGGTTACTTACGCCCGGCAAAGATTCCCGTCGGTAAAGAAACCCCTCTCCAGCAGCCGATTGCCTCCTGTCTCCCCAGTCCAGCGGCAGAACCGAGGCGGGGAAGGCGGGGTTGGGGCTGGCGCTTTTCACCAGCAGCCGCCCTTCCCGCATCAACCGCACACAATCGTCGATCAGCTTCGGCATATTGATCGACGTTGATCGCTTGGGGGTATGGAATGGGATCACCTGATCTGCGGGCTGATAGGGGCGCTGCCAGAGTGGCAGGGGCCCCGCCGGCAGGTTGGGTTCAATGCCGGCGCGAACCAGATAACCATGAAGCCGCGCCGGTAACTCGGCCCACAGGCCAAGGAGGCCTTGCAGGAACCGGCGCCGCTCCGGATCGCAAAAGGACAGCCGTTTCAATGGCGTGGCATGGGGACGCCCGATGAAGCGGTAGCCATTGACCTGGGCAATCTCCACTGTCGTCAGGTTGGGTATTAGCGGCAGCGACTTTGCAACCTTCATCACCTATCCCCCTGCCAGTATCAACGGGCGCTATATGGTAGGGTGAAGGATCGCCCTTGTTGAGCGGGGCAGTTGCATTAGTCCATCTGGATGGTATGGATTGGGGATCAACCCAACACAACGGAGCCGGCAGATCAGCACTTGCGGTCAAACGCTGCGGCCGCCGCTTCGCTCAGGCTGCCGCAATTGTTCCTGCCCATGGTCATCATTCGTCGACTTTGCGTTGGTGCCGCTTATCTCCCCAAAACCCCAGCCACAAATCCCAGCGCCTTGCCCAGCGTATCGGCATAGGGCGACACGCCGCTGACCGGATCGGGGGTGTGGTTGGTGTAGAAGCTGTGATCGGCACCGTCATATTCCACCACCCGGCAGGTACGCTCCTCCGCCAGGGCATTGGCGCAGAAGGCGTGAATGCTGGCGATGGGCACTTTCCTGTCTGCCGTGCCATGGAAAATCAGGGTTGGTGGCAGGGAACCGACATCCATGGCGATGGGCGAAATCCACCAGGCCAGTGGCTTCAGATAGAAGGGGGCGGGGGTGGCCAGATCCACCACCGGGTTGAACAGCACCAGGGCGGCTGGCTTACCCCCTTCATCCGCCTTCAGGGCCGTGGCCAGGGCAAGATGCCCGCCGGCAGACCCTCCCGCCAGGATCAGGCCGTTTGGGTCAATGTCATACTCACTGGCATGGGCGCGCAGCCATTCATAGGCTGCTTCGGCGTCATTCAGTGATTGCCAGGCGTTGCTGCCATCGCGGCATTTCACCCGGTAATCGGCCAGAATGGCGGCAAAGCCGTTTTCCACAAAGGCCTCTGCCTGTTCCCGGAAGGCATTGACATCCCCCACCCGCCAACTGCCGCCGAAGAAGAACAGGATGGCCGGGTGTGGGGGCGCCCCTATCGCCTTGGCAGGCTGAAAGATATGCAGGCGTAAATCCCGGTTTCCCGGATGGGCATAGGTGAGGCTGATGGCCCCGTCCAGGCTGTTGGGTTGGGGGCGCACGCCTTCGCAACTGCCGGCCAGCACACCTTCCACTGCCGCCTGCTGCTGGGGTGTCACCGCCCCCTCCGGTGTGCGACGGCAGGCGGCTGGCCCCATGGCCAACAGCAAAGCCCCACCGATCAACAGCACACTTGCCCCGCGCATTACCGCTTCCGCAGACATTCACCCGTATGAGGTGATCTTATCAGCAGGGCGGGGGATTTTTCAGCAATGTTTCCGTGCTCCCCTCAATCAACCCGGATACGCGGACGCACGGGCGTGGCGATGGCGTCCGACAGCCACAGGGTTGCCGCCCGCAGCGGGCCGTAAAGTTCCATCTGGTGCAGGCGATAGAGCAAGGCATGGCTGAGTTGAGCGAAGCGGCCTTCGATGAAGCCGCCCCGGAACAGGCCATGCCGGCCCAGCGTGCCAAAGGCGTTGTAGTGGCCCAGCGATACCAGCCCCCCCATATCGCGGAAATGGAATGGCTCCAGCGGCTGGCCCGCAAGCCAGCGGGGGAACTGCCGGGCAAGATGGGCTGCCTGCTGGCGGGCCACCTGGGCGGTGGGGGGCAGGGGGCGTTCGTGACCGGGCAGCGTCAGGCTGGCGCAGTCGCCAAGGGCGAACACTTCCTCCCGCACCGTTGTTTGCAGGGTGGGGCGGACAATGATCTGGCCAGCGCGGGTTCGTTCAAACCCGTCGCCGGTGGCCACGGCATCCGATGCTTTCACCCCCGCCGCCCAGACTTTCAAGGCGGCATCCACCCGCCCGCCATCGCCCAGCAGAAACCCATCGGCATCGGCCCCTGTAACCTGGGCCCCCAGCATCACTTCCACCCCGATGTCGCGCAATTGCTGCTGGGCGGCCTGGGCCACCTTCTCCGGGAAGGCGGCCAGGATGCGGGGGCCGCTTTCAATCAGGGTCAAACGAAGCTGGGGACGCAGATCGCCGATACCGTAGGAGCGGGCAATTTCCAGCAGTTTGGAAATTTCCGCCGCCAACTCCACCCCCGTCGCACCGCCGCCGACAATGGCAATGCGCAGCAATTGGCCCCGGTCGGCGGCACGCAGCAGTTCGGCATAGAAAAGATCGTTGAAATGCTCGGCCTGGGGCAGATCGTCGATGAACAGACAATGCTGGGCGATCCCCGGAAGGGCGAAATCATTGGCTTTGCTGCCGGCAGCCAGAACCAGCGTCTCATAGCCGTAATGTCGTTCGCCCAGAATGATCTCCCCGCCGTTGGTGGTCAGCGGCTTCAGCGTCACCTGGCGGGCCTGTGCGTCGATGGCGGACAGCGCCCCCGGCAAGTAGCGGAAACCGCAGCGCGCCCCATGTGCGACAAAGGAAATCCGCTGTTGATAGGAATGGGCGGTGCCGGCAGCAAACGTGTGCAGCATCGGCTTCCAGACATGGGCAGGTGACTTATCGATCAGGGTCACATCAGCCAGGCGGCGTTTGCCCAATTTCGTTGCCAGTGCCAGCCCGGCGATACCGCCCCCCACAATGATGACGCGGTGATTATTTTGCACGATTATCTCCAACCCCGCCAGGACCACTGGTTTTATGGAACAGTAAGGTCGAGGAACCGTTCCTTTCTGTGATATTCCGCACGGGAATGGTTGATCAGTATGACCGCCATTGTGGCCATACTGACGGCTTCCCGGCGTCAACCGCCTCTGCCCCGCACGCACGCAGGGCAGCCGCGCTATGCCGGGCATCCTTTGCGTTTGCGTGAAGGCGGGGTGTGGGCTAAGACCGGTTACCGGTGTTGGGGGGCCACCCCCGGCCATTGGCATGTATGTAACATCGGTTCCTGCCCCATGAGCGATACGCCCACCAAGGCGCTGGCCGCCAAGGCATTGCTGCCTACCGGATTGCGTGACCTGCTGCCGCCGGATGCGGAGCATGAGGCGCAGATTGTTGGCCGCCTGCTGAAGGAATTCCATCGCCATGGCTATGAGCGGGTGAAACCGCCGCTGGTGGAATTTGAGGAGGGGCTGCTGTCCGGTTCCGCCGCAGCATTGGCCAACCAGACTTTCCGCATTATGGACCCGGTCTCCCAGCGCATGATGGGTGTCCGGTCGGACATGACGCCCCAGGTGGCGCGCATCGCCGCCACCCGGCTGCGCAAGGCTGCCCGGCCGCTGCGCCTGTCCTATGCTGGCCAGGTACTGCGCGTGAAGGGCAGCAGCCTGCGCCAGGAACGCCAGTTCGGCCAGGTGGGCGTGGAACTGATCGGCCCCGACCGGGCCGAGGCGGATGCCGAAATCGTCCTGCTGGCCGCCTCTGCGCTGGCTGCCGTGGGCGCCAAGGGCGTTTCCATCGATCTGACCGTGCCCACCCTGGTGCCCGCCGTGGCCCAGGCCCTGAACCTGACCGGGGACGATTACGCCCGTCTGCGCGCGGCCCTTGATCACCGGGATGCCAAGGCGCTGGCAGAGGCTGCCGGCCCTCATGCCGATCTGTTCAGCGCCATTCTGGGCGCCAGCGGTCCGGCTCCGGCCGCCGTTGAACGGCTGGCCGCCATTGCGCTGCCGCCGGTGGCAGAGGCCGCCCGCCAGCGCCTGACCGAGGTGGTGGCGCTGATCGGCAAGGCCGCCCCGCATCTGGCCGTGACCATCGATCCGGTGGAAATGCGCGGCTTTGAATATCAAACCGGTGTCAGCTTCACCCTGTTCGCGCGCGGTGTGCGCGGCGAGGTGGGACGTGGCGGGCGTTACCGTACCAGCGGTGACAGCCCCGTGGGCGAACCCGCCACCGGCCTTACCATCTTCACCGACACGGTGCTGCGCGCCATCCCCGGCCCTCAGCCGGTGCGCCGCGTGCTGCTGCCGCTGGGCACGGATTATGCCGAGGCGTCGGCCCTGCGCGCCCAGGGCTGGCACACGGTGGCGGCCATGGATGCCTGTGATGATCCCGCGGCGGAGGCGAAGCGGCTGGGCTGCTCCCACCTGCTGCGCCAGGGCGTCCCGGAAGCGTTATAACCTGATTTAATGTCCATGGAGCTGTCCCCTCCCAGGTGTGAGGGGGCCGTTCCCTTGCGAAAAGAGCGGAGAGAATCATGGCCAATGTGGCGGTCGTCGGTTCCCAGTGGGGCGACGAGGGCAAGGGCAAGATCGTTGACTGGCTGTCCAGCCGTGCCGACGTGGTGGTCCGCTTCCAGGGCGGCCACAATGCTGGCCATACGCTGGTGATCAATGGCGTCGTCTACAAGCTGTCGCTGCTGCCCAGCGGCGTTGTCCGCCCCGGCAAGCTGTCGGTGATCGGCAATGGCGTGGTGGTCGATCCCTGGGCGCTGCTGCGGGAAATCGACGCCATCCGGGAAAAGGGCGTGGACATCACGCCCGAGACGCTGCTGGTGGCGGAAAACTGCGCCCTGATCCTGCCGCTACACAGCGCCGTGGACAAGGCGCGCGAAGAAGCGCGCGGCGTCAACAAGATTGGCACCACCGGTCGCGGCATTGGCCCAGCCTATGAAGACAAGGTGGCCCGTCGCGCCATCCGCGTCTGCGATCTGGCCGACGAAGCCGTGCTGGAACAGAAGGTGGAGCAGTTGCTGTTCCATCATAATGCCCTGCTGCGTGGCCTGGGTGCCGAGGAATTGAAGCAGGAAGAGGTGCTGGCCCAGTTGCGCGAGGTTGCCCCGCGCCTGCTGCCCTACAGCGCCGTTGTCTGGAAGCGGCTGGACGAGGCCCGCCGCCAGGGCAAGCGCATCCTGTTCGAAGGCGCCCAGGGCGCCATGCTGGATGTTGATCACGGCACCTATCCGTTCGTCACCTCCTCCAACACCGTGGCCGGCAATGCCGCTGCCGGGTCGGGCATGGGGCCGGGTTCGGTCGGTTATGTGCTGGGAATCACCAAGGCCTACACCACCCGCGTCGGCTCCGGCCCGTTCCCCACGGAACTGCTGGATGAGACGGGGGAGAAGCTGGGTGTGCGTGGCCATGAGTTCGGCACCATCACCGGCCGCAAGCGCCGCTGTGGCTGGTTCGATGCCGTGATGGTGCGTCAGGCCATCAAGACCGGCGGTATCACCGGCATCGCGCTGACCAAGCTGGACGTGCTGGATGGTTTCGCGGAACTGAAGGTCTGCGTCGGCTATGAGTATCAGGGTGAGGTGATTCAGCACCTGCCCGCCGGCCAGACGGCCCAGGCCGAGGTGAAGCCGGTCTATGAAACGTTCGAAGGCTGGAGCGAAAGCACCCAGGGTGCCCGTTCCTGGGCCGACCTGCCGGCGGCGGCGGTGAAATATGTCCGCCGGATCGAGGAACTGATCGAAGCGCCGGTGACGCTGTTGTCCACCAGCCCGGAACGCGACGACACGATCCTGATGAAAGACCCGTTCGAGGGTTGATGTAAAAAGGGGGGGCATTGCCACCCCCCTTTTTTATCTGCATGGATACGTGTTTGTCGGGTTTGTGGGGTAGAGACGCCTGCGCCCGTTAAGCCGTGCAGACGTGACCATCCGCTATTTCCCGCTCACCCGGTATCACCAGCCGCCATACATCCACCTGGCCGGTGCGGCCACGCAGGCTATAGGCGCCGATAGGGGAAAGCGGCATGTCCACCGTGCAGCCGCCGGCGGCCAGCACCGTGTCATCGCTGACCAGCACCACATAGCAATCATCGCCGATCAGCTCGCTGCCCAATGCTTCCAGCCGGGCGGCCATGTTCACCGTGTCGCCGACAATGGTGTAATTGATGCGGCTGGCGGCCCCGATATTGCCGACGATCACCGGGCCGGAATGCAGGCCCACGCGCAGGCAGACCGGCGGCAGACCGTGGCGCCGTGCCTCTTCCCCTTCCTCTTCCACCACCCGCGCGATGGCATGGGCCGCGCGCAGCGCCCGGGCGGCATGGTCGGGCTGGTCATCGGGTGCGCCCCAGAAGGCCATCACTGCATCGCCGATGAACTTGTCCACCGTACCGCCCTCTGCCTCGATACAGGCGGCGATGCGGGTGAAATGCCGGTTCAGCCATGCTGCCGTGTTCTGCGGCGACATGGTCTGCGCCATGGTGGAGAAACCCTTGATGTCGGTGAACAGAACCGTCACCTCCCGCTCCTCCGACACCAGATCGCG
>CALRQC020000053.1:0-36004 GCA_943370215.1 Azospirillum sp. RU38E
GGCCAGGGTTCCGGTGGTGGCCAGGGTTCTGGCGCTGGTCAGGGTTCTGGCGGCGGCCAAGGTTCTGGCGGTGGCCAGGGTTCTGGCGGCGGCCAGGGTTCTGCGGGCGGCCAGGGTTCTGGCGGCGGCCAGGGTTCTGGCGGCGGCCAGGGTTCTGGCGCTGGTCAGGGTTCTGGTGGTGGCCAGGGTTCTGGCGGCGGTCAGGGTTCTGCGGGCGGTCAGGGTTCTGCGGGCGGTCAGGGCTCTGGCGTTGGGTTGGCGCGGGGGGCCGCCGGTGCTGGTCAAGCTCAACCGGTGGCGGTCGGCGGGGGGGCGAATGCAGCGGACAGTGCTGCCGGCATCGTTTCGATCACCGTTGGCAGTTCCGGCGAACAGGGGACGATGACGGTACGCGTTCCCGGCATGGGCCGGGAGCGGGCGACGGATGGGGAGCCGATGCCGCCCTTGCAGCGCTTCGACCCCATGGCGCTGCCGAGTACGCAGGAGGCAGGCAAGGCCCTGTCGATCGACCTGCCGGTATTGCGTGGTGGTGCGGTGGCAACGGAACGGGCGGGCAATGTGCCGGTATCGGATGTTCCGGCCCCGGCACGCAGGAACGACCCGCCCCCCCAGTCGGGACAGCAGCCGCTGCCCGCCTGGGTTGGGCATGTGATGGGAGGGGGACGCTAAGTCCATGGTTGATATGGGGACTCCGGTGCTGCACCGGAATGATCTGGACTATGTGAAGTCGGTACAGGACGGGGTGGGCCGCACCATGTTCGGGCTGGAGGAGGTGCTCCGGCTGCTGATCGTGGCGCTCTATACCGGCGGGCATGTCTTGCTGGAGGGCAATCCTGGCCTGGGCAAGACCCAGTTGATCAAGGATCTGTGCGCCAATCTGGGCTTTGACGAAAAGCGCTGGGGCCGCATCCAGTTCACGCCCGACCTGATGCCGGCCGACATCACCGGCACCAAGATGCCGGTGGATGGTGACATGGGCCGGTTCGCCTTTCAGCCGGGGCCGCTGTTCCGCTGGCTGCTGCTGGCGGACGAGATCAACCGCGCCACGCCGAAGACACAGTCCGCCATGCTGGAAGCCATGGCGGAGGGGCAGGTGACGGTGCTGGGCCAGACGCACAAGCTGCGTCCGCCGGTACCGGTTACGGGTATGGGGGATACCTTGTCGGTGTTGCCGCCCTTCATGGTGCTGGCCACCCAAAACCCGATTGACCAGGAAGGCGTGTTCGACCTGCCGGAGGCGCAGGCCGACCGTTTCATGTTCAAGGTCAGGATGCCGTTTCCCAATGCGGGCACCCTGGGTTCCATCATCGACAAGGTGACCGGCCCGCCGGCCGCCCCCGCTGGACCGGCGGCCACGGCCGCCGGGAAAAGCTGGGGGGAGGAGGATGCGCTGCGCTTCTTCCACCGTATCGGCAGCGCCATCCGGGCGCTGGACCCGCCGCCGGTGGTCAAGGACCATATCGTCAATATCGTGCTGGCCACCAACCACCGCGCGGCGGAAGCCGTGGGCATCGATCAGCGCACCCAGGAGGCGCTGGAGAAGTGGAGCCGGCACTTCGTCGATTATGGCGCCGGTCCCCGGGCGGCCACGGCGATGATGCTGGGGGCCAAGGGCTGGGCCGGTCTGTTCCTGGGCGGGGTGGATCATGCGGGGGCGGCGCTGGGCCGGGTGGCCATGCCGGTGCTGCGTCACCGTTTGAAGCTGGTGTTCGATTGGGAACACCGGTTCCTGGAGAAGGCGCAGGGCCGTTACAAACCCGTGCCGCCGGGCCGGGATGAACGGCATGATGCGCTGCTGGCCGAACTGGTGATGCTGACCGCCCCGACGGAGGCGGGATATCGTGACCTGATCGGGCAATCCCTGCGTGCCGCTGGCGTGGCCCTGCCGGAACGTTGATCCTGATGGCGCCGCCCCTGCCCCCCTTCCCGTTGGACCCCACGCTGCTGGAGGCCTATCGCCTGAAAGCCGGCCGGCGCCTGCCGGCAGGGCAGGTGGGCGCGCATCTCCGGCGTATCCAGGGGCAGAGCCTGGAGTTCCGGGAGCATCGGCGCTATCTGCCCGGCGATGATTTCCGTCATATCGACTGGGCGGCCTCTGCCCGGCTGGGGCCGCTGGCCGAACCGCTGGTTCGCACCTATGCCGCCGAACAGCGCCTGACCATCGCGGTTTCGGTGGATACGCGGGAAAGTATGCGGCTGCCGGCGGCGGGCCGGAAACTGGATGTCGCCCTCTGGCTGGCGCGGGCCATTGCCGGGGTGGCGCTGGCCTCTGGCGACCGGGTGCTGCTGCACCGGCTGTTCGCCACCGAGGATGCGCTGGAGGAGTTCAGCGGCCGTCGGCTGCCGGCGCGTGCGCTGGCTTTCCTGGAGCGCGCGGCGACCCAGCCGGCGACGGATGATTTTGATGATGCGGCCATCCTGCGCCGGCTGCCGCCGACCGCCGTGTGGATCGTGCTGACCGATCTTTATTTCGATGATCCGCAGGGGCGCTGGCAGCGGCTGTTGGCCCGGGCGCAGGAAGGGGCGCGCTGGGTCATCCTGGTGGAACTGGATAGCTGGCCGGCGGAACGGGCCATGCTGTTGGGGCCGACCCTGGCCAGCGGGCCGGGCCTGCCCGCCGGTCCGGTTCGCCGTCATATCGATACGGATCAGGCCCTGATGGTGGAACAGCGCGTTTCCACCCATACGCGCGGCCTGTGGGAACCGGCGCGGCGCGGCGGGATCGACCATGTGCAATGGCGCTGGCCGGCGGAACCGATGGCCGATGGCGGGGCCGCCTTCTTCACCGACCGTTTCTTCCAGGAACCTGTCCTGGCCCGCCTGTTTGCGAGGCGCGCATGATCATTGCCGCCATCGCCATTCTGGCCGGTCTGCTGGGGCTGGTCGTGCTCTATATGCGGCTGCCGCAGTTTCGCACCGTCACCGTATCGGCGGCGCGTTTCCTGCTGGACCTGCCGGAACCGGTCACGGCCCGCTGGCGCTGGGCACCCAGTATGCCGGTGCGGTCGGTATCCTTCTGGCTGCAATGCGGGGTCATCGCCTTGTTGTTGGCCGCCATCCTGCTGGAGGCGTGGCGGGTGACCGGCATCAGCCGGACAAGGCTGGGCGTCTGGCTGCTGGTCGATAGTTCCTACAGCATGGCGACACGGCAGGGATCGGGAACCCGGCTGGATCTGGCGCGGGCGGCGGTGGAACAGGCGATCCGCCGGGCCCAGGCGCAGGCGGGCAAGGATGCCCCCTGTTTCCGGCTTTCCTCCTTCAACCAGCAGCGCACCGATCATCTGGATGATGGCACGGCCGATGCCGCTTTGGCCCTGCTGAAGGGGCTGACGCCGCAACCGGTGGGCACAAACCTGGCGTTGCCGCTGGCCACCCTGCGGCTGCCGGCCAGCGGGGGCTGTGCGGTCAGCCATGTGGTGGTGGTGACCGACCGGCCGGCCCCCTCCGTTCCGGCCGGAACCGACCGGGCGCTGGTCTGGATCGATGTGGCCCAGCCGGTCGATAATATCGGGATCAGCGCGGTGGATATCCAGCGCGATCCCTTCTCCGGCGCGGTGCGGGAGGTGGCGGTTGCCATCACCGCCACCGGGACGCCGCCCGGCGATGCCAGGATGACCATCCTTGGTCCTGATGGCCGCACCCTTCTGGAACGCCGGGCGGAATGGTCCCCTTATGGCCCCTGGCGCATTGTCTTTGAACCGGCCAAATCCGGCACCTATCGACTGGCTTTGTCGCCGTCCGGTGCCTATGACGGGGATGATCTGGCGGAACTGGTGGTGGATGCCGGCGGACAGCCGCGCGTGGACTGGCGCCTGTCTGACCGGACCCTGCCGGCGCGGCTGGGCTGGGCCCTTGGCACCGTCAATCCCACGCTGAAGGTGGTGGATGATCCGGCGCAGGCTGGGCCGGAGCCGACCCTGGTGGTCGGCCCCGGCTATCGGCGGGGACCGGCTTCCACCGTCGCGTTGTTTGCGGATCGTCATCCCATCCTGGCCGGGGTGAATTTCGATGTGCTGGATCAGGCAGGCATGGTCGCTGCCCGTCTGCCGGCAGGTTTCACACCCATTGCTGCCGACACCGCCCGCCATGCCTGGATTGCGGCGCGGGACGTGCCGCGCACCGCCTATATTCCCGGCCTGCCCCTGACGGGTGAGGGGCCGGTGGAAAAGGCATCCATGCTGCTGTTTTTCAACAGTGTGCGCTGGTTGATGTCGGAAGGCGCGGCCCCTGCACCGGCCCGCTGGATGACGCCGCAGGGAACGGTGATTGATACCGCGGCGGCGGAAGCGGATATGACCGGGGAGCCCGCATCCTTCGGCAGCCTGGATGATCTGGTGCCCCGTGCCGCCCAGGATGGGGGTGTCCCCGTCTGGCCCTGGCTGGTGGCGGCCGCTGCCCTGCTGTTCGCCCTGGAACGTGCCTATGCCGCCCGATATTGGAGGGTGGCATGAACTGCCTATTGCCGGGGGCATTGTCCGGGGCCGGGATCGGCTGTGACGGCGGCGGCTGGGCCGGTACGCTGGCGCTGGTGGCAGCCCTGGCCGCCTTTCTGGCGGCTGGTTTCCAGTGCTGGCAGGCCCGCCGGGGTGGGCGGGGGCGCTGGGTTCTGGCACTGCCGGTGCTGGCCGGTCTCATCGGCTGGCTGCTGGCCTTGTCGGCTGCCGGTCTCTGGTTCAGCCGGGAGGCCGGGCGGGAGGGGCGGCATCTGGCGGTGCTGGTCGACAGTTCCGCCAGTGCCCGGCGCACGCCGGAGCAACTGCCAACCACCCTGGCGCGTGTCGCCGAACGGGTGGGCGAGGCATCGCGCACGGCCGATCCGCGCGACAGTGCCAGTGTGCTGTTTGTCGCTGACGGCAGTGTCGCGGTCCATCCGGGCCTGCCGCTTGCTTCCCTGGCGGGGGCCTTGCCGGGACTGGCGGGCCAGAAAGGGCCGGCGGAGGGGAACAGCGATCTGGCCGCCGGCATCCGGGCGGCGGCGCGCAAGGTGCGCGATGCCGGCGGCGGGGCCATCCTGCTGGCATCCGACGGGTTGCAGACGCGCGGTGACGCGCTGGAAGCCGCAGGGGAAGCCGGCCATCTGGGCATTCCGGTCCATGTCCTGCCCGTTGCCAGCCCGTCGCCCGGCATCGGGTTGATGGCCAGCCACCTGCCGCCGCGTGTCGCGGCGGGGGTGGAAACCCGGTTGCGGCTGGTGGTTGCCAATCCGCTGGACCGGGCAGGGCGCTTCAAACTGCGGGTGCAGTTGAACGGCGAAGGCACCCCGGTGGAGGCCGAGGCGGAGGTACCGGCGGGTACCAGCGGTGCCGTCACCATCCCCGTCATCTTCGCAGATCGCGGGTTGCAGTTCCTGGATATCGACCTCACCCCCGCAGAGGGGGGAGCGTCGCAGCGTCGCCGCGCCTATACGCTGGTCGATACGCCCACGCGGATCGCTGCGCTGGGGCCGGCCGGCTGGTTGTCGGCCCTGCCCAGCGACAGCTATCAGGTTGAACGCCATGCCGATGGGCAGCCCTTTGCCCTGAATGATATCGATGTCGTGGTGATCGATGGTGTGCCCGCCAATCGTCTGGCGGCTGGACAGGCTGAACGCATATTGGCGGCGGTAAAGGACAATGGGGCCGGCCTGTTTCTCGCCAACGGCCCGCACAGGGGCCGGGATGAGGATCCCACGGTCCTGATGGGGTACGAGGAAACGGCGCTCGACCCGTTGCTGCCGGTGACATCCAAGCCGCGCGAAATGCTGGTGGAACCGCCGGGCCGCCAGGTCGTGATCATGGTCGATACGTCGGGTTCCATGTGTGGCCAGCCGCTGGAACTGGCGCAACGGCTGGGTACCCATATCGTGGATCAGTTGCGCCCGCGTGACAGCCTCACCATCACCAGCTTTGCCAGTGGTTACAGCGACCTGCTGCAGAACGTCACGATGAGCGCCGCCGGCAAGGCAGAGGCACGGGCCAAGCTGGGTTCGCTTGCCTGTGGTGGTGGCACAGACCCCAACAGCGCCCTGCAACGACTGGCGGTGAAGAATGCCCAGCAATGCGGCTTGTTCTTCATCAGTGATGGGGAGTTCAGCCTGGGGGCCCGTCTGCCCGGCTGCATGACCACCATCTTTGCCATCGGCCAGACCGAAAGCTCTGTCAACCGCGACATGGCGCGGATGGGGGAGATGCATTTCATCAATGAAACCGGTGCGATCGGCGGGTTGCGCCTGGGTTTCATGCAGCCGGAAAAACGGCCCAAACATTTTGAACCCGGAAATTACCGCCCGGACCTGTTGCTGCCCGGCTCCATGCTGTTGCCGGACCCGCCGGGCGATCTGGACGGGAATGCCGTGACGTTCGTGCGCGATGGTGTGGAACTGGCGGCCACCCGCCCCCATCCGGTCGATCCGGTGCTGGCCTTTCTGGACAGCGGCACGGGGACGACCGGTGTCTTTACCACCAATGTGCCGGCTGCCTGGACGTCGGGTGCCGGTGCCCGCAGCGTGAAAGCCTGGATGGAACATCTGGTCGCCTGGCCACAGCGCGACCGCTATGTCTTCGATCTGGTGGAGCAGGATGGTGTCCCCACCCTGCTGTTGTCCCTGACGGTGCAGGATGGCCGCGTGCCGCTGGTGGAGCAGGTCTCTGCATCCTTGCGGAGCGGCGACGGTGACCAGCCTTTGCGGAGCGAGCAGGATCCATCCGCCTGGGGCCGTTTCCGTCTACGTCTGCCCGCCGCCCCCGTCAGTGGGGCGGCCATGCTGGTGCTGCGCGAAACCGGCCCCGATGCGCTGGATCGTGAACAGCGTATCCCCATCCGCCTGGGGACAGCGGCAGGTGGGGCCCCCACCGTCGGGTCGGAACAATGGAGCTATGGCGTCGATACGGCCCTGTTGAACGCCCTGGCTTCGGCAAGCGGGGGCAGTTACGACCCGTCCGCCTTCATCCTGGGCGGCACGGTTCCGCGCCCGCCGGCGGCGCTGCCGCTCTGGCCCTGGCTGCTGGTTCTGGCGACCACCCTTTATCTTGCCCTGATCGCCTTGTGGAGGTGGTTGCCGTGACCGATGCCGTTTCCGACGCCCGGTCCTTGCCGACCGTTCCCGGCCTGCCCCGGGATGGCCTGCTGTTCGAGCGGGTGGCTGTTGGGCTGCGTCCGCCCGTACTGGCCATGCTGGACCGGTTGCTGAACCCGCCAACCTCGGTGGAAACGCGGCGGCGGGCGGCATGGGGACCATTTGCCCCCCTGCTGGAAAGGTTGGATCGGCTGTTGGCGGATATGCGGGTGACAAGCGCGCCGCTGCCGGCCGCCGATCTCGATCGGTTGATGCGCCCCCCAGCCCTTGCGGAGCCCCTGTTGCGCGCGCAATGGACGGCGCTTGATGGGCGGCTGCGCCATACTGAACTGCCGGCGGCGGAAATGGCCCAACTACTGGCGGTGCACGCAGCCTTTGTCTTTCCCCGTGGCGATGTCATTCATGGTCAGATGTCCCGGCATCTGACCCGCTGGTTGCCGTTCGGGCGGAAGCAGAGGGACGGATATTATATGCCACCCCCCACCTGGGGGCTGGTGGCGGGTCTGGCCTGGGACGATCTGCATTTCCGCCACGCCGTGGCGGCACGCGTCCAGGGCTTCCTGCGGGAAAATTATCTGATCTCCCCTGGCCAGATGCCGGTGCCGCGTCTGGCACCGGAGACCTGCTGGCTGCTGCTGGCCGCCGTGGGGCCGCGTCGGCGCCGCTGGTGGTGGCCGCAGCATTGGTTTCCATCGACAAGGCGGGCCCGGCGGCTTGAACAACTGATCGCGGCGCTGGTCCCTGCCACGCCCGACTGGGCGGGGTTCTGGGATTGGTGGGTCTTGCGTCGTCTGCTGACCCATTCACCCGATTTGCCGGAACGGTTGGGCCCGGAACTGGCGGCGGCCCTGGCAGCCCTGCCGGAGACGCCGCACGGGACATATGCGCCCCCCTGACGGCGCGGTGGCTGCCGGTTCTGCCCTTACCCCCATCCCTGTCTGCCTCGTCTGCCTCCCCATCGCCCATTCCCA
This sequence comes from Azospirillum sp. RU38E, assembly GCA_943370215.1. Taxonomy (GTDB): domain Bacteria; phylum Pseudomonadota; class Alphaproteobacteria; order Azospirillales; family Azospirillaceae; genus Niveispirillum. The sequence continues at coordinate 8,026 of CALRQC020000053.1, forward strand.
ATTCCCCTGCTTCGATTGGCGGTTGAAATGCTCGGTCCCGATAGTCTGAAGTCCCTGGTCGCAAATCATAAGAACACGCTGAAACTGCTATTGAGTGTGGAAAGCCTGCTGAAGGCCCGGTTCATCGGCATGGATGTGCATGTCCGGGCGCTGATCCTGGCGGTGGCCTGCGGGGAGCCATTATTGCTGGTAGGGCCGCCGGGCACGGCCAAATCACGCCTGATCCGGGCCTTTTGCGGTGCCATCGGGGTGCTGGATGAGAATGATGCGGCCAGCCGCCATGACAGCTATTTCGAATATCTGCTGACCCCCTTCACCGAGCCGGGGGAACTGTTCGGCCATTATGATATCGCCGCCTTGCATGAGCACCGGGGCATGGTCCGCCTGGAAGAAGGCATGATGCAGAATGCCAAGGTGGTGTTCCTGGACGAAATCTTCAACGCGTCCAGCGCCATCTTGAACTCGATCCTGTCCTTCATGAATGAGCGCGTGTTCCATGACCGGGGCAGCGTGCGCCCGGTCGCCATGCACTGCATGTTCGCTGCCACCAATGATGTGCCGCGCGGTGGGGAGTTGCGGGCCATCTATGACCGTTTCGTCATTCGAAGCTGGGTGGAAAATGTGCGCGACACGCCGGAGGAGATTGGCGATCTGATCCAGCGTGGCTGGCTGGAAACCTATGGCACGCACCAGACGGCCAATCTCTCCAGTCTGCTGGACAAGGTGGCCGACCTGCGGCGGGAAATCCGTGGCCTGACGCGGGCCGACACGATCAAGCGCGATAACCAGGCCTTGCTGGGTAACCTCTCCCATCTGGTGAAGACGGCGCGGCAATATAATGCCAGTGCGGTGTCCAACCGCCGTCTGGTGAAATTCAGCTACATGATGACCATGCACCGGTTGCTGCGCGCCGTGGAGGAAGAGGCGGCAGGCGCCAAGCCGCTGACCATCGGTCGGCCCGAACTGGCCCTGTTCTGGAAACACCTGCTGGATTCCGTCGATCCGATGGTGATCCAGAAGATGGAAAAGCTGCCCTATCCGGTGGAGTGAGCAGGGGATGCAGATAACGATCCTCGCCCCCCCGGTCTGGCAGCCGGCCCTGCAGGCGGCTGCGGCGGAACTGCCCGCATCGGTGGCGGCCCTGCTGCCGGTGCTGGTGGATTATCTGCACGACCGCCATGCCGGCATCACGCCGCGCATGGCCGGCCGGCTGGCGCGCGCCCTGTTGCAGGATGGCGGTCCACCGCCCATCGGCACCCGCCGGGGCGGGCTGATCGACTGGTCACGGGTGATCGACAAATTGGCGCGCGGGGCCTTGCCGGATGCTGAACCGCAAGGGGGAAGGGACCGCCGGCGCTCCCCGGCCACGGTGGTGGCCCCTGCCATTCCCTTCGTCATGCTGGACCGCGTGGTGCTGCCGCTGTTGCTGGCGGCGCAAAAGCGGATTGACCGTTGCTGCCTGTTCGGCGGGGACGGGCATGAACTGATACCGGACGGGGAGAGTTTTCTGGCCAGCTATGAAAGCGCGCTGGAAGCGGCCATGAGCGACCTGACCATGGGGATTGGCGGGCCGCCGGTCTTTTTCTGGCAGCATCGCGGGATTGATGCGGCGGCCCTGTCGCGCGGGCTGGGGGCCGGTGCGGCTGGGCGCGGCTTGTCGGAGGCCGATCCGGAGACGGTGGCCCTGCTGACCCGCCTGGAACCGGTGCTGGGGGCAATGCAGGTGCAGCGGACCCGCGCCCGGCAGCTTCGCCGGTCCGACATGCAGTCCGGCGGCGTCCGCCCCCGGGAAGGCGGGGTGACCGGTATCCGGATGTCCCGCAGCATGGACGATCTCAACGACCTGCTGGTCAGCGAGTACACCAATGAGCCGCTGATGATGCTGGATCGGCTGGTGAATAGCGGTTTCATGGTGCGCCACCGACCGCCGTTCCAACAGAACCGCCGCGACGTGCTGCTGGTCGGGGCGATGCCCCTGGGCGCGCGTGATACGGCGGCAAGGCTGGCCAAGGTCGCCTGGATCGACATGGTGGCGCGGCTTGCCCCCCTGTTGCAGGGGGGCGGCCTGCAGCTCAGCGATTTCATCTGGCTGGATGGCGACCGGATGGGCGGGCTGGCCCACGGAGCGGCCAGCCTGCCGCAGGGCCTGTCCCTGCCAAATGGCGCCAACCTGACGCCGGAGGAGCGGCTGCGCTTCGTCTGGGCCCTGGACTGGCTGCCGGGCCTGCTGGACCGGCGCCGTGCCTATCCGCCGGGGCTGGAACCGCCGGTGGCGGATGGTGACGATGCGGTGGAGATGATGCGCGCCGGGGCGCGCTGGGCGGCCGGTGCGCTGGCCCGGATGCCGGCGGGTGCCGGTCGGGACAATGCCGCCGGACGGCTGGATCTGAAGGATTACGGTTTCGTGCATGTCATGCTGATGCTGCCCTGCCCGGCGGCCGGCCTTGACAGCGGGGAGGCGCGGTCCGCCGTCATGATGGCGGGGCAGACGCTGCGGCTGATGACCGGCCGGCGACAGTCGGCAAGCATCCTGTGGCTGCCGCAACGGGTGGCGGATCTGGAGGCTTGGGCCTTGTCGTTTGAGACGGGGCCTTTGCGCCTTCTCGCCGAAAACATGCCCCCGCCGGACGGACCCACGCCGGATACAGACCCGACCACCCCCGCCGGGGTGGATATGCACCGGCTGGCCGGTGGCCTGATCGGACTTTGGCTCACTCATCTTCAGGAGGCCATCTTTGGTGGCTGAACGCTGTTTTCTTCTGCCTTCGCTGACCGCTACGGAAGCGTTGCAGGTTCTGGCCGCCCTGGTTGAGGCGGGCTTCGCCGATACGGGCCGGGAGGCGCGGCTGCGCCTGCAATTCGAAGGCGGCGGCTATCTGCGCATTCTGGTGCCCGATCCCTCGGTCCAGATCGGATCGCCGGACAAGCGCAAGCGGCGGGAGGAGATGTTCGACCGGATGCGCCAGCGTCTGACCGCCATCATGGGCCCCTATGATGACGAGGTGGCGCATCTTGATCCGGATGCCGATATCTTCAAGGATCCGTTCCTCTTCACCCCGACATTGCTGCTGGACAGCGCGATGCATCGGCGCGGCGAACCGGCCAGCCCTCTGGATGGAGAAGTGCTGCTGCTGCTACCCGCCGGGGATGAGGCGGAAGCCTGGCGCCAGTTCGACCAGTTGAACACCCATGCCACCGCCGTGCGCATCGCCGCAGCGCGCACGGCGGAAGGGGCCGACGAGGGGTTCTTCCTGTTCCATCTGCGCGATGACGAGGCGCGGGTTTCCTCTTTCCAGGGATTGCTGGGCAGCGGCTTCCTGTCGGCTGCCATCGTGCTGGAAGGCTATGAGGCTGATGGGTTCGGCATCTTCCTGCCACCCGGCACGGCGCCTGATCCGCAGGCCCTGGCCGCCTTCCAGAAAATCCGACCGGCCCTTCTTCCGCAGATGGAGGTGGCGCGCGGGGAGCCGGCGCTGGCCATCACTGTCACCGTTCAGGATGGCCGGCGGGAGGTTGATCTCTATCCGCTGAACCGGCTGCGCTATCGGGACAAGACGGCGCTGTGGCCGGCGGCCAGCCCGGCGTCGGCTTCGGCGGAACTGGTGCGTATCCACAGCCTCGCCAATTCCGACGCCATGGTGGAAAAACTGGCGGAACGGGTGCGGGCGGTTGAGCCGCTGGTCGGCTATGAGCTGGAGTTGCGGGCGGATTATCCAGGGGCCGGTGCCGAAATGGACCTGCTGCGGGTGCAGGAAAAGATCGCCTATTACACCGAACTTTCCGCCTATCTGTCGGGTCTTACCCAGCCGCAGCCTGTTCTGATGCGCTTTTCTGACCGGGATTTGCCGGCCCTGGCCGATGCGCTGCGGCGCTTTCCCCTGCAGGATATTGATGATGGCCGCATCCGCTATGGATTCCAGGCCACGGGGGCGGATGATGGTGTCCATTACCTGCTGATCCAGCCGGAGGAGACGGCGCCTTCCTCTTTCCTGCCGGAATATTTCTGGCGGGAGCAGCGGCAGGCCGGGCCGATGCTGTTCCGGGTCGATCCCTTCTTTGCCCGCTTCTATGATGCGGCGCGGCCGGGCAGCCTGGTCTTCGTGCCGGAACAGCAGACCCTGTTTCCGCCGCTGCATAGCTGGGATCAGGCGGATATTGACAGCTATCTGCGCCAGACCCTGTCCAGTTGGTTCCATGGCGACCGTGGCGCCCAGGCCATTCCTGCGGAGCCCTATTACCTGTTCCGCCCCGGCCCGACGGGGGCCATTGTGGTGGAAGTGCTGGATGGGGCGGCCTTTGTGCCCCTGCGCCAGCGGATCGGCTGGCTGAACCGCAATCTGGAACTGCGTCACCGTCTGGAACTGGAAAGCCTGATCGATGATCTGGCCACCAAGGCCGGCCGCGCCACCCTGGCCGAGCGCGTGGCGGCGGAGGAAACGGCGGCCAACGGCTTCTTCACCGATGCCGCGACGCGGGCACAGGCGCATCTGGGCGGGCAGTTGGGTGACCTGCTGGATCAGTTGGCGCAGGAGGCGGGGAAAACCGCCGCCCGCACCGCCGCCGCAGTGGAGAGTTTCGATAAGCTCTATCGGGATATCGACGATATTGAGCGGGCGACGGCCGAACTGACCCAGCGTGCCCGGACGCTGGAACAGGTCAAAGCCGAACTGCGTATCGAAAGCGACAGCTTCAAGCAGGTGCGCCAGCATCTGGAGGAACAGGTTTACGAGGCCATCAAAGCATCCGATGCCACCCTGGCCAAACTGGAGGATTCGGTAACCGAACGGGTGGCCCGGCTGAAGGAAACCCACCGTCGGCTTCAGGACAGGCTGCTTGAAATGAGGGATGGGCGATGAGTGGGCGGGACGCATTGTCGTTCCAGCAGCGCCTGGACGATCATGACAAGGCCCTGGCGGCAGCAAGGGCGCAGGCCCCGGCACCGGGCGTCGCGGCGGCCCGGCTGGCGGATGCCGTCCGGGTGGAAGCGGCGGCGGCGGCCGATCTGACGGGCTGGAGAAACCGGTTGCGGCGTAACCGCGCCCTGCTGCAGGAACTGCGGCAGCGGCAGTTGGTGGAACGCCTGGCCATGCAGCGCACGGCCCGGCGGATTGTCTGGGGCTGGCCGGCCATCCGCCTGCGCATCCTGATCGTTTCCCTGTGGGTACAGGTCCACCCGATCCTCACGGGCTTTCTGCTGCTCCTGCTGACTCTGGGCATCCTGGCCCTGATCTTCCCGCATTATGCGGAGGCGATCATGTTCGCTGTGAGCGAGCTGCTCAAAGATCCGAACAGGGGGCGGCCATGATGGGAGAGATCACAGCCCTGGCCGGAACAACGCCATCCCGCTTCCGTCGGCCCACGCTGCCGGCGGCGGAACAGGGTTTGGGTCGCAGGCTGGCACGGCGCTGGCTGGTCACGCTGGGCCTGTCGGCTGCGCTGGTTCTGCTGATGGTGGGCACCCGCCGGCATTGGTTTGATGAGACGGGTGTCGGTTATGTGGCCTATTGGCTGCATGACCGGCTTTATCTGCCGTTGAAGGGCTATCTCTGGACCTGGGGTTTTCCCCAGTCGCTGGTGGTATGGCTGGTGATCCTGCTGCTGCTGGGGGTGGCGCTGGCGGGCTTTCTTTCCAGGCGGCCGCTGCTGCGGGGTGCCCATGGCTTGGCGGCACGCTACCTGCTGGCCAATCCGGTCGGGCGTCGGATGATTGACCAGTGGCACCGGCTGACCGTGCGGACACGGTTCCGCCCGCACCAACTGGAACTGCTGGCGGAACAGGCGCGACAGATGGTGCTGGAGAGGCCGGAAGCGGCTTTGCCATTGTCCCGTCTGGTGGCGCTGTCGCAGCTATGCATGGCCATGCGCCTGCGTGCCGATGACGGCACGGCCATGCGCCTCGCCATCCTGGCCGATCTGCTGGAAACATTGCTGCGCATTCAACAGGATGAAAGTGATGGCCGCGCGGCCCGTGCCGCCATGGAACAATTGGCCCTGATGATGGCGGATCACCTGACCACCCTGACGGCCACGCCCGTTCCGGGTGACCTGCTGGCACCCGCCACCCTGGCGGGGGAGGTGCAGGTTCTGTTGACGGCGCTGCAGGGCCGGCTGGCATCCGGCAAGGCGGGTAGCCTCTTCCTGCTACGGCCGGTGGCGGCGGCCATCATGGAACGTTGCGGCCTGCTGGACACGATCCGCACCACGGCGGAACGGGGGTTGCGGGGCTTTGGCCGGGAACTGTCCGTACCGGAAGCCGGGCCGCCTGCCTGCGGCCGGCTGTCCGTGCTGATTGCCCTGTGCGCTGCGACGGAGACGGGGGAGGCCGAACTGGCCCATGCCACATTGGAAAGCCTGTCAGCCCTGGCTTTCGCAAGGGCTGCGGGATTGCCGGCACCGGTGACTGCCTTTGCCGATGCCTGGCTGGCGGAGGCACCGGACCTGCCGCATTGGCAAGTGGCCGCACGCCTGTCTGAACCACCCTTGCCCGATCCGTCCCTGCTGACGCCGGGCGACCATGATCATCTGACCGGCCGGACCCGTCGTCTGGCCTGGATCGCCGGGGCCGCGGGGGCCACGCCATGACCGACCAGCCGTTCCTGTCCCGTATCCAGATCTGGCACCGCGCGCGTGACCGGGAGGTGGCGGCCGCCATCCGGCGCCTGCCGCTGCGGGCCCGCGCGGACTTGCCGTTCTTTATGATGGTTGCGCTGCTGGTGGCGGCGTTGGGCCTTGTGGCTTATGCCGGTATGGTCGTGGTGCGGCGGCTGGGGTGGTTGGACCCGGTTGTGGTGGCGCCCGTCGCTGACGAGCGTATCCTGGACAATCTGCGTCGTGACCTGCCGGCAAAACCCCTGATTGCTGCTGCCTGGCATCCGGGGCTGGAAACCCTGACCGTCAGCCAGGCCGGCGGTGCCTTGCATCATCTGGACAAGGCGACCGGTCTCTGGTCGCGCGAACGCCCGGTGGAACAATTGCCCGCCCTGGGCAGTGACATCGTGCAATTGCGCGCCGGCTGTGGTGGCGATGCGGTGACGACGGCGGAATGCGCCGATCCCGCATCGCTATGGGCCCTGAGTGAAAAGGGCGCCCTGGCGCGCCGCTTGAACAGCACATGGCAGGCGCTGATCGGCGATAGCCGTTTCATGGGCAGCGATGGCCGCCCGGTGGAAGCGGGGGCGGCCACCGCGGCTTCCCTGTCAACCGATGGCCAATGGCTGTTCATGGGGACCAAGGCCCAGGGTGGCGGTCTTTATGATCTGAAACAGCGTTACTGGCTGCCGTTGGGGGGCGCCGCGCCCTCCATGCCGTCGGGTCGGATCAATGTCGCCGTCTGGTGGAAGGATCGTTTCGCCATTGGCGGGGAGCAGGGGCTTACCTTCCTTGACCCTGATGGTGGGCAACCCCGCGCCGTGCGCTCTCCCATCCTGGCGGCCACGGTCAGCGATTTGCTGGTGCTGGAGGATGGGCGGCTTCTGGTGCTGGAAAGGCGCCCCTGCCAGATCGGTGGTGAAGGGTGCTTGCGCGTGCAGACGCTGGACGGGCCGGCGGCCAAGCCGGTTGTTCTGATGGATGAACGCAACCGTTTTGCTGATCTGGATATGGCCAGCCTGTTCTTTGCCGATATCCAGGGCCGTTCCCTGCTGGTGGCGGGGCGCAAGGGCGTTTTCGTCTATGACATGGCCCAGCATAATTGGGCACGCCTGGACGATCGGCCGGTGCTGGTGGCACGGCGGGAACAGGGGGCAGTTTTCTATGCCTATACCGGGGGTGTCGCCAAGGTGAGCCGTGGGGCGGTGCAACAGAATTGGGCGCTGCCGGGCAAGCAGGTGGTGCAGTTCGTGGGCTTTGAGCGCCAGGTGACTGTCCTGACTGATGATGGGGAGCTTTACGCCTTGCCCCCGGATGGCAATCCGCAGGCCCTTTTCCAGCCGGGGGGAACCACCGGCGATCCCCGGCTTTTCAATGCTGCTTATGCAGCCGGCGATCGCATCCTGCTGACGGGGCCGCGTCAGGCCCTGCTGCATGATGTGCGCCGGCGCAGCTATACCGATATCGATGTCCGCTCCCTGCCGGATTGGCTGACCGATGGCCGTACCCGGACCTTGGTGTCGGGTGCGCGGATATTCGGACTGGTGTCGGCCGGGGGGCAGGTGACGGCGCAGGCCATTGATCTGTCCGCGGCGGGCAATCAGGCCCCCACGCTGCTGGGGGCCAGCCCGGCGGTTGCCGGCCCCATCGGTCAGGCCCGCGCCTGGGCAGGCGGGGGCGTTGCCGTCATCGATGGCACTGGCAACCTGCGTCATCTGGATGTGAACAAGAACACGCCTTTGACCGGTGCCGCGATCCCGGCACTTGATCGCCTGTCCTTGCGCGATGTTGCCGCTGTGGAAGATGTAACGGCCTTTGCCACGGGGACCGGTATCATCGGCTATGACCATGTGCAGCGGCGCTGGGTGGGGCCGATGGGCACCGGCGTTGATGGGGGCAACATCAACAGTTTGGTCGGGAATGATAACCGGCTGCTGTTCACCACGGCCCAGGGACGTCTGGGTGAGGTGACGTCTGCGGCGCTGACCGGAACAACGCTGATCGGCGCCCAACGGCTTCAATTGAAGGCAGCGGCCCCCAGCGATGTGCTGATGGATGGTCAGCAGATCTATCTGGCCGGCCGTGCCAATATGGAATTGTATGATCTTTCATCACGCAGTGTAACCAAGCGATGGTCTTTCCCAGGCGATACTCCGGTGGAGATTGTCGATCTGCTGCGTTGGGGCCCGCTGACCTTTTCGGATGGTCGGCTCAGCCTGGATGGTGCCGCCATTGTGCCAGATGCGGGGCGGGTGCTGTCCGCGACCGTGGGCAGTGACATCCTGACAGTACGGGAAAAGGATGGTGTCCGCCATCTGCGCTTCCACAATCAGACATTGCCGCAAAATCTTGAGATGGATCTATGTCTGTTCCGTAATCCATCGGCCGGTGCCCGGGCCCAGCAATTGCTGGATGCCCGCATGATTGGCGATGGCTGGCTGTTGGTGCTGACCGATGATGGTTTGCGTCTCTATAACGAGTTGGCGCGAAGCTGGTATCCGGTACGCCCGCTGTCCCGTGCCATAACCGCCATCCATGTGGTCGATGGTCACCTTGTTCTGGTGGCGGGGAACGGGGCGGGTCATGTCCAGCTTGTGCCGCTGGATAAAATCTCCCGGCCGCAGAGTTGCAGTACGCAAGCGGTGTCCCTGCCGGAGGATTGGCGGGAGGTGCGCAGCATCGGCATTGATGAAACTGCGGGCAAGCTGGTCTGGATTGCCGCTGATGGTGCGGTGATCGAATGGCAAAAGGGGCAGGAGAACGAGTTGCTGGCGGCAACCGCCGGTATGCCGGCAACCGACGGGTTGCTGCGTGTCTTCAACCTGGGGAGCCGGTTGGCCTTCGCTGTGCCAGATGGGCTGGTGCTCTATCGGTTGGCCGATCATGCCTGGTCACGGGTGGAACTGCGGACGGAAGCCGGGCCGCTGCGGGGTTTGCGCGACCTTAATCTGGAACCCGATGCGGATGGTCAGGCGGTGACCGCCCGCACGCCCGACGGCCGCACCTATCTTGGCCAATGGAATGGCGTTGATAAGAAAGCGACGCTGGCCGAACTCCGTATCCCGTCGGTCGCCCCGTTCGGCCAGTCGGCGGCGGGGATGCTGGATGTCGTGTCCCATGGCGGGCGCTGGGTATTCTTGATGGGGGACCGGATCAAGCGGTTCGACCCTGCCACCGGTCGATTTGCGCCCGATATCCTGCTGCCCCAGTCCGATGCCAGCCGCACGCTGGTTCTGCGCGGGCGCCGGCTGGTGGTGGAGGAGGAGGGCGGTAAACGCTGGTGGGTGGCGCGTGCCAACCTGCCGGATGACGGCGCCAGCCCGATCCCGTTGCAAAGCCTGTTTGACCCGGTGGTGCCGGTGGCGGGGCAGCCAACCATGCTGGCGGATGATGGCCGGGTGGTTCGCCTGTTGGCGGATGGGGCCGTCCAGGCCTGTCAATCTGACGGCACCTGCCGCTTGGTGACGAAACCGGCCATGCCGCTGGACCCGGCGACGGTGACGGCGGCCTTTGAGAATGGGCCCGTGACCCTGTTCCAGACGGGGCGCGGCTGGCGTCTCTATGATGTTGATACCCGCAGCGAACGGCAGGCCCCCACAGCGCTGGGGGCCTTGGGTGCGGTGGTGGAGACGCGGCAACAAGGGGCCTTGTTGTGGCTGCGCGATGCCACAGGACAGGCGGTGGCGCTTGATGATGCAGGCACCCTGCGGGCCCAGGCGGCCGGCGTGACGGGCTTTGGCATCGATGTCAGCGGCAATATCTGGCTGAATGGCACCAATCTGGTGTTTGAAAAGGGCGCGCTGAAAGATGCCGCTGCCTTTTTCAAACTGCCAAAGGGCGTGGCCGTTCAGGCCCTGACGGTTGCGGGCAATAGCAGTGCTGCCATGCTGGGCAGCGACCGGCTGCTGCGTACCCAGGTGCGGGATAAAACATGGCAGGAGCCCCCCCTGGCCCCGGACCTGGATCTGACAAAAGTGAAGGAACTGTTCCGGGTTGTTCGCACTGACCAATGGTGGTTGCGCTCAGGGGCGGTGTTAACGCGGCTGATGACGGGCAATTGTCCCGGAACAAAGCCGGACGCCTGCCTGCGATCGGAATTGTCGCTGGCTTTGCCGGGTGATCTTCCTGTCCTCAGCGTTGACGACCAGTTGCCAATGCGCCTGACCATCCGTCTGGCCGATGGCCGGACATTGGAAACCCGGATGGGGACAACGGGGCTGGAACCGGTGGTCATCACCAATGCCCCCCCGGTAGCGTCTTCCAGCGTGAATAATGTCTGGCCGGACTGGCGCAACCGGATCGGCTTGCGCCAGGATGGTGTTTCGGCCATCGATCCGATCCTTGGGTTCCAGGCGGATGGCAGCACGGTGCACGGCCGCACGGCCGGGGGTGCGGTGCCGCTGGGCATCACAGTTCCGCCACAGCCGCAGGCCCTGCCGGTCCTGGATGTCGGCTGGCTGAAATGGGAACGGTCCAGCCGGCGTTTCCAACTGGCCGGGATGGCGGGTTTGGCCTCGCTGACGCCTGAACAACTGGTGCGGGATGGGCGGTTCATCTTCGCGGTCCCCGGCATGGCCGTGGCGGATACCGGGGGGATGACGCGGCTGGCCAGCCGCTATGGCATTCTCAGCTTCCCGGGTAACAGCCTGTCCTTGTCGGACCCGCAAAACCGCTTCCAGCCGCAGGATATGCCGACCCCGGTTGCCGCCGCCCATGGCCGCTTCCTGTTTGACCAGGGTGGGGTGCTCTTTACCGGCGGTGGGGTGGTTCGTGACGATGGTCGCCATCTGGTCAGCCATGACGATGCCACCTGGACCGAACAGCTACGCCAGGTGCGGGTGGAAACCAGCCTGCGTGTGGCGGGGCAGCCGCAAGCGGCTGATGGCGGGGCCGGTTTCGGCTGGGACCGGCGTGCCGGTGTGGCGTTGGCGGATGGAAAGGTGCTGGTGCAGACCTCCCTGGGTATCCTGCCGGTCGACGGCCTGACAGGGGCTGATCCTGGCTGGTCGGGTCGTCTGCCCTCTGCCGGGCGTCTGCTTGGCCGCGATGGTGGCGACCTGTTCATGGTCGATGGCGCTTCCTGGTACCGCCGCACGACCGGCGTGTGGAAGCCGGCAGCGGCGGCTGACCTGTTGACGCGGGAGGTTGTCAGTTCCCCCCGCTGGCGCTGGCGCACCACACCCCAAGGGGTGGTGGTGCAAGGGGCGGCGCTGGCTTCCACGGGCCAGGGGCTTGCCTTCACCGATGACCTGATCCGCGCCGCCGGCTGGGCCGATAGCAGCAATCTGGTACTGGTGGATGGGGCGGGGCTGACAGTCGGCACGATGGAGGCGATCCGCACCGGGCAGGCGGCCCATAAGCCGATGGATCAGGCCATCGACGCCATCTGGTCGATGCGACCGAAACCGGGAAGCCGGATGCTGCTGGCGCGGGCCAATGGCGGCACCCTCGGCTGGGATGCCGGTACACAGCGCTTCGTGCCGCTGGCCGATGCGGCCAATCCGCAACTGAACCGGCAATTGATCGATCATCCCCGTTTGCGTATGGCAGCGAGAGCCGGGCGGGTGGTCACGGAACTACGCCTGGATGATCTGTCCGGCGGGTCGGTCTGGCAGCCGATCACCCTGGAAGATGGCTTCCCCTTCGACCGGGTGAATAGCGTCTTTGTGCGGGGCACCGATCTTTTCCTGGGTACCGATGCGGGGCTGGAGGTTCATGCCCTTTCTCAGGATGGTGTCGGTTTCGACAAAATCAGCCGATTGCTGGACATGCGGGCCGGTGGCGCCGGGCCGCTCAGCCCCGTACTGCGTATGGGGGAGCCGCTGGACAGCGCCAATATACTGGCGGTCCGTTCTGCCGGTCGCTGCGTGCAGTTTGATGGAGCCACCTATAAGGACTGCCCCACACTGGATATGGCTGACACAACGCTGCGCGCCAGGGCACCCTGGTGGTACTGGCAGCGTGATGCCGCAGGCCGGTTGAGGGGTGAATATGCGGTTTCCGGCGGCAAGGCGCCGGTATTGCCGGTGGTGATCAGCGGTGGGCGCCTGCCCCATGACCGTATCCGCGATATGATGATCTGCGATGGTCGGGCCGTCACCTTGTGGGAGGATGGGCCGGTGATGCACCATCCCGGTACCGGCGTGGAATTGCGGAGCGGGCTGCGCCTGACTGTTCCCGGGATGGCCCGGGATGCCCGGCTTTTCTGTCTGGAACGCCCCTTGCGGGAGGCAGGGCTGGATATTCCCGGCGGGTTGTACTGGATCACCGATGCGGCGGTCATGCACGATGATGGGCAGGCATGGCAGCCTCTGGCCGGGGAGGCGGAGAAGACTGCCCTGCGGCAACGCGCCAGCCAATCCATCCCCTATGCCGGGTTGCGGCTGCGGTTGGTTCAGGAACAGCGCGGCGGCTTGCGGTTCCAGCATCGCGGCAATAATGACCGTTGGGCCGATCTTGCCTGGAAGGGCAAGCGGCTGGCCCTGGATACGGTGGACAGTATGACCCTGGTGAAGGGACAGCCCTGGGCAGCCACGGCGGCCGGCTTCGCGCGGTTCCAGCGGGCATCCGATGGCAGTCTGGGGATCGACCCCGATCAACTGGTCATCCTGCCCGGCCCCGCCAATGATTGCCACGTCAGCGATCTGGAAACCGGGGCCGATGGGGAAAGCTGGGTCCGCTGCAATGCTGATACGGCGCAGGTCTATCACGGCACCCTGGACCCCGCCGCCACCCGGCCCGTTTTCCAGCGGGCCGATAAGGATCCCTTTGCCGACCGCACACTTGTGGCGGCGACGGGGGACAATCACTGGCAATGGCAATTGACCGGCCATGTCGGCGGCAAGCCTGGGCAATTGTCCGCCACTTATCGGGATGATCCTGTCAGCCTTTCCAGCGGTCGGCTATCGCTGGACATGATCGCCCAGATCCGTGCCTTCGCACCGGGCGGGCTGGAGGTGCTGACGGAAGGGGCCGGCTGGTACCGCTCGGCGGGGATAGGGCTGGACGATCTGCAACGCCCGGCCAATGACCGGATTGATCACCGATCGGTCCGCCGCATCGCCATCGCGCATGGTGCCGATAATGATCGTCACCTGTGCCTGGAATTCGCCGAACGGCGGACCCTGGCGCTGAATTCCGCCTTGCAGGCGGTCGAAAGCGGGGCCGGCTGCCGCGACGATCTGGGGACGGATGGGCTCTGGCGGTACGAACAGGATGGTGATGGTCTGGTCATGCAGGCATCGGACCGGCGCCAGCGTATCGGCAGCCGCACCTTCAAGGAAGGGCGCTTCACGGATGAGGTCGCCACCGGCTTGCCCGTCCCCCGCCGGGACAAGGCCGGGACGGTCGAATATCTGGTGCCGACCCTGGCGGGTATCGTTGCCTTTGATGCAGCCGCAAAGCCGGCGGGTCTCTATCTGCCGGCCTTTGCCGACCTGCCGCCCACGGCCGCCCCCAGCGTGCTGGTTGCCGGCCGCGACGGCCGGGTGGCCTATCTGGGCCGTACTGCGCTGGTCGGGCTGGAAGATGAGACGCCAGCGCCGCTGCCCCTGCCGCAATTGCTGGCCGGGGATCTGGAGGCCCAGGCCCTGGAACCGGGACCGGGGGGCACCTTGCGGCTGGGCTGGAAGCAGGGTGATCGCGCCGGCTGGACATTGTTCGATCCGCAAACGCCCAACGGGGCGCTTACCCTGGCGGAACCGGTCGATATTTCCGGCTGGCGTGAATATACCGAACTGCGCACCTCACGCGGGAATGCCAACCCCAACTTGCTGATCGGGCTGGAGCGCAATCATCTGGCCTTGTCGTCGGGTTTCTCCGCCCAACCGGTCAAGCAGGATCTGGACTTTGTGGGCTCGGTGCGGGGGCTGGTCCGGGCTGGCCGCACATTGATGGTGATCGGCAGTCAGGATATTATGGAAATCGATATGGTTGCCGCGTTGCGGGCGACCACCTCCCCGCAACCCCCGCCCCCATAAGGGGCGGGGGAGCGCCCCGCATCAGAACGTGTACTGTACGAAGAACCCCACCGTCTGCGCGGCATAGTTCTCCGGGCGGACGCCGAGATAGGTATTGTCCCCCGTCGTCCCCGCCTGCAGGCCGGTATAGTGGAAATCCACCACCCGTTCCTGGTTGAAGCGGTAAAACACGCGGTAGGAGACGGTTTCGGTCAGTTGGTGCCGCAGCTCCGCCTTCACCATATGGCTGTTATAGGTGATGGCGGGGAAGCCGCTGCCGGCCTGGGCTGCACTCATCACATTGAAAAATGCCTCGGTGCTGGCGAAGCGGTAATTCATCGCCGTCTTGGCATGGGCGAAGACATAATCCAGGTTCAGGGTGAAATCACCCCAGCTATGGACGCCGTTCAGCCCGGCGGTGTAGATGTCCGACCCCACCGTCTCTTTCCAGCCATTGGCCAGCGGATAGGCGCGGCCGCCGGCTTCCCCCGTCACGCCCTGGCCGCTGGCATTGATGTTGGCAACGTCGCGGTTCTGGTTCTGATAGGTCAGGAAGGTGGTGAACTTGGTCGCCGCCGACATCTGGTAGCTATAGGCCGTGCTGGCATCCCAGGCGCGGGTGGAGCGCAGGCCATAGGCGGCATCATAATCGGTCAGCTTCAGGCTGCCGGTCACCTGCAGGTCGCTGCGGGAGCTGAGAATATAATTGCTCTGGCCGCGCACCACATGCTGGGTGCGGTCGGCCATGTCGAATTTCCGCAGGTCGGACAGCACCCAGGCCACATCCCCGGCAGAGCTTGCCGGGATGTAACCCGGCAGGGAGGTGGAATAGGAACCGCCATAGGGGTTGGAGACATAATCGCTGCCCGTCCGCCGTGCATATTCATAGGACAGGCGCGCCGTGCCCCATTCATAACCCGTGGTGGAAACTTGCAGCCGACCGATATGGTCGTTGCTGTCCGTCACCTCCCGCACCGAATGATCGACGGCATCGTTGGTGTAGGACAGGTCCAGTTTCAGATGCTTGTCCAGCCGGTAATCGGCCTTGGCCTTCAGGGTCAGCCGGTCATTGGCGAACGGCATGTTCCTGATCTGCACCCGGCTGCCGGCCTGATTGGGGCGATAGATACCGCTCTGCGAGGGGATGAAGGGGGCCAGCCCGCCATCAAGGGCGATATAGCCATATTGGCCCGTCTGCGGGTTGAAGGCGACGTAATTGGTGCGGTTCTCCTCGTTCCGGCCGCGTGCTTCCAGCGACAGGCCCAGATCGGGGGAGACTGTGTACTGATATTGCACCATGTAATTCAGCACATTGATGGCGGCATTCGCAGAGGGCTGCGACAGGGCGCCGGTGCTGTTCCACTGGTCCAGATTGATGCTGTCGCGCCCGCTGGCAATGATGCCGGTGCCGATGGTCGGGGCCAGCAAATCATCATCCTGCCGCATCATCGTATAGGACAGGCTGCCCGTCAGGCGGGAAGAGGGCGAGAGGACCAGCGCCGCATCGCCCTTGAAACTATGGGCATAATTGTCTGGCGGCAGGCTGAGCTGGCCCACCGGCGGGATATACATGCCCGGCGCATTGATGGAATTCAGCCCCGGATTGTCCCAGACCAGTTCCCGGTTCTTGTTATGGAAGAAGGAACCGGCATAGGCGAAATTGGCCAGGAAATTCTTTTCCTTGTACCGAACCCCGGCGGTGATGTCATAGGTCTGGTAATCGATCGGCTGGACGATCTGGGTGGCCCCGTTCTGGAACGGATAGCCAAAGGTGGCGCTGATCGGCTGGGTGCCGTTACGCATTTCCACCGAGCCCCGCATGAACAGCTCGGTATTCTCATCCACCGTATAGGACAGCGCATTGCCCGCCTTCTCGCGGGTGATTTTCAAGGTCAGCGCATCGGCGGCAGCCGCCACATTATTGACCTGGGCGGCGGTGGATTTGCCCGGTGTCAGGCCTGGTTTCAGGGTCAGCCGGTTGCTGCCCACCCCATCCCACAATGATTTCGCCGTTGTGGCATAGGTGTGGGCAATGGAATCGAAATACCACAGCGTGTTGAACACGCCATAGCGCCCGATTTCCACCTGATAATACTGGTCTTCCCGCCCGACATTCTGGCCCAGGGCTGAGACATGCAGCGCGGTTTTGCGGTTTTCCGCCGCGAAGCCGATGCTGGTCAGCACCGGCCCGCTGTTCCAGGCACCATATTCCTTCAGCGCCGCCGCTCCCTTGTTCTTGCCGAAGGTGCCGATATAGCCGGCTTCCGCCCAGCGCAGCAGCCACCAGTCGGGGTTGGCCTCGCTCTGCTTCATTTCCGGCGTCAGGAAGGGCAGCGGGTACATCAGGCCGGTGGGCGTGCGCGTCACATCATCCAGCACCGACAGGCCGTTAATGTCACGCCCCCGGTTGTAAAGCTGGCCCTGCGGGTTCAGCACATTGCCGGGGCCGCCATAACCGGTGGCCGAGCTGTCGGCCAGCGCCTGGGCGGCGCCAGCCAGATCCATCATGTCCAGCAGGGCCGCTGCCAGCAGCCAGCGGGCGGGGGAAGATGTCAGCCGCTTCCTCATCGTTCGAACCTGGAGCCGGAGGGAGAGTTCGAGCCATGCACATTGGTGTGGCAGGTGGAGCAGGAGGTGCCCAGCAGCCTGGGGTCCGGCATGGCACCACCGGCCATGTTGCCCGCCGTCAGCAGGGCACCGGGATGGCTGGACTGGGAATGGCACTGCTGGCAGAGCACCGGGCGCGGGGCGGTCAGCAGGGCTTCGAAGTTCGACCCGTGCGGCGAATGGCAGTTCAGGCAGCTTTCACGCACCGGGGCATGTTCGAACAGGAACGGCCCGCGCTTTTCGGCGTGGCAGGTGTAGCAGACCTCATTCACGCTGTCGGCCTTCAACAGCGGGGCGGTGCTGGAGCCGTGCGGGTTGTGGCAGTCGGTGCAGGACAGCTTGCCTTCCAGCAGCGGCATATGCGACCGGCGGGAGAATTCGGCGTGCTGCGCCTTGTGGCACTGCAAACAGGTCTCGTTGATGCTTTCCTTGGCCGTCAACCCGCGCGAACCGAAATTGGTCATCGGGTTATGGCAGTCCGAACAGCCGACCTGATTGCTGTCATGGATGCTCTGATGCCAGAAAATTCGCTGGCCGCCTTCATGGCAGGTCAAGCACTGGCCGTTCTGCTCCGGCAGCGGGGTTTTGCTTTTCTTGGAAAAGGCGATGATCTTGCTCAGGTCCGACGGGTCTTCCACATGGGCCGAGCCGGGGCCGTGGCAGGCCTCGCAATTCTGTGCCTGCCGGTCATTCTGCGGGTTCAGGTTGAAGACCTTGGCATGGACCGTATGGGCCCAGTTCATGCTTTCCTGCTGGTGGCAGGCGGTGCAGGTTTCCTGCCCCACGAAGGTGCGGTCGGTTGCCGGGGGGATGCTGGCCGGTGCAGGGGGGGCCGCAACGGGTTCAGCGGCGGCAACCTGGGTTACCGCCGCCGCCTTGCTCTCCGTCTGGCCGGCGCGTTCCTGCGACGCGGCCATGCCATCCAGCCATTTCCAGGTCGCTGGCGCCTTTTCCGCCACCGGCTTGGTGGGTTCGGCGGTGTGGCCTGCCCCCGCACCCGGCAGGGTCACACCCATGCCGCTATGCAGGGCCGCGATATCGGCATCAATGCGCAACATGGCCTTGTCATCGACCTTGCCGGCATGGATGCGTGCCATTTCGGCCCGCAGCGCAGCGGGATCTGGCGTCGTGCCGGCGGTTTCGGCCTGGGCGGCAACACCCAGACCAAAGGCCAGCAGCAAAGCGGGGAGCAGGCGGCCGATCATCATTTACCGCCCAGGCTTTTCAGATAGGCCACCACATCGGCGCGCTGCTGCGCATCGGGCAGCATGAAGGGCATCTTGTTGGCCAGCGAGGCATCACCGGCATAATCATCCAGATATTTGCGCGGGTTCTGCAGGTACGCGGTCAGGGTTTCTTCCGACCAGACCAGCCCCTTGGCGGCGGCGGCCTTCACGGCGGGGGAATAGCTGTAGCCATCCACCGACCCGGCCGCGCGGCCGACAACACCGAACAAGGTGGGCCCCACCTTGTTCTTGCCCGCTTCCACCGTGTGGCAGGCGGCGCAGCGCTTGAAGACCTGTTCGCCAGCGGCGGCATCACCGGCGGCCTGCGCCGCACCGGCTGTCCCCAGCACCAGCAGCATGGCCAGCGTTCCAGCGGCCTTCATCATCGTCTTCCCCACAAACATCCGGCTTCTCCCCATTGGGTCCGGACCTCTGACGGATGGGGGAAGCGGTTTATTCCCGCCCATCGGAAAAAACTTTTGAAAGATTTTCGCGCGAAAATCGAAGGGACCGGGAATAAGCCCGCCACCCTATCCGTCTGAGAGGGTGAGGCGTGACTTTCCGGGGCATTCAGCCCTGGGAGCCGGTGGATGGTGATTATATGCTGATGCGGCGACGGTACGTCGTACCCCCCCAACCCCGTACCCGATCCGTGTCGGAGAGCCGGTAGCCGTGACACGCCCCAAACAGTTTGCCAATGCGCTGATCGCGCAGCTTCCGGCGTTGCGGCGTTATGCCATGACGCTGGCGGGCAATGTCGCCCAGGCTGACGATCTGGTGCAGGATTGCATCGAACGGGCACTGCGCCAATCGGCGCAGTTGCGGGAAATGCCGCTGCTGTCGGCTTGGCTGCGTCGTATCCTGCGTAATCTCTATACCGATGAGATTCGCAAGGGCCGCACGCGGGGCACGGAGCAGGACATTACCGAACTGGTCGATGCGGTGGAGTTGAGCGCCCCGCCGGTTGATACCGGTGCGGCGCGGGATTTTATCGCGGCGGTCAATCGGCTGGCACCCGAACACCGTGAAATATTGTTGTTGGTGAGTGTGGAGGAACTAAGTTACCGCGAGATAGCGGAGGAATTGAAAATCCCGATCGGCACCGTGATGTCCCGTCTGGCCCGGGCACGTGAGCGGTTGCGGTCGGTTTTACAAGGAGAAGGCGCGGAGGTCATACCGCTGCCCGTGTCACCGAAAGACAAGATGTGAGCGAGCATCGACCCATAGAGCCACCGATCACGGAGGAAGAGTTGCACGCCCTTATCGATGGCGAGCTGCCGCCCCACCGTGCGCGCACGGTGGAAGCGATGATCCAGGCGGATGCCGCATTGGCCGCCCGCGTCGCCGACTATCGCGCCCAGAAGGCGATGATGAAACAGCTTTACGGCCCCCTGATCGACCGGCCGGTGCCGCAGCACCTGATCGACCGGGCAAACGCCATTCCCACCGCCCGCCAGGGTTGGGGCGACTGGCGCCGGTTTGCCGCCGCTGCGGCCGTCGCCATCCTGGTGGCCGGTGGCGGGGCCCTTTGGCTGCGGCCCGGTGCGGTGCTGGGCGATGTGGTGGCGCTGGCGCTGGATGCCCGCACCGCCAGCCTGCCCGGCACGCCGGCGGACCTGACGCCTTATAATGAGGCGTTGAGCCGGATCATGGAGCTGAAGGTGAAGGTGCCGGACCTGAGCCGGGCCGGCTATACGCTGGCCGGTGTGCATCTGGAGGAGGATGCGGCCAGCATCGCCTATCGGGATGCGCAGGGCAAACTGGTCACCATTTATCTGCGCCAATCCGACGGGACGGTGCGGTTTGATCAGTTCAAACGGGCCGATCTGCGCATCTGTGTCTGGCAGGATGACCGGCTGTCCATGGTGATGGCGGGCGACATGTCGGCCGCCATCATGCAGCGGCTGGCCAGCATGGCCTATATCGGGCTGACGGCCTGATCCTTTCACCCGAAAGGGAAGATGATGCTGAAATCCCGGCTGGTGAACCTGCGCTTTGAACTGCGCGGCTGGCGGTCGCGGCCGATGCCGGCCAATGCCAGGCGGGTGTTGATCTATCACGGTGTCACCCGCACCGGCGACCGGCGTTTCAACACGCGCTTTGTCTCTGCCGCCCGGCTGGCTGCCGATCTGGCCATGCTGGCCGCCATGCCCGGCCTGCGCTTCGTGCCGCTGGATGATCTGTTTGACCGGCCGGATGCGGCGGGCCCGCGTGTGGCCGTCACCTTTGATGATGGCTATCGCAACTTCCTCACCCATGCGCTGCCGGTGCTGTCGGCGGCCAGGGTGCCGGCGACGCTGTATGTCACCGCCATCCGGGCGGTGCGGGAACTGGCCCATGCGCAGGACTTCCTGCCGGGTGGGGAGCATGAACCCTTTCTATGGGCTGATCGGCTGGACCTGACGGCGTGGGAATATCCCGGCCCGCTGACGGTGGCGGGGGATGTTTTCGTGCAGGACGCCGCCCGGCAATGGCGGCGCCAAAGCGATGGCGTGCCGCTGAAACGCCTCTGCAAGACAAGCCCGCCCGGCTTCCTGGCCGAATTGCTGGCCGTCCTGGAACGACATCGCCGCAATGGCGTATCACAGACCCACCTGCCGGCGGACCTGGCGGATTACTGGCGCCTGCTGGATGAAGGGGAACTGGCCCGGCTGGGCCGCCATCCGCTGGTGCGGCTGGGGGGTCATGGGGTCAGCCATTGCAACTTCTCCACCCTGTCCACGGCAGAGGCGGCCGCCGAACTGGCCTTGGGCAAAAGCTGGCTGGAGGGGGTGAGCGGCCAGCCCGTGCATGATTTCGCCTGGCCGGATGGGGATTACAGCCCGGCTTTGGCCGATCTGGCCGAACAGGCGGGTTATCGCCGTCAGGGACTGACCGATTATGCCCGCGCCGAAGATGTCGATGATCCGCGCTTGATCAACCGACTGGGCGTGAACCCCTTCATCAGTGCCAGGGCACAGCGCGCCATTGTGGCCGCCGGCGGCTATGGGCACGAGGCCTATGCGGCATGAGCCTGTCCATCGCCCCCCTGACCCCTTCCACCATCCCGCATATGGTGTCCGTCATCAATGGCGTGACGGGCCAGCGGCTGGACCCGGCACGCTGGCAGCGCAAATATGGCCCCGGCGGCCCGGCGGGGCCCGGCAAGGGCTATGTGCTGTATGAGCAAGGCCAGCCCATCGGCTGCATCGGTGCCATCCATTTCCGCATTGAGGCGGCAGCACGGCTGCTCAGCGGCTGGCAATTATGCGACATTTTCATCGCCAAGGGTCTGCGCAACGGGCGGGCCACGCCCATGCTCTATGAAGCTTTGATGGATGAAATCTGGCGCGATGGCGGCGACCTGACCTTTGGCTTCTGCAACCCGATGAGCGGGGCCTTGCTGAAACGCCGCCTGGGCCATCAGGAGATCGGCCGGATTGATCCGTTTGAAATCCCGCTGGCCCCAGCGGGCGGGCTGGGGGCGAAGCTGCGCCGCCGGCTCTGGGCCCCGCTGGCCCTGGCTGGGGTTGCGGCGGCCGACCTGCCGCCGGGAATGGTGGCGGCACCGGCGATGGATGCCGCCGGGCAGCCATCCTTCTGGCGGGTGCGGCATGATGGGGATTATCTGGCCAGCCGGCGGGCCATGGGGGCGCATGTCGTCACCATCCGGGGCCGCCTTCTGCTGCTTTCCCCCGGCGGGGTGCTGAAGGTGGGGGGGATGGAACCCGTCACCCCGGCGGAACTGCCGGCCCTGCTGGCTGAACTGCGCCGGTTCGGCCGCAGCATCGGCGCCGGGTCCATACGCTTCATGGTGGATCGGCGCGACCCGTTGCATGATCAGTTGCGCGCCGTGCTGGGCCCCCCGCCAGAGGGCTGGTTCCTGACCGCCGCCGCGAAGCCGGGGGAGGCGATGCCGCCCCAGGGAATGCGCGTTTGCTTTGCTGATTATGAGAATTTTTAAAAGCAGCTCCCCCTCACCGCGACCGGGCGGCCAGCGCCTCCGGGCTGAAATAGGTTGCCGGGTGGGGGGCGGTCAGTTGGTAATGCTGCGGGGCCTCGTTGAAGGCGAAGGTGAAGGCATAACCGCCCAGTTCAAAATCATGCACGAACTGGCTGCCGATCACGACCGCCGGAACGTCCGGCATCAGGTACATGGTCGCCTGGCCGAATTTCCACAGCTTGCCATTTTCATCCCAGCCATCGGCATAGACGGCCATCCAGGTGTCTTCATCCAGATAAAGCCGACGGCGTGGCACCACATCATGCGCGCCTTGGGCCAGCGTGCCTTCCACCACCCAGACCCGGTGCAATTCGTACCGCAGCGCATCCGGGTTGGGGTGGTCCTTGCCCAGCACGCCGGACAGCGGCAGTGTGTAAAGCCGGTTGTTATTATAGGGAATATACATCTCCGCCTTGCCGACCAACTTGAAGCTGTAATGGTCCAGCGCGCCGAAGAAGATGTAATATTCATTCTGCGTCATATAGCCGGCGGCATTGGGGTCCGGCACGTCATAGGAAATGGGCGGGGCCTTGCGCACCCGCTTTTCCCCCGGCAACAGCCGCCAGGCCGCCAGTTCCCGCCGTTTGATATCCAGCGACTGCCAGTAAAGATATCCCTCCCCGATACGCGAGGCCGGGGCCGTCGCCAGACGGATGCTTTTGAAGTAATAGCCGTCCAGATCGGCCGGCTTGGCACCGGGATAGTAATAGGGGAAATCCGCAATCTCCCGATAGGCGCTGGTCAGTTCCACCGCCCCACCCGCCGGCACCACATAGGTGCTGACCGTCAATTCCCGCGCCGGCCCCCAATAGGCCAGCAGATGGTTCCACACCGCCTGGAAGCCATCCTTCGGGATGGGGAAGGGGATGCCGCCAATGGCATCTTCCACCCCATATTGGATGCCGCCCGCCGCCGGGCGGGCGTTGGTGGCATTGCGGAAGATATTGTCATAGACCGCCTGCGGGGCCGCCGCCGTGCGGTGGCTGGGATAAATATCCATGCGATAGCCGGGATGGGTCCGGAACAATTGTTTCGCCCCTTCCGGCAACTTGTCGGCATGGTCCTGCCAATTGGCGGCGGTGATGGAAAACAGCGGCTTCTCCCCGGCAAACGGATCGCGCCTGGGGCCGCTGGCCACGGCATAGGAGGGATCGACCAGCCCGCCGGTCCAGGCGGGGATGCTGCCATCCTTGTTGCCGGCCCGTTCCGCCCCCACCGGGGTCAGCGTGGTTTTCAGCACCCCTGCTTCTTGTTCGGACACTTGTGCCCAAACAGTGCCAGAGGAAAAGCTGGCCAGCAGGATAATGGACAGGACAGCGAATATTCGCATAGGGTTCGGCACCGGACGCCCTGTTCTCCGGCTGATGGGCAGCAACGGCCCTTTGCTCTTGCCGGTTCTGCCCATGCGGCCCGGCGGCGGCGTCGGGCCACAGGGCGGGGCGATCATTACCCAGGGTGGGAAGTGACACAAGTGGCAACTCATTTCCGCCCGTCTTTGTCCCGTCGGATCAGGCCGCTGCTGTTGGGCTGTGCCTGCCTGCTGCCGGGTGTGCCGGCGCTTGGGGCGGAAATCTACAGTGCGGATGGGCTCACCATCCGCTGGGACAATATGCTGCGCTATACGCTGGCCAGCCGCCTCAACAGCCAGGATGCGGCCCTGCTGGCGGATTTGAACTGGGATGATGGCGACCGCAATTTCAAACCGGGCCTGATCTCCAACCGGCTGGATCTGGTCTCTGCCCTGGATATGGCCAAGGCGGATTGGGGTGTCCATGCCAGCGCCATGGCCTGGTATGACCGGATTTACCGGCAGGGTACGGATGCCGCCCAACTGCCCGCCGGCAATGCCTCGACTGCCGCTCCCGGCCGCTTCGCCCCCGCGGTGGCCGACCTCTACGGCCGCCATGCCGAACTGCGCGAAGCCTTTCTCTATGGCAGCGTCACCCTGGCTGACATGCCGCTGACCCTGCGGGCCGGGCGGCAGACGCTGCTCTGGGGGGAGAGCCTGTTTTATGACGCCAATTCCATTGCCGCCTCCCAGGCCCCGGTCGATTATACCCGCCCCATCGGCACGCAGAGTGCCTATAGCAGCGATGCCTATCGCCCGGTGGGGCAGGTCGCCCTGACCCTGCAGCCGGCCGCCGATCTGTCCTTGTCCTTTTATCATCAGTTGGAATGGCGGCCGGCGCGGCTGTCGGGCAGCGGCACCTATTTCAGCTATCTGGATCAACTGGGGGCGGGTGGCGACCGGCTTTATATCGCGCCCGGCCGTTTTCTCTCCCGTGGCGTGGATGTCACGCCCTCGGCCAAGGGGCAATATGGGGCCTCCCTGCATATCCAGGCCGATGGGGTGGATTACGGGCTCTATGCCCTGCGCTACAACGCCATGGACCCGCAATATCGCAGTTGGGTCCGCCCCGGCACCACCGGCAGCAGCGTCGGGCGCTATCAACTGGTCTATCCCGGCGGTATCCAGCTTTATGGCGCCAGTTTCAGCGCGGCTGCCGGGGAGGGCATGGTGTCCGGTGAACTGGCCTATCGCCGCCATATGCCGCTCTATCTGGCCAGTTCCAGCTATGCCGATACGGCTGGCGATAATGCCTTTGTCACGGGGCAGACCCTGCATGGGCAATTATCGCTGACCACCCCGTTCGGTCGCACGGCGCTGTGGGACAGCGCCGACCTGAATGCGGAGGCCACTTTTGATGCCGTGCTGGACCATCAGCCCACACCGGTCAGCCCGCAATGGAAGCCGGTGGCATCCAAACTGCGTGTGCTGTTCGAACCCCGCTATTTCCGGGTGCTGCCCAACCTGGATCTGACCGTGCCCATCGGGCTGGGCTATAATCTCAGCGGACATAGCCTCAGCTACCGGGTGCAGAATGAAGGGGCGGGCGACCTGTTCCTGGGCGTCACCGCCACCTATCGTTCCGTCTGGAAGGCCAGCATCAGCCTGACCCATTTTATCGGCTCCGCTGACCGGCAATGGCTGGCCGACCGGGATTATCTGGCATTCACCCTGGCGCGGACTTTCTGAGATGCCGGATACAAGGGCGGCCATGCGGCTATGGGGGCGACTGTTCGCCGATATCTGGCAGCAGTCGCGGGGGCGTCTGCTGGTCTGGGTGCTGGGCACCGGGCTGGTGACGGCCGGTACCCTGGCCCAGACCGAACTGCTGAAACGCGTGGTCGACCGTGCCTTTGCCGCCAGCGTCTCCGGCGGGGAACTGGCGCTGCTGGCGGGGGCGGCGGTGCTGTTCGCCGCGCTGCGCGGTGTTGGCGGCTATGGGCAGATGATATCGCTTTCCGTGGCCGGCACGCGCGCCGTCTCCACCTTGCAAAAACAGGTGGTGGCGCGGCTGATCGGGGCCGATCTGGCCTATCTTCAGGCCCGTGTCTCCACCGGCATTGTTGCCCAGGTGCAGCGGGATACGCTGCTGGTGCAGAATATGCTGGGGCCGGGGCTGGGGGCGATGGGGCGCGATCTGGTCACCATGCTGGCCCTGGTTGGCTGGATGTTCTGGGTCGATTGGCGGTTGAGCCTGTTCACCTTCATGGCGCTGGGGCTGGGTGCCTTGCCGATCCGCCAGTTGGGCCGGCGCGCCGCCGCCCATTCCGCCACCCTGAATGCGGAGATTGTCCGCATGGCGGCGCGGCTGGGCCAGTTGCTGCAGGGCATCCGGCAGGTGAAGACCTACCGGATGGAAGGGCCGGAGGTGGCGCGCGCCTGGGCCGCCATGGACCGCACCACCAATGCCTATGCCGGTGAAATCCATGTCCATGCGCTCTCCACCCCCTTGATGGAGCTGATTGGCGGCATCGGGCTGGCGGCGCTGATCCTGCTGGGCGGGGCGGGCCTGTCCGGTGCCGGGCCGGGGGCGGGCACGCTGGTGGCCTTTACCAGCGGCTTTGTCGCCATCTCCCTGGTGCTGCGCCGGCTGGCCGCCGCCATGGTGGCGCGGCGCAATGCCGATGCCGCCTTGGCCCGGCTGTTCGATCTGGCCGACACCGCCCCGGTGATCGCGGAGGCGGCCGACGCGATCCCCCTGTCCCGCCCGCAAGGGGCGATCTGCTTCGAGCGTGTGGATTTTGGCTATGGTGATGGCCCGGCGACGCTGACCGGTCTCAGCCTTGATATCCCGCCGGGGGCCAAGGTGGGGCTGGTGGGCCGGTCGGGGGCCGGTAAATCCACCCTGCTGAACCTGATCCCGCGTTTCCATGATCCGGATGCCGGCCGCATCCTGATCGATGGACAGGATATCAGGGGCGTCACCCTGTCCTCCCTGCGCCAGCACGTCACCCTGGTCAGCCAGGAAAGCGGCGTCTTCGACGATACGATCCATGCCAACATCGCCTATGGCTGCCCCGGTGCCAGCCGGGACGCCGTGCGGATGGCCGCCCGGGCCGCCCTGCTGGATGAATTCATCGCCAGCCTGCCCGATGGCTATGACACGGCGGTGGGGGAGGGCGGGGCCCGGCTGTCGGGCGGCCAGCGCCAGCGGTTGGCGCTGGCCCGCGCCATTTTGAAGGACGCCCCCATCCTGCTGCTGGATGAGGCCACCGCCTCGCTGGATTCGCTGACCGAACGGGCGGTGCAGGGCTTTCTGGACGGCTTCGCCCAGGGCCGCACCACCCTGGTGGTCGCCCACCGGCTGCATTCGGTGAAGGATGCCGACCTGATCCTGGTGCTGGATCAGGGGAGTCTGGTCGAACAGGGCACGCATGACGCCTTGCTGGGCAAGCAAGGCATCTATGCAACCTTGTGGCAGGGGCAGCAATGATCGCTGCCTGAAATACGCATTCCCTGCCTTTACGCCACCATCACCATGGGATGGGGGGCGCTGCTGTCCCCCCTTGTTAAATAAAAGTAATGCAGGGCGAAAGATTTAGCGGCGTATGAAATCCCATAAGATTGTTTAAAAACCGGTGATCAAGATGGCGAATGGGCGGCTCCGGCTTGGTGCCTGGGTGTTGGGCGGCGTTGCGGTTGTGGGGCTTCTGGGCTGGGTCATCCTGCATCGCCCGCCGGCGGCGGATATCGGGCGCGGCCGTGGCGGCATGGTACCTTCGGTGGTCGCCGCCCCGGTGACCAAGGGGGAACTGCCGGTCACCGTACGCGCACTGGGCACCGTCACGCCGCTGTCGCGCATCACCGTCCGCCCGCAGCTTTCCGGCCAACTGGTGGAGGTGGGATTTCAGGAAGGCCAGACGGTGAAGCAGGGCGACTTCCTGGCCCAGATCGATCCCCGCCCCTATGAATTATCGCTCAGCCAGTATCAGGGCCAGTTGCAGCGCGATCAGGCGCTGCTGAAAAATGCCAAGCTGGATCTGGAGCGTTACCGCGTGCTGGTGCAGCAGGACAGCATCGCCCGCCAGCAACTGACCGCCCAGGAAGCCCTGGTGCAGCAATATGAAGGCACGGTCGCCAGCGACATGGCCCAGATCAATACGGCCAAGCTGAACCTGACCTATGCCCGCATCACCGCCCCCGTTTCCGGCCGGGTCGGCCTGCGGGTGGTTGATCCCGGCAATTACGTCACCACGGGTGACGCCAACGGCATCGTCACCATCACCCAGATGCAGCCGATGAGCATCATCTTCACCCTGCCGGAAGATCA
>CALRQC020000054.1:0-34850 GCA_943370215.1 Azospirillum sp. RU38E
CGCCAGCAAACACCGCACCCGCAACCATCGACAACCGGTCGATCCATGCCACCTCCCACGCCATCCGGCTGGCCAACCGGCTGGGCATTGACCTGTCCCGCCTGTCCGGCACTGGGCAGAACGGGCGGGTGAATGTGGACGATGTGGAACGCCACGCCGCCGCCAGCGGCTTGGCCCCGGCAGCAGCCCCCACCCCACCCGCTGGACCGGCGGCGCGCAAGCTGGCGGCGGATTTAGGTATCCCACTGTCCAGCGTGACGCCGACAGGGCCAAAGGGCCACGCAACGAAGGAGGATGTGCGCAACGCCGCAGCCTCCCCGCCACCAGCCCCTGCGCCGACTGCTGCCAGCGATCTGATCCCGCACAGCGCCATGCGCCGCGCCATTGCCACAGCCTTGACGGCGGCCAAGCGGGATGTGCCGCATTTCTATCTGACCGCCGATATCCTGATGGATGATCTGCTGGGCTTACGCGGTCAGTTGAACGGGCTGCCGGGGCCAAAAATCTCCGTCAATGATTTCATCGTCCGCGCCGCTGCCCTGGCGCTGGGCGATGTGCCGGATGTGAATGTGCAATATACCGACGAGGGGATGCGCCGCTTCACCCAGGCCAACATCGCCATCGCCGTGGCGATCGAGGGCGGGCTGGTCACGCCCGTCCTGCGCGATGCCGGGGCCAAGCCGCTGCGCGCCATCGCAGCGGAGGCGGCATCGCTGGCATCGCGTGCCCGCGACCGGCGGCTGACACAGGCGGATTTGAGCGATGGCAGTTTCGCCATTTCCAACCTGGGCATGTTCGGCATCCGGCATTTCCAGGCCATCATCGCCCCGCCCCAGGCTGCCATCCTGGCCGTCGGCGCCACAAGGCGAGAGGCGCAGGAGGGGCCGGAAGGGGACGTGCGCTTCCGCTCCGTCATGTCGGCGACACTCTCCTGCGACCATCGCGCCATTGATGGGGCAGTGGGTGCCCGCTTCCTGGCAGCATTGCGCCAGCATCTGGAACAGCCGCTGGGATTATTGAGCTGAAAAGGATCATGCCATGAATGATCTGGACACGCTGCTGGCCAAGCAGGCACTGCATGAGCTGAACATGGTCTATAACCGGGCGGTGGATCGGGCGGACGAGGCTCTGCTACGCGGCGTCTGGCACCCCGATGCCACCGTTGATTTCGGCTATTTCACCGGCCCGGCGGCGGAATTCTGCGGGCTGGCCGTGGGGGCGACGGGCGGGTTGGCCCGGTCCTTCCACATGGCCGGCAATGAATGGTTCGACATTCGCGGCGATCAGGCGGTGGGGGAAATCTACAGCCTGACGCTGGCCGCAGCATCCGGGGCAGAGACGGACAGCATCCTCTATGGCCGCTATCTGGACCGGTATGAGCGGCGGGAGGGCCTGTGGAAATTCAGCCATCGCCAGTATCTGCTGGACTGGAACGCCAGCCCAGCGCGCACCGTCTGCTGGGATCAGGGCGTCTTCGCCCTGATGCAGCACAGGGGCGGCCACGCGCCGGGGGATGCGGTTTATGGGCTGTGGGGTGGGTAGGGGACTTCCATAAATTCTTTCGTTCTTCGAGCCACTTAACCGTCATTCCCGCGAAGGCGGGACTCCAAAATCCGCGCTGTCGTATGGATTCCCGCCTTCGCGGGAATGACGGTGGTGAGGTGGCAACACTTCGAAAAATGTTATAGCTTTCTGGATAGACACTACCGCGCCAGGATCGTCACCGCCGAGACGCCGGGTGCCCCATAAACATGGGTGTAGCCGGTGCGAACCCTCTTCGGCACCTGCCGCACCCCGGCATCCCCGCGCAATTGCAGCACCGTCTCATAAACTTGGCGCAGGCCTGACGCCCCGATGGGCTCCCCATTGGCCAGACAGCCGCCATCGGTATTGACGGGCAGCCTGCCATCCAGCCGGGTCAGGCCGTCGCGCAGCCATTTTTCCTGCTCCCCATCCCGGCAGAAGCCGTTTTCGGCCATATGCATGATTTCCGCCCCGCTTTCGGTATCCTGAAGCTGGGCAATGTCGATCTCCTCCGGCCCAATGCCGGCCATGGTGAAGGCCGCCCGCGCGGCGATGGGGCTCGCGCCTTCACCATCTTCCACCGACAGGCTGGGGCTGAACACCTCAAACGACCCCGCCCCGCGCGTGCGCATGGCGGCCGCCTTCAGCCAGACGGGATGACGGGTCAACTGCGCCGCCTTTTTCGGGCTGGCCAGGATCAGGGCTACCGCCCCTTCACCGGGGGAACAGAACATATATTGCCGCAGCGGATCGCTGATCATGGTCGATTGGGCAATCTCCGCATAGGACAATGCCCGGCGGCGCCAGGCGTTCGGGTTCAGCGCCCCATTGGCAAAGGCCTTTTCTGCCACCCGGATCAGAGCATCATCGGTAATGCCGTGCAGCGCCATATAGCGCTGGATCTTCATGGCGAAGAATTGGGTGGTCAGGGCAAACCCCACCTCCCCATACCATTCCGGCAGGCCCCAATCGGCCGGGCGCACGCGGAACGATCCCTGTTCATGCTTATCAAAGCCGACAACCAGCCCCAGATCATATTGCCCTGACCGGATGGCGCCATAGGCGGAGATCAGGGCCGAGCCCCCCGTGGCGCAACCATTGGCGACATTGATGAATTGCAGGCCGGTCAGGCCCAGTTCCTCCACCATCGTGTCGGCATTGCCGCCATCCTGGCTGCCGCCATAGGCGAATTGCACATCGCCCCAGGTGATGCCTGCATCCCCCAGCGCCTGACGCACGGCAAAGGCCCCCTGTTCCAGACCAGTGCGATCCGGTGTCCGCCCGAATGGATGGATACCGATACCGACAATCGCCACATCCGACATGGCAAAACCCTCCCCCTGTTTATTCTCAAACCACCGGTTGGAATGCGTACATCAGCAGGTCTTGCCCCTGTTCATCGCGGAACAGCGGGCGGATGGTCAGGCGCATCGGCATCCCGATGCGCAAATCCGCCGGTTCGCAATCCACCAGCCGTGTTTCCACCCGCACCTGTCCCGGCAATTCCACATAGCCCAGCGCAAACGGCTGGAACTCCGCCTTCGTCTCCCGTCCCAGATAGGGGGGCTGCTTGGGCAGGAAACGCTGGACCGTCCAGCTCCACAACACGCCCGCGCGCGCCAGTTCGACCGGCTGTTCACCCGGACGGCCCATGAAGGGGAAACGGAGGCGCCCGCGCGCATCAGCCCCACCGATCAGGGCCGGATCATCGCTGGGCCAGGTAAAAACATTGTCGGCAAGCGGTCTGCCTTCCATCGCCATGATGGTTCCTCCGTTCGTCTGCCGCCTGGGGATAAGGCCAACGCCACCCGTGTGGATGCGTTGACTTTTGATTCATCAGTCATAATAATGACGATGAAGGCGGGTGCTTGTCAATTCCGCTGGGGGCCTTACCCTGCCCCGCCACAAACAATCGATAAACGGGAGGAGTTCCGATGGACCTTCGGCTGAGCGGTCGCCGGGCGCTGATCACCGGTTCCACACGCGGCATCGGCCGCCGCATTGCCGACGCCCTGGCGCGGGAGGGCTGCGCCATCGCCATTGGTGCGCGCAAGGCGGATGAGGTGGATGCTGCCATCGCCGACCTGTCGGGCCTGGGGGTGAAGGTGGTGGGGGCGGCCATGGATGCCGCCGATGCGGATTCGGTCAAGAACTGGGTCGCCCAGATGGCCGATGCCCTGGGCGGCATCGATATCCTGATCCCCAACGTGTCGGCCGGCGGCAGCCTGAACGGGGAGCAAAGCTGGCACGACGCCTATCAGATCGACGTGCTGGGCACGCTGCGCGCCATTGATGCCGCCCTGCCGGCCCTGGAAGCATCGGGCCAGGGGGCGATCACCATTACCGGCACGACGGCGGCGGTGGAAACCTTCATGGCCCCCATGGCCTATAACGCCATGAAAGGTGCCTTGATCGTCCATGCCAAGCAGCTTTCGCAAACGCTGTTGCCGCGCGGCATCCGGGTCAATGTCGTCTCCCCCGGCCCCATCGAATTTCCCGGCGGCGCCTGGGAAGGCATCAAGGAAGGCGCACCCGACCTGTATGCCGCCACCGTCGCCGCCCAACCGTCGGGCCGGTTGGGCACGCCGGAAGAGGTGGCCGCCTGCGTCGCCTTCCTGTCCAGCCCGGTGGCAAGCTGGGTCACCGGCGTCAATCTGGTGGTGGATGGCGGCTACACCAAGCGGGTGCAGCTTTGAGCGCGGCGGGAGAGACCGATATGTCCAGCAGGATCGACGTCTATCTGGTGGCCGGCGGCAAATATCACGACATCAATTTCGCCCGGCTGGAGCTGTTGAAGCTGCTGGCCGAGCATGAAGATATCAGGGTGGAGGTCGGGCCGGATTATAGCCGCATCGATGAGATCGAAGCGGCGGATGTGCTGGTCACCTATACCTGTGACGTTGTGCCCACGGCCGAACAGCAGGCAGGCTTGCGCCGGTTTCTGGCCAAGGGCGGCAAATGGTTCGCCCTGCACGGCACCAATTCGGTGATCAAATTTCTCGACGATGGGCGCATCGATTGCCCCGATCTGGATGCCGACCTGTCGGACATGCTGGGCAGCCAGTTCCGCGCCCATCCGCCCATCTGCCGGTACGAGATCCAGGTGACGGACAGCGCCCATCCACTGACCCGTGGCCTGAAGAATTTCTGGGTGGAGGATGAGCTGTATCTGGGCAGTGTCAGCCCCGGCAACCGCACCCTGCTGCACACACGCTGGGGCGGCAATTGCGCCCCCTTCGTGCAGGAGGATTGGCCGGAGGCCGACCATCCCGTGCTGTATCTGCGCGACCATGGGCCGGGACAGGTGCTGTATCTGGTGCTGGGCCATTGCCGGGGCAAACATGATCTGCGCCCGTTGATGGAGGAATATCCCCATAACGAGCGCTGTTCCTGGCAAAGCCCGGTTTTCTATGAGCTGCTGCGCCGGGGCATCCGCTGGGCCACGGGGCGCGATGCGATGGGGGCGGCGTTCTAACCGCCGCCTACGCTTTCACCCCCACCAGTACCCGCCCGCCTTCCACCCTCACGGAAAAGCAGGCCAGCGGGCGGTAGCCGGTGCCGCCCAGCGCGCCACCGCTGGCCAGATCAAAGCGGGCGCCATGCAGCGGGCAGGAAATGCTGTTCTGCCGCAACCGCCCGCCCACCAGCGGTGATTCCGCGTGCGGGCAGCGGTTGCGCACGGCAAAAAAGCCGCCCGCCGCATGGCACACCAACACCTCCTCCCCCGCCAGGGTGAAAAGCCGCATCTGCCCCTGGGGCAGATCATCGGCGGACAGCAGGTCGTGATAGGTCAGATCGGCGACGGCATTTTCAACAGACATGGCACCATCCTGCACAGGCGCGGCACGGGACAAGGGGTTACAGGCGGAATGATGATTGACCCTTGATTCATCAGTCAACATAAAAATTCCCCCATCGCTGTTCGCAACCATTGACGACGCCCGCCACCCGATCTAACCTGATTTATGACTCATCAATCATAACAATAACTGGAGGAAGGCCATGTTGGGGATCGACCTCATGCGCGACCCGGCCATCCAGGCGTTCCGGGCGGATGTGCAGCAATTCTGCGCCACGCACCTGCCCCACGATATCCGTGACAAGGTGCTGGCGGGCCAGCATCTGGTGAAATCGGATTATGTGCGCTGGCAGAAGATCCTGTTCGACAAGGGTTGGATCGTCGGTCATTGGCCGCGCCAATATGGCGGGCAGGACTGGACGCCCTTGCAACGCGCCATTTTCGATGATGAAACCAGCAAGGCCGGCGCCCCCTGGCTGACCCCGTTTGGCGTCTGCTATGCCGGGCCGGTCATCTACACCTTTGGCAGCCAGGCACAGAAGGACCGGTACCTGCCCGGTATCCGCAGCACCGATACATGGTGGTGCCAGGGCTATTCCGAACCCGGCGCCGGGTCCGATCTGGCCAATATCAAGACGCGGGCCGTGCGCGATGGCGACCATTATGTCGTGAATGGCCAGAAGACCTGGACCACCATGGCGCAATGGGCCGACATGATGTTCACCCTGGTCCGCACGTCCAGCGACGGCAAGCCGCAGAACGGCATTTCCTTCCTGCTGATCGACATGAAAACGCCGGGCGTTACCGTCCGTCCCATCATCAGCATCGATAAATGCCACCACCTGAACGAGGTGTTTCTGGATGATGTCCGGGTGCCGGCCGAAAATCTGGTGGGGGAGGAAGGGCGCGGCTGGACCTATGCCAAGTTCCTGCTGAACAATGAACGGCTGCTGGGGGCGGAGGTGGGGAAATCCACCCGCCTGTTGCAGCAGTTGCGCCGGACCCTTGCCGATATCCGTGATGGCGGCCGTCCCCTGTCAGATGATCCGCACTGGCGGCGGCGACTGGGGGAGTTGCGGGCCCGCCTGCTGGCGCTGGAGGCCGTGTGCAACGAATATCTGGCCGCCGCGGAGGCCGGCTCCACCCCCGGGCTGGAGGTTTCGGCCCTGAAGATCATGGGATCGGAACTGATCCAGGGGATCACGGGTGCCATGGTCGATGCGCTGGCCGTGAAGGGACTGGTCTATCAGACGGAAGGGCTGGAACCGGGCTGGCAAACGCTGCCGGTCGGGCTGCCCGGTGCGCCCGGCGTGATCCGCGAACATCTGCATGACCGGGCCACCACCATTTATGGCGGGGCCAACGAGATCCAACGCAACATCCTGGCGAAGGCCGTGCTCGGCCTCTAGGGAGCATCATGTCGGCATTCACCCAAGAAGACCGCAGCCTGCTGGCCGACAGCATCAACCGCTTCGTTGCGGATGCCTATGGCCCGGAACGCCGCGCGGCCATCCTGACATCCGATGACGGTTTCGGCCGCACGGAATGGGCGACATACGCTGAGCTGGGCTGGCTGGGCATCGCCATTGCCGAGGCGCATGGCGGGTCCGGTGGCGGGCTGGCGGAACTGGCCGTGCTGATGCGCGCCGCCGGTCACGGCCTGCTGATGGAACCGCTGCTGCCCACGCTGGTGCAGGCGGCGGGTGCCCTGGCGGGCGGCGGCAGCGCGGCGCAGCAGGCGGAATGGCTGCCCGCCATCGCAGAGGGGCGGGCCATCCTGGCCTTTGCCCAGGACAATGCCGCCCAGGATGAAGCACCCGTGATCGCAGAGGCAACCGGCGACGGCTACCGCCTGTCCGGCCGGCGTGGCTTCGTGCTCTACGGTGCCGCCGCAGACCGGATCATCGTCAAGGCGGAACGGGCGGGACAGCCGGCCCTGTTCCTGCTGTCCCCCACGGCCCCCGGCGTCACCCTGGCCCCTGCGCGCAGCATCGATGACCGGCCCGTCTCCGACCTGACACTGGACAGGGTGCAGGTGGCGGAAGCGGACCGGCTGCCGGGGGGTGACGCGGCGCTGCTGGAGCGGCTGAACCAGATGGC
Organism: Azospirillum sp. RU38E; assembly: GCA_943370215.1. Lineage (GTDB taxonomy): Bacteria > Pseudomonadota > Alphaproteobacteria > Azospirillales > Azospirillaceae > Niveispirillum. Next base: position 7,424 of record CALRQC020000054.1, read on the forward strand.
GGCCCTGGCCGTCTGTGCCGAGGCAGTGGGCGCCATGCAGGCGGCAAACCGCCTGACCCTGGACTATCTGAAAACCCGCACCCAATTCGGCACCAGCATCGGCAGCTTTCAGGTGCTGCAGCACCGGATGGTGGATATGACGCTGGCCGCGCAAGAGGCCGCCGCCATTACCTGGGCCGCCATCGGGGCGGCCAGCATTGGCGCCCCGGAAACACCCGTCCTGACCGCCGCCGCCAAGGCCCGCAACGCCGCCGCCGCCCGCCTGATCGGCGAACAATCCATACAGTTGCATGGCGGGATTGGCATGACAGAAGAGTATGTCATCGGGCATTACTATCGACGCCTGATGCTGCTGGAAATGCTGTTCGGCGGGGCCGGCTGGCATCTGGATCGGTTGGGCGGCTGGACGGCTGCCGGCATTGATGGGGAGAAGGCCTGATGATCACGGCGCTGGACCCTGCACCCACCCTTTGGACGGCGCAGCCCCTGGCCGTGCTGGCCCGCCACCATGCCGAACGGGCGCCCGATGCCGTCGCCTTCCTGAACCAGGATCAGCATCCCGGCACCTATGCCAGCCTGCTGACGGATGCCGAAGCCCTGGCGGTGGGCCTGTGGGATCTGGGCCTGCGCCCCGGCGATGTGATCAGCTTCCAGTTGCCCAACTGGATGGAGGCGGTGCTGGTGGATATGGCCGCCGGCATGCTGGGCCTGGTCTGCAACCCCATCGTGCCGATTTATCGCGGGGCGGAGGTCGGGCTGATCCTGGCTGACTGCAAAAGCCGGCTGATCTTCATTCCCGATACCTATCGCGGCTTCGATTATACGGCCATGCTGGCGGCGCTGCGCCCCGCGCTGCCCGACCTGCGCCATGTGGTGCAGGTGCGGGCGGGCACGGCGGCGCTGACACTGGAAGGGTTGATGCAGGCGGGCCGGGGCCGGCGGATCGACTGGCCGACCGTGGCCCCCGATGCGCTGAAACTGGTCATGTACACGTCCGGCACGACGGGCCGGCCCAAGGCGGTGATGCACGACCATCGCTCCATCGCCCGCGTTTCGCATATTTTCATGGGCTATTGGGGGCTCCGGCCCGGCGATCTGATGCTGATGCCATCGCCCGTCACCCATATTACTGGCTATTCGAACGGGATTGAGCTGCCCTTCACCGATGGCACGCGCACCCTGTTCATGGAACGTTGGAACGCGGATGAAGCGGTGGCCCTGATCGACCGGCATGGGGTGAATATCACCATCGGCGCCACGCCTTTCCTCCAGGAATTGCTGGAAGCGGCGGAACGCGCCGGCTCCCGCCTGCCATCCTTGAAAATCTTCGCCTGTGGCGGGGCGGCCGTGCCGCCGGACCTGATCCGCCGCGCCAATGCCCTGTTCGAACGGGGCCGCGCCTTCCGCGTCTATGGCAGCACCGAAGCCCCGTTGATCACCCAGGGCTGCATGGGGGCGGATGAGCGGGAAATGGCCGCCACCACCGACGGCAAGGTCATCGATTATGACATCCGCATCGTGGACGAGGCGGGGCAGGCGTTGGACCGGGGCCAGGATGGGGAAATCCTGGTGCGCGGCCCCTCCCTGTTCAGGGGTTATGCCGATGAAGGGCAGACGCGGGAGGCCATGGACGCGGATGGCTATTTCCGCACCGGCGATATCGGCCACCTGACGCCAGCCGGCGCCATTGTCATCACCGGCCGCAAGAAAGACCTGATCATCCGGGGCGGGGAGAACCTGTCGGCCAAGGATATCGAGGATGTGCTGCACCGGCACCCGGCCGTGCAGGAGGTGGCGGCCGTGTCCATGCCGCACGCAAGGCTGGGGGAGACCGTCTGCGTCTATGTCGTGCCGCAGCCCGGCGAACAGCCCGATCTGGCCAGCATCACCCACCATGTCGCCGCCGCCGGGCTGGCACGGCAGAAATTCCCCGAACGGGTGGAGCTGGTGACCGACCTGCCCCGCACGGCATCGGGCAAGGTGCGCAAGGATCTTTTGCGCCAACGCATCGCGGCACAGATCGCGGCAGAACAGGGAGGCGAGAGTGGCAAGGCTTGATGGCAAGGTGGCCCTGGTCACCGGCGGCACCGCCGGCATCGGCGCGGCGGCGGTCCGCCGCCTGACGGATGATGGCGCGAAAGTGATCTTCACCGGCTCCAACGCGGTGGCGGCGGAAGCGGTGTGCCAGGAAACCGGTGCGCATTTCCACGCCCATGATGTGACGGACGAGGCCGCCTGGCCCGCCCTGATGCAGGCCATTGCGGACCGGTTCGGCCGGCTGGATATCGCCTTTGCCAATGCCGGGATCGAAACGGGGGATGGCAGCATCGAAACCATCGGCATGGCGGCATGGAACCGCATCCTGTCCGTCAATGTCACCGGCACCATGCTGACCTGTCAGCATGCCATCGCCGCGATGAAGGCCAATCCCGGCGGGTCGGGCGGGTCGATCATCATCAATTCGTCGATCAATGGTCTGGTGGGCCTGCCTGGCAACATCGCCTACACCACCTCCAAGGGGGCGGTGCGGCTGCTGGCCAAGTCGGTGGCGGTGCATTGTGCGCGGACCCGGACCAATATCCGCTGCAATTCCGTGCATCCCGGCATCATCGATACGCCGATCATCCGCCGCGCCGTGGCCGACACGCCCGATCCCGACGCCTCGCTGGCCTATCTGGGCAATATCTCCCCCCTAGGCCGTCTTGGTCAGGTGGAGGAGGTGGCGGCGCTGGTCAGTTTCCTGGCCAGCGCCGACGCGTCGCTGATCAATGGCGCCGAACTGGTGGCCGATGGCGGCACGACGGCGGGGCTGGTCGGGGTTTGAGGGTCTGTCTGGAGGTTTTGTTCATTATCAATGCCTTACTGCATCCTCACCGTCACCCCGGCGAAGGCCGGGGTCCAGTTTCGGAGAGCAAGGTGCCTGTGATTCTGGACCCCGGCCTTCGCCGGGGTGACGGTGATACAGAAAGTCAAATCGTGTGAAACATTGAAACACCATAAAACTTTCCGGCCAGTCACCGAGACACACGCAGTCAAACAAATCAAACAGGTTCAGGGAGGTTGCCGTGCCAGATGATCTTGCGTCCCAACCCAAACCCGGCGAGGCCCGGTGCCCCGGCACGTCGTGGAACGACCTGATGGATACGGACACGCGGCCCGTGCCCGACTTCCTGCGCCAGGAAAATTACCACTATATGGGCAGCGAGCCGCTGAAGGCCGAGCGCTATACCAGCCCGGAATTCTTCCGCCGTGAACTGGACAAGATGTGGCCCCGCGTCTGGCAGTTCGCGGCACGGGAGGAGGATCTCCCCGAGCCCGGCGATTTCGCGCTCTATGAGAATGCCGGCCGTTCCTATCTGGTGACCCGTCAGCCCGACGGTTCCGTCCGCGCCTTTCATAATGTCTGCCTGCATCGCGGGCGCAAGCTGCGGCTGGAAAGCGGATCGGCGGCGGAGTTCAAATGCCCCTTCCACGGCTTTTCCTGGAACACCAATGGCAGCCTGAAGAACATCCCCTGCCGCTGGGACTTCCCGCACCTGAAGGAAGAGAAGATGGCCCTGCCGGAGGCGCAGGTCGGCCGCTGGGCCGGGTACATCTTCATCCGCGAAGCGGCAGAAGGCCCCAGCCTGGAAGAGTATCTGGCCCCCCTGCCCGACTTCTTCCAACGCTGGCGGCATGAAGAATGCTCGACTGTCATCTGGGTCGGCAAGGTGGTGAATGCCAACTGGAAGGTGGTGGCCGAAGCCTTCATGGAGGCCTGGCACACGATCGAAACGCACCCCCAGATTCTACCCTTCACCGGCGACGCCAACACGCAGTACAGCACCTATGGCGACCATGTGAATGCGGCGCTGACGCCCTTTGCCGTCATGTCCCCGCATATCGATCCCACGGGCAAACCCCAGCAATGGATCGTGGATGAATTCCTGAAATATAATGGCCGGGCCGGCGGTACCGACATGTCGGTGCAGGTGCCGGACGGCATGAGTGCGCGGCGCGCCATGGCCGCCGCCAATCGGGAGAAGTACCAGGCCGACAGCGGCTATGATCACAGCCATGTGACCGATGCCGAGTTGCTGGACGCCTTTGTTTACAATGTCTTCCCGAATTTCGCGCCTTGGGGCGGGTTCATGCCCAATATCGTCTATCGCTGGCGCCCCTGGCCCGATCAGGACAAGACCTTGATGGAGGTGCGCATCCTGGTCCGCCTGCCAGCCGATGCACCGAAACCGCCGCCGGTGGAAATGAACTTCCTGGGCCCGGACCAGCCCTGGACCGATGCCAAGGAACTGGGCGTGCTGGGCGACGTGTTTCAGCAGGATATGGAAAACCTGCCCTTCGTCCAGGACGGGCTGAAATGTTCCAAGAATGACGAGGTGCAATTGGGCAATTACCAGGAAATCCGCGTGCGGCACCTGCACGCCACGCTGGATAAATATCTGGCGGATTGACCGGTTGAACAAAGCGGGGCGGCACCGGATGGGCCGCCCCGTTTCATTCAGCCACGGGCAGCGGCGACGGCGGCCGTGACGGCAGCACTGTTGTAGTAATAAGGCTTGATCAAAGACACACGTCCGTCATCGGCGAAATGAAACACCTCCACCAGTTCCAGCGGATCGCCGGTCGGCGGCACCAGTTCCAGCAGATAGACGACGTTATTACCGGCGGCCATCTTGTTCTTCACCGCGATGGTGGCCTGACCCAGCGAGGTGCCCAGCACCTTGGCATACAGGTCGCGCAAGGCCCCTTTGCCGGTATAGGTGCCGGCAAAGGGCAGTGTCTCGGCCTCGGTAATCACCAGATCCTCGCACAGCATGGTTTCGGCCAGCGGCCAGTTACCGCTGGCTGTGGCGGCATAGAGCGCCTCTGTGGTGGCCAGATTGCGGGCGGCAGCGTCTGTATGGGTCACCTGTTTCCTCCATGAAGGGATGGCAACGGGCGGGCACCATGCCCCCCAACAACCATCGTTATGATTTATGATTCGTTAGTCATTAACGCGGACCCTCCCCCTCCTGTCAAGCCCCGCCGACAGCCATCCGGCACGCCATTCACTACCCTAAACCCACCCTGTGGTGACGGGGAATTCAGCGGTGAAAAAGCGAAGGTGGATTGACGCCGGTTCAGGGCACGAATATAGTGATTAATGACTCACAAATCATCATTTCAAGCGGGGATGCACAAAGCGCCTGCCACACCGGAACCGGTGCCCCGCCCAAAGAGTCGCTGCAAACAAGCCCACAAAAAAAGACATCCACAGGGAGGATATCGATCATGGCTTGCGCACCCACCTTGCGTTCTACCCTGCTGGCGGCTGCCGCCTTGGTGCTGACCGGCACCAGCACCCCGCCAGCCCTGGCGCAGGCCGCCGGGGACTCATCCGCCCCCCAGATTGACGCGCTGGAAGAGATTGTCGTCACGGCCCGCCGCCGGTCTGAAACCCTGCAGGAGACGCCGCTGGCCATCACGGCCATCACGCCGGCCCAGTTGGAAAGCAAGGCGACGCTGAATATCGGCGACCTGATGGGGTCGGCCCCCAATGTGCTGATCACGCAGCAGAATTCCGGTGCCGCCGCCGCCAACGTCTCCATCCGCGGCCTGTCCTTTGCGGATGTGGAGAAATCCTTTGACCCGACAGTGGCCATTGTCGTGGACGGCGTGTTCATTGGCACCAGCACCGGCGCCTTTCTGGATTTCTTCGATATTGACAGTATCGAAGTGCTGCGTGGCCCACAGGGCACCCTGTTCGGGCGCAACACCATCGGCGGTGTGATCAATATCCACCGGTCGCGCCCGACGGGGGAGAATGGCGGCAAGCTGGAAGTCAGCTATGGCAAGTTCAATACCTGGGCCACGCGCGCCATCCTGAATGCCAACCTGATCCCGGACAAGCTGGCCGCCAAGTTCTTCTATTTCCACAATGAAAGTGACGGCTATTACCGCCACGGCATTACCGGCAAGCGGGTCGGTGGCAATAATAACGAGAATTTCGGCGCCAGCTTCCTGCTGACCCCGACCGAGAATTTCGAAGCCCTGCTGACCCTGGAAAAGCAGGTGCAGGATTTCGATCCCGTCAATTCCAACATCTCCAAGACCGGCGAGGTATTCTGTTCCTTCGCGCCGGCGCGCGAATGCAACCGCAATACCAGGGATGACCTTTACACTGTCTTCAACAGCCCGGCCCATTCCAACTATAAATCCCCAGCGGCAACGCTGGAGATGAACCTGGATACGGACGGGATCGATTTCACCTCGGTCACCGGCTATCGCACCTCCGACGAGGCGCACACGCAGGATTTCGACGCCTCGTCGGCCGATCTCTACTATACCAACCGCATTCAGGATTACTGGCAGTTCAGCCAGGAACTGCGGGGTGCCGGCAAACTGACCGACAGTTTCGACTATGTGGTCGGCGGCTTCTATTATGAAAGCAAGTTCAACCTGTTCCAGGCGACCCGGCTGTTCGGCGCCGTCAATCCGGGCGCTGACCAGTATAATACCGGCCGCGCCAAATCCTACGCCCTGTTCGGTGACTTTAACTGGAAGTTCGCCGATCAATGGCGCCTGTCTGGTGGCGGCCGCTGGACCCATGATGAAAAGCAGCAGATCAACCGCGTCGGCACGGCGCAATATCCCAACTCAAAATATAGCGGCAGCAAATTCACGCCCAAGATCGTGCTGGATTACCGTCCGGACGATAACAACATGCTCTATACGTCCTGGTCGCGCGGCTATCGTTCCGGCGGCTTCTCCAGCCGGGGTCAGACGCTGCTTTCCTCCACCACGCCCTTTGGCCCGGAAACGGTGGACAGCTACGAGGCGGGGTTCAAAAGCGCGCTGTTGAATAACCGCCTGCAGGTCAATCTGGCGGCCTACCTGTCCAATTACAGCGACCTGCAGCAGAACACCACCATTCCCACCACCGTCGGCACCGGCAATGAAACCATCGTCACCAATGTCGGCAAGGCCAAGATCAAGGGGCTGGAACTGGATGTCACCGCCCGCGTCACCCATGATTTGAAGGTCACGGCCTCGCTGGGCCTGCAAAAGAGCAATTTCGACGGCTTCATCACCACCGCCCCCAATGCCGCCGGCAAGCTGGTGAAGTTCGACTATTCTGACGTGAACATGATCTATTCGCCGGATGTCACCGGCTCCCTGACGGCGGAATATACGGTGCCGCTGGATGCTGGCGATCTGGTCTTCAGCGGCAGCTATCGTTACGTCGCCCCCTATGATCAACAGATCTCGCTGGGGCCGACGCAGGTGGATGCGTCGGGCAATGTCAAGGTTCTCTCCAACGATCCGCGCGTGCGGTCAGACGCACAGAACCTGTTCGATGCCTCGGCAACGATGAAATTCGATCTCGGCGGCAACAAGGCCAAGGTCACGCTCTATGGCCGCAACCTGTTCGATGATCGCGGCCCCAACGCCGCCTTCACCGTCGCCGGTCTCTGGTCCTTCTCCTCCGGGCGTGAGCCGCGGACCTTCGGCATCCAGCTCGGGTACGAGTTCTGATGCCGGCCCCGGCCAGCCCACTCGGCTGGCCGGGATATTTTCTTGCAAGCGGGGAGCCCGTTCCATGCATGTCAACCGACGCATCACCTTGCGTGCCCATCCCCAGGGCCATCCCAAGCCGGATGATTTCGCCCTGATCGAAGCGCCGGTTCCCGAACCGGGGCCGGGCCAGATGCGGGTGCGCAACCTTTACTTCTCCATGGAGCCGGCCATTCGCGGCTGGCTGGATGGCAAGGATAATTACTTTCAGGCCATCCCCCTGGGCGGCGTCATCCGCGGCCCCTCCCTGGGTGTGGTGGAACAATCCAACCTGGCGGGGTTCACGCCCGGCGATTACGTCTGGGGCCTGACCCATTGGGAAGAATATTCCATCCTGTCGGCCGAGACGATCCTACTGGAACGGCTGACGGTCAGCCCGGATATTCCGCTGTCGCATTATGTCGGCGCGCTGGGCCCGTCCGGATTGACCGCCTATGTCGGGCTGCATGATATCGGGCGGATCAAGGCGGGCGATACCGTGGTCATCTCGGCCGCCGCCGGGGCGGTGGGCAGTGTGGCGGGGCAAATCGCCCGGCTGCGCGGGGCCCGGGTGGTGGGGCTGGCCGGTTCGGCGGAAAAGGCGGCGATCCTGACCGACAGGCTGGGCTTCCACGCCGCCATCAATTACCGCGCGGTCGATGATCTGCGGGCCGCCATTGCCGATACCTGCCCCACCGGGGTCGATGTCTATTTCGATAATGTCGGCGGGCGCACCCTGGATGCGCTGCTGCCGAACATGCGGGATTTCGGCCGCATCATCTGCTGTGGCATGATTTCCGACTATAACAACCAAGCCAGCCCCACGCCCGTGCACAATCTGTGGCAGGTGGTGGCCAAACAATTGACCATGCGGGGTTTTCTGCTGTTCTCTCACACAGACAGCCTGCCCCAGGCCCGGCACGATCTGCACCAATGGGCGGCGGATGGAAAGCTGGTGGCGCTGGAGAATGTCACCCACGGCATCGCCCACGCGCCGGACAGTTTCTGCCGCCTGATGGCGGGGGAAACGGTCGGGAAAACCGTGCTGGCATTGGACTGGCCCAACTGAACCCAAGGGCGGCAGGCATGGTCATCCGGTATGATGCGCCGAAGAAAATACTGCTGGTCACGCGGGGCCACCCGTTCGACCAGCCCGCTTTCTTCGCCCTGTTCGATGCGTTGGACGGCTTTGCCTGGGCCCATGTCGAACATCCCGCCGCCCCCTATCTGATGGAGCCGGAGCGGCTGGTCGAATTCGACGGTCTGGTTTTCTATGATATGCCGGGCCTGCTGTTCCATCCCGGTCAGCCGGTCCGGGAGGTCGAACCGCCGGCATTGATGAAACGCGGCGTGGAGCGATTGCTGGAACAGGGAAAGCCAATGCTGTTCCTGCACCACGCCCAGGCCGGCTGGCCGGCCTGGGACCGCTGGGCCCAAATCATCGGCGGGCAGTTTCATTACAGCCCCGATCCGGCGTGCGGCCGGCACGACAGTGGCTATCGCCATGATGTTGACCATCATGTCCGGGTGGTGGCGGACCATCCGGTGACAGCCGGTCTGGGGACCGGCTTTGACATTACCGATGAACTGTATCTGGTTCAGATCAATGAAAGCGACAAGCTGCCCCTGCTGCGCAGCGACCACAGCTTCACCCGCGAAAACTTCTATTCCGCCGATCTGGCCGTGCAGGGGCGGATGTTCTGTAATGAGGACTGGCAGCATCCGCCGGGCAGCAATCTGATTGCCTGGGCCAAGCGTGCGGGCAACGCGCCCGTGGTCTATATTCAATGCGGGGACGGCCCCTCAGCCTATAACAACCACGCCTATCGCCGGTTGATCGCCAATGCGGTGACATGGCTGACCGGGCCGGCGGCGGCTGAATGGGCGCGGGACTTTCCGGCCGCGCCCTGATCCCTCACCGGCTGGTATAGCCGCCATCAATCACCAGTTCCGACCCGACCATATAGCTGGAGGCCGGCGAGGCCAGGAACAGCACACCGGCGGCGATTTCCGCCGGTGTGGCCTGCCGTCCGATGGGGTGCATGGCATTGACGGCCTGTGTGGCCTGTTCCAGCGATGCCATCGCCCCCAGTTCCACATAACGGTGGATGATATCCTGCATCATGGCAGTCCCCACCGCCCCCGGATGGACGGAGTTCACCCGGATCGGATAGCCCAGCGCACAAAATTCCAGCGCCGCCGATTTGCTGAGCATCAGCACGGCGGCCTTGGAGGTGCAATAGGCCGCGTTGAACGGTGCCCCGCGCAAGCCCCCGACGGAAGAAATATTGATGATGGAGGCCCCGCCAGGACGGTCGCCCCCGGCATCGCGCAGCAATGGCAGGGCCGCCTGGATGCCCAGCAGCGTGCCCTCCACATTCACCGCCTGACAGCGGCGCCATTGCTCCAGGCTGGTCTCCGCGATGCTGGCCACGACTGAAATGCCGGCATTATTGACCAGCACATCCAGCCGCCCATGCCGTTGGCGGATATCCTGCATCAGCCAGGACCAGGCATCCGGATCGCAGACATCCAGCACCGCCTGTTCACCGGCAACCGGGGCGGCGTCGGCAGGCCAGTGCCGGTCGGCCGCCACGACATACGCGCCGGCGGCCGACAGGGCGGTGCAGATGGCCCGGCCGATACCGCCGCCCGCCCCGGTCACCAGGGCAACAGCCCCTTTCAGTTCGCTGCTCATGCTCTGCTGTCCCCCTATTGTGCTGTCCAGCCGCCATCAACCACCAGTTCCGAGCCGGTCAGATAGCTGGCATCGGTGCTGGCCAGAAAGGCGATGGCGGCGGCAATCTCTTCCGGCTGGGCCAGACGCTTCACCGGCGTCATGGCCGCGATCCCGTCCAGCAGATCCAGCACCCGGACCGCCTTGCCCTGATCGACCCAGCGCTGCATCCCGACATGCAGCAGCGGCGTTTCCACAAAGCCGGGATGAATGGAATTGACCCGGATGGGCTTGCCCGCCTGGGCAAATTCGATGGCGACCGCCTTGCTGAACAGGCGTACCGCCCCCTTGCTGGTATTATAGGCCGAGGTCTCGGCAAACCCGACCAGCCCCATGATGGAGGCGACATTGATCACACTGGCCCCACCGCGCCGCCCGGCCCCACCGGCCGCTAAAGCAGCCGTGAAGCTGCGCACGCCCAGGAACACACTATCGACATTGACGCGCATCAACCGGTGCCAGGCGGCCAGGTCAAGCTGATCCACCGGCCCCACCAGATCGGTCCCGGCATTATTGACCAACACATCCAGGCTGCCCCAGCGGCTTTCCACCCAGCCGCGCGCCCGTTCCCAATCCGCCTCTGCGGTGACGTCCAGGGGCAGGTATGTCGCGGCTGGTCCCAGCCGGCCCAGCACCTGCCCCACCAGCGGATCATCGGACGGGGACAGGTCGGTGACCAGTACCTGCGCCCCTTCCGCCACCAGCCGCACCGCCGTGGCCAGCCCGATCCCGCGCAGGGCACCGGTCACCAGGGTACGGGCATCCTGCAATCCACGATCAACCATGCTGTCCCCCGATCACTGCGCCCACATGCCGCCATCGACATAGAGTTCGATGCCGGTGACATACCGGCTTTCATCGGAGGCCAGGAACAGCACGGCATTGGCGATATCATCCGGTTCCCCCATCCGCCGCAGCGGCACGGCGGCCAGCAGCGCATCCTTCACCGCTTCGGCGCTGACAGAGGCCTGCATCATCATGTTGGTCCAGATCATGCCCGGATGGATGGAATTGCAGCGGATCTGATCGGGGGCCCCCTCGATGGCGATGGTCTTGGTCATGGACCGCACCCCGCCCTTGGCCGCCGCATAGGCGGACAGGCCCTGGATGCCCAGCGTGCCGGCGATGGAGGAAAGATTGATGATCGACCCCGCCCCCGACCGGCGCAGCAGCGGGAAGGCCGCCTTCACCCCCAGGAAGGAGCCCACCAGATTGACATCCAACTGCCGCTGGAACTCCTTGGGCGTGGTGTCATCCAGGCTCTTGGTCAGGTGGATGCCGGCATTATTGACCAGCACATCCAGGCGACCAAAGGCCTTTTCGGTCTCGTTGATGACCTGGGCCCACTCTTCCTCCGACACCACATCATGGCGCAGATGGATGGCCGCCCCACCCGCCTGCCGGATGGCGGCGGCGCACAGCTCGGCCCCCGCCTCCTCCCGGTCTGTCACCACCAGCCGCGCCCCTTCGGCCGCCAGACGCAACGCCGTGGCATAGCCCAGGCCGGGGTTGGAAGCGGCACCGGTGACAATGGCGACCTTGCCCTGCATTCGACCCATTTCAATCCTCCCGTTTTTGCAACAGCCGGTCGGCGGACATGGCCAGGACCGGGGAAAATCCCCCCGCCCAGCAAACCCGCCTGACCGACCTTAATGCGATTTATGATTCATTAGTCATTATTTCGACCCAACCGGCCGGGGCTGTCAAGCGCCATCCGGCCGCCCTTTCGCTTTTCTGCAAAATCGCTGAAACGCAATCAAACCCGCCTTGACAAGGCCGGCGTGGGTGATAACGATGATGAATGAATCATAAATCATTGCAGGTGGTTTTTCGGGCGGCCTGGTCCCCGCATTGCCAACCTGCTTTGCACAATAGGGAGAGTTGAAATGACGGCGCTTGCGGAGCAGATCAACCGCTCGGTGGAAGCGATGCTCACCTATGTGGAGACACAAACCACCGATCAGGCCGCAGACATCCTGAAGGTGCCGGCCCGCGACTATCTGGACCCTGCCCGCTTTGAGCTTGAAATGGCGCGCATCTTCAAACGGCTGCCGCTGATGCTGGCCCTGTCGATCGAGCTGCCGAACCCCGGTGATTACAAGGCGATGGAGGTGATGGACATCCCCGTCCTGATCACCCGCGACCGCGACGGGCAGGTCCACGCCATGCTGAATGTCTGCACCCATCGCGGGGCACCGCTGGTCAAAGCCGGCCAGGGAACGGCCAGCCGTTTCGTCTGCCCCTATCACGCCTGGACCTTCCAGAATGACGGGCGGCTGTTTGCCGTGGCGGAGAAAGCCAAATTCGGGGAGGTGGAGAAGGATTGCCACCGGCTGAAACAACTCCCCTGTCAGGAACTGGCCGGCATGATCTTCGTCATCCTGACACCGGGGCTGGCGATGGACGTGAAATCCTATCTCGGCGGCATGTTGGACGATCTGGAAAGCCTGGATTTCGGCCGCTGGCATTTCTGCGGCAACCGGGATATCCAGGGCGCCAACTGGAAGATTGCCTATGACGGCTATCTGGAGGGCTATCATTTCGCGGCAGCCCATCCGGAGACGGTGCATCCGCGCACCTTCTCCAACATCATGCATTTCGAAGGGTTCGGCCCGCATCTGCGCATCGGCTTCCCCCAGCGCAGCATCGGCAAGCTGCGCGATGTGCCGCCGGCCGACTGGCATCGGCACCAGAATGATGGCTATGATTTCGTCCGCACCCTGTTCCCCAACCTGTCGATCTTCGTGGCGCCGGAAATCGCCCAGATCGCCCTGCTGCTGCCGGGGCCGACGCCGGGACAGAACCGCACCATCCTGACCTATGCCACCCCCCGCCCCCCGGCCGATGAGGCGGAGCGGGAGAAGATGGCCATGATGGCCAGCTTCTTCGGCGATGTGACCAACCAGGAAGATTATGTGCTGGGCCTGTCCATCCAGAAGGGGCTGGAATCCGGTGCGCTGGACCATGTCACCTTTGGCCGCAATGAACGCGGCAACCAATATTTCCACCGCTGGGTCGATCACTATCTGACCGATGATCCGGCTGCCCCGCCGCCCCGCCTCTGATACCGAGAGCCATGGATCATGACTCTTGGTATTTACCCGTTCCCTCAATCGCCGGGCGCTGCCTCCGGCAGCTTGGCTTGCGCGAGCACGTGCCCGCGGGCCGGCGGTCGCCGGCCTCCAAGGGTCATATCCTATGCCCCTTGGTATGATAAAACCCATCAAGGACCGCAATCATGACCATCGTGATCATGGCCACGCTGGACGTGGCCCCCGCTCTGCGCGCGCAATTCCTGGCCGAGGCCGATCCCTTGATTGAAGAGGCATTGGCCGAGGATGGTTGTGTCGAATATAGCTGGGGCGCCGACCACAAGAACCCCGCCCGGGTGAATGTCTTCGAGCAATGGCGCGACGAGGCCGCCCTGCGCGCCCATTTCGCCGCCCCCGCCTACAGCACCATGGTCGGGCTGCTGCAAAAGGCTGGCATGACGGCGGCAGACGCGCGCAAATACCGCGTTGATCTAATCGAACCCGTCTATGACCCACAGGGGCAGGCACGGGCCGATTTTTTTACCGCCTGAAACCGGGGACGCACCATGGAAATCAATGAACAGACAGCCGCCATCATCTCAGGCGGTGGGTCCGGGCTGGGGGCGGCCACCGCCCGTGCGCTGGCGGCACGCGGGGTGAGGGTGGCGCTGCTGGATATCAACCCGGATGCGGCGGCAACGGTGGCGGCGGAGATTGGCGGTATCGCCATCCGCTGCGACGTCACCAGCGCGGACAGCGCCGCGCAGGCGGTGGCAGAGGCGGCGGCCAGCCATGGCCCTGCCCGCATCGCCGTCAATTGCGCCGGCATCGCCCCGCCGGCCAAGATCCTGGGCCGTGACGGTCCCCATGATCTGGACCTGTTCCGCCGCGTGATTGAGGTGAACCTGATCGGCAGCTTCAACATGCTGCGGCTGGCCGCCGCCGGCATGGCCGGACTGGACCCGGTGAATGACGATGGTGAGCGCGGCGTCATCATCAATACCGCCTCTGTGGCGGCATTCGAGGGGCAGGTGGGCCAGGCCGCCTATGCCGCATCCAAGGGCGGGGTCCATGCCCTGACCCTGCCCGCCGCGCGGGAGCTGGCGCGCAGTGGCATCCGTTTGGCCACCATCGCCCCCGGCATCTTCCTGACGCCGATGCTGCTGGGCCTGCCGCAGGACGCCCAGGACAGTCTGGGCAAACAGGTGCCCTTCCCCTCCCGCCTGGGCAAACCGGATGAATATGCGGCCCTGGCCCTGCATATCATCGCCAACAGCATGATCAATGGTGAAACCATCCGCCTGGATGGCGCCATCCGCATGGCGCCGCGTTAAAGGGAAAACACATCACCTGTCCGGAACCATCATTGTCGGCGCCGGACAGGCGGGGCTGCAGGTGGCTGTGTCAGGGCGGCCATCGCAAACCCATCATCCTGAAGATCATCCCAAGAAAAGCGATCTGTGGCAGAAAACATGGTTTCAGGCGTGCGGTATGGTTCATGATCAGACCTGCCCCCCAGCCGTCGCCTGGAATTGCCAGACAGCCGCTGGGGGGCCATTGCTCATGCGCCCTCAGGAACCAAGAACCAGCTAGCGACATCGCCGGTCCGGCCAAGGATCGTGACGATTTGTCCGTCACCCATATCCAGCAGTGTACTGCCATCCACGACACGTGCCGTGGCGATAACAGTCCCCAGATTCACCCTGCTGTCGTAGAGGGCCAGATGATCAATGCCGATTTCGAAATCGGCGATGACCGTACCACCGGAGGTGGCTCCCAGGGCGAAGGTGTCACGGCCTTCCCCGCCCCAGATCGTGTCCCTGCCACCGTCGGCAAAGATCAGATCGTTCCCGGCACCGCCATTGATCAGGTCGTCACCGTCACCGCCCAGGACCGTGTCATCGCCCGTGCCCGCCGACAGGGTATCGGCACCGCTGCCACCATAAAGCCAGTCATTACCGTCCCCACCGAACAAGGTATCGTTGCCGGAACCGCCATCGATCGTGTCATTGCCCGCCTCGCCGGACAGTACGTCGTTTCCGGCCTCACCGAACATGGTATCATTCCCGTGACCGCCCAAGCCCAGGTCATTCCCGTCCCCCAGGCCGATCAGGTCGTCACCGTCGCCGCCCAGGCCCGTGTCGTCGCCCGTGCCCCCCGACAGGGTATCGGCATCGCTGCCACCATATAGCCAATCATTGCCATCCCCACCGAACAAGGTATCGTTGCCGGAACCGCCATCGATGGTGTCATTACCCTCGTCGCCGGACAGTACGTCGTTTCCGGCTTCACCGAATAAAATGTCATTGCCGGTACCGCCGAAGCCACGATCATTGCCTTCACCCCCACCGATCAGGTCATTGTCGGCACCGCCCAGCAACCAATCATCACCGACACCACCATGCAGCACATCATCCCCGGCATCGCCAAAAAGGCTATCATCGCCCAGAGTTGAAGCAACCGTATCGTTGCCGCCGCCGCCATGTAACTCATCGTCACCCGGCCCCAGGATCATTGTCTGGCTGGCATTGTCGCCATAAACAACCTGCGATCCGGCTCCCCCGACGATCGTAGACGTACCAATGACGGCCGCAAAAGCCACATTGTCCAGTTGAATGGTGACGGGGCCCTGGGCATGACTAGTGTCCAGAACCAAGGCAATGGGCTGATCTTCGGCAGCGCTGTTGCCGGTAACCGACGTAGTACCGCCTGCACCGCCAATATCGAGGCTGCGCACCAGCAACTTGGTGTCGCCGCCAATGCTGGAAAGGAAGCCGGTCCCACCACCACTGAGGTCGATCCGGGAACGATCATCGGCGGTGGTCCGGGCCTCGATTTCACGGATCAGCTCCAGCAGCGACCGACCGGGGTCGGTACGGCTGCTGGGGCCGCTGCTGGTGACGCTGACCCCGGTCGGCACGCTGACCATCAGCGTGGTCACCGTTTGCATCTGCCCTGTTTGGGGGTTGATCACCTGCTCGCGCACCACCGGGATGTCGGCAGCCGTGCTGTTGGGTGTGCTCGGGTCATCCCGACGGTCGGGGGTTGGCGCCTCAATCACAACCTTGGTCGTGGTGCTGCCATCCGGACGGGTGTCCGTGCTGCCCGTCACCTTGGCTCCGTCAATCAAAGACTGCGGTTCCGGCGTGATCGGACCAGGCGTTGGCTGCAAAATGGCCGCCGTGCCCGTCGCAACCGGACCGCGATTGCCAGCTTGATCCGTCAGGGTGACCGACAGGGTCAGGGTTCCCTCGCCAAAACTGCCCAGGTTGATACCGCTGACCTGGGCGTCCTGTCCGCTCATCACACCGGTGCCGCTGACGCTGCCACCGCTGCTGGAAGTAATGGTCCAGCTATAGGTGGCACCAGCCTCTCCGCCGTTGATGGTAAAGGCGACGTTGCCTGTGGCGCCAACCTGCATCTGGGGGGTAACAAAGCCGGCCGCGGTGATGGCCGGCGCGGTGGTGTCAATCACCAACTGCTGGCTGCCGGGATTGGAGCTGTTGCCTGCCGCATCGGTGGCGATCACCTGTACCGCATTGCTGCCATTGCTGTTCAGCGCCAGCGTGCCACTGGCCGGCCGGGCGCTGGACAGATCAAGGCTCCAGCGACCGTCAAGGCCGGTGGCGGCGCTGTACTGCGCCCCGCCAACGCTGATGGTCAGGCTGCTGCCTGCCTCCGCCGTGCCGGTCAGGGTCGGGCTGGCCTGATTGGTCAGTGCAGCAGAGGTGATCACCGGCGCGCCCGGCGCAGTGGTGTCGATGACCAACTGCTGGCTGCCGGGGTTGGAGCTGTTGCCCGCCGCATCGGTGGCGATCACCTGTACCGCATTGCTGCCATTGCTGTTCAGCGCCAGCGTGCCGCTGGCCGGCCGGGCGCTGGACAGATCAAGGCTCCAGCGACCGTCAAGGCCGGTGGTGGCGCTGTACTGCGCCCCGGCGACGCTGATGGTCAGGCTGCTGCCTGCCTCCGCCGTGCCGGTCAGGGTCGGGCTGGCCTGATTGGTCAGCGCGGCCGAGGTGATCACCGGTGTATCCGGTGGCGTCACATCCGGCTGGATGGTGATTGTCGTGGCGATAGCAAGGTTTGCTGTGTCCTGACCATTATTGGCAGTGCCACCATTATCCTGCAGCGAGGTCAAGGTGATGGTGCGGCTGCCACCCGCGCTCGGCAATTGGTTGGCATAGGTGATGCCATCGACCAGACTGGCAAGGTCCGCCGGGCTGATCCCCTGGGCAAAATGAACGGTCACGCTGGCAAGACCGTTATTGACGGAAACGGCGATGGTGGGCTTGCCGCTGCCACCGACGCTGTTGCCATTCGTCAGGGCGACCGCCTGCCCACCGATGGTTAAAATTTCCTGGTCGCCATCGCTGACGCCACCGACGGTCAGCGTCAGGCTCGTCAGCAACTGGCCGGCATCCACGGTGGAAATGCTGCTGGCGCTGAACAGGTGGGTCGACGGGTCGGGGGTGTTCGCAGCAACGGACGCCGCCGGAATGGCGGTGCTGATCAGTGTCGGGGCATCATTGATGTCCACGACCGTGACGCTGATCGTCTGTGTTGATGACAGAGCCCCGTCGCTGGCCTGTACGGCCACCTGATAGATGCCGTCCTTGTCGGCATCGGCCTTGTTCTCAAAATCAGGGGCTTTGGTGAAGGACAGCACGCCCGTGGTGGCATCGATGGTGAACAGTGCCCCGTCAGCACCATCGGCAATGCTGTAGGTGATGCTGTCGCCATCGGCATCGGTCGCCCGAACAGTAGTGACCGCGGTTGCGTTTTCAAACACACTGGCCGTGGCGGCCGAGGTCATGACCGGGGTGTCATTGACACCGTTGGCCGTAATGGTCAGCGTCTTGCTGACGGGTGTGGTGATGACCCCGTCGGTGACATTCAGGGTGAAACTTTCCGTCTGTGTCGTCTTCAGGGCCTGGATGGCGCTGCTGCTGGGGACGTAGAGATAGGCGCCTGTGCTGCTGTTCAGGTACAGCGTGCCATAAGTGCCGGTCTTGGAAAGGTCATAGCTGACACCTTCGGCCGTGTGGGTGGCCGCCTGGCCGCTGCTGATGCCGAATGTCAGCCTGTCACCATCAACGTCGTTGGCCACCAGCGTGCCACCCTGGCTGGTGAAGCTGTCCGCCGCTGCCGTATCCGTGAAGATGATGGTGCCTGGCGCGGTCAGCGTGGGGGTGTCATTGACCGCCTCCACCAGCAGACTGCCCGTGATGGGGGCGCTGCTATTATCCTGCGCATCCGTGACGATGATGGTGAAGGTGCGGTCGGCCGTCGACGGGTTCTCGCTGCTGTTGGCATATTTCACCAAGCGCAGCGCCTCCTGATAATCGGCCACACTGGCCGTACCCGACAGGGTCAGGGTGCGGGTGGTGGCGTCATAGGCGGCCGCGATGCCGCCGGGCAGGTTGGCGGCGGACAGGCTTTCAGCCGTGCCATCGGGCGTGGCCGACAGGGCGACGGTGACCTGCTTCAGGGTCGTGCTGTCGCTGTCGCTGATCACAACGTTTGGTGCCAGCGACAGTGGATTGTCATTTTCCGTATAGGACATGGCACCGGGGGCGGTCACAACCGGCTTGGCCATCAAGGTCACATTGGTGGCAAGGGACAGGCTGGCCGTGTCATGGCCACCATGGGCCGTGCCACCATCATCCTGCACGCCTGTGATGGTAACGGCGCGGGTACCGCTCTCAGCACCTGTGTTCTTATAGGTGATGCCATCAATCAGGCTGGCCATGGCGCTGGCCGTGGCGCTGCTGGCCGGGGTGGCGGTAACTGTCGCCGTGCCGTTGGCCAGCGTCACGGCATAGCTGTAGCCATTGGCCGTCAGCGTATTGCCGTTGCTCAGCGCAATGTCACTACCATTGATGGTCAGGAATTCCTTGGTCCCATCCGTGACACCGCCCACGGTCAGGGTCAGGCCCTTCACCCCCTGGCCGGCTTCCACCGTGGAAATGGCCGTGTCGTGGAACAGGCTGACGGCAGTACCGCTGCCAGCCGGGGTCTTGGCGTCGGCGTTCGCGGTCGCCGTCAGGGTCGGCGCGTCATTGACGGCCGTCACGGTAAGGGTGGCATTCAGCGCGGCGCTGGACAGATTGTCAGTATCGGTGACGGTGACGGTGAAATCGCGGTTCGTCGTCGTCGGTTCATTGCTGGTATTGGCATATTTCACCAGCCGCAGCGCCGCCTGATAATCGGCCACGGTGGCATTGCCCGACAGGGTCAGGGTGCGGGTGGTGGCGTCATAGGCGGCCGTGATGCCGCCGGGCAGGCCGGTGGCCGACAGACTTTCCGCTGCACCGTCGGGCGTGGCCGTCAAGGTGACGGTGATCCGCTTCAAGTCCGTGCTGTCCGCGTCGCTGAGGACAGCATTCGGCAACAGCGCCACAGCGCCACCATCCTCCGTGTAGGCGG
The DNA here is from genome assembly GCA_943370215.1 of Azospirillum sp. RU38E. Taxonomy (GTDB): domain Bacteria; phylum Pseudomonadota; class Alphaproteobacteria; order Azospirillales; family Azospirillaceae; genus Niveispirillum. The sequence goes on from CALRQC020000054.1 coordinate 27,155, forward strand.
TGGCCGTGGCTGGCAGCTCGCTTAAGCTGAATGATGCGACAACTTTGTCATGTGCCGCGGCGACATAGACGAATTTTCCATCGGGGGACACCAGGACGTGACCAGGGCCGCCAAGTTTGTCGATACCATCGACGCCATCGACCAGTTTCTTCGCAAAGGTCAGGGCGCCCGTTGTCGTGTCCCGGTCAAACAGGACCAAAGAATGGTTGCTGGAACTGACGGCGACAACTGACCTGCCATCGGGGCTCACCGTGAGCCGTGAGAAGCTATCCAGATCACCGGCCCCATCTTGGCCGTCGCGGACGACACCAACATAGGTCATGGCACCGGTGGTGGCATCGCGTGAAAAGATGCTGATCGCATCATCATCAGGACTGGCCACATAAACAAACCGCCCATCCGGCGATACGGTAAGGCCTTGGGGCTGGGTCAGGCCGTCGGCCCCCCCTACCCCATTTTTGATGGACCCGACATAGGTCAGGGCACCGGTCGATGCATCACGGTTGAAGAAGGTGAAGGCATTTTCATATTGGCCGGTCACAAAGAGAGACTTGCCATCCGGCGAAATCGCAACGTCCCTGGCACCCGACAGCCCGTCGATGCCCCCCACATCATCCTGCAGCTTTCCAACAAAAGTCAGGGAACCGGTCGTGACATCGCGGCTGAAGGTAAAAAGGCTGCCGCTGGTATCAGCAACATAAACAAACTTGCCATCGGGCGAGTTTGTAATGCCGGTCGGATAGGTGAGCCCCGTCACACCATTGGTGCTGTTATTGATGATGCCGGCATAGGTCAGGGTACCGGTCGCGGAATCCCGGTTGAAAGTGGCAATTGAACCCAAAATATTGGTCACGTAGACGGAATGGCCGTCGGCGGACACGGTGGCGCCCTGGGCCTGCCTCAGCCCATCCACACCGCCAACACCTTCTTGCAGGCTGCTGACATAGGTCAGGGCGTTGGTGTCGGGGTTGCGACTGTAAACATCAACAATACCGGGCCCCACTGCATAGACGGACTTGCCGTCAGGGGACATGGTCAGTCTATAGGCGGCGTGCGCAGAGCCTGATGCCTCAGCATGTCCAACATAGGTCACCCCCTGGATCCCCGGGTTGCTCACAACCGGCTTGCCCATCAAGGTCACATCGGTGGTGATGGACAGGCTGGCCGTGTCATGGCCGCCATGGGCCGTGCCACCATCATCTTGCAAGCCCGTGATGGTGACAGTGCGGGTGCCCGCATCCACACCTGTGCTTTTGTAGGTGATGCCATCAATCAGGCTGGCCATGGTGCTGGCCGTGGCGCTGCTGCTGGCGGTAACGGTGACCGTCGCCGTGCCGTTGGCCAGGGTCACGGCATAGCTGTAGCCGTTGGCGGTCTGCGTATTGCCGTTGCTCAGCGCCACGTCGCTGCCATTGATGGTCAGGAATTCCTTGGTCCCATCTGTGACACCGCCCACGGTCAGGGTCAGGCCCTTCAGGCTCTGGCCGGCTTCCACCGTCGAAATGGCGGTATCGTGGAACAGGCTGACAGCCATGCCGCTGCCGGCCAGGGCCTTGACGTCGGCGTTCGCGCTCGCCGTCAGGGTCGGCGCGTCATTGGCCGCCGTTACAGTAAGGGTGCTGGTCAGCGCATCGCTGGACAGATCGTCGGTATCGGTGACGGTAACCGTGAAGCTGCGGTCCGTGGTGGTTGGTTCATTGCTGCTATTGTCATACTTCACCAGCCGCAGCGCCGCCTGATAATCGGCCACGGTGGCATTGCCCGACAGGGTCAGGGTGCGGGTGGTGGCGTCATAGGCGGCTGTGATGCCGCCGGGCAGGCCGGTGGCCGACAGGCTTTCCGCCGCACCGTCGGGCGTGGCCGACAGGGTGATGGTGGCGCGCTTCAGAGTGGTGCTGTCCGCGTCGCTGAGGACAGCATTCGGCAGCAGTGCCACAGCGCCCCCGTCCTCCGTATAGGCGGCCCCGGATGACGCGTGGTCTATGCTGAATGTCGTGAGAAAAGCGTACAGTCCGGAAGCGACATAGGCCGATTTTCCATCGGGGGATACCAGGACGGAACCAGGCTGCTGAAGTTTATCGACACCATCGACGCCGTCGACCAGCTTCTTCACAAAGGTCAGGGCACCCGTCGTCGCGTTCCGGTCAAACTGGACCAAAGAAGCGTCGAGAATACCACCGGCCATGACTGATTTGCCATCCGGCGTCACCACCAGTTTGGAAGCGCCATCCAGACCACTGACCCCATTTTCGCCGTTACGGACAATGCCGACATAGCTCAAGGCGCCGGTGCTGGCATTGCGTGCAAAGATGCTGATCGCATCGTCGCCGGATGAAGTCACGTAAACGAACTGGCCATCCGGCGACACGGCAACGTCTTGCGGGTGGTTCAAGCCATCGGCACCCCCAACCCCATCCTTGATGGACCCGACATAGGTCAGGGTGCCGGTCGATGCATCGCGGCTGAAGAAAGCGACGGCATTATCGCCGTTGCCGGTTACGTAGACAGACTTGCCATCCGGCGAGAGTTTAACGCTGTTGGCACCTGCCAGCCCGTCGACACCCCCGACACCATCCTCCAGCTTTCCAAGATAAGTCAGGGAGCCGGTGGTGGTATTGCGGCTGAAGGTAACAAGTTTGCCATCGTTACCGGCAACATAGACAAACTTGTTATCCGCCGAGCTTGTTATGTTCATCGGCGAGCTGATGCCACTGACACCATTTTGGCCGTTCATGACGAAGCCGGCATAGGTCAGCGCACCCGTGCCGGTGTCGCGGTTGAAGATGGCAATCTTACCGGTGAGGCTGGTGACATAGGCGGATTTGCCGTCAGCGGACACCCCGACAGCCGTGGCGCTAATCAGCCCATTCACGCCGTTGGGGTTTTCTTCATCTTGTCGCAGGTTGCTGACATAGGTCAGGGCGCCAGTGTCGGTATTACGACTGTAAACCTCAAGAACACCATCGCGGTTTGTCGCATAAACGGACTTGCCGTCGGGGGACATGCCCAGTGCGTCGGCAATAAACCCGGATGTCTGGAGATATCCGCGATAGCTGACCGTGTCGGTGCCGGCGTTGCTGACAACCGGATTGGTCATCAAGCTCACCGTGGCGGCGATGGACAGGCTGGCCGTGTCATGGCCGCCATGGGCCGTGCCGCCATCATCCGTCAGCCCGGTGATGGTGACGGTGCGGTGGCCGCCCGCCTGCCCCGTGCTCTTGTAGGTGATGCCATCGATCAGGCTGGCCATGGCGCTGGTTGTGGCGCTGCTGGCGGGGGTGACGGTGACCGTGGCCGTGCCGTTGGTCAGGGTGACGGCATAGCTATAGCCGCCCGCCGTCACGGCATTGCCGTTGGTCAGCGCCACGTCGCTGCCCTGGATGGTCAGGAATTCGCTGGCCCCATCGGCCACCCCGGTCACGGTCAGGGTCAGGCTTTTCACGCCCTGGCTCGCTTCCACCGTGGCAATGGCGGTGTCGTGAAACAGGCTGATGGCAGTGCCGCTGCCGGCCAGGCCCGTGGCCGCGCTGGTGGCCGTGGATGTCAGGGTCGGTGCGTCATTGACGCTGACAACAGAGAATGACTGGGTCACGCTGTTGCTGGACAGATCGCCCATATCCGTGACGATGGTGGTGAAGCTGCGGTCCGTCACCGTCGGTTCATTGCTGCTGTTGGTATATTCCACCAACCGCAGGGCCTTCTGGTAATTGGCGACGCTGGCCGTGCCCGACAGGGTCAGGGTACGGGTGGTCGGGTCATAATTGGCCGTGATGCCGGCCGGCAGACCGGTGGCAGACAGGCTTTCCGCGGCACCGTCGGGTGTCGCGGACAGGGTGACGGTAATCTGCTTCAGGGTGGCGTCGTCATTGTCGGTGATGGTAACATTGGGCAGCAGCGTCAGGGCGCTGCCATCCTCTGTGAAAATCGGCCGTTTCAGTTCAAACGTGGTGACCGCATTCTCAAAAAGCGACGAAACATAGGCGAAGTCGCCGTCCGGCGAGACGACGACAGAGGTCGCCCCCTGCAACTTGTTGCCACCACCGGCATTGTCGACCAGGGCCTTCACAAAGGTCAAAGCCCCGGTTGTCGTGTCCCGCGCAAACATGGTGAGGGCATTGCCATCGCGCGACGTCGCGTAGACAAGCTCCCCATCGGGCGTCACCGTGACGGAACTGGCACCATCCAGACCCGTGACCCCATTGACGCCATCCCGAACAGCGCCGACATAGGTCAAACGGCTGGTCTGGGGGTCGCGTGCGAAAATGCTGATGGCGTCATCGCCGCCGGCCGTGACATAGACCGATTTGCCATCCGGGGACACGCTCACGCTGTTGGCGGCAAGCAGATTGGTCACCTGCCCCTGTCCGTCCTTGATGGACTCCACATAGGTCAGGGCACCGGTCGCCTCGTTGCGGCTGAAGACGGCCACGGCATTGTCGGTTTTGCCGGCCACATAGACGGACTTGCCGTCCGGCGCGACGGTCACAAAGGTGGCCTGGTCCAGACCGTCGACACCGCCCACCCCATCCTTGAGGGTTGCAACATAGGTCAGGTCACCAGTTGTCGTATTGCGGCTGAAGGTGACAATCGCGTCATCCTCGCTGCCCACGGCATAGACTGATTTGCCATCGGGCGAGACGGTGACACCCCGCACCTTGGCAAGACCGGTGATGCCGTTGCTGCCATTCTGGACCTTGCCGGAATAGGTCAGGGTGCCGGTATCAACGTCACGGTTGAATATTGTGACAATCCCGCCATTTTCCACTGTCGCATAGACGGATTTGCCGTCACTGGAAATCGCCACCGACCAGACATCGACCCGATCCGTGCTTCCGTTGTTCCAGAGACTTGTTTTCCCGGCATAATTCAAATCACCGCCTTGGGCATTGACGCTGAATTGATAAATTTGAGATATGGATTGTCCGCCCGCATAAATAAATTTGCCGTCCGCAGACATGACAATGGACAATGGGTTGCCGAAACCGCCCAATTTCATATTCGGCATACCGTTGGTAAGATATTCGACAAACGTCAGATCCATTGTCTGCGTATTGCCAAGCTCGGGCTTTGACAGCAGCGCCAGGGTTGCGGCAACGGACAGGCTGGCGGTGTCATGGCCGCCATCGGCCGTTCCGCCATCATCCTTCAGTTCCGTGATGGCAATCGTGCGGTTGCCAACATCGCGGCCCGTGCTCTTGTAGCTGATGCCGTCAACCAGACTGGCCATGGCATCAGCGGTTATGCCGACCTGCGTGGAAGACCTGACGGTGACGGTCGCCGTGCCATTGGCCTGGGTGACCGCATAGCTGTACCCGTGGGCGGTCAGCGACGTGCCGTTGGCCAGCGCGACGTCGCTGCCATTGATGGTCAGGAACTCCTTGGTTCCGTTGGTCACCCCGGTCACGGTCAGGGTCATGCTGACCAGGGCCTGATCCGGCTCGACCGTGGAAATGGCAGTCTTATCAAACAGTTTGATGGGGTCGCCGCTACCCGAAATGCCCTTGATTGCCGTACTCGCCGTGGTGGTCAGGGTCGGCGCCTCATTGGGGCCGGCCGTCGTCAGCGTCCCGGAAAAGCCCGATGCCGCCAGCCGATCCAATGCTGTGCCATCGGGCAACTGTCCGTGGACATGGTCCAGAACCCAATGGCCGTTACCCACCGGCAACCGGGCGGCGGCGACATTGGGACCCGTCAAGGCCGCAAGGCCCGCCAGCAGCCAGTCACCGGCCGAACCGGCACGAACGGCGCAGCCATGCAGGAACAGGGCACCATCCGCCCCCAGCGCGGCACCAATGGCGCTGACCAGATCCGCGCGCGTACCCAGCGCCGCCACGTCCAGCACGCAGGCACCCAGATGCTGGACGCCGGGCTCGCCATGGCCGATCAGGTGGATGGCCGTGAGCGGGCCGAATTGGGGATCGCGCGCGTTGAGCGCTTCGGCTAGCAGCGCCAAACCATCCTGCCCGGCACCAACCACCAAGACCTGCGCCGCCGGCGCCGCCGCATCGCGCAGCCTTTCCCAGTCGGCGACGGCCATGTCGATGACAACGATCTCCCCAGACAACGTCCATGACGCCTCTGTTGGCGCGCAGGCGGCGATCTGGTCAGGAGCGGTCAACAGAGGGGCGGTGCTGGTCATCATCGTGCTCAATCCTTGGCGAGGCGCGCGCCAGAAGCGGTTGGAAGGGAAATACGGCCCCGTCCGCTGGACATGGACCGGGCAACAAGCCAGGGCTCCCCCTGAGATTGTCAGGAGGGTGTCGTGGTAAATTTTCCGGTTACTCAGTATAAATGTATTGCTAATGTTTAATTTCGGTTTACATTATAATCCTGTTTTTCACTTGATTGCGATTAAATTTGCGCCGACCAAAATACAAATTCCATATCCATTTGAATACATACATAATCAGACAGATTTACATGAATTTCTCTCCATTCTGACGTCGCTTGCGACTGCCAGTGGATAATTCTGACAAAATCTGTCACTCCGCCCCACATCGGCTGGGGACGGTTTCCCGGCAGTTCCAGATGGAGCCGACTTTAACAAGCATGAAAGAAGGGGAATTGGGCAGAGCTGGTTGCACGACCGCTAACCCGGTCACAGCGTGTGATGGGTTCAAATGGAAACTTTTAAACTTGATCAAATACAGGAAAATTATACTATATGTACTATTAAAAGATTTTTTTGCCTGAAATAATCTAAATACGGATATATCTTGCTATCATATCTATCTTTATGTTGAATCAGCCGATGCGCCAGTGATCACCGGCGCGCTGTATCAGGCTGGCGCGGAAGGCTCATCGTCACCAAGGCCCCGCCCTCCGGGCTGTTGTTCAGCCTCAACCGGCCGCAATGGCGATCGACCACGGCCTTCACGATGCTCATGCCCAGACCGGTGCCGGGAATGGCACTGGCGTTTCCGGCCCGGAAGAAACGCTGGCCGATTTGGTCGATCTGCTGCGGCGGGAAGCCGATGCCGCTGTCGCGGATTGTGATATCGACCATGCTCCCGTCATTCACGGCGATATGAACGGGGTGGTCGGGTGGGGAAAATTTCAGGGCATTGTCCAGAAGATTGCCGATGGCGACGGCCAGCATCTCCCGATCGCCACGCACAAGGGGGGCTTTGGGCGGCAGAACTGTCTTAATCCGCCCTTCAGCGTATTTCTGTCCCAGCACCCGAATAAGGTCACGCACGACCTGGGCGATATCGACCATCTCCCCATGTGCGGTTTCCAACTCCGCGCGTTCGGCTGTCAGCAGATTGTCCATCAGATTGCGGGCTCGTTCGACCGTTGTACGGATCGTCTCCAGCCGTTGCGCCACCGGTCCACGCGGTCGGTCCAGCAATTCCAGGCTGAGTTCGGCTGAACGATCAATGATGGCCAGGGGTGTGCGCAATTCATGCCCCAGCATGGACAGGAACTGACGCAACTGGCTGTGCATCCGTCGTTCTGCCATCAGGCTGTGGGTCCGTTCCTGCAAATCCGCGTCCAGACGGGTGCCGACCATGATCATCACAGAGAAGAAGGTCAGGTTCATTATCAGTACGCATCCGGTGAGAGCCGCGGGTGCTTCGGCGATAGCTGCATAGTTCGGATCAGGCGGCGGTTGCCTTCTGGTCTTCCCGACGCTGCTTCCATTCCCAGGGGAGCAGTTCGTGCAGGCGGGTTTGTGACAGATCGTTGATGCGGG
>CALRQC020000055.1:0-34159 GCA_943370215.1 Azospirillum sp. RU38E
CTTCCCCTGCAACCAGTTCGGCCATCAGGAACCGGGCGATGAGGCGGAAATCGCCAATTTCTGCTCGCTCACCTATGACGTCTCCTTCCCCATGTTCGCCAAGGTGGATGTGAACGGGGACAATGCCCATCCGCTGTTCCAATGGCTGAAGGCGCAGAAGCCGGGCCTGCTGGGAACAGAAGCGATCAAATGGAATTTCACCAAGTTCCTGGTCGATCGCGCCGGCCACGTTGTGGACCGCGCGGCCCCCACCACCAAGCCCGAAGATCTGCGGGCCACCATCGAAAAACTGCTCTGAACCCGATGTCGGCGCATGGCCCAACATGTTTGTTATGCGCCGACACCTCTTGGACAGAACGATGAATTGACCGAAATCAAAGCGCGGTCGGGAAATATCCCTGACCATGCATCGGTCAGAACGTCCTGATTGTCCGGTCCCAGCGCGACAAGCCGTCGCTAAGGGGTTTCTGAACCTCTTCCTTTGCAGTAGTAAAGAGGGGTGGACATTCGGGACGGCCGGAACAAGACTGACGCTGGAACGGCCAAGACGGGACAAACGGCCCATGGATTACGAGAGCTTCTTCAAGAGCCAGATTGCCGGCCTCAAGCGCGAAGGGCGTTACCGCGTCTTCGCCGATCTTGAACGCCGCGTCGGTGAATTTCCCGTCGCCTCCTTCCATCCGGAGGAGGGGCCGCCCAAGGATGTGACCGTCTGGTGCTCCAACGATTATCTGGGCATGGGCCAGCACCCGGTGGTGATCGGCTCCATGGTCGACAGCCTGCATAAATGCGGCGCTGGCGCTGGCGGCACCCGCAACATTTCCGGCACCAACCATTATCATGTGCTGCTGGAGAAGGAGCTGGCCGACCTGCATGGCAAGGAAGCGGCCCTGCTGTTCACCTCGGGCTATATCAGCAACGAGGCGACGCTCTCCACCCTGCCCCGCCTGTTGCCCAACTGCGTCGTTTTCTCCGACGCATTGAACCATAATTCCATGATTGTGGGCATCCGCCATTCCGGCGCGGAAAGGCATATTTTCCGCCACAATGATGTTGAACATCTGGATACGCTGCTGTCGCGCCTGCCTAAGGAACAACCCAAGCTGGTGGCGTTTGAAAGCGTCTATTCGATGGATGGCGATATCGCCCCCATCAAGGAATTGTGCGACGTGGCCGACAAGCACGGCGCCATGACCTATCTGGACGAGGTGCACGCCGTTGGCATGTATGGCCAGCATGGTGCCGGTGTCGCCGAACGCGAAGGCGTGATGGACCGGCTGACCGTGATTGAGGGCACGCTGGGCAAGGCCTTTGGCGTGATGGGCGGCTACATCACCGGTTCCACCGCGCTGGTGGATTGCGTGCGCAGCTTCTCCCCCTCCTTCATCTTCACCACCTCGCTGGCCCCGGTGCTCGCGGCTGGTGCGTTGGCCTCCGTCATGTTCCTGAAGGAACATAATGAAATCCGCATCCGCCACCAGGAACGCGCCGCCACGCTGAAGCGCCGGCTGATCCAGGCGGGCCTGCCGGTGATGCCGTCGGTCAGCCATATCGTGCCGTTGCTGGTGGGCGATCCGGTGCTGTGCAAGCAGGCCAGCGATGATCTGCTGAACATCCACAATATCTATGTGCAGCCGATCAATTACCCGACTGTGCCACGCGGCATGGAACGGCTGCGCCTGACGCCGACCCCCTATCATGACGATCGCAAGATGGATCAGTTGGTCGATGCCCTGCTGAGCGTCTGGCGGAGCCTGGAATTGCAGCGGGCCGCATAAAAAATCACGAATTTGTAAACGATTTCTGAAGGGCCGGGTGGCAAAGTCACCTGGCCCTTTTCACGTCCGCCTCACCTTCCGTGCATATGTGGGGCCTTGAAGGGTTACCCTGTCGGGAGTACAGGGAAATGGATACACTAAGAGGTGTGCTGCGATGGCCGAAGCCGATATGGATGAACTGGTTGCCCAGTTGGAGTCAGAGTTCCAAGATTACATCCATGACCGGCTGCAGACGATCTATGGCTGCCTGGAAGTCCTGAAACAGGGGCTGGTGACCGCCAATGAAACCCTGCGGGAATTGCGGCGTGAAACCCATTCCCTGAAGGGCGCTGGGTCCACCTTCGGCTATCCGATTGTCAGCCTGATCGCTCAGCGTCTGGAAACCTATATCGCCGACCTGAAGGATCTGGACGAAAAGCAGATCGACCATATCCAGATTTTCGCCGACCGCATCGCGGAAATGGCGGAACTGCAGGAACAGCCTGATCTGGCCACCACCAACCAGATCATCCGCAAGCTGCCGACGCGTTTTGAGTTCGACATCACCGATGTCGAGGTGCAGGACGTCGAAATCATGCTGGTGACGCCCAACAAACTGGTGGCGCGCCGTGCAGCCAATGAACTGGCAGCCTGCGGCTTCCGCGTCAACATCGTCTCCGACCCGATTGAAGCCATCTCCATCGCCGTGCGGATGCCGCCGGATATGGTGATCGCCTCGGCCGTGATGGATGGGCTGGGCGGCATTGATCTGCTGCGTGGCCTGCGCGCCATGTCGGTGACGGAACATGTACCGGTTGCCCTGATGACCAGCATGGGGGCTGATCAGTTGCGTGGCGTACCACCCAATGCAGCGGTGGTGCATCTGGGCCCCAGTTTCCAAGATGACATTGCCAGCGCGATCACCCGCTTCAATCTGGGATGATGATCCCCATATAGGCGTTATCAGGATAATCGGCCCGTCCGGGGCCGATCACAAACCGGTAACCGGGGATCGCTAATGTCGGGGGGAAGCGGTCGCATGGCGGCCGGGAACGCAGGGCCGAACGTGGATACGCAGATACCCCCCGACAATGTGAACCTGCCTGTCATTCTACCGGCTGCGACGGAAGAGACCCGGCGGACGACCGATATTCTGTTCGATGCCGTGCGCAACGGTACCCATGAGCGAATCAGCATCGGGGAACTGGTGGATGGTCTCGGGGAAAGGGCTTTCGGCATCCTGCTGTTGTTATTCGCCCTGCCCACCATCCTGCCGGCCCCGCCGGGCCTGTCGGCCATCACGGGTCTGCCGATTCTGCTGTTTTCGGTTCAGATGATCCTGGGTAGCCCACATCCCTGGATGCCCAATTTCCTGCGCCGGCGCAGCTTTCTGCGCAGCGATCTTCTGACAGTGCTGGAAAAGGCAGAACCTTATCTGCGCTGGATCGAAAAGCTCTCCCGTCCCCGCCTTGTCCATCTGACAGAGGGCGGGTTGGAGCGAATCGCCGGTTTCGTCATTTTCTTCCTTTCCGTCGTGCTGATCCTGCCCATCCCGCTGGGGAACATATTCCCGTCCATTGCCATCGGTTTGATGGCACTGGCCCAGATGGAACGCGACGGGGCCACCATGATCGCCGGCTATGTCATGTCCGTCATCGCCACGGTCATTGCGGCTGGCTCGGTCGCCATCATCCTGAAAAGCGCCATGTTTGCTATCCAATGGCTGTTCGGCTGATATTGGAACCCCTTGCCGGCCCTCGGCGTTATCACCTGCCGGGGGAATGCGAAACGGATGATCCATGCGGCTTGCCATTGTCATGAACAGCCAGGCCGGTTCCCTGTTGCAGCGGGAACCGACAGAGGTGATCGACCAGGTGCGGCAGGCCTTCAGCGCCGCCGGGCATCAGGTGGATTGTGTCTGTGTGCCGGGCGCGGCAGTGACTGCCGCGATGGAGAAAGCCGCCCGCTCCGGGGCCGATATGCTGGTGGTGGGCGGCGGCGATGGCACCATCAAGACCGGGGCGGAAATCGCCCTGCGCCATGGCATCGCCTTCGGCCTGCTGCCACTGGGCACCATGAACCTGCTGGCCCGCGACCTGTGCATCCCGCTGGAGCTGGAAGGTGCCATGGCGGCCCTGGCGCAGGGCGTGGTGAGGCCGATTGATGTCGCCTATATCAACGACACGCCCTTCCTCAACAATGCAGTGATCGGGCTCTATGCCCGCATGGTGCATGAGCGGGAAAAACTGCGCCAGCGGCGGGGCTGGCGCAAATGGCCGGCCATGGGCTGGGCCCTGGTAAAGACCATCGCCAGCAACCCGCGTCTGACCGTCACCCTGGCGCTGGCCGACGGCACCACAAAGCGGGTGGATACCCATATGGTCGCCATCGCCAACAATGCCTATGAGGAAGGCTATGGCCCGGTGCCGCACCGGGAGCGGCTGGATGATGGCCGCCTGTCCATCTATATCGGCAAGCACCGCACCCGCTGGGGGCTGGTGCAACTGTTCCTGCGGGCCCTGCTGTCAAAATGGAAAAACGACCCGGAACTGGAGGTGCATCACGTCACCGCCGCCACCGTGCATTCCCGCCACCGGCATCTGCGGGTGGCCATTGATGGCGAGCTGGAGCGCCGCCGCACGCCCCTGCGTTTCCGGATCGAGCCGGGGCAGTTGCAGGTCTGGCATCCGGTGGGGGCGGAGAGCGTGCGGGAAGGTGCGGCAAGTCAGCGCGCGGGTTGATGCAGGCGGGGCTGGGGCGTAGCATCGCCGCCATCCTTCTTTCAGCAGCGGACCGCCGCCCATGACCAGCCTGCCCCACACGAATTTTCCCCGCACCCGTCTGCGCCGTAACCGCGCCGATGGCTGGACCCGCCGGCTGGTGGCGGAAAATACGCTGACCAGTGCTGATCTGATCTGGCCCGTGTTCGTTGTGGAGGGGGAGAATCAGCGCCAGCCCATCACCTCCATGCCCGGCGTGGATCGGCTGTCGCTGGACCTGCTGCTGCCGGCGGTGGCGGAGGCGCGCGATCTGGGCGTTCCCTGTGTCGCCCTGTTCCCCGTGGTGCCGCTGGAACGCAAGGATCCCAGCGGCAGCGAGGCTGCCAACCCCGACAACCTGATGTGCCGCGCCATGCGCGCCATCAAGGAACAGGTGCCGGGCATCGGCATCCTGGGCGATGTGGCGCTGGACCCCTATACCAGCCATGGCCATGACGGCATCGTCCGCGATGGCTATGTGCTGAATGACGAGACGGTGGAAATGCTGGTTCGCCAGTCGCTGGCCCAGGCCGATGCCGGCTGCGATATCATCGCCCCATCGGACATGATGGATGGGCGCATCGGCGCCATCCGCGACGCGCTGGAAGCGCGCGGTCACAGCCTGACCCGCATCTGCGCCTATGCCGCCAAATATGCTTCCGCCTTCTATGGCCCGTTCAGGGAGGCGCTGCAGACCGGCGGGCTGCTGAAGGGTGACAAGAAGACCTATCAGATGGACTCGGCCAACAGCGACGAAGCCCTGCGTGAGGTGGAGATGGATATTGCCGAAGGGGCCGATATGGTGATGGTGAAGCCCGGTATGCCCTATTTGGACATCATCCATCGGGTGAAGAGCGAATTCGGCCTGCCCACCTTCGCCTATCATGTCAGCGGCGAATACGCGATGTTGAAGGCCGCCAGCCTGAATGGCTGGCTGAATTACGATGCAGCCTTGCTGGAAACGCTGCTGTGCTTCAAGCGGGCCGGCTGTGACGCGGTGCTGACTTATGGCGCGGTGGATGCGGCCCGGCTGTTGAAGCAGGGCTGATATGGCAAGAGAGGGGGATATCCTGGCCTCCCCCTCTCTTTTTCATCCCTGCCTCAGCAATCGCTCAGCCAGTTCCAGATCGGCTGCCTTGTCCACATCCACGGCGGCCATGCCGAAGGGCATCTCCACAATGGCCGCCCTGGCCCCCGCCAGCTTCCCCAGCCGGGCCAAGGCGGCGCCGATGGTCAGGCGGCCCAGCAGGAAACGCAGGATGGACCAGGGGCCCAGCAGGCGGATCATGCGCAGCGGGTTCTTGCGCTGCGCCTCCACCTGCCGCCACAGCCGGGCGATGCCAGCGGCCTGGGGCGTGCGGAAGGCGAACATGTTGCAGCCGGAAAAGGCCCCGTCGGCAAAGCGCAGATATGTCCGCTGCGTATCCGGCACCGCCGCCATCACCGCCTGATCGCGGGCCAGGGCGGCACAGACATCGCTGCTGTCGGGCAGATGTGTCAGGAAATGCTCCACCCATTCCGGGCGCAGCAGCGCATGGTCTGCCGTGGTGACGAACAGCGGCGTGCCCAGCGCATCCAGGGCGGCGGAGACGCTGCGGCTGGGGCTGCCCTCTGCCGGCAACAGGCGCAGGCGGCCGCTGGCCAGCAGCGGCGCCAGTTCTGCATCGGCCTGCACCAGATCAGGCCGTTCGATGGCGACATGGATGGTGCCGATGCTGGGGCTGGCCAGCAGTGCCCGCACCACCCGCACCAGCATGGGCACGCCGGCCACTGGCACGAACGCCTTGTGGCTGACCCCGCCCAGCTTGGCCACCGGGTCTTCCGGCCCGCGGGAGCCGGCCAGCACCAGGGTCGTCACACCGGAAAAATCAACCATCACAAATCCTTGCCGAACAGCCGGTAGGTTTTGTAACGGCTGGTGCCCAGCGCCTCGATGATGCGGCGCATCGGCAGGTTATCTTCCAGAATCCAGGACAGCTCGATCTGGTGATAGCCCAGCTTCAACGCCTCCCGCCGCATCCCGTCGATGATCAGGAAGGGCAGCACCGGGGCCAGCCCGGTGGCAAGGCCGCGCTTCACCCCCATCAGGGGCACGCGCGCCGTCTTCACGCCCTTTACTTTCAAGCGCCAGAGCAGCTTGGCCCAGCCGAACGGCAACAGCTTGCCGCCCAGATCGACAATCGCCTCATTCAGGTTGGGCAGGCAGACACCGAAGGCCACCGGCTCCCCGTTCAACTCGGCAATCCAGACCAGACGCGGGTTGATGATCGGCTTCAGCGATTTCGCCATATGGGCGATTTCCGCCTCGTTCAGCGGCACAAAGCCCCAATTGCCGGACCAAGCGCCATTGAACACACCGGTAATGGCACGTAGATCGGCATCATAGCGCTTCATGTCCAACATGCGCACGGTCAACCCGGCCGGCAACGGCCGGTCGATCAGCGCGCGCACCGAACGCGGCATGTCATGCTGGATATCATAGAGATAGGCGAAGACATCCTTCGCCTTGGCATAGCCCGCCTGCTCCACCAACCCCGGCAGATAGTCCCGGTCATGGCCCATCATCAACATGGGCGGCGTGTCATGCCCGGCAACCAGCATCCCGGTTTCTTCATTGACGGACAGGTTGAAGGGGCCGACGACACGGGTGATCCCGTGGCCCTTCAACCATTCCTCTGCCGCATTCAGCAGGGCGCGCACCAGGGCCGGATCATTCTCCGCCGCCAGCAGGCCGAAATGGCCAGTGCCGTTGCGGTGCAGTTCCAGGGCCGAACGATCCACCTGGGCAGAGATGCGACCCACCAGCCGATCGCCCTGCCATGCCAGGAAGAACCGCACATCGGCATGGTCAAAGAAGGGATTCAGCTTGGGCGACAGCGACTCCTTCCGCTCCAGCAGCAGCGGGGGAATCCAGTTGGGATCCCCTTGATGCAACCGATAGGGCAGCCGGATGAACTGGTCCATGCCGGCGGCGTCGGTCACCGGCTGGATGCGGAAGGCGGGGGTGGTCAAGATGCGGCCTTTGCGGTGTTGCTGTCACTGCCGGCCGGCGGACGCGGCGGCCGGTCACGCGGGGGGGCTCCGGTGGCTTCCATCACCCATGGATACCGCGCCGCCTCTTCCAGATCATAGCCCAAGTTGAACACCGTGGGGCTGCGTGGCTTTTCCTTGGCATGGGCGTAATAGCTGCGGAACAGCATGTCCGGGCCATAGGCGATGATGCCGTAATTGCCATCCTCGTTATGGAAATGGTGATAGAGGTGCAATTGCTTGATCCGCACCACCCAGGCCCAGCGGGGCTTGTAGTTGAGGTGCTGGATGCAGTGGAAGAATTCGTAAATGCAGGTGGTGACCAGCCCGGTCGCCAGGGCCGCCGCGGCACCCGCCTTGCCATCAATGGCCCAGCCGAACGGCACCGTCACCAGGGCGATGGTCGGCAGGGTATTGACCAGACTGCCGAACAGCACTTCCAGCTTATGCGGATCCTGGTGATGGTCGAAATGGATACGCTTCCATAACGGGGCGGACCATTTCATCCGGTACAGCCAGCGCCCATGCAGGATGTAGCGATGGATGCCGTACCAGGCCATCGGATAGATCAGGGAGGCGACGAAGACCGTCGCCGCCAGCCGCCAGCCACTTTCAAACCAGATCAGCGCCAGCACAGCACTGATCAGCGCCAGCGCCGCATAGACCTGGATGGCTGGGTATGTCGAATAGGCGATCGCCAGATCGCGCAGATTCATTTTTCCAAGGTCGTAGCTGCGGCCACGCCAGGCATCGCCCCACATGCCTCGCATCCTTTCCAAAAAAGCACGGGCTGGCTGCCGGTGGCCCCAACCCCTTGTCACGGTTACGTTAAACTATGCCCCGCATCCGCCGGCTATCAAATCCGGCAAGATGCCGCGTCTCTACCCTTCCACATGCACCATGATGGCCCCACCGATAGCTGTGAACAGCAGAACCGGCGACCAGACGGCAATCCAGGGCGGCATGGCCCCGGCTTGGCCCATGGAACTGAGGATGCCGGAAGACAGCAGGAAGGCCAGACCGATCACCACGCCCAGCGCCAGACTGCCCATCGCCCCGCCACGCCGGCGCAGGCCATGGGCCACCGGTGCCGCCAGCAGCAGCATCACCAGGGAACCCAGCGGCCCGGCATAGGTGGCGTGCAGGCGGGTGGCGTAATAGGCCTGGCTCTGGCTGCCAGCCCAGGCGCCATGCAGGATGCGCAGCAACCGGTTGACGGAAATGCTTTGCGTCGGGGCTTTCAGCTCGATCAGGTTGGCAGGCGTCAGCGGCGGCGTCCATTCCAGGGCTGGCAGTTGGTCCACCACCAGCGGCGTACCGACACGGGTGCGGGAGACGCCAGAAAGCTGCCATTTGCCATCTTGCCAGACACCGTTTTTGGCCTGCAGGATCAGCGTGGCCTTGCCACGACCATCGCGCTCCACATATTCCAGCCCTTTCAGGCTTTGCCCGTCATCGCCAATATCCTTCAGCCCCACCACGGCATTGCCCAGCCGGAACCAGAGCGGTTCTGGCTTTGCCGCCTCATCCCCCTCCGGGTCTTGGGTGGAGGCCCACCAGGTGACGAAGGCGCGTTCCGAACGCGGCGCAATCTGGTCGGTCAGCAGGAAATGCAGCCCCGCCACCACCAGGGCCGCCGGCATCAGCGCCCCCATGATCTGATAGGGCGTCATGCCCACCGACCGCATGGCAACGAATTCATTGGTGGCGGCAAAGGTCCAGAGCGTGGAGAGCGACCCGATCAGCACCGCCAGCGGCACCACCCGTTCCACGATCATCGGCATCCGCAGCACCGTATAGCGGATCAGATCGCCCGCCCCGCCACCCCGCTGCAAAACGGTGCTGGCGGC
Organism: Azospirillum sp. RU38E; assembly: GCA_943370215.1. Taxonomy (GTDB): domain Bacteria; phylum Pseudomonadota; class Alphaproteobacteria; order Azospirillales; family Azospirillaceae; genus Niveispirillum. Next base: position 9,397 of record CALRQC020000055.1, read on the forward strand.
ATCCAGCAGATCCAGCAATTGCAGCAGGGCTGAGAGCGCAAACAGCACCGACAGCACGCGGACCAGGAAGGTGCGGGTCAGATAACGTGTGATCGTATTGGTCATTTGCCCGCCCCCTTGCCGGCATTCCGGCGCGGCAACAGCCGCCGCAGCCAGCCCAGCACGCTATCGATGCCATCGAACAGGGCGGCGAACGGATTGACGCCGGGATGGATCTGCGCCTGCCGGAACAGCCAGGCGCACAAAGCGGCGAACAGCGCAAAAGGCAGCCAGATGGCCGGCACCGCCGGCACATGACCGACATCGGCCAGGCTTTCGCCCAACTGAATGGAATGGTGATAAAGAATCAGGATGAAGGTGGCCAGCGCGATCCCCTGGCCCCGCCGTGCCCGTTTGGCTGCCATGCCCATCGGCACGGCCAGCAGCGGCAGCAGCGGCAGCGACAGAGCGCGGGCGATGCGGGCATGGAACTCTGCCTCGATCTTGCTGCGCGGCAGGATGGAATGCGGATCATGCATTTCCCGCCACAGCTCGGGCAAGGTCAGTTCCCGTTCGCTGTCGCCACGGGCGCGGAACGGCTCCGTGATCAGTTGGAACGGCCGGTCCAGCGTCAGCACGCCGAAATCCAGCACCTGCTGCCGGCCATCGGGCAGGGTGCGCACCTGCACCCCATCCTTCAGGGTCAGCAACACCCGTTCCCGGTCCTCCGTCGCGGCCAGGGCGCCGGAGGCCGCCGTCGTCACCCAGGTTTCCCCATTGTCGCGGTTCTGATGAACGAAAACCTGTCGCAACTGGCGGCCGGTCTTGTCGACGATATCGGCGCTGATCGTCACCCCATCGCCGGCATCCACAAAGGTGGCTTCCGGCACGGTGGCATCCCAGGCGGCGTTGACCACCATATGATAGAGCGTGCTGTAGCCATACCGGCCATAAGGCTGCAGAAACCCGAACAGCAGTACGGAGAAAACCATCAGCCCCGCGCCCAGCCACAGAAAGGCGCGCGCGATGCGCGGCACTGACAGGCCGGTGGATTGCAAGGCATCCAGTTCATTATCCTCCCCCATGCGGGCGACGATGATGAAGATTGAGATGAAAAAGGCCGCCGGCAGTGCCAGCCCCAGATAATGCGGGATCAGGTTGGCCGCCATGCGGATGACCAGATCGAATGGCCCGCCATGGGCGGCCAGCAGATCGAACAGCCGCAGCAGCCGTTCCATCAGCAGGGCAATCAGGACCACCACCAGCGACGCCGCCAGCGGCTTCAGCGTCTGGGTGAGGATATAGCGGTCAATCACCCTGGTGCTGACAATGGCCGTCCGTTCGCCGCGCGTCACGCTTCTGTCCACCTCACACCACCCCGACCCTACGCGTGGCAACAGCAGCCCGCAGCCGTTCCAACGCCTGGAACGGGTAATTGCATTTCATCGGACGGACAGAGGGGGATTGCATAATGTTCATCGTCGCGCGGCCGGGCCTGACTTTATCAAAGCGCGTCACCATAGAACCAAATACAGGGGGAGGCAAACCGACAGCCGCCACCGGTCACGCCCAGGGTAACAATAACGTATAGCCATTGACCACGCGCATGGTACCGGCCCCATCATAACCCCGGGCCTCCACCTGCACCCGCCAGCCGCCGCCGTCTGTGTCCACCGTCACAAGGTTCCATTGCGCGGCGGGATAGCGGCCATGGCGGAGGGCAGAGGCGGAGGGCACGGTCAGGCTGGGGATCAGGCCGTTCGGCCCTTTCAGCATGGCCAGGCTGGCCCGGTGGGCATGGCCATGCAACAGCATCTCCGCCCCCGTGCGGGCCAGCAGGTGGCGCAAGGGCGCCGCGTCGCTCAACCCCTTGCGCCGACGCACCACGCCGGGTGCCACCGGGTGATGCACCATTACCACCCGGAACAGCCGCTCCCGCGCCAGATCGGCCAGCATGTCGCCCAACGCCTCCATCTGCGCCGGCCCCAGCCGGCCGGTGGCCAGCAAGGGGGCCGTCGGCAAGCCGGAATTCAGCCCGATGAAGGCCACCGGCCCCCGCCGCCGCAGGGCGGGGAACAGCCCGTCCGGCAGGGGGGCATCCGGGGGGGGAGGCCGGTCGCCCTGCATATAATCGCGCCACAGGCCCAGCCCCTGGGCAAAGGGCACGGACACCATCGCATCATGATTACCGGGAATATAGCTGACCTGCTGCGGCGGGCCGACGCGGGCCAGCCAGTCCCGCCCGCGCTGGAACTCCCCCGGCCAGGAGATATTGGCGATATCGCCGGTGCAGGCGATATGGTCGGGGGCCGTCGCCTGTATATCCGCCAACAGACAATCCAGCACCGCCGGCTGATGCACATGGCGTTTCTTGCGCTGCCAGGAGAGATAGCTCAGCAGTTGCTTGGTGAAAAAACCCCGCCCGCTGAGCCGGTCAGGCGCCAGCGGCAGGTGCGGATCGGAAAAATGGGCAAAGCGGAAAGCGCACATGGGGCCGCACCCTACGACGAGAAGCAGGCTGCGGCAAAGCCCCCATAGGCAAATGCGCGGGCAGCCTGTATGAAGGCTGCCAAAATCCGCATCGCATCACATGGTATTCCCTCCCGTGACCGCTGACCGCACGCACAAACCCGGCAAGTGCCGGGTGCCGACCTTTTCCCAGATCCGGCGGAACGGCGATGGCCGTTTCCCGCTTTCTGCCTGACCGGAAAGGGCTTGTGCGCTCGTCATGTCTCGTCTGGGTCTGATCCGTAATCCGAAAAGCCAGCGCAACAAGCAGGGCGGCGGCGACACCCGTGCCCAGGCCGCTGCCCTGCTGGGCTTCTATTTCGCCGAGCCGGCCACCCCGGCGGAGTTGCGTGACACGCTGGCCGATTTCGCCCATGACGGCGTCGATACGATCTGTGTCGATGGCGGCGACGGCACCGTGCGGGAAGTGCTGACCGCCCTGCCCGCCGCCTTTGGTGACCGGCCGCCCCGGCTGGCCATCATGGCGTCGGGCAAAACCAACCTGATCGCCGCTGATGTGGGCACACCGGGCCATGGCTTGAAGGCACTGGAACGGCTGGTCGGTGCCGCCCAGGCCAACCGGCTGGGTGAAAAACTGACCCGCCGGCCGATCCTGTCCATCACCTGGCCGGATGGCGAGCATGAACCGGTGCGCGGCATGTTCATGGGTGGCGGTGCCTTCACCCGTGGCACGGAACTGGCCAATTCGCACATCCACCGCGCCGGCTTCACCCAGGGGCCGGCGGTGGCGATCGCCATGGCCGGGGTGCTGGGCCGGGCGCTGATCGGCAATGACCAGCATGGCTGGCTGGCTGGCGAAGCCATGGGCATCACCATTGATGGCCATCCCGCGCAGGATGGCAACCGCTTCCTGTTCCTGGCCACCACCCTGGAACGGCTGATTCTGGGGCTTTGGCCCTTCTGGGACCATGGGGCGGCCCCGTTGCGCTATCTGGATATCGCGGCCAACCCGCCCCGCCTGCTGCGCGCCCTGCCGGCCCTGGTCAAGGGCAAGCCCCGCCCCTGGATGCTGGACAGCGGTGCCTATCGCAGCGGTGGTGCGCAGGTGCTTGACCTTGCCCTGCCCCGCCCCTTCATCATGGATGGGGAGACCTATCCGGCCGGCCGCATCCGGCTGTCGGCGGAAGATGTGGTGGATTTCGTGATCCCATCATGACGGACAGGCTGCTGGATCTGATCGGGCAGGAAAGTGAAGGCCCCCCCCCTGCCCCGGCGCAGGCCGTGGTGGCCGCCCTGTTGGCCCAAGGCGGCAACAATGTCGCCGCCATCCTGTTCTATGGCTCCAACCTGCGCAGCGGCGATGTCGACGGGGTGCTGGATTTCTATGTGCTGGTGGACAGCCTGACCGTCTGGCACCGCTCCCGCCCGCTAGCCCTGGCCACCCGCCTGCTGCCGCCCACGGTGGAATTCTGGGAGGTGCCCTGGCAGGGCCATGTGCTGCGGGCCAAGGTGGCCGTGCTGCGGGCCGACCAGTTCGCCAGCGCTACCCGCCCCGCCAGCCTGGACACCACCATCTGGGCCCGTTTTGCCCAACCGGTGATTCTGGCCCATGCGCGCGATGCCGCCGCCCACCAAGCCACCCTGTCGGCCCTGGCCGGTGCCGTGGCCACCGCGGCCCGCTGGGCCGTGCGGCTGGGGCCGGAAAGCGGCACCGCGCGCCAGTTCTGGGAAGCCCTGTTCCGCGCCACCTATGCCGCCGAATTGCGGGTGGAAAAGGGCGAGCGCGGCGTCAGCCTGGTGGAACATGCCGAAGCCCGCTATGCCGCCCTGCTGTCTCCGGCGCTGACCCTGGGCGGCATCGGGTTTCAGGTGGAAGGCAACCTTTTCACCCCCCACCTGGGTGCGGCAGAACGTGTCAAAGGCCGGGCCGCCTGGGGCCGGCGGCGCTTTGCCGGCAAGCTGCTGAACATCGCCCGGCTGGTGAAGGCAGCCTTCACCTTCAAGGGCGGAGTCGATTACATTATCTGGAAAATCCATCGCCATTCCGGCGTGCGGCTGGAACTGACGCCCTGGCAGCGGCGCCACCCGATTCTGTCAGCGCCGCTGATCCTCTATCGGTTGCGGCGCCTGGGGGCTATCCGCTGATGCCGGGCAACCCGACGCTGGCCCATTATGAAGACCACGCGGCGCGGTACGATGCCAACTTCGCCGATCATGATACCAGCGACGCCATCAGCCGGCTGCTGGCGGCCCTCTCCATGCCGACACCGGCAGTGCTGGAACTGGGCTGCGGCAATGGCCGCGACCTGTTGGCCCTGCAACAGGCCGGTGCTGTAACGGAAGGGGTGGAGGGGGCAGCCGCCCTGGCCACCATCGCCGCCCGCCGCAGCGGCCGGCCCATCCATCACTTCGATCTGCTGTCCCCCCGCAACCCGCCCTGGCAGGGGCGGCAGTTCCAGGCGCTCTACGCCCATCATGTGCTGTTCCACGTCCCCAGCCCTGCCTTGCCCTTTCTATTATGGCGGGCACGGGACTGGCTGGGACCGGAAGGGCTGTTTTATTTCTGCGATGCCACCGGCGATGGGCTGGAAGGCACCATGCCCGATGGTCGCCACATGGCCCTGCGCCGCCCGCAGACCCTACACCGGCTGATGCGGGAGGCCGGATTCGTGCTGGTGGAAGAATGGCGTCGGCCCCTTGGTGCACCACGCCGGCAACAAGGGTGGCTGGCCAGCATCTGGCGGAAGGCCACAGAATGAAAAAGGGGCGGCGCCATCGGCACCGCCCCTTTCACGTTGCAAGCCCGAAGGCCGCTTCTTACTCAGCCGCCTGCACCAGACCGGGCAGCACGCCGAGACGGCGGCCGACCTGGGCAAACAGCTCAATCGCCGTATCGATCTGCTGCGGGGTGTGCGCGGCGCTGACGCTGGTGCGCAGCAGGGCCAGACTGTTCGGCGTGGCCGGCGGCAGCGCCAGATTGAGATACAGCCCCGCTTCCAGCAGACCATTCCAGAAGGCGATGGCCAGTTCCTTGGTCGGCAGGGCCACAGCGACGATGGGGTTAGCCACCGGACCAACCTGGAAGCCCAGATTGCGCAGACCTTCATACAACCGGCGGGAATTGGAATTCAGCCGCAGACGCAGGCCCGGCTCCTCCCGCAGGCGCTTCAGGGCCTGCAAAGAGGTGGCGATAACCGAAGGCGGCAGCGAGGCGGTGAACATATAGGGGCGGCAAGCCACCCGCAGAATGTCAAAGTCCGGCAGGTCGGAAACGCAGAAGCCGCCGACCGCGCCCAGGCTCTTGGAGAAGGTGCCGACGATGAAATCAACGTCAGCCTCAACCCCCACTTCCTCCGCCAGACCGCGCCCGGTTTCCCCCAGCACGCCCATGGAATGGGCCTCATCCACCAGCAGGAAGGCACCCGCCTCCCGCTTCACCTGGGCGAATTCCTTCAGCGGGGCGGTGTCGCCCAGCATGGAATAGATGCCTTCCACCACCACCAGCTTATTGCCGGGATGGTCAGACAGGCGGCGCAGGCGCTTATAGAGGTCATCCGGGTCGTTGTGGCGGAAGCGCACAACCTGACCCGTGGTCATCTTGGCCGCATCATAGATGCTGGCATGGCTGTCGCCATCGATGACCAGGATGTCATCCTTGCCCACCAGGGTGGAGATGATGCCCAGATTGGCCTGATAGCCGGTGGTGAACACCATGCAATGCTGGCGGCCATAGAAATCAGCCAGGGCCTTTTCCAGATCGCCATGGCCGGTATAGGAACCATTGGCGATGCGGGAACCCGTGGTGCCCGTACCCTGTTCCACCAGCGCTTCGACACCCTTGTCGATGCAGCTCTGGTCAAAGGTCAGGCCCAGATAATTGTTGGTGCCCAGCAGAATGGTGCGGCGACCGTTCAGCATCCCCTCTGTCGGGGACAGGATACCATCAAACTGAACCGAGAACGGATCCCGGCCGATGGCGGCCATCTTATGATACGATTCACGCAGTTGGGTGTATTTAGCGAGAATGGTCATGACTCAGGCGCGCCCCCGGAGATCCTGAATGGTCCTGGCCAAGTCGCCAATGGTTTCGACCTCCGCGATCCGCTCCAGCGGGATCGAGACGTCGAACTTATCTTCGAGCACCATCACAAAATCCATCACGGCCAGGGAATCCAGACCGAGATCGCGTGTGATGTTGGTGTCCGTCGTGATGGTGACCGGCGTGGGTAGGGTAGACCCCAGGGCAGATATTATCTCTTCAACGATCTCGTTGAGGTCAGCAGTCATAAAAGTCGCCCCAGAGTCATAAAAAACAGCAGTCGCAGTGACGCGCTGTTGTCGTGGTTGTAGCAACTGATAGCCCAGGTGCCCCCCTGTGCGATCAGAAAAGCGTCACGTTCCCGTAAGGTAAATGCAACGCCTACGGATGCAAGAACAAACCACCATGGCAATGTCCCCGCAGTGACAGAAGACACAGCATCGGGTAATTCCGCAACACCTTGTCACAAAAAATACCGCTGGACCTATATCCAGCCGTGAGAACGGTACCAGTCCGCTGTGGCCTTGAAACCTTCAGCCAAGCTGATTTGGGGACGCCAGAGGGCCGAATCCGGCATCTCGTTCGCCGCCACTGTCCAATCGGGATGCAGGATTTCCTGCACCTTTCCCCGCGTCAACATGGCAGCCCGTCCCGTCAAGCGCGCCTGCAACCCAGACAGCCCCCCCAAAAGTGACAGCAGGGCGGCTGGCACGCGGACCCGCAGTGCCCGGTGTCCCACCGCAGCCGCCGCACAATCCAGCAACTCATCCCAACCATAGCCGACATGATGCCCATCGCACAGGGTGTAACAGCGCCCCACCACACCGGGGCAAACCAGGGCCGTGATCGCTGCGGCGGCATCGCTGACATGCAACATGGCAATCCGCGCTGCCGATCCCCCCAACACCGGCACCAAAGGCCCGGCGGCGGCCTTGAACAAAGACAAGGTTTCGCGATCCCAGGGACCATAGATCGCCGGGGGCCGGACGATCAGCCAATCCGTACCGCCATAGCCGGCAATCGCCGCCGCCTCCCCGGCCCGCTTGCTGGCCGCATAGTCGGAAAGCGTCGGTTCCCGCGCAGCCTGACTGGAAATTACCAGAAAACGGGCCTCTGGCGCGTGGCGGGCCAGCGCCTGGCCCAACCGTGCCGATCCCCCTTCATTGATCGTAAAGAAGGCCTCACGGCTGACGGCCTTGATCAGCCCACCGGCATGGATGACAGCAACGGCCCCTGTGACCAGCCGGGCCAACGCCCCCTCGTCCCCCAGATCGCCCGGTACCAGTTGCGGATGAACACCCTCCAGCAGCGGATGGCTGGGATCCTGACGTACCAGCAGCCGGGGCTGATAGCCCGCCTGCCACAGGGAAGCCACCAGATGGCGCCCCAGAAAGCCGGTGCCCCCGGTGACGGCGACAACCGGCCGATCCACCATCATCTGCGGGGGCCCCATCAGGGCCATGTCAGACAGCCTGCGGTTCGAACGCACCCGCCAGATACATCTGCTTGGCCTTGGTCCGGCTCAGCTTGCCGGAAGAGGTCTGCGGCAGGGAATGGGCGGGGACCAGCACCACCTTCACCTCCAGCCCATGGGCGGAACGCAGAACGCCGCCAACCTCGGCCGACAGGGCGGCACGCACCTCCGGCTGGGTGGGGCGGCACTGCACCAGCACCGTCACCACCTCGCCCGCCTCGCTATCGACGGAGAAAGCCACCACATCGCCGCTGCGCAGCGACGGCACCGCATGTTCGGCCGACCATTCCAGATCCTGCGGCCAGATATTGCGGCCATTGACCAGAATCAGATCCTTGGCCCGGCCGGTAATCACAATCTGACCATTGCAGAAATAGCCAAGATCGCCGGTATCCAGCCAGCCATCGGCGGAGAGCACGGCCTCCGTCTCCTCCGGTCGGTTGAAATAGCCCTGCATCAGCGACGGGCCACGGGTAAAGACCCGGCCCACCCGCTTTTCCGGCAGCACCGTGCCGGCAGGATCGCGGATTTCCAGTTCATGCAAGGGCAGCACCGGCCCGTTCAGCACAAACTCCCGCGTGCGAACGCTGTTGGCATCGGGGGGTACCGCCACGCCGTCATTTTCCAGCTTGTCCAGATCAACCAGGTCGGTGACGACACCCGTATTCAAGGGCGCGAAGGACAGCGCCAGCGACGCCTCCGCCATGCCATAGGAGGGCACGAAGGATTCCTGCCGGAAACCGCGCGGGGCGAAGGCTTCGGCGAATTTGCGCATCACGCGGGGGCGCACCATGTCACCGCCGATCCCAGCACCGCGCCAACTGGACAGGTCCAGCCCTTCAGTGGAGGCGGTTTCCGCCCGGCGGGCCGCCAGCTCATAACCGAAGCTGGGGCTGTAGGAAAGGGTGCCACCATTGCGGCTGATGATCTGCAGCCACAGAAGCGGCCGACGCGCGAATTCCCGCGTCGGCAGATAATCGATGGAGACCTGACAGACCAGGGGGGTCAGCAGGAAGCCGACCAGCCCCATATCGTGGTAAAGCGGCAGCCAGGAAATGCAGCGGTCCTTGGCCGTGATCCCCAGCCCATGGGCGGTGATGGCGTGGGCATTGGCCATCAAGGCGCGCTGGGTAACCGCCACACCCAACGGGAAACGGGTGCTGCCGCTGGAAAACTGCAGATAACAAAGATCATCGGGCGAGATAGTGGGCAAGGTCACGCCTTGACCATCCACATCCGCAAATTGGGCCAGGGTGCCCACCACCTTCAGGCCCAGCCCGTCGGCAGCGGCGCGCAGCCACTCCTCCAGATTGGCCGGGGCCAAGGCGGCACTGGCATCCGCCCCCTGCATCATGCGGCGGATATGATCGATATAGCTATCCTTGCCACCGAAAGCTGCCGGCAACGGCAGTGGCGCCGGCACCAGACCAGCAAACTGGCAAGCGGCGAAAGCACGCATGAAATCACCATCGCTTTCAGCGATGATGGCGACCCGATCCCCCCTCACCAACCCCTTGGCCAGCATCCGGCGCGCCAGATCCAGCGCCTGGCTGTAAAGCTGGGCATATGGCAGGGCTTCCGTCAGCTCCCCCTTGCCGGAATAAAAATTCAGCCCCGTTTCCCCTTGCGCCGCGTAAGCAATCGCCTCGGCCACCGTGGCGAAATCCGCCAGACGGGACGGCAGGGCATGGAACGATGGCGTAGGGCAAAGCATAGCGCAGGGATCCGGATGCTTACGGGTACAGGTACCCGTTGGTCAAAATCAAAGAACCATAGGCGCACGAGGACGCGGTCGTGGGCCGCGACGCCAACGGTGATGGGCGCTCATACCAGAGGGAACGCGCGGGGGCAATCCGTCAGCATCGCGAACTCTTCCCCATGATCCTTGGATGGCACGCCAGACATCACCTGGACGAAGGCCACTTATGCGCGAAGCCTATCCAAATGGGCACCCACAACTGCCTGCCGCTGTGACTATTATCACTTTGCTGCAACGCGGCCCGGCCTAAATGTCAGCTTCATCCAAGCCTGCCGGTGCGCTATGCGCCACTCTGGTCTCGTCCCATTGCTCGATAGGGTAAAACATGGCCCGCCATATGCCAGCCACTTTGATACGCCGCCGCGGGATTGCCGCGTTGCTGGCGGCTGCCCTGCTTTGCACGGTGACGGCCACCGGGGCTGACGCACAGGATCGATCGGCACGCCAGGCGCACGAAGATAACGCCAATGACCCGCTGGAGCCTGTGAACCGGGGGGTTTTCTGGTTCAATGAAGGCGTGGATTACGTGCTTCTGCGCCCGGCAGCGGAAGTCTATCGTTTCGTTCTGCCTGATCCTGCCCGTACTGGCATCCGAAATGCACTGCGCAACCTGCGCTCCCCGCTCGACCTGGCCAACCAGTTGCTTCAGGGCGATGTCCCGGGTGCCGGCAATGTGATCAAGCGTTTTGTCATCAACAGCACTGTCGGTCTGGGTGGTTTGATCGATATCGCCGCCGATAACGGGATGCCTTACGAATATGAGAGCCTGGACCAGACCCTGGCTGTCTGGGGTGTTCCGGAAGGGCCCTATCTGGTGTTGCCGGTGCTGGGGTCATCCAGCGTGCGCGATGCATTCGGTACGGCGGGCGAGTTCTTTGCCGATCCGCTTACCAACTACGCTTCCAACACGGACCGCACCTGGATCAGCTATACGCGTACCGGGCTGTATGCCGTGGATACGCGCTCGGAATATCTTGATGCGTTGGATGATGTGAAGCGCAACAGCTTCGACTATTACGCCTCCATGCGCTCGCTCTACCGCCAGCGGCGCGATGGCTGGATACGTGATGGCAAGGCCGACATCACCCAAATGCCGGATATCCCCGATTACGACAACTGACTCTCCTATCGACCTTGAAAAAGGGCTCCGTCACCAGCCGATGACGGAGCCCTTTTTCTTTGAGCCGATCCCAAAGGCCATCTGGTCCGGGGCGGATCAAAACGGGCGGTGCCGACCCTCTTTCGTCATCCTGCACCAAGCAACGCGTGGACGGCTTCCACCAGATTACGCAGACTGAGCAGGATGATGATGATCGCCACCAGGATCATCATCGGCTTGTCGGGTAGCTTCTGCGTCACCATGGCGGCAAAGGGGGCGGCGATCACACCGCCCAGGATCAAGCCCAGAATCGCCGGCCAGAGGTCCAGCCCGATGGTGAGGATGAAGGTGCAGGAAATGGTGGTTGTGACAAAGAACTCCGCCAGATTGGTCGAACCGATGGCATAGCGGGGCGTGGTCCCCGCCCCGATCAATGTGCTGGCCACCATCGGCCCCCAGCCCCCACCGCCCACAGCATCCAGAAACCCGCCCCCCAAGCCCAAGACGCGCACCTTGTTGGCGGACAATTCCGTTGCCGGTGGCGGATGCAAGGCCTTCCACAGGATCACACCCCCCATGGCAACCAGATAGATGGAAACGATGGGCCGGATCATCTCCCCGGATATGCCGGAGAGCAGATAGGCCCCAGTGGCCCCACCCACCATACCGGGAATCGCCAGCCGCCAGACCAGTTCCGGACGGATATTACGGCGGCGCCAATGGGCGAAACCCGACGCCCCGGTAGTAAACATCTCCGCCACATGCACGCTGGCGCTGGCGGTGGCAGGCGGAATGCCCAACGACATCATCACGCTGCTGGCCGTAACACCATAGGCCATGCCGATGGCCCCATCCACCATCTGCGCGGCAAACCCGACGGCCATGAACAGCAGGATGTCTTCAATCATAAGATGCGTTCCACCTTGCCTGTCGGGAACAGGTATAACGCTGACACAGCCAGCGGTGGCTATCCATTAACAATCGACTCCAACGTCTGTGCCATATGCGGGGGCGGTTCTGCCACCGCCGATACGGTCATTTCGGCGGAATAGAAAAAATGCACCGCGCGGGCCAGCAGATGCAGACCGGTTGGTGGCGGCATCTGCGAGCCATAGATCGGGTCGCCCAGCAGCGGCATCCCCATATAAGCGCAATGGGCCCGAATCTGATGCATCCGGCCGGTGCGCGGATGCAGCTCCAACCAGGAAAATCGGCCATTGCTGGCCAACAGGCGCCAATCGGTCAAAGCCGGTTTGCCGGCAAGATCAACCACCACCTTGGAGGTGCCGGGGATGCGCACCTTCAGCAAAGGCATGTCGATGCTGCCGGCATTGCCCCTGGGCCGCCCTTCCACCACTGCCCAATAGGTCTTCATCACTTTTCCGGCCAGGAACAGATCGCCAATGCGGGCGGCAGCGGCGGCATCCCGTGCCAGCACCAGGCAACCCGCCGTATCCTTGTCCAACCGGTGGGCCAGACGGGGCGGCTCTGCCTTGTCATCGGTCAGATGTGGCAGATAAAGTTCCAGATGATCAGTCGTTTTGGTGCCGTAATGGACCGGCAGCCCATAGGGTTTATCGACCACCAGCACGTCAGGATCGCGATAAAGGACGCGGGCGCGAATTTCCGCCGCTGTCAAAGCCATGGATTAAGCACTCATTCCACTGCCAGCCGTTCCTCGGCCATCTCGGCGAACTGCTGCAAGGCGGGATCACGCCAATGTTTGGTACGGCGCAATTCCTCCATGGCGAGCCCCAGCACGGCACGCGCCAGCGATGCTTCCCCGCCTGACAGGGGCTCCGGCTCTTTCAACCGCTGCGCTACGGTGCGAATCAAACCGGGATCCATCAATCCCATCCAGTTGCTGGCCTCGGCCCCCAGGCGGGTGCCCAACTGCGCCAGCCGGATGGCATGGGCCAGCCGCTGGGACGCCGACGCATAGCCATTGCGGGAGAAGCAGCCGCGATAGGCATCCCGCAAACCGGCCACAACATTGTCATGGAAGGAGGAAAAGCCGGTACCCCAAAAAAGGCTGCGCTTCAGCACCGCGCGCCAGCGACTGCAAAAAGCCAGGGTCCAGTCCAGCGCCTCAAAATCGGGTATCGGGCGGCTGGCGCTGCGCCCTTCGGCAAGGCAGCGCTCCTCCAGCATCGGGTAAAGCTCTGCCTCCACCCGGCGGACCATGCGATCCAGGAAATCCCGTGCCAGGCTGCCATAGCGCATATGGTTGATCAGATCCAAATCCTCAAACAGGGACAAGATCACGTCCATATTGGCGAGTTCACGATCCAGCAGGTCGCGCCGTGCCAGTGGGAGCGACAGGCCCGGCCGCACCAACTGGCCAACGCCCATGGCCCCCATCACTTCTTCCGTCAGGGCGAAGCAGGTACGCCCCAGGTGACGGGTCAGGGCCATGACAGTCGGCTCCTGCCAGGGTTGCGGCCCATGCAGCAGAATCATCCGACCGGCAATATAATTGCGATCGACATGCAGCAGTGCCAGCGGGGCCAACACCCCTACCCCTGGCACCAAGGCAGCCACCCGGCCATCCAAGCCCTGCGCCGGGTCACCGACCATGGCGGCCAGCGCATCAGGATCGCGGGCAGCCCGGCGTAGCTGTTCATACAGGTCACCCATCGCGCGCGCCTGACCCAGCACGCCCTGCATCAGGCGCAAATCCTCGATGGTCAGGGGCCTTGGATCGAAGCCGAGACGGATTCGCTTGGCTTCCAACCCCCGCCAGCGGTTTGTCTCTTCCAAGAAGGGGCGGACAGCGCCGGTCGTACCCAACGTCGAGGTCAGCACCTCCGCCGCACGCTTGGCAAGGTCAGCCTGCAGGGCCAACACCTCCGGCAATCCGAAGACAGACCGCAGCGGCCTGGACTGGGCCCGTTCCGCCAGCATGGCATCGGCCTGGCGGGCAAAGGGACCGATGGACTTGTCAACCAGCCTTATCCACAGCGAGCCGACATCCAGCGGATGGATGGTGCCGGGACTGGCAAATTCCGGACGCAGCAAGGCCGCGTCGCGCGTCATATAAGGCTGAAACAATTCCGTGAACAGCCGGCGGGCGTGCTGCTGACGCAGTGCATTCAGCTTGGCGACCAGGGCACGACGTACCGCCTGGCGGCGGACAGAGTCCCCCTCCAACTGTTCAAGTTCCTCGAACAGGCGGTCGGCCTCCTCCGTCGGCAGACGGGCGACCAGATCGTTGATGGTACTTTCAGAGACGTTCATGACGTTTCTGGCAAAAGCCGTCCTGTTCATTGTCTAGCGCGCTTGCGTGTATGCCACACGAATTTCCTGAACACCCTATTCGATTGCACCTACCAGTAAAATACGTAGATACTGGCATATGCTCCCGGCAGGAATGCGGTCAGGTGCCAGCCTGTCCCATGTCGGCGGGCATCGTCAACGGCTCGTTCCCCAATGCAGGCTGCAACCGCCATCATGTGGACAGGGCACGGCTTTACGCGGCATTCTGGCATCGATAATTCCTCCGTCCGGTGCCCGCCATGCCCTCGCCAGTCCCTGCCCCGTTTGTCTTCCGCTGGCGCGACGACACCGGCAAATGGACAGAACTGAACTGTTGGGCGACCAACCGGCAGGAGGCAGAGACCTATGCCAGCCGGCACGGCTGGCCGGGCCATGACGGGACACGGCTGGGCCGTTACCGGGCATGGCTGGAACAGACGATCAAAGGGACGGAGGAGATGTGAAAAAGGGACTTGACGGAAACGGCTGTTTTATCTAAACAGCGGCTCCCGATCGGAATGGCGGTCAATGGCACTGTAGCTCAGCGGTAGAGCAGGGGACTCATAAGCCCTTGGTCGCGTGTTCAAATCACGCCAGTGCCACCATCCCTCTCCGACGGCAGGTTTACTTGTCGTATTTAGACATTACGGCATCCGGCCTTTCAGGCCCGCTTTGCGGCACTGTAGCTCAGCGGTAGAGCAGGGGACTCATAAGCCCTTGGTCGCGTGTTCAAATCACGCCAGTGCCACCATTTCATCGCCCCGTCGGCCATCGTGCCTGGCGGGGCGATTTGCTTTTGCACCCTGTGTGCCCCCTCCCCCCATTTTCCGATGACCATTCTCACCGAACGGATAGAGCAAATGCCGTTTGCAGGGGACGCAAGCTCGGTTAATTACGCGTAACCTTTCTCTTGTGTGGCGGCCCGCAATTCTGGTGGTGGCGCTTCGCCTCCCCCCGGAACATCGCCCATGCTCAGCCTGCGCAGCATTATCGGCTTTTCCTTCCTGATCCTGGCAGCGTCAACCACCGCTCTGTGTGGCGGTTATATGGAACGGGAGGCGCAGGCGACGCTGCAGCAGGAAGTGGGCAGCATGTTAGCCAGCATCGCGGATAGCATGGCCGACAAGATCAATGGCGATATGCGGCACCGGGCCAGCCAGGCTCTGCTATTGACCCAGTTCGGCACCCTTACCTCTCCCGACAGCGCACTGCAGACGAAATCATGTCGCTGGACCCCACCGCCTCCTGGATTGGCATCACCGATGCCCAGGGCACGGTGATCGCCGGCAGCCAAGGAATTCTGACCGGCAAGAGCATCGCGAACCGGCCGGTTTTCATAGAGGGACGCAAGGGATTGTTCCTCGGCGATGTGCATGACGCGGTGCTGCTGGCGTCTTTGCTGCCCAATTCCACAGGGGAGCCGATGAAGTTCGTCGATGTCGCTGCCCCCATCCATGGGCCGGATGGTGCGATCGTCGGTGTGCTGGCCGTGCATTACAGTTGGGCCTGGGTACGCGATCTCGCCCGTAACCTGCTGCGGCCGATCAGCAACCATGACGGGATGGAAGTGTTCGTCGTTGCTCGTGAGGGCACGGTCCTGCTGGGGCCCAGCAAGATGATCGGCCATCCCTTGGCCTTTACCCCCAACGCCGGCAAGCTGGGATGGGAGAAGCGGCATTGGCCGGATGGGGATGCCTATCTGATCGGCTATTCCACGGGTGTGGAAGGGGCGATGGTCAAGGATTTGGGCTGGACAGTCATTGTTCGCCAACCCGCCAAGTTGGCCATGCAAGCCGTCGAGCATATGCGTAATCGGGTTTATCTGGTGGGCCTTCTGCTGGCTGGACTGCTGGGGGCAATCGGCTGGCTGGCGGCCGGCGTCATCACCCGACCGCTGCGCGCCATCACCTGCGCGGCGGAGCGCATCCGCCATGGCCACAAGGATGCCGCCATTCCCATGGTGGGCGGCGCCCGCGAAACCCGCATCCTGTCCCAGACTTTGGGCGATCTGATCAATAATCTGATGACCAGCGACAGCGCCCTGACCGCCTCGGAAAAGGCCTTGGCTCAGATGGAGGATATCGCCTACCAGGACAAGGTTACCGCCCTGCCAAACCGGCATTTCTTCGAACATTATCTGGGCTTAGCCCTGCCCCACACCCATGCTGCCAAAGAGCAACTGGTCGCACTCTATATCGATCTGGACGGATTTAAGCCGGTCAACGACCAACATGGGCATGATGCTGGCGACGAGGTGTTGTGGCAGGTGGGTGCCCGCTTTTCTGCCGTGCTGCGGCAGAATGATCTGATCGCCCGTATTGGCGGGGACGAGTTCGCAGCCCTGCTGCCCTGTGAGGGGGTGGACGGACATGCTGAAGGCGCCGCCGTGGCGGCGCGCCTGCTGGCCGCAATGGAACAGCCAATCAGCATCCGCGATGGAACGGTGACGGTAAAGGTGGGCTGCAGCATTGGCATCGCCGTATATCCCCTGGATGGGGAGAATGGGGAGACGGTTTTGAAACATGCCGACGCGGCACTCTATGAAGCCAAGAAACGCGGCAAGAACCGGGCAGTACATTACCCGGCCCTGGTATCTGAACTGACATTGTGACCCCTCGGTCACGATTGAACGGATGCGCCATCCCCCCTACCATGGCGCGCATCGGAGGCAAAGACGCTTCCCACAGGGAGTGCCCCCATGGCCCGCAATCGCCGCCCGTCGCTTTACCTGATCCCCGCTATCCTGCTGGCCTTGATCTTCGTGGTCGTACCCGGCCTGCCATTTGATTTTCTGCCCGACAATGTGCGCAGCGTCTGGGATGGGCTGGTTGCCCCCTTACGTACCCCCGTCACCCAATTCTGGTGGGGCTATATCAGGGGCGCGACGCAGCAACCCCTGTTCAATCTGGTCAGTTATCTGACCCAGGTGGCCATTCTGGTCACACCCTGGATCATCATCCGCCTGCTCTGGATCAGGCGGCAACGCGCCGCTGGGCCGTTCCGCTGATCCAGCCACCGCCCAGCATTCTCTCCCCGTCATAGAAGACGGCAGCCTGACCGGGGGAGATGCCAAACTGCGCCTCCTCCAGGTCCAGGGTGGCATTGCCGTCACCATGCAGCAGCAGCACGGCCGAGGCTGGATTCTGGGCCGACCGCAGCTTCACCATCACCGGCATGGGCACGCCCACGGCGGGGTTGCCCAGCCAGTTCACCTCACGCACCTGCACCCGGTCACGGGCCAGGGCTGCGCGAGGGCCGACAATCACCTGATTGGCCACAGGATCGACGCGGATGACATAGAGCGGATCGGCCTCGTCCCCGCCCTCCCCCTTGCGCCCACCGATGCCCAGGCCCCGGCGTTGGCCGACAGTATAGTTGATCACCCCGTCATGCCGCCCCATCACGGTGCCATCGACATGCACAATCTCCCCAGGCCGCACGGCACCGGGACGCAGCTTTTCCACCACCTTGGCGTAACCGCCGGTGGGCACGAAGCAGATATCCTGGCTATCCGGCTTGTCCGCCACGGCCAGGCCCAGATCATCGGCAATGGCACGGGTTTCCGTCTTCGGCTTCATGCCCAGGGGAAAGCGCAGAAAATCCAACTGTTCCTGTGTGGTGGCGAACAGGAAATAGGACTGGTCGCGGTTATGGTCCGCCCCGCGCAGCATCTGCGCCCTGCCATCATCGCCGACAATGCGGCGGGCATAATGGCCGGTGGCCATGCAATCAGCCCCCAGCTCGCGCGCCTGATCCAGCAAGTCCTTGAACTTGACCGTCTGGTTGCAGCGCACGCAGGGAATGGGCGTCTCGCCCTTCAGATAAGTATCGACGAAATCATCCATCACCGAATTGCGGAACCGGCTTTCATAATCCAGCACGTAATGCGGGATCTCAATCTGGTCGGCCACACGCCGCGCGTCATAGATATCCTGGCCGGCGCAGCAGGCACCCTTTTTGCCAACCGTCATGCCATAATCATAAAGCTGCAGGGTGATGCCGACGACATCATAACCCTCCCGCTTCAACATGGCGGCGGCAACGGAACTGTCGACGCCGCCGGACATGGCGACGACGACGCGGGTGTCGGCGGGCGACTTATCGATACCAAGGCTGTTCATGGGTCGAAATATAAGCCGCCGCCAGCCCCACCGCCACGGTGTTGGAAAGCAAGGCGGCTATGATGGGCGATGCCATTCGCCGCAGGGGAAAAAGCAGTCCGGACGCAGCAGAAAGCAAATGTCATCACGACATGTGCGTTCATGCAGAAGGGGCCAAACCGGATTATGGTGCCGGCCAAGCCCCGCCCGCTTTGCCCCGCCCGCTTTGAAGGAGCAGACCCATGAGCCACGGCATCGCCTTGATCGACACGTTGCTGATCGGCACCCCGGAACCGCTGGGACCGAAAGGGGTGCCCAGCAGCATCCAGGCCCGCCGCCCCGTGCCCGGCCCGGTGCAGGCCGATGAAAACGGCCTGTTCGGCGACCGTGTGGGCGACGACAAGGTGCATGGCGGGGCGGAGAAGGCCATCCATCTCTACCCGTTCGACCATTATGCACGCTGGGCCGCCGAACAGCCTTTGATGGTGCCGCATCTAGCCGCACCCGGTGCCTTTGGCGAGAATTTCAGCGTCGCCGGGGTGACAGAGGCGGATGTCTGTCTAGGGGATGTGGTGGAGGTGGGGGGTGCCCAGCTTCAGGTGTCGCAGGCGCGTCAGCCCTGCTGGAAGCTGGGTGTGCGCTTCGGCCTGCCAGCCTTGCCCCGGCTGGTGCAGAAAAGCGGGCGCACCGGCTGGTATTACCGGGTGCTGAAACCGGGGGCGATTTCCCAGGGTGACCCGATCCGCCTGCTGGACCGGCCCCATCCGGCCTGGGACATCGCCCACACCCTGCGCACGCTGTATGTCGATACGCTGAACCGGGAGGCGCTGGAAGAACTGGCGGAGCTGACCGGCGCCAGCCCCGGCCTGCGCCGGCTGGCCGCCAATCGGCTGGCCAATGCGATGGTGGAGGATTGGGGCCGGCGGCTGGATGGGGTTTGAGGGGGGCGTTCACGTTAGCAAACGCTTATTGGCGCCAACGCAAACGATCGTTCGCCCCGTTTTAACCTGCACTAACCGTCACCCCGGCGAAGGCCGGGGTCCAGATTCGTAGAGCAAAGCGCCTGTGGCCCCTGGACCCCGGCCTTCGCCGGGGTGACGGTGGAGAAAGCGGCAATGGCGGCGCCCCCTTAACCCCGTTTCCAGCTCGTCCCCTGCGGGCCGTCTTCCAGGATGATGCCCTGATCGGCCAAGTCCTTGCGAATGCGATCCGCCTCCGCGAAGTTCTTGGCCTTGCGGGCGGCCAGACGGTCCGCAATGGCCTGTTCAATCGCCGCCTCGTCCAGCGCTTTCTTTTTAGCAGGTTGCCATTTGAACCAGTCTTTCGGGGTTTGTTCAAGGAACCCCATAAGACTGGCTGCAGCCTTAACTTTCAGAATCGCATTTGCAGCGTCCGTAGCCGACCGAACCTCGGAATATGCCTCATTTACCAAGCGATCAATTTCCTTGATCGCATCTGGCGTATTCAGGTCATCGCACAACGCTGCAAGGAAATTTGAATCTACTGCATCTTTGAGCTTATCCGAGGTGGCAAACTCAGCAATGCCGGAATTGTCTTTGAACAGCCGATACCAACGATCCAGTTTCTTCCTTGCCTGCGCCACCTTCTCCTTGGTGAAGTCCAGCGGCTGGCGGTAATGCGCCGACAGGATGGCCAGCCGCAGCGCCTCACCCGGAAACTCGTCCAGCAATTCGCGCACGGTGTAGAAGTTGCCCAAGGATTTGGACATCTTGTCGCCGGCGATGGTCAGGAAGCCGGAATGCATCCAGACATTGGCCATGACCTGGGTGCCATGGGCGCAACGGCTCTGCGCGATTTCATTTTCATGGTGGGGGAAGATCAAATCCAGCCCACCGCCATGGATATCGAACACCTGCCCCAGATGCGCCGCCGTCATGGCGGAGCATTCAATATGCCAGCCGGGCCGCCCCTTACCCCACGGGCTGTCCCAGCCCGGCTCACCCGCCTTGGCCGGCTTCCACAGCACGAAATCGGCGGGTGACTTCTTATAGGGGGCCACCTCCACCCGGGCGCCAGCGATCAGATCTTCCTGGCTGCGGCGGGAAAGCTGGCCATAATCGGCCATGGAAGGCACGTGGAACAGCACATGGCCTTCCGCCGCATAGGCGAAGCCCTTCTCCACCAGCCGTTCGATCATCGCCACCATATCGCCGATATGGTGGGTGGCGTGCGGTTGGATATCCGGAGTCAGCAGGCCCAGATCATTCATATCGGCCTTGAACTGCGCCGTGGTGCGCGCGGTCACGCTGTCAATCGGCTCCCCGGACTGGTTCGACCGGTCGATGATCTTGTCATCCACATCGGTGATGTTCCGGACGTAGGTCACATGCTGAGGCCCATAAAGATGCTTCAGCAGCCTTGCCAGCAGGTCAAAGGCACTGAAGGTACGGGCATTGCCGATATGGGCATAGTCATAGACCGTGGGGCCGCAGACATACAGCTTCACATGGTTCGCATCGATGGGATGGAACTCTTCCTTGGCACGCAGAAGCGTGTTGTAGAGCGACAGGGCCATGGGTCTGCTTTCGGAAACTTGGTCTTGAATATCAGGCGAGAGGAGGCGGGGCGACAACGCCCTGTCGACATCGGGAGCCTGCTTTAAACTGAACAAGCATCACGCCACCCGTCCGGCCAGCCGCGCCAGGGCGCGGTCACGGCCGATCAATGGCAGCAGGGTCTTCAGTTCCGGCCCATGGTCGCGCGCCGTCAGCGCGCGGCGCAGCGGCAGGAACAGGGCCTTGCCCTTGGCCCCCGTGGCCGCCCCCACCGCCTTGGTCCAGGCCCCCCAGGTTGTTTCATCCCAAACGCCATCGGGCAGCAGCCCGGCGGCGGTTTCCAGGAAACCGGCATCCTCCACCAGCGGCGTGACCGGCGCATGGGTCACGGCCCACCAGTCTTTCGCATCGGTCAGCTTGGACAGGTTGGGGCGCACGGCCAGCCAGAAGGCTTCATCCACCCCTTCCAGCCCCAAAGCTGCCAGCCTTTCGGTCACGGCGGCAAACGGGGCCTGATGCAGCACCTGGGCATTCAGGCGCATCAATTCATCGGGGTCGAATTTTGGCGTGCCACGCCCGAACTTGGCGAAATCAAACCCTTCCGCCAACTCGGCCAGCGATCCGGCGGCGGCGATGGCGTCAGAAGTACCCAGCCGGGCGAGGTATGACGTCAGCGCCAACGCCTCCACCCCCTCTTCCAGCCGCAGGGAGCGAACGGAGAGGGAACCCAGACGCTTGGACAGCCCTTCGCCTTCAGAGCCAGCGATCAGCGGCAGGTGGGCGAAGGTCGGCACCTGCCCCTGCCCTTCCAGCCCGATAATGGCCTGGAACAACTGCACCTGCACCGCCGTGTTGGTCACATGATCCTCGCCGCGCACAATATGGCTGATGGCGAAATCCACATCATCGACGACGGAGGTGAGCGTATAGAGCGGGCGACCATCCTCGCGGATCAGCACCGGGTCGGACAGGTCGGCCCCTTTGAAATGCTTGTGCCCCTGCACCAGATCGTCCCAGACGATATCATCATGCAGCAGCTTGAAGCGCCAATGCGGGCGGCGGCCCTCTGCCTCCAGCCGGGCGCGATCCTCCTCGCTGAGCCGCAGGGCGGCGCGGTCATAGATGGGCGGCAGGTGGCGGGCCAGCAGCGATTTGCGCTTCAGGCCCAGCTCCTCCGGCGTTTCATAGCAGGGATAAAGCCGGCCGGCGACCTTCAGCTTTTCCGCCACCTCCCCATAGCGGGGATAGCGGTCGCTTTCGCGGGCATAGCGATCCCAGGTCAGGCCCAACCAGGTCAGATCCTGCGCGATGGCATCGGCATATTCCTGGGTGGAGCGCTCTTCGTCCGTGTCATCCAGGCGGAACATGAAGCTGCCACCTTGCCGCGCCGCGAACAGCCAGTTCACGATGGCGGTGCGGACATTGCCGATATGCAGGAAGCCGGTGGGGCTGGGCGCGAAACGGACAGCGATCTTCATGGGGAGAACTGCTTTGGCAGGCGGGAAATCGGGCCGCAGCGATAGCACGGGCAGCGATTTCCCTCAATGCGGTGTGAAAATTTCCTCTGACTGGTCAATGCCACGCAGGGCATGGACACCTAGGGAGCGCATGGCGCGGCCCGAACAGCCGGCAAAGGCGGTTGAAACCACCAGCGGGCAATCCAGCCCCTTGGCGGCATCCAGCAGCCGGCTGGCCATATTCACCGCCGGGCCGACCACGGTGAAGTCCAACCGTCGCCGGCCGCCGATATTGCCGAAGGCCACATGGCCCAGATGCAGTGACAGGCCATATTCCAGTGGAATCTGTCCAGCCGGCGGTGCCTCGTTCCAGCGGGCGACGGCGGCTTCCAGCGTGGCGGCGGCGGCCAGCGCTTGGCCACAGGCTTCGCGTGGGTTCAACATGTCGGCGGGGAAGATGGCCAGCATCCCGTCGCCGATGAATTTCAGCACCTCCCCGCCATGTGCCTCCACCGCATCCACCGCCAGTTCGAACCAGTGGTTCAGGCGGGCCACCACCTCATGGCTAAGATGTTCGGCCGTATAGCGGGTAAAGTTGCGCAGGTCGCAGAACAGCACGGCGGCAAAGATGCTCTCTGCATCACCGCGCTGGATCTGCCCGGCATAGACCCGCTCACCCGCCCCCCGGCCAAGATACGTCGTCAACAGATCGCAGGCGATGGAACGCACCACACGGGCTTCCAGCACGGGGGAAACGGCGGCAACGATATGTTCCAGGTCGCGGATATCATCATCGCTGAAGGACGACACCCGTTTGGCGGCAAAGGACATGGCCGCCGTGCGGTGCCGATCCTGCACCTGCATGGGAATGACGTAATAATCGGTGAAGCCATCCGTCTGCAGGCGACGCAGCAACGACATCTCCGTCTGCTCCGTCGCCAGCCGCACACGATAGGGCTCCCCCGTCTGATCGACACGATAGACCGGGCTGTTGAGATATTCGGAGAAATCCGTATCGATGCGGTGGACCCGATGCGCCTGCGTGGCCTGACCGCAGAGCCAGACCCGCCCTTCACCGATCACCTCCGGATGCAGCAGTTCCAGGTTCAGGGAGACGCGGCCAATCGGCAGGCCGGCGGCCGCCACCCGGTCAATCAGTCCCGCAAACAACACATCCAGATCAGTCAGCCGGTTGCCTTCCAGCAACAGCCAGTCAACGATGGGGCGGATGCGGGTGGACAGGGCGGGGACCAAGGCGGGGAACTCCGGCAACGTTGTTACCAAGTTTGGATAGGCGAAGCCCTCAGGACAAGCCCTGTTCACGCCGGGTGGGTATCCGCATTAACAATTTGCCATCCGCCGGGTTTACCCTGCAACAGCCTGGTAAACGCGAAAACGGCGGATGCGCAGATGGCTCTGTGTGGTGCGGATGGCGAAATGGCCGCGCGTATAGGGTTCCGGGTCGTTGTAATCAAACAACATTTTCCCATCGCGGAAGTAACGCACGGTGGGGCCGGCAGCCAGCAGGGTGATTTTCTGCCAGTTGTTGGGCACCAGCATGTCGGCCGCATCCTGCCGGTCATTTTCCGGCAGCAGCGGCCGGTCATCCTGCCGGCCGACATAACGGCGGAATCGGGTGGTCTTGTTCCAGTTCCCGCCCTGGCCGACATAATAGGTTTTCAGCGTATCGTAATCTTCAAACTTGCCGCTGCGCGGGCGGGCCAGCACATCACCACCGGGGGCAGCGGGGTCCGTCGCCATCCAGAAGGCATTCAGATCGCTGACCCGGTCATTGGGGGCCCCTTCGGAAACCGCCTGCGCCTCATACTCGATCAGCACAGGGCCGGAGAGCGCCTGCCGGAACCAGACTGACGTGCCGGCGGGCACATCAATCTCCATCACCCCATCCTGGACGGCCACCCGGCCGGGCTGGTGCATCTCCACCAGCCATTGCGACAAATCTTTCGTGAAATCATCGCTATACAGCAATCGACCAGCCCCATAGGCGAGCGGCGTTTTAGCAAAACTCGGCAGTGCCGCCATGATACCGGTGGACAAGGCGAGCTGCAGAAAGGTTCGGCGGGCGATTGCAGGCATGGGTCAGGAAAGCCTCGGTTGTTTCAGGGTGCCTGAAGGATTGATTGGTACTTCATAAAGGGCGCCGGACTGCACTAACAAGCCCACGCTGCGGAAAGGGTGTGAGCTTTCGAAGCGGCTTGGGCCGCGCGGGTAACGGGCTTAGCGAGCGCTCCCAGGGCCGGAAACGCTCATGACCCAGCCGCGAAACGAAAGGGCCGCGTAGAATAGCGCAGGCTCACAGAACCCCGCCTCACGAAAGCATTTTTCTTCTTCCATCGGAGAAAGCAGCGGCAATCGCGCCGCCATCGCCTTTGCCGATGCTGCGGCTTGTCTGGGGTCAGCGCTGGCACCCCCGGCAAACGCTGCGGACCGTGCCAGCCAGGCTTCTGCTTTCCCCTCAACATCCGTGTGATGGGCAGCAATAAAGATGCCCCCCGGCATCAGACGCCGGCGTATTTCCTGTAAAGTCTGCAGCCGTTCGCTCTTATCAAGAAAATGCAAGGTAAGAAGGCAGACCGCCCCGTCAAAGGGGCCCGT
>CALRQC020000056.1:0-33734 GCA_943370215.1 Azospirillum sp. RU38E
CCGTCGTTGGTGGAGCGCTTTCTAAACACCTCCGACCAACCCGTCAACCGTTTTTTTCAACCGCTCTAAACTTTTTTCCCCGCAGCGCCGAAGCGCTACAAAAAGCATAGAACCAAACCGGTCAACGGACCATCAAGCAATCAACCCACAAGACCCAAGTCCAGCAGACAAACCGCCCAACAGCACGATAGATCAATCCACTTGTCCGAAGGCCGAAACCTTCAAAGAACCGTCGGTGATACTGGCCAAAACCACCATCACCTCGCCCCACAACTTGACAAACCATCCGGCCCGTCGTCGTGGGAGGCGCTGTATAGGCGGGGTCGAACGTCGTTGCAACAGGTTTTTTGAGGAAAAGTGAAAAACGTGTTGCATCCCCGTGACCATGACAATGTAGGCCCGAAAGCCGGGCTTGGGCAGGGGGAGATGGCCCAACCTTCCGCATAGCTGGCTTTTGGCGCCATCGTGGCAGATTGAATAATAGCTCCATACACATTATTTCGTATGGAATTGAGGGGTGACGAAACCCCGTCCAGATAAAGAACAGGCAGTATGGTTCGTCCTCCCCTCCCCCCCCCTCATGACGAGGGGTTGGATAGTGAGAAACTGTCGCCGCGGGCGCAGGCGACGCGGCTTCGTTTGATGCAAGCGGGAGCCGAATTACTGGGCGAGGTGGGGATTGAGCGCATCTCAACCAATCTGGTTGCGGCCCGCGCCGGGGTGACCCCCCCTATATTCTACCGCCATTTCAAGGATAAGTATGAGTTGCTGGCCGCCTTGGGCGAGGATCTGATGATCCGCCAGAACCGGGTTCTGGAAACTTGGCTGGCCCAGTATGGTGTCGGTTATGAAAATCTCATTGAGGCTCATTACCATTTCCTGTTGGATTCAATCCGGGTGACCGCAGAGGTACCGGGCGCCGTTTGGATCATGCGTGCCTTACGCGCGGTCCCATCACTCTCCAGTGTACGGTTGGCTTCCCATGAATGGGTGACGGATCGCATCATGGAGGCCATCCTACCTGTGCTGCCAGAAGTCGAACCCGCTGAGCTGAGACTGCGCAGCCGGATTGCCGTGGAGGCGGGTTACAGTGTCATCGAGCTGGCGCTGGAAGATAATGCACAGAACCCAGAAAATCTGTGCCGGGGATTAACCCAGATGTGGGTCGGTGGTCTGCGTCACGCTTTGTAATTGGGATCGCGGCAGACGATCCTTCGGTTTTCTCGTTCCCCATCAATCGCCAGGCGACGGCATCCTTCGCCGTCGTCTTAGGCCGGCGGTCGCCGCCCCCCCTCCCCCCGGGGGGCCTGCCCCATGCTTCGTTGGTAAAGCTACCAGAGCAAAACGCTGCGTCGTGTCAACCGTCCTTTCTTGAAAAGGATCGGTAAAAGACGCTTGCATCAATTTGGCATATTAGCTATCACTAACTTGTAAAGTTAGTTTACACTAACGTTCATCCTTCAAACCGACCGTGATCGTGGGTGCCATGCCGAAATCATCGAGCATGAGGGCGCTGCAGGCCCTGCTTTGCCTGAATTTCCTGATCTTGCTGGCAGCTTGCAATAAGGCGGAGCCTGCACCGGATGCCGCCATCATAGCCGCCCTGCGGCCGGAAGATCCGCACTTGTCGGAGCTTTACGCAACCACCTGTATGGCCTGCCACACCATGCCGGATAGCGGCGCACCACAAACAGGACTGGTCAGCCAATGGCAGCCCCGGCTGGCCAAGGGAATGCCTGCCCTTTTGCAGAATGTCGTGCAAGGGCTGAACGGGATGCCGGCGGGTGGCCAGTGTTTCGCCTGCACCACAGCCGAATATGAGGCGCTGATCCGCTTCATGAGCCAACCACCCGCCGCCTCTTAAAACAGGAACCATGATCCATGCTGTCACGGCGTTCGCTTTTTTTGCTGATGGCTGGAGCGGCAACGGCAGGCGCTGGCGCCTGGGCCGTCTCCCACGTGGGGCGGCAGCCGGAGCCCCCTACCCCCCCGGGACAGGATGCGCAGGGCCGGTTGCTGTGGCGTAACTGGTCTGGCATCCAGACGGCCTATCCGCAACAGCGTGCAGCACCGGCGGATGAAGGCGAGTTGGCCGAACTGGTGCGCAAAGCACCCGGCCCTATCCGCGCCGTCGGGTCCGGCCACTCCTTCATGCCGCTGGTCCCCACACCGGGGACACTGGTGACATTGGACCGTATGGCGGGGCTGGTCGCACATGATGCGGCCAGCATCAGTGCCAAAGTGCGCGCCGGCACGCGGCTGGCTGATCTGGGGGCAGCCCTGGCTGGGATCGGCCAGGAAATGCCCAACCTGCCCGATATCAACAAGCAATCCCTGGGCGGTGCACTGGCAACCGGCACCCATGGTACCGGTGCCGCCTTGCCGGCTCTCCACGGCAATGTCACGGCCCTGCGCATCGTGACGGGCCGTGGGGAGGTACTGGATTGCGATGCGACGCAGAACGCCGAGTTGTTCCAGGCGGCACGCGTGGGGCTGGGCGCCTTCGGCATCGTCACAGAGGTGACGCTGCGCAACAGCCCGCTGCGTCGGGTGGACCGGAATGTCTGGGTGCAGCCGCTGGAGCAGACGCTGGCTGACTGGCCAACACTGCGCGCCAAGCACCGCAATGTGGAATTCTACTATCTTCCCTTCACCGATATGAGCGCCGTCATCACCCATGACGAGACGGATGCCCCGGCCACCCCGCGCCCACCGGCCCAGGATAATGAGGCGTTGCTGGACCTGAAGCGCCTGCGCGACTGGTTGAGCTGGTCGCCAGGCCTGCGCCGCCGTCTGGCCCGGCAGGTATTGGGATCGCTGGAACCGGAGCGGGTGGTGGATGAGAGCTGGCGGCTTTTATCCAACGAACGCCCGGTGCGCTTCAATGAGATGGAATTCCACCTGCCGCTGGATGCCCAGCCGCAGGCCCTGCAGGAGGTGATTACCGCCGTCGAGGGCGCGCGTAACGACGTGTTCTTCCCCATCGAAGCGCGGGCTGTCGCCCCGGATGATGCCTGGCTCTCGCCCTTCCAAGGGCGGATGACCGGTTCCATCGCCGTCCATGCCTATTACAAGGATCAGTATGATTTCCTTTATGAAATCGTCGAACCGATCCTGCGTCGATATGAGGGGCGGCCACACTGGGGAAAGCTGAACCGGCTGACCGGCGCTGACTTTGCCAGCCTTTACCCCCGCTTCAATGATGCTGTCGCCCTGCGACAGGAGGTCGATCCCGAGGGGCGTTTCCTGAACGACTACCTGCGGGGGATCATGGGGCATGGCTGAACAGCGAGACGCCACATCGGCCCACGACAGCTATTTTGCCACCCTGTCGGCAGCGCTACACCGTGCTGGGCTGGCAGAACCGGTGCTGGTGTTGGACGAAAGACGGCTGATCGCCAATATCCAGGCCGTTTCCAGCAGCCTGGGTGAAGGGCCGGCGGTGCGGCTGGTGGTAAAATCTTTGCCCTGTGCTGATTTGCTACGGGTGATATCCCGGCAAATGGGTACGGATCGCTACATGGTGTTCAACCGCGCCATGACGCTGGAAATGCGGCGGCTGGAACCGGATGCGGACCTGCTGCTCGGCAAACCGCTGCCGGTGGAAGCTGTGGCGGCCTATTATGATGCCGCAGGAACCGACGATCCGGGGCCGCACTGGCTGATCGATACGCCGCGGCGGCTGACAGAATACCAGGCGATGGCTTCAGCGCGGGGCATCCGCCTACGCATCACCATAGAAATCGATGTAGGATTGCATCGCGGTGGCGTTGCCGATCTATCGACGCTGACAGCGCTGCTGCATCAGGTTAGCCCGACCACGCAGGTGACGGGACTGATGGGGTATGACCCACACATTGCCAAACTTCCTACAACCCTGGGCATCCGCGCCCGTGCCCTGGCAGCCAGCCAGCAGTTTTACGGGCAAATGCTGGGTGTGCTGCGCCAGCATGTGGGTCACGGGCCACTGATCCTGAACAGTGCCGGCAGCCCCACCTATACCCTGCACACCCACGGCAGCATCGCCAATGAAGTCGCCATCGGTTCAGCCTTTGTGAAGCCCGGTGATTTTGATCTGGATACGCTGGCTCACCACCAGCCGGCCTGTTTCATCGCCACCCCGGTGCTGAAAACCGCTTGGCCGGCGCTGGCACCAGGCTTGGGGAAACTGGCTTGGCTGGGGGGGCGGGCGCAGGCGCAATTCATCCATGGCGGCCATTGGCTGGCTGAGCCCATATCACCGCCTGGCTTGCGGCGCAGCGCCCTGTTCGGTCCGTCCAGCAACCAGGAATGTTGGTTGGGACCGCACCGCCCCGCACTACGCCCGGATGACTGGCTTTTTCTGCGCCCACGCCAGAGCGAGGCGGTTCTTTTGCAGTTCGGTCCCCTGGCCCGGTTCGACGGACGGGAGATCACAGGCTTCTGGCCGGTTTTTCCGGTCTCTGCCTGAAGCCAGGCCGCCATTCGCGGGTACGGATGGCGGCGAGGGTTACAACAGCGGCCAAAAAGCCGCCCGGCCGACAAATGGCCGGTTAACAGGGGGTATTCGGTCATGATGCACGTCAAGGGGATCAAAAAGGTTCATGTGCTTTTGTTGTCTGGTGCCGCATTGGCAGCCCTGCCCGCCACTGCACAGGAGGCGATGCTGGAAGAAATCGTCGTTACGGCGCAGAAACGGCAGCAAAATCTGCAAGATGTGCCAGTCAGCATAACCGCCCTTTCCGGCGATGCGTTGCTGGATCAGGGGGTTGCCAATGTACAGGATCTGGGCAAGCTAACCCCCGGCCTGCAGATCACCAGCACCGATGCCGCCGCCAACCCGAAAATCTTTATTCGTGGTATCGGCCTGGCGGATTTTAACGCCAATGCATCCGGTGCCGTCGGCATCTATCTTGATGGCGCTTATGTCGCCTCCCCGTTGGCCCAGACCGGCCAATTCTTCGATCTGGCGCAGATCGAAGTGCTGAAGGGGCCGCAAGGTACGCTCTATGGCCGCAACAGCACCGGCGGCGCCATCAATGTCACCACCCGCCGGCCGGATTTTGACACCAGTGGAGAGGGGCAAATCTCCTATGGCCGTTACAACGCCGTCACCCTGCAGGCGGCCAGCAATGCCCCCATCGTGGCCGACCGGCTGGCCATGCGTATTGCCGGGATTTATGAGCGCGATGATGGCCGCACCTATAACCGCGTCACCGACGATGACGTGAACCGCACCAAGCGCTGGGCCGGCCGCGCCAGTTTCCTGCTGACACCCACCGATGGGTTTGAAGCCGTTCTGCAAATCCATGGCGGACAGAACCGAGGGGACAGCCTTTATTCCCAGTCCCGGGCGCTGATACCCACCAGTGCCGCCGCTGCCGGACCGGATGGGCTATGCGCGCGCGGCGCTGCTCCCGGTGCCTGTGTCGATGCGCTGGGCTATGCCGATACAGATAATGACCCTTATGCCGGTGATTACAATCTGAAGGGCCAGGATCGGATCGACCTCTATGGGGCCACGCTGAACCTGCGCTGGGATCTGGGTGGGGCTCGACTTTACTCCATCACCGCCTATGACCATGCCAAGCGTAATAATGCAGAAGACACGGATGCCAGCCCCAATCAGTTGATGGAAGCATCCTATCGCGCCACCCAGCGGGATTTCAGCCAGGAACTGCGGCTGGAAGGTGAATGGGACCGGGCGAAACTGGTCGGCGGGCTTTATTATCTGCACGATTATCTGAATACCGCCGGCCAGTATGATGTGCTGCGCGCCATGCGCCCGATGTTCACCACGCCGGACAACCCCACTGGCGTCTCCATCGAAAACAATGTCGCGACGGTGGGCTTCCCCTATCGCCAGACGACGGACTCTTATGCCGGCTTCGGGCAGGTGGATTTCCAGGCCACCGACCGGCTGACCCTTACCGCCGGCTTACGCTATTCCCGTGACGAAAAGGATTTCCACTATCGCAGCACGGTGGAGCAGGCCATCGAGCTATTCAGCCTGGATGCTTCAAAAAGCTTTGAGAGCGTCTCCGGTCGGCTGGCGGCATCCTTGAAACTGACCGACGATGCCATGGCCTATGCCAGCTATAACCGGGGCTATAAGAGCGGTGGTTTCTTCGGTGGCTATACGCGCGATCCGGCCGATCTGGCACCCTATGATGATGAAACGCTGGATGCCTATGAAATCGGCGGCAAGACAGAATGGCTGAACCGAAGGCTGCGGCTGAACCTGTCCGGTTTCTTCTATAATTACCAGGATCTGCAGGTCTTCCAATTGATCCAGCGCGGCGGTCTGCCGGTGCAGACCTTCACCAATGCCGCCAGCGCCCATATCTGGGGCAGCGAATTCGAACTGACAGCCCTGCCCGTGGCAGGGCTGGAATTGGGCCTGTCCGGTGCCTTCCTGGATGCCAAATACCGCGATTTCATCTCCCAGGGGGAGAATATGGATGGCAACCGCCTGCCCTCCTCCCCCCGCTGGTCGCTGACGGGAACGGTCAGCCACCGGCAACAGGTGGAAGGGGTGGGGGAACTGGCGCTGACGGCCAATCTCTCCTACCGCTCCAAGGTCTATTTCAACAGCCGTAACCTGGAACGGTTGAGCCAGAAGGGCTATTGGCTGGCCGACCTGACCCTGGGCTGGACCGCCAGCGATGGCGGCATCGGCGCCGGGGTGACGGTCGCCAACCTGTTGAACAAGGATTACGCGGTCGATATCGCGAATTACGACAGCTTTGGGCTGGACGCCGTGAATTATGGGCGCCCCCGGCGGGTGAGCGCCTATCTGCGCTGGACCTATTGAGGGGAATGGTTGCTTCCCGCCACCCCCTCCCTTCCCCGTCATCCTGGCTTCGGTTGGGATGACGGGGAGATTTTTTATTGCCTCCCTTCTCTAAACGTCATGGAGTCCAGCCTTGCCACCCAATCCCCCCGCCGACAGCCCCGACGCCCTGGATACTGCGTTTGCCCGTCTGCGCGCGGCGGCCAAGGCCGACCCGTTCCCGGATGCCGCCACCCGGCGGGGGTGGCTGACGGCGCTGGCCGATGGGCTGGCGAAGCGGCAGGATGAGATTGTTGCCGCCATCGATGCGGATTTCGGGGGGCGGCTGGCGCATGAAACCCTGTTTGCGGAAATTTTCGTCACCATCGCCGCCCTGCGCCACGCAAGCCGGCACCTGAAAGGCTGGATGAAAAGACGGCGACGGTCGGTGCCGCTGACCCTGCAGCCGGGCAGCGCCTGGATAGCGCCGCAACCGTTGGGCGTGGTGGGGGTGATCGCCCCCTGGAACTATCCGCTGCAACTGGCGCTCTGTCCCCTGGCCGGCATTCTGGCCGCCGGCAACCGGGTGCTGCTGAAACCATCAGAACTGACCCCGCGCACCACTGCCCTGATCGCCGGGCTGCTGGCCGAGGCCCTGCCCGGCGATGTCGCAGCGTGTGTTTCCGGCGGGCCGGAATTGGGGATGCGCTTTGCCGGGCTGCCGCTGGACCATCTGCTCTTCACCGGTTCCACCCGTGTCGGACGGATGGTGATGCAGGCCGCTGCCGCCAACCTGACGCCGGTGACGCTGGAGTTGGGCGGCAAATCGCCGGCCCTGCTGTTGCCGGATGCGGATGTGGCATCCGCCGCCGCCGATATCGCCTATGGCAAGCTAACCAATGCCGGGCAGACCTGTGTGGCCCCTGATTATGTATTGCTGCCCCGCCCGGCACTGGAACCATTTCTGACTGCAATCAAGCAAAGTGCCGCCACCTATTTCCCCGCCCGCGATGGTGCGTCGGCGATGAGCGTAATTTTCGGCACCAAAGGGCGGGAGCGTGCCCAAGCCCTGCTGGCAGAGGCCCGCAGCCAGGGATTGCGGGTGGAGCCGCTCTGCGCCCCGCCCCCTGGCTGCGATCTGGTGCCATCGGCCATTATCGACCCACCGGCAGATATCACCTTGATGCGGGAGGAGCTGTTTGCCCCGCTGCTGCCCATCATCCCCTATGACAGGCTGGAAACCGCCCTGGCCCAGATCAATGGGCGGGATCGGCCGCTGGCACTTTATCTGTTCGGGCGCGATGGGGCGATGATCGACCGGGTGCTGTCCCATACCCATGCCGGGGGTGTCAGCATCAATGACACGCTGATCCATGTGGCGGTTGATGATCTGCCCTTTGGCGGCGTCGGCCCCAGCGGCACGGGCCGCTATCACGGGCAGGACGGGTTCGACAATTTCAGCCATCTGAAACCGGTCTTCCGGCGGGGCGGCCCCCGCACCGACCGGCTGGTCCGCCCGCCGCTGAACGGGTTGCACCGGAAATTGCTGCGCCTGCTGATCGGCCGCTGAAGGACACGCCCATGGCCCAGATCACCCATGCCCGCGCCGCCGCCTATGGCGCCGGTTCCATTGCGGCCGCCAGTTTCGTCGTCACGCCGCAATTGCTGCTGCTGTTTTTTCTGACCGAGACGCTGGCGGTTCCGCCGGCCTGGGCGGGGTTGGCGGTGCTGTTGCCCAAGGCCTGGGAATTCATCTTCGACCCCACAGTCGGCCTGCTGTCCGACCGGGCACGCCTGAAAAGCGGGCGGCGCTGGCCCTGGCTGCTGGCGGGGGCCTGCCTGTTTCCGCCCAGCTTCGCCCTGCTGTTCGCCCCGCCCTTGCTGGATGACTGGCGGCTGACCCTGGCCTGGGTGACGGTCAGCTTCCTGCTCTGCACCAGCGCCTACTCCATCTTCGCCATCCCCTTCGTCACCCTGCCGGGGGAGGTGTCGGACGATCCGGCCGTCCGCACCCGGGTGGTGGCGTGGCGCATGGCCTTTGTCGGCGTCGGCGTGCTGACGGCGGGCGGGCTGGCCCCGTTGCTGGTAGAAACCAGCGGGGGTGGACGGGAAGGTTTCGCCCGCATGGGGCTGGCCATTGCCTTGCTGGGCGGGTTGGTGATGCTGGCGGCAGGGCTGGCGGCCCGCGGCTTCCGGCAGGTGAAACCGGCACCAGTGGCGCGGACACAGCATCCGCTGCGCCATCTGCTGGGCAACCGAACCTATCGCTGGCTGTGGATTTCCTATCTGGTACAGATGATCTCCATCGCCGTCAGCGCCGCCCTGCTGCCCTATGCCGTGCAGCATGTGATGAAGGCCCCCAGCAGCATGGTGTCGGTACTGTTCGTCGCCATGACGGCTGGCAGCATCCTGACCATGCCTGTCTGGGTGAAGATCAGGGGCCGGCTTGGCGCGATGCGGGCCTATCTGCTGGCCTCAGTCGTCTGTGCCGCCGGTTCTGCCGCGCTGTTCAGCGTCGTCACTGGCAATGGGGTGTTGGCGTGTCTGGCGGCGCTGGCCTTCGGCATCGGACAGGCCGGGCAACAATTGCTGCCGCTGTCGCTATTACCGTCGGCGACGGAGGCAGAGGACAAGGCCGCCGGCGCCCGCTATGCTGGCCTGTTTGCCGGCATCTGGGTGGCGGGGGAAAAATTGGGCATGGCGCTGGGCGGTGCCCTGGCCGCCCTGATGCTGGGCCTGGTCGGCTATGTCGAAGGCGGGGTGGCGCAGGCGGCCGCGGCCGTGGCTGCGATTCCCTGGTTGTTCGCCATCATCCCCGGCCTGATCCTACTGGCCAGCCTGCTGCCCCTGCGTCACCTGCACCGCATCGCGCCCAAACTGGGGGATTGAGCCGGAACGACAAGAAGGAGGGTTGCATCCGCAGTCACAGAATTCTATGAATGCAACTCATTCTTAATTCTGTCTGCCGGGCGGCATATCACCGCCCCAGGAAGAGCCCCCCTTGCCTGCCGCCGATACGACCATTCACTCCATCCAGACGCTCTATGCCGACCATCATGGCTGGCTGCAGGGGTGGCTGCGTCGGCGGCTGGGCAATGCGGCGGATGCGGCGGATCTGGCCCATGACACGTTCTTGCGGCTGATCGCCTCCCGCGATGCGCTGATCGGCTTGCAGGAACCCCGCGCCTATCTGACCACCACCGCCAAGCGGCTGCTGATCGACCGGTCGCGCCACCGGGTGATTGAGCAAGCCTATCTGGCAGAACTGGCGCTGCTGGCAGATACGCTGCCGCATTACCCGTCGCCAGCCGAAATCATGGCGGCGCTGGAAGCGCTGAACCAGATCGCCCAGGCGCTGGACCGGGTGCTGCCGCGCGTCCGCGAGGCCTTCCTGCGCCATTATCTGGAACAGCAGACCCAGGCGGAGATCGCCCTGGTGTTGGGTGTTTCCAAACGGATGGTGCAGAAATATCTGGCCCAGGCGCTGGTCTGTTGCCATGCCCATTGCCCGGCCCTGGCGGAGCATGGGTTGTGAGCGGCGGCGACCCCATCCTGGAACAGGCCGCCGATTGGATCGCCCGGCTGGGCGATGATGATCCGGCCGAACAGGCCGTGGCAGCACGGGAATTCGCCGCCTGGAAGGCCGCCGATCCGCGCCACGCCGCCGCCGCCGCGCGGATGGAGGCGGTACTGGGCCGGGTGCAGTCGCTGCGTGGCCCCAGCACCGCCCGCCCGGCCCTGGCTGCCCTGGCAGCCGCCGGGAAACCGCGTGGCAGGCGTCCTTTGGTTGCCGGCGCCATGCTGCTGCTGGGCCTATGCTTGCCTTTGTGGGCTGCCCTCTTCCTCTGGCCGCCCGCCTATCTGCTGGCCGACCTGCACAGCAGCACCGGGGAATGGCAAAGCCGTGAACTGGCGGATGGAACCCGCATCACCCTTTCCGGCAACAGCGCGGTGAACCTGCATTATGATGCGGAGAGCCGGCGCCTGGAGCTGATCAGCGGTGACATTCTGATAGATGTCGCCAAGGATGCCACCCGCCCCTTCCTGGTGGAAACCGCCCATGGCCGCATCCGCGCCCTGGGGACGCGCTTCACGGTGGAGCGGCGGGCAGACGAAACCGTGGTGGAAATGCTGGAATCCAGCACCAGCATCACCGCCCGCCAGCCGGCGGCAGGGGCCGCAGCCCTGACCATCAGCGCCGGCCAGACCGCCCATATCACTGTAAACGGCGTCAGCCCGGGCACGCCGGTGGACCCGGCCAGCCTGGAGGATGCCTGGAAACGGCATCAGTTGGTGGTCAGCGACCAGCCCCTGGCCGATGTGCTGGATGCGTTGTCGCGTCACCGGCGCGGCCGTATCCTCTACGACCGGCAGCAGATCGCCGGCCTGCGCGTCACGGCCGTGTTGCCGCTGGATGATACGGACCGGGCGCTGCGGCTGCTGCACAGCAGTTTCCCCACCCTGCGGCTGCGCACGCTCACCGCCTATCTGGTGCTGGTGGATGCACCACCATGATGGACAGGGATTTGCACAGCAGCGTAAAAAATTTGGCCATCGCGGTTCCACTTTTCTCTTCTCGCCCGTCAACCGGTTGGAATGACCACCGGATTGGGGAAGAGGAACCCGCCATCATGCATGTACCGCGTCTTTACCGGCTGGCGCTGGCCGGCAGTACCGCCCTTGCCAGCCTGACGGCCACCGCCCCGCTGGCTGCCCGCGCCCAGACGGCCCAGCAGGCAGCCACCTATGATATCCCCGCCGGGCCACTGGCCCAGGTGCTGAACCGTTTCGCCCAGCAGGCCGGCATTGCCATTGCCATGGATGCCACCCTGTTGCAGGGGCGGCAAAGCCAGGGGCTGCGCGGTACCTATGGGGTGGCGGATGGCTTCACCCAGTTGTTGCGGGGCAGCGGTTTCCGCATGGGCCGGACGGGCAGCGGCTATACGCTGGTGCCGGGGGAAGCCCCTTCCACTTCCCCGGCACCAGCCGCAGCCGCCGGCACCATGCTGCTGCCCACCTTGAGCGTGGAAGGCAGCACCCTGCGCAGCGGCACCACGGAAGGCACAGGTTCCTATACGGCCGGGCCGATGCGCAGCGCCACCGGCCTGGCGCTGACCATCCGGGAAACCCCGCAGACCGTGGCCGTACTGTCGCGCCAGCGGCTGGACGACCAGCACATCACCACCGTGGAAGATGCCATGGTCAATTCGCCGGGCATCGTCTTCAAGAAGAAGGCGACGGCGGACGATAATGAAAAGGGCCTGTTTGCCCGCAACATGGAAATCACCAACATGCTGGTGGACGGTGTCCCCATGCACAAGGATTTCAAAGCCTTGAGCATGGACACTGCCCTTTATGACCGGATTGAGATCGTGCGCGGCTCCACCGGTTTGATGAGCGGGAATGGCAATCCCGCCGCCGCCATCAATCTGGTCCGCAAGAAGCCGACCGACAGTTTCGCGGGGGAGGCCAAGGCGACCCTGGGTTCCTGGCAGCAGAAGCGGCTGGAACTGGATGCCGGCGGCCCGCTGAACCAGACGGGCAGCCTGCGCGCCCGTCTGGTTGGCGCCTGGGAGGACGGGGAATCCTA
The DNA here is from genome assembly GCA_943370215.1 of Azospirillum sp. RU38E. GTDB lineage: Bacteria > Pseudomonadota > Alphaproteobacteria > Azospirillales > Azospirillaceae > Niveispirillum. The sequence goes on from CALRQC020000056.1 coordinate 12,342, forward strand.
TGTCGACCGGCTGGAGGCGGATTCCCGTCTGCTCTATGGCGTGGTGGAGTTGGACCTCTCCGAACGCACCTTGCTGACCCTGAGTGGGGAATATCAGCGCAAACATTGCACCGCCTGTTCCTATTTCGGTTTCCCCGGCGTTTTCGCCGATGGCACACCCACGGATTTCCCGGTTTCCTATAACTCCGCCACGAACTGGAGCCGGCAGACCCGCACCCGCTATAATCTGGCCGGCACGCTGGATCATGAATTTGACGGCGGCTGGCAGGGGTCGCTGACCCTGACCCGCACCGGCGACAAGAATGACCGCACCTATGGCTGGTTCAGCGATAATGGGCTGGCCGATGCGAAAACCGGGGCCGGGGCCAAATTGTGGGTGGCGAAATGGCCGATCCCCAAGACGCAAACCGCACTGGACGCCAGCCTTTCCGGCCCGGTCACCCTGTTTGGCCGCCAGCATGACCTGTCATTCGGTGCCAACCTGTCCCGCACGCGCGCCGACTATACGCTTTATCCGCTCTGGAACGTGCCGGGCTATGACGCCAGCGTGCCCAATATCTTCACCTGGAACGGCAACAAGCCGGAACCGGTCTGGCAAACCAGCGGCAAGCGCTATTTCCTGGAAAAGCAGGCCTCCATCCATGGTGCCGCCCGGCTGCGTCCGACGGACAGCCTGTCCGTCATCCTGGGCAGCCGCATCACCTGGTTCAACCAGAACGCCTCCTATGATTATGTGCAATGGGGATACAGCCCCGACAAGATGAAGGAGGATGGCAAGATCATCCCCTATGTCGGGGCGGTGCAGGATCTGACCGACAGCCTTTCCCTTTATGCCAGCTATACCAGCATCTTCCAGCCGCAGCAGAACCAGGATGTCAGCGGCCGGGTCCTGGACCCGCTGGTCGGCGATACGTTCGAAGCCGGCCTGAAGGGCGCCTTCTTCGATGAAAAGCTGAATGCCAGCCTGGCCCTGTTCAAAAGCCTGCAGGACAATTACCCGGTGGTGGATGGCAGCAAGCTGGCCCCCAATGGCGATTCCGCCTATCTGGCCGCCGATGGCGCCCGCATCAAGGGTGTGGAAGTCGACCTTTCCGGCGAATTGCTGCCGGATTGGCAGGTACAGGCCAGCTACACCTATGCCAAGCCGGACCTGCCGCAGGGGTTCGACGTCAATGTCGGCCTGCCGCGCCATGTGGCCAAGCTGTACAGCACCTATCGCCTGCCCGATGCCTGGAACCGGCTGACCGTCGGCGGGGGGGCCCGCTGGGAAAGCCGCAGCCGCTTCGTCGCCCGGGGTGATTTCGCCAGCGCCGTCTATTCCGTGCAACGGGACTTCATCATCCTGGATGCGATGGCGAAGTATGACCTGAATGACGCGCTGACCGCCTCGCTGAACATCAGCAACCTGCTGGATGAGAAATATTATGCCAGCACCAATGTTTACAGCAACTTCTACGGCGAACCGCGCCGCTTCTCCCTGTCCCTGACCTACCGATACTGAAGGAGGCCCCATGCGCATCACCGGCCATCACCCGCTTTGGCGCATAGCCGCCGCCGTGCTGGGCGGCTATGCCTTCACCTGGGGCTTCATCGCCCTGGGTATGGCGGGCGCCTTCGCGCTCGGCATGTCGTTCCACGATGCCGAACATCTGACAGCCATCATCGGCTTCCTGATCTATCTGGTGCTGTTCCTGTGGGCCTTCGCGGCCCGCAGTCTGGCACGGGTCTGGACCGTGACGGCGGGCGGGGCGGTGGTGATGGCCGGTGCCGCCAGCCTGATCCAGCATCAGCTAACCTGACCGACAGGAACGAAGGAAACCACCCATGTTTCAGAGCTTCCGCCTCTCCATGGCCTGGCTGCACACCTGGTTCGGCCTGACGCTGGGCTTCGTGCTGATGGTCGTCTTCTTCTTTGGCGCGCTGTCGGTGTTTGACCGGGAGATCGACCGCTGGGCCGTGCCGCAATCCCGCTTCGAACCCCAGCCGATGCCGCGCTTCGATACGATCCTGCGGCCGGTGTTCGAGCAGATGCAGCCGACAAAGGAGGCCATCGCGGCGATGGCGCCGCGCGTCAACGGCCCGATGCCGGAGACCTATCCGGTCATCGAGCGGATGGGGGCCTATACCACCCACCGCGACCCGGTGCTGAACCTGTTCGTCGGTTTCGACGTACCCAATGCGAAAGACCCGGAAGAAGCCATCTGGGCCTATCGCACCATTGATCCGCGCAATGGTGCCAGCCTGCCCGATGACCGGCTGAAGATCGGCAGCGAGTTCTTCTATCCGCTGCATTACAGCCTGAACCTGCATTGGAGGGCTATCGGATACTGGATCGTCGGCTCGGCCGCCCTGGTGATGCTGGCGGCCCTGGTCAGCGGCGTGGTGATGCATCGCAAGATCTTCCGGGAATTTTTCACATTCCGACCGGGCAAAACCAGCCAGCGCAGCGTGCTGGACCTGCATAACCTGACGGGCGTGGTGGCCCTGCCCTTCCATTTCTTCTTCGCCTTCACCGGGCTGGTGATCTTTGCCGGCATCTATTTCCCCGTCGGCCACACCCAGTTGGACCCGCTGCATGAGATGAGCGAGCGGCTGGAGGCAGCGGAAACCGGCCTGCCCCATGACAGGGCCGGCGTGGCCGCCCCGCTTGCCTCCGTTGATGCCATGGTGGCGGATGCGCAGCGCCGCTGGCACGAAAAGGGTATGGCGGGCGAGGTCGGCTTTCTGACGCTTCAGCATGTTGGCGATGCCAATGGCTATGTCAGCGTCTATCGCGCCGGCACCGACCGGATCGCCCTGACGGGCGAAGGTATTCATTACAAGGCCGCCACTGGGGAGCTGCTTCGCGAAGACCCGGCCCCCGGCTTTGTCGATAATCTCAACGAGTTCCTGACGGGCCTGCATCTCCAGCATTTCCGTCATTGGCTGCTGCGCTGGCTCTATGTGCTGGGCGGCTTGACGGGTTGTGTCTGTATCGCCACCGGCTTCATCTTCTTTGTCGAAAAGCGCAAGCGCCAGCACGCCAAGCAGGGCATCCAGGGCGCCCGGCTGGTGGATGCGCTGGCTGTCACCACGGTGACGGGCATGGTGCTGGCTGCCCTGGGAATGCTGATTGCCAACAAGCTGCTGCCGGACAATGTGCCAGCCGGCTGGCCGCCGCGCGGCGATCTGGAACAATATGCCTTCTGGGGAAGCTGGCTGCTGGCCTTCATCCATGCGCTGGCACGCAGCGGGCCGGTGGCGGCGGGCCTGCTCTCCCCCGCCTGGGCGGAACAGTGCCGGGCCATCGCCGTGCTGGCGCCACTGGCCGTGCTGTTGAACTGGATCATCACCGGCGACCATCTGCTGCGCACCCTGTCGGCGCTTTACTGGCCGGTGGCGGGGCTGGACCTTTGCCTGCTGGCCAGTGCCGGCGTGGCGCTGCTGGCGGCAGCCAAGCTGAAACGCCGGGCCCTGGCGGCCCCCGCCACCAACAATGCCAAGACGGGAGCGGCCCATGCCTGAGATCATGATGTTAAGTGTGGCCATGCTGGCCAGTATCGCCGGCATGGGCTGGCTGGCCCTGGCGATGGAAGCGCACTGGGGCCAGGTTTTCGGCCCCCACGCCCAGCGCCCGCGCACCATCCGGGGCCTGCGGGTGGGCGGCGGGCTGGCCCTGGCCCTGTCGCTGGGCCTGTGCCTGGGGGCCGATCACCCCACAATGGCGGCCCTGGTCTGGATCATGACCCTGGCCGCCGGGGCCTTGACGGTCGCGTTTACCCTGTCATGGCGGCCGGGGTTGTTGCGGGTGTTACTGCCGGGGGTTTGAGGGGGAGAGCATTCGGAGCGGTGGGCACGCCGCTCCGAATGGAGGGGGTTCTACGCAACACTGTGCAACGGAATTCAGGGGGGTGTTGCGTGGGTCAATGGGTATTTAAACCCTTCAACAGACGCATTTATGTCAATAATAGGATTATAGTATCACTAGAAGCGATTTTTCCATAATCATATGTGACCATCAATTCCCCTCACCCGCACGCATTCTCCGCCGGCGTCGCACAGTAAAGCTCATACAGGGTCTGGATCACCCGGCCGGCTTCTTCGCTGGCCAGGGCGTAATAGATGGTCTGGCCATCGCGGCGGGCGCGGACGAGGCCGTCTTTACGCAGCAAGGCCAATTGCTGCGAGACCGCCGTTTCGCGCACGCCGATGCGCTGGGCCAGATCGCCGACGGAGCGTTCGCCCTGGATCAACTGGCACAGGATCATCAGGCGGGAGCGGTTGCCCAGCGCCTTCAACAGATCGACCGCACGGTCGGCATTGGCTTGCATGTCATGCATATTCATATCCATGCAGATAGAGCGGATTTCAGGGGGCGTCAACGGGGGGAGGGTCGTGACACGCGACGTTGAAAAGGGGGATGTTGGTTTTCATGCAACCATCACCGTCACCCCGGCGGAGGCCGGGGTCCAGTATCGTAGGGCAAAGCGCCTGTGGCCCCTGGACCCCGGCCTCCGCCGGGGTGACGGTAGAGAGATGGTGGAATGGTTACGGAGAGCCACTGCACGGAAGGGACTCTCGGGAATAATGGCTTCAGAAAGCCCCCCTACACCACCTTCTCCCCATCGCGCAGCACGATGTAGAGGCACGGGATCACCAGCACGGTCAGCAGCGTGGAAGACGCCAACCCGAACAGCAGCGACACCGCCAGCCCCTGGAAAATCGGGTCGGTCAGGATGGTAGCCGCCCCGATCATCGCCGCCAGGGCCGTCAGCAGGATCGGCTTGAACCGCACGGCCCCTGCCTCCAGCAGCACCTCCCGCAAGGTGTGCCCCTTGCCGGCCCCGTGGCGGATGAAATCTACCAGCAGGATGGAGTTGCGGACGATGATGCCGGCCAGCGCGATGAAACCGATCATCGAGGTGGCGGTAAAGGCCGCCCCCAGCAGCCAATGGCCCAGCATGATGCCGATCAGCGTCAGCGGGATCGGCGTCAGGATCACCAGTGGCAGGCGGAAGCTGCCGAACTGCGCCACCACCAGCACATAAATGGCCAGGATCGCCACGCCAAAGGCCGCCCCCATGTCACGGAAGGTGACATAGGTGACCTCCCATTCCCCATCCCATAACAGGCTGGGTTTACTTTCATCCGCCGGCTGGCCGGCCAGCCGGATGCTGGGCTTGGGCAGGTTGCCCCAATCATGCGCCGCTATCGCGTCGGCCACCGCCCCCATGCCATAGATCGGTGCCTCGTACCGGCCCGCCAGTTCGGCGGTCACCATATCGGTGAAATAACCGTCGCGGCGGAACAGCACGGGCGAGCCTTCCTCCCGCGTCAGTCGCAGCACCTCGCCTAACTCCACCACCCGGTTGGAGCCGGGGCGGGCGTTGGCCGGCACCGGGGTGGCGGCCAGGCGTTCGGTCCAGGCGCGGGCGTCCTTGGGCAGGGCGATGCTGATATCGATGGGGTACCGTTCCTCCCCGCGATGGGAATAGCCCATGGGCGTGCTGCCCAGAACGGTACGGATCGCCGCGTACACAGCGGATTGTTCAACGCCCAGAAACTCCAGCTTGTCCTGATCGATGGACAGGCGCAGGCGCGGCTGGGGCGTGCCGAAACTATCGTCGATATCGGTGATGAAGGGGATGGTGGCGAACAGCTTGCGCAGCTCCAGCGCCACGGCGCGGCGGGTGGTGGCATCGGGACCGTAGATTTCTGCCAGCAGGGTGGCCAGCACCGGCGGGCCGGGCGGCACCTCCACCACCTTCAATACCGCCCCTTCCGGCAGTTTCAGGGCAGCCAGCAGCTTGGCGCGCAGATCCAGGGCGATGGCGTGGCTGGCCCGATCCCGCGCCCCCTTGGGCAGCAGGTTCACCTGCACATCGCCCAGTTCCGGGCTGGCGCGCAGGAAACTGTGGCGGACCAGACCGTTGAAATTGAAGGGGGCTGCCGTGCCGGCATAGATCTGGGCTGACCGCACCTCCGGCAGGGTACCGGCGATGTCGGCCGCCTGGAACAGCAGGCGCTGCGTGTCCTGCAGGCTGGCCCCGCGCGGCAGGTTCAGTTCCACCGACAATTCCGATTTATTGTCAAAGGGCAGCAGCTTCACCGTCACGCTTTTCGTGGCGAACAGGCCCAGCGCCACCAGGGTGGCAACCCCGATGACGGCCAGGAAAATCCCGGCAGGACGGCGGGAGGAGAGCAAGGGGGTCGCCACCCGGCGATAAAGCCGGCCCAGCGGGCCGCCATCATGGGCGCCCTCATGCCCCGCCGCATCAGTCCCTTTGCCGGAGAATTTCACCATCAGCCAGGGGGCCAGCACCATGGCAGCGAAGAAGCTGAACAGCATGGCGGCGGAGGCATTGACCGGGATGGGGGCCATATAGGGGCCCATCATGCCGGAAACAAACAGCATGGGCAGCAGGGCGGCAATCACCGTCAGGGTGGCAACAATGGTGGGGTTGCCCACCTCCGCCACCGCCTGCACGGCGGCGGTCAACCGGTCGCGCCCATCGCGCATGGCCCAATGGCGGGCGATATTTTCCACCACCACAATGGCATCATCCACCAGAATGCCGATGGCGAAGATCAGGGCAAACAGGCTGACCCGATTGACGGTGTAGCCCATGATATGGGCGGCAAACAGCGTCATCAGGATGGTGACGGGGATGACCACCAGGGTCACCAGCGCCTCCCGCCGGCCAATGGCCAGCCAGATCAGCGCTACGATGGACAGCGTGGCCAGCCCCAGATGAAACAGCAACTCATCGGCCTTTTCAGAGGCCGTCTGGCCGTAATCGCGCGTCACCTCCACATTGATGCCATCGGGGATCAGGCGGCCGCGCAAGCTTTCCACCCTTTCCAGAATATTTTCAGAGACGGTGACAGCGTTGGCCCCGGCCCGCTTGGCCAGGGCCAGGGTGACGGCGGGGACGCGGACGAAGGCGCCCTTTTCATCCCGCACCAGGGTCCAGGTGCTGCGGTCCAGCGGCGCGCTGTCCAGCACCACCTGGGCGACATCGCGCACATAGACGGGGCGGCCATCGCGGCTGCCGATCAGCAGCAGGCCGATATCGGGCACGCCGCCCAGCGTCTGCCCGGCGGCAACGGCCACACTGCGCCCGCCATCCAGCAGCCGCCCGGCCAGGAAAGACCGGTTGGCCCCCTGCACCTTGGCCGTCAATTGCTCCAGCGTGATGCCATAGAGCGCCAGCTTCTCCGGGTCGGGCTCCACCCGCACCTGTTCGCCGATGCGGCCGGACAGAAAGCTGGGGCCGATATCCGGCACCTTGATCAGGTCGGTACGCAGTTTTTCCGCCAGCTTGCCCAGGTCGCGGTCGGTCCAGCGGTCAGCCTGATCGGGCTTGGGCGACAGGGTGAGCGTGACGATGGCCACATCATTGATGCCACGCCCGACAATCAACGGTTCGGGGATGCCGGTGGGGATTTCATCCAGATGCGCCCGCACCTTGGCATGGACGCGCAGGATGGCATCATCCTCCGGCGTGCCCACCTTGAAGCGGGCGGTCACCATCACCTGATCATCAGACGTCTGGCTGTAAACATGGTCAACGCCGTTGATGCCCTTGACGATGGCTTCCAGCGGTTTGGTGACCAGTTCCGCCGCGTCAGGCGCCTTCAACCCATCGGCGCTGACCAGGATATCCACCATGGGCACGCTGATCTGTGGCTCCTCCTCCCGCGGGATGATAGCCAGCGCGATCAGCCCAGCCACCAGGGAGGCCAGCAGGAACAAGGGTGTCAGCGGGGAACGGAGGGTAGCCCGCGTCAGCAGACCGGAAAGTCCCAGATTCATGGCTGCACCAGAATGTCGCCGTTGCGCAGACCGGAGAGGATTTCAACCCCGGCCAGACCGCCGGGCAGCGGGCGGGGCTGGCCGCGCTGTACCGGCACCTGCTCCACCGTGCCATCGGGCCGACGCACCTGCGCGAAATCCAGCCCGAAGCGGCTGGTAAGATAGCTGGCCGGCACCAGCATGACGGGCCGGTCGCCCGCTTCGATCCAGACGCGCACACGCTGGCCGACATAATAATCACCCAACCCGTCCACCTTGGCATCGGCCTGCACCCGCCCTTCGGCAATCTGCGGATAGACCAGGGTGATGGCCCCCTCCCCATTGCCGGCACCTTGAGTGATATCCTGCGCATCCAGCCGCACCGGCGCGCCCGGTTTCAGGCTGGCGGCATGGCGTTCGGGTACCGACAGGCGCAGCACATAATCCCGCTTGGCGATGGTGGCCACCACCTCCCCCGCCAGCACCACGGAGCCTTGCGTGACCGGCACGGTCAGCACCCGGCCGGCGGCGGGGGCCAGCACCTGGCCTTCACGCATCTGCTGGCCCACCACGGCGCGTTCGGCGGTGCGGGCCTTCAGATTATTGGCGGCCACATCCAGGGCAGTGTGCAGCTCATCCAGCCGCTGCCGGGTGATGAAGCCGTTTTTCGACAAAGCCTCCCCGCGCTGCAGATCGGCCTGGGCCTGGGCCAACTGGGCGCGGGCGGCAGCGATCTGGGCCTCCAGCCCGCTTTGCTGCAAACCCAGCTTCTCATCCCCGATCAGGGCGATCACCTGACCGGCGGTGACCGTATCGCCTTCGCGCACGGTCAGGCCGGTGATGGTGCCGCCGGTGCGCACCCGCGCCGGCACCTTGTCCACCGTCTCCACCGTGGCGAACACGGGTTTTTCATCCGGCAGGGGCTGAAGGGTGACGGTAAAATCACCCCCCGCCGCCAGGGCGCTGGGGGCCAGCCATAAGGCTGTCAGGGCGGGCAGCAGCAGGGTGCGCATGGGAGTTTCCCGTTTATCTTAAGGTTCAGCGACGATCGACAGTGCCGCCGCTGGCCGGGTCCAGCGTGACGGTGGGCAGGCCGGCCGCCATCCAGGCCTGGATGCCGCCGGCCATATGGTCGTGATGATCAATGCCCGCCTGGGCGCAGCGGGCGGCCGCCATGGCAGAACGCTTGCCCGACCCGCAATGGAACACCACCCGCACCTTGTCCGGCGGCGGCAGGGCGGCGGGATCGAAGCTGGAAAGCGGGAACAGCAGCGCGCCATGGATGCGCGCGCCGGCATATTCCGCCGGTTCGCGCACATCCACCAGCAGAATGACGCGATCCGCCAGCAGCGCCTTGACCTGCGCGGGGGAATGTTCCTTCAACATCACTGGAAATCCTTCATATTTATCTTCGTAACTATGAAGGTATCTCTGCAAATGGCAGTCGTCAATCTGATCCCATATGCCCGTAGCGCATGACGGGACCGGTCAACTATTCATATCTTCATATTTACGAATATACGATATTGTTATCCAATCATAGGTGAGGCGCCACCCCGCCAGTCGAGCCTGATGACGGCGGATCAGATCACCGCCTGGACACGGGCCCATCTGCGGTGATGCTCCCGTAACCCCTGACAAAACGGAGATGAAAATGAATGTTGATAAAGCTGTGCTCTCCTTTGCCGGCACCATGGTGCTGATCAGTGCGGCCCTTACTTGGTTGGTCGGTCCGATCTGGCTGTTGCTGACGGTGTTTGTCGGTCTGAACCTGCTGCAGGCCGGGATCACCGGATTCTGCCCGGCGGCGATGATCTTCCGCCGGCTGGGGCTGCCGCCGGGGGTGGCTTTCCGCTGATCGCTTGGGAAAAACCACACAGCGGCAGAAAATTGCCCGTATGAACCAACCGGGACGGTTTGTCCGGTTGCCGTGAGCGCGGGGACGCGGCATCTATGGCGTCCCCGCGCCATGGCGCCGTTGCCGCCCGGTATCATGAAAGACCGTTCCAAGCCTGCCGCCGACCGCCAGCTCAAGCTGGGTGCCCTGTGCCAGTCCCTTGCTGACCTGTTCTGGATCGCCCAGGCCTGGATTCTGGCTGCAGCGGTGCTGGCCATGGTGAATGGAACCGGCGTGGCTGCGCTGTTGGGGCCGGCGCTGGGCTTTGCCGCCATCGGCATAGCCCGTACCGGGCTGGATGCGGCAGGGCGGCGGCTGGCCTTTCTCTCTGCCCGGCGGATATTGACCGGCCTGCGCCGCGACGCGCTGGACCATCTGGGCCGGCGGATGCCGCTGGACCCGACCCTGCCCGCCTCTGGCACCATTGCCGCCCTGCTGGCCGAACAGGCCGAAGCCGTCACCCCCTATCTGCAACGCTATGTGCCGGTGCGCTGGCGGCTGATGCTGGTCTGCCCGGCGCTGTTGCTGGCCGTGGCCTGGCATTCCTGGGCGGCGGGGCTGATCCTGCTGGTGGCGGCCCCGCTGATCCCCATCTTCATGGCGCTGATCGGCATCCGGGCCAAGAAGGCCAGCGAGGAACAGTTGATGGCGGTCGGCGGCATGAACGGCCTGCTGATGGACCGACTGCGCGGCCTGCCCACCATCCGGGCGCTGGATGCGGAAGACGCGGTGGCCGGCCGCATCCAGACGCTGGCCACGAAGGTGAAACAGCAGACCATGGCGGTGCTGCGCATCGCCTTTCTGTCCTCTGCCGTGCTGGAACTGTTTTCAGCATTGGGGGTGGCACTGGTGGCCGTCTATACCGGCTTCCACCTGCTGGGGCAGTTGGAATGGGGCACCTGGGCCGAGCGGCTGGATCTGGCGCAGGGCCTGTTCATCCTGCTGCTGGCACCCGCCTTCTTTGAGCCGTGGCGCGACCTGTCCAGCGTCTGGCACGATCGCGCCAATGGGGAGGCCGCCATCAAGGCGCTGGGTGAACTGACCGGGACGGCCGCCACCATGCCGGAAAGTCCGGCCGCCCCACTGCCACCGCCCGGCACGGCGCTGGTGCTGAACGGCATCCGCTTTGCCTATCCGGGTGCGGCGTCCCCCGTGATCGATGGGTTTGACCTGTCTTTGCGGGCGGGCGAGCGGGTGGCCCTGCTGGGCCCCAGCGGCAGCGGCAAATCCACCCTGCTGGCGCTGGCTGCCGGCCTGTTGCAGGCCGACCAGGGAACAGTGCAGCGGCTGGACCGCATCGGCTGGGTCGGCCATCGGCCCTTCATGCAGAATGCCTCCCTGGCCGCCAATGTCAGCTTGGGCCGGCCCGGCAGCGATGCCGGCGGGCTGATCCGCCGGCTGCTGCCCGGCAAGGCACCCGCCCGCCGCATCGGCGAAGGCGGGGCCGGGCTGTCGGGGGGGGAGGCGGTGCGGCTGGCGCTGGCCCGCGCGCTGGCCGACCCGGAGGCTGCCCTGATCCTGGCCGATGAACCGACGGCCCATCTGGATGCCGATACCGCCGCCGCCATTGGTGACATATTGGTGGCGGCAACGGCGGGGCGCACCTTGCTGGTCGCCACGCATGACCCGGCGCTGGCCGCCCGCATGGACCGGATTGTGGAGGTCGGGGCATGAAGCGCGATCTGTTGACCATCCTGGCCCTGTTCCACCGCGCCGCCGGTCGCCCGCTGCTGCTGGGGCTGCTGGTTGCCGGGGTCACAACCCTGGCCGGGGCTGGGTTGCTGGGCCTGTCCGGCTGGTTCATCACCGCCACCGGCATTGCCGGGCTGGCGGCGGGGGCGGCGCTGGGGTTCGATGTGTTCCGGCCCGGTGCGGGCGTGCGCGGGCTGGCCATTCTGCGCACCGGGGCGCGCTATGGCGAACGGCTGCTGACCCATGATGCCACCTTGTCGGTGGTGGCAGCCCTGCGGGTGCGGCTGTTCCGGGCGCTGGCGCGGCCAGGGCTGGCGCGGGCGCTGGTGCTGCGACCGGGGCGGCTGCTGTTCCGGCTGACCGGTGATCTGGATGCGTTGGATGCGCTGTATCTGCGGCTGATGGTGCCGCTGGCCAGCCTGCTGCTGATGGCGCTGGCCGCCGGCACCGGGCTTTATCTGCTGATCGGGTGGAGCGGGATCGGCTTTGGCCTTTATCTGCTGGTGTTGGGCCTGACCCTGCTGGGCTTGGGCGTGCGTGGCAGTCTGGCTCCGGGCGGGCAGCGGGCGGCCGCCCTGGAATCGCTGCGCCTGCGTGTGCTGGACCTGACGGCCGGCCGGGTGGAATGGCGGCTGGCGGGGCGCACACAGGCCATGCGCGATCTGGCCCTGGCCGCCGACCGGCGGCTGGCCAAAGCGGATGAGCGGCTGAACCGGCTGGATATCGCCACCGGCATCATCCAGGGACTGGCCGGCACCGCGCTGATGGCGGGGGCGCTGTTGCTGGGGGCCACGCTGGTGGCGGGCAATGCCATCACCCCGGCGGTGGCGGCCCTGCTGTTGCTGGTATCGATGGGCTTGATGGAGCCGGTGGCTGCCTTGCGGCGGGGTGCGGTGGAGTTGGGGCGCAGCCTGCGCGCCGCCACCCGCGTGGCCGCCGACCTGCGCCCCCTGCCCGCCCCCGCCACGCCCACCGCCCGCCCGGCGGAGGGGGTGGCCCTGCGGCTGGAAGGGGTGCGCTTCCGGCACGAGGGGGCGGGTGCGGCGCTGTTCGACGGGCTGTCACTGACCGTTGAAGCCGGCCAGCATGTCGCCATCCTGGGCGAAAGCGGGGCCGGCAAATCCAGCCTGCTGGCCATAGTGACGGGCGAACAGCGGGCCGAAGCGGGCAGCATCAGCACCCTGCCCTGGACCCTGCTGGGCCAGGAAACCGCCCTGTTTCAGGATGATCTGCGCGCCAATCTGGCCCTGGCCGACCCCACGGCGGACGATGCAAGGCTGATCCAGGTGTTGGCCGATGCCGGGCTGGCGGATGTGGTGGCGGCCTTGCCGGCGGGGCTGGACAGCCTGCTGGGCGAAGGCGGCAGCGGTCTGTCCTCCGGTCAGCGCCGCCGGCTGGCGCTGGCGCGCTTCCTGTTGCGTGACCGTCCGCTCTGGCTGCTGGACGAACCCACCGACGGGCTGGACCTGCCCACCGCCCGCGATGTGCTGGCAAGGCTGAAGACACGCGCCGCCGGGCGGACCCTGCTGGTGGTGACGCATCTGCGGCGGGAGGCGATGCTGGCCGACCGGCTGATCCGGCTGGATGCCGGGCAGATCAGCCTGGATGTCCGGCGTGGGGAAGCGGGATTTGAGGAAGCAATGGAGATGTTGCGGGGGGATTGAGGCCCCCTGCAACGCCAATCGTGGTTTTTCTTGGTATCGGCGTGATACCCCACCACCGTCACCCCGGCGTAGGCCGGGGTCCAGGGGCCACGGGCGCTTTGCTCTATGATACTGGACCCCGGCCTACGCCGGGGTGACGGTGGAAGAATGCTGATTTCAACGACCTAACAGCACCGTGTAAAGTGGCTTCACTCTACCCCCGCTCACCGCGCGGCCTGCCAACCACCGCCCAGCGCCTCCAGCAAGGCCACCGTCGCCGTCAGCCGGTTCTGGCGGACGGTCAGGGCGGATTGGCGGGCGGACAGGGCGGCCGTCTGGGCGGTAATCACCTCCGTATAGCCCACCGTGCCGGCCTTGTACTGGTTCAGCACGATGCGTTCGGCCTCCGTCGCGGCTGCCACGGCCTGATCGCGGGCATCGATCTGGCCTTGCAGGGCGTTCAGGCTGGAAAGCTGGTCCTCCACCGCCTGCAGGCTGGTCAGCACCGTCTGGCGATAGCTGGCCACCTGCTGATCATAGGCGGCGATGGCCTGGGCCTTGGCGGCGTCACGCGCGCCGCCGTCGAACAGGCTTTCCGCCAGTTGCGGCCCCACCGACCAGACGAAGTTGGAGGCGCGTAGCAAATCGCCCAGGGCCGAGGCGCTGAAACCGCTGCTGGCGCTGAGCGTGACATTGGGGAAATAGGCGGCACTGGCAATACCGATCTTGGCATTGGCCGCCGCCATCCGGCGTTCCGCCGCCACAATATCCGGCCGGCGTTCCAGCAGGCTGGCCGGCAAGGCGGCGGGCACCGCCGGCACCTGGGTCGGCAGATCGGCCACGGGCAGGGAGAAATCAGCCGGCGGCTTGCCCACCAACACGGCAATGGCATGTTCCAGGGCGGCCCGCTGGGATGTCAGCGCGATGGCATTGGCCCGGGCGCTGTCATATTGCGCCTGGGCCTGGGCCACATCGGCCGAAGAGCCCAGATCGGATGCACGGCGATTGCGGGCGATTTCCAGGGAGCGCTGATAGGCGGCCACCGTGGCCGCCAACAGCTTGGACTGGCTGTCCAGCGACCGCAGTTGGAAATAGGCGGTGGCCAGCGCCGTCTGGGCCGACAGGCGGGCCGCTGCCAGTTCGGCCGCACTGGCCTGGGCCGTGGCCCCCGCCTGTTCGGAAGCGCGGCGGACCGAGCCCCAGATATCCGGGGCCCAGCTTGCCCCCAGCGTCAGGCTGCGGCTGTTGCGGTAACTGGTTGTCTCCCGCCCGGTCAGCGTGCTGCTGCTGTTGCTGCGCGCCCGGCTGGCCGCGGCACTGGCGCTGACCGTGGGGAAGAAGGCGGCATCGGCGGAATCCACGGCCGCCAGCGCCTGACGATAGGCGGCCTCTGCGGCGGCAAGGTTCTGGTTGCCCACCTCCACCTGCTGCATCAACCCGTCCAACTCCGCATTGGCAAACAGCGCCCACCATTGGTCCTGCGCCACGCCGGCAGGATTGGCCTGTCGCCAGCCATCGGGCTGTTCCTTGAACTGGCTGGACAGCGGGGCCTGCGGCTTCTGGTAATCCGGCCCGGCGGTGCAGGCCGCCAGGGGAAGGATCAGGCCCAGGGAGAGGATCAGGGGATGGGGTTTCATGCGCCGGTCTCCGGTGCCGTCACGTGGGGTATCGGGCGGTCGTCACGCCGTCCCCGCAGCCGGTCGAGGTAAAGATAAACAATGGGGGTGGTGAAAAGCGTCAGAAGCTGGCTGATCACCAGCCCGCCCATGATGGCAATGCCCAGCGGCTGGCGCAGTTCGGCCCCGTCGCCGGTGCCGATGGCCAGCGGTACCGCCCCCAGCAAAGCCACCATGGTGGTCATCAGGATGGGGCGAAAGCGCAGCAGGCTGGCCTGCCGGATCGCCGCTTTCGCCGTCAGCCCCTGGTGGCGCTGCGCATCCAGGGCGAAATCGATCATCATGATGGCGTTCTTTTTCACGATACCGATCAACAGGATGACGCCGATCAGGGCGATCAGGCTGAATTCCGTATCAAACGCCATCAGGGCCAGCACCGCCCCCACCCCCGCCGATGGCAGGGTGGAAAGGATGGTGATGGGGTGGATATAGCTTTCATAGAGCATCCCCAGCACCACATAGACCGCCACCATCGCCGCCAGGATCAGCAAGGGCTGGTTGGACAGCGAGGACTGGAACGCCTGGGCCGTGCCCTGGAAGCCACCATGCACGCTGGCCGGCATCCCGATGTCCGCCGCCGCCCGGTCGATCACCAGCACCGCATCGGACAGCGACTTGCCCGGTGGCAGGTTGAAGGAGATGGTCGCGGCGGCGAAATGCCCCTGATGGTTGACGGCCAGCGGCGTGGTGCCGAAACCATGGCTGGCAATGGCCGACAGCGGGATCATGGTGCTGGGCTGGCCCGCCGCAGCAGTCTTGGCGATGAAAATCTGGTCCAGCGTGGAGGGTTCCTGCCAGAAGCGCGGGGCCAACTGCATCACCACATGATACTGGTTCAGCGGGTTATAGATGGTGGATACCTGCCGCTGCCCGAACGCATCATAGAGCGTATTGTCAATCTGGCTCATGGTGATGCCCAGGCGGGCTGCGGCATCGCGGTCGATGACCAGCGCCACCTCCTGCCCGCCGGTCTGCTGGTCGGAATTGACATCCGCCAGTTCCGGGGACTTGCGCAGCGCCTCCGTCAGCCGGGGTGTCCAGGTGCGCAGATCGTCCAGATCGTCGGCATAGAGCGTATATTGATACTGGGCATTGCCGGGGCGGCCGCCGACGCGGAAATCCTGTGCGGCCTGCAAGAACAGGCTGGCGCCCGGGACCGGGGCCAGCTTGCCGCGCAGCCGGGCGATCACCTGATCGGCGGACATTTTGCGTTCCGCCAGCGGCTTCAGGGAGATGAACATATTGGCGGAATTCAACTGGCCGCCGCCGGTGAAGCCCACCACCGTTTCCACCGCCGGATCATCCTTCACGATGGCAACGAAGCGGCGCAGCTTGTCCTGCATCGCCTGGAAGGAGATGGTCTGGTCGGCCTGCACCATGCCCATGATGCGGCCCGTATCCTGCTGGGGGAAAAAGCCTTTCGGGATGGCGCCGAACAGATAGACATTCAGCGCCACTGTGCCCAGCAGGGCCAGCAGCACCAGACGCGGATGGGCCAGCGCCCGGTCCAGCCCATGGCCATACCAGCCTTGCAACCGATCAAAAAAGCCGCCCTGGCCGCGTTCATGCGCGGCGCGCGGCGACAGAAGATAGGCGCACATCATCGGCGTGGCGGTCAGGGAGACCACAAGCGACACCATGATGGCCGCCGACAGGGTGACGGCAAATTCATTGAACAGCCGCCCCACCACCCCGCCCATCAGCAGGATCGGGATGAAGACCGCCACCAGCGACACGCTCATGGAGATAACGGTGAAGGCCACCTCCCGCGCACCCAGCAGGGCCGCCTGAAAGCGGCCCATGCCGGCTTCCACATGGCGGGTGACATTTTCCAGCACCACGATGGCATCATCGACCACGAAACCGGTGGCGATGGTCAGCGCCATCAGGGACAGGTTATCCAGGCTGTAGCCCATCAGGTACATCACCCCGAAGGTGCCGCAGAGCGAGACCACGGTGGCAACACCGGGGATGAAGGTGGCGCGGATATCGCGCAGAAACGCGAACACCACCAGGATCACCAGCCCCACGGCGATGGCCAGCGTATGTTCCACATCCTTCAGCGAGGCGCGGATGGTGGTGGTGCGGTCCATCGCCACGGCCAGATCAATATCGCCGGGGATCATCTGCCGCAGTTCGGGCAGCATGTCGCGCACCCGGTCCACGGTTTCGATGATATTGGCACCGGGCTGGCGGAACAGCACCATCATCACCGCCGGCTGGCCATTGGCCAGCCCCAGGTTGCGTAGGTCTTCCACGCCCTGCGTCACCTCGGCCACATCGGTCAGCTTCACCGCCGCCCCGTTGCGATAGGCGATCAGCAGGTCGCGGTAATCCTCGGCCTTGCGGGCCTGATCATTGGTCAGCACCTGAAAGCGCTGCCCCTCCTGTTCAATCGCCCCCTTTGGCGTATTGGCATTGGCGGCCGACAGGGCGCTGCGCACCTGTTCCAGGCCGATGCCATATTTGAACAGGGCGTTGGGGTTCACATCCACCCGCACGGCCGGCAGCGAACTGCCGCCGATATTGACCTGCCCGATGCCCTTCACCTGCGACAGTTTCTGTTGCAGCACCGTGGCCGCCTGATCATAGACCTGACCCGCCGTCATGCTGGCTGAGGTCATGCGCAGGATCATCACCGGCGCATCGGCCGGGTTGACCTTGCGATATGTCGGGTTGCTGCGCAGGCTGGTGGGCAGGTCGGCGCGGGCGGCGTTGATCGCCGCCTGCACATCGCGCGCCGCCCCGTCAATATCGCGATCCAGGCCGAATTGCAGGATGACGCGGGTGGAGCCGGTGGAACTGGAGGAGGTCATCTCCGTCACATCGGCGATCTGGCCCAGATGGCGTTCCAGCGGGGTGGCCACGCTGGTGGCCATCGTCTCCGGGCTGGCGCCGGGCATGGAGGCCTGGACGGAGATGGTGGGGAAATCCACCTGCGGCAGCGGCGCCACCGGCAGGGAGAAGTACGAAAGTATCCCCGCCAGCGCGATGCCGATGGTCAGCAGGGTGGTGGCGACCGGCCGGCGGATGAAGGGTTCCACCAGGCTCATGGTGTCGCCTCCCCTTCCGCCGTGGCTGGCTTGGTGCCGCGCAGGCGGCGGGACAGGCTGTCAAAGGCCAGATAGATCACCGGGGTGGTGAACAGGGTCAGCACCTGGCTGACGATCAACCCGCCAACGATGGAAATACCCAGCGGCTGGCGCAGTTCCGACCCCATGCCGGTGCCCAGCATCAGCGGCAGCGCCCCCAGCAAGGCCGCCATCGTCGTCATCATGATGGGGCGGAAGCGCAGCAGGCAGGCCTGATAGATCGCATCAGCCGGGGCCATGCCCTGGTTGCGCTCCGCATCCAGCGCGAAGTCGATCATCATGATGGCGTTTTTCTTGACGATGCCGATCAGCAGCACGATGCCGATAATGCCGATCACCCCCAGATCGCTGCCGGCCAGCATCAGGGCCAGCAGCGCCCCGATGCCCGCCGATGGCAGGGTGGAGAGGATCGTCACCGGATGCACGAAGCTCTCATACAGCACGCCCAGCACGATATACATCGTCACCACGGCGGCCAGCACCAGGAACAGCTCATTGGCGAGCGAGGCGCGGAAGGCCAGGGCCGCCCCCTGGAAGCTGGTGACGGTGCCGCTGGGTACGCCCAACTCCGCCTCCGCCTTTTCAATCGCGTCCACCGCCTGACCCAGGGCCACACCGGGGGCGGTGTTGAAGGAGATGGTATTGGCGGGGAACTGGCCCAGATGGCTGATCAGCAGCGGGGCCACGGTTTCCTTCACCGTGGCGAAGCTGGAGAGCGGCACCTGCCCGCCGGTGCTGGAGGTCAGCCGGATACTGTCCAGCGCCTCCACCGACCCGTGCAGGGCCGGGTCGGCCTGAAGGATCACCCGGTACTGGTTGGACTGGGTGAAGATGGTGGAGATGATGCGCTGACCGAAGGCGTTATAAAGGGCGGCATCGACATTGGCCGCCGTGATGCCGTAGCGCGCGGCACTGGCCCGGTCGATGGTGATATAGACGGCCAGCCCCTGATCCTGGGCATTGCTGCCCACATCGGCCAGTTCCGGCAGGGTGGAAAGCTTTTCCACCAGCTTGGGCGTCCAGGCCGCCAGCGCGGCCGGATCGGCATTTTGCAGCACGAACTGGTATTGCGCGCGCGATACGGTGCTTTCCACCGTCAGATCCTGCACCGGCTGCATATAAAGGCTGATGCCCGGCACGGCGGCTGTCGCCGCCCCCAGCCGGCGGATGATGGCGCTGATATCGGCGCTGCGCTCTTCCTTGGGCTTCAGGTTGATCTGCATCCGGCCGGTATTCATGGACGCGTTGGTGCCATCCACCCCGATGAAGGAGGAGAGGCTTTCCACATCCGGATCTTTCAGCACAATATCCGCCAGCGCCTGCTGGCGTTCCGCCATGGCGGTGAAGGATGTCGTCTGGTCGGCCTGGGTGATGGCCTGGATCAGCCCGGTGTCCTGCAGGGGGAAGAAGCCCTTGGGGATGGTGATATAGAGAAAGGCCGTCAGGCCCAGCGTGCCCAGCGCCACCAGCAGGGTCAGCCGCGCATGGCGCAACACCCAGCGCAGGCAGACCGCATAAAGGTCCAGCACCCGGTCGAACCAGCCCTTGGGCTTGGGCGCCTCCTGCTCCCCCTGCTTATGCGGGCGCAGCAGCACGGCGCACAGCATCGGCACCAGGGTCAGGGAGACGAAGGCCGAAATCAGGATGGTGACGGCCAGGGTAATGGCAAATTCCCGGAACAGCCGACCCACCACATCACCCATGAACAGCAGCGGAATCAGCACCGCGATCAGGGAGACGGTGAGCGACAGAATGGTGAAACCGATCTGGGCGGAGCCTTTCAGCGCCGCCTGCAGCGGCGTCTCCCCCTCCTCCAGATAACGCGCGATATTCTCAATCATCACGATGGCGTCATCAACCACGAAGCCGGTGGCGATGGTCAGCGCCATCAGGGAGAGGTTGTTGATGGAGAATCCGGCCAGATACATCACCGCAAAGGTGCCCACCAGCGACAGCGGCACCGACAGGCTGGGGATGATGGTGGCCGGCACATTGCGCAGGAAGACAAAGATCACCGCCACCACCAGCGCCACCGCCAGCCCCAGCTCCACCTGCACATCGGCGACCGAGGCGCGGATGGTGACGGTGCGGTCGGTCAGCACCGTCAGTTCCAGCGACCCCGGCAGGGAGGCCTTCAGTTCAGGCAGCAGCTTCTTGATATTATCCACCACCTCAATGACATTGGCACCCGGCTGGCGCTGCACATTGACGATGATGGCCGGTTCCCTGTCCTTCCAGGCGGCCAGATAGGTGTTTTCCGCCCCATCCGTCACCGCCGCCACGTCGGACAGGCGGATGGGCGCATTGTTGCGATATGCCACCACCAAATGCCGATATTCATCGGCACTTTTAAGCTGGTCATTGGCGTTGATGGTGTAGGAACGCGACGGCCCGTCAAACGTGCCCTTGGCAATATTGACGTTGGCGGCGGCAATGGCGGTGCGCATATCCTCCAGCGTCAGGCCATAGGCGGCCAGCGCGTGCATATTGGCCTGGATGCGCACGGCCGGGCGTTGCCCGCCGCCCAGGCTGACCAGACCGACACCGGGCAATTGGGAGATTTTGCGCGCCAGCCGGCTATCCACCAGATCGGCCACCTGCGGCAGCGGCATGGTGGCCGAGGTGATGGCCAGCGTGATGATCGGCGCATCGGCCGGATTCACCTTGGCATAGATGGGCGGGGCCGGCAGATCGTTTGGCAACAGGTTGGAGGCGGCATTGATGGCGGCCTGCACCTCCTGTTCGGCCACATCCAGGCTGGTTTCCAGCCCGAACTGCAAGGTGATGACCGACGCCCCGCCCGAACTGGCCGAGGACATCTGCTTCAGCCCCGGCATCTGGCCGAACTGGCGTTCCAGGGGGGCGGTGACCGAAGAGGTCATCACATCCGGGCTGGCACCGGGATACAGCGTCTGTACCTGGATGGTGGGGTAATCCACCTCCGGCAAGGCGGAAATGGGCAACATGCGATAGGCGACAATGCCCACCAGCAGGATGGCCACCATCAGCAGGGTCGTCGCCACCGGCCGCAGGATGAAAATCCGCGACGGGTTGACACCGCCACCCGTCCCACTGGCCGACCCGCCGGATTCAACCGGACTGTCTGTCATTTGCCAGCCCCCTGGTGCTGGCCCATGTGCTGGCCCGGTGCACCGTCAGCAGCGGCGGCACGGTCGCCCGCCACCTTGGCCACCATGCCGTCACGCAGCTTGTCGGTGCCGTCGGTCACCACCTTTTCCCCCGGTTCCAGCCCGGCATTGATGGCGACCTGCTGGCCAAAGGCGGGGCCGGGCGTCACCGGCCGGACGGAAACCTTGTTTTCCGCGTCCAGCACATAGACGAACGGCCCTTTGGCCCCCTGCAACAGAGCAGCACTGGGGATCAGCGTAGCATCGGCCCGCGTCTCCACCCGCATTTCCACATTGACGAACTGGTTGGGGAACAAGGCCTCGTCCCCATTATCGAAGCTGGCGCGCAGCTTCACCGTGCCGGTGCTGGTGTCGATGGCATTGTCCAGCGTGGTCAGCCGGCCTTCGGCCAGCTTGGTCTTGCCGGCCCGGTCATAGGCGGTGACGGCCAGTGTGGCACCCTGGTGCAACTGCGCCCGCACCGCCGGCAA
>CALRQC020000057.1:0-31787 GCA_943370215.1 Azospirillum sp. RU38E
GAATCCAAAATCCGCGCTGTCGTATGGATTCCCGCCTGCGCGGGAATGACGGTTAATTGGCTGGAAAACATGAGAGCTTTATGAGCTGACTCTCAGAAGAACGTCTCCAGCGTGAAGCCGATCCAGCGGCCCAGATAGATCACGGTCAGCCACAAGGTGATGGACAGCACGCCGGCGGTGCGGGCGGCGTTGGGCGGTGGGATCGTCACATCCCAATCGGCGATGCGGCGATAAATCGTGGCATGGAAGATCATCATATTGATGCCCGCCGCCGCGATCACCACCATCTTCCACAGGAATTGGGCATTGTTCATATAGGCCGGGGCATTGGCCACGAACATCAGCAAGCCGGTAACCACAGCCAGCGCAAAGGCACCCCAGGTGAAGGGCAACAATTCGGTGATCAGCTTGTCGATGCTGCGCCGATGCGCGGTAAAGCCGACCAAGCGCAGATCAACGATCAGGATGGTGCCGAACACCAGCGCGATGGCAATCACATGGAAGGATTCAAGGGTTGGGAAAACCGGCGGATTTTGGCGGATCCACAGGGAAAGATCAGATTCATAAAGTGCCAGCAGCATGTTCTGCAAGGACATGTCAGCCCCCCGCTCTTTCTGGATTATGTTGAGAATTCTTGGTGCGGCGGATCGTCAGGTATAGGCGATGAAGCGTCCGCAGAAGATCACCGCGCCCCAGACAACCAGGGACAGCCAAGCGGCCGGCTTCGCCAAGGCCACCGGTGCAGCCCCCACCGGCTGGAGCGCCAATACCGGCTTCTGAAAGCCCCGCGTCAGGGCAAAGCCGGACAGAACCAGCACCATCTTGACCCAGAACACGGTGTTGCCCAGTGTGCGCCCCGGCTCGGCAATCACCAGCAGGGTGCCGGTTGACAGCAGCACGATCAGGGCCGGCCCCATCCAGGGCAGATAGCGGCGCACCACCGCCGCCGGCGTCTCGTCGGTGGCGATGATACCCGCCAGCCGCAGATTGGAAACCAGGGCCGCACCGACCAGAATGGCGATGGCCAGGATATGAATGGTCTGCACCGTCGGGATGAACCAGACCATCTCCCGGAACGCCACAGCCAATGGCGTGGCATAGAGCCATTGGCTGAATGTTTGAATGGACATACGTGAAACCCTCCCCTTGTGGGTCATCGACCGCGTGCGCCGGGCAGGTCGGCCCGGCGGAATTGCATCAACAGTGCAAGGCGTCCGACAACGACATCATGGATACTGGAAGCCGTTCCCCCTTTGACACGTTGAAACGGTTTGCTACGGGGTACAGCGGGTGACGAAACGGTGGCTTTCAACCGGGGGAAGGCCCCGCAGGGGGGGAGTAGCCTTTGAGGGCGGGCTCTATAACCTTCCCCAATCATCCCGCCGCCGTACCAGTTCCCGATAAATTCCGATCATCGGGAACCGGCCTTAAAACTGCGCAGGTCCAACCGAGGGCAGTTTCCAAACGACCACGCTCCGGTCTTGCAGCGGGAAAATGGTCAGGACTTGTTCCGCACAGAGCAACGGTTTGACGGTAACCTCTGCACGCTTCACTTGGACGCGGACGGCACCGTGGCGGGGATGGAGTACCAGAAACTGAGATGGCAGGCCTCGCACGCCTCATCCAGGTGCCCACCGGCAACGACCAAGCCCTGGACATCCTGCTTATCGATGGCTGCCAGCGCTTCCAGCGTGGTCTGCCGCACCCCCTCGGTAAAACCGATAAAGGCTGGCCGGTTCTCCCGGATCATGGCGTCGATCTGCTCAGGCGGGTGTTCGCCAAAATGGGCTTCGGCGCCGGGCTCTGCCACCCGACGCCCTTCGATGACCAGCAGGTTCATCGCTTCCAGCAGCGCGATGGCGTGGCGGCGAACCTCCTGCCATTCCTCCGGCGTGCGCGGCCGGCGTTCCTCCACCCCTGACTCGTTGCTGATAACGGCCACGGCCTCCCATACCCCATCGGCTGCCGGATCGACCGTATGTTCCATCAATTCATGGATGGTGGCATAGGCCTTGAACGGCGAAGGTGCTGCTTGAGCGGCCGCAGCGTCTGCCTGCGGCCACTGCTCAGCCCCATAAAGTACGATGCAACCCGCGACCAGCGCCGCGACCGCCCAGACCGCCCGCAAGCGGGAGCGCCGGGCCGATACCAGGCGCTTCGTGCGGGTTCTCCCCCTGCTCCTCAAGCCGAATTTCATGAGCGCCCACCTCGTCCAGATAAAGTGCCGTCATCACCGCGCCGCACCAGCAGGTGCGGCAGCGATAAGCAATCTGCTGCTGTCATTTCGGGTTCCTCCACATACCGGCCCGGCCATACCGCGACGGCAAGTGCCAGCACTTGCGGGCTGATCTCCCGCCCTGCAATTCTATCCAGCCACCAACTGTATCCAGGCTGGATAACGGTCATGAAACCGTTGCACCCCCCCCCGTAACAAGGGGTGGCGGTAGAAACGGGAGACCATATCGCCGCAATTTCCCGCAAAAAAAGGGGCCGCTTCCGATTGACCCGAAGCGGCCCCGCCAACGACTGCCCTGTCACCGCAGGTGCGATGTAACCCTCACGCTGCGGAGGCAATGCCAGCGTTTGCGAGAACGGATAATCAGAATTCCACCTTGTACTGCACGCCGATCTGCAGGGGGCGGCTGACAGCACCCACCGGCAGGTAACGGAAGCCGCCACCCGACAGCATTTCCCGACGCAGGAAAGCCGACGGATAAAGGTTGCCGAAATTCAGCCGCTCATCCAGCAGGTTCTTGCCATAGAGGGAGAGGGTCGCGTTATCGAAGCGCAGGCCGATATTGGCATTGACCAGATTGAACGCCGGACGGGTCAGAAAGCCATTCCCGTCGAGGTTCGGCACCGGCACCGTGCCGGTGTAGCTATAGTCAGCAGAGATGAACAAATCGGTTTCGGTGCTGACCGGCGTTTCGTAATAGCCAGAGACGGTGCCCGTCCAGCGCGGCACCTGGGCCAGCCGGGAATCCGGCTTCAAGGGTACCAGCCCCGGATCCTGCAACACGGCATCGGTGTAACCAAGCCCCACTTGCAAGGTGAACGGGATGCTGGTGAAGGGACGGCCGGAAACCTCCAGCTCGCCACCCCGGATGCGGGCCTTGCCGGCATTGGTGGTGAAGCTGAGAGAGCAGCCGGGCAGCGGCACCGCCTGCTGCACGTCGGTCCAGTCAATCTGGAAGGCTGCTGCCGAGACATTCAGCCGCCCGCCGGCCACCCGGTCCTTGGCCCCGACCTCATAGCTCCACACCGTATCGGGGTTGTAGCGCTGGGACTGGGACTGGCTGACGCCGATGGCTGCCAGATCATTGGCGCAGAAGGTGGGCAGCGGCGCTTGCGCCCCGCCAACGCGGAAGCCCTTGGAGGCCGAAGCGTAGACCGTGCCCTCGTCCGTCATCTTGTAGGAGATGACCGCCTTGGGCACGAAGCCGGCCTGGAAATTCTTCAGTTCCGGCACATAGGCCCCTTGGGGTGGATTGACCATGCCGGTGCTGAGATTTTCTTCCACCCGCTGGGTGATCCAGTAATGCCGCAGCCCCAGGGTCAGCGTCAGTTTTGGCAAAATATCGTAGTACAATTCACCAAAGACAGCGACATTATCTTCATGCTTGGGAATGGTGACTTCGTTCTGATAATCCTGCGGAAAACCCGCCGTGAGCAACTGCGGCACCCGGATGGCCGGCTGGCGGAAGGTCTGATCCTTGCGCTGATAGAAGAAGCCGGCCACACCCGACAGGTTGGGCAGCAGCGTGCCATCATCAAAGGAAATGCGGCTTTCGTGGGTGTAGCGCTCTTCCTTGTTGATGCTGATGACATAAAGGGCGGGGTTGCCCAGATCAGCACCCAGTTCACGCTTGAAATACTGGTTGGTACCCTCCGTCCCATCCTCCAGCTCCTGCACCTTGCGGGCAAAAATGCTGGTGGAGGAGGTGACGGCAAAGCCCTCCCCGGCATAGTTCAGCACCACGGAACCAATGCCCCAGCGGTTGCGGGAATATTCCTGCACATCGTGGTCACGGTTGAGCGTATAGGATACCGGTTTGAAGCCCGGCAGCGGCAGATAGGCGGCCGGGAAACCGTGCAGCTTGGAAAGCTCCCCCATGCCGGTGACGGTGGCTTCCAGCTTCTCAGTCAAGGCGGCGCGCAGGGTGACCATGCCCGACAGGCTGTCATTGCGCCCCTGCCCGTCCTTGACGAACGGCTGGCCATTGGCGTCGGGGAAGGCGCGCTTGACGAAGCCGGATTCCCGCTGGGCGTTGAGCGCGACATTCAGCGCCAGCTTATCGGGCGTCAGCACCACATTGGTCAGCGCATTGACGCCGACATCGGGCCCGCCGCCGTTGGTGCCACCAACCTGGACCTGGGCGGAGGAATGCTGGTCGGACAAGGACGGCTTCTTGGTGATGAAGCGCACATTGCCGCCCATGGAACTGGCGCCGAACAGGGTACCCTGCGGGCCCTTCAGCACCTCGATCCGATCCAGGCCCAGCGCCTGCGGGCTGACTGTCGAGGGGACGGGCGTGTCATTCATATAATAGGCGGTGGTCTCAGCGCCAACCACGCCACGAATCGTCGTCTGACGTCCGCCACTGAAACCGACCGAGGAGACGTCCGACCCCTGACCATATTGAAAGGTCAGATTGGGGATCTTCGTCGCATAGTCGGTAAAGCTCTGGATATTCTGCTTTTCCAGAAAATCCGAGGAAAAGGCCGTGATAGAGACCGGCACATCCGTCAGTTTTTCATCCCGGCGGCGGGCGGAGACGACGATTTCCTCCAGCATCCCGCCCGTTTCTGCAGATGCCGTGGCGGTGGACGCTTTCTGCTGGGCGGAAGCAGGGCCGACACCCAGGCCCGCCAGGGCCAGCCCCACCGCCAGCGCGTAGCGGGAGACCTGTTTTCCTGCCATTGGATGATGCCCCGTATTGTTTACACATATCGACATCGCAGCCGGCAATGCCGGCTTACGGGAGATATTGTTCAAGAGCCTGACCATAGCCCCTCCTTATGTGACTTCCCTGTCCGTGGATATTGTGGGCACCTGGCAATACGCAGCGGATACCGCCCCCACCTGCCGTTTGGCAGGATGGTGACGGCCCGGAAGAAGCCGCGATGTCAGTGTGCGCCTGTTCAAACCCGATGCGCCGTGGCGGCGCTGTTGTTTCCACCAACATACTTGCATCTCGCGCCGAGGCAAGATATTTTATGCCTATAATAATTTTTCGTGGGAAGGTTTTCCGCCCCACCCCTGTTGCCGCCCGTTGACGGATGCCGTGACCGGGATTGGGGGGCCCTTCCTTTCGTCGTTCGCCAGGACGGGCGCGCCCCCTTGGGCTTGCCACCACCCCTGCATTCAGGACTGCACCATCGCCATGAGCAATCCCGTTTCCGGTACAGACTCTCCCAACCGGCTGTTGGCCGGAATGCTGGGCACGAACGACATTATTTTCATGATCCTGGCCTGTGCCGCGCCGATGGGCGTGCTGGCGGGGATCATTCCGCTGGCCTTCGCCTTCGGCAACGGCGCCGGGATGCCGGGGACGCAGTTGGGCATCTGCGCCGTGATGCTGCTGTTCGCCGTGGGTTATGTGCGGATGATGCCGCATGTGAAAAATGCCGGTGCCTTTTATGCCTATATCGCCGTCAGCCTGAACAAGGAGACGGGGATTGCCGCCGCCTATACGGCGGTGGTGGCCTATATCTGCGCCGGCACCTCCACCCTGGGTGCCATGGCCTTTTTCGCCTCGGACTTTCTGCACAGCATGTTCGGCATCAGCAGCCGCTGGGAAATCTGGGCGGCCATGGCCATGGTGGCCATCGCCTGGCTCGGCTATCGCAAGATCACCATGGCCGCCAAGGTGCTGACGGTGGCGCTGTTGCTGGAAGTGGGGCTGATCCTGCTGATCGACGTGCTGATCCTTTATGACCGGGGCTTTGCCGGGCTGGATTTCAGCAGCTTCACGCCTTCCACCATCTTCGCCCCCGGCCTGGGCATCGGGGTGATCTACGCCATCAACGGCTGTATCGGGTTTGAGGCGACGGCGATCTATCAGGAAGAGGCGAAGAACCGCAAGGTCACCATTCCCCGCGCCACCTATGGCGCGGTGCTGGTGCTGGGCAGCTTCTATGTGCTGTCCTCCTGGTGTCTGGTGCTGGCGGTCACGCCGGAGAAGATACAGGCGGTGGCGGCGGCCGATCCTGGCCGCCTCGTCTCCGGCATCGCCGCCCAGCATCTGGGGGAATTCGGGCGCAATGCGCTGAACCTGCTGACCGTCACCAGCCTGTTCGCTGCCGCCTTGGGCTTTTTCAACAATATCACCCGCTATATGTACGCCCTGTCACGCGACGGGCTGTTGCCGGCCCCGCTGGGCCGGGCACATCCGGTGCATGGTTCGCCCTATATGGCCTGCATCCTGTTGACCGTGATCTTTTCCGCCATTGTCGGGGTGTTTGCCCTGGCGGGGCTGGACCCGCTGCTGAACCTCGCCACCAGCCTTTCTTCCATGGGGGCGGTCGGGCTGGAGATTTTGCTGACGGTGACCTCCCTGTCCATCCCGGTCTATTTCGCCCGTCGCCATGAATATTCGCTGGGCAAGACCTTGTCGCCCCTGATCGGCGGCCTGCTGATTGCGGTGGCAACCTATCTGTCGCTGGAAAACTATTCCGCACTGACCGGCACCAATCTGGCGGCCGTCAACCGGTTGCCGTTCCTCTTTGTCGCGGTGGCCATCATCGGCCTGGCCCACGGCACCTATTTGCGCAAATTCCGCCCCGCCACCTATCGCCAGGTCGGCTCAACCCAGGTCGAGGAAGGCCGCAGTGCCGACACGGCGGTGGGCGATACGGCCCGGACAGCAACAGCCTGATGCAAACCCCGCCGGCAGGGCCAAAGGGCCCGGGCGGGGGCGGCCAATGAACATTGTGGAGTAAGAGATGACCCAATCCGCCCAAAACCGCGCGCCCGATGGCCCTGCGGCACCCCATCCCCTGCCGCGGCTGCCCCGCGGCCTGCCGCTGATCGACGGGCAACTGGTGGAACCGCTGCGGCCGGACCGCATGGTCGATACGGTCGACCCGTCCACCGGCCGGGTGATCACCCAGCTTCACGCTTGCACCATTGACGATGTCGACCGCGCGGTACAGGCGGCACATCGGTGTTTTGAAAGCCGGGAATGGCGCACCATGCGGCCGCTGGATCGCGGCCGCCTGCTGGAACGGCTGGCCCTGCTGGTGGAGGAACACCGGGAGGAACTGGCCCGGCTGGAGGCGCTGGACAGCGGCAAGCTGCTCAGCGTCACCCGCGCCATCGACCTGCAATTCACCATTGACGGGCTGCGTTATTACGCCGGCTGGGCCTCCAAAATCGCCGGGGAATATGTCAGCCATTCGCCGTTGGTGCCGGAGGATGCGGTTTACCGTGCCTATACCCAGCGCCGGCCGGTCGGCGTTGTCGCCGGTATCACGCCCTGGAACTTCCCCATCGGCCAGGCGATCCAGAAAATCGCACCGGCCATCGCCTTTGGCTGCACCGTGGTGCTGAAACCGGCGCTGGAAACCTCGCTGACGGCGCTGCGCCTGGGGGAATTGATCCTGGAAGCCGGCTTCCCTGCTGGGGCCGTGAATATCATCACCGGGCACGGGCCGGAAATCGGCACGGCGCTGGTCAACCATCCGCTGGTGCGCAAGATCGCCTTCACCGGCTCCACCGTCACCGGACAGAATATCCTGGCCTCGGCCGCCCAGACCATGAAGCGGGTCACGCTGGAACTGGGGGGCAAGTCGCCGGCCATCATTCTGGCCGATGCCGATCTGGACCGGGCCATTCCGGGGGCAGCGGCGGCCATCTTCGCCAATTCCGGGCAGATTTGCACCGCCGGTTCCCGCCTGCTGATCGAAGCCCCGATCTATGACAAGGTGATGGAAGGGGTGTGTGACATCGCACGGAACCTGAAACTGGGCTCCGCCTTCGATCCCGCCACCCAGATGGGCCCGCTGATTTCCGCCCGCCATCGCGGTCGGGTGGCGGCCATGGTGGAAGCCGGGCTGGCCGAAGGGGCCAGTGCCGTGGCGGGTGGCTGCCCGGCCGACGGGGATGGCTGGTTCTACAAGCCCACCGTGCTGGCCGGTGTCTCATCCCAGATGTCGGTAATGCAGGAGGAGATTTTTGGACCTGTGGTCTGCGCCGTGCGGGTGGATGATGCGTCTGATATCGTGCGCATGGCCAATGACACGCCCTTTGGGCTGGCCGCCAGCATCTGGACGCGCGACCTGGACCGCGCACATCTGCTGGCCGAGCGGATCGATGCCGGCACGGTCTGGCTGAACACCCATAATGTACTGGATCTGGCCATGCCCTTCGGTGGGCATAAACTGTCGGGCCTGGGGCATGAATTCGGCAACGAGGCGATGAAATCCTTCACCGAGCCGAAGGCCATCTGTATGCGCCTGGATACGCGTGTGCTGGCCGATTGAAACCAAAGGATCGGTTCCGATCATCGGATGTACTGTGGGACGGCTGTGCCTTGTCCAACGCACAGCCGGTTCCAGATGAACGTGTCCGTAAATGGATAAATGCCTAAAGGCAAACCCGTTCCAGCGGGAGCGGGGTCGCAACCAATGCGGCCCCGCCTTCTTTTGTGATTGAAATAGTCACCCACGCACGCCGCGATGGCCAGATAGACAGAATGGCGAGCCCCGACCGCAACAGATCAAAGGCTCAAGTCTCCAGCATGGCAGCCGCAGCTTCCCGGCGGATGGCATCGCGCAGCCATTGTACCGGTGGCGGGGTGGGGCCGATATCGGGTTCCAGGAAGGTGAAATCCAAGCTGATGACGGGTGCCACCGGGCGGGTCACCACCCCCAGCCGGCGATAAAGCCGGGCCGAAAACGGCTCCACGATCGACAGCCCCAGACCCGCCGCGACATAGGCATACATCGGCATGGATTGCTGGCATTCCAGCATCCGCACCGGCTCCACCCCCGCAGCCAGCAGGGCGGCATCGATACCGTTCCACAAGGCATCGGCCTCATGCATCGGGCCGATGAACCGCTCCCCCGCAAGGTCGGTGATGCGCACCACCTCCTGCGCCATCAGGCGATGGGCGGGCGGCAGGGCGCAAAGATAATGGGCACGGGCCAGAAGCTCGGTACGGATGCCATCGCGCGGCGGGGCGGTGACGCCGATTCCCAGATCGGCCTGTCCCAGAAAAAGGCGATCTTCAACACCGCGATGGCCCAATACCTCCACCGTCACCTTCACATCGGGGTAAAGCGCCTGGAAATCCGCCAGGACCGGCGGCAGGACCGTGATGGCAAAGGTCGGCAATACGGCCAGCCGCACGGTGCCCACCGGATGGGCACGGATGCGACGGGCGGCCTGGGCCAGCATATCCAGCCCGGTGAAGGAACGCTGCACCGCCTCAAACAGGGTTTCGGCCTGTTTGGTCGGATGCATCCGGCTGCCCCGCCGGTCAAAAAGCTGAAAGCCCACCGCATGTTCCAGATCGGCGATCAGCCGGCTGACCGATGGTTGGGAAATGGACAGCATGGCGGCCGCGGCGGTTACCCCGCCGCTCATCATCACTGCCCGAAACGCCTCAATCTGTCGCATTCTCATGCACCCATAGTATTCACGTATGGGTGACCAAAGCAATTGGATTGGAGCGAATACCCCATTTTGTAAGAGGATATTTTCAATAACAACACCTCATGAAGTGTGAATATGGGTTTCGAAGCACAGCGCGAACAGTTCCGCCAGGAAGGCTATGCCGTGTTCGAACGGGTGCTGACGGGCGAATTGCTGGATATCCTGCGCAGCCAATGTGCGGAGATGGTGGCCCGCGCCGATGCGCATCTGGATGCGCTGGGGGTGGATAGCGACGGGATCACCCACCGGGGCAATCGCTATTTCGCCGGGGAGTGCCAGCGGGTGCAGCCGGCCCTGCGCCGGATGCTGTTTGCCCCGGTGATGGCCGATATCTGCCGCACCACGCTGGGGGATGAGGCCTATTTCTTCTATGACCAATATGTGGTGAAGGGGTCCGGCGGCGGCATGGCCTTCGCCTGGCACCAGGATAGCGGCTATGTCGTTGGCAATGGCGGGCCGGCGGATCACGCCCCCTATCTCACCTGCTGGTGCCCGCTGGATGATGCGACATTGGAAAATGGCACCATCCGCCTGCTGCCCTTCAGCCACGTGCCGGCCAGCCGCGACGGCATCGTCCCCCATGTGCGCCAGCCGGGAACCAACGATCTGGTCGGCTGGAACGGGGATGATCAGGGTGTGGTGATTGAGGCCAAGGCCGGCAGCGTCGTCGCCTTTTCCTCCCGGTTGCTGCACGCCTCCGGCCCGAACCACAGCGACCGGATGCGGCGCGTCTATCTGGCGCAATACAGCCCGGAAGTCATCCTGAACCCGGGCACCCGACAATTGCGCCGCGACGCCATCCCGCTGCTGCGCAGTGGGCAGCAGGTGACCTTCGGCTGAGCAGGTTTCACAATAAGAGCAAGGAGATGAAAGGGCATCCGCAGGTTATCCGACCGGCGGGCGGCCAAAAAATGATGATTCATCCCAATCAATCCAGCCCCGCGCATCCCCTCCGGATGCCCATTTCCCTTCGCCCCCGGCATGAATTTCATGACCGGGCGTTTGGCATTTTAAAATACAACACGGAAAATTTCGTAATTATTTACATTCCACATTTTTTCCATTTAATTCCTATTGACGATATAGGAATGAAACGGCACGATCCCGGCCACGTCACACGATGTTTGTGTTGAATTCCGGGGAGCCTGAAAAGAAATGACACAAAAGACCCTGCCGTTCTGGCCCCGCCGCGCCCTTGTCGGTTCGCTGCTGATCGGTGCGACCGCGCTGGCCCCGCTGCCCACCCTGGCCCAGGCCAGCGGCGATGGCACCCTGGCGCTGGAAGAGATCATCGTCACCGCGCAGAAGCGGACCCAGAACCTGCAGGACGTGCCGGCCTCCGTCGCCGTTGTGCCGGCCAGCGTGCTGGATAACCGGCCGGGCACCAATATCGAAGGGCTGCAGACGCTGATTCCGTCGCTGAATTTCCGCAAGGGCGGCACGGCGCTGGACAGTTCGCTGTTCCTGCGCGGGGTCGGCACCATCAATTTCGCCATCGCGGCGGAAAGCAGCGTCGCCTTCGTGCTGGATGGGGTGGTACTGGCCCG
The DNA here is from genome assembly GCA_943370215.1 of Azospirillum sp. RU38E. Classification (GTDB taxonomy): domain Bacteria; phylum Pseudomonadota; class Alphaproteobacteria; order Azospirillales; family Azospirillaceae; genus Niveispirillum. Next base: position 11,206 of record CALRQC020000057.1, read on the forward strand.
CGCTGGCGAAGCCTTCGGCGACCTGTATGATGTGGAGCGGATCGAGGTGCTGCGCGGGCCCCAGGGCACTTTGTTCGGCAAGAATGCCTCTGCCGGCGTGGTCAATCTGGTGACCAAGCGGCCGGGCGATAAATTTGGCGGCACGGTTGAGCTAACCGCCGCTGAGGGCAAGGAATATAAGGGCAAGGTCGCCGTCGACCTGCCCTTGTCCGAAACGGTGCGCGCCCGGTTGACCGGTTTCACCGGCACCTATGATGGCAATATCACCAATCTCTATACCGCCGATCCTGCCGCCAAGAAGTCCAAGGTCAATGGCTATGACCGCAAGGGCGTGCGCGGCGTGGTGGAATGGGATGCCACGGAAAACCTGAAATGGACCTTCATCGGCGATTACCGCAAGGCCGATGATGACAGCCTGGCCGAGGTGATCGGCAGCAGCCCCACGGCCGGCCCCAACCAGGCGGCCTTGCTGTCGCTGCTGTCCGGCGTTGATCTGCGCGGCGACAAGACCCGGCAGGTCCGCCATAATGAAGCCAGCCTGTCGCAGGAAGAAGGCTGGGGCTTCTCCGCCCAGGCCGATTATACGCTGGGTGACCATACCATCACCTCCATCACCGCCTGGCGCGAATGGGATATCTGGGGCCAGCGCGAAGGCGATTGGCTGGACCGTACCGCCGCCTATGTCGGCAATGCCTTTGCCCAGTTGCATGATTACGGCCCGCAGGACAGCCGCACCTTCAGCCAGGAACTGCGGCTGGCCTCCCCCTCCGGCCAGACGCTGGAATATGTGGCCGGCGTCTATTACGCCAACGCCAAGGCCGACCGCACCTTCACCCGCGATACCACCGTCTGCACCGCCACCACCCTGGCGGTGGATGCCACGGGGCTGCGCCCCTGCCTGCCCGGTGCCTCCACCTATGTGGCCGGCACCTCCACCGCCACCTTCGGATCAAAGAGCGAGAGCGTGGCCGGCTTTGCCCAGGGCACGCTGCGCCTGACCGACCAATTGTCGGCCATCGCCGGCCTGCGGCTGACGCATGACAAGCTGGAAACCTATCACAACCGCATCCCGTCCAAGGCGCCGATCGATCTGCCGGGCATCCGCCGTGACCTGTCCGGCTGGCAGGACGAGGCGTCGAAGGACAATATTTCCGGCAAGGCCGGCCTTGCCTATCAGGTGAGCGAGGCGGTATCGACCTATGCCACCTACAGCCGGGGCTATAAGGGCCCGGCCTTCAACGTCTTCTTCAATCAGGCCGCCAACCAGCGCAACCTGATTGAGGCGGAAACCGTGGATGCCTATGAGGTCGGGCTGAAATCGGAGCTGTTCGGCCGCCGCGCCCTGGTGAACATTGCCGGCTTCTGGTCGAAATATGATAATTTCCAGGCCAATAATTTCGACACGCTGAACGGTATCGTCATCACCCGCCTGACCAATGCCGGCGAGGTTTCCACCAAGGGGATCGAGCTGGACAGCCAGTTCCGCGTGACGCAGGATTTCAACCTGTCGGCCGGTGTCGCCTATACCGACGCGCAGATCGACAAGTTCCGCGATGCCAGCGGCGTGCTCAGCAGTGCGCGCAAGGGCGAACCGCTGCCGCTGGCCCCGAAATGGAAGCTGTCAGTCAGCGGGGATTACACCATCGCGCCCGACAATCTGCCCGTCGATTTCCACCTGACCGGCACATACAGCTATACCAGCGGCCAGACCTCTGACCTGGGCAACAACCCGCTGCTGCATATCCATGCCTATGATCTGGTGAATGTCGGCATCGCCATTTCGGACAAGACGGATCGCTATCGGCTGTCGCTGTTCGTGAATAACCTGTTCGACCAGAGCTTCCCGCTGCAGATTGCCACCGGCGGTCCGGGCGGGGCCCTGCGTTACGTTATCCCGCGTGAGGCGGACCGCTATGCCGGCGTTTCCTTGCGCGTGAAGTTTGGGGATTAAATATGGTGCAGGCTTCCAACAGACTTTCCCGACGTTCCCTTTTATCCGCCGCCGGGCTTGGCGGGCTGGCCCTGTTGGCCGGCTGCGGCAAGGGGGATGACGGGGCGGCGGTGGTCCGTGTCGGCTATCAGAAGAACGGCGTCTTCCTGCTGGCCAAGCAGCGCGGCGAATTCGACAAGGCGCTGCTGCGGGCGGGTGCCGCCAAGGTGGAATGGCTGGAATTCGCCGCCGGCCCACCGCTGTTGGAAGCCCTGGCCGTGGGCGGGATCGATCTGGGCGGAACGGGCGACACCCCGCCCATCTTCGCCCAGGCGGCCGGTGCACCGCTGCTTTATGCCGCCGTGCAAAAACTGTCCGGCAAGGCGGGGGGCATCCTCACCCAAGCCAATTCCGGCATCAACAGCATCGCCGACCTGAAGGGGCGCAAGCTGGCCTTCACGCGCGGTTCGTCGGCCCACAATATCGCGGTTGTGGTGCTGGAAAGTGCCGGGCTGACGCTGGATGACGTGCAGGTGGTCAATCTGGGCCCCGCCGATGCGGCGGCTGCCTTCGCCCAGGGCGGGATTGATGGCTGGGTGATCTGGGATCCCTATTACACGCTGGCGCAGCAGCAGAATAATGCCCGCATCCTGCTGCCCGGCGGGGCGTTGGGCACCGGCGGTGCCGCCTATGCCCTGGCCCACCGGGATTTCGCCGCCAAACGCCCTGCCCTGCTGGCGGCAGCGCTCGACGCCCTGGCCGCCGATGGCCATTGGGCCGAACAGAACCGCGGCGCGATGGCGGAGCTGATGGCCAGAGAAACCGGCCTGTCGCTGGAGCTGCTGCGCGATACCGTGGAACGGGCGGATTTCGCCTATACGCCCATCACGGCGGAGGTAATCGCCGCCCAGCAGGCGGTGGCCGATCGGTTCCACCGGCTGGGCATCATCCCCGTACCCGTGAAAATCGCCGATGCCGCCTGGACGGGATGGAAAGGCGCATGAGCCGCTTTCAAGATCGCAAGGAACGCTTCCCCCTGGCCTGGATCGTGCCGGGGGTTTTGCTGCTTTTCTGGCAGGCCAGTTCCAGCATGGGCTGGCTGCCGGCTACTATCCTGCCCGCCCCGTCTGCGGTGCTGGCCGCCGGCTGGGCCCTGACCCTGGACGGCACCCTGCCGGCCAATCTGGGCGTCAGCACCTTGCGCGCGCTGGCCGGGCTGGTGATCGGCGGGGGTATCGGTTTTGGCCTCGGCCTGCTGACCGGCCTGTCCCGCCTCAGTGAGCGGTTGCTGGACCCGACCTTGCAGATGGTGCGCAATGTGCCGCATCTGGCCCTGATCCCCATGGTGATCATCTGGTTCGGGATTGAGGAGGAGGCGCGGCTGTTCCTGGTGGCGCTGGGGGTGTTCTTCCCGATCTATCTGAACACGCTGCACGGCATCCGCAATGTCGATCCGCAATTGATTGAGATGGGGCGGGTCTATGGCATGTCGCCCCGGCGGCTGTTCCGCCGCGTCATCCTGCCGGGTGCCCTGCCCGCCATCCTGGTGGGCCTGCGCTATGCGCTGGGCATCATGTGGCTGACGCTGATCGTGGCGGAAACCATCGCCGCCAAATCCGGCATTGGCCATATGGCCATGGCGGCGCGGGAATTCATGCGTACCGATATCGTGGTGCTGTCGATCCTGATCTACGCCCTGTTGGGCAAGCTGGCGGACAGCGCCACCAAGGCGCTGGAACGGCGCTTCCTGCGCTGGAACCCGGCCTATCGCCGGTGATGGAGGGGATGATGAGCAAGCATAAGGGTGCCGCCCTGACCCTCTCCCAGGTGAGCAAGCGGTTTGGCGATACGGACGTACTGCATGGCATCGATCTGTCCATCGAACCGGGCAGCTTCGTTGCCATCATCGGCAAAAGCGGCTGCGGGAAAAGCACGCTGCTGCGGGTGATCCTGGGCCTGGAACCGGCCAGCACGGGCACGGTGAGCAGCGACAGCGACGCTGCCCATGCGCGGCTGGTGTTTCAGGAACCCCGCCTGCTGCCCTGGGCCAGTGTTGCCGCCAATGTGGCCGTGGGTCTGGGGGAGCGCGGTGACGGGCCGGACGGGACCGCCGCCGCGCGCGAAGCCCTGGCCGATGTCGGATTGGCCACCAAGGCCGATGACTGGCCCAGCACCCTGTCCGGCGGCCAGCGCCAGCGCGTGGCCCTGGCCCGGGCCCTGGTCAGCCACCCGACCCTGCTGGCCCTGGACGAGCCGCTGGGCGCGCTGGACGCGCTGACCCGGATCGAAATGCAGTCCCTGCTGGAAAATGTCTGGCAGGCGCAGGGCTTCACCGCCCTGCTGGTCACCCATGATGTGGGCGAGGCGGTGGCCCTGGCCGACCGCGTGCTGCTGATCGATGCGGGGCGGGTGGCGCTGGACCAGCCCATCGACCTGCCCCGCCCCCGCCGCCGGGGCGATGCCGCCTTCGCCGCCCTGGAAGGGGCGATCCTGGAACGGCTGCTGGATGCGCCGGCGTCAGCGGAGACCCGCTGACGCCATGCGTGAAGGCTCAAGCGATATTCAGTTCGGCGAATTCCACCACGCGCTTTTCCCGCGCGCTGATTTCCGCCGCCGTGCCGATGGCAACCGCGCGCAACCCGTCGCGCGCCGTCACCTGTACCGGCGCGCCCTTCTGGATGGCATCGATGAAGGCGCGCTGCTGGAAGTAGGTGGCGCCATGGTGGGAACCGGCGGCCAGCACGGTTTCATCCACGCCGATGATGTTCCGCTCCACCCGCTTGGGCTGGCGGAAACCGACGCGCGGGCTGAAGACCAGTTCGCCGGACGGCACGAAGACCTCCAGCTTAGCCTTGTCGCCGGTGGCGGCAATCTCCTCCTGCTGCTCCGACCCGTCGGCGAACATGCAAAGGTCCAGCAGGGCGCGCACGCCATTGTCGAAATCAACGATGGTGTAGCTGTTATCGATGATATCCGGCCGTTCGCCGCCATAGCGTTCGTCCAGATGGTTGACATCCATGGCCCCCGAACAATGGATGCGCACCGGCTCCGCCCGCACAATCAGGCGCATCAGGTCGAAGAAATGGCAGCATTTCTCCACCATGGTGCCGCCGGTATTGCGGCTGAACCGGTTCCAGTCACCCACCTTCGGCAGGAACGGGAACCGGTGTTCGCGCATGGCCAGCATCACCAGCCGGCCGACCTTGCCATCATGGATCTGCTGGATGAACTCCGCCGCCGGCGGCATAAAGCGGTATTCCATACCGACCCAAAACACACCCCGGTGCGCGGCTGCCCGTTCGGCCACCCGCTTGGCATCATCCAGATCGGAACAGAGCGGCTTTTCGCACAGGATATGCAGGTCGGTGCCGAACAGCGGCCCCAGCACATCATGATGCGTATGGTTGGGGGAAGAAATGATGACGGCATCGAGATTCAGCCCCGCCGCCAGCAGGTCCGGCACATTGGCGAATTGCGCCACGCCCGCCGCCCGTTCCCCCAGCGCCGCCGCCGCATAGCGCAGGGAGGACGGTTCCGGGTCCACCAGCGCCACCAGTTCAGCCTCCGCGAACAAGGCCAGATTGGTCAGATGTTCGACACCCATCATGCCGGTACCGATCAGCGCGAACCGCAACTTAGACATCAAGTCACCCAATTCCCATCAAGAGATGCACAGCCATCCGAATGGATATGAAGGAGAACTACCAGTGAATAAGATCATTGTCCATCAAGAATATCGCTCCATTATTGAAAATACACCGTCCATTTCTCCATTTGGCTGGGGAATGTGGCGCTTTCGTGGAACGAATATTGACTCTGCGCGCGATCTTGCTGTAGCGGCATTGGAAAGCGGTATTACTTTATTCGACACCGCCGATGTCTATGGCCCGGATAATCTGGAAACCTTTGGCGCGGCAGAGGCCCTGTTCGGTCAGGTGCTGAAGACCACGCCCGGCCTGCGTGACAAGATCGTGCTGGCCACCAAGGGCGGCATCATCCCCGGCATCCCCTATATTTCGCGCGGGGATTACCTGATCCGCGCGGCAGAGGCCTCGCTGGCCAGGCTGCAAACGGATGTGATCGACCTTTATCAGGTGCATCGCCCCGATCTGCTGGCCCACCCGGCGGAGGTGGCGGCCGCGCTGGACAAGCTGCACCAGGACGGCAAGATCAAGGCCGCCGGTGTTTCCAACCACAGCCCGGCCCAGGTGGCGGCGCTGCAGGCGCATCTGCCGTTCAAGCTGGTGTCCATCCAGCCGGAATTCTCCCCCCGCGCCGTGGATATCCTGTTTGACGGGGTGCTGGATCAGGCGATGGAACGCGATCTGGCCGTGCTGGCCTGGTCGCCGCTGGCCGGTGGCCGCCTGCTGGGTGCCACAGATGACGCGCGCACGCTGGCTGTCATCGCCGAACTGGACCGGATCGCCGCCGCCAATGGTGTGGGCCGGTCGGCGGTTGCCTATGCCTGGATTCTGGCCCACCCGTCGCGGCCGATCCCGCTGATCGGCAGCCAGACACCGGCCCGCATCCGGGAGGCATCGGACGCCTTCAAGGTGCAGTTCACCGATGCCGACTGGTACGCCGTGCTGCAGGCGGCCCTGGGCGCGCCGCTGCCCTGATCCAGCCCGACCGCCCGATACGCACCCTTTGCGAAAGGTCCGCCCGCATGTCCAGCCGCCCGCTTGAAGTCGCCTGGTTCTCCGCCCTGTGCGACGATGATTTTGAGTTCCTGGGTCAGCCCGACCCGTCCCTGCAATCCAGCTTCGAGCATTGCCGCACCATTGCCCAGACGGCGGACAAGCTGGGCTATGACAATCTGCTGCTGCCGTCCGGCTATCAGTTGGGTATCGACAATGTCGCCTTTGCCGGCGGCATCGCGCCCTTGCTGAAACAGATCAAGCTGCTGCTGGCCATCCGCTGCGGGGAGTTCTGGCCGCCGCAGATCGCCCGGCAGGTGGCCACGCTCGACCAGATGCTGGGCGGGCGGCTGACCGTCAACATCATCTCCAGCGACCTGCCGGGGGAAAGCCTGCCGGCCGGCCCCCGCTATGACCGCACGGTGGAGGTGATGAATATCCTGCGCACGCTGCTGAATGGCCAGCCGCTGGATCACCAGGGGGAATTCTACAAGCTGACGCTGGAGCCGCCGCGCGTCCGCACCGTTTCCGGCCGCTGCCCGCCGCTTTATTTTGGCGGTCTGTCGACGGAAGCGCGGGAGGCCGCAGCCAAGGCGGCCGATGTCTATCTGATGTGGCCAGACACGCTGGACGGCATTGCCGGCATCATCAGCGATCTGCGGGCGCGTGCCAGCCAGCACGGCCGGACCTTGCGGTTCGGCTATCGCGTGCATGTGGTGGTGCGGGAAACCGAGGCGGAGGCCCGCGCCGCCGCCGACCGGCTGCTCTCCAAGCTGGATGCGGATACCGGGGCGGCCATCCGGGCCAAGTCGCTGGATTCCCAGTCTTACGGTGTGCGCCGCCAGGCGGAGTTGCGCGAGGCCGCCAGCCAGCAGGATGGCTATATCGAGGAAAATCTCTGGACCGGTATCGGCCGCGCCCGCTCGGGCTGTGGGGCGGCCATCGTCGGCGATCCCGATCAGGTGCTGGCCAAGCTGAAGGCCTATCACGCGCTGGGGCTGGAAGCCTTTGTGCTGTCCGGCTATCCGCACGCGGCCGAATGCGACCTGTTCGGCCGTCATGTCTTGCCAAAGCTGCGCCAGTGGCAGCAGGCCGGGTAAATACCAGCCCCGGTGAGTACGTCTCACCGGGGCTGGATATCCAAGGGACGTTTCGTCGCCATGCCGCCAATAGCATGGCGACCACGCCACCACCCAGGGCCAGCCCCCACGGCAGGGCATCGGGCGTACAACCAAGCCCGCCCACGGGGCGGGTGAAAAGACAGACGCCGCCTTTTGATAAAAGGCGGCGCTGATTTTAGAGCCGGGTGTGTTTAAACGGAAACGCACCCGGCTCTAAGTCCTTGTTCAGCGAGCGGATTCACGCTCCAAAACGATTCCGCTCTAATGGCGGATCAGCGCCATCATTTCCCCCGGCGCGGCAAGGCAGGGTCTGGTCCGTTTACAGACCCGCACCCTGGCGTTCAAGAGGCGTCCGTTGCCTCCATCACCGGCGCTGCATGTTCGGCGCGCAAGCTGGTGATGACACTTGCCCAGTCACCCAGGGCAGGCTGGCGGTGAAGGCGGTGGTTGGGGTACCAAGGGGAACTGGTGGTGCCAATTTCCCAACGCCAATCCACCGAATGGGCCAGCAGCAGCGAAACCGGCTTGCCCATCGATCCGGCCAGATGGGCCACGCCGGTATCCACCGCTACCACATGATCCAGATTGGCAATCACGGCGGCCGTGTCGATGAAATCCTGCAACACACCGCTCATGTCATGCAGGCGGCCCCGGAAGGCCAGGGCATCCCCGGCCCGGTTGCCCACCTGCAGCGAGATCCACTGTGCATCGGGGATCGCGTCCAACACCGTTCCCAGCAGAGCCAGCGGCAACGACCGGCGCGAATCTTCCGAATGCTGCGGCCGCCCGGCCCAGACCACGCCGATACGCCGCTTGCCAGGCTGAGCCGGCGGCAACAGGGTGGCGCCGCGCGTCACCTCTGCCTCCGGCAATTGCAGCCAGCCGGGCAGCAGCGGCAGGTCGGGCACACGCAGCGACAGGAAATGTGGCAGGCTCAACAACGGGATATGATAATCGAACCCTTCATCCACCCCGAACCGGTGCGGATTGTCAGGTCGGGAGATGACCCGCAGGCCCGGCCGGTCCAGCACGGCGGAAAGCATACGCACCAGCGGGGCTGAAACTTCCAACACCACGTCCGACGGACCATGGCGGTCGGCCAAGATCTGCGCCAGCGGGGTGAATTGCAGGATGTCACCGAAGCCCTGTTCGCCCCAGATATAGATGCGTTTGCCGGTCAGTTCCTCCCCACGCCATTGCGGGGCACCCAGCATACGGCGCGGCTCAGGGAACTGGTCCCACACCCAGCGCCATTCATAATCCGCCCAGCCCTGGGCATAATCACCCCGCGCCAGACAGGACAGCGAATGGTTCCAGCGCGCCAGGGCATTGCCGGGCGCCAGCTTCAAGGCCACGGTCAGCGAGGCCGCAGTGGCATCAATGAAACCGGCCGTGCGCAACGCCTTGTCCAGCGTCTGCAGTACCTCCTCCAGCCGTTCCAGCCGCCCTTCCGGCAGACCCTCGGGCAGCACGGCCAGTGCTGCGGTCAATTCCGGCAGGCGATCACCGATATCGGTCAGCAGCCGCTCCCCCAGTTCCCGCGCCTCGGGCAGGAAGCGGCCGAACAGGATGACGCCAATGATCAGCGGTACCACCGCTTCCCGCGACCGATTGGTCCAGGCCAGACCGGTGCCCATATTCACCCAAGCCGAGTAATTCAACGGCGAGAGCTGCAGAATGCGGCGGTACAGGGGGATGGCATCATCATGCTTGCCCTGGGTCTGCAGCATGACCGCCAGGTTCACCATGGCGGCTACGGCGCGCGGCAAGTCCCCCATCCGTTCGAACACGGTGCCCAGCGAGCAATAATAAAGCGGCTCGGCCGGTTCCAGCTTCATCGCATGTTCGAACAGGCCCGCGGCGCGGCCATTATCGCCCTGGAAAGCCGCAATCACGCCCAACTGATGCAGAGCAGGTGCTGTCAGTTCCGGCCGTTCGGTGAGCTGGAGGAAAAGGCTGCGCGCTTGATCCAACTGCCCGGTCGATTGCAGGTGCAGTCCCTGCGCAAAGGCGGGCACGCGACGGCCAATCTCCATCAGCACCGCCCCACTCCGTTCCACAATGGGGATAGACAGGTCGGTATTATTGCTGGCGCTCATTGTTCTCTGTGCCTTTGATGGGGTCGGAGGTCATCTGGATCTGGCTATAGACATTTTCACCACTGTCCACACCGCTGACAAGGATGGGCAGCGCATCACCCTTGGCGGTACCCTTCTCCGTCCCGCCCGACGTCGTACCGCTGTCGGTGGTGCTGCCCGTATTTCCGCCCCCATTGCTGCTGGTGGACGACGACGACGAAGAGGAACCGGTGGTGGATGTGGTGGTGGTGGTAGCGGTTGAAGGTGTTGTGTTGGTGTTGGTAGTGACCGGCGTGCTGGTGCCTGTGGGCGCACTGATGCTGGCCACATTACCGACCACGACATTGTTGGTGATGGACACGGTGGGTACCACCGCGGACACCACGATACGCTGTACAGCGCTGGTGGTCAGGGTAGAGGCGGCCGGCGTTACCGTGAGCTGACCGTCCTGGTAACGGATGGTGTAGTTGCCCAAGCCCGTACCCGCCGCATTGCTGGCGCTGATTGCATAGCTACCCGCCGCCGCACTGACCGGTGCGCCGGGGCTGGTCAGCGCCACAGAGGTGACATTGTCACCATTCACCAGACCGGCCGTGCTGAAACCGGTCAGCGACAGGTCGGTGCCGGCCACCTTGCTGGCATTATTGGCAGTGATCGTCAATGCGGCCGGATTCACCACCAGGGTTCCGCCGACATAAGTGATGGTGTAATTGGACAGACCGGCACCCGTGGCACCCGAAGCGGTGATGCCATAATTGCCAACCACTGCTGCCGCCCCGCTGCCGCCGCTGGACAGCGCCACATTGCCCACACTATCCTCATTCACCAGCCCGGCAACGCTGTACCCGGTCAGGCCGACGGTGTTGCCATAGGTCTTGCTGATATTGGTGGCGGCGATGACCAATGTTGCACGATTGACCGTCAGCGTGCCCCCGACATAGGTGATGTCATAGTTGGACAAGCCCACACCCGTCGCATCAGAAGCAGCGATACTATAGTTACCGACGCCGGCCGCCGTGCCGGTACCCGCACTGGACAGCACGACGCTGCCCACACGGTCGCCATTTACCAAGCCGGCAGCATTATAGCCGTTCAGGCCAAGGGCACTGCCATAGGACTTGGCGGCGTCGGCGGCAATGATGGTCAATGCCGCGCGATTGACCGTCAACGTGCCCCCGACATAGGTGATGTTGTAGTTCGACAAGCCCACGCCTGTTGCATCAGAAGCAGCGATGCTGTAGCTGCCGACAGCCGCCGCCGCGCCAGCGCCCGCACTGTACAACACGACGCTGCCCACATTGTCACCATTCACCAGCCCGATGGCATTGTAACCGGTCAGGCCGACCGCATTGCCATAGGTCTTGCTGGCATTGGCCGCGGCGATGGTCAGTGCCGCGCGATTGACCGTCAGCGTGCCGCCGGCATAGGTAATGTTGTAGTTGGAGAGACCGGTACCAACCGCGTCACGCACGTTGACACTGTAGGAGCCGGCCGCTGCCTGCGCATCCGCCCCCAGGCTGGACAGGGTGACGGCACTGACACTATCACCATTGACCAAGCCGGAGACATTAAAGCCCGTCAGGTTGACGCTGCTCCCATAGGTCTTGGTGCTGCTGGCCCCCGCGATGGTCAGGTTAGCGGGCGTCACCATCAATGTGCCACCAATATAGGTGACGGCATAGTTATCCAGGCCGGAGCCGGCAACGTTGCTGGCATTGATGGCGTAACTGCCCACCGTGGCCGTACCGGCCAGCCCGCCGCTGGTCAAGGTCACGGCGCTGACACTATCACCATCCACCAGACCGGCAATGGTATAGCCCGTCAGGCTTCCGCTACTGCCGTAGGTTTTGGTGGCATCATTGGCCGTCACGGTAAGGATGGCCTTGCCCACAGTCAGGGTGCCGGCAGCATAATTGATCACGTAATTGGAAAGCCCGGTTCCGCTGGCATTACTGGCCTGGATCGCATATTGGCCGATGCCCGCATTGGCCGCACTGCCATTACTGGCAAGCTGCACAGCGCTGATGCTGTCGCCATTCACCAAACCGTTGGCGCTGAACCCAGTCAGGTTAAGGCTGTTGCCATAGGCTTTCACAGCATCGCTGGCCGTCACCGTCAGGGCGGCCGGGTTCACCACCAGCGTCCCATCGGCATAGCTGATCGAATAGTTCGACAGGCCCGTGCCCGTCGCACCAGAACCGACGATCGTGTAGCTCCCCACCGTCGCCGTCGTGCCAGAACCGCTGCTGCTCAGCGACACCACGCTGATGCTGTCGCCATTCACCAGACCATTACTGGTAAAGCCCGTCAGGCTGAGCGAATTGCCATAGGTCTTGGTTGCTCCCGAGGCCGTCACTGTCAGGGCGGCCGGGTTCACCACCAACGTCCCGTCGGCATAGCTGATCGAGTAGTTCGACAGGCCCGTGCCCGTCGCGCCAGAACCGACGATCGTGTAGCTACCCACCGTCGCCGTCGTGCCAGAACCGCTGCTGCTCAGCGACACCGCACTGATGCTGTCGCCATTCACCAGACCATTGCTGGTAAAGCCCGTCAGGCTGATGGAATTGCCGTAGGTCTTGGTTGCTCCCGAAGCCGTCACTGTCAGGGCGGCCGGGTTTACAACCAGCGTCCCGTCGGCGTAGCTGATCGAGTAGTTCGACAGGCCCGTGCCCGTCGCGCCACTGGCGACGATGCTGTAGCTGCCGGCATTGGCTGACGTCCCAGAACCACCGCTGGCCAGTGACACGACGCTGATGCTGTCGCCATTCACCAGACCATTGCTGGTAAAGCCCGTCAGGCTGAGCGAATTGCCGTAGGTCTTGGTTGCTCCCGAGGCCGTCACTGTCAGGGCGGCCGGGTTTACCACCAGCGTCCCGTCGGCATAGCTGATCGAATAGTTCGACAGGCCCGTGCCCGTCGCGCCACTGGCGACGATGCTGTAGCTGCCGGCATTGGCTGACGTCCCAGAACCACCACTGGCCAGTGACACCGCGCTGATGCTGTCACCATTCACCAGACCGTTGCCGGTGAAGCCCGTCAGGCTGAGCGAATTGCCATAGGTCTTCGTTGCTCCCGAAGCCGTCACCGTCAGTGCCGCCGGGTTCACCACCAGCGTCCCGTCGGCATAGCTGATCGAGTAGTTCGACAGGCCCGTGCCCGTCGCACCAGAGCCGACGATCGTATAGCTACCCACCGTCGCCGTCGTGCCAGAACCGCTGCTGCTCAGCGACACCGCGCTGATGCTGTCGCCATTCACCAGACCATTGCTGGTGAAGCCCGTCAGGCTGAGCGAATTGCCATAGGTCTTCGTTGCTCCCGAGGCCGTCACCGTCAGGGCGGCCGGGTTCACCACCAGCGTCCCGTCGGCATAGCTGATCGAGTAGTTCGACAGGCCCGTGCCCGTCGCACCAGAACCGACGATCGTATAGCTACCCACCGTCGCCGTCGTGCCAGAACCGCTGCTGCTCAGCGACACCGCGCTGATGCTGTCATTATTTACCAGACCATTGCTGGTGAAGCCCGTCAGGCTGAGCGAATTGCCGTAGGTCTTCGTTGCTCCCGAGGCCGTCACTGTCAGGGCGGCCGGGTTCACCACCAACGTCCCGTCGGCGTAGCTGATCGAGTAATTCGACAGGCCCGTGCCCGTCGCACCAGAACCGACGATCGTATAGCTACCCACCGTCGCCGTCGTGCCAGAACCGCTGCTGCTCAGCGACACCGCGCTGATGCTGTCACCATTCACCAGACCGCTGCTGGTGAAGCCCGTCAGGTTGAGCGAATTGCCATAGGTCTTCGTTGCTCCCGAAGCCGTCACTGTCAGGGCGGCCGGGTTCACCACCAGCGTCCCGTCGGCATAGCTGATCGAATAGTTCGACAGGCCCGTACCCGTCGCACCAGAACCGACGATCGTGTAGTTCCCCACCGTCGCCGTGGTATCCGAACCACCGCTGCTCAGCGACACCGCGCTGATGCTGTCGCCATTCACGAGACCATTGCTGGTAAAGCCCGTCAGGCTGATCGAATTACCATAGGTCTTGGTTGCTCCCAAGGCCGTCACCGTCAGTGACGCCGGGTTCACCGCCAATGTGCCATTGACATAGGTGATCGAGTAGTTCGACAGACCCGTGCCCGTGGCCCAATTGCTGGTAATGCTATAGCTGCCAACGCCTGCCGTGGCACCCTCCCCATCGCTGATCAGCGATACGGCGGTAATGCTGTCATTATTTACCAACCCGCTGCTGGTGAAGCCTGTCAGGCTGATGGAATTGCCATAGGTCTTGGTCGCTCCCGAGGCCGTTACCGTTAGCGACGCCTGCTCCACCACCAACGCACCGTTAGTATAGGTGATCGAGTAGTTGGACAGGCCCGTACCCGTCGCCCCCGAAGCGGTGATCGTATAGATACCGGCATCGGCAGTGGCTGCGGTGCCACCGCCAACCTGCAGCGTCACGTCTGTCAGGGTATCGCCATTGACCAGCCCGCTGCTGGTATAGCCGGTGACGCTGACCGCATTGCCGTAGGTCTTGGTGACGTTGCTGGCGATGATGGTCAGTGCCGCCGGGTTCACCACCAGCGACCCATTCACATAGGTGATCGAATAGTTGGACAGGCCCGTACCCGTCGCGCCTGAGGCACTGATCGTATAGGTACCCAAGGCGGAGGCGGCACTGTCGCCACCAGTTGTGGCTAACGTCACGGAGGCAATACTGTCCCCGGTCACCAGCCCCGATGTGGTATAGCCCGTCAGGGTAACCGAACTGCCATAGTTCTTGGTCACCCCACTGGCGGTGACGGTCAGTGCAGCAGGCGTGATGGTCAGCGTGCCATTATAGGCGAACTGGTAAACCTCGCCGGAATAGCTGGCCCCGCTGCCGCCCAGCGTGGCGGTACCAACCGAGGAGTTGGCGGCAGCCGGTGCCCAGGTCAGCCCCGCCGTGGAAATGCCACTGGTGATGCTGTTGCCGTTCTGATCAATCGCGCTGACGATACTGACGGAACCCGGCGCCTGACCATAGGTGCCCGTACCGGAGCCAGTGAGGGCGATATAGGGCAGCGCCTTCAGCACCGGATAGGGATAGCCCTGCACCCAGGCATTGCTGCTGAACACAGACTGCGCGATGGGGCCATTGCTGAACCATTCAGCCGTCGAAAGGCCCATGACGGTGCCGGACGTCGTGCCGTTGGAAACGCCCACCGTCAACCCGGATATCGTACTGTCCCAGAAACTGTCGACCACTGTGCCGGCGCTATTGCTGCCCACCAGCGCAGCCACATTCGACACGCCGGACGCATTGATGGTGTTGGCGGCATAGGACGCGGAAATCACGCCATTACTATTCATAAAGCCGACAAGTCCGCCAAACGAGGTGGTGCCGGTACCGGAGGCGATCGTCAGATTGAGCGTACTATAGGCATTGGCAATTGTGCCGCCGTCCATCTGGCCCACCAACCCGCCGGAGCGGATTGAGGTGATACCGATATTGATGCTGCCGGTGCTGAAGACACCATAGAACGAACCGATGCTATTATAGCCGGCCACACCGCCGGCAAAGTGCACTCTGCCACCGGACGTCAGGTTCACGCTGGCACCGCTCGCGTAAACCTGACCGGTATTGTAGCCCATCAAACCGCCGACATAGGTGGTGCCGCCAGCCACAGTGATGTTGCCCGCAGCAAAGACGCTGCTGACCAGTCCCGTATTCTTGCCCGCGATCATGCCCATCTGTGTCAGCTCCACCCCGACGAGCGACGGGGTCGAAACGCTGGCATTGGTGAGGGTCAAATTGGACAGGACACCGTTGGAGCCGATCAGGGAAATCAATCCCAAATTATGGGAGGTGGCGTTGCTGATGGTCATGCCCGAAATGACATGTCCCTGGCCATTCAGCGTCCCGCTGAATTCGGTCGGCCCTGCATTGCGGTTGGCGGTGTTGAACCCGATCGGCACCCAGCCCCTGGGGGACCAAAGGCTGCCCGTCTGGGTCAGTTCGGCCATAGAGATGTTGGCGGCAAGCTGATATTGGGCCGTCGGATCCAGGTTGATCAGTTGCAACTGATGGGCGTTGCGGATGGTCTTGGAATATTCGGCGCGCAGAAATGGCCGCGTATAGATACCGACCATATACCAGGTGTTGGTCAGGTCGAACCCGCTATAGGTGGCCGCGGCATAGGCGCCGGTGCCACTGACACCGGTGCCCGTGAAGCTACCCGTGCCACCGCCAGCCCCCACCGTCTGGCCGCTGGTGCTGCTGTCCCAAAAGACAGTGGCGATGGTACCGTCATTGCCGCCGGCGAAGGCCCCCACCGAACCGCTGCCGGCACCCGCCGTCACCTGACCACTGGCATAGGCAGCGCTGATGATGCCACTGTTGGCGCCGACCAGACCGCCCACGGCGAGAGTGCTGACCCCGCCCGTGACACCCGCCGTGGCATAGGCGTTGACGATAGTGCCACTGTTGGCACCGACCAGACCGCCCACATATTGCGCACCGCTGGCCGCACTCAAAGTGCCCGTGGCATAGGCAGCGCTGATGATGCCACTGTTGGCGCCGACCAGACCGCCCACGGCGAGAGTGCTGACCCCGCCCGTGACACCCGCCGTGGCATAGGCGACACTGATGGTGCCGCTGTTGGCACCGACCAGACCGCCCACATATTGCGTACCGCTGGCCGCACTCAAGGTGCCAGTGGCATAGGCGCTGATGATGGTGCCGGCATTGGACGCGGCCAGCAGGGCAACATTGCCGCCGCCGCCCACGACTGTGCCCTCATAGACACCAACGCTGGTCAGCACGCCGGCGCTACCCACCGAGGCGAACAGGGCGACATTGCTGCTGCCGGTATTGTTGATATAGAGGTTGTTGATAGCGTGGCCCTGGCCATCAAACGTGCCGGTGAAACTGTCCGGCGTGGCATTGTTGTCGCTGCCGTTGAACCCGATGGGCACGAAGCCTGTGGCCGTGTTCCACACGTCCGATGCGTTGCGCACCTCACCCATATTGAAGTCGCGGGACAGCGTATAGCTGGCGGACAGGTTCAGGTTCACCAGTTGCAACTGGTGCGCATTGGTGATGGTCGTGCCGTATTCGTTGCGCAGGATGGGGCGCGTATAGCCCTCGACCAGATACCAGTCATTGCTGAAATCAAACCCGGCATAGGTCGCGGAAGCATAGGCCGCCGTCCCGCTGAAGCCGGTGATCGTTCCGCTGCCATTGTTGGTGCCGGCGCCCACGGTCAGCCCGGTGGTGACCGTGTCCCAGTAGCCCTTGCTGACGACAAGGCCATTGGTCCCCACCAGCCCGCCGACATTGCTGGACCCTGTTCCGGCCACCACACTGCCCACCGCATAGACATTGGACAGGGTGCCGACATTCCGGCCGGCGAACCCGGCCACATTGGTGCCGGTTCCGGCAACGGAAATGCCCCCCAGCGCATAGGCATTGAGGATGGTGCCAGACAGGTGAACCCCAACCAGCCCGCCGATAAGCTGCGCCCCATTGCCGGCGAGGATGGAGGTGTTGGCATAGGAGCCGGTGATACCACCGGTGCTGCGCCCCACCAGCCCGCCCACCATCTGGCTGGCACTGCCGACATTGACCGTGCCCATGGCGTAGGAGCCGCTGACACTGCCCGATGACAGGAAGCCGCCCAGCCCGCCCACCTGGCTGACACCGATGCCCGCCTTTATGGTGCCATTGGCGTCGCTGCCCAGGACGGTGCCGCTATTGGTGCCGAACAGGCCACCGACCGCCACGGCATTGTCGCCCAGCACGATGCTGGCCGCGGCATGGCTGCCGGCCACCAGGCTCTGGTTCGCACCAACCAGACCGCCCACGGAACCGATGCCGGAGCCCGAGGCGGTGATGGTGCCACTGACACTGACCCCGCTGATGGTGCCCAGATTCTGGCCCGCCAGCAGGCCCAGGTTATTGCCACCGCCGGTCACGTTCGCGCCCGTCAGGGTCAAGTTGGAAACCGACCCTGTGCTGGCAATGGTGCTGAACAGCCCCAGGCTGCCCGAGGCGGTCTGATTGATGGTCAGGCCGCTGACAGTATATCCCCGGCCATCCAGCGAACCGGAGAAAGCCAGGGGAACGAAACCGGTGGCCGTGTTCCACAGGCTCGAGGCACTGGCCAGTTCCGCCATGGTGATGTTCGCACCAAGGACATAGGTGCCCGACGGGTTGACAGCGACGGCCTGCAACTGGTGGGCATTGACAATGGTGGTCCAATTCTGCGCCCGCAGGAAGGGCCGGGTTGCACCCTCGATCTGGTACCAAGCGGAGGTGAAATTGAAATTGCTGTAGGTGGCGGAGGAAAAGGCCGCCGCACCGCTAAACCCGGTCGCGGAGAAGCTGCCGCCAGTACTGGTGCCAAAGGCACTCAACTGGCCAGAGCTGCTGGTATCCCAATAGGCATTGAGCACCGTGCCGCTGGCCATGAGGCCGACCAAGCCGCCCACGGAAATGCCAGTGGCCGCCGTGACCGGGCTGCTGGACCAGACATTGGCAACCGTGGCTATAACCGGGCCGCTGGTGGCGACTTGACCGATCAGGCCGCCGACATTGCTGGAACTGATGCCGGCCGTCACACTGCCGGTTGAATAGGCATCAGTGGCGATGCTGCCAACGACACGGCCGACCAGTCCACCGACATTGCTGGCGACGGAGCCCCCAATAACCTGCCCGGTGGCAAAGCTGCCCAGCACCGACGATGAGGTCTGGTTAAAGGGCTCTGCCAATCCAACCAGCCCACCGATATTATTGGCGGAACGACCGACAGAAACGGTGCCGGTGGCAAAGCTGCCGACGACGGCACCATTCTGCATCCATCCGACCAGGCCGCCGACAGAGGTGGCAGCGGCGGCGGTTCCAGTGGCGTTGCCGACCGTCACGTTGCCGCTGGCATAGCTGTTGGTGACCAGGGCGGTGGGGGCACCACTGGTGGGCTGTGAATTGACGCCGACCAGGCCGCCGACATATTGGTTGCCGGTACCGCCGATGCTGATGCTGCCGGTGGCATAGCTGTCGCGGATGGTGCCCGAATTGAAACCAACCAGGCCGCCAATGCGACCAGACGCATTGGCCAGCGTGATATTGACCGCGGCATAGGTGCCGCTGATGGTGCCGCCGACGGCGCTGCCCACCAGTCCGCCAATAGTCTGGGCTCCACTGTTGCTGCTGGTGATCGTACCAGTGGCATAGGAGCCGAACAGGCTTAGCGTCGATGTATCACCCAGAAGCCCGCCGACGCGTATGTTGCCAGTGAACAGGGTTATGTTGGCGTTGGCATAGCTGTCGCTGATATAAGGACTGGCCGTGGCCTGGCCCGCCAAGCCACCCATCGCGCTTACGCCCGTACCGGTCGTGATGGCGACATTGGTATGGCTGCTGAGGATGGTGCCGCCATTCACGACCCCGACCAACCCGCCCAGGCCAACAGTGCGCGAAACCGCGATGGTGCCGCTGGCAGAACTGTTGAATACCGTGCCGGACAACCGCCCAGACAGGAAACCCCAGCCGGTCGTGGCGGTCGTTGGCGCGCTGTTGCTGATGGTGCCGTTCGTCAGCAAAAGATTGGCAACCGACCCGGTGCTGCCGATGGTGCTGAACAGCCCTATGCTGTGTGACCCGGTCTGGCTCAGGGTCAGCCCGCTGATTGTATGGCCCAGCCCGTCCAGCGCGCCGCCAAAGGCAAATGTCGGCGTGGCGTTGGCGCCAGTGCTGTTAAACCCGATGGGCGTCCAGGCGCCGCTCAGCGTCACGTTGCTGGCCAGGGCATAGGAACCCGTGGCAGCGATGCTACCCAACTGCGCCGCCGTGCTGATCATCGTGTAGGCGGTGGCGTTGATGTTCAGGCCCGTGCTCAGATCCACCGGGGCATTGGCCGCAAAACGCCCACCCGTGCCGCCATTATTGGTGACCACCGACAGGTTGGTACCCGACAGGGCAGCATTGACGGTAACGCCACGATAGGCATCCAGCGTCAGCGCATTGGCCGACGTCCAGGTGATGCCGGAATTGACAAAAATATCGCCATTGCCGCTGGCATTGGTGGTGCCGCCGGCAGACACACCGGTATTGTTGACCGCAGTATTCGTGGTCTGCAGCGTCACATTGCCCGAAGCCAGGGCCGACTGGATGGCCGTGGCATAGGCGGCATTCACCGTCAGATCATAGGGGTCCAGCAGCCAGTTGCCGGCCTTGCCCTTCACGGCACCGACATCCACCTTGATCCCGTCGAAGGCCAATTCATGGCCAGAGGTTTCAACAAAACCACCATCGCCCCACAGCGCGCCGCCGCGCGCCAGGATCACGCCATGGGCCGCCGTATCCTGGCTATTGACAATGACTGTGCCACCCTTGCCGCCGCCCGTGGCCGAGGCATCAATACGGCTGGCGGCATCCATGGTGACGGATGTCGTCTCCGCATCGCCCACCAGCACGGTGCCGCCGCCTGTTGCCCCCTTGGCGCTGAAAAGGGCGCTTTGCAGGGTGATCGGGCCGCTGGCATCCAGCACGATCTTGCCGCCCTGATCCGTCAGGCTGTCCGCCTCGATCACGCCGGTCGCCTTGATGACGCCGGCATTGACCCGGTTCATCGCCTGGGCGGACAGGTACACGGCCCCGCCATTGGCCTGGATGATGCCGCCGGCCTCAATCTCCGCCCGGATCAGGGAGGCATCCACCTTCAGCGGGGCGCTGCCATCGGGGGTCAGGGTAACAGTTTCCCCTGCCGCCAGCACCACCGACCCCAGTTCCGCCCGGATATAGCCACGGTTGGTGACCTGGGAGGCCAGCAGCACCACGGACCCGTT
>CALRQC020000058.1:0-30931 GCA_943370215.1 Azospirillum sp. RU38E
AGATGCACATTCAACGATACCCGAAAAACGAGCCTGACTTCCGCTCATTCCCCGGACACGCCGCCTGCGCATCCCTTCTCTCAATCGATTCACTTGTCCAAGAACCCGATCCGAAGACCGACAAACCCTTCATCCCGACTGGAAACCCAGTCGACACCGGCACCCACAAAAGCAGGAGGTTCATGCCGCGCAGTCAACCAGCGCATCCGCCAGAGACTGAAAATCCATCGTCGGCAGCGGCGCCGCCGTCGTTGGTGGAGCGCTTTCTAAACACCTCCGACCAACCCGTCAACCGTTTTTTTCAACCGCTCTAAACTTTTTTCTCCGCAGCGCCGAAGCGCTACAAAAAGTACAGAACCAAACAGGTCAACGGACCATCAAGCAATCAACCCACCAGACCCAAGTCCAGCAGACACATGCCCAACAGCACGATAGATCAATCCACTTGTCCGAAGGCCGAAACCTTCAAAGAACCGTCGGTGATACTGGCCAAAACCACCATCACCCCGCCCCACAACTTGACAAACCATCCGGCCCGCCGTCGTGGGAGGCGCTGTATAGGCGGGGTCGAACGACGTTGCAACAGGTTTTTTGAGGAAAAATCGTTTTTTCCGGGGATGCATAACCAACCCGCATGGAAAGGGGAGATCGCGGAAACTGACTGCGTCCATCGGGAATTTATAATATAAATGCCGAACACAAAACCATCGACGAGGTCGAGCACCGATGCGGCATGTGACGAGACGCGACCTTCTGACCAGGGGCGGCCTGCTGGCTGCCAGCACGATATTCCCGGCCCTGCCGGCCATGGGTACGCCGGCCGGGCAGGCCGCACCGACCCGCCAGGGGGAACACCGCTTATGGTATGAGTGGCCGGGTGATGCCCCCCTGACCAGCCTGCCGGTGGGCAATGGCCGGCTGGGGGCGCTGGTTCCAGGCCGGCCGCTGCTGGAAAGCATCATCCTGAATGAAGATACGCTATGGGCCGGCCAGCCGCATCACTGGGAAAAACAGGGTGGGCCTGACGCCTTGGCCGCGGTGCGCGCCGCCACCTTCGCCGGGGATTATGCCCAGGCGGACAAATTATGTGAACAGCTCCAGGGCCCCTACAGCCATTCCTATGCACCGCTAGGCACCCTGTACCTGGAGCCCGATCATGGCGGGGAGGTGACGCGGTATCAGCGCGAACTTGACCTGGATGAAGCCATGGTCCGGGTTGCCTATAATGTCGGTGCGGTCCGCTTCACACGGGAAATCTTCGTCTCCCACCCCGACCAGTTGATTTTTCTGCGATTGACGGCCGATCAGCCGGGGGCGCTGTCACTGCGTCTGCGGCTGGACAGCCAGTTGCGCTTTGACACGATTGTGGATGAACGCGGCATCACCCTGACCGGCAAGGCCCCCACCCGGTGCGCCCCAGCCTATCTGGGCAAGCAACTGACGCCTGTCGTTTATTCCAATGAAGATGGCAAGGGGATGCGCTTTGCCGCGCGGCTGGAGGTTCTGTCCTGTGATGGTGCGCTGGCCGCCGCCGGACAGTCGCTGCGGATCAGCCGGGCTGGCGAACTGGTGCTGGCCATCAGTGCCGCCACCGGCTTTCGCGCCCATGATGTGGCCCCGGACCTGACGGAAGCCCAGATACTGGATCGGGTGCAGCAGCCGCTGGCAACGGCCCGCCAGCGCCCCTATCCGGAACGGCGCCAGGCCCATATCAGCGACCATCAGTCCCTCTATCGCCGCCTGTCATTGGAACTGACCCCAGCGCCAGGGGCGGCGGCACTGCCCACCGACCAGCGGCTGGCCGCCAACCGCCGGCAGACCGATCCCGGTCTGGCCGCACTTTATATGAATTTCAGCCGCTATCTGCTGATCGCCAGTTCCCGGCCCGGCACCCAGGCCGCCAACCTGCAGGGCATCTGGAACTGGGAAGTCCGCCCGCCCTGGAGCAGCAATTACACCACCAACATCAATGTGCAGGAGAATTACTGGGGGGCCGAGGCCGGCAATCTGGCCGAGCTGCACGGGCCGATGATCGACCTGATCGAGGGGCTGGCGCAGACAGGCGCCAAGACCGCCCACATGCTGTATGGGCTGGATGGCTGGTGCGTGCATCACAACAGCGATATCTGGCGCCTCTCCTCCCCCGTGGGGGAGGGCAAGGGCAACCCCAACTGGGCCAACTTCGCCATGGCCGGGCCGTGGCTGGCCCGGCATGTCTGGGAACATTATCTCTATAGCCAGGATCGGACCTTCCTGGCCCAGCGGGGCTATCGCCTGTTGAAAGGCTGTGCGGAATTCTGCGCCGGCTGGCTGGTGCGCGACCCGCGCAACGGATTGCTGACCACCGCCCCATCCATTTCCACCGAAAACCTGTTTCGGGGACCAGACGGGCAGAGCCACGCCATCAGTGCCGGCTGCACCATGGATATCGCCATGATCCGGGAGCTGTTCGCGTCCACCATCGCGGCGGCCGGGATTTTAGGGGTGGATGGGGATCTTGTCGCCCGGCTGCAGGGCCTGATGGCGCAAATGCCGCCCTATCGCATCGGCAGCCATGGGCAGTTGCAGGAATGGGCGCAGGATTTCACCGAGCATGAGCCCGGGCACCGCCATATTTCCCACCTCTACCCCCTGATGCCGGGTAACCAGATCACCCCGCGCGGCACACCGGAGCTGGCCAGGGCGGCGCGGGTTTCCATGGAAAGGCGGCTGGCCGCCGATGGCGGGGCCACCGGCTGGGCCCGCGCCTGGATCATCAATGTCTTCGCCCGGCTGGACGATGGCGAGAAGGCGCTGGAGAATTTCAACGCCCTGCTGAGCATGGGCACCTCCCCCGCCCTGCTGGATACCCACCCCAGCGGCACCGGCCCGCTGTTCCAGATCGACGGCAATTTTGCCGGCGGGGCCGGGCTGCTGGAAATGCTGCTGCAAAGCCATGCGGGAGAAATCGCTCTGCTGCCGGCCCTGCCGAAAGCCTGGGCAGCCGGCGGGCATATCCGCGGTATCCGTGCGCGCGGTGGTGTGACGCTTGATTTCACATGGAACAACGGCAAACTGACCCGCGCAGAACTGACCGCCAGCGCCGATGGCAGCCATCTGTTGCGCCTGCCCGGCGGACAACGCCTGCACCGCGTCACGCAGGGGCGCACCCGCCTGCCGCTGGAACAACAGGGCGATGTCTGGCAGGTGACCTTGAAAAAAGGGGAGAGCTGTCAGCTACAATTCGCCTGATACTCCGTTGCCGGGCGCTGCCTCCGGCAGCTTGGCTTGCGCCGCATGTGCGGCGGGTTGGTATCCGTCCTTGCCGCCCCCCCGCAAATGGTCGGGCTCCAGGGGCCTCGCGGCCCCTGGGATTTTATTGCTTTTTACTCTTCAATCGGCCGATAGCGGGCCTTATAGGCCGCATCGACCGCCGCTTCCTCATCCTGGGCGCGGCTTTCCTTGATATGGTTCAACAGGGTGTAAAGCACCTCCTGCACGCCCTGCCCGGCAGCGCCAGACATGACCAGCACCGGCTTTTTGGCCGAGCGGCGCAGCTTGGTGCGCTTGAACTCGATCTCTTCTTCTGACAGCGCATCGACCTTGTTCAGCACCACCACTTCCGGCTTGTCAGCCAGGCCGCCGCCATACATGCGCAATTCACGCCGGATGGTGCGATAGGCCAACTGCACATCTTCCTGCGTGCCGTCCACCAGATGCAGCAGCACGCGGGTGCGTTCCACATGGCCCAGGAAGCGGGTACCCAACCCGTGGCCTTCATGGGCACCTTCGATCAGGCCAGGAATATCGGCGATGACGAATTCCTCATCACCGGCCTTCACCACGCCCAGATTGGGCACCAGGGTGGTGAAAGGATAATCGGCGATCTTGGGCCTCGCGCGGGAGACGGCGGCCAGGAAGGTGCTTTTGCCGGCATTGGGCAGGCCCAGCAGCCCGGCATCGGCGATCAGCTTCAGCCGCAGCCAGACCCAGCGTTCCTCCCCCGGCCAGCCGGGGCCGAAATTGCGGGGAGCGCGGTTGGTGCTGGTCTTGAAATGTTCGTTGCCGAAGCCGCCATCGCCGCCTTTCAGCAGCACGATTCGCTGGCCCACCTCGGTCATGTCGGCGATGACGGTTTCCTGGTCTTCGTCCAGCACCTGGGTGCCGACGGGCACGCGCAGCACCGCATCTTCCCCGCGTCCGCCAGAGCGGGAGGAGCCCATGCCATGGCCGCCGCGCTTGGCCTTGAAATGCTGCTGATAGCGGTAATCGATCAGGGTGTTCAGCCCATCGACCGCCTCAATCACCACATCGCCGCCCCGGCCGCCATTGCCGCCATCGGGACCGCCATTGGGGATGAATTTTTCCCGCCGGAATGCCACCGCACCGGGCCCGCCATCACCGCTTTTCAGGAAGATCTTGCACTGATCGAGGAACTTCATGACGACACCACGGGATGGAAAACGGCAGGAACAGGCCTTTGGCGCGGGACCGCTGCCTGAGGACGCTGGAAAGCATAATCACAAACAAAACAAATCGGGGGAACGGTTTCCCGCTCCCCCGACCGGACTCTTTTCTGGTGCTGCCGGCCGGGGCCGGCGGCGGACACCTTACTCGGCGGCGATCGCCGGGGCGTCTTCAACAACCAGCTCGTTGACCGCAACGAAGGTGCGACCCTTCAGGCCGGTCTTGAACTCGACATTGCCGTCGACCAGCGCGAACAGGGTGTGGTCCTTGCCGATGCCGACATTGGCGCCAGCATGGAACTTGGTGCCGCGCTGACGGACCAGGATGTTGCCAGCCAGAACCAGCTCACCGCCGAAGCGCTTCACGCCCAGACGGCGGCCAGCGGTATCGCGACCATTGCGGGACGAACCGCCTGCCTTTTTATGTGCCATGGATCTTACTCCTCAAACGATAGCTTCAAGAATGCGCTCAGGCCTGGATACCGGTAATACGCAGCACCGTCACTTCCTGACGGTGACCGTTCTTACGGCGGTAGTTCTGGCGACGCTTCTTCTTGAAGATAATGATCTTGTCATTGCGGTCCTGGGCAACGACTTCGGCCGTCACAGCGGCACCGGCAACCAGCGGCGACCCGACAGTGGTGGTTCCCGTGTCGCTGACCAGCAACACTTCGTCCAGCTTCAGCGAGGCGCCAGCCTCGCCGGCCAGCTTTTCAACACGAATGACGTCGCCGGCCGCGACCTTGTACTGCTTACCGCCGGTGCGGATGACTGCGAACATTCTAACCACCACTTCTTCAAAGATCCGGGAAACCCCGCAATTGGGGCGGTCCCTTTCATTGTAGCCGCACAAAGGAAATCGGCGACCCGAAAGAGCCCCGTTCCAGAGGCGCGGGAATATACCCGGGATGACGGCCCTGTCAACCGGGAACCGACTCTCTGCCTAGGGTTTTGGCCCTTCATCCGTTGCAGGGGTGCCGCCGCAGGATCGCATGAAGCGATCGGCGCGATGGTAACGGGGCGTCATAGGACCATTGGGGGCTAGATAATATTATCATAAAAAGACCTATTGCATCCCCCCCGGGCTTTGTGTAGGTTCCCCGCCACTTCGCTGCGACGGCCGGGATTGACCATCCCCGATATGGCCTGACGCGGGGTTATGCGGAGAGGTGGCGGAGTGGTCGAACGCGTCGGTCTCGAAAACCGAAGTACCCGCAAGGGTACCGTGGGTTCGAATCCCACCCTCTCCGCCATTCACCGCCGACATGCTGCATACAAAAGCCCATGTGCCACCGCGCGGCGCGTTTAGCTTTCTCAGGGCTGTTTCAGGTCGTCCCGGCAAACCAGGAGCGGTCATTCCTACTTCTCAAGCGAGATGTTCGCGTTGAGGATGAGGCGGACGCTATTTCTTCAGTTGGACAACCCTGTCCGCTCTGAGTGATTCCAGAAATGCGTTGTCGTGGCTGACCACCAGCACCGCGCCATCATAAGCAGCCAGCGCCGTTTCCAAGGCGTTAATGCCATCAAGATCAAGGTGGTTGGTCGGCTCGTCCAAGATCAGCAGCGCGGGTGGCGGAGTGCCACCAAGGGTGCAGGCCAAGCCCGCCCGCAGCCGTTCCCCTCCACTCAGATCGCCCGCGCGCCGCAGGGCGTCATCCGCGCGGAATCCGAACCGCGCCAAAGCCGAATGGGCCGTATGCATCGTTGCCCCGGGGGTTACCCTCAGGAAATTTTCATGCAAGGTCAGTTCAGGATCGAGCAAACCAACATGCTGATCCAATATCGCGAATCCGACGGAGAGGCACACCCGCCCGCCCTGTGGGGAGAGCTGGCCGGTGATCAGCTTGAGGAGGGTGGTCTTGCCGCTACCGTTCGGTCCGGCGATCACGACCCGCTCGGAGCCGGTGACGACTAACGACAGATCGCGGATCACCGGGTGGTCCGGGTCATACCCGCCCGTCACATGATCCAACCGCAACACAGTCTTGCCGGAAGGGAGGCCGGTTGGTGCAATCGCCATGTGAAACGGCTCCAGCACCTCGATTTTTTCGCGAGCGGCGGCAAGTGTCTCTTCGGCCGCATTGCGCCGGGCTTCGCGCAAATGGATGCCCGCGCCACCTGAAGCTTCGGCCCGACCCCTGGCGGCATCCATGAGGATTTTGGGTTGATCGCCCTTCGCCCGGGCCTTGCGGCCGGCACCGTCCTTTCGGGCCTTGCGCTCCGCCGCTTGTTGCGCCCAATGGGCGGCCTCAATGCGGGTCTTTTCGGCGTGGTCCAAGTCACGCATCGCCACTTCCAGTTCGGCGTCCTTTTGCTGTCGAAAGGCAGTGTAGTTACCGCCATACCGGCTCGCGCCAAGCGAGGTGAGTTCGA
Source organism: Azospirillum sp. RU38E (assembly GCA_943370215.1). Lineage (GTDB taxonomy): Bacteria > Pseudomonadota > Alphaproteobacteria > Azospirillales > Azospirillaceae > Niveispirillum. The sequence goes on from CALRQC020000058.1 coordinate 6,819, forward strand.
TGATGGCGTCCATTTCCTCCAGAATCTCTCGATCATGACTGGCGATGATCGCACCACCTTTCCACGTGCGGATCAGATCAACGATGGCCCTGCGCCCATCCCGGTCAAGGTTGTTCGTCGGTTCATCCAGCAACAGAAAATCGGGCTCTGCCAGGATCAGCGCTGCGAGGGACGCCCTGGTGCGTTGGCCGCCGGAAAGCTTGGCAAGTCGGGTCTGTGGCTCGATCTGCAAACCGAACCTGGCAAGTGCGGCCTCGATTCGGGTGGGAAGCGTCCAGTCAGCTTCGGACAGGTCATCGGCTGCAGCCTCACCCGCATATGCACGATCAAGCAGCTCCAGCGCCGCGCGCACGCCGAAAAGATCGGCGATGGTTTCGTCAGGATGCTCCATGGCCCCCTGACGCATCATGGCAAAGGCCCCTGTCACGTTGATCTGTCCGGACAGCGGGCGCAGATGGCCCACGATCAGACGCAGAAGCGTGCTTTTGCCGGTGCCGTTGCGTCCCACGAGGCCGGTGCGCTCGGGGCCGAAGGTCAGGTTGAGGTCGGAGAAAAGCGGTGTACCGTCAGGCGTGAACCAAGACAGGCCGGAAAGGGAAACGGATGCAGGCATGAGACAGGACTTCTCGCAGCGAAACCAGGGGGTTAAAGGCGGCGATCATCATGTCCATCTTGAGTGCGTCTCCTCTGATGCAGTGGCTGTTAATTTAGGTGTATCCCTGCACTTCCGCAAGAGTGGGCTCGAACCGGAACTTTGCCGCGTTGGGCTTGAATGTTCGCTTTGAGAATTATGATTGCGATGAGAGATCACCTCATCGGGCCGATTCAAGCATTTTCAGGGCTATGTTGTTGGTATAGCTTTCTTTTCCGTCGGATCCGCTCCCCCATTTCAATCGAATACCAATCTCCCTTGATCGTGACCGATCCAGGGAGATTTTTTGCTCCCTCATGCGCCGGGCGCCGCCTCCGGCAGCTTGGCTTACGCCGCTACCAAGCGGCGGGCCGGCGGTCGCCGGACTCCAATCCGCCACCATGCTCATGGCTTTCCGTCGATTGAGGCCCATTCGATGATTTGGGGTGAAATCCGGTACAGGCCCGCACGGGCATGGGGGCGAACCTGCTGTTGGGAGCGTCACGCCGTGGCGGCGTCCGGGGCTGGTATTTTCCTGTCGAAGAAGAAGGCCGGATCGCCAATGATGATGGCGGCGGTCAAGGTCAGCAGAAGTGCGGTCTGGATCAGCTTTGTATCTGGATGTGTCTGAAACATCTCATTGAACAGTCCTGCACTGAGGTGGAAGACGATGACGACCGGAATATTGCGGTTCGCGCGGTAGTAAAGCCAGTTCATGATGATCACGAACGGGAACAGGCTCAACGTGAAGTTCAGCGTGTGCAGCCAGCCGCTTTCGACGACCTGCGCCTGATAATAATGCGCGACCAAGCCGAGCGGCCCATGCCACAAGGCCCAGTAAAGGGCGAAAACGATCGAGGCCCAGAACAGCGACATGCTGCGCCGCAGACAATCGGTTCCATAGGAGTGCCAGCTCAATTCCTCGATGATCGGCGCCAGAATCAGCGGTGCCCAACCGGGCAGGATGCCCGCGGAGAACGAGGCGTGCGGGGCGAAACGGAACTGTTCGGCACTATAGCCGAACAGCAGGGAGATCGCCTGGGCCAGCAGGATGCTGGCGAGCATGATCCCCGCCCCCAGTGCCGCGAGGCGGATTTGCCTTGGACCGAACTGAATGAGACGCGCGCGCAAGTCGCCGCGTAGCACCGGGTCACCCCCCGTCAGCCGCCACGCGGCGAGAAAGGGAAACAGCAAGCCCAACAGCAGCAACCCCGCCACGACCGCCAGCCCTGTGGAGCCGATGTCGTCGCGATGGCTCAACCATCCGGCAGCGCCCCACATTGCCCAAGGCCCCAACGTGGCGAAGACGTAGAAGGTGAGCGGGCGATCATAGCGTTGGATGATCTGGCCTTCGGTCATGGTTCCGTCTCTCATGGTTGCGCCACGCCAAGCGTTGCTTCGGCAAGGATCGCCGCAAAGGCTGTGACCAAGCTGTCCGGATGCGCGCCAAGGGCACGTTCGGCGAGGCGCAATGTCGCCATCAGCCGTCGTTCCTGTTCTTCCGCCGACCAGCCGAATCGGGGATTTCCGAGCAGGAACGCCTGGCCGGCCAGAATGAACTGGATGGTTGACAGGGGGTCCGCAACGGCGAAGTCGCCGCTTTTGCAGCCGCGCTCGATCACGTCAGCGAGCAGGGGGCCGAGCTTCAGGACCAGTGCGATATTCGCCCGCTCCTGCAGCTCGATATTGTCTGGATGGTCGAGCGCCTGGGACAGGGACGCATGGTCCCGTTCAACAGCCTTGAGTGTCGCCAGCGCGCGGATCAACGTCACCGGTGGTGAAGCATCCGTTGCCGCAATGATCCGTTCGACCTCTTCCGCCATGGTCGCCACCGTCACTTCGGCCATCCGCGCCAGCAGTTCCTTCATCGATTGGAAATGAAGATAGAAGGTCCCTTTGGCGATACCGGCCTCGCGGGCGATCTGATCGATGGACACCGCGCCCACACCGTGGCGACGGAACAGAATGGCGGCGGCAGCTAAGATCTCTGCGGAGCGGACATCGGCGGGTTTGTTTATACGTGGCATCGGTCTACCTTGATATGACTGACGGTCAGTCATTAACATGCTTAGACCGGTGAAACAAGCGTTCCCTCACCCGAACCGGTGGGTTCCACGCATCGGGTTCCGGTATAAAGGGGCAGCCGCGCTCTGCGGGACTGCCCCTCCAGGGTTGCTCCCGCCTGCTAACGATGCCACGCTGACGCCTCCGCCCCCGACCGGAGCCGTTTCGCGGTGATCGACAAGCTGGAATTCTTCATCGCGCTGGCCCGCGAACAGCATTTCGGCAAGGCGGCGGAGACGTGCGGCATCACCCAGCCCACCTTGTCCGCCGGCATTAAGCAATTGGAAGACACGCTGGGCGTGCTGCTGGTCAATCGCGGTGCCCGTTTCATGGGGCTGACGCCGGAGGGCGATCGCGTGCTGGAATGGGCGCGGCGCATCGTCAGCGATACCCGCGCCATGCGGCAGGAGGTTCATGCCCTGCGCCATGGGTTGATGGGGCATTTGCGGCTGGCCGCCATCCCCACCGCGCTGGCCATGGTCTCAGCCCTGACCACCCCCTATCGGGAGCGCCATCCGGGGGTGCATTTCTCCATCCTGTCGCGCACCTCGCAGGAGGTGCTGGGCATGTTGGAGAATCTGGAGATCGATGCCGGGCTGACCTATCTGGATAATGAACCGCTGGGCCGGGTGCGTTCCATCCCGCTCTACCGCGAACATTACCGCCTGCTGACCTCCCGCGACAGCCCGCTGGGCGACCGCGATCAGGTCACCTGGGCGGAGGTGGGGCATATCCCGCTGTGCTTGCTGACACCGGACATGCAGAACCGCCGCATCATCGACCGGTTGCTGCTGGGCGCCGGGGCCCGTCCGGCGCCGACGCTGGAAAGCAACTCGATGATCGTGCTGTTTTCCCATGTGCGCACCGGCAAATGGGCCAGCGTGATGCCGGAGGTACTGGCCAGCACCCTGGGCCTGACCGATCCGATTCGCGCCATCCCTATTGTGGAGCCGGATGCCGTGCACACGATTGGGCTGGTCGTGCCCAATCGTGACCCGATGACCCCACTGACTGCCGCCCTGGTGACGGAGTCCCGTCGCTTCGCCCGCAGCCATGTGGAAGGCGGCAGCACCTTTTAAGAGGTGGCCTCCCCCTTAATCATGCGGCGGCCCCAGCCGGGCCAGCAGCCGTGACCCGGCATCATCCCCCAGCACATCGGCCAGGGAATAGCGTTCCAGCACAGCGAAAAACGCATCCAGTGCCATATCCAGCGGCCCCGGCAGGCGGCAGGCCCCCGCCAGTTTGCATTCCGCACAGCCCACCAGATCGATCTGGCCTTCCGTATGCCGGATCAGCTTGCCGATATTGATTTCTGCCGCCGGCATTCCCAGCCGGATGCCGCCGCTGCGCCCGCGCGCGGAATGAATATAGCCATGGCCGGCCAGATCGCTCACCACCTTCATCAGGTGGTTCTGCGAAATCTCATAGGCGATGGCGATCTCCCCGATGGAACAGAGCCGGTCGGGATGGGCCGCCAGAAACAGCATGACGCGCACGGCGTAATCAGAAAATCGGGTCAGGCGCACGGCCGCTCCTAAACATGCATCTATATTGCATCTTATATCACTCCCTGATATATAGCATCTTAGATGCATGATTTGGAGGGTGGATGATGCGGGCGGCTGCCATCGGTAGGCCGACGGCCCCCTGCTGACCGCCCCGATCGGGCCTCTCTGCTTTTTCCGGCTTCTTTCCCTTTCCGCGGGCGTGCGCTGGCGGGAACGGGCTTTCTGCGCCTTCAATCCAAGGATGATCCCATGCTCACCCCCGAACAGACTGCGATTATCAAGGCCACCGTCCCGCTGCTGGAAAGCGGTGGGGAGGCGCTGACCACGCATTTCTACAAGATCATGCTGGCCGACCATCCGGCCGTGCGGCCCTTGTTCAATCAGGCGCACCAGGCCAGCGGCACCCAGCCGCGGGCATTGGCCAATGCGGTGCTGCAATATGCCCGGCATATCGACAATCTGGGGGCGTTGGGCGCCTTGCCGGCGCAGATCATCCAGAAGCATGTGGCCCTGCAGATCCAGGCCGATCATTACCCGATTGTCGGTTCCTGCCTGCTGCGGGCCATCCGCGAGGTGTTGGGGGCGGAGATTGCCACCGATGCGGTGATCGATGCCTGGGGGGCCGCCTATGGACAGTTGGCCCAATTGCTGATCGGGGCGGAAGCCAGCGAATATGACAAGCTGGCCCAGGCGCGCGGCGGCTGGCGTGGGGCGCGGCCCTTCCGCATCACCCGCAAGCGGCCGGAAAGTGCTGAGATCACCTCCTTCTATCTGGAACCCGTGGATGGCGGGCCGGTGCTGGCGCACCAGCCGGGCCAATATCTCGGCCTGCGGCTGGTGATCGATGGGCAGGAGGTGCGGCGCAATTACTCCCTGTCCCAGGCGGCCAATGGGCACGATCTGCGCATCAGCGTGAAGCGGGAACCGGGCGGCCTGGTCTCCACCCATCTGCATCAGGTGATGGAGGTGGGCCATGTGCTGGATGTCTTCCCGCCGGCCGGTGCCTTCACCTTGCAGCCGGGAAGCGATCCGCTGGTGCTGATCAGTGGCGGTGTCGGCATCACCCCCACCCTGGCCATGGCAGAGGCGGCGCTGGCCGCCGGCGGGCGCGACGTGCTGTTCATCCATTATGCCCGCAATCCGGCCGTCCAGGCTTTCGGTCCCCTGCTGGCCACCTGGGCGCGTGAGCATCGCCGTTTCACCGCCCATCTGGTGCATGAGGAAGGGGGCATCCCCGGCAACCCGGCCGGCCGGCCGACCCTGGAACAATTGCGCGCCTGGGTGCCGTCAACGGCGGATGCCTATTTCCTGGGACCGAAACCCTTCATGTCTCTGGTCGACAAGGCCCTGGCCGCGATTGGCGTGCCGGCGGAGCGGCGTCATTTTGAGTTCTTTGGCCCCGCTGAAGCGCTGGGCTGAACGAACGTTTTGAGGCGGCCTCCGGTCCAGCCGGAAACCGCTTCAACGGCGGTGCTTGCGACCCTGAAAGGCGAGAGCGTGTTTCCAGTCTTCACAAATACGCTCTCGGGGGGAGCCTACCGGTGCTGCATCAGCAGCCGCGTCACGCCCTGGCGGATCAGTGGCAGGCCGGCGGCGGCGCGCAGGGCGGCATGGCGCACCAGCCGTTGCGGCAGCCTTTCATCGGTATAAAGCCCGACGATCAGGTTGGTGGCGGTGTAAAGCGGCTTGGTGGCCAGCCGGTGCTGCATTTCATACCGGCGCAGCAGCAGCGGTGCTGCGATATCGCGGCCCTTTTCCGCGGCCTCGCGGATCAGACCGGCCAATGTCTCCTGCCCCTGCAGGCCGAAATTGAAACCATGGGCGGTGACGGGATGCATCCCCACCGCCGCATCACCGATCAGCGCCGCACGGGTGCCGACGAAATTGTGGGAATAGGTGGTGGCCAGCGGATAGACATAAGGCGCACTGACCGGGCGCATCCCCCCCAGCCGTTCCCGGTAACGCTGGGTCAGATCCTGGCCCAGCGCTGCCGGCGACAGCCGCATCAATTGGTCCATCGCCGCCGTCGGCAGGGTCAGCACCGCCGATGACAGCCGGCCGTTCAGCGGCAGCATGGCCATGGTGTGCCCATGTTCAAACCATTCGGTGGCGACCCCGCCATGGTCGCCATCATGTTCCACCCGGCAGACCATCATGGACCGGCCCAGCCGGTTGATCTCCGCCCCGATGCCCAGCCGCCCGCGCACGTCGGAGAAGCGCGAATCGGCCCCGACCAGCAGCCGCCCGGTCAGACAGCGCCCATCGGCCAGCCGCACCAGCCCCTGGTCACGGTCGGCCCGCACCTCTGTCACCGCCTGACCGGTGATCAGGCTCAGCCCTTCCTGCCCTGCCACACTTTGGAACAGGCTGCGGCGGATCAGGTGGTTGGGCACCAGATGGCCCAGCCTGTCCTGTCCCTCCCCTTCCCCGCCAAAGCTGAGCGCGAAGGGGGAGCCGCCATTCAACACAACCGCCTTGCGCAGCGGGGCGATTTCCGCCGGATCAATGCGGTCCCAGGCGCCCAGCGCCGCCATGATGCCAGCGGACCGGTGGGTCAGGGCGATTTCCCGCCCGTCAAAGGCCGGGTCGGCCAGGGCTTCCAGCGGCTGGCGTTCGATGATGACGATATCCAGGCCACAGCCGGCCAGGGAGCGGGCAAAGGCCAGCCCCGCCGGGCCGCCCCCGATGATGATGACATCGTGATGGGTGCTGGCCTTGTCACGCATGTTCGCTCTCCTGTCCCGGCGCCGTTCAGTTATTCCTGAAAATCTTGTAGCGCGCGGCGGGGGGCGGGTAACTGCGTCACAGTCACCTTTTGATGCAGCGGGAAACGGTTTCAGCCATTGAACTTTCCCGCCCGTTCCGTCAGTCCTCTGCCCCAGCATTCCCGGTGCGCCGGTGGATCATGAAGTTTCTTTGAAACTTCTTTTGCGATCACCGCCGCAACATGTTCCCCTCCTCCGCCGCGCCGGTTTCTCTAGCGTCAGTCCCACGGAGCCTCCCAGATGGATTTCTTCCGCCGCTTCAATTTCCTGGTCTGTGCCCCCGCCTTTGAGGCCGATGAGCTGGAAGGCACACGGCTGCACGACATTATCAGCGAGGTGGAACGGCTGGGCTTTGAAGTCACCAAGGCACGGCGCATCGAGGATGCCGAACTGGCCATCCGCACCGATGCCGCCATCGGCTGCATGGTGCTGGACTGGGGCAAGCGCTGGTCGGAAGGCAAGGCCGCCGCCCTGATCTCCCTGGTCCGGTCGCGCGGGCTGGAAATGCCCATCGTGCTGCTGGTGCGGCGCAAGCGGCTGGAGGATATCCCGGTTGAGGTGATGCGGGAGATTGACGGCTATGTCTTCCTGGCCGAGGAGACGCCGCAATTCATCGCCAAGAACCTGATCAGCCGCCTGCGCCAATATGCCGAAACCCTGAAGACCCCGTTCTTCGGCGCGCTGGTGGATTATGCCGAAGAAGGCAACCAGATGTGGACCTGCCCGGGCCATAATGGTGGCATCTTCTATAGCCGCAGCCCCATCGGCCGCATCTTCGTGGAACATCTGGGCGAGGCGATCTTCCGCGACGATCTGGATAATTCCGTCGTCGATCTGGGCGATCTGCTGGTGCATGAGGGGCCGGCGCTGCGCGCCCAGAAGGAAGCCGCCAAGATTTTCGGGGCGGAGCGCACCTATTTCGTGCTGAACGGCACCTCGGCTTCCAACAAGGTGGTGCTGGGCGCTTTGGTGGCAGAGGATGATCTGGTCCTGTTCGACCGCAACAACCACAAGGCCGCCCATCATGGTGCCCTGCTGCTGGGCCAGGGCACGCCCATCTTCCTGGAAACCGACCGCAACGCCCATGGCCTGATCGGCCCGATCGATTATGAGGCGCTGGACGAGGAGAAAATCCGCGAGAAGATCCGCACCAATCCCTGGGTGAAGGATCCCGACGCCTGGAAGAAGCCGCGCCCGTTCCGCGTGGCGGTGATCCAGCAATGTTCCTATGACGGCACCATCAATAATGCCGATCTGCTGGTGCAGAAGCTGGGCCCGCTGTGTGATTACATCATGTTTGACGAGGCCTGGGCCGGCTTCATGAAGTTCCATCCCCTGTTCCAGGGTCGCTATGGCATGGGCGTGAAGAATCTGGGGCCCGACAGCCCCGGCATCATCACCACCCAATCCACCCACAAGCAGTTGGCCAGCTTCAGCCAGGCCTCCCAGATCCATGTGAAGGACAAGCATATCGGCGATATTGAACGGCGCGTCGAACATCGCCGCTTCAATGAAAGCTTCCTGCAGCACGCCTCCACCAGCCCCTTCTACCCCATCTTCGCCTCGCTGGATGTCGGCGCGCAGATGATGAAGGGCAAGTCGGGGGAGGTTTTGTGGGACGACACCATCCGGCTGGGGATTGAGACGCGCAAGAAGCTGCGCGCCATCGCGCGGGAATTCCTGGACAAGGAAAGCGATCCCGCCCGCCAATGGTTCTTCGACCCGTTCGTGCCCGATCTCACCCGGTTCGAAGGGCGGGACATGCGCTGGGAAGATGTGCCGACCGACGATCTGGCGCGCGACCCGTCGCACTGGATGCTGGAACCGGGGCGGGGCTGGCACGGGTTCAGCCATCTGGGGCCGGATTACGCCATGACCGACCCCAACAAGCTGACCATTCTGACGCCCGGTTTCGATCGGCGCACCGGGGCCTATCTGGAACAGGGCGTGCCCGCCCCTGTGGTGGCGGAATATTTGCGCGAAAACCAGATCGTGCCGGAAAAGAACGACCTGAATTCACTGCTGTTCCTGCTGACCCCCGGCGTGGAAAGCAGCAAGGCCGGCGGGTTGATGAGCGCGCTGATCTTCTTCAAGCGGCTGCATGATGATAATGCCCTGCTGGATGAGATCATGCCCGATTTCGTCCGCCGCCGGGCCCCGCGCTATAATGGCGTGCGCCTGGGCGACCTGTGCCGCGACATCCACGCCTTCTACCGCGAGCATAATATCAGCGCCCTGCAGCGCCAGCAGTTCCGCCCCGAACATCTGCCGGAAATGGCCATGCTGCCGCATGTCGCCGCCAAGCATCTGGTGCGCAACAAGGTGGATTTCGTGCCGCTGGATCAGGTGATGGGCCGCATCGCTACCACGCTGATGCTGGTCTATCCGCCCGGCATCGCCACCGTGCTGCCGGGCGAGCGGTTGACGGAACAAGCCAAGCCGATGATCGATTATATGCGGGTGTTCGAGAAGGGGGCCAACCTGTTCCCCGGCTTCGACAATGAAATCCAGGGCGTTTATCGCAAGCAGGATGCCGATGGCCGCATCCGCTTCTATACCTACGTCGTGCGTGAGTGATAAAAGCGCGGCCTCAGGTCATGGGCCTGGGGCCGCCCCTATTTCGGGACTCTCCTGATCCATGAATGAAACGTCTGTACCAGATCCAGCAAATGTTCCCACCCTGATCGTCCGCACCTCCACCGATGCGGATGTGGAAGCGATGCTGGCCATCTACAGCCATTACATCCACCGGGGCATCGGCGATTACGAGCCGGAACCGCTGGATGAGGATGATATCAAGCGGCGGCGCAAGAACATGCTGAACAAGCGGCTGCCCCATGTGGCGGCCGAGCTGGATGGCGTGCTGGTGGGCTATGCCTATGCGGTGCCGTTCCGCAAGCGCCCGGCCTATCGCTATGCGGTGAAACATTCGATCTATGTGCATCCCGACCATCTGTCGGCGGGTGTCGGCCGGCGGCTGATGCAGTTCCTGATTGATGCCTGTGCGGCAGCGGGATACCGGCAGATGATCGGCTATATCGATGCCGCCAATGAACGGTCGCTGCGGCTGCATGAAAGCTTCGGCTTTGCCCGCGCCGGCTATCTGCCCGCCATCGGCTATAAATTCGGCCGCTGGACGGATTCGGTGCTGGTGATCCGACCGCTGGGCGAGGGCAGCAGCACCCCGCCCCCGCCCTTGCCGAAAAAGACCAAGGTGAAATCCCCGGCCACAGAGGCGGGCCCGGAAGGGGACGCGGTAACGGCTGGAAAGTAGATTGCCGGGGGCGCCCTCTCCTCCCCTCAACCCGTCACCAGTCGGTCCCTCACGGTCTGGCAAAACTGGGTGAAGGCATTGTTGGCGGCATTCAACTGGCGCACGAAGCGGGGTTCCAGGTCCGGGGCGGCCTTGGCGAACAAACCCGGTACATCTTCACGCGCGGGCCGATGGCCGTCGTGGCCGGCAGCCAACTGATTCAGCAAGGTTATTGCCCGCGCATTATCCTCTACCGTCCAGCCGGTGGCACGGGATGCCTGAAGGGCGCACACGGCGGAGACCGCCTTGTACAGTTCAGTCAGGCCTGCCTTACCGGCGGAAACCGGCCAGGCAGCGGCTTCCGCCACCTGGATCAGCCGCTCCAGCAGTTCATCCCCGCCATCTTCCAGCAACCGGGTCTGCTGCCGCGCCCGCTGCCATTCCGCCAGGGTAGGGATATCGCCACCCATGTCACGCCGGTGCAGGGCCAGCAGTTCCGCCATCAGCGGGGCAACTGCGTCCGGCCAGGGGGCGGTGTTTTCCAGCATCCAGATGGCCAGCGACCGGGCAAAGCCGATATCCAGGGTCGCCCCCTGTTCCGGCAGTGGAATGTCCAGCGCCGTCAGCAGGGCGGCCAGGCTGGGATGAATGATCCGTTCGCTCATGCCTGGGGCTCCTGGCAGGCTTCGTCCAGCATGAAGGCCAGCTTGGTGCGGGTCAGCACACCTGTATGGCGTACCTTGTCCTGCCCGCCACGCCGCAGCACCAGGGTGGGCACGGTGCGTACGTCGAACGCCTCTGCCAGACGGGGGGCCTGTTCGATATCGATGCGGGCGAAGGCGACATTGGGCGTATAGACATCTGCGATGTCATCCAGCGTTGGCGCCATAGCCTTGCAGGGGCCGCACCAACTGGCGCTGAAGATCAGCAGCAGCGGTGCATCGCCGGCCTCGGTTTCGAGTTGGGCGAAATCATCATCGCCAATGGTTTTGATGGTGCTCATGGAGGTTCCGTTCTTGCTGTGTCGTGTGTGAATTACGGCGACGTGCGACCGTCGCTTATCGGGTGGCAGGAGGAGGCAATCAGCCACCCCGGCCACCAACCAGCATGGCGTCGATACGGATGGTGGGCTGGCCGACACCGACATCCAGCGACTGTCCCTGCTTGCCGCAGCGCGCCACGCCGTCATCCAGCGCCAGGTCGTTGCCCACCATGGAAATCTGCTTCAGCGCCTCATGCCCGACGCCGATCAGGGTCGCGCCTTCCAGCGGGGCGGTCAGTTTGCCATCCTCGATCAGCCAGGCCTCCGTGGTCGAAAAATTGAACCGCCCACTGACAATATCGACCTGTCCGCCACCGAAGCCGGGCGCATAGATGCCTTTGCGCACAGAGGCAAGGATTTCCGCCGGGTCATGCGGCCCCGCCGCAAGGAAGGTGTTGGTCATGCGCGGCATCGGCAGATGGGCATAGGATTGCCGGCGACCATTGCCGGTGGGCTTGGCATTCATCAGCCCGGCATTAAGCCGGTCCTGCATCAGGCCGGTCAGGATACCATCTTCGATCAGCACGGTGCGTTCGCCGGGAACCCCCTCGTCATCAATGCCCAGGGAACCCAGCTTGCCGGGAAGGCTGCCATCATCGATGACGGTGACGCCGGGGGCGGCGATCCGTTCCCCCATGCGCCCGTCAAAGGCCGACAGGCGCTTGCGGTGATGATCACCCTCCAGCCCATGGCCGACCGCTTCATGGAACAGCACGCCGGCATAGCCCGGCGCCAGCACCACCGGCATCACGCCAGCGGGGGCCGGCCGTGCGTCCAGATTGGTCAGCGCCACCAACACCGCCTTGCGCACCGTCTGTTCCACCCGCGCCAGCGTCAAGCCGGCCAGCGCATGGCGCCCGCCGATACCGGCATTGCCGCGGGCACGGCGCCCATTGGCCAGCGCCACCACCTCCACCATTAACTGCACGGACGGGCGCACATCGGTGGCCAGCCGGCCGGCAATGTCGGCCACCAGGATCACCTGATCGGTGGCCCGGACAAAGGCATCCACCCGGATGATGCGGGGATCGGTCCCGCGCCCCACCTGATCGACCATTTCCAGCAAGGCGATCCAGTCCGCCGCATCCCCTTCATTCACCACGCTGTCGGGCGAATAAACGGCATGGTGCGGCAGGGTGGTGGCCAGCGGCACGCTGGTGGTGGCCAGCGGCACGCTGGTGGTGGTAGTGCTGCGCAGGCCGCTGACCGCGACAGCCAGATCGGCCAGCGCGCCCGAATGCAGATCGGCCGAATGGGCGAAGGCGACATCGGCCCCGCTGACTGCCCGCGCGCCCACACCCTGGTCGATGCGGAACGACCCGACAGCGACCTTGCCATCCTCCATCCGCCAGCTGCGGGAATGCACGGATTCCAGGAACAGGTCTGCCAGATCGATGCCCGGCCTCTGCAGGGCGCCCAGCGTGCGGGCGATAGTTGTCAGATCGATATCATTGGGTGTCAGCAGCCGCTGTTCAGCATGGTGCAGGCTGGGCCCGTGGGCCGTCGTTTCCATGGCGGTCATGGCGCCCCTCCGATTTGAAGATCATGGATCAGGATGGAGCCGGTCTGGAACGCACCCTGGCGGTAGAAATCGCTGCCGATGGTGACGATGCCGCCGATCATCTCCCGCAGATTGCCGCCGACCGTGATGCCGGAGATCGGGAAAGTCGGCACCCCGTCTTCCACCCAGAAACCCCCAGCAGCACGGGTCCAGTTGCCGGTTACCGGATCGGTGGCGCCGCCATTAAACTGCGTGACCAGCAGCCCCCGACCCATGCGGACGCAAAGGGCGGCGCGATCTTCCGCCGGGGCCCGGCTGGTAAAGCGCAGGTTCCACGGCCCATCCGCATTGCCGGTGGAGCGCATGGCAAGCCGCCGCGCCGCCCGGCTGTCCAGGAAATAGCCGCGCACCATGCCGGCTTCGATTACGGCGCGCTGCTGACCCGCCACCCCTTCGCTGTCAAAGGCGCCGCTGGCCAATCCGTATGGCTGGAAGGGATCTTCCAGCAGATCAATATGATCGGGGGCGATTTGTGTGCCCAAAGAATCCTGGAACAGACTGGTGCGGCGGAACTGCGCTGCACCACCCAGCGCCCCAACCAAATCCTCCAACAGGGCGGAGGCGACGGGCGCATCGAACAGGATGGAGGCGCGCTGCGTCGGCAGACTGCGGGAGCCCAGTTGCGACACCGCCCGTTCCACCGCCTTGGCGGCCACCGTCTCCACGCTGTCCAGCGCCTGGAAGCGCCGTTCCGTTGATTGGGCGACATCGATCACTGACTGGCCGTCCCTTTCCGCCTTCACCATAGCCCACAGTCCATGGTTGGAAAAGCTGAAGGAGCGGCAGAAGCCGGCGGAGGTGGCCAGCGCCACCCGCCCGTCACTGGAGGCCACGCCGGCTTCCGCCACCCGCGTGGCGATACCGGGCAGGAGGGCACGGGCACGCGCCGCCGCATCCAGCTCAAAGGCCAACGCCGACAATTCCGCCACCGACAGGCCCGAGGGGGAGGCCAGTTCCGGCAGGGGCGTGTCATGGGCCAGCGTCGCCGGATCGGCTAGGCCGGCATCGGGACCGGGGGCGACGCGTCCGGCGGTCGCCACCGCCTCGGCGGCTGCCCGGCGGATCGCCGCTTCTTCCAGGGAGGAGGTGCTGGCAGTGCCCATGCGGCCCCGCTGATAGACCGTCACCACCAGAGACTGGGTCAGGTCGCGCAGCGCCGTGTCCGCCGTTCCCTGGGCCACGGTGAAGCGCATCCCGCCCCCGATGCGGGCGGTGGCGCTGACCGCCACATCGCCTAAGGACAGGGCTTGATCGACGGCCAGTGTCGCCACCGCCCGCAATCGTTCCTCGTTCAGTCGCAGATTGATCATGCGGTGTTTCCCGGCAAAGCGATGGCTGCCGCCGCGCCGTCGGCGATGGTCAGGCAGCAATCGTGGTGGGCCAGCAACCGTTCGTCATGAACGACGCTGATCAGGGTGGCATTGGGCAGATCGGCGCGCAGGCATTGGTAGAAATGCCGGGCATTGTCCGGGTCCAGGGCGCTGGTCGCCTCGTCCAGCACCAGCACCGACGGACGGTGCAGCAGGATGCGAGCGAGTGCGATGCGCTGCTGTTCGCCCGGCGACAATTCCTCCTGCAGGAAGCTGGCTTCGTGCAGCCTCTCCGCCAGATGCCCCAGCCGCACCCGTTCCAGCAGGCTGGCGATCTCCCCATCCGTATGGGCTCCCGGCAAAGCCGGGAAGCAGAGCGCCGCCTTCAAGGTACCCAGCGGCAGGTAAAGCCGCTGCGGCACGAACATGGCGACCGTATCCAGCGCCAGGGTGACCGTGCCCTTGCCATCCGGCCACAGGCCGGCAATGGCCCGCAGCAGGGTGGATTTGCCCGCTCCCGACGGGCCGCAGACGGCCCAGCGTTCCCCCGCCTTGACCTGCCATTCCCCGACATGCAACAAGGGCGCGCCATGGGGCAGGAACAGGGCCAGATCGCGGGTGGCGATCACCTGACCGGGGACCAGCGCGCCGGCAGCAATAGTGATGCCGCGCGGCCGTTCATAATCGATGGCATCGTCCAGCCCCTTCAGACGGTTCAGGCAAGCCAACTGCTGACCGATACCCGGATAGGCCTGAACGAAGAAGGAAAGCTGGGCGACCAGCCGGTTGAACGCATCGCGCGCGCCCATCACCTGACCAAAGCTGATCGCTCCGGCGAAATAGGAGGGCACCATCAGGAACAATGGTAGGATCGAGCCGATCCGCTCATAAACGCTCTGGGTTGCACTCAACCCCAGCGTGGTAATGATGATGGAGCGATAGTTGCGCCGTATCTCGGCAAATGATTCCACCAGTGCCCGGCGTTCCATATCCACTGCACCGGCCAGGCCGATCTGCGGTGCGTTACGCCGGACATGAATCAGGTTGGCGCGGAAATCAGCTTCCCGATGCTGCTGGCGCATCGTCGCCTGAATATAGGGATTCCCGACCTTGAGCGTCACCACAATGCCCACCAATGCATAGATGCAGGCATACCAGACGGTGCTGCCGGGAATATTGATGGCCATGCCCAACAGGTTGAAGTGGATGGGTTGCGCCGTTTCCAGCAGGATAATGGCGAAGATAATCGCGCTGACGGTTGTGCCGATGAAGTTGAGGACCAAAGACAACAAGCCCATGCTGGCATTGGTGACAGCTTCCACATCCACCGCGATACGCTGATCGGGATTGTCGATCAGGCGCAACCGTTCGATTTCCGCGAACCGGTTGCGCGACATCCAGCGGTCGATATAGCGCTCCGTTATAAAGCTGCGCCAGCGGATGGTCAGCAAACGCTGCACCAGACCACTTGCCAGGATCGTCGCAACCTGCATTCCCATGATGCCCAGGAACACAAACAGCAGGACACCGAACTGATCCACGTTACGCTGTTCGACGCTGTCGAAGAAATCCCGTTCCCAACGGTTGGCCGCCAGGAAGATATAAGCGGTGCCAAATTGAAACCCCATCATGATAATCAGGGCCGTCCAGGCGAACTTCCACTCCTTTGAGGTCCAGTAGGATTTGAGCAGACTGAACATGTGGCGCCAGCGTTCCGCAGCCGGCGGGGGGGGGGCGAGGCCCGTCTCCTGACGGACCTCCCCTGTCTGCGATGGTTGAGGCAGCATGCGTTGATCCGATCACAGGCTCAAAGGAAACGATAGCCGACGGTCAGCCGCCAGGAACGCGGCTCACCCAGCGGAATATAGTAGGGGCTGGTGGTAGAGGAATAATTCCGCCGGTTGAACAGGTTGCGGACACCCAGATTGACGTCGATGTCCCCGTATGTCAGGAAGCCGTTGACATCGACCTGCACAGCCGACGGCACGCGGTCCACGCTGCGCCGATCAATGGCTGAGCTGGACCGACCGAAGATACCCGCCCCCAGCCCCGCCGTGACGTCGTCCATGATGGAATGATGATAGGAAGAATAGAGGCTGTAGGTGTTCATCGGTTGCCCGGTGACCACGTTTCCGAAGTTAGACGGCGTCAGATAGCTGTATTCGGTGTGTGTAAAGGTGGCGACAACCGACAGTCCGCGTAGCGGTTCGCCGGTGACGTTAAGATCGTAGCCCTCCCCCAACTGGCCGGGGGCGGAAAGCTGAAAGCGCGGTGCCGCCGGGTCGGTCATCACCATGTTGCTCTGCCGCAGACGGAACCAAGACGCGTTGACAAGCATGTTGCCGTTGAAGAAATCCAGCTTCACGCCGGCTTCCTCGTTACGCGTTCTGGTATCCGGCAACGGTTCCCCTTTGCGGTTGGTCGCAAAATTCGGGCGGTAACCATAGGCCAGGGTGCCATAGGCGGAAATATCATCATTGATATTATAGACGATGCCGAAATTGGGGGTCGTCGCAGCGCCCTTGGTGGTCTCAGTGAAATTGCGACGGAACAGGGTGGTCGTCACCTGCGTCGTATTCCGGCGTACCCCCGCCAGCAGGCTGACATCCCAGGCTGTGATCAAGTACTGCCCGTAATAGCCGCGCTGCGTGCTATCCACAGTAAAGCTGGGGTTATACATCGTGTTCAAGGGCGACAGGGCGGGCTTCTTGGTCAAAAAATTATAGGGCTGCATCCCACCGTTCAGCGGGTCGTCCGTCGTGTCATCAGAGGCGAAGTAATTGAAACCGGTGATCATCTTGTGCACAACCGGCCCGGTGATGAAATTCGCCCGGACAAAGCTGTCGACCGTGTTGCTGCTGGCGTGCTGCTTGACCCCACTGCTGGAGACCAGCAGCGTGCCATCGCCGGCCAGCATGGCGAACGGTGAATATTGGGAAAGTCGGAAATCCACGTCCTGGTGCTGGCCCTTGGCGATAACCGTCAGCCAGCTCGTCACATCCTGGGTAATTTCTCCGTCAATCTGTTTGATCCTGACCTCTAAACCCTGATTCTTGCCGCCGACCAGCGGCTTGGAATAATCCACCGGGAAGGGCTGCTTCGTCGTCGGGTTGAAGACGGCATAGGGAATGGTGCCGTTAATCTGCTTGCTGAGGGTGGCGCTGATGATCGCGTCGGTGCCGAGGTTTTTATAGCGTAGGGATGGCGCTATCATATATTCCTCGCTGCCGCGGTAGCCGCCGAAGTTGCGATTTGCCTTGCCGGCCGTGCCAATGACGCGCGCGGTGATGGTCTTATCATCGGTCAGCGCGCCGTTGGCATCCACCGTGCCCTTAGCCAACCCCCATTGATCAGTTTCAGCGCTGCCATAAAGCCGCGCATTCGCACTGGGCTTCTTGGTAACAAGATTGACCGTGCCGCCCATGTTATCGCTACCCAGCAGAATGGCGTCTGGCCCTTTCAGCACTTCCAGACGCTCGATATTGGCCAATGGCTGGGTCGTGCCGTTGCTGCCCGGCGCCGTCATCCCGTTCACGGCACCGTTGGAGGCGAAGCCGCGCACGGAATAATTCACCCCGCCCTGCACCGTGGCGCTGTTGACGACAACGCCGCCGGCATTGCGCAACGCATCGTTCAGGCTCTGACTCTGCTGTTCGGCCATCAGGCGGGAGGAGATGACCTGATTGTTGCGGGCCTGTTCGCGCAACGATTGCCCAATGCGCGAGGAGGTGGAGGTGGAACGGACCAGAATGCTGGTCTCTGCTTCGTCACGCTGTGCCAGTACTATGATAGCGTTGACGACGCTCAACGAACCATTTCCATCCTTGATGGTCAACAAGGTGGTGTGTTTTGTCGCCTGATCAATGGCGTCTTCCGCCGTGCGAGCGCCATTGATCGGCTCGGAGGTGAGGCCGCGCACGGCGTCGGGATCCATCTGGATCTTGATGCCGGACTGGGCAGCGATCTGGCGCAGCGCCTCGTCCATCGCCATGGACGGTACGCTGATGATGCGTTCCTGCGCCATCACGACCTGGGGCACCAGAACCATCGGTACAGCCAGCATCGTTGCGGTGCTGAGGAGAAAAAATGTGAATCGGTTAGACACGCAAAGCCCCCTTTGCAGAACAATTGTTGTTGCCTTCGCCTGTTCTTTTCCATTCCTCCCCTTATGGAGATGGAATTTTGGTTTATTCAACGGTGGATTCTTGACGTCCAGCCCGCTCTCTTCTCCCTTATCACACAAGGGAAAGTTTTTTGTGAATTCACCTTCGGATTTTTATTCACACATCAGAACATGATTGGCGTTAGTTCTGGAGATACTTCCACCTTTTCTTTGGAAACGCGCCGGATCATCGTCCGTTTTACCGCACATTGGTGGCGATGCCCGCAGCGCCATCTGGGATTATGCTGCGGCTCACTCTGGATCAATGCAAATAAATAATAGTGAATATGTCATCAATTAGATTGATGGCTTTCGGGTATTGCGCTGGCGGAACCGGACGCCCCTACGCCCCACTCCCCGCCTGATAGCGGGTTCGCCAAATGATGGATTTGAACAGCATATCGATGATCCAGCGGACTTTTGGTTCGTTCATCCGGTGGCGTTGCCACTGCGCAACCATGGTGGCGGGGTGCTTGGCAATGGGCAGGTCGATCAGCTTGACCGGCAGGGCTGAGGCGTAATATTGTGCCAGCCAGCTGCTGGTGGTGACAATCAGGTCACTATTGATCACCAGGCGCGGCAGCATGGAATAATGGGCGGTGCGCACGACGATGCGGCGCTGCTTCAGCAGATCGTCGGGTTCATGCATGGCGAACATTGCCTGTTCGATCGTATCAAATAAGGCGGCGTGGCGCCCCGCCAAATAGGCTTCCCGCGACATCTGGTCATCAGGGGCGGGAAAGTTGCTGCAGACCAAGCCGGTCAGCCCATCGTCGAAAAGCGGCTGGGAGCAGAACTCCCCGTCGGCCATCGCCACCGGCACGATGGCCACATCCGCCCCGCGTTCAAACAGCCGGTCCGTGCGGCCATATTCAAAGGGCAGCAGTTGGATATCCAACCCCGGTGCTGCCTGCAGAATCTTTTCCACCACCACGCTCAGGAACATCAGCTCAACGGCCTCCGGTGCCGTCAGGATGATGCTGCCCTTGGCCTGGGCGGGATCGAAATCCAGCGACAGATGGAACGTGTCGTCGATTTCCCGCAGCAGCCGCCCCACGCGCGGCCGCAGCGCCGTTCCCAGCGCCGTCAATTGCCGGGCGGGGCCATAGATCACCAGTTCATCGCCGAAATGGTCACGCAGCCGGCGCAGCGCCATGCTCATCGCCGGCTGGGTCAGCGCCATTTTCTGTGCCGCCTCCGTCAGGGTCGGCATTTCCAGCACGGCATAGAGCGCGTAGAGCAAATTCGCGTTCAGCCGACGCAGACGGGGCAACTGGTCAGAAGACAAGGGGCATCACCAGAGCAGGGAGCGGGAGGGCGCGCGCCATCATCCCTGACTGGCGGCATTGCGCAATACCGTCAAGGGCAGTGCTTCCACCGACTTCACCGTCTCCATGGAGATGAAGGCGCTGACATCGGTCATTTTGATGCGTCGGATCAGTTCCTTATAGACCCGATCATAATCCTCCACATTGGGCAGCACGATTTTCAGGATGTAATCGACCGATCCCGTCATCCGGTGCGCCTCTACGATTTCGGGGATTTCCGCCACGGCTTGGCGGAAACGGCTGGTCCATTCCTCGCTATGCTCCCCGGAACCGACAGTGACAAACAAGGTGGTGGGCAGCCCCACCGTGGCGCGATCCAGCAGCGCCACATTGCGGCGGATGAACCCCGCCTCCCGTAGCTGCGCGATGCGGCGCGAACAGGCGGAGGGGGAAAGATGCACCTTCTGCCCCATCTCACTGAGCGAGGTGTCACTGTCCCGCTGGAGAATATCGAGGATGGCAATGTCGCGCGCATTGATCATGGGCATTTCCTGGCTGTTGCCGGGATGGGTTTGACCCTTTTCGGCCTTAACGCAAACGGCGTGCGCCAATTTTACGCATTAT
This sequence comes from Azospirillum sp. RU38E, assembly GCA_943370215.1. Taxonomy (GTDB): domain Bacteria; phylum Pseudomonadota; class Alphaproteobacteria; order Azospirillales; family Azospirillaceae; genus Niveispirillum. The sequence continues at coordinate 27,007 of CALRQC020000058.1, forward strand.
ACATCCAATTTGCGCTTCACTCCATACCCTCGCATGACATTGCAAACACATCCCACCCGTCTGCGGTTAAAAAAGAAGACCCCTGCCCGCCCGCCATGGCGGCTTGAGGCAGGACAGGATCAGGTACAGGACAGGGTAGCATGAACACACAACGCGAATGGCTGGCCAAGGCCGTCGAGATCATCCGGGCCGAACAGCACCGCTCGGCCGACACCCATTTGATCGGGGTGCCGCTGGCCAATGCGCCGGGTATCGACCTTTATCTGAAGGATGAATCCAGCCATCCGACCGGCAGTCTGAAGCACCGGCTGGCCCGCTCCCTGTTCCTGCACGCCCTGTGCAATGGCTGGGTCGGGCCGGAGACGACGCTGGTGGAATCCTCCTCCGGTTCCACCGCCGTGTCGGAGGCTTATTTCGCCCGGCTGCTGGGCCTGCGCTTCATTGCCGTCATTCCGGCCGCCACGGCGGCGGAAAAGGTGGCGGCCATCCGCCATCAGGGCGGGCATTGCCATATGGTGGATGATCCCCGCCAAGTCTATGAAGCGGCCGAGCGCATCGCGCGGGAGACCGGTGGCCATTATCTGGACCAGTTCACCTATGCCGAACGCGCCACCGACTGGCGCGGCAATGGCTGTATTGCCGACAGCATCTTCGATCAGATGGCCCGCGAACGCCATGCCGTGCCGGCCTGGATCGTCTGTGGCGCCGGCACGGGCGGCACCTCGGCCACCATCGGCCGCTTCATCCGTTATCGCGGGTTCAGCACCAATCTCTGCGTGGCCGACCCGGAGCATTCCGTCTTCCACCGCCATTATGCCGACCGGTCGGTGCTGAACGTGACGGGGGCCGTCTCCTGCGTGGAAGGGATCGGACGGCCCCGGGTGGAGCCTTCCTTCATGCCGGAAGTCATTGACCGCATGATCGCCGTGCCGGACAGCGCCAGCATCATGGCCGCCCGCCATATCAGCCGCGTGCTGGGCCGCGGCTGTGGCCCATCAACCGGAACCAACATCGTCGCCTGTCTGGAGATCATTCAGGAAATGGTGACCGCGGGCACAACCGGCTCCATCGTCACCCTGCTCTGCGATCCGGGGGAGCGCTATGCCTCCACCTGCTTCGACGATGCCTGGGTGGCGGCCAAGCGTTTGGATACAGGCGCCGGAATGGCCCGGCTGCAACATTTCCTGCCGCTGGCGGTTTAGCGGGGGCACTGGCCGTCGCGGAAAGAAGAGAGGGCCCTCTTCAGATCTTTCTCTGCCCCCGCCACCCCAGCTTGGAGCGGATCGCCCGGAGGTGGCATCACCTTTGGGCGTTTTCCGCTCCAAGCAGACGCCGCCGGCTCTAGGCGACGCGGCCGGAAACGCCTATGATGGAACCGCGAAGCAGGAGGGCGTGCCATGGTCGATTCACGGGTTGGATCATCGACAAGCGGTGTCGTCGGCGGTTCGGTGGCGGAAAGCGGCGGGCGCCGCACCGGGCCGGCAGCCGTTCCCGGTGTGCCGGGCCGTGGCATTCCGCTGGGCCGACCTGGCAATCGCTGGCCCAACCCCAAGGAACTGGCCGCCCTGCTGGTGGATGGCATCCTGCGCTTGCCGGCCCGGTATCGCCGGGGCATGTTCCTGGATGTACTGACCTGACCTCTCCGCCCCTTCCTGGTTTTGTTTTAGAGATTCCCGTTGAGATTGGCCCTTTACCAGCCGGACATTCCGCAAAATGCCGGTACCCTGATCCGCCTGGGTGCTTGCCTGGATGTGGGTATCGACATTATCGAGCCCTGCGGTTTCATCCTGGATGATCGGCGCCTGCGCCGCAGTGTGATGGATTATGCCGATCACGCCGACATTGCCCGGCACAGCAGTTGGGAACGTTTCAACCAGGCTCGTCAGGGCCGGCTGGTGCTGCTCACCACGCGCGCAGCCGCGCCACATGTGGATTTCACTTTCAAACCCGACGACATTCTGCTGCTCGGCCAGGAAAGCTGCGGGGTGCCGGACGCTGTGCATGATGCCGCGGATGCCCGCGTCCTGGTCCCCATGCGTATGGGGGCCCGTTCTCTGAATGTTGCGGTGGCGGCTGCCATCGTGGTGGGAGAGGCTTTGCGCCAGACCGCACTTTATCCCCTCGCCCCCGCCACCATTTCCGCCTAAATGCTGTCCCTGAACCCTCCGCCAACACCGGACCGCCCCCATGCCCACACCCCTCCCCCCGCCAGAGATCGTCACCCAGCGCAAGGCCCAGGCCCGCGCCTGGTTTGAGGAGTTGCGCAACCGCATCTGCGCGGCATTCGAAACACTGGAAGATGATCTGGCCAGCGGCCCCCATGCCGCGCTGCCCCCCGGTCGGTTTGAGCGCAAACCCTGGTCGCGCCCCAACCATGATGGTGGTGAAGGCGGTGGCGGGGTAATGGGCCTGATGAAGGGGCGGGTATTCGAGAAGGTGGGCGTGAATATCTCTACCGTTCACGGCACTTTTTCCCCGGAATTCCGTGCCAATATCCCCGGTGCGGGGGAGACGGGGGAGTTCTGGGCCAGCGGAATCAGCCTGGTGGCCCATATGCGCAGCCCCCTGGTCCCGGCCGTGCATATGAATACCCGAATGCTGGTGACTGGCCAAAGCTGGTTTGGTGGCGGGGCCGACCTGACACCAATGTTCCTGGACAGTATCGAAACGGCCGAAGATGCCGCCGATTTCCATGCCGCCCTGAAGGCGGCGTGCGACGCGCATGGAACAGATTATTATTCCCGCTTCAAGGAATGGTGCGACCGTTACTTCTTTCTGCCTCACCGGGGGGAACCGCGCGGGGCGGGCGGCATCTTCTATGACAATCTGGACACGGGGAACTGGGAGGCGGATTTCGCCTTCACCCGCGCCGTCGGGTTGGCCTTCCTGGAGACCTATCCCCGCATTGTCGCCCGCCGGATGCATCTGGCCTGGACCGAGGCACAGCGCGAAGATCAGCTTATTCGCCGCGGCCGTTATGTGGAGTTCAACCTGATCCACGATCGCGGCACGCTGTTCGGCCTGAAGACCGGTGGCAATATAGAAGCCATCCTGATGAGCCTGCCCCCGGAAGTGAAATGGCCGTGAGCGTGGAGGTTGATGACCGGGTGGCAGAGAGCGCCCCTCCCCTGCCCCCCCATCCCCTGCTGCTGGTTCGCCATGGGCAGACGGAATGGAATGTCGCCACTCGCTGCCAGGGGCAGTTGAATAGCGACCTGACGGCGCGGGGTCGCACCCAGGCCGATCATGTCGGCTCCATCCTGCGCCGACTGGTGGAGGGAATCCCCGACTGGCGGGAAAAGGTGCGGCTTGTCGCCTCTCCCCTGGGGCGGACGATGGAAACGGCGCGCATCATCAACCGCCATCTGGACTTGCCCATCACCCAGGATGCCCGCATTGCCGAAGTCAGCTTCGGTCGCTGGGAAGGTATGACGCGGGATGAGATTTACCGTGCCAACCCCTGGCTGTCGACCCATGGCCCTCATGGCTGGCAATTCCGGGCGCCGGGAGGCGAACGTTATGAGCAGGTACAGGCCCGCCTGTTCGCCTTTCTGGCAGAGATCGACCGCCCGACCATTGTCATTTCACATGGGATGAGCGGACGCATCCTGCGCGCCCATTATGCCGGCCTGTCCCCGACGCGCGCTGTGCGCCTGCCGGTGCCCCAGGACCGCGTCTGGCGTTTGACCCCACATGGGGTAGAGGAACTGGGGTAATATCGGAGGACAGTTTATTAGCAAAACACCCGCTAAGCCAATGGCTTAGCGGGTGTTTAATGGATGCGGGGACAGGATTTGAACCTGTGACCTTCAGGTTATGAGCCTGACGAGCTACCGGGCTGCTCCACCCCGCGTCAGAGGGTATTTTTTTCCCCCAAACGGTAACGCCGCCTTTGTGAGGCGGCGTTTGTGTTTTTGGATTTCGT
>CALRQC020000059.1:0-30650 GCA_943370215.1 Azospirillum sp. RU38E
ATGGCGGTGCCTTTGTGAATTTGCAGTGAAACACTTCTGCTGAAAAGGGCCCGCCACGCTTACCCGGTGTGGCGGGCCCTCTTGTTTCAGGCTGCGCGGCGATGGAACAGCCGCCGCAGCCATAGGACGAAATCGTCCACATAGGTGAAGATCACCGGCACCACCAGCAGGCTGAGCCCGGTGGAGGTAATCAGGCCGCCAATGACCACCACCGCCATCGGCTGGCGGAAGGCCGGGTCGGCCCCCATGCCAATGGCGGTGGGCAACATGCCGGCCCCCATGGCGATGGTGGTCATCAGGATGGGCCGGGCCCGCTTATGGCAGGCATCGACCAGCGCCTCAAACCGGCCCATCCCATGTTCACGCCGCGCCATCACCGCATATTCCACCAGCAGGATGGAATTCTTGGTGACGATGCCCATCAACATCAGCAGGCCGATCACCGTCGGCATCGACAGGCTCATGCTGCAGATCAGCAGGGCGAAGATGGCGCCCCCCAGTGACAAGGGCAGGGCCGACAGGATGGTGACCGGCTGTAAGAAATCATGGAACAGCAGCACCAGCACGGCATAGATGCAGAAGATGCCGATGGCCATGGCCAGACCGAACCCGCTCATCATCTCCGCCATGCGCTGCAGCTCGCCCTGCTCCACGATGCGGATGCCGCCGGGCAGATGGGCCATGGTGGGCAGGGCACGCACTTCCTTCATCACCTCACCGATGGTGCGGCCATTCAATTCCACCGACAGGGTAATGTTGCGTGACCGGTCCAGCCGGCGGATCTGTGACGGGCCGCTGCCCATGGAGAGTTCACCCAAGGAGGCCAGGGCCACCTGTCCATTGGCCCCCTTCACCCGCAACTGGCCAATGCTGTCCAGGTCGGTGCGGGCGGCCGGGTCCAGACGGACACGGATATCCACCTGCCGCTGCGACAGGTTGAGCTTGGCCAGTGCTGCGGAATATTCGCCATAGGTGGCCACCCGCAGCATGTCGGCAATATTCTGGCTGGACACGCCCAGGGCGGCGGCACGGGCATAGTCCGGGCGGAAATGCACCTCCGGCCTTTGCAGGGCAGCGCTGGAGGTGACATTGCCGATGCCCTTGATCGTGCGGCGGATTTCCGCCTCCACCGCCGCCGCGGTGCTTTCCAGCAGGGCACCGTCATCACCGGCCAGCACCAGTTCCAGCTTCTCCCCATTGCCGGCCCCGCCGATGGAGACCCGCACCCCCGGCAGACCGCGCAGCAACTGGCGCATCTCTGCCTCAATGGCGCTCTGCTTGCGATGGCGGTCGCTGCGTTCCTGCAGGTCGACCGTCAGGGTCGCGGCACCAAAATCAGCGGTGCTACTGGAAATCAGCGCCCCGCCACTGACCGATGTACCGACGGAACTGAACACCCCCACCACCTCCGGCACTTGTTTGATCAATTCGGCGGCGCGGTGGGTCATTTCCGTGGTCTGGTCCAGGGTGGTGCCCGGCGGCAGTTCCAGGCTGACCCGGGTTTGCCCGCGATCCTGCGCCGGCAGAAAGCCCGATGGCAGCATTGGCAGGCAAAGTACCGCCACGATGAAGAAGGCCAAAGCCGCCGCCACCGTGCGCTTGCGGGCCCCCAGACAACGATGCACCCACGCCATATAGCGGCGCATCACCGGCCCGTCATGTTCCTCATGGTCGGTCGGTTTCAGCATATAGGCCGCCATCATCGGCGTCAGCAGCCGGGCCACCAGCAAGGAGACCAGCACCGCCACCGCCGCCGTCAGCCCGAATTCCCGGAAAATCTTGCCCGGAATGCCGCCCATGAAGGCGGTGGGCAGAAAGACGGCGACCAGGGTGAAGGTGGTGGCAATCACCGCCAGCCCGATCTCGTCCGCCGCCTCCATCGCCGCCTGATAGGGGCTTTTGCCCATGCGCAGATGGCGGGCGATATTCTCCACCTCCACAATCGCATCATCCACCAGGATGCCGATCACCAGCGCCAGCGCCAGCAGGGAGACGGTGTTGAGGCTGAAGCCCAGCAGATACATCAAGGCAAAGGTGGGGATGATCGACAGCGGCAGGGCGGTGGCGGAAATCAGCGTCGCCCGCCAGTCGCGCAGGAACCACCAGACAACCAGAATGGCCAGCACCGCCCCTTCATAGAGCAGATGCAGCGACCCTTCGTAATCGCTGATGATGGCGCTGACGCCGTTGGTAATTTCACTGATCTGCACACCCGGATGCTGGGCGGCAAACGCCGCCACCGCCGCCCGCGCCGCCTGCGCCACCGCAACATCGGAGAAACCCAGCGAACGGCTGACCTGGAACGCAATCACCGGCTTGCCATCGCGGAAGGCACGGCTGGACCGTTCGGCATAGCTGTCGCTGATGGTGGCGATATCGGCCAGCCGCACCGTGCGCCCGCCGGCCAGGGGGATGACCACCTGGCGCAGATCCTGCGGATCATCCAGGGCGGCCAGCGTGCGCAGCGACTGGCGCTGGCTGCCAATTTCCCCCAGGCCGCCGGAATTATCCTTCTGCATCGCCTTCAGGCCGCTGGCCACATCGGCGGCCGACACCCCCAGACCCGCCATCAGCGTGGGGGAAAGATCGACCTGCACCTCCCGGCGGACACCACCGACACGGCTGACCTTGGCGACACCCTTCACCGCCTGCAGCGCCTTGGCCACATCATTATCGATGAACCAGGAGATTGCCTCCTCATCCATCCGGTCGGACGCCACCTCATAGGTCAGCAGAGAGGCGGAACTGGTGGTGATTTTGGAGACGACGGGGGTGCGCAGGGCCGCCGGCAGTTCCGGCATGGCCCCGTCCACGGCGTTGCGCACCTCATCCAGTGCCTCGTTGGTGTCCTTGTCGATGGTGAAGCTGACGCTGATATTGACGTTGCCGTCGCTGATCGTGGTGCTGATATGGTCCAGCAGCCGCAGGGAGGTGAGCTGATCCTCAATCTTGCGCGCCACCTCCGTTTCCAGTTGCTGCGGGGCAGCCCCTTCCAGGGTGGCGCTGATATTGATGGTGGGGATGTCCATGTCCGGGAAGTTCTGCACCCCCAGACGCTCAAACCCCAGAAAGCCCAGCACGGTCAGCAGGATGAACAGCAGGACCGCCGGCACCGGATGCCGGATGGACAGGGCGGAAATATTCATCATTTCGCGGCCTTTCCATCATCGGCCATGCGCACAGGCATCCCATCGCTGAGGAAGGCGCCGCCGCTGGTGACGATGCGGGCCTGCGGGTCCAGCGGGCTGGTGATTTCCACCCGCCCGTCACGCCGGCGCCCCAGACTGACCTGCTGCTGGCGCACCTTCATGTCATCCTGCAGCAGATAGAGGTAAGAACGGCCATCGCGCAGCACGATGGCCGTATCCGGCACGGTGACGGCGTTGCTGGGCGTCAGTTCCACCTGGCCGCTGGCATACATGCCGGCCCGCGCCGGGCTTTCCTTTGGCAGGCGGACATAGGCGACGCCCCTGCTGGTATCGGCATTCAGGGTGGGGGAGACCAGCCGCACCAGCCCTTCCACCACCTGCCCATCCGGCAGGGTCAGCACCGCTTTCAGACCCGGCTTGGCCTGGGCGAGCTGGCGGCTGTCCAGTTCCGCCCGCCATTCGATATGGCCCTGGCGGACCAGCCGGAACAGTTCCGTCCCCGCCGAGGGCACCTGCCCCAGCAGGGCGGAGCGGGAGGAGACGAAGCCATCATCGGCCGCAACGATGCGGGACTGACGCAGCTTGATGCGCGCGGTCTGTAATTGCGCCTCTGCCGAGGCGACGTTGGCCTGTGCCGTCAGCTTGGCGATGCGGTACTGGTCCAGTTGCTGGGCCGAAAGCGCCCCGCTCTGCCCCACCTTGGTGGCACGGGCGGCATCGGCCGTGGCCTGTTCCAGCGTCGCCCGGGCCGATGCCAGCACCGCAACCAGCCGGCTTTCCTCTGCCAGCAGGGTGGCATCGTCGAACTGGGCCAGTACGTCGCCCCGCTTCACCCAATCGCCAACATCCGCCTTCAGGCTGTCGATACGCAGGCCGCCGACCTCCGCCCCGATGATCACTTCCTGCCAGGCGGCAATGGCACCATTGGCGGTCAGTTGCATCGGCCAGGACAGCGTTTGCGGCGGCGTCACGGTAACAGCCAGACTGCTGGCCATCTGCGCTGGTTTGGCCGCGGCACCATCCGCCTTTTCCGGTGGCTTGCCACAGGCGGACAGGGCCAGCAGGGCGGCCAGCGCCAGCAGGGGCAACGGGCGGGGGTGGGTCGGGACTGTCGGCACGGGGAGGCTCCACCCGGTAAAGATGTGATGATTCGGGGACATTATTGGCCGCCCTCCAGATGCCAGCCGCCACCGGCCGCCTTGTAGAGCGCGATCCAGGAACGCACCTGTTCCTGGCGCAGATTGATCAGGGCAATGTCGGCATCCAGGGCGCTGCGCCGCGCCTGTTCCCGGTCCAGCAGGCTGGCATTGCCGGCCTGCCAACTGGCATCAATGGCCTGGAAATGGCGCTGATAACCATCGGCCGCGCGGGCGGCATCGGCCTGCCGGCGGGTGCTGGTATCCAGCTTCACCAGGGTCTGCTCCACCTCCAGCACCGCACTGCGCACCTCGGCGCGGTAGCTGGCCACCGCCTGGGCATAGGCCGCCTCTGCCCGGGTGACGGCGGCGGCGCGGCGGCCGGCATCGAACAAAGGCAGCGACAGGCTGGGACCATAGGACCAGGTGGTGGCGCTGCCATTCCCGCTATCGGCGATGCCGATGCTGCCGGTCAGGCTGAGGCTGGGCAGACGGTCGGCGATGGCGGCCCCAATCTCCGCATTGCTGGCCGCCACTTCGCGTTCCAGGGCCGCCACATCGGGGCGCTGGCGGATCAGGTCAGCGGGGAGTTGGGTGAGGACGAGATGGGCCGGCTGCGGCAAAGCCCCCTGCCCCTCTGCCAGCATCTGCCGAACCGCCGGTTCATCGCCACCGCTGAGGGAGACGAGGCTTTTGACCAGCAATTCGCACTGGCCCCGCTGCTGGGCGGCCAGCGACCGGCTTTGCGCGGCGCTGGCATCGGCCAGAGCGCTGTCACCGGGGGCGGTGAAGCCCGCCTCTTCCTTGATACGGGTCAGATCAATGGTGGATTGCTGGGACTGGGCCTGCTGATCATAGGCGGCGGCCAGCAGGGTGCAGCCGCGATATTGCACATAATAATCCGCCACCTCCGCCGCCAGGGAGACGCGGGCATCATGCCATTCATCGGTGCGGGCCTGGATGCGTGCATCGGCCGCCTCTGCGGTGCGGCGGTTCTTGCCGAACAGGTCCAGTTCCCAACTGGCATCCAGCCGGCCGCTGCGGTTCTCACTGATCACCCCGTTGCCGGCCACGGCCTGCCGGCTACGCGTATCGCCGGCGGTGGCGTTCAGGGCTGGGAACAGGGCGCTGCGGCTGCTGGTCAGGGTGGCGCGCGCGCTGTCGATCCGGGCCAGCGCGCGGTCAAGCGTGGGGCTGTCGGCCTCTGCCATCCGCTGCAGGCGGGTCAAAACCGGATCATTGAACTGACCCCACCAGCCCAGCAGGCTGCCCCCCTGGCCGCCATGGGGTTGCGGGGCCGCCCAGGCGGGGGCCAGTTTAGCCACGGGTGGCGATTGGTAATCCGGCCCCAGGGTACAGCCGGACAGGGCCATACCCGCACCCAGGACAAGATAAAGGGAACGTCTCATTCTTATTTTCCCCTGCCGGCCGCTTTGGGCCATCACGCTGCATGGCTTAGCGCAGGTGAATGTTTATCGGGGTATCGAAAGGGTAAAGTTGGGTAAAGTTGGTGTGACACCCGGCCAGGACCGGCGCAACAAGGGGCACTTGCCCCGCCGACCCCGGCCGGGTTTTGCAATCATGATGGCCCGGCCATGACGCATGTGCTGCTTGTTGATGATGATCGTGAACTGACGGCGATGCTGGCCGAGTATCTGACCCGTGAAGGGTTCGAGGCGCGGGCCGTGCATGATGGCCAGCAGGGGGAGACAGAGGCGCTGTCCGGTCGTTATGACATTGTGGTGCTGGATGTGATGATGCCGCGCCTGTCGGGGATTGAGGTTTTGCGCCGCATCCGGGCGCGCAGCCAGATCCCCGTGCTGCTGCTGACCGCGCGGGGCGATAATGTGGACCGGATTGCCGGGCTGGAACTGGGGGCCGATGATTATGTGCCCAAGCCCAGTTCACCTGGCGAACTGGTGGCGCGGCTGCGCGCCATCCTGCGCCGCACCGGCGTACAGCGGCCGGAAAATGGGGCGGCCGAAACCCTGGTCTGCGGGGCTTTGGCAATCAACCCCGGCACCCGCACCGTCCATTGGCAGGGCAAGGCGCTGGAACTGACCGGCACGGAATTTTCGTTGCTGGAGGAGTTGGCCCGCCATGCGGGACAGTTGGTCAGCAAACAGCAATTGTCGCTGAATGCCCTGGGCCGGCCGCTGACCCGGTTCGACCGGCGGATCGATGTGCATATCAGCAGTATCCGGCAGAAACTGGGACTGCGCGGGGATAACCAATCATGGATCGTCAGTGTGCGCGGCCAGGGCTATCAGTTGGTCAGCGAGTGAGGCCAAACTGTCGAAGGCCAAGCCTTCGGCAGTTTGGCGGCCAGCGACCGCTGGCCCGCGCACCCATGTGCGCGTGAGCCAAGCCAACGGATGTTGGCGCCCGGCGATTGAGGGAATCTGAAATCTCCCTGGGTCGGTGACGAGCAAGGGAGATGGGTATGAGACCCGGGCGTCTTTTTTGGAAATTGTTCTTATGCTTCTGGCTGGCCACCACCCTGTCCTTCACGGTGCTGTTCGCCATCTTTGAATATAAGGAGCGCAACGGGCCGGAAAGCGGCTCCTGGCTGCGCACGGCCTTGTTCATGACCATCTCTAGCATGGTGGAGGCGCAGGGACCGGACGCCGTGCCGCCGATCGTCCGCCATGCCAACCGGGAAAATGAGCAGTTCAGCTTCACCGAACTGACGCCCGGCACCCGGATCACCCCGCCAGCGGAGGGGGCCAGCAAGCTGTTGAAAAGCCCCGATGGCCGGCTGTTCCTGCTGCAAAGCCGGCTGCCCATCTGGCAAAAGCCGAACCATCGGCTGCCCTTTGCCATCGGCACCATGTTCAGCATCCTGTTCAGCGCCCTGCTGGCCTGGCACCTGTCGCGGCCCCTGCGCCGGCTGGGAGAGGCGGCGCGGGCCGTGGCGTCCGGCCAGCTTTCCACCCGTGTCGGCCCGCTGATGGGCCGGCGGCGGGACGAAATCGTTGATCTGGTGCGGGAATTCGACCGGATGGTGGAACAGTTGCAGCAGACGCTGGAAGCCCAGCGCCGCCTGCTGCACGATATTTCGCACGAGCTGCGCTCCCCGCTGACCCGCCTGCAGGCCGCCATCGGCCTGTTGCGCCAATCCCCCGATGAACAGCAGGCCATGCTTGCCCGGATCGAACGCGAATCCGAACGGCTGGATGAGCTGATCGAGGAATTGCTGACCCTGGCCCGGCTGGAATCCGGCCAGCAGAACTTACCTTACGAAAAGGTCGATCTGATCGAACTGCTGGGCGCGATTGCAGAGGATGCGGGGTTCGAGGCGGCAACCAAGGGCGCGCGGGTCTGCCTTGCCAGCGATCCCGCCTTTGTCTCCTGGGTCAGCGGGGAAATGCTCTACCGCGCCTTTGAAAATATCGTGCGCAACGCGGTGAAATTCACCGATCCCGGCACGGAAGTGCGGATCGAGGCACGGGTGAGCGGGGAGCATATGCACCTGACCGTCAGCGACCATGGCCCCGGTGTGCCACCCGACATGCTGGACAGTATTTTTGAACCCTTCAAGCGGCTGGAAACCACCGGCGATGTGCCGGGCCTGGGCCTGGGGCTGTCCATCGCCCAGCGTGCCGTGCAGATGCATGGCGGCCAGATCACCGCCCTGACCGGGCGGCCGCGCGGGCTGATCATCCGGGTGGACCTGCCCCGGCGGGAGGGGTGAGGCAGGGGCAGGCCACGGCCCGCCCCTGCCCGCACCTGATCGTCAGATCAGCCCTTCGGCCTTCATGGCCGCCTGCACCGCCGGACGGGCGGCAATGCGGGCACGGTAAGCGCTGAGATGGGTGAAGCCGGCCAGATCGATGCCGACAAAACCGGTCCAGCCCAACACGGTGAACAGATAGGCATCGGCCGGGGTGAAGCTGCCCCCCACCAGATAGTCACGCCCATCGGCCAGCAGCTTTTCCGTGAAGTCCAACCGGCGGGTCAGCAGACCCTTGGCGGTTTCCTTGGCAGCCGCGTCAAAGGCGGGGTTGAACAGCGGGGAGAAGGATTTGTGCAGTTCGGTGGCGATGAACAGCAGCATTTCCGTCACCCGCGCCCGGCCCAGCGCATCGGCGGGCAACAGACCGGCGGCCGCATTCTTCTCCGCCACATAAAGGGAGATGGCGGCCCCCTCCGTCAGCAGGCTGCCATCATCCAGCAGCAGGGCCGGGATATAGCCCTTGGGGTTGAATGCTGTGAAGTCGGCACCGCTGGCCGTCTTCTTGGTTGCCAGATCGACCGCCTCGATCTCGAACGTCTCACCGGCCTCACGCAGGACGATATGGGGGGCCAGGGAGCAGGCACCGGCCTTGTAATAGAGCTTCATCGTTCCAACCATCTGCAACGAATACTGAAAAGCCCGGAAATGGGCGGCGCAGCATCGCAGAGCCCTTTACCCGTTGTATAGGGGCCAGATGACGGCGCCACCGCAGGCCGGACGCGGCAGGTCGCCGCAATCGGTTTATGATCGGATTATTCAATCTGGCGCCAATCCAGCCATGCGGGAACGCCGGGCGAAGATGCTATGTTCTTTTCTCCCCAGCGAGCGAACAAGGAGAACCGCAATGGCCCAGTTGAAGCGCACAGCCAAGGCCGTCTGGCATGGCACCGGCAAGGATGGCGACGGCACCCTGTCAACCCAGAGCGCCACGCTGAACAATGTCCCCTATTCCTTCCTGGCCCGGTTCGGTGACGGCAAGGGAACCAACCCGGAAGAGCTGATCGCCGCCGCCCATGCCGGTTGTTTTTCCATGCAGTTGGCCTTCATGCTGGCTGGTAACAATACGCCAGCGGCAGAGATCAACACCGGCGCGGTTCTGATCATGGAAAGCGACGGGCCGGGCTGGAAGATCGCCACCGTGGAACTGTCGCTGCAGGCCAGCGTCCCCGGTATCAGTGCGGAGAAATTCGCCGAGATCGCCAATAATGCCAAGGCAAATTGCCCGGTCTCCAAGGTACTGAATGCCGAGGTGAAGCTGACCGCGAAACTGCTGTAAGAGGCGGGGGGGAGCCGGTGGCGGTTACAGGCCGCCGCCGGCAACCTTGCCATCCTTGCGGCGGGAAAGCTGTACCTGCCCTTCCACGCATTTCACATAGGTGGTCTTGCCCGGCACCAGCCCGTCACAGATGGTGATCAGGGCGCGCGGCAAAGCCCCAAACTCCTTGGAACCGCGCACACCGGCATTATAGGTTTCCAGATATTGTTTCAGCGCCGGTTTGGTCACCGGCTTGCCATTCTGGTCGATCATCATTCCTCCATGCCCAAACCCGGCAAAAATGACCGACACCGACAGATTGGGCAAGCCATTGTTACCCGGCAGTTTTTACCCGATCCAGCATCTGCGATCGCTCCATCACCTCAATACCGGTGAAGCCAGCCAGACGACCACCGAGACCAGGGTTGGGAAGGGTGGAATGTTCCAAGGAGATTTTAAGAAATTTTTTCAAACCGTCTTCAGTAGAAACCATTAAACTATCACGAATCAGCGGACCATTTTGATTTTTTTCGAAGTTATATATTGAAACATCACTCCCATTAAGATCATATTCTTGCAAAACTAGAGAGATTTTTTTTTGCGTTGAAATGTTTTTTTCGTTTAGCCCTAGCTCTGATATACGATCAGAATTCAATTTTGTTGAAAATGAATTGCTCAACCCAATAGAACCATCCTCATAGAATGTCGTTATGGCCTTTTCATTTTCATATATTACACCATTTATTTTCTGTTTTTCTTGTATAATTTTTTGTATTTCTTTATTTTTTTCTACAGAATCTGTAATTAATTGAGAATAAGTGATATTTTTTGCAAACAATGATTCGAAATTTTCTAATTTTCCGAAACTATTATTATTAATAACCTCAATAGGTTTTTGTTTATATGAATCTAGATCCATTTTTTCTTTGAAAAAATTTGTGGAATACGAGGTTTCATTGATTGGCATCATTATATCCTCCTTTGGGGCGTATGGAAGAACCTTGCCCGTGATGAAGATATTTGGGCTCGGCTCTGACATTGTCATTGCACCTAGAAAATGATCGGCAATTTTCATGCCAAAAATGGATCTTATCGGTCGATAAGATCCATTTTGTCAAAAATATCCATTATTATCAGTATATCACCACATTATTTTCATAATTATGGCGATTACAACTGACTCTCCTTAGAATTATTTACAAAAATAGGTTTTTGATTTTTATCCCAGGAAGTAGCCGACATAATCAGAGCCAACAATATATTCTATTGTTTAAATTTAGGTAATTATTTTGTATAGTTACATACCCATTAAGAAAACCATCTGCCGCATCAGATTTTGTGGAAACTATTAAATCATTTCCAAATCTCTGAAGATACAAATTGGATCCAGTTACATTTTTAATATATAAAGTATCAATTCCACTTCCATTGCCAGTATCACTGGATGGACCAAGGCCGTCATTTATAATATCATTTGCTTCACCGGAACCAAATGAAACGTCATAATAGTCATCCCCTTGATTTCCAAACAATAAATCGGAACCCTGTCCACCGTTAATAGAATCGTTTCCTGCGCCACCGATCAGAAGATCATTACCGCTTTCTCCGTTAATTATATCATTACCCTCCTCGCCAAAAATTGTATCGCTACCACTCCCTTCTTGCGCGTAATCATTACCCGTTCCAAGGTATATTAGATCACTAATGTGCGATCCAACTACAGTATCATCCCCACCAAGGACATTGGCGCTATGCGCACTCTCGGCACCACTAAGAACATAAGTGATCATGTCAACACGGCAAGGGCACCAACCCGGAAGAGCTGATCGCCGCCGCCCATGCCGGTTGTTTTTCCATGCAGTTGGCCTTCATGCTGGCCGGTAACAATACGCCAGCGGCAGAGATCAACACCGGCGCGGTGCTGATCATGGAAAGCGACGGGCCGGGCTGGAAGATCGCCACCGTGGAACTGTCGCTGCAGGCCAGCGTCCCCGGTATCAGTGCGGAGAAATTCGCCGAGATCGCCAATAATGCCAAGGCGAATTGCCCGGTCTCCAAGGTGTTGAATGCCGAGGTAAAGCTGACCGCGAAACTGCTGTAAGAGTCTGTCCGGAAAGTTATCGCGTCTTTCGAACCCTTGACCTTTCTCCACCGTCATTCCCGCCTTCGCGGGAATGACGGTTAAGGGATTGGAAAAGAAGTGAAAGTTCTTGGACTGACTCTAAGAGGCGGTGGGAGCCGGTGGCGGTTACAGGCCGCCGCCGGCAACCTTGCCATCCTTGCGGCGGGAGATCTGTACCTGCCCTTCCACGCATTTCACATAGGCGGTCTTGCCCGGCACCAGCCCGTCGCAGATGGTGATCAGTGCGCGCGGCAGGGCCCCAAACTCCTTGGAACCGCGCACACCGGCATTATAGGTTTCCAGATATTGTTTCAGCGCCGGTTTGGTCACCGGCTTGCCATTCTGGTCGATCATCATTCCTCCATGCCCAAACCCGGCAAAAATGACCGACGCCGACAGATTGAGCAAGCCATTGTTACCCGGCAGTTTTTACCCGATCCAGCATCTGCGATCGCTCCATCACCTCAATACCGGTGAAGCCCGACAGACGGCCGCCGAGACCAGGGTTGGGAAGGGTAGATCGTTTAGAAGGGCTCTTCAAAAACTCTTCTAAACCTTTCTCTGTAACAACAGATAAGCTATCGCGTACACGTGGACCATTTGAGTTTTGGCTGAAATCATAAGAACCAAAATCTGATTCTTTTAACCCAAGCTCACGAAGGGTGAGGGACATTTTTTCTTTAGTTGTAATTTTATTATTATTTAAAATTTCAGCCGCCGCACTACTCAATTTTGAAGAAAACGCATTTGGTATACTCATAGAGCCATCTTCATAGAAGAAAAATAGCGCACGATTATTCTGATATATTATTCCATTAATTTTTTGTTCTTCCGAAGCTTTTCGTGCCGCCTCCCCCCGTTCAGTCATTTTTTTGTAAAGTTCGTCTAATTTATTATATTCATTTAACGCTTCGGAAGCCTTTTCGGGATCATTTACCAATGCGAATTTAACGACACTGTCCAAATTTACTTTAATTCTCTTGGCGAATCTCTCATCTACATCATAATTTTCTTTTGAAGAAACACCAGAGAATGAGCCAAAATTTGATATAGACATGCTAACCTCCTTAAAATGCCGATCAATTTCAAAAGCTGGATTATCGTTAACCTCTAATACCAAGTTGTGATGAGGTGAACTTATTGCAACTTGGCGCGGCGGCGGCCGCCGCGCGGCCCATGCCGCCTGAAGCCAAGCCAACGGATGTTGGCACCGGCGATTGAGGGCCTTGATCAGAACCAATTGGTTCTGATCAAGGCAAACGAGTATAAGGTCCAGCTCGTTTGGTTAAAATATCAACAGCAATTTATATGCCAAAATGGATAAAATCATGACAACAGATACAACTTTAAAATTTTTGTTCGTGACACTCACCGACTGTTCAAGCGAAATGGTGCGGCCTTCAATCGACCGCACCAGCCATCACCGAAACACCACCGTCCGTGAGCCATCCATAATAATCCGGCGTTCCAACTGCCAGCGCACGGCGCGGGCCAGCACGGCGCATTCCACGTCGCGGCCCATATTCACCAGATCTTCCGGCGTGTGGCTATGGTCCACGCGCTGGATGTCCTGTTCGATGATCGGGCCTTCATCCAGCACATTGGTGACGAAATGCGCCGTGGCGCCGATGATCTTCACACCGCGATCGTGCGCCTGGTGATAGGGCTTGGCACCCTTGAAGCTGGGCAGGAAGCTGTGATGGATATTGATGCAGCGCCCGGCCAGCACCCCGCAGAATTCCGGTGACAGAATTTGCATGTATCGGGCCAGCACCACCAGATCGGCCCCGCTCTCCTGAATGATCCGGGTGAACTGCGCTTCCTGCGCGCCCTTATTGTCCTTGGCCACCGGCAGGTGATGATAGGGGATGCCGCTCCATTCCACGAAGCTGCGCATATCATCATGGTTGGACACGACGGCCGGAATATCCATGCGCAGGATGCCGGAGCGCTGGCGGTGCAGCAGGTCATAGAGGCAGTGCCCAAACTTGGAAACGGCGATCACCACCTTGGGCTTCACCGTCAGATCGTGCAGTTCCCATTCCATATCATAGGCGGCGGCCACCGGGGCGAACCCGTCCTTCAACGCCGCCAGATCGGGGAAGCCGGCCCCATCGGGCCGGAAGACGACGCGCATGAAGAAACGGTCATTGATGGCGTCGTTGAAATGGTTGGATTCGGTGATCGAGGCATCATGCGACGCCAGATAGGTTGATACTGCCGCCACGATGCCCTTCCGGTCCGGGCAGCGCACCACCAGAACGAAACGACCCTGCTCACCCTTCATCATCATGACCCAATCACTGGCTTATAAGAAAGAAACTGTCGGGCGGGGAGATTTGCGGCTGGTACAGGCCCTTGTCCACTCCCATATTGTTCTCTGCCACCAATCGGATGGCGGCCATGCAAAAACCACTTGACGCGCGCGTAAGGTTAATCTAACTATTACGTAAACGTAAGGCACTCTTACCCCACCGGGTTTAGGCACAGTGCCCTGTTGGCTAAGCAGGAACGGTCGGATGCTGAACAGCGCGGAAATGACCCGGTCCAACCCCCAGACGGAACGGACCTATTCCATCGGCCAGCTCGCGGAGGAGTTCGGCCTAACGCTGCGCTCCTTGCGTTTCTATGAGGATGAGGGGCTGATCTCCCCTGCCCGTGTCGGGCAGACGCGGGTGTATACTCATCGTGACCGGGCGCGGCTGAAACTGATCTGCCGTGGCAAGCGGCTGGGCTTCTCCATCGGGGAGATCAAGGATTTCCTGGATCTTTACGATACGGACGAAGCGCAGGTGGAGCAGATGACCTTTCTGTTGAAAGGGGCCCGCAACCGCATCGTCCATCTAGAACAGCAACTGCGCGATGTGCAGCAGACGCTGAAGGAATTGCGGGAGATTGATGATCTCATCGTCTCCCATCTGCTGGCCAAGGGGGTTCCGGTCCAGTCGGACTGAAACCCCCTTGGCCCATTAGTGCCATTACCCCAATCAAACCCACCATCGGCACACCGGGCTTAACCGGGGCCGAAGCCACACCAGGCGAGGAGCGCGGAAGATTATGAAGAATGTCGTGATTGCCGGTTATGCAAGGTCGCCTTTCCATCTGGCCAACAAGGGCGAGTTGACGAAGGTGCGCCCGGATGATCTGGCCGCGACCGTTGTCAAGGCCCTGCTGGAACGCACGGGTGTTGACGGCGCCGCCGTGGAAGATTTGATCGTCGGCTGTGCCTTCCCGGAAGGGGAGCAGGGCTTCAACGTCGCCAAGCTGATCGCCATGATCGCGGGCCTGCCGGCATCGGTCGCCGGCGCCACGGTCAACCGTTTCTGCGGCTCCTCCATGCAGGCCATCCATCAGGCCGCTGGTGCCATCGCGCTGGGTGCCGGTGACTGCTTCATCGCCGCCGGTGTGGAAAGCATGACCCGCGTGCCGATGATGGGCTTCAACCCGATGCCCAACCCGGCCCTGCACGCTGCCAACCCCGGTGCCTATATGTCCATGGGCATCACGGCGGAAAATCTGGCCAAGAAGTTCGGCTTCACCCGCGCCCAGCAGGAAGCCTTCGCCGTGGAAAGCCATCGCAAGGCCGCCAAGGCCCAGGATGAAGGCCGGTTCGAGGCGGAAATCGTCCCCATCACCACACCGTCCGGCAAGGTGATCAGCCAGGATGGCTGTATCCGTGGTGACAGCTCGGTGGAATCGCTCTCCACCCTGAAGCCCGCCTTTGATGCCGCCGGCACCGTGACCGCCGGCACCTCCTCGCCGCTCACCGATGGCGCGTCGGCCACGCTGATCTGCTCGGAAGATTTCGCCAAGGCCCATGGGCTGAAGGTGCTGGCCAAGATCCGCTCCATCGCCGTTGCTGGCTGTGACCCGACCATCATGGGCTATGGCCCGGTGCCGGCCACCACCAAGGCGCTGGCCCGCGCCGGGCTGAAGGTGTCCGATCTGGACATCATCGAAAGCAACGAGGCTTTTGCCGTGCAGGCCATGACCGTCTGCCAGGAACTGGGCTTCGACCCGGCCAAGGTGAATATTGACGGCGGCGGCATCGCCTTGGGCCACCCGCTGGGTGCCACCGGTGCCCGCATCACCGGCAAGGCCGCCAGCCTGCTGGTGCGCGAAGGCAAGTCGCTGGCGCTGTCTACCCAGTGTATCGGCGGCGGCCAGGGCATCGCCACCGTTCTGGAAGCGGTCTGATCCGGGCCGGACGGGAGGAGCAACCATGACAATCAAGAAAGCCGCCGTCATCGGCGCCGGCGTGATGGGCAGCGGTATCGCCGCCCATATCGCCAATGCCGGCATCCCGGTCTATCTGCTGGATATCGTGCCGCAATCCGTCAAGGATAGCGGCGGCGACCGTTCGGTGATCGCCAAGGGCGCGATCGAGAAGATGCAGAAGACCGATCCCGCCCCCTTCATGCACAGGAAGGCGGCCAGCCTCGTCACCCCCGGCAATATCGAGGATGACTTGGAAAAGCTGGCCGATGTCGATTGGATCGTCGAGGCCGTGCTGGAAAACCCGGCCATCAAGCATGATCTCTATGCCAAGCTGGAAAAGGTGCGCAAGGACGGGTCCATCATCTCGTCCAACACCTCCACCATTCCGCTGAACATTTTGTTGCAGGGCCAGACGGAACGGTTTGCGGCTGATTTCTGCATCACCCACTTCTTCAACCCGCCGCGTTACATGCGCCTGTTGGAAGTGGTGAAGGGTCCGAAAACCCGCCAGGATGCCTTTGATACGGTCAGCGCCTTCTGTGACAAGGTGCTGGGCAAGGGCGTTGTGGAGTGCAAGGACACGCCGGGCTTCATCGCCAACCGCATCGGCACCTATTTCATGGCCGCCGCCGTGAATGAGGCCATCGATGGCGGGCTGACGGTGGAAGAGGCGGACGCCATCACCGGGCGGCCCATGGGCATCCCCAAGACCGGCACCTTCGGCCTGATCGATCTGGTCGGCCTGGACCTGATGCCGCTGATTTCCAAGTCGCTGCTGGCCACCCTGCCGGCAGGCGATGATTACCGCCGCATCCACCGTGACAGCCCGATGATCACCAAAATGATCAGCGAGGGCTATACCGGTCGCAAGGGCAAGGGCGGCTTCTACCGTCAGGCCAAGGCCGCCGATGGCCGCCGCGTCAAGGAAGCCATCGACCTGACGACGGGCGTCTACCGCGCTTCGGAAAAGGCGTCGCTGGTGTCCGCTTCCGCCAAGGGGCTGAAGGCCCTGGTGGAAACGGGCGACAAGGGCGGGGCCTATGCCTGGCGCGTGCTGTCGCAGGCGCTCTCCTATGCTGCCGATCTGGTGCCGCAGATTGCCGAACAGATCACCGCCGTCGATGAGGCGATGCGGCTCGGCTATAACTGGAAGTCCGGCCCGTTCGAGATGATTGACCAGTTGGGCACGGGCTGGTTTGCCGAGAAGCTGAAGGCAGAAGGCAAAAAGGTTCCCCATATGGTGGAAGTCGCCGCGGGTCGGCCCTTCTACAAGGTGGAAGGCGCCAAGCTGCTGTTCCTGACCACCAGCGGCGACTATGCCGAGGTGAAGCGCCCGGACGGCGTGCTGCTGCTGACCGATATCAAGCGCGGGTCCAAGCCGGTGACCAAAAATGGCTCGGCCAGCCTGTGGGATATTGGCGACGGCGTGCTGTGCCTGGAATTCACCAGCAAGATGAACGCGCTGGACGCGGACATCATGGCCCTGCTGCGCAAGGCCATCGGCATTATCGGCGACGGCAAGTCCGGCCCCTACAAGGCGCTGGTGGTGCATAATGAGGCACCGAACTTCTCCGTCGGCGCCAATCTGGGTCTGGCGCTGTTTGCCATCAATATCGGCCTCTATCCCCAGATCGAGGCGATGATTGCCGAAGGCCAGCAGACCTATAAGGCGCTGAAATACGCCCCCTTCCCCACCGTGTCGGCCCCGTCGGGCATGGCGCTGGGTGGTGGGTGCGAAATCCTGCTGCACAGCTCCGCCGTCCAGGCCCATGCCGAAACCTACACCGGTCTGGTGGAAGTGGGCGTGGGTGTCGTCCCCGGCTGGGGCGGCTGCAAGGAAATGGTGGTTCGCCATCTGGCCAACAAGAAGCGTCCGGGCGGGCCGATGCCGGCCTTGTCTGCGGCGTTTGAGGCCATCAGCACGGCCAAGGTGGCCAAGTCGGCGTTTGAGGCCAAGGACATGCTGATCCTGAAGCCGACCGACGGCATCACCTTCAACAAGGATCGGCTGCTGGCCGACGCCAAAGCGAAGGCGCTGGAACTAGCGGCCAATTACACGCCCCCGACCGCCCCGGAAATCCGCCTGCCCGGCCCCACGGCCAAGGCGGCCTTCGATCTGGCGGTGGATGGCTTCGCACAGCAGGGCAAGGCCACCGCGTATGACGTCGTGGTCTCCAAGAAGGTCGGCCATATCCTGTCCGGCGGCAACACCGACATCACGGTTGTGATGAACGAGGATCAGTTGCTGGACATGGAACGCGAAGCCTTCCTGGAACTGACCAAGACCACCGGCACCATCAACCGCATCGAACATATGCTGGAAACCGGCAAGCCGCTGCGGAACTGAGGTTGAGGGGCGGGGCCGGTGCAAGCTGGCCCTGCTTCGCTCAACAATAATTCTGTCCCTCTACCGTCACCCCGGCGAAGGCCGGGGTCCAGAATCACCAGCACCATCCTCTACGAACTGGACCCCGGCCTTCGCCGGGGTGACGGTAAAGTATAGCTCCATCCTACCACTCCCCCTTCCGTCCACCCTATCGACGCCCCGAGGTGCCCCATCTTCTTTCCCGCCTGAAGCCGATAATCCATCCATCGGTGCCGGGCGTGTCAGGGGGTGCGGGTCTGCCGCGGTAGCGGTCTACACGGAGAATTCAGATGCCGATCTACAAGGCCCCGCTGGAAGACATCAATTTCGTCCTCAATGACGTGCTGAACGCCGCCCAACTGGCGAACCTGCCGGGTTATGAGGATGCGACCCCCGACCTTATCCAGTCGATCGTGGAAGAGGCGGCCAAGCTGTGTGAGAACGAGCTGCAGCCGATCAACCTGTCCGGTCATGAGGAAGGCTGCCATTACGAAAATGGCGTCGTCCGCACGCCCAAGGGCTTCAAGGAAGCCTATGACAAATATGTCGAAGGCGGCTGGCAGGGCATGGCCTTTGACCCCGATTACGGCGGCCAGGGCCTGCCCCACACGGTGGGCGTGGTGCTGGAGGAGCTGCTTTGCTCCGCCAACATGTCCTTTGCCATGTATCCGGGCCTGACCCAGGGGGCGATGAATGCCGTCCGCGCCCATGCCAATGATGAGTTGAAGCAGCGCTATCTGCCCAAGATGGTCAGCGGCGAATGGTCCGGCACCATGTGCCTGACGGAGCCACATTGCGGCACCGATCTGGGCCTGCTGAAGACCCGCG
Organism: Azospirillum sp. RU38E; assembly: GCA_943370215.1. GTDB lineage: Bacteria > Pseudomonadota > Alphaproteobacteria > Azospirillales > Azospirillaceae > Niveispirillum. Next base: position 18,810 of record CALRQC020000059.1, read on the forward strand.
CCACCCCCAATGAGGATGGCAGCTACAACATCACCGGCACGAAGATTTTCATCTCCGCCGGTGAACATGACCTGACCAACAATATCATCCATCTGGTGCTGGCCAAGCTGCCGGACGGGCCGCCGGGCATCAAGGGCATCAGCCTGTTCCTGGTGCCGAAATTCCTGCCGACCGAGGATAACGAGCCCGGCGTGCGCAATGGCGTGATGTGCGGTTCCATCGAGCACAAGATGGGCATCATGGCCAATGCCACCTGCGTGATGAATTTCGACGATGCCAAGGGTTGGCTGGTGGGCGAGCCGCACAAGGGGATGCGCGCCATGTTCACCATGATGAACACCGCCCGTCTGGGCGTGGGGATGCAGGGTCTGGGCATCGGTGCCGTCGCCTATCAGAACGCCGTTGCCTATGCCAAGGACCGTATCCAGGGCCGTTCGCTCTCCGGCACCAAGGCGGCTGACAAGGCGGCCGACCCGATCATCGTGCATCCCGACGTGCGCAAGAACCTGATGCAGGGCAAGGCCTTCTCCGAAGGCGCGCGCGCGCTGGGTTACTGGGTCGGCATGATGATCGACCTCTATGAAAAGCACCCGGACCCGACCGTCCGCCAGGAAGCCGAAGATTTCGTGGCCTTGCTGACCCCGGTGGTGAAGGCCTATTTCACCGACATGGGCTATGAGGTCGCCACCAACAGCCAGCAGATGTATGGCGGTCACGGCTATATCCGCGAATGGGGCATGGAACAGTTCGTGCGCGATGCCCGCATCGCCATGATCTATGAAGGCACCAACGGTATCCAGGCGCTGGATCTGGTGGGTCGCAAGATGCCCCAGAATATGGGCCGCCTGCTGCGCCGCTTCTTCCACCCGATGCAGGCCGAACTGGAACAGAGCCAGGAAGACGCCACCCTGCTGGAATTCGTGGTGCCGCTGGCCAAGGCGTTTGGCAAGTTGCAGCAGGCAACCGCCATCACCGCGCAGAAGGGCATGGCGCGGCCGGATGAAGCCGGTGCCGCCTCCACCGACTATCTGCGCATCTTCGGCCTGGTCGCGCTCGGCTGGATGTGGCTGAAGATGGTGAAGGTGGCACAGGCAAAGCTGGCCGAGGGTACGGACGGCAAGGAAGGCTTCTACGACGCCAAGATCAAGACCGCCCGCTTCTTCATGGACAAAATGCTGCCGGAAGTGGATTTCCGCTTCAAGAGCCTGATGGCCGGTGGCAAGAGCATGATGGAAATGCCGGTCGATCAGTTCTGATCGGGTTTCCTTTACAAACAGAAAGGCCGCCGGGTCACACCGGCGGCCTTTTCTACTTTATACCAAGGCCATCAATGCGGATATTTTAATCATATTTTTTCCACCAGAGAGAAAATTACTTATATTCCGCCCAGGTTTCGTCCTTCTTGCGATCATAGAAGATGGCGATAGTCGAAACGTCACAAAGATTAAATCCTTCCCACTCCGCTGAAATTTCATCCTCGAAAACAACCTTCACATCCCAGATGCAACTATGTTCGCGGCGGCTGAAAGCAATATCAACATTATCCCCGTCAGCGAGGACATCGCGGCCCATCACATCTTCTTCCCACTCATCCGACTTCGTGGGGGAAACATAGACTTCTGAAATGGTATAGCCGGTACGGTTCTTCAGCGAGAAATTCTGCTTCCCCTCAGCCCAGGCATAACCGGCATCCCCCAAAGCGGCCACCGTCAGAACAGCCAGCATCAAACGCTTGAGCAAGATTTTCCCCTTTGATCGATGACTACATGCAGCAGCCATCGATCATCCTAAAAGCCATGGAACAGGGTTCAATCATGACGGAGTATGCAAGTCAGCCGTCCCGCTATGACGGTCAGACAACCATGGCCCGGTAAAGGTGCCAGGTCGCATGGCCCAGGACCGGCATTACCACAGCCAGGCCCACGAATAACGGCAGACAGCCCAGCAGCAGCAAAGCCGCCACCATCAGCCCCCACAGTGCCATCATCCCCGGATTGTGCCGCACGGCCAGAACCGAAACATGAATGGCGCGGAACACATTACCGCCCCGGTCCAGCAGGAAGGGGAAGGACACCACACTGAGGCAAAGCACCGCCAGGGCGAACAACAGCCCCACGCCATTGCCGATGACGATCATCGCCCAGCCCTGGCCGGTACTGAATAACTGAGACAGAAACGCCATGCTATCCGGGTGGGAAAGCCCACCCATGGTGGAAAGATAGATATGTTCAGCCACGGCCAGCCAGCCGACAAAAAGGGCCAGCAGCATGGCGCCCAGCCATGCAACAGATCCCAGAGAGGCGGAATGACGCACATCAAAGGCATTGCGCCACGTCACCGGGCGGCCGACTTCGCGCTGACGGCTCACCTCGTACAGCCCCAAGGCTGCCAGCGGCCCCATCAGGGTGATGCCCGCGATCAGCGGGTATAGCATGGGAATCACGTCGACCTGGGCGGCAAACGCTGCCGCCGCACCGCCGACCACCGGATAGATTAAACCAAGGAACAGGAGCTGGGTGGGGGCGGCCAGAAAATCTTCCACGCCCCGTCCCAAGGCGTGAAATAGGTCCGTCACACCGATCCGCCGGATAATTGGCATAGATTGGTTGCTGTCGGCGATGAAAGCCGCCCCGCCGGTGATACGCTGTGCCATGTCGCCTCCTTTGCCGGAAAATAATTCAGGCTGCGACTAACTATATCAAAATGATACGTTAACCAAACCAAACAAGAACGGGAGGCTGCCGCCTCCGCCCCACCGAAAATCACATGGGCCGAAGGTTCACCGGCGACGTTTAGTGTTCTTGCCACCAAATTCGATGCCGCCTACTTCCAACCCGCCATCCTTGGTCTTGGCGGCCCCCTTGGTGCGACCGCCGCCCTTGCGTTCCGGCTTGGCCGGGCTGCGCGGTCGCTCCCCCTGGGCAGAGGCACGGATGGGGGAGGAACCGGGCGCCAAACCCAGATCGATGGCCTCCAGCCGGCGGATCTCGTCACGGATGCGGCCTGCCTCCTCAAATTCCAGGTCGGCCGCCGCCGCACGCATCTTCTTTTCCAACTCGGCAATGATGGTCTTGATATCCTTGCCGGCCAGCCCGATGCCCTCGGCCGCGCCGGTATCCACCTCCACCCGGTCACCGCGCTCATACACGCTGCCCAGAATATCGGCGATATTCTTCTTCACCGATTCCGGGGTGATGCCATGTTGGGCATTATATTCCAACTGCTTGGCGCGGCGGCGGGCAGTCTCCTCCAAGGCGGCCTTCATGCTGTCCGTCTCCCGGTCGGCATAAAGGATGGCCCGGCCTTCGACATTGCGGGCCGCGCGGCCGATGGTCTGGATCAGGCTGGTGCGGGACCGCAAATAACCTTCCTTGTCGGCATCCAGAATGGCGACAAGCCCGCATTCGGGAATATCCAGCCCCTCGCGCAGCAGGTTGATACCGATCAGCACATCGAACACGCCCAGCCGCAGATCGCGGATGATCTCGATACGCTCCAGTGTTTCGACGTCGGAATGGATGTAGCGAACCTTGATGCCCGCCTCCATCATATATTCCGTCAGCGCCTCCGCCATCTTCTTGGTCAAGGTGGTGACCAGCACGCGCAGGCCGCGTGCCACCACTTCCCGTACCTCCGCCATCACATCATCGACCTGGGTATCGGTGGGGCGGATGATCACCTGCGGATCGACCAGACCGGTCGGGCGCACCACCTGTTCGACAAAGGCCCCACCCGTGCGCTCCATCTCCCAGGGGCCGGGGGTGGCGGAGACGAAAACGGTCTGCGGCCGCATCGCGTCCCATTCCTCAAACTTCAGCGGACGGTTATCGGCGCAGGATGGCAAGCGGAAACCGAAATCCGACAGGGTGGATTTGCGCATGAAGTCGCCGCGATACATGCCGCCGACCTGCGGCACCATCACGTGGCTTTCATCCACGATCAGCAGCGCTTCCTGTGGCAGATATTCGAACAGGGTCGGCGGCGGCTCCCCCGGATTACGCCCGGACAGGTAGCGCGAATAATTCTCGATCCCGGCACAGGAGCCGGTGGCCACCATCATTTCGATATCGAAGGTGGTGCGCTGTTCCAGGCGCTGCGCTTCCAGCAGCTTGCCCTGGGTCATGAATTGCTCAAGCCGGATTTTCAGGTCGCGCTTGATCTGTTCCACCGCCTGGAACAGGGTCGGCTTGGGCGTAACATAGTGGCTGTTGGCGTAAATCCGCACCTCCTTCATGGAGATGAGTTTCTCCCCCGTCAGCGGGTCGATCTCATGGATCGCCTCCAACTCATCCCCGAACAGGGAGAGCCGCCAGGCGCGGTCTTCCAGGTGGGCGGGAAACAGTTCCACCGTATCGCCGCGCACCCGGAATGAGCCGCGCCCAAAACCGACATCGGTACGGCGATATTGCAGTTCCACCAGCCTTTGCAGGAAGGGCTGCCGGTCCAGCCGCTGCCCCACCTTCAAGGGCACGGTCATTTCCGTATAGGTCTCAACCGAGCCGATACCATAGATACAGGAGACCGAGGCGACGATGATGGCATCCCGCCGTTCCAGCAGCGCCCGCGTCGCCGCGTGGCGCATCCGGTCGATCTGTTCGTTGATCGAGCTTTCCTTCTCGATATAGGTGTCGGTGCGCGGAACATAGGCTTCCGGCTGGTAATAATCATAATAGCTGACGAAATATTCCACGGCATTATTGGGAAAGAAGCTCTTCATTTCCCCATAAAGCTGGGCCGCCAGCGTCTTGTTCGGCGCCAGGATCAGCGTCGGCCGCTGCACCCGCTGGATGACATGGGCCATGGTGAAGGTCTTGCCGGAACCGGTAACGCCCAGCAGAACCTGATCCCGCTCCCCGTTATTCAAGCCATCGGTCAGTTCCTCAATCGCCCGCGGCTGGTCGCCGGCAGGCGTATATTCAGAAACAACCGTCAACGGCTCCAAAAATGGCCGCTCCTCCAGCGCGACGCGCCAGGGCAGCGGGGTGGAAGCGTCGGGAGGGGTGGCGGTGGGGGCGGCTGGCTTGCTCATGCCGCCTAATTTATGCCGAGGATGGTCGCTGTGGAAGGGGTTTTGATCCGTTTTTGTTCACGCGGGATATCAGTGCTTGGCCCGCTTGCCACGCTTCTTCTCGACCACCGGTTCACCACCATTGCTCTGGCTGCCGCTTTTCTGGCCCAGGGCGGATGATATGCTTTCCCAGGCGGCATCCATGGCCTGGTTGGGCACGCCATCTTCCGCCGCCATTTCCCGGATGATAGCCGTCATATTGTCCGGGGTGCAGCAGCCACGCGGGGGACGGCTGCCAAACTCTGCCGTGCGCGGAAAAACGCAGAGAACCCGCACCCGCACCAGCGGAAAGCGGGAACGGATGGCGCTGATCAGAGGGTGAAGTTGGACCACGGGGTTGAGAAAGGTGCCCACCGAATGGTCAGGCTTCACATATTTCCATTGCCCGGCATTCTGGCTGCACCGGGGCGTACCCACCACATCCACAGGTGAAGAAACGATCAACAGGATGCTGGCCGGCAACCGCATCACATGATCAATCTTGGTCGGACCGGCTTTGCCGCCACCGATCTTCACCTCGTTCAACATCGGATAGGAAAGCTCTTCCAGCTCCATCCGGCGTTTGAACAGTTCGGCATTATACTGGCGCGTACTGACGGGCTTGAATTTGCGCGGTTTCACCGACATGGCAAAGGTGACCACCAGCACGATCACCACCACCGAGATAACGGCGATGGTGATCAGGTCCACCACGGAAATCCCGATCCATAAGGCAAGCTGGTTCAGCATGGCATTTGGGATAGCCGATGCGGACGGCTTTGTCACCCTCGCGCACCCTGATCAGGAAAGGCCGGTTTGTCGCCCCACCCTTGCCCAAAACGCGCCCGTCCCATCCAAATCGGGTGCTTGATGCGCAATGACGGAGGGATTTAAGGTCCGTGCCCGGTCATAAACCGTCCCAACCAGGGGAATATAGATGTCGTTCCTTGCCGACCGCCTGTCCCGCATCAAGCCGTCACCGACCATTGCGGTGACCAGCAAGGCCCGCGCGCTGAAAGCCGCCGGCCGTGATGTGATCGGCCTGGGTGCTGGCGAACCCGATTTCGATACGCCGGAAAATATCCGCGCCGCCGGCATCCGCGCCATCGAAGGGGGCCAGACCCGTTACACCGATGTGGATGGCACGCCCGAACTGAAAAAGGCGATCTGCGCCAAGTTCCTGCGGGAGAACGGCCTGACCTACACGCCCGATCAGGTGACCGTCGGCGTGGGTGGCAAGCAGGTGCTGTATAATGCCCTGATGGCCACCCTGAATGCCGGGGACGAGGTGATCATCCCCGCCCCCTACTGGGTCTCCTACCCGGATATGGTGCAGTTGGCCGAGGGCACGCCGGTTTCCGTCGCCTGCCCGGCTGAAAACGGCTTCAAGCTGCAGCCGGCCGACCTGGAAGCCGCCATCACGCCGAAGACCAAGTGGCTGATCCTGAACAGCCCGTCCAACCCGACGGGGGCTGCCTATACAGCGGATGAGCTGAAGGCGCTGGGCGCGGTGCTGCTTCGCCATGCCCATGTCCACATCATGACCGACGATATGTATGAACATCTGGTCTATGATGATTTCAAGTTCACCACCATCGCCCAGGTGGTGCCGGAACTCTATGACCGCACGCTGACGGTCAATGGCGTTTCCAAGTCCTATTCGATGACCGGCTGGCGCATTGGTTATGCCGCTGGTCCGAAGGCACTGATCAAGGCCATCGGCGTGATCCAGAGCCAGTCGACCAGCAACCCGACCAGCATTTCCCAGGCCGCCGCCGTGGAAGCGCTGAACGGCCCGCAGGACTTCATCAAGGAACGCGCCGGCGTGTTCCAGAAGCGCCGTGATCTGGTCGTCTCCATGCTGAACCAGGCCACCGGCCTGCACTGCCCCAACCCGGAAGGCGCCTTCTACGTCTATCCGTCCTGCGCCGGCACCATCGGTAAGACGGCCCCCACCGGCAAGGTGATTGAGACGGACGAGGATTTCGCCTCTGAACTACTGGAAGCCGAAGGCGTGGCCGTGGTGCATGGCGCCGCGTTCGGCCTGTCGCCGTTCTTCCGCATCTCCTATGCCACCAGCACGGAAGTGCTGGAAGAAGCCTGCACGCGCATTCAGCGCTTCTGCGGCAGCTTGAAGTAAGGGACGTAAGTCTCTGAGCGAAAAGGCCGGTCCCTGGTGGGGCCGGCCTTTTTCATGTCCGCTCAATGCAACACGAAATTCTTCGGTACCAAGGGCGGCGGCAGTTCCTTGGCCCCCACAGCTTCCAACAGTTCGCGCTCCAGCATCCGGGTCAACGCGTCCAGCGGCAGGTCATTCTTGTCGGCACCGAACGGGTCTTCCAACTGGTCCCCCAACGCATCCAGCCCGAAGAAGGTGTAGGAGACGACAATCACCACCGGCAGGGTCCACCAGCCGAGATTATCGGCCAGCGCAAACGGCAGCAGCACGCAAAACAGATAGGCCGTGCGGTGCAGCAGCAGCGAATAGGCAAAGGGCACCGGCGTGGTCTTGATCCGCTCACACCCGCCTTGCACGGCGGCGAAGCTGGCCAACCGCGCTTCCAGCAGCGAATGGTGGATGTCGCTGATCAGCCCGTCGCGCATCAGGGCAAGGCAATCACGCCCCACCTGTCGCAGGGCAGCATCTGTGGGATTGATGCTGTCGGTCGCCACAGGTTGGTTGAACCAGGGGGCAATCGCCTCCTGTTCATCGCCATCGCGCAGCCGTGCCGCCAGCGCGTGGATGAAGCCGGAGAGACCACGCAACAGCGGTTCCGTGCGGCCCGGCGGCAGATCGGCGGTCTGGCGGATGAAGGACCGCACGTCGATCACCATCTGGCCCCAGAGCTTTCGCCCCTCCCACCAGCGGTCATAACAGGCATTGTTGCGAAACCCCATGAAGATGGAGAGCGACAAGCCCAGCAAGGTGAAGGGAATGGCGCTGACCTGGGCCAGCGACTGGGGCTGCCATTCCCCCACCAGCACCGCCCCGGCGGCGATCAGGGCGATGGTGAGGATGCGGACAATGATCTGCGGCATGATGGAGCCACGGACAGCCAGCAGCACGTCAAGCGCACCGGGCTTTGGGCGGACAATCATTTGGTACAGGGCCTTGATAAAAGGGCAAAGGGGCGCAGAGATTAGGCCCCGCCCGGCCCCATCGCACATGCGGAAAAATCAGGCCAGCACGTCCAGCAACCGTTGAAAATTCTTCTGGTCGGCCTTCAGGACGGCGGCACTGACCCCGGCCTTCACCTCTGCCCCTTTCAGGTCCAGAATGACCGCCGGATCGGCATCGCCGCCGGCCACCGCCTCTGTCGCGGCCTGCACCACGGCCTGGGCATCCGCAAAACCGCTGGCAGCGGTGCGGGCGACATCAGGGGTGCTGTTGGTGATGCCACTGATCATCTTTCCAACTTAGCATGGCCGGCATCCGGGCGGCAGGGGTGAAATATGACGAATGAACGGTTAGCATCCGCGTAACAATTCACCGGGTGGAACCATGACCAGCACCGACAGCCAGGATATTGCGCGCCTTATGGATGATCTCGGCCGCCGCGCCCGCGCCGCCGCCGGGGAGATCGCCCTGGCGCCAGGCCCGGTGCGCGATCAGGCGTTGCGCGCGGCGGCCCATGCCATCCGCGCCAATGCCGACAGCATTCTGGCCGCCAATGCCCAGGATATGGCGGCGGGTGAAGCCAAGGGCCTGTCAGCCTCTCTGCTGGACCGGTTGCTGCTGAACACCGCACGGCTGGACTCCATCGCCAAGGGGCTGGAGGAAATCGCCGATCGGCCCGATCCGCTGGGTGCTGTGCTGGAGGAATGGACGCGTCCCAACGGCCTGCGCTTTACCAAGGTGCGGGTGCCGCTGGGCGTGATCGCCATCATCTTTGAAAGCCGGCCCAATGTGACGGCGGATGCCGGCGCGCTCTGCCTGAAATCCGGCAATGCCGCCATCCTGCGCGGCGGGTCGGAGAGTATCCGTTCCGCCCGCGCCGTCCTGGCCTGTCTGCATCAGGGGCTGGATGCGGCGGGGTTGCCGCGCGATGCCATCCAGATGCCCCCCACCACCGACCGCGCCGCCGTGGGCGAATTGCTGACCATGACGCGCTGGGTGGATGTGGTGATCCCGCGCGGCGGCAAGTCGCTGACCGGGCGGGTGGCCGCCGAAAGCCGGGTGCCGGTAATCTATCACCTGGATGGCATCTGCCATGTCTATCTGGACAAGGATGCCGACCCGGAAAAGGCCCGCCGCGTGGTGCTGAACGCCAAGATGCGGCGCACGGGCATTTGCGGGGCGGCGGAAACCCTGCTGGTGCATCAGGATGTGGCGGCAAACCTGCTGCCCCCCATCCTGGATGATCTGATCAAGGCCGGGTGTGAGGTGCGGGGCGATGCCGGGGTGCAGGCGCTGGATGCCCGCGTCGTGCCCGCCACGGATGAAGACTGGGACACCGAATATCTGGATGCCATCCTGTCGGTGAAGCTGGTGGCGGATGTGGATGCGGCCATCGCCCATATCGGCCGCCATAGCAGCCACCATACGGACAGCATCATCACCGAGAATGCCGACGCCGCTGAGCGGTTCCTGGCGCGGGTGGATAGCGGCATTGTGCTGCACAATGCCTCCACCCAGTTTGCCGATGGCGGTGAATTCGGCTTCGGGGCGGAGATCGGGATTTCCACCGGCAAGCTGCACGCGCGCGGGCCGGTGGGGGCCGAACAATTGACCAGCTATAAATATGTGGTGCGGGGCGATGGGCACACCCGCCCCTGATGCACGCACGCCCCACGCGACCGACCTGACCGCCACGCATGGCACAGCCCTTCCCACGCCCCCCCGTCCTCTGGCGGGGGGGCTGTGGCGGGGCCTGCGCGTGGGGCTTTTGGGCGGGTCGTTCAACCCCGCCCATGGGGGGCATCGGCACATGTCGCTGATGGCCCTGCGGATGCTGGGGCTGGATGAGGTCTGGTGGCTGGTCAGCCCCCAGAACCCATTGAAATCATTGGATGGAATGGCACCACTTGCCCAGCGGATGGCCGGTGCCGCGCGGGTGGCCAACCACCCGCACATCCGGGTCAGCGATATCGAAACCCGTATGGGCACACGCTATACGGTGGACACGCTGGCGGGGCTGAAACGGCATTTTCCGGGGACGGATTTCGTCTGGCTGATGGGGGCGGACAATCTGGCCCAGATGCCACGCTGGCGGGGGTGGACGCGGATATTCGGGATGGTCCCCGTTGCGATATTTCCGCGTCAGCCTTATTCTGTCGGCGCGTTGGGCGGAAAGGCCGCCCGGCGTTTCGCCAAAGCGCGATGGCAGATGTCGGCGGCCAAGCACCTTGCGGGTGCAAAGGCCCCGGCCTGGGTGTTCCTGGAAGCACCCCTGCATCCCGCTTCGGCCACGGCGATACGGTGCCAGGGTGGTGCTGGCGGCGTGGATCATCAAGGACGGATTATTCGGTGAATACGACAGCGAGCGCAGAGATCAATACCTCCACCCAGACCGGCCACCTGGCCGCCGCCGACATGCCGGAACGCACCCGCGATCTGGTTCTGACGGTTCTGGATGAGAACAAGGCAGAAGACGTCATCACCATCGACCTGCGCGGCAAGACCACGATGGCGGATTATCTGGTGGTCGCCACCGGTAACTCGGCCCGTCAGGTCGGTGCCATGGCCGAACAGCTTATTTCCAAGCTGCGCGATATCGGCGTCCATGCCGGCAATGCGGAAGGCTATCCGCAATGCGACTGGGTGCTGGTGGATGCCGGCGATGTGATCGTGCATCTGTTCCGCCCGGAAGTGCGCGCCTTCTACAGCATCGAAAAGATGTGGGGCGTGGAACTGCCGGCCTCGCTGAACAGCCTGGCCCCCGGCTACGACATGCTGCCGGCGCAATAACCCGCGCCGTTTATCAGGGCTGGTTTGCGACAGGGCGCCGGGCAACAGCCTGGGCGCCCTTGGCTTGTCCGCCTTCCCCCTTGCATCGCTGCTGTTCCGCCGCTGCCTGTACCTTAAAGGACACACCCATGCGCCTGTGGCTTGCCGCCGTCGGGCGGGCCAAGCCCGGCCCGGCGCGCGATCTGTTTGAAGAATATAAATCCCGCCTCTCCTGGCCCTTCACCCTGCGGGAGGTGGAGACGAAAAAGCGGCTGGAGGGGGAGGAGTTGAAGAAGGCGGAGGCCGAATTGCTGCTGGCAGCATTGCCCCCATCCGCCACGCTGGTGGCGCTGGATGAACGCGGCCGAATGATGGGGTCGGAGGATTTCGCCGCCCGCGTCGGCCAGTGGCGCGACACCGGCATCAGCGATCTGGCCTTTGTCATTGGCGGTGCCGACGGGCTGGATGCCAGCATCCGCCAGCGCGCCGCCCTGGTGCTGGCCTTCAGCCCCATGACATGGCCGCACATGATGGTGCGCGGAATGCTGGCCGAACAGCTCTATCGCGCCCAACAGATCATCGCCGGGCATCCGTACCATCGGGTGTAGATGATTTTGAACATCACTTGACTAAATTTAGACTATAGTGAAGATCGTCATCTGTATCATAAAGTTGAAAACTAAAGTTTAAATCAACTTTTTTGCCAATCAAGACCAGCACTCTACCGACTGCTGTCCGACGCACGCTGTCCTCGCTCTTAGGCGGTAAACTCATAAAACTGCTTGGCGTGGAATTGGTGTCGTGATTCAAGGGTTTCCGCAAGGAGCCCCTTATGACACGCCGCCGCTATGAACTTTCGGACCAAGAATGGTCGATCCTGTCCCCGCTATTGCCGAACAAGCCGCGC
>CALRQC020000060.1:0-27841 GCA_943370215.1 Azospirillum sp. RU38E
CCCGTGGGGGCCTCACCAGCAAAATCCACGCGCTCGTCGATGCGGAAGGCCGCCCCGTCCACCTGCGCCTGACCGCCGGGCAGGTTGCCGACTGCACCGAGGCCGACGCCCTGACGAAGGACCTCGGTGAGGGGGCCATTCTGCTGGCCGATAAGGGCTATGACAGCAATGCCATCCGGGCCAAAGCCGTCGAGCGGAAGGCTTGGGCCAACATTCCGCCCAAGGCCAATCGCAAGGGCAGCTTCGTCTTCTCGTCCTGGGTTTACCGGCAGCGGAACCTCGTCGAACGGTTCTTCAACAAGATCAAGCAGTTCAGGGGCATCGCCACCCGATACGACAAACAACCCGAGAACTTCCTAGCTGCCGTAAAGCTCGTCGCCGTCAGGCTATGGTGTCAGTCGTTATGAGTCTACGCCCTAAAATATTCCCGGGCACTGGCCCTGGTGCCGCTGCTGATGATGGCAGGGTGCGGCAACGGTGAACCGGGGGAGGACGACATGCGCCATGCGATCCAGACCCAGTTCGACAAGGCGAATGAGGCGACCAGATCAGCCGGAGGTGGAAAGCAGATCGTGTTGCGTGAATTCAAAAAACTGAGTTGTGCCAAGGTGAATGGAAGCGCCGTCTTCGCCTGTACGGTTACGCTTCGCGTTGATGGACCTTGGCTCAACAACGCGGGAGGGACGACGGAAATGAAATTCACGCGGGCTGATTCAGGCTGGGTATTCGTCCAGTGAACCCACGACACAAATGGGGGCTGTAAAGCCCCCATTAACCGAACTGCTTTGAAAGGTAGCCGCCGACATTATCTGCCAGCAACCGCACGACCGTTCTGGCGGTTGCATTGTTCTTCTCGCTGAGCGCCCCTGGTGGCCACCTGACTAAACTCTTCGTCCTAGCGATCGGACTGCCAGGAGGAATGTGGCGGTCCGGAGCGTCGCCTCGGTCGTCGTCGTTGGCACACTGGCTTGGCTCCTCATGACGCGTCCGAACGCGAGGGCCGGCATCGGGGCCTATTCCAACCTTCAGGAGGCTGCCATTTGGTTCGTTGGCAGGTAGGCCGGGTAGGCGGCAGGCACGGCACGGCCAGCGCCGTGGAATGGACGGTCCGTGCGCAGGAGATAGCCACCCAATGAGACCTTCGGACTTGGCTATCGGGTAGATATGGCTTCGGTTTCCAAGCGCTGGCCGCATCCTCCGTGCTGGCGCCCAGTTCGGTAACATTCGACGCGGCCGAACCCGGGTAACGCTCCGACCCCACGGCCACGGTGATAATTTTGAAGTTGACGATGATCCGTTAAGGCGTCGGTTAGCAAGGCCCACGGTTCAACTCCGGCCGGAGAATGGACGGGCGTTTCAGGGCGTGAACTTGACCACCCAGTATGCGTCTTTATAAGCTGTGAGCAATCATCCTATACTTATTATAGGAATGCGTTTTTTAAAAAAAAGGTTCGTCACCGCACTTGAACTGAAATTTGTATGAGGGGGAAAATGTGCAATGTGTTCCGGATCGCCAAGTTGACGACCCCCGGCGCTATCAAAGGCGCATATGCACACAATGCCCGTGTGAACCCAACCCCCAATGCCGATCCGGCCGCCCTGGGAAACAAAGTCATGGTGGACGGCGGTCCAGACCTGGTGGCTACTATTTTGAACAAGATTAAGGGGGTGGGGGCAAAGGTCAGGAAGGATTCCGTGCTGGCTGTGGAGGCAGTCCTTTCTGCTTCGCCTGAGTATTTTCGCCCCGTTAACCCAGCGGCAGCGGGCACCTGGGACGGTACCAAGACCCAAGCTTGGGCAAAGGCCCATTGGACCTGGGCGCAGAAGGAATTTGGAGACCGGATCGTCGATGCACGTCTGCACCTGGATGAAGCGACACCTCACCTCCAGGTTATCTTCGTACCATTGATAAAAGACCCGGGTGCCGACACCATCCGACTGTCTGCGTTTGAACTCATTGGCCGTAAGAACCTCCGGCGGATGCAGACCGAGTCCGCACAGGCAGTCGCGCATCTGGGCATAAGGCGAGGTATTGAGGGATCAAAGGCGACCCACACCAGCCTTAAACAATTCTATGCGGAGGTAAATAGACCAGCGCCTGAGGAGCCAACACCGGTCAAGCGGCGGAAGACGCCAACACCACCGGCTATGTTATTGGAAGGGAGCCGCGAAGCTTGGGCAGAAGCCGAGAACCAAGCAGCACGCGCGTACTTGAAGCAGGAGCATCGGCGCTACTCTGTAGAGGTACGGCCCCACCTGAATCGATCCAAGGCTCTGGACCGATTGACCCGGGAGAGGAACGAGGCCCTGGCTACCGCCGAGGCAGCGAACGCTCGTGCTGCGATAGCTGAGGAAGCGGCCCGTAAGGCCGAAGAGAAGGCCGAAGCAGCCAGGATCAGGGACATACCCCTGGACCGGGTGCTTGCCGCCTATGGCCTGGAGAAGGTCGAAAGCGGCCGGTGGATGGGGGAGGGCAGGGATATCAGGGCGGAGGACGCAGGTTGGCGGGATGATGGTCGGACCCAGGCCCGAGGTCGTGGAGCCATCGCTCTTACCAAGCACCTGCGGCAATGCGATTATCCCGAGGCGGTAGCTTGGCTGAAACAAACCTTTGGTGCGGACCAGACCATCGCCGCCATGCTGGTCGATGCGCGGTTCCTGGCCCCGACCATTGTGGCGAAGACGGCATCACTTGCCCCATTCAGCCCCCCGATCCCGATGGCGGAGAATTGGCCGCGTGTCCGGCAGTGGCTTACAACCATGAAGCGCTTGGCTGGGGACCTGGTGGATTGGCTGCATGGTCTTGGCCGGGTTTACGCCGATGAAAAGGCGAATGCAGTTTTCCTGATGGTCGACGAACGTGGTCAACCCGTTGGTGCCGAGATCGAAAGCACGGAGGCAACCCCTTTCGCCACTTTGGCGCCTTGCAGCAGCCGCAACGCCGGTGCATTCACAATCCCGGATCGCCATGGCGGGGGTGGTCCTTTGGTGCTGGTCGAAAACGCGATCGATGCGATCAGCTACGTCCATCTCCATCCGGATCAGCATATGGAGGTGCGGTCGACTGCTGGCGCAAGGTCGCAAATCCCATGGCTGGATCGAAAGAGAGAGATCATCGTGGCCTTCGCAGCAGACCAAGCTGGAGATCGGCTTGCCGCCAAGCTGCTGGCGGCACTGCCGCGGGCTTTCAGCCGGCGTAGTCGGCCGGCCTCCAAGAGCTGGAACGATATGATTGAGATTGACATCGGTCGCTCGCAGGGCATCGCAACGCGACGTCTGAATGTGGAGATAGGTGCCCAGATTGCTCCTGCTGAGGAAGTCTCAGTGTCACTGACAAATGATCACGCTGAGCAGGCAGATCCCGTTTCCGTTCACGACAGTGACGACGGTATGACGCCATAACGGTTTGGATCTTATCTAATCCCGCCGCAGCGTGCCACATTCCGGTGCTGCAACCCCCGAATGGGCCTGAGGCGGTCTCAGCTTTGCCTGCTATGGCCGATCGCACCACATAGGGTTCATCCCTGCGGATGCAGGGGCAACCGGCTACGCGGCTATTGTGATCTTGCTGAGGCGGGTTCATCCCTGCGGATGCAGGGGCAACGGCACTTGGCGGCGGCGGGTCTGAATGGCCTTGGGTTCATCCCTGCGGATGCAGGGGCAACGACCGAGGAACCGTCCGCGCGTTTCCACTCTCGGGTTCATCCCTGCGGATGCAGGGGCAACGGGTAGGCCTTTTTGCTGATCCCGTATTTCGTGGGTTCATCCCTGCGGATGCAGGGGCAACATGATTGCTGCGGGTGACGCGGCTCGCGGGAAGGGTTCATCCCTGCGGATGCAGGGGCAACCCGGGGCGCGCGTGCCGCCGCCGTTCGGCCCGGGGTTCATCCCTGCGGATGCAGGGGCAACATGCCGGTCAGCATCAGCGTCTGCACCGCCTGGGGTTCATCCCTGCGGATGCAGGGGCAACAGGTCGGGCTGGGCCAGATGATCGGCGCACAGGGGTTCATCCCTGCGGATGCAGGGGCAACGATGGACAGTCGCCAGCCCGCCCAGGTCGTGGGGGTTCATCCCTGCGGATGCAGGGGCAACTCCAAGCGTGCATTTCCGGGGCCTGCGGGGCGGGGTTCATCCCTGCGGATGCAGGGGCAACGGGCCCGGTATCTGGCCCTCCCTGCCCAAAAGGGGTGCATCCCTGCGGATGCAGGGGCAACACATCGAACGGGAACGCGTCCACCTCATCAAGGGGTTCATCCCTGCGGATGCAGGGGCAACGCGTTCGCGTCTGACAGCAGAAATACAATTTAGGGTTCATCCCTGCGGATGCAGGGGCAACGTCGCCAGCATGGCCATGCAGCCGGCCGTCATGGGTTCATCCCTGCGGATGCAGGGGCAACGGCAAGCGGATTGATCAGCATCACCGCGGTGAGGGTTCATCCCTGCGGATGCAGGGGCAACCCGTGTCTGGAACGGGCGAGCCGGCCCCGCTTGGGTTCATCCCTGCGGATGCAGGGGCAACTTTGAACCTGATTTCCGCCCTGTATCAGGTGAAGGTTCATCCCTGCGGATGCAGGGGCAACGGCGACAAGTTCCGCGATGAATGGCGCGCCTTGGGTTCATCCCTGCGGATGCAGGGGCAACAGGGGCCGGGCATTGTCCGGCAGCCGGTGCAAGGGTTCATCCCTGCGGATGCAGGGGCAACAAAAACGCCGTCAGCGGTTGCCAATATTTGTAGGGTTCATCCCTGCGGATGCAGGGGCAACAAGGACGACATCGTTTGGGAGCGTAATCAGGGGGGTTCATCCCTGCGGATGCAGGGGCAACGCCAGATCAAGCCCCAGATCGCGGTAAGACTGGGGTTCATCCCTGCGGATGCAGGGGCAACTCAGGCGGATCATGTGCCCTTCGAACGCATACGGGTTCATCCCTGCGGATGCAGGGGCAACACGTCTTTGTAATGGGTGATGGGGAAATAAATGGGTTCATCCCTGCGGATGCAGGGGCAACATTTCGGCCAGCAACTGCAGCGCACGCCACATGGGTTCATCCCTGCGGATGCAGGGGCAACGTCAACCCGCTGATCGACACACCGGGCGACAAGGGTTCATCCCTGCGGATGCAGGGGCAACTCCCGGCGACGGACCTTTTCCCTGGCCGTTGTGGGTTCATCCCTGCGGATGCAGGGGCAACGGCCCACCGGGGCCAGTCATGCGGCCAAGCTGGGGTTCATCCCTGCGGATGCAGGGGCAACTGCGTGGTGCGCCGCCAGGGCTCCGAAAAGAAGGGTTCATCCCTGCGGATGCAGGGGCAACGTACGCTGGACCGCGTGCCCGATGTAATTCTTGGGTTCATCCCTGCGGATGCAGGGGCAACGGAGCCGTCTGCAGGCTCCCAAGCATGGAATTGGGTTCATCCCTGCGGATGCAGGGGCAACATCACAGCGATGCAGGCACGGTGGCCCATCTGCGGTTCATCCCTGCGGATGCAGGGGCAACCCGCCGCCTGGGATGGCGTGGCCGGCTATTTTGGGTTCATCCCTGCGGATGCAGGGGCAACCGCTTGCCTTCATAGCTGGCCCTGGCCCTCCAGGGTTCATCCCTGCGGATGCAGGGGCAACAACTGGACACCTTGCTCCGCATAGACTTTCTGGGGTTCATCCCTGCGGATGCAGGGGCAACCAGTCCGGGCACAGCCAGTCATGCAGGCCCTGGGGTTCATCCCTGCGGATGCAGGGGCAACGGCAACTCGTACAGCACGGCCAGAACCGGCAGGGGTTCATCCCTGCGGATGCAGGGGCAACGCATGAGACCGAATGTGGTGAGGAAGGGTAAAGGGTTCATCCCTGCGGATGCAGGGGCAACCATGGCGCGCCGCCGGACATGGCCGGGAAATGGGGTTCATCCCTGCGGATGCAGGGGCAACTCCGTAATTTCACCGGCAGGGATAAAGCCGGAGGGTTCATCCCTGCGGATGCAGGGGCAACGCGGGCGTAGTAGGTGCAGGGCAGCCACAGAGGGGTTCATCCCTGCGGATGCAGGGGCAACCTGGCCAAATTGGCGACGGCGGTATCGGTCTTGGGTTCATCCCTGCGGATGCAGGGGCAACTTCGGGTGCGTGCGTGCCGTGGCCCAAGAGCGGGGTTCATCCCTGCGGATGCAGGGGCAACATGATCAATCTGGGCACAATCGCTGTGCTGGTGGGTTCATCCCTGCGGATGCAGGGCAACCCGAATATCCGTACCGTCTG
This sequence comes from Azospirillum sp. RU38E, assembly GCA_943370215.1. Taxonomy (GTDB): domain Bacteria; phylum Pseudomonadota; class Alphaproteobacteria; order Azospirillales; family Azospirillaceae; genus Niveispirillum. Next base: position 6,247 of record CALRQC020000060.1, read on the forward strand.
CGTCCGGGTCCAGGGTTCATCCCTGCGGATGCAGGGCAACCGAGAGACCTGGCTCAATCTGGTAGCGGTGGAGGGTTCATCCCTGCGGATGCAGGGCAACCTGTCGACCGTGCGGCAATGGGCGACCTGGTGGGGTTCATCCCTGCGGATGCAGGGCAACTCACCGTGGCCGGGCAGACCGCCACTGTCTGGGGGTTCATCCCTGCGGATGCAGGGCAACAAGACTGACGCATCGCAACCTCAGTCTCTCTAAGGTTCATCCCTGCGGATGCAGGGCAACCTTGCTCTCAACATCTTGATCTAAAACCCCTCTCCGCTCAACCACTTTCACCCGTCTTTGCCTTTTCCACCAGGGCGTAGTGACCATCATAATCGATAATGTCACGTTTGGGGGAGCCCAAGCAGCGGAAGTCTATTTCCATGGGTTTTGACTTGTCGCGGTAAATCATCACGGCTTGTCCGCGTGGGTCGGCATACCACCAACTCTCCAATATACCCCAGATGCGATCGCGGGAACCCGCATCCAGGTCCATGGCGATATAGACGCCCGGATGCACATTCAGCATCGCCGAACGCAGAAAGCCGTGGAAACGGTCCGCCGTGGCGGAAAGGCAGATGACGATCATCAGGCCAGAATCTCCTTGATGTCGGTGATCACCGTGTCGATGAACGCCTTGTCCCGCACATGGCGCGAGACGGCGCGGCGGCAAAGCCTGTCCAGCGTTTCCCCTGGCTGTTGCCGCTGGCGCTTCACGCATTCAAAGGCGATGGGCACTGTCACCGTGGTGCGGTAGAGGTCGCACAGGTCCAGAACCCAGCTTTTGGCACTGTCCTCGTGCAGGAAACCCAGGGGTGGCAGCGTGCCGGTGGCCTGCACGGCAATGGCAACACAGGCTTCCACCGCCGTGACCGTGTGGTTGATGGCCTGGTTCGGGGCATCATCGCCATCCGGGTTGGCGCGGTCGAAATGGCGGCCCTGCCAGGTGATGCCAACCTGGGACGCAATGATTTCATAAGAGCGCTTGATGCGGGCGGCTTCCATCCCGCGCAGGCTGTCCAGCGAGCTGGTGCGCGGCGTTTCCCCGAACCGCTTGGCATACATGCGCTTGGCCACCATCATCCGGGTGCTTTCCGATGCCCACCATGTCGCCTGCTGGCGGGCCAGCGTGCTGTCACGGTCGAACAGGGGTGGGGCGGTATAAAGCCGGGTGCCATCGGTGCCGACAAAGGCAAGGCAGGTGCCATGGCCGGAACAATGGCGCACGGCATCATGGGTGATGGAACTGCCGGGGCCCAGCAGGATGGCGTTCAGCCGTTGATAAGGCAGTTCCAGCGTCTCGCCCTTTTCGCTGAAATGCAGGATCAGGCTGCCATTATCGACCGACAGCGCACAGCGTTCCACATAGATCAGGCCGTTGCGGGATTTTTGCGGAATCCGCGCTTCATCCAGGCCCAGGCGTCCTTTCAGCATGGTGATGGCCTTTCAAAAAGGGGCAAACCGGTTCCCACCGCCCGGCAAAGGCCGGGCGGTGGGTGGTTGTACATGATTCACTTGTCCAAGACCCTGCACCCAGAAGCCCCCCCTTATGGGGCGGGGGCGATCTGCATCAGCCCATTGCCAAAGGCGCGGCCATTGCCCAGCCCATCGGTCAGCGCCTGGCGCAGGGCCACCGGTTCCGTCACCGTCAGCACCCCTTCATAGGTGACGGCCCCGAAGCTGATATTCCGGCGGCGCTGCTTGCCGGGCGTGCTTGACCATTCATAATCGCGCAGTTCCACCGTGCCGGGGGCAAAGCTGAAACCACAGCGCGCGCCCTGGCGGGCCAGCCATTCCAGGCAGGCCGCCTGGGCCGTTTCCTCCAGCCTTTCGGGCGTGCGCTCCGCTTCGGTCAGTTTGCGCCAGGCGGCCACCACCACATCTTCCCGCCGACCGCGTTTGGCCCCCGGTTGGGGCTGCCAGTGGCTGGCCACCGCCCGCAGACGGAAGCGCAGGCGCTGGCCGTCAACCAGTTGCGGATCAAACGGCCGTATCTTTTCAATCCGCCAGATGCCGCCCAGCCCATCCACCGGCGGGCGGCGCGACCGGATGATGGCGGTGAAGGGCTTTTCCTTCTCCACATGGAATAAGAACAGGTCCGGCCGCCGCGCATCGGGCATGTCGGGGAACAGGGTCCAGATCATTTTATGGGCGAACTGCCCGCCCTGGCGGGCATGGGGTGCCATGATGGAATGCAGGGCCGGCAGGTTGCGCGGCTCCAGCACCACCCGGCTTTCATACAGGGTTTCCGCCTCCGTCGGAGTCTCAGGCGGGGCGTTCAACAGGCTGTCAGGCATTGGCCACTCCGTCCCCTTGGGTTATTGCCGGCCATTCCATGCGGATTTCCTGGCGTTCGTGGAATCGTTGATAAATGCGACCGCTTTCCAGGCGCAGCGGGGCCGGCTGGTCACGGCGGTTGACCCGGCGCTGAATCAGGCCGTCGGCCTGTGTGGGGGCACCGGGATAGTCCGCCTCCACCGCCAGCATTTCCGGTTCCTTCAGCCGCGTTTTCAACCCAACCAGCGGCAGCAGCGGGCCGGTGGCACCTTCAATCAGGCAGGGATGGCGTTCCCAGGGCCAGCGATAGGCGGTAAGGGCCGCCACCGGCCCCGCCGTTTCCAGCAATTCCGGGTCGGGGGGCAGGCCCAACATGCAGGCTTTGCGTCCCGCATAGAGCACCCAGCGCGGGCCGGCCAGGGCATCGGCCAGGGCAGACAGGTTTGTACCCTGGCCAATCGCCGCCACCGCAACACTCCACAGGCCGCAGGTCCAATATTCACGCTTGGACAGGATGGCCCCGCTTTCGTCGCTGCCGGCCAGGCTGGCCCGCAATTCCTCAAACCGGGACCAATGCTGTCGCCCTTCCGGGCGACGGGCGCGGCTGATCGTATGATAATCGGGCCGTGGTTCATGCCGGGGGCGGATGCCGGTGCGCACGGCAATGCGCAGATCGGCGGCCAAGGCCCCCAGCGCCGCCCGCTCCATTCCCATGGCCGCCCCCAGCAGGCCGATGATGGCGGATTTGGGCGGGTCCAGCTCCGTTGCTTTCCAGGCTGTGGTGGCGGAGGAGGGCGATGCCGCCCCCCACGCCCCATAAGGCGCCATCAAGGTAAAGCAGAGCTGTGGCACCATGCCCCCTGTCATGCGCCGTTCCCCAGCACGAAACGGCGCAGCTCCGCCACCGTCCAGACCTCATTCGCCGCCGGCGCATTGTCGCGCGCGGGGGGATAGGCGTTGAAGATGCAGACAGCGTTGCCCAGCCCATAGGCCGCCGCCAGCTTCTGCTGGAAATCCCGCAGCCGGGTGATGGAGGCGCGCATCAGGTCGCTATCGTCCTGCGTCACCTTGACCGGGTCCAGGAAGGCCAGACCGAGATTCAGGGATGGATCACCGCCCCGCGTCACCAGCACATACGAGGCGCCGACATCGCTGGCGTGGCTGTTGCGCTTGCCCTTGGGTTGGGCGAACAGCAGGCCGGTCAGGAAACTGTCGATGGCCTTTTCCGTCAGGGCGTCCGCCTCCGCCGCGTTCCGGCCCTGGCCCAGGTTCTGGCGCAGATGGCCCCGGTCCAGCACGGCGTGCTGGTAATAGACACCACCACCGAAAAAGGCATAGCTGGTGATGGCTGCCCCCGTGCCACCCAGCACATTCAGTTCCTCCCCGGCGGAGAAATAATCCGGCTCCTCTCGGAAGGCGTGGGTGGTGAAGGCGTGCCCTACAGCACAAGCGGCTTCGACATTGAAGCCCGGCTCGGCGGCCACCATGCGCCCGAACAAGGCCGTGTCCAGATCATGGTCGGCCCGGCTCAACAGCTTCTCCTTTGCCACCCGCTTGATCCAGCCTTCCAGGGTGGCGGGGAAATTCTCCCGGTCGGCCTGCCAGGTCTGGATCAGATGGTTCAGCGCCGTTTCAATATTGGCGAATTCAGCCGTGCTGATCACCAATCCCTGTTCGGTGCCCAGTTCCTTTTCCAAGGCGGCCCGGTCGATCGGTGCATCCTCGGCCACGGCGGCGGCCTTGCCTTTCTTGCCGGCTTTGCCGCCGCCCAGCAGCTTCCTGGCATCCTCCAGGCTGCGGGCGTTTCCGCCGGCCCCGGTGGCATGGTTCACCGCCAGGGCGACCCAGACAGCGCTGAGATCGTCGATACCCGCCGCCGTCAGGTGGCGATAGCACAGGATACCCGCCTCCCGCGTGCGGGTGGCGCGTTGTGCCTGGGGGAAATGGGGGGCAAAGCGCAGCGCGCGCTTCTTCGCCTGGCTGGAAACACGGCCGCGCAGGCTGCCGCCCATCTCACAGCTTTTCGGGCGGCCATCTTCATCCCGGTTGACATTGTGCGGCGGGAAATTGGTCAACATATGGAATTGCAGCAGGTCCGCGCGCGGCAGCAGCGTATCAGGCATTCTTGCTCTCCTTGACATCGACATTGCTGAAATAGCTGAGAAAAATTCGCCGGCGGATGGCGGCGCGTCCGGTGGGGGAATGCCATCCATCCATCACGTCCGCCACATCCCGCACCGGTGCGCGGCCATCAAGCTGGCCCAGGATGCTGCGCAGCAGCCGCAGGAACTGGTCCGGGTTTTCTGTGGACAGCAGCAGGCGCACCCGCGCCGGGCTGATGCGGGGGGAGCCCGATGGACCCTTGGCCGCCATGCAGCGGCCCAGTTTGGTGCCGGCCCAGCTTTTTGGTTGGTCCGCCGCCGGGGCCTCTGCCGGATCGTCATCATCGGCCTTTTCTTCCGTCCGGTTCTGGCGGATGGGGGCCAGGGCCATGGCAATGCGGGCGGCGATATCCGGCGGTTTCTGTTTGCCCAGCCAGACCAGCAGCAGGTGGAAACTGGCAACGCCATAGGCATCATCCGTCTGCTGTGCCCGGCGCAGGGCGGCGCGGTCGCCCTTCCGGTTTTCCTGTTGCAGCAGGTCGTACCAGCGTTCGGCGGGGCTTTGATCCTCTGCCGCTGGTTCTGCGGCGGGTTCGGCGCTCATCCTCAAACCTCCCCTTGCAAAATCCGGTGCAGCCGCGTCACCAGTCGCCCGCGCGCGGCAGCCAGCCGGTCATCAACCGATCCCAGCCCATCAATGGGAAAGGCCCCGTCGAACAGGGCCAGCGCGTTGCGGCGGGCCTGGGTTAAAAAACCGTCACGGAGGCGATCAGCCTCTTCAGTGGGGCTGGTTTCGGGTGCCCGCACCGCCTTGGCCAGATCGGCCGGCAATGCCAGGGCTGCGCTGTCCAGCCCGGCCAGAAAGGCATCGCGCAGATTATCCGCCACCGCACTGGCCCCCTTCTGCTGTCCCAGCAGGGCGGCTTCCTTGGCCAGCCAGCGCAGCGCATCCCCCATCAGTGACGCCCGTTCCAGCGCCATGGTCACCTCACCGCACAGCCACGCCAGATCATCATCGGGCAGCAGCCAGACGGGCAGTTCCCGCTGGCTCATCCCGCCGACGGCCTTGCCATAATTGAACTGGGCGAAGGCGCGCACGCGCAGGCTGCCTTCCTGCAAGGCGGTGCCGACAGCGTTCCCCGCCCCCACCAGATGGGGCCGCCCCACCGCCGCCACCTGCCGCAGCACGGCGGGCAGGCGGCGGCGTGGTGTGCCGGTTTTGGCGGTAGGGGAGCTTTCCGTATTGGCCAGGGCGGTTTCCAGCCAATCATCAAAGCGCAAGGGGCCTTGCGCCTTGGCGAACCGGGATTCCTCCTCCGGTTTGCCGACCAGCTCAATCCGGGACACGTTGGGATAAAGCCAGCCACGCGGGGCATATTGCAGCCCCTTGGGCCAGCGGTCATAGGATTGATAAACCGGCCCCGCCAGCCCCGTCAGATCACAACGCCCCGTGACAGGCGGTGACAGCAGGTAACGCCGGGCCATGGGAATATGGGCCGGGTGCAGCCGGGGACGGTCCAGCGATTTGGTTGCTGCCTCATCTCGCCGGCCCAGAGGCAGATGTGGCAGTTCCGGGTCCAGCCAGGGAAATACCGACGCATCCATCGGGGCGGGGCGGCCCGATTCCGGCCGTTCAAACCCTTCTGCGCCTGGGCACAGCACGTTCAGCCACAGGGTCTGCCATAATGTGTCGCCCACCACCTGATACTTGATGCTGTCCGCCCCATGCGGCAGCCCGAAATAGCCACCGCCACCGGGCGGAAACAGAACCATATGGGCGTAGAGGACGGGCAGAATGGCCCCGGCCCCGATGGCCGTTACACCGCCGCGTCGTACGAAGAAATCTGTATCCTGCTTGATGGCCTCACCGGTCGGCAGATCGGGCAGCAGGCTGGCAATCGGCTGGCTGCCCGCCTCCTCTTCCTCATCGTCACTGTCCGCCGGGGCTTTTGCCGGGCGCTTGCGGCCCTTGCCTTCCATGGCGGCGGCCAGCGTCTGGGGCGAGGGCCGTACCTGGAAACAGGGTGTCTCCGGATGGTCGATCTGAAATGCGGGATGATAAGGTGCCAGGGCTGCCGCCAGTTCCGCCGGCGTCGGTGGGTTCAGCAGCCGGGATAGCCATTCCGCCTTGTCACGTGGTGGCATGGCGGCCTGCAGGATATCCCGCAGCAACAGCTCAAACCCCCTATCGGCCATAGGATGGCCGAAACGCACGGCGATGATGGGATCATCCGCATGGCCGGCGGTCAGTTCCAGCGGCGTTGCCGTACCGGCCCCGGATTGGCGGCGCAAGACGGGAAGCTGCGTTGATAACCAGAAAATACCATTTTCTTTCAATTCAACCTCTTTTTCGTTCCGATAAATATATATCTTGCATATTTATGCAGTTTATAATTTTGTTCAACGGTGATTTTATACTAATTGGTGTTTTCATGATAAAGTGGGCAAAGGCAGAAGCCGACCATTATCACCCGCTGCCGTACCATTCGGTGGATGTGGCGGCGATATTGGATATCGGGTTGCAGGGACGCCCGGCCCTGCTGGCATTCATCGCCGACACCTTGGGCATGGGGCGTGATGAAACACGGGCCATGCTGTTGACCGTGCTGGCGCTGCACGATATCGGCAAGGTGTCCTCTGCCTTTCAGCAAAAACGCCCGGATATCGTTCAACGCTTGGGCGGGCGCATTCCGCCCCGTAAACCCCTTAACTGGCCGCATGACGCGGTTGGCCAGATGATCCTGCTGCACAAGCTGGGGCCGTCCGGATTGGCGGCCTGCGGTCTGCCGCTGGCCGATGCCCCGGAAGATCTGCTGGCGCTGCTGTTCGCCATCAGCACCGGCCACCATGGCAGCCCGCCCGCACCGGGTTTTGATCCGCGTCGCCTGGAACGCGAATATGTTGTCATGCCCGATGATCTGGCCGCCGCCTGCGAACTGGTGACGGCCGTGGCAGCGCTGTTCGGCTGGCAGCATGGCTTGCCGGATCGGGCCGGGCTGGTGCGTCTGGCCCCCTTGCTGAACGGGATGTTTACCCTGTGCGACTGGCTGGGTTCGGCCGAACGCTTCGCCTATCAGGAACAGGTGATGGCGCTGCCGGATTATTATCGGCTTTACGCCCTGCCCGGTGCCGCGGATGTATTGGCGGAGGTGCAGCCAGCCCTGTTCCGGCAATTGCCCGCCCAGCCGCCCCTTCCCTTTGCCCGGATGTTCGCCGGGCTGGGGCGGCAGGGGGCCCCGCCGGTTCCCACCCCGTTGCAGGCCTTGGTGGACCGGCTGTTCACCGCAGCGGCATTACCGGACGGCCCCCTGCTGGTGCTGGTGGAAGATTTGCCCGGTGCCGGCAAAAGCGAGGCGGGCGACCTGATCACCCAGCGCCTGATGGCATTGGGCCGTACCAACGGCACCTATGTCGGCCTGCCCACCATGGCGACCGCTGATGCGGCCTTTGTCCGCAAATTTGTGCCGGCGGGTGCCGCCACTTTTGGTGAATGCCTGATGGGGGGCAAGCCGCAGGTGGTGCTGGCGCATAGCCGCCGGCATCGCCACCCGGCTTTCCGCTTCGCCGCCACCCGCGCCGGGGTGGAGGAGGGGGAGGGGATGGCATCCGCGTGGTTTGCCCGCTCCTCCCGCCGGGCCTTGCTGGCGGAACTGGGGGTTGGCACCATTGATCAGGCCTTGGCCGGTGCCCTGCGCGCCCGCCATGCCACGCTGCGGCTGACCGGCCTCTGGCGCAAATTGCTGCTGGTGGATGAGGTTCATGCCTATGATGATTACATGCAGGCCTTGCTGGAATCCCTGCTGCGCTGGCAGGGCCGGATGGGCGATCCGGTGGTGTTGATGTCTGCGACATTGCCCAGCCGCATCCGCAACATGCTGACCCGTGCCTATGCGGAAGGGGCCGGCTGGGCCGATGTGGCTTCCATGGCGGATCGCACGCGGCCCGGTGCTTACCCGCTGTTGACACTGGTCAGCCAGCAGGGCATCGCCCAGCATCCGCTGGACCCGGTGCAGGGATCGGGCACGCGCCCGGTACGGTTTGAAGCCGTCCATGACGAAGCATTGATCGACGCGACCATTCGTGAATGGCAGCGCCAGGGACGATCCGTTATCTGGTTCCGCAATACGGTCGATGATGCCGTGACGGCATGGCGGCGCCATGCGGAAACAGCCGGGACTGAAGGTTTGACGCCGCCCTTGCTTTACCACGCCCGTTTCCTGCCCGCCGACCGGGCGGCGGTGGAGCGGACATTGATGCAGGTCTTCGGCAAGCAGGCCGACCCCGCCGAAAGGCGCGGCAGGCTGCTGATCGCCACCCAGGCCGCAGAGCAGAGCCTGGATCTGGATGCCGACGAAATGGTGATTGATCTGGCTCCGGCGGATGCGGTGATCCAGCGGCTGGGCCGCCGCCGTCGTCATGCCAGGACACAGACGGGCGCGTTGCTGGCCGCCGATCAGCTGGATCAGCGCCCCGACAGCCCGGTTCTGCTGCATTGCCCGGCCTTGGCGGCGCCATCACCCGGGTGGTACGCCTGGAAATTTCCGGGTGCGGCCAGCATTTACCCGAATGATGCCCGACTATGGCTGACGGCCAGACATCTGTTGCAGCCATCCACCATTCCAGGCAACCCGCCGGAGATGGATCATCTTGTCGTTGCCCGCGATCTGCGGGGCCTGATGGAATCAGTCTATGCCGAAACGCCAACTGTTCCTGAAACCTTACACGCCCGCCACGATGCCGCCCAGGGCAGTGCTGCGGCGGAACGACAGCAGGGATTGCAGGCACGTCTGCCCTTCCAGGCTGATCTGCTGACAGAATGGTATGCCAACGACGCCGTGCCCGACGATCCCGGCCGGGAACCCCGCACCCGCCTGATCGACAGCCATACTGTGGTGCTGGCCGGCCGTGTTGATGGCCGGCTGCATTGGCTGGCCACGCTGCTGCACCCCGATCTGTCGCCGGACCTGAACCCGGTTGAGGAATCGGAATGCCGTTCCTTGCTGCCGCTGATCTGTGTGCCGGAAGATGAGGCATATATTGCGACACTCAAATCTTTCATGCCCAAGGCTCAACAGGGGTACCTGGAAAGAATATCCGTTCTTGTGGTTTCCCCGACCTCTGATGGCCAATGGCGGGGGGAGGCGATAGAGATTGAGAATAAAAGTCGCCGATATAAAATTACCTATAATTGCTGCGAGGGGTTCAGGGTGGGCAAGTGACCACCCTATCAAGATTACTTTAAAATAATTTGATAAAGCGACCCAGAATATTTTTCATTCTCCAAGCCATCAGTTGGCTCATCCCGTGATTCATTTTAATGGGACCGAGGGAGTAATTCTCACATACAGGTATGTATTAATCAAAATTAATCTAATTATATTATGTAAATTTATTATGCAATTTCCTTTTATCTCAATGAAAATGAATATTTAAAATATGTTAATAATTTTTTATTATATTTAATCGTGATAGGTCTAGTTTCTATTTCTTTGTCACTTTTAATTTAATCGGGGAGAATTGACAACCTTCTTTCACAGTTTTTATAAGGTTTCCTGTCGCAGAAAAACGCGGTTTCCAACGTGCCACCTGTTTCCGCTGTCGCATCAATCGCTCCTGATATCAAACCCGATAGCGGGCTGACATGTCTTTGCCTGCTGCTGGGGTTCCTGCGTGTACCTGCGGAGGTGGGGCAGCTTCGCCATGCCATGGGGCATGGTCGGCCGGCCATGCCTGGGGATCTGGTGCGTTTGGCCAAAGACCTTGGTGTACGGGCGCGATTGCGGCAGGTGCGGGTTGCCGATCTGGCGGACTCTCCGCTGCCGGCCATTGCGCGTCTGGCCGATGGCGGGTTCATGTTGCTGGCCAGTTGTCGCGATGGAAAGGTTCTGATCCAGCGTCCAGGCACACCGCCGGAAACGCTGGAAATGGCAGCCTTGGAAGGTGTTTGGACAGGCGAGGTGGTTTTCCTGACCACTCGTGCCGGATTGGGAGGTGCCAGCCGACGGTTTGACGTCACCTGGTTCATTCCCGCCCTGATGCGATACCGCCGCCTGTTGGGCGAGGTGCTGGCGGCAAGCCTTGTGTTGCAGCTATTCGCGCTGGCCACGCCGATGATCTTTCAGGTGGTGATCGACAAGGTGCTGGTACATCGCGGTACCTCCACCCTGGATATTCTGGCTGTGGCGCTGGGAGCCGTTATTCTGTTTGAGGTCGTGCTGGGCGGGTTGCGAGCCTGGATATTTACCCACACCACCAGCCGGGTGGATGTGGAGCTGGGTGCCCGCTTGTACCGACATCTGCTGTCGCTGCCGATGGCCTGGTTTGAACAACGGCGCGTCGGCGACAGTGTCGCCCGCGTGCGGGAACTGGATACGATACGGGAGTTTCTGACCGGCTCCGCCGTTACCCTGGTCATCGATCTGGTCTTCACCATACTGTTTTTCGGCGTGCTGTTCCTTTATTCGCCGGCATTGACGGGCATCGTTGCCGCATCAGTGCTGTTTTACCTGATCATCTCCCTTGCCTTGACGCCACCGTTGCGTCGCCGGATTGAGGAGCGTTTCCAGCGTGGCTCGGAAAGCCAGTCCTTCCTGGTGGAAAGCATCGCAGGCGTGGAAACGCTGAAGGCGGCAGCGGTCGAACCACAGATGCAGCGAAGGTGGGAGGATTTGCTGGCCGCCTATGTGCGGGCGGGTTTCCAGGCGGCCAGCATTGGCATCTGGGGTGGCCAGGCCATCGGGCTGGTACAGAAGCTGACCGCCGCGCTGATCCTCTATTTCGGGGCAAAGCTGGCGATTGGCGGGACGATCACGGTGGGTGAGCTGGTGGCGTTCAACATGCTGGCTGGCCGTGTGTCTGAACCGGTGCTGCGTCTGGCGCAATTATGGCAGCAGTTCCAGGAGGCGCGGGTTGGCGTGGAACGCCTGGGCGATATCCTGAACACACCAACCGAGGCGGTGTCCGGCCCTTCACGGGCAGCACTACCGACCATTCAGGGGGCCATTCGCTTCGATGCGGTGCGGTTCCGCTATATCCCCGGGGGGCGGGAGGTTCTGCGCGGCATCGATCTGGCTGTGCGCCCCGGTGAGCTGCTGGGCATTGTCGGCCCCAGCGGGTCGGGCAAATCAACCCTGACGAAACTGGTGCAACGGCTTTACGTGCCGGAGAGCGGGCGCGTCATGGTGGATGGGGTTGACCTGTCCATGGTGGATCCCGCTTGGCTGCGCCGTCAGGTGGGGGTGGTCTTGCAGGAAAACATCCTGTTCAACCGCTCGGTAAGGGAAAACATTGCACTCGCCGACCCGGCCATGCCGATGGAACGTGTCGTGGCCGTGGCCCGCATGGCCGGTGCCCATGAATTTATCTGCGAGTTGCCCCAGGGCTATGACACGCTGATTGAGGAGCGCGGCGGCAATCTTTCCGGTGGTCAGCGCCAGCGGATTGCCATTGCCCGCGCCCTGGTCACCGATCCGCGTATCCTGATTTTCGATGAGGCGACGAGCGCTCTGGATGCGGAGAGCGAAGCGGTGATCCAGCGCAATCTGGCCCAGATGGCCCAGGGGCGCACGGTTCTGATCATCGCCCATCGGCTGTCCGCCATCCGCCGCTGCAACCGGATCGTCACCATTGAGAATGGTCAGGTGACGGAGATGGGCGATCACGACTCACTGATCCGCCGGGGCGGGCGCTATGCGGCGCTGTGGCGGGAACAGATGCGCGGCGGGGAGGCTGGCTGATGGGCACCCTGCGCGCACATCTAGATGCCTTCACCGACAGTTGGCGGGCGGAAACTGCCCGTCGGCGCCAGGATCGTCGCACCCGCCTGGAAACGGATTTCCTGCCGGCCGCGTTGGAGATTACCGAAACCCCGCCGCCGCCCGCCGGTCGCGCCGTGCTGTGGCTGATCATTCTGGCGGCCATGGCTGCCATTGTCTGGTCTTTCCTGTCCCAGGTGGAAATGGTGGCGGTGGCGGAGGGACGTTTGATCCCCACCGCGCGGTTGCAGGCGGTGGAGGCAGGCGATGCCGGCATTGTCCGCGCCATTCTGGTGCGGGAGGGGGAACGGGTGGTGAAGGGCCAGCCCTTGGTGGAACTGGACAGCACCCTGTCCGCCGCGGATGAGGCGGCGGCGCGGGCCGATCTCTCCGCTGCCCTGCTGCAACGGGCGCGGGCAACGGCCCTGTTGGCCTATGCCAATGGGGCGGCGGCCGCCTTTCAGCCGCCGGCTGGTGCTGCACCGGCGGCGGTGGCGGCGGAAAGCCAGGCGGTGACGGCCCGAATCAATGAACATCAATCCCGTCAGGCCGGCCTGACCCAACGCCGCGCCGGTGCGGAGGCGGCCAGGGGCGTGGCACTGGCGGAACTGACCAAGCTGGAACAGCTTCTGCCCCTGGTGGAGGCGCAACATGCCGCCCAGGCAGAGCTGGCGGAAAAAGGGCTGGCCCCCGCCTTGCGCGTGCTGCAATTGCAGGAACGGGTGGTTTCCGCCCGCCAGGACATGGAGGTGCAAAGGGCCCGCGCCCGTGAAACGGCGGCGCAGATCGCCACGCTGGATCGGGAGCGCAATCAGGCCGATGCCGAGTTCCGCGCCCGCGCTGCCGCCGAACAGGCAGAGGCGGAGACAATTATCGCCACCCGCAGCGAGGTGGTGCGCAAGGCCGAACAGCGCAGCGCCCTGCAGCGGCTGACCGCCCCGGTGGATGGCACGGTGAATGAGATTGCCGTGACCACCATTGGCGAGGTTCTGGAGGTTGGCGCCCGCGTCGCCACCCTGGTGCCGGCGGATAGCGAGCTGCTGGTGGAGGCACTGGTGCTGAACAAGGATGCCGGGCATGTGCGGCTGGGGATGCCGGTGGCACTGAAGGTGGAAAGCTTTCCCTTTACCCGCCATGGGGTGTTGCATGGTGTTGTCGAACATCTGTCGGCAGATGCGGTGCTGGATGATAGCCGGGGCCTGGTTTTTCCCGCACGTATCCGCCTGACAGAAGGGTTCAAGACGGATCGGGGTGAGGCGCTGCGCCTGTCACCCGGTTTAAGCGTGGTGGCGGAGATTGTCACAGGCCATCGGACTGTGGCAGATTATATACTCTCGCCGATCGCCAAGGCGACGAGCGAAGCAGGGAGGGAAAGATGAGATCACCGTTGTTAATTGTATTTATTGGCATTTCTGCTTTTGTTCACTCAATACCAAGCATTTCTCGCGCAGAAGGTAATGACGATAAATTTTCATCCTATAAAGATTCATATTATAATGAATTTTATCATTATAATAGAAAATTTTTTTTTGAAAACGATGAATTTCGTGAGAATTTAAGAAAAATAGGGTTCTGCCTGAATACGCTATCCCCTTATAAAGATGAATGTCTTCTACCCATTAGTGAACCGGGATTGGGTTGGCGAGAAGGATTTTTGAAAAATTCCTGGGTTCGATTTAGAGATGCATTTCATCAAAATAATGAAAACTATATGGTTGACGGCGGTGGTGATTTTAATATAGGCTCCAGCCTAATTTTTCTTAATTTGGACGAAGAATGTAAAAATAAAAAAATTAGAGATGAATTTTACAAAAAAAATTTATGTGACATCGTTAAGTACAAAAATTTCTCATATGAATATATAAGAGAAGCTAACAAGTATGAGTTGATATTTATTGTGTTGTTGTTAATAAATGCCAATGGGCCGGATAGTTTAAATATTAAATTTGAAGAAATTTTAAATCAAAAATATGAAAAAATATTAGAATATTCGTCAGAATTAGAAGAATTTGACGAATCTGTGAGGGAATTTTCTTATCAAATTTTGTGTTTAATAAATAAAAATACTTGTGACAAAAAATTATCAGAAACTCTTTATAGAATTCCTTCGTTCAGGGTTTTTTATTCATATGTTGTTTTAAGGTGGAAATATAGAAAGATAATAAGTTCAAATGATTATAATTTGTCATTTCATTTCGGGTATTCAAATTTTGTTTTGAGAATGTCTCATATTCTCTCGATGGCGGCCGCATTTGATCAAGTTAAAGCAGAGCGCGATATATTATTTGTTTTAAACGAGGTTTCAATGAAAAGAATGAAATGATATTATCAATCTAGATATCGTATAGTGGCGTCTCGGAGGTTAAGCCATGTCTACAAAATACATTACGCTCTTTTCGAAGCGCACATATGATAATGGGGTAAAAATACCTTCATTTAAAATTATCATAAGGGAAAACGTTTCCATAAGCGCTGAGTTGCTTCAAAAGTTGATTGAAAGTATCAAGCTAACAGTAATTCCAGAAAAAATGGTATCTAGTCCATATTTAAATACTTTTACGAGTATGGCTGATTTTAATCAATCAATTGTTTTTGATGCAACAAGCCTTGGAAGTGGAGATTCAAAACCGTTATTTCAATTTCTTGGAACAATCAAAGATGGCAATGGTGAGGTAACAGGCCAGTGGATGAGTTTTAATATAGATAGAGCTTTTATTAAGGATAGCAAGGGAATATATTATGATGTGAATAATAATAATGTGTTGCCTGGGCTTTCTCATGAGTATAGTCACATAACTGACAATCTTCATAAAAAATTAGTTGAAATAAAAAACGCTGGTAAAGATATTACTGCTGCCGATTTAAGGGTGGATCAAGCTTATATTGATCAAGCAAAGCACATGTTGGCAATGGAAATTCCGGTTCCATTGGGTGGTGGGCAGAGTATTATGCCTGGAGATCCAAGATACCCTAAAAACCTAAATCAAATGCTGGATTATATTGCCTCCGAGGCCCATGCTAAAGGGGTGAATTTATACTATGATGACCCCAAAAACCGAAACCAATCTCCATATATTGGTGCGGGTGGAGGAGAAATTTTGTCGCCGCCATATTTTGACATGGATGCGGTAAAAAGTGGTAATGCTATTGGCTATATTATAGGTTCAACTATAGGTGGATTTATTGGCGGAGAAAATCTAATATCAAGTTATATTTCTCGAAGCATTTTCTCTGTATTGGGTGCCCGCCTTGGAGCCGGCATCGGCAATGCCCTATCAGCCGGCGACATATCCGCCTTTATTGAAGGCTTCACCAATGACAGCTTAGGCACGATAAGCAAGCAGCTCGGCGATTCATTCAAATCTGCCGCTATTGGTACAGTATCGTCCATGCTCGCTGTTGAGTTGGCGGATGCTGTTGGTCTGGATGGCGTTGCAGGGCAGGTTTTTGGCCAGACGGTCGGTTCCGTTCTGCAACATGTGACCAATAACGTCATCAAACAACTGGATCCGCTGACAGGATTAGATGGCGTCAAGTCGATTTTTGATCTCAATGAGGCTGGGGCCCTGGCTACCAGCGCGATTGCCACCTTCCTGGGGAACAGGCTGGGATCGCTGGTGGTCAGCCCGCAAACGACGGCAGGGGTTGTGCTGGCCAATTTGGGATCGGCAGCAAGCGCCTACGCTTTCTCTGCGGCTGGCTTTGGCTGGGGTTCAAGTCTGCTCTCGGGGGTATTTGGTAACGGTTTCATTGCCACGAATTTCGTGTTCCCCGGCGTGGGGGCCTTTGTCGGCTTCGTCCTGGGGGCATTGATCGGCAATTTGTTTGGCCGCAAGAAGCCAAAGGTGCCGGAGGCGAATGCGGAAACCGTGCTGAATTATAACCGTGGTCTGTATCAGTTGGGGGCCGTAACGGTCACCAACGGCGGCAACCGCGCCTTGGTGGAGAGCATGGCCCTGTCGGCGCGCGACATTCTCAATGGTTTGATCCAGACCATTGCGGGGGATTTGAACCCTGCCTGGATTGTCAGCAACGCCAGCCCCACCCAGACCTATGGTCACACCGGCGCGCAGATTTGGGCGCAGTATAACGGTGTGCGTACCAATTTCTCTGATCTGAAGGGTGACGCTGCGGCTTCGGCTGTGGAATGGGCAACCCTGAAGGCGGCGCGGGATACATTGATCGCGGGCGGCGACATGATCGCCAAGCGTGCATTGTATTATTCCCCGTCAGACAATTTGACCAGCTTGCTGGGCGATCTGCAGATCGCCGGAGATTACAGCCGCTATCTGCGGAACCGGGAGCAAATCAACAGCCAGATTCTCGCCCCCTGGAATAGCCTCAGCGAGGCGGACAAGAACCTTTACAAGGCTAACGAGGCCATTTTCACCCGTCTGCTCGCGCGTAGAGATATCGCCCCTCTCTCCTCCGATTGGGCCACGTATGGTACCAATCCGACGGCCTTTGACCGGATTGTAGCGGCGTTGGAGAAAACGTCGCAATTTGATGCCGGCTGGATGGTCACCCTGCAACGGGCCGCAGAGTTGAAGCTCGACGAATGGCGCCCCAGCGATTTCTATGGCGGTTTGCGCGGCTTGTTTGACAGCTTCAATCTGCTTGAATTGGGTATCGGTTACGAACAAATCGGCATGGCGCAGATTGGCAGCCAGTTCACCTTCTCCCTGCCTAATACGGTTATGTCGGGTGTCTTTGCTGGCATCCCGACGGCCAGCGCCGATGGCCGCTCCTTCACCATTGGCAATTTTGGCGCGGCCATCGGCTTTAACATGATCGGCGGCAATCCGGCGGCCGTGACCACCGGCAATGATTATGGCAATGGTTATGGCCTTGCCAGTGTGGTGTTCGACGATCTGCGCAACGGTGTTTCTGGCGGCGACGATATTTTCCTGGGCACCAACGGTGCCGATACCTTACGGGGGCAGGCGGGGCATGACTGGCTCCAGGGCTATGACGGCAATGACCTCCTGGAAGGTGGGGACGGCAATGATGTGCTGATCGGTGGTCAGCACGAGGATCGCCTTTATGGTGGCAATGGTGATGATTATCTGTTTGGCGGGGAAGGTTGGGATCACCCACAGACTTATAGCGACAGCGGCCTGCATGGTGGTGCGGGGAATGATATTCTTGTGCTGAACAAGACCGGCCCCACCGCAGCCTGGGGGGATGATGGCGATGACCTGTTCATCATGGCTGAAGATAATGATTATGATTATGCCGAAGGCGGCAATGGCAGCGATACGATCAGCTTTGAACGGTTTACCACCGTCAATGCCATGCCGTTCAATGGGGTGACCGTTACCTTGGCCCCCACTGTTTTTGGCGACGCCATTCGCAGCATGGAGAATGTGACGGGATCCCGGCTCAATGACTTCATTACCGGCGATGCCGGCGGTAATGTCCTGCGGGGGCTGACAGGGGATGATCGCCTGGACGGGCTGGACGGCAATGACACGCTGGAGGGGGGTGTCGGTGCCGACACCCTGAACGGCTCTGTTGGTGTCGATACTGTATCGTATGAGAAATCGTCAGCCGCTGTATATGTCGATTTCATGGCGGGAACAGCCAGCGGCGGGGATGCCGCCGGCGACGTCTGGAATAGCGTGGAGAACCTGCGCGGTTCTTATTATGACGACGTGCTTGGTGGCGATAATTATGTCAACCGCATTGAAGGGCTGCGGGGTAACGATGTGCTGGTTGCCTCGGCCGGTGCGGATACGCTGGATGGTGGGGATGGGCTGGATACGGCCGACTACCGCAATTTCAACAATGGCGTGACCGTCAACTTGGCCACCAGCACCAGCACGCTGATCTCCATCGAGCATCTGTCCGGCAGCCGCTATGCCGATAACCTCACGGGCAATGCAGGGGACAATATCCTGACGGGTGCCGGCGGTAACGATACGCTCAATGGCGGAGGGGGTAGCGATACCTACGTGTTCGGCCTTGGCGACGGCAGCGACATAATCACCGATGATAATCAGAACTCCAACACGTTGCTGTTCCGGAACCTGACCTGGTCTGATCTTGCATTGGGGACGCCATCTGGACAACTCGCTCTCGGTATTCGGGGGACAAGCGATCAGATGTTTGTTCAATCAAATTTCTCTAGTTTTGGCAATAATGTAATAAAAAATGTCAATGTTGGTGATTCTTCGCTGGATGTTGGAAGTATAACTATTGCATGGGGAGGTAATGATAGAAATGATAATTACTACGGCGTGACTAATAAGTCAGATATATTGTTTTCATACAATGGAGATGACATTATACGTGGAATGCAATATGGGCAAGTTGAATTTAGTGGAAATATTGTAGTCGGTGGTGTAGGAAATGACAATATCATCACCTCCAATGGTGATGATCAGTTTGGATTTGATAGAGGAGATGGTCACGACATAATTAACGATTCTGGTGGGATGGACACGATTATTATAGGGCCAAATACAAATAAGAATGATGTTATATTTAGTATCGATAAATATGGAGATCTTTGGATTGGATTGCGCGATTCCTCAAATCCTAATCTTGCCGCCAACCAAGTTTCGGACAATATAGTTATCCTAGGTGGTGGCATTAGAACTTATAATTCAAATAATGAAATGGTTCATAATACTATAGAATATGTCGAGGTCGGTGGGAGTAGAATCTCGATAATGGATCTGAATATTGACTGGAGCCCAGGAAAATCAAATGGATCTGGTCTTTCACATACTTCTCCCATCGTCTTCGATCTGGCTGGAGATGGTGTCAACCTTTCTACGGTAGCCGAAAGCCGCGTCGTAACCCGTACTGAGAGCGGTGCCTTGATTAGAGTAGGCTGGGTCGGTCCTACGGATGGTATCCTCGCCTTGGATCGCAATGGCGACGGTCAGATCAACCAACTGTCAGAAATCTCGTTCATTGATGATTTGAAAGGGGCGACAAGCGACCTCGAGGGTTTGGCTGCCTATGACAGCAATCGAGATGGCGTTCTGGATGCAAAAGATATGCGCTTTGGGGAGTTCCGACTATGGATTGATAAGAATCAGAATGGCCGTTCAACCAGTCGTGAGCTTCAGACATTAGCAGCAGCTGGTATCCAATCGATCAATCTTAAGGGTCAGAAGACGGGTATGACCCAGGGAAATGTTACGGAGAGCTATGTTGTTGGAAAGACGAGTTTTAACTATGCCAACGGGAAGGTGGGCACCGCTCACGATGTCGCTCTGGCGCGTCGTTTCATCAATGATACGGGAAATGGACTAGCAGATATACCTGACAGCATGAAAGGAGCGGGGAATGAGAATGCTGTTCTTGGCTATCTTGAATCCGATCCCATTCTTCAGTCATTGAGCGGTGGGAAAAACAACTCCGTACTGGGCGTGGATTCTAAACCAATGAATCCTACCCCTGGCAGGGATGTTCGGAAGCTGGACTATGATCTCGTCGCGCAGTTTGCCGAGTTGAATTTCTCAGACCATGACATTCTCTCTGCTCATGACGCGGCACTCTGGGCGGATCAGTTGTCAGGGAAGCCTGTCCGGACTTTGGCTGATGGGATTAATGATCCAGAAGCGGAGAAGCGGTGGCGACAGATCATGTCTGTATCCGCTGACGGTTCACGCAAGGTGGGTACAAAGCGTGCTTCGGCTCCCCTGGCGACAACGGCCGCAGCAGCGACGCTGGACGCAGAGCAACTGGCTGATCGGGTGACTGCCAACCAGGATAGCACCGCATCCCGCTTAGTCTTTTTTCAAGATGCCCTGTCAGTCCCCTCTCAATCTCAAGCCATGTCGGGAATAGTAGAAGAAAAAGAGGCCGCATCGATTGACGTTGGCACCGCTTCCGTATACCGCGGGTATGAGGCTGAGAAACCCTGGTATTTGATGGAGGATTATCAGAGCACGTCCCTCGGGCCCTTTAACACGCTGGTGCCCGATGGGGGGCTGGCAAGTTCAATGGTCGTTGAACGAGTGGCCGAAGACAACTCGGTTGCTCTTGCAATCCCGTCCCTGGAGCAGCAGCGGCTCGCCCAGGCTTTAGCGGCTTTTAATGGCGGCACCGGCGCGGCTCCCGTCAGAGCCACTGATCCAACTGCATTCCGGATTACAGAGCTGGCAAACACGCCCCTAATTGACCGGCTCCCAACCGCAAAACCCGTGGCAGCGTGATTCGCTTGATGAAGGTGGGGGCTACCGCCTAAGATAGCTTCCACCTCTTCGAATAGACAATATTTGTCAATAGATGGGAAATTTAATGTCTGATACTTCTGCGCTCCCTTCAGCTGGTCAAGGAAAAACAGTATCCCAGATGCTGGGCGAGATAACGTGGCTACTGTCACAGTCGCCTCTACATCGACAGCTGTTTGTTGGTGATCTTGAATGGTTTTTGATGCCGCCTTTGTTATTGGAACAATATCGTGTTTTTTACGGTCCTGACCGGCCTGCGGCGGTGGCATTATATGCAAAAGTCTCTGAAGAGGTTTCACAACGTCTTCAGGCCGGTGCTCATAAGCTTCGTGTTGATGAATGGCGCAGCGGAGATATAAATTGGTTGATTGAGTTGATCGCTCCATTTGGTGGTCATCGAGAAGTTTTTGACGACATTCGAATAAACTTGTTTAAGGGGAGTGAGTTCTGGCATCATAAAATTGATGAAAGTGGGAAACGTTCAGCTGTTTTTGTTTCATAGAATTTTTTTGATGCCAAAAATAATCCCCATGTTATCTACAGCAGACCATATCCTGGCGGTATGACGGTGTTGTATGACTTGGCGATTGTTGCGCGGGTGTGTGGACGCTGTCTTTATTGTCCGACTATCTGGCTAGTTTCTGGATGTTGAGGTTGACGGCATAAAGTCGGGCTGGGCCTGACGTCTCAGGTGGTGAGGCGGGTAGTCTGGGGTAGTACCAACTCAAGCACGGGCTGGACAGTTTGCGCGGTTGGCGGATGAACACGCAGCTTAGTCTTCATCTCGATGATGCCGACAGTGGTTTTCAGCAGGTTCGGCGTGTTGAACCGGCAGTTCGCCGAGGGGATCGACGGGGTATGAGGGACTCCATCATCGACATCGGCCAGTAGCTCCCGTGCGGCGGTTTTGCTTAAACCTCTGCGGATAGATCAGCATACCATCGGCCAAATCCTGTCCCCGCATCCAGTAAACACCCGCTACGCCATTGGCTTAGCGGGTGTTTTGCTGTTCGGGCCACGGAAATAAATTGCTGCCGTGGGGGCAGAGCGATCATATGCGGACAAGCGCGGGGGGCGTTCACCCCTGAGTACGCCTACGGTGATGGCCGCCTTGTAGGGCCTAGTGGATGTGGGGATGTTTGTGTGGCGCGTCATCGCGCGGACGCAAACGAGTAGCAAACGTCATGTCTTATCAGCGTGTGGAGTTTCTGACGGGGACGGAGCGTCGCCGGTTCT
>CALRQC020000061.1:0-27624 GCA_943370215.1 Azospirillum sp. RU38E
GATGGCGCCATCAGATGTGCCGCGCTTGAAGGCAAGATTACCCTTTTCGAAATCCTCGTCCGCGATATCCAGGGTTGAGGCAACGATACCGCCGACATCAACCTTGCTGCCGCCGCCGAAGACCACCCCACTGGGATTGACCAGAATAACCGTGCCGGGTGCGCGCAAGGCGCCTTCGATCAGGGACCGCTCGCCCCCCCGCACCCGGTTCAGCGTCATGGAGCTGCTGCCGGGTTGCTGGAACGTGACACTGGCGTTGGAACCGACATTGAACTGGTTCCAGGAAATGATGGCCTTGTCCGTCGTCTGATTGACGGTCATGGCGTTGCCAGCGGTGGCGATGCTGGCAACGCCAGACTGCACTTGGCCACCCGTCGGCAAAGTGCCCGGTGCCTGAGCAGATTGGGCCCAGGCAACACCACTCAGCGCCTGCACGACGGACAGCACAGCGGTGCAGGCCAGCAGGCGAGCGCGGAAGGCGGATGCTTTGCGGCGGGGGGGCGGGTTGGCCATCATTACACCTGCCTTAAACAGTCAGAACCAGTTGCAGCCAGGCACGCATCTCCGCCCGGCGTTCATTAACCACTTTCAGATCAAGCCCCCGGCCCGCATCGGGACCCACACGCTTGGCCACTGTCGTCTTAAGCTGCAGATTGTCCAGCGGCAGCCACTGAACACTGGCGCCGACATCATGCTGGAAATAGATATTGTGCGGGGAACCCAAGCCTTCCCAACCTTTCCAGCGCTCCTTGTGTTGCTGGATCAGCGCGCCATCCCAGAAGGTGGCAACCCGCAGATCGTCACGCAGCAGATGCCCCAGTTCCAGGCCCAACATGGCACCCTGGTCACCGCTGCCCGCATTGACCGGGTACCCGCGCGTGCCGTTCATCCCACCCAGGGAGAATTGTTCGGCGCTGTTCAGGTTCTTGCTGGCTAGCTGGCCGGACAGGGAAATCTGTAGATCACCGCCCTGCCACAGGGCCTGCCGGCGCGACACCGAGAGGTTCAACTTGGCGTACTTGCCCTGGGTATCAGCGGTAGCGCGGTCCAGCGCCTTGTTCGTTGCATTACCGGACAGATCGATATTGCCAAGCTTCACGGCGGCATCCAGCACAAAGGCCCCACCGCCCTGCCACTGGTCGCGCATCACCCGGCGGGCGGCAAAGGTCAGGGCAGCCAGCCGGTTGCTGGCCGTGGTCAGCCCCCCCACCTTGTCCTGGGTCCATTTATGTTCGAAACCGACCGAAAGATTCACCGGCTCCCCGCTGGTCTGCAATGTCAGCCAGCGCGCCGTCAACCCCACCGTCTGCGCATTGCCTGCCGGCTGGGTAACATTAACGCTGCGGGGAATGTCATAGCTCAGGGCAGCGCCTGACCCTTCCAGCCAGAACGCGCCATCCATCAGCGGCGCGCCAGCCACCAACTGACCATAGCGAGAGGATTTGGTCGCCTGCCCGATCAGGGAAGCCTGTTCACCAGAGCCGCTGGCATCCGTCAGGGTGGCAATCACCAACCCGCGCACCCGGCCAATTTCAGTCGCGGAGTTATTATCAACCACCAGTGTCCCGCTCAGCAGCGGCACTTCCTGAATTTTCAGGATGACGTCGGTGGTTCCCTCCTGCTCCCCAGCATCCAGGATGCCCACAGCCTGCAAACCCGGAATGATACCCAGGTTGGAAACGCCCGTGGCAATGTCGCCGGGTCGCACCGGGTCACCCTGCGGGTTCTGCGCATGGATGAAGGCTTCCGCCCGTACCGGGTTCAGTCTGGTTTTGCTGGTCGGATCAATCTTCACCCGCCCCATGCGTGCTTCCAGCACCTGGATGGTGACGATACCCCCCTCCAGCGTCTGGCGCGGCAGCACGGCGCGTGCCAGCAGATCGCGCTTGGCATAATAGCGGCTGATCTTGGCCGCCGCCTCCTTCAGGTCACCCAACGTGCAGTCGCGGCCAACATAACCGGCCAGTTCCGCCTGCAGCTCCTTCTCCGCAATCAGGCTGGACTCGATCCGGAAGCCAGCGACATGCACCGTCTGCCCATCTTTCAGAAACTCTTCCTCCGGCAAAACCGGAGCCAAACTGGGCACCGACGGGGTCGGCGGCGGCGGCTTGGGGATGTTGCGCTCCACATCGCGCAGAATCTGACCGGCATCCTGCCCCATAGCTGCCAGGCTGGACCCAGACATCAACAGAGCAGCAATAGAAACCGTGATCTTCTTCATACGCAAAGCAGCACCTGGACCGTTTGGGAGAGGCAAAGAAAGGCTATTTCGTCGTCGACCTTTTTTTAAGCCCTGCTACCAATACGCGCAATCAAAAGATACAGTAAGGAAACCATGTAAACCGCATGTAAATGCTGGGATTTTTGCCGATGCCGAGCACCGTAAAGCCCCACGGCACTCCCCTGAATTGTCGATTAAAGCAATCTAAAATTGCCAACTCAAAGATTCCGGATCCACGCAAATAAATAAAATATAATTCATAATAATTTAAAATAAAAATTCTTTTTATGTGAAAAATTAACTATAAAATCATTCTCATAAAATAAAAAATAGATAGTTATTAATTTATATCATCATTAATCATTCTTATATTGCGATCTATGTTACCAGGCCCACAGACGACTGTTCATCAATGTCAGCCCTAAAACCCCAACGCTATGGCTGGCGCTGAGAAGACAAGCCGGCGGGGCCCGAACACTATCCGGGAGGGGGGCTGAAAGTGCCCGCCTCATGCGCATACCAAGTCATACGTCAGACCTGGACTTGCCCTCAAAAAGCGGGACGGCTGGGCACAGCCTCCCTCCCCCTGGCTCACCTGCTGCGAGCCTGTTCGGCCGCCACCATCATGGCAACCAAGGCCGGCAGGTCGACGGACGGCGACCAGCCCAGCCGCTGGCGGGCGCGGCTGCTATCGCCGCGCAGTTCCCCCACTTCCGCCGGGCGGAACAGGGCGGAATCGACAGTCACGCAGGGACGCCCAGACCCCAGGTCAATGGCCTGTTCCGTGACACCGTCCCCCCGCCATTCAAGCCGAAGGCCCAGGGCAATGGCGGTCAGGGAAACGAAATCGCGCACACTCCAGGTCTGGCCAGTGGCCAACAGGTAATCATCGGGTTCCCCGGCTTGCAGCATTGACCAGATGCCCTGCACATAATCCCCGGCAAAGCCCCAGTCGCGGCGGGCATCCAACCGACCCAGGGCCATGGGTGCAGCATGGTCGCCGCGTTGCCAGCCCGTCAGGTTGCGCACAATCTTGGCCGTGACAAATTCCGGACCGCGCAGCGGTGATTCATGGTTGAACAGGATGCCGTTGACACAGAACAAGCCATAGGCAAGACGGTAAAGCGTGGTCATCTGATGGGCCGCCACCTTGGCCACCGCATAAGGGCTACGCGGCCGGAACAGGGTCGTTTCGCGCTGTGGCACTTCCGGTGCCTCCCCGAACATCTCCGATGTCGAGGCATGGTAGAATCGGGTGGCGGGATGGCGGGTTCGGATGGTTTCCAGCAGGTTGGTGGTGGCAACCGCGTTGCTGGCAAAGGTTTCCGCCGGCATCCGGAAGGAGGAATGGACCGAGCTGTGGGCCGACAGGTGGTAAAGCTCGGCCGGCGCGTGATCATCCAACAGCCAGGATACGGCGCGGGCATCGGTCAGGTCGACCGTCACCGTCGTCACCCGACCGATCAATCCCATCTCCCTCAGCCGCCAGGCATGGGGCAGCGGCGTGCCACCGGGACGCAGGGTTCCCGTCACCTGATATCCTTTGTCCAGCAGCAGGGCCGCCAGATAGGCACCATCCTGGCTGGTGATGCCGGTGATCAGGGCGCGTCGCCCCGTCCCTGCCTGTTCACGCATCAAGCCATCCCGACAATTACGGTGGCATCGGCCATGCCGATGAAGATATTGATCAATCTATAGGATGTGCCGGGCCCATGGCGAAGCCGGAAATCCCGTTGGGTGGCAACCTGCCCCGATGAATCCGCAACCGGAGTGCCTGATCCCCATGCAGACCATCGCCGCATTGATGGTGGACGCCGTTGCCCAGCACGATGCCGGCCGCACCACACAGGCTGAAGCAGGATACCGGGCGGTGCTGGCGCGACAGCCGGATCATGGGGAAGCGCTGCACCGGCTGGGCATCCTGTATCTTCAGATCGGCAATCCGGCGGCAGCGTTGCCCATGTTTGATGCTGCCGTGGTCGCTGAACCAGCCAACCATATCTACCATTCCAACCGCGCCAGCGCGCTACGGCGGCTGGACCGGATGCAGGCGGCGCTGGAAGCCTGCGTGCAAGCCCTGCGACTGGCGCCGGATTTCACAGACGCCTATGTCAATCTGGTCAATATCCTGGACCAGATGCGGCGCTATGGCGATGCCATAAAGGCACAGCGACAGTTGATCCTTTTGCGGCCATTTTCCGGGGAAGCGCGGCTGCAACTTGCCCGGCTGCTGATTCTGGACAACCAGGCCGAAGCGGCGATTGACACACTGTACGATCTGCTGGGTATGCAGCCGCTATCGGTTGCCGCCTATATCAATATGGGCGTGGCGCTGCGCCGGTTGGGACGGCTGGAGGAAGCGGAAGCAGCCTATCGCACAGCCCTTGGATTTGCCCCGGATGATCCCAGCCTGTTAAGCAACCTTGGCATCATATTGCAGGACCGCGACCAGTACCGGCAGGCCATCGATTGCTTCCACCGCGCCATCGCCCGCCAGCCCGACAGCGCCACAGCCTATCTGAACCTGTCCGTCGCCTGCCGGGAGGAAATGCGTATCGGGGAATCAGTGGAAGCCGCGCGCACCGCCATCCGGCACGACCCCACCCTGGCCGCCGCCCATGCGGCACTGGCCATGGCGTTGCTGATGCAGGGAAACTATGCAGAGGGGCTGGCCGAATATGAATGGCGCAGCCAGATGCCGGACTTTCCGTCGCCCAAGCGGGATTTCACCACACCGGTCTGGGATGGGTCGGACATGGCGGGCCGCACCTTGCTGGTGCATGACGAACAGGGCGTGGGTGATGCGCTGCAATTCGTCCGCTATCTGCCATTGCTGCGGGCGCGGGGCGTTGATGTCGTGCTGGAATGCAACAGCCAGCTTACCCGCCTGCTGACACCGATGCCGGGGGTGGGCAAGGTCATTGGCCGTTACCAGCCATTGCCGCCGCATGATGCGCATGTGTCGCTGCTGTCGCTGCCCCATCTGCTGGGGGCACGGATCGATAATATTCCGGCCCAGGTGCCCTATCTGGCAACAGAGCCAGCCCTGGAGGCAGAATGGGCAAACAGACTGGCGGGCTTTCCCGGTCTGAGGGTGGGGCTGGTCTGGGCCGGTAACCCTGAATTCAAGGCCGACCGGCTGCGCTCACCGGGTTTGGCGGCGTTCAAGCCGCTGCTGGACGTGGCCGGCGTATCCTTCTTCGGCTTGCAAAAAGGGCCCGGACGCCGGGATCTGGAAAATATCGGGCCGCTGCCGGCCTGTTTCACCGATCTGGGACCGGAGATCGGGGATTTTGCCGACACCGCCGCCATCATGGCCAATCTGGACCTGATCATCACATCCTGCACCGGCCCGGCGCATCTGGCCGGCGCACTGGCGCGGCCGACCTGGACGGTGCTGCCCTTCTCCCCCGACTGGCGCTGGTTGGCAGAGCGCACAGACACAATCTGGTACCCGACCATGCGGCTGTTCCGACAGGACCAGCGCGGTGACTGGGCGCCCGTGCTGGCGCGGGTAGCCGGGGCATTGGCGGAACGGGCCGCTATGTCCAGGGGATAAAGGGGCGGATGCAACGGGCCTCGATGTCCGGCTCCACGCACAGGCGGGCACGTTCGTTCAGCCGGGCCGCCAGTTGGCTGAAGCCACTGGCCGTGCTGATGCCGACAATATCAGCCTGGGTCAGTACATGGAAATCCTGCAGGAATTCCAGCCCTGGCCAGGATGGTGCCGCATCGTCCAGCGTCACCGGCCGGAATTCCCGGAACGCGGCACGCACCGCCGGAATATCGTCGCTGGCCAGATAAAGCACCGGTCGATCCAGTGTCGGCCATAGGGTGCGCAGCCAGTCGACATACCAACGGGTCTCGGTCACCGGATAGCCATACTGCAGGAAATCACCCCGCCGGATATGGATGGCAACGATGGTACGGCCCACCGCGCGCAGCGTATCGACTGGCGGGTCGATCCAGGGGGACCATTGCGGGCGCGGGCGCAGCCAGGAACGCACCCGGTCACGATATTCCATGGGGTAATCATACAGAAACAGCGGCGACAGCAGGTCTCTATCCACCACGGCCCGCCCCTGGCGTTCCCCAGTCACGGAGCCGTTCAGCACCCGGCGGGCAAAGGGCCAGGGCGGCAGCGGGCCGCTGGGCACCGGATCATGCAGGTCGAAATAGGCCCCACCCACCCAGTCCGGCGTTTCCAGCACGCAGTCCTGTTTTTCGGCATAAAGCCGCAGCAACACATATTCCAACACGTTATGGGCAAACCGCCCGCGATTGCCCAGCGAACTGGACGTCAGACGCGGCCGGTCCGGCGCCGGGTTGACCGGCCGCTGCCATTGCCAGCCCTGCTGGCGGCGGGTGCGTTCCAGCGCTGCCAGGGAGCGGACGGTGAAGGTCCAGCAATTATCCGTGCGCAGCGTCGCCAGCCGGCCGGCGGCGATCGCCGGATCGGCCCCTTCCGCCAGATCCAGTGCCGACAGGGCAGTCTGGCATTCGATCGGGTATTGCCGGCCGGCCAGCGGCACGGTCGCCAGCCGGGTGAACAGGCTGCGCGCCTCGGCCCGGCGCCCCCCGCGCAGCAACAGCGCATAGAGCTGTTCCAGACAGGTGGAAACATCCGTGCCATCCAGCGGCAGATATGCGGTCAGGGCCGCCTCCGCTGCCCGATCCTGTCCCTGATCCATCAGCACTGCCACCACCCGCGACCGTGCCACCGCCAGCCCCAGCCGGGCAGCGCGGCGATAGCAGTCCAGCGCGCCGTCCAGATCGGTCAGCCGATAGTGCAGATTGCCCAGGTTGAACCAGATTTCCGGGGTGCCTGGGGACAGACAGGCCGCCCGTTTCAACGCCGCCATGGCACCGTCGGTATTGTCCTGTTCCACCAAGGCGTTGCCCAGGCTCATCCAGGCGGCCAGCAGGCCGGGTTCCAGTTCCAGGGCCCGCCGCTGGCAGGCGATGGCCTCGTCGATCCTGTCATCCTGGCGCAGCAGCAGGCCCAGATCATGCTGGATATCGGCCCGATGCGGCGCCAGTCGCCCGGCCCGGCGCAAGGCCCGGATGGCCATTGCCCGCCCGGCACCGCCGTGACCGGCGGACGCCGCCCCCAGCGCGTGCCAGGCAGCAGCATTGGCAGGGGCCAACGCCAGCACCATCCGCCATTGCCCAAGGGCCGCTTCCGTATCGCCCCCGGTCAGCAGGATATTGGCCAGATTCAGCCGGGCCTCAATCAGGTGCGGGGCCAGGGCCAGGGCCTGACGGATCAGCGTCATCGCCGCCTGCCGCCGCCCGGCCTGCCGTTCGGTCAGGCCCAGCAGATGCAAGGCGTCGGCATTGCCGGGGTCGGTTGCAAGCACCTGCCGATAAGCCGCCGCCGCACGGTCGATCCGCCCGGCGCGATGATCGGCCAACGCCGCCTCCAGCGTATCACGCATCATCACCATCGGCCTGCCCGCCGGCCAGCCGGATCAGATCTTGCTTTCATCCGTCAGGTCGACGGCGCCGTGACGGAACGGAATCCAGTCCTTCAACTCGGCCGAATAATGCAGCCCATAGACCGATTTCAGGAAAATGCGGTCCAGCTTGGGGCTTTCGCGCAAGGTGCGCTCGCTATCGACCAGGGGGGAGAGGGCAAACAGCTTCTCCCACAATTCCGTCGCCTCCACCGTGCGACCCGCCTTCTGAACATAGTCGCGGGCGGCGTCGCTCAACTGCCAGGTCTCTTCGACCATATCGTAATAGCCCATGACCCGTTTCCCCTGATAACGCCCGTCACAAGACAGATATAGAAGCCGGTCAGGCCCGGCAAGGTTTGGCACCAGCCTTGGCGCGGACCAGATCCCTCAGGGCCGCCGCCACCGCTTCGAACACCGGTTCCCAATCCTGGTCACTGGTCTGGCGGAACAGCCGCATACTGGGATACCATGGCGTGCCCTGCCCCCGATCGCCATAAACCCAGTAGGGCATGAACTGCACCAGATTCCAGATCGGCTTGCCAAGACAGCCGGCCAGATGGGCGGTGGAGCTATCGGTCATGATGACCAGATCCAGTTGCTCCACCATGGCGGCAGTATCGGCGAAATCGTCGATATGGGGGCCTAACGGCGTCACCAGGTGCGGGGTGGAAAGCTGATCAAGCTGTTCTTCCGGCGGCCCCTTCTGCAGGCTGTAAAGCCTGACACCCGGCATCGCGCCGAACCGCAGGAAGCGCGTCAGGCTGGTGGCGCGTCGTGCATTGTCGGCAAAGGTGACGCGGCCCGACCAGATGATGCCGACGCGCAGGATACCCGGCTCCGCCGGCCCCAGCACCCGTGCCGCCTTGGCCCGCGCATCGGGCGGGATATGCAGCGACACCGGCGGCGGCACCGTATCGATGGTGGTACCACACAGATAAGGCAGGCTCATCTGCGAGGCCTGCACGTCGAAATCCGGGAAGGCCGATCCCGCCGGCACAAACTCATCAACCGGCAGCCCGCCGAGCACGCGGCGCAATTCCGGATGGCATTCGAACAGGATACGCCCGCCGCGTGCCTTGACCAGCGGCACATAGCGCGCTGCCATCAGCGTATCGCCAAACCCCTGCTCGGTGGACAGGAAGATGCGTCGCCCCGCCAGCGGGCTGCCATCCCAGGGCGTGCCGGGCGTCGGCCTTGTGCGGTAACTGGCGATCAGGCGGCGATACTCGTAATCGCGCAAGCCTTCGGAATAATTGCCCACCTGCAGCAATGTCAGCGCCCGTTCCCAGCGCAAGGCCGGAGCGTTGGGGTCGGCGGCCAGCGCCTTGTCCAACAACAGCAGCGCCTCGTGATAGGCGGTGGATTTGCGTTTGCTGATGGCGGCGTTGAACAGTAATTGCAGGCTATCGCCCATCAGGCGCATCGCTTGTGCATGGGCATCGGCCGCTTCCCCATGGCGACCGATATCCGTCAACAGGTTGCCCAGGTTCGACCAGGTGCCGGCATTACCCGGATCACACTCCAGCCCGCGGTGATAGCAGACCAGCGCTTCCTCGCTCCTCCCCTGCCGACGCAGCAACACACCCAGGGTGCTCCATGCGGCACCGTCGCGCGGGTTGGCACGCAGCATTTCATCCACCTGCCGGCGCAGCGTGTCATCGCCAACGGCTGGCATGGGGGAAACCGTGGAAGGGGCGGCGGTGGCGGCAACCGAAGCCGGCTGGGTTACCGGCTTCCCGTTGTCGATGGCGCTTGCGCGCTTCTTTTTCGATGTCGCGTTCATTCAGCCATGCACCTGTCTTTACCAGGCGAAACGGGCCTGGGCCGTCAAGGCGTGCTGAGTGCGGTTGGCGCTCAGTTCCGCATCATAGCGGGCCGACAGGCGCAGATTGTTGGCCAGCACCATTGTCAGACCGCCTCCCAGCACCGCGCTGTCACGGCCCGGCTCCGCCGCCTGCACCGTGAAGCTTTGGCCCAACAGCGACTGGCGGGTGTTGTAACCGGGCTTGGACAGATCATGTTCCCAACGGGCCGACACTTCCGGCAGCAGCGTACCACCGCCATCCAGCGCCACCGGATGGCTGAGCCGCAGGCCAAGGCCGCCCCGCAGGTCGGCGTGACGGTCACTGTCAACCGACAGGTTCAGGAAATCGGCGCCCGTCTCCGTGAAGGCGTCGGCATCGCTGTCATCATAGCGCAGGAAAGCCGATGGGGTCAGCAAGGTGCCACCCAGATCGACGCGATAACCCGCCTCCAGACCCGCCCCGATGCTCCTGCCGTCGGTTTCACCCGTGGCGGTGCGGGTCGCGCTGCCAATGGTGATGGCGCGGGTTGTTTCGTAATTGTTGAAGGTCACACCGGCCTGGGCATCAACGAACAGCGCATCACGGCTCCAGCCCAGGTAATTGCCGACATAATAGCTGTCGATATTGGCCCGACCGCTCTCCTGGCGGCCTGTCACCTTGCTGTCGGCATAACCAACGGCGAAGCCAACGCGGAATTCATCGCTCATGCCATAATCGATGCCGGCCAAGCCGCCGGCCGACCGGTGGCGGAAACCGGGATTGTTCCCGTCTTCGGTGGTGCGCGCCCGATTACCGAAGGCGCGCCCCCAGGCCTGCCAACCCACCCCGCCATCATGCAGCCCACCCTGGCGGGTGGCGACCATGTTGCCGAAGCTGCGGCTGACATCGACGGCGGCCAGCGGCAGATTGGCGTTGAACTCGCCCGAAATGCCGCCCAGCGCCGCCGACAGCCCGTTAAGCCCCAACGGGATCAACGCGTTCAGCAACGGCCGTGCCGACGCCGTGCCGGATGCCTCAAGCGTATCGATGGCAGCACCGGCCGCCACCTGATTGCCGGTCAACCCGGCCAGCCCGCGATATGAGGCGGCCGTGACATAGAGATCGACGCTGGTCGGATTATAAAGTGCCACCACACGCGTGCCCGTCGCCAAGCCTTCCGTGGGCTGCGTGACCGTGGCGAATGTACCGTTGACACCCCCGTCTGCCTGGATCACCCCGGTCAGGCGTTGGCCCAGGGTCAGGGTGTAGCTGTTGGTGCCTGCGGTTTCGCCGGCGGCATAGGTGATACCGCGCAGAACCGGGGTCAGCGTCACGCCGCTGCCGATCGTATAGCTGTTGCCAGCACCGGTGACGATCACACGGGAATAATTGCCGGCACCGTTTCCGGTACCCGCGCCGTCAATCTCCAGCGCCAAGGTGGAGCCGGCGGCCTGAGTCACCGGCGCGGTGAAGGTCAGCGTGCCGGGTGAATTGCCCGGGCGCAGCGTGCCGGAAATGGTGGTGGCGCCGGCGATGCGGCCATTGCCGCGCAATGTGCCCTGCGCGCCCACCGTCACAGTGCTGGCCGCCGTGCTGTTGACAGAGAGTTGGCCTGAATCCACCGAAACGACGCCGCCGGTGATGCCACCGGTCAGGACGGCCTGACCACCATTGCGCACCGAAAGCGTGCCGCCAGCATTGTCGATGGAACCCGCCAGGGTGGTGCGCCCACCGGTGGCGACCACCAGAGTGCCAAGGTTGGTGATGGTGCTGGCAATGGTGTCCTGGCCGCTGCCGGTCAGAATAAACGGTGTGGAGGCCGCAGCGGTATTGATGATGTTGCCAGCCAGCGCGATATTCAGGCCGTTATTGTCGATGGTGCCGCCACTGGTCGCCACATTCAGCGCCAGGGTCAGCGGCTGGCCCGACTGCCCCAGGGCCCCCGCGGTGGCCGGGCGCAGGGTGCCGCCATCGAATGTCAACGTGCGGGTGCCCGACAGGTTGGTGCCCAGACCGGCATCATCATCGGTCGTATAGAATGCCCGGTTCTTGTCGATCACAGCGCCCAGATTGCCCGCCGCATTGGGCGTGCAGGAAGGGCAGAGCCTGACGACAACATTATCGATATTCTGCGCTGCTCCAAGGGATTCCGCCACGAAACGCAGCACAGACTGACCGCTGAACGCCTGGACATTGAAGCTGTACGTCGTCCAGTCGGTCGGTAGTGCTGCCTCCCCGGCGTAGCTGAAAATCTGTGTGTCACCGAAATAGGCGTGTAATGCCTCCCCCCCTTCGCTTTTGAAATCGAAGGTGACGGTATATTTCGCCCCGACACCGGTGGCGACATTCTGGCTCAGCGTGTTGCTGGAAAACAGGAATTCCACACTGTTGCCAGTCCCACCCGCGCCAACGCCAGCGCGCACAGCGCTGGGATCGCTAGCCGTCCAGTTGTCAAAGATCACCGTATCGGCGCCAGGAACACGGCTCAAGCTCTCAAACCCGCCATTGCAGATCAATGCGCCGCTATCGCATGTGGCCCCTTGTGCCTGGCTCGCCATCATGATGGAGGGGATCGCCACACCCATCAGCAGGGTCGCCTTGATTCCGAAACAGGCATTGGCGACAACCGGCGACCAGCGAGTAACGCGTTCCATAAATCAGGCCCCTCACATCATTATTAATGGTCCATTAACAAAATGGACGCGGAAGCTAACCAATAACCTCAATACAGTATGATTTATTCGTCAACAACAACTACGTTCCGCAAAATACAGTTAGATTCCTTGCGTTTTAACTAACCACTCTGGGTTAAGAGCAGACCTATCCCTCTGATATGGTCAGTGATTTTTTCCGCCATTAGGCATATGCCCATTTGCCAATCACCGGGAAGGGGCGCTCTAAACATCCGAATGCAAGCATACCAGGGTGTACGATCCGCATGGTGCATCCAGCGCCAATCGGCCAGCCAGGGCAATGCCAGGAAGGTCGGGCGTCCCATCGCGCCGGCAAGATGGACCATGGCGCTGTCACAACTGATCACCAGATCCAGATTGGCGATGATGGCAGCGCTGTCGATGAAGCTGTTAAAGCCATTGTCGCGTTCCGCATCGCCAAAGCAGGTGATCCGAAACGGGCCAGCCAGGGGGGCCAGTTGGTCCAGCCCGGCCCGCTGCTGCAGGCTGAACAGACGAACGCCGGGAATGGCGGCGATGGGGGCAAAGGCAGCCAACGGGATGGACCTGTCGGGCCCGTTGGCGTGCCAGTTGATGCCAATGCGGAAACCCTCCGTCCCGATGCGTTTCGCCCAGGCGGCCACCAGATCGGCAGGGGGATGCAGATAGGGCCGGTCACCGCCCGGAATGGTGTCCGCTTGCGTACCGCACAGGCCCGGCAGGCTCATCAGCGGGGCAAAGCAATCGGCGGGCGGCAGCGGATCGCCATGGCAGACCAGTTGGTCGATATCCGGCACGCAACCCAATATATCCCGCATCACCGGCTGGCATTCAAACAGGGTGCGAGCCCCCATCTGTTTCAGTACACTCATATAGCGGATGAATTGCAGCGTATCGCCCAACCCCTGCTCGAAATGGACAAGGATACGCTTGCCGGCCAGGGACGATCCATCCCAGCGCGGCAGGCCGGGAAAATGGCGTTTCCAGCCCCAGACTGCCTGCCGGTCGCGCCAATCATAATGCGGCCAGCCTTCCTGCAACCGGCCTTGGGCGATCAGGCAGGTGCCCAGATTTTTGTGATATTCCGCCACCTGCGGCGCCAGCCGGATGGCCCGGCGATACCAGAGGGCCGCCGCCGCCGGGCGGTTCTGCCGCCCGATGGCCCCACCCAGATTATTGGCAACCGATGCCATATCCGGCTTCAGAACCATCGCCAGCCGGTAAGCCCTTTCCGCTTCCGCCGGCCGGTCCAGCGCCATCAGTGCGTTCCCCAAGCGAAAGGCGGCGTCGGGATAATCGGGCTGCCACCGCAGCAGCCGGGCCAACAGGGCCAGCGCTGGTTCCGGCTGCCCCTGCACCGCCAGCAAACTGCCCAGCCGGAACAGCGTATGGGGATGGTCAGGGCGCAGGCGGTGGGCCTTCACCAGCACCGGCAAGGCCGCTGGCCCCTGGCCATCATCCTCCAGCGCAATGCCCAGGTTGAACAGGGCCACAGGATGATCGGGCTGCAGGCGCACAGCGGCGGCAAAATGACCCGCAGCCTCCCCCGGTCGCCCCGCCGCATGGGCAGCGATACCGGCTTCGACATGCAGACGGAAATCGTCAGCCATCATCCCTTTCCCTTCCGCCTTATCGGTCATCCTCCCTCGCCCATGCTTAGGCACTGACAAGCGGCTTGGCAATGCCGGCCCGCCCCTTCATGCTCCCGCCCGCCCGATCCAGGAGAAAAGCGCCTTGTCCCCCTCTTCCCCGCCCAACCTGCTGCGCGCCGTGATGGACGCCTATCGCCAGGGCCGGCTGGCGGAGGCCGAGGGCCGGTGTCGCCAGCTATTGCAGCAGGACAGCGCCCATGTCGGCGGCCTGTTCATGTTGGGCGTGCTGCGCATGGCGGTGGGCGACGATAATGGGGCGGCGCGCCTGTTCCGGCGCACCCTGGTGTTGTCCCCCGCCATCGCCGAT
This sequence comes from Azospirillum sp. RU38E, assembly GCA_943370215.1. GTDB lineage: Bacteria > Pseudomonadota > Alphaproteobacteria > Azospirillales > Azospirillaceae > Niveispirillum. The sequence continues at coordinate 14,096 of CALRQC020000061.1, forward strand.
GCCTATGGCAATCTGGCCGCAATCCGGCAACGTCAGGGTGCCATGCAGGAAGCCGCTTGCCTGTTGGACCATGCCCTGGCCCTGTCGCCGGATCATGCCGGCTGGCGGGCCAGCCGCGCCTTGCTGCGGCCGGAAGGGGCAACGGCGATGCGGGATTGCCGGCACGCACTGGTGCTGGCACCGGCCCTATCCGCCGCCTGGCGGGCCCTGGGCCATGCACGGCGTCAGGCGGACAACCCGGCAGGGGCCGCCACCGCCTTTGATCGCGCCCACCGCACCGACCCGGCTTTCACATTGGCACAGGATGAGGCCTTTACCTGCCGGCTGCTGGCGGCCGACTGGCGGGATCATGAAGGGCAAAGGCAGCGGCTGCTGACGCGCATCGACCAGGGGGGACCGGCCCTGCCCCTGTTGACGCAATGGATCGGGGCCAGCCCGGCCCAGCAGCGCCGCGCCGCCGAGCGGGTGTGGAAGCAGCAGGACCAAACATTTTGCCCCACCTTTCCCATCCCCCCACGACAGGCCGGCGTGGATAAGGACCGGTTGACCATCGCCTATCTCTCCGCCGACTTCCACGACCATGCCACCGCCTATCTGATTGCGGAACTTTTCGAACAGCATGACCGGCAGGGCTTCCGCATCCTGGCCGGCAGCTATGGAAAGGATGATGACAGCGCCATCCGCCGGCGCATCCAGGGGGCTGCGGACAGCTTCCGCAATCTGGCCAGCATGGGAAGTGCCGAGGTCGCGGCATGGGCGGCAGCGGAACAGGTGGACATCCTGGTTGACCTGAAAGGCTATACGGCGGGCGGTCGGCTGGACCTGCTGTCACGCCGGCTGGCCCCCGTGCAGGTGGCCTATCTGGGCTATCCCGGCACAATGGGCGGCGGGGCGCTGGATTATCTGATCGGCGACCCTGTGGTCAGCCCGGCGGACCATCAGCCCTTCTATCATGAGAAGCTGGCCATCCTGCCCGATTGTTATCAGGTGAATGACCGCAAACGCCCCCGACCACCGACAGCCCCCAGCCGCCCCACCCTGGGCCTGCCGGAACGGGGCTTTGTGTTCGGCGCACTGCATACGCCGCAGAAGCTCAATCCCGCCATGTTTGCGCTCTGGATGCGGCTGCTGCTTGCCGTGCCGGACAGTTGCCTGTGGCTTTACGATCCGCACGGGGCCGCCGCCGGGAACCTGCGGGAAGCCGCACGACAGGCCGGGGTGGACCCCGCCCGGCTGGCCTTTGCCGGCCCCGCACCATTACCGATACATCTGGCGCGTTACCGCGCCATCGACCTGTGCCTGGACAGCTTCCCCTATACCGGCCACACCACCACATCGGATGCCCTGTGGATGGGTGTGCCGGTGGTGGCAATGCTGGGCGAAGGCTTTGCGGGCCGCGTATCGGCCAGCCTGCTGCGCGCCGTCGGGCTGGCCAACCTGATCACCCCCGATCCGGCAGGGTATGAGGCGCTGGCCGTGGCGTTGGCGCGCGACGGCACGCGGCTGGCCGGGCTGCGGCGGCATCTGGAAAAGGGGCGGCACACGGCCCCCCTATTCAACACGCCGCGCTTTACGGCGCATCTGGAAGAGGCATATCGGATGATGTGGGCGCGGCACCGGGCCGGCCTGCCGCCGGAAACCCTCACCGTGCTGCCGCGCACTTGACCAGGGCATCGCGCACCCGCGCCATCACCGGCCCCCAATCACCAACCTTTTCCTGCCGGAACAGGCACATGGTCGGGTACCAAGGGCTATCCTCCCCCGCTTCCAGCCAGCGCCAGTCGGCATTCAGCGGCAGCACGGTCCAGACCGGGCGGCCCATGGCACCAGCCAGATGTGGCGGCGCAGTGCAGGAGGAGATGACGAGATCCAGGTTGGCCATGATGGCGGCGGTATCGGCAAAATCCGCAATCTCCGGCCCCAGATCGGTGAAGTTCGCCCCCAGCCGTCCGGCCATCCGCGCCAGGTCGCACCGCCCGCCCCCCTTCTGCAAGGCAAAGAAATGCACGCCGGGAACATCCAGCAGCGGCAGAAAGGCCGCCAGCCCTGGGGAGCGGCGGCGATCATCCTTGAAATCCGGGTTGCCGGCCCAGACCAGCCCCACCTTCAGACCGCCAGCACCCGCCAACCGTGCCGCCCAATGCGCCGCCGGCCCCGGTTCAGCCGCCAGATAGGGCACCGTGGCGGGTATGTCATCCTGCCCCAGCCGCTGGGGCAGGCTCATCACCGAAACATGCGCATCGTGTGGCGGCAGTGGGCCATCCTCCGCCACCACACCATCAACGCCGCGCAGGCTGGCGAACAGGCGGACCAGCGGCTTGGCGCATTCCACGATCACCCTTGCCCCGCGCTTCGCCAGCAGCGGGGCATAGCGGGCGAATTGTATCCCATCGCCCAGCCCCTGTTCACCATGGACCAGCAGGGTCAGCCCGGCCGGGTCGCCACCTTTCCAAACGGGTGAGGGATAGGACCGCTCAGGGTGCCGGTGATCCTTCAGCCGCGTGCGCCATTCATAGGCGGCAAAGCCCGCTCGCACCTGTCCCTTCAGTAACAGGCAGGTGGCCAGCAATGTGTTGGCCGCCGCATGGGCAGGATCGGCGGCCAGCGCTTGCCGGCAATAATCCATGGCCGCATCGATGCGGTTCTGATTCCGTAACACCAGCCCGAGATTAAGCCAGGCATCGGCGAAATCCGGCTTCAACCGGATGGCCCGGCGCAGCCACGCTGCCGCCTCATCGTCGCGCCTGCCATCCTGGGACAGTGCCAGCCCCAGATTGTTCAGCGTTGCCGGATCGTCCGGGACCAGCACCAGCGCCCGGTGATAGGCTGCCACCGCCTCCCCATAACACTGCTGGTTCTTCAGGGTGACACCCAGATTGACATGGGCGCGGGCATCATTCGGGGTCAGGCGCAACAGGTCGCGCCATTCCACCTCCGCCGCCGCATCGCGGCCCAGCGCCATCAAGGACGTCGCCAACAGGAAGCGTTGAAGGGGGCTTTCCGGCACCCGCGCAATGTAACGGCGCAGCGGCACCAAAGCCCCTTCATGGTCACCCAGGTCCAGCAGCACACTGGCCAGATTATGCTGCGCCATGTCCAGTTCCGGGTCGATCAGCACCGCTTCCCGCCCGGCAATGGCGGCTTCATCCAGCCGCCCCAGCGCCCGCAGGGCCGTGGAAAGGTTGGTGAAGGCTGCCGCATTGCCGTGCCGCTGCCGCAGTGACCGGGCCAGCAGCGGCACGGCGCCCCTTGCATCGCCGCGCATCAACAGCAGCGTCCCCAGCGCATTCAGCAGGTCGGGGTCTTCCGGTCGGACCGCCAGCCCCTGGCGCAAGACGGCCGCTGCCTCATCCGCTCGGCCAGCCTGCTGCAACGCCATCCCTTCGGCCAGCGGATCGTTACTGCCGATCATCCCGTCCCCTCCGGTGCCACCCAGCCCCTGGCGACGAATCCCGGCAGCAGGGTCTGCAGGGCGGCGGGAAAATGGTCGTCAATGGGCACGCGGGTCAGGGCCGTCCACATGCCGGGGATGGCCCCTTCCTCAAACCGTCCGGTGGCGAAGAATCGTTCCAGCCGGGCCCGGTTGGCGACATCATCCTGCCCGAAGCTGCCAATCATCTCCCGATGCGCAAAAGCGTCCAGCTTGGCCAAGAACCGGTCGATCCCGCCCATCCAGGTGAAGTGCCAGCCAGCGGCGGGAATGGGCTGGCCAATCCCCTGCTTGGCCAGATAGCGCATATTATTCGCCCCCACCCGCCGCACCAGTTCATAGGGTGCAGCCGCCACCGATATCCACGGATCGGAGGAGCGCAGGTTCAGAAAATAGAGATAGATATCCAGTTCCGGCGCGAACAGGGCGGGGCCACCCGGCCCGGCGTCGCGCAGGCCCTGCACCACGGCCGGCCGCAGGATTTCATCGGCATCGCTGATGATCACCATGTCGGCTGGGCCGGCGCCGGTCAGGCCGCGCAGGATCGCCTGACGCTGGTGCCCCTCCCGGACCCAGGCGAAGCCGCCGGGATCATCCTTCACCACAACATGGATGATCTTGTCGGCATAGGCTGCAAAACGCTGGCGGTTCTCATCGAAATAAAGCGGCTTGGGCCTGCCGGCATGGGTATAGGCCGCCTCCACCAGCACAAAATAATCGACCACGGGCGACAGCTCGGCCAACCGTAATTCCAACAGGTCCAACTCATTATAGAACTGGAAGCAATCATAGACCTTGCGCCCGCCCGGCGGTGCGGCCGGCAGGATCGGGGCGATGGCGCCGGTAGCGTTGAACCAGGACAGGAAGGCGTCATAGCCACGCAGCGTACCCCACATGACGGAGCGCTCACCCTCGTCATTACCATCCAGATGCAGCGATTGCCCGATCTGCCCGATCAGGGCCGATGCCGCCGCCTGCCATCCGGCACCCAGGCGGCCATTAGCCCCATCGGTCAGCACTGATCCCAGATTTTCCAGCACCAGGCGTTGCGATAGGGCCAGCCGCGCCTGATTGAGCCGTGTGCCTGCCGCCCCATCACCGCCTAGGGAGGCCGCCTGACGCAGCAGTTCCACCTGTTCCGCGCGCCGCCCCTTCAGCCGGTGGCGCGCCGCCACCATGCGCAGCAACAGGGCCTGGCGCTGCCCTGCATCGCTGGTGGCAGCCGCCTGACGGGCCAAGCTGGCATCCTCCCCCAAGGCGGCGGCCACCTGCGCCATGGCGGGAAACAAACGGCCGGCCATCGCCCTATCCAGGGAACCCGCCACCGCCAAAGTGGCTGCCTCTGCCGCTTCCAGCCAACCGGCCAGCATGGAACGGGCCTGTTTGGTGGACAGCACCGCTGCGCTGTCAATATGCAGGGCGGACACCGCCAGGGTCAGGGCCAGGGCATGATCGCCCATGCCGTGGGCGGCGGCGCCAGCGGCCAGCCGGATGCCGGTATCACCCGGCTCCAGATCCGCGACCAGCAGGCAGGCCATCAGCAGGGCGGGTGCATCCCCGGCATTCTGGGCCTGTATCGCCAGTTGCCGGGTCACCGCCTTCAGCATGTCCGCAAAGGGACTAACCACCAGCAGCGGACGCACCCCGCACAGCGCCGAAACACGGCGGGCCAGGGCCGCGCCATCCTCCCCCGCCGCCGCACCGGCCAGCAGCGCCGGCATCCAGCCGTGCCATTCCGCCATCGGCACCGGCCCGGCCAGACGGCGGGCACGGCCCAGCGACAGCAGCGCGTCGGTCGCCCGCCCCTGTGCCGCCTGCACCTGCATCAGCACCCGCCATGCCCCGGCATGGGCCGGGTCCAGCGCCAGCACCTGGGCGCAGATATCCGCCATGCCGTCATGATGGTCCACCATGGCCGGACCGCGCAGCCGGGCCAGCAGGCCCGGCACATCACCCGGCGGCGCTTTCCAGGCATCGGCATCCTGCATCCAGGCCTGCCATTGCGCGGCCCGCCGGTTCCAGCCCTCGGCGGCATCAGCCTGCGCCATCTGGGCCCGCAGGTGGCGCGCGGTGCTCGCCGGATCATTCCGGCGGCAGCACAATTCATCCACCAACGCATCGGCAAAGCGGGCGGCATGGTCCGCCGGGTCGGCCAGCACCGGCAGCAACCGGGCGAAGCCGGCAGCCGTCTCCGTCAGCGCACCCAGCCGGCTGGACACCACAAGGCAGCCCGCGGCCATCGCCTCCATCACGCTGATGCAGGAGGTTTCGGCGAAGCGGTTGGGATAGGCCAGGGCCGTGACGTCGCGCAACCCGGCGGCCAGCGCCGGTTGGGCCATACCGCCAATGTACACCACCCCCTCGGTCCGGCGGCATTGGTCATACAGCGACGCATAGGGATCGCGCGCCAGCGGCACCTGATAGGTCTCCAGCGAGGAGTAGACCCGCAGCACCGTGCCGGGAAGGGCGGCACGGATGCGCGGCATGGCGGCCAGCAGCACATCCAGTCCCCGGAACGGCGTGCTGGTATAGGCCAGAACCGGCGGCCAGGGCTTGGCCGCCATAATGTCCGCATCGGCAGGAAACAGAGCCGAAAAACAGGGGGCCGGCGCATTGCGCAGGATGTGGCAGCGGTGGCGGGGCAGCCGGAAGCGGCGAATGAAATCCTCCCGCTGCCAGCGGCTGACAAAGATGAAGGCATCCCACATCCCGACAATGGCGGGGTCCACCAGCCCGGCCACCGCCGGCTGATCGCCGGCATGTTGGGTCCACAGTACCAGCCGCCGGCCACCAGTCATGGCGGCACGCAGCCCGCGCACGCCGTTGCTGTCACAGCCCCCCATCACCACCAGCATGTCGAACTGTGCGAGCCGCGACACGGGCATGGTGGTGTGATGATGACATGAAACCCCCTCCACCATGCCGGGTGCGCTGGTGCCATTCACCAACGAAACATCCAGCCTGCTTCGCGCCAAAGCGGGCGCCAGATAGCAGACAGCCGATTGCGTTCCACCCAGCGGGGCGATCCGCACAGTATCGGGCGTGTAATCGCCGAAGGTCGTGTCGAGGAAGGCGAGTTTCATGACCCTATGGACCCGCAATATCGTTCCGCTTTTCCTTCCTGTTAGCATAGTTTGGCTGCTATGGGACGGTCTGGAACGAATGAGATTGAGAAAGCCATGCCTGTGAATGCGGTGGAATGCCGCCGCCTGCTGGTGAACGACCCGACCAGCCTGCCGGCCCTGCAATCCCTGGCCATCCATATGCGGAACGCGGGCGATGGAATGCAGGCCCTGCGCCTCTTTCGCCGCGCCTATGCCCTGCACCGTGACCGGCAGGTCTTCAACCAGCAAATCGATGCCACCTTGCATGTGGCGCTGAACCAGATATCCGCGCTGCTGGACCCCGGCTATTTCGATCTGGCGGCGGCGCAACTGGAATGGCTGGCCAGTTTCATCCCGGCATCCGGCCATCTGGCGCGCATGCTGGCGCTGGTCTTGCTGGTCCAGGGCCGGGAGGGCGAAGCCATCGCCATGCGGCCCCATGCTGGCACCACCATCCCGGATGATAGCGGCCTTGCCGTGGCCCTATCGGCGCTGGATACCCACCGCAAACAATATGGCGTGATCGGCACCGTGGTCATCCCCGCTTTCAAGACAGCGGACACCATCGTGGAAAGCCTGGACAGCATCCTGGCAACGCTGACCCACTACCGCAGCGCCTCCGGTCGGGAGGATGCACAGGTTCATATTGTGGTGGTGGATGATGCCTCCCCCGACAATACGGTGGATGTTGTCCGCCGGTGGGGCCAGGCACATCCCGACCAAGGGCTGGCCCTGATCGTCAATAACCAGAACCGGGGCGCTGGCCGGGCACGCAATGCCGGCGTGGCCGCTGCCCTTGGTCCCTATCTCTGGTTCCTGGATGCCGACGACCGGTTTCTGGATCAGCATTTCCACATCACGGCCAGCACCTTGGATGCCAATCCAGGCTGTGACTATGTACGCACCGACATGCTGTTCGACCGTATCGACGCACAGGTATCGCCCGCATGGCGGGAAGCGTCGATACATACATACCCCTGCAACCTATGCATCCGGCGGGAAGCGCACGCGCGTACAGGTGGCTTTCCGGAGGAAACACCCTTCTGGCCGGCAACGGCCGATGATGTCGCCTATTCCCGCGCCATCATGCTGATGCTGAAAGGCGTGAAGATCGGCGTGAAGACGGTTTTCTACCGGATGCGCCCCGGCAACGTCCTTGACCGGATGCAGGCGGAAATGACCAGTGATCGCCCCCCTGGAGAGGGGGCGGAGGTCGATGCCCGCTTCATGGCCATCGAGATCCTGATCCGCCGCCGCCTGTACGCGCTGAGCGCCGGGCGGGAAGCCACGGAACGCAACCTGACCGGCAACGCAACGCCATTGATAACCCTGGCCCAGGAAAAGACCGGGGTGGGGGACCATGCCGCCGCCCATGCCCTGCTGCGACGTGCCACAGGCCTGGCCCCCACCAACGCCCTCAGTTGGTTCGAACTGGGCATGGCCTCCCATCGACTGTCGCGGGGCAACGAGGCGAAAACCGCTTTCACCCGTGCGGCAGGCCTTCGCCCGGATATGGCGGCGGCCCGGATCAATCTCGGTCTCTTGCTGGCGGAGGAGGGGGATGCGGTTACCGCCTTGCCCCATCTGTGCCGTGCCGTGGAACTGGCCCCCAGCAACGCCAATGCCCGTTTCCTGCTGGGCCGGGTGCAACGACGCCTCGGCCAGTCAGCCGATGCACAGGCAAACCTGCAACAGGCCATCACGCTTGCCCCCACCGTGGCGGAGTATCATGCTGAATGGTCGGGAATGCTGCTGGACGGGGGCGACGCCGTGGCGGCCCTGGCGGCGGCAGACCACGCTGCCCGCCTTTCACCCGCTCTCTATGACGCCCATTCAGCCAGGGCTGCCGCGCTGGAAGCCCTGCACCGGCTAGGGGAAGCGCTGGCCGCCTGGGATCAGGCCATTGCCTGCAACCAGGGCATCGGGGAGGCTTTCACCCGCCGTGCCCTGCTGCTGCTGTCAGCCCAATGGGGGGCACCGCCAACGCCGCGAGCCCAGGCCCAGAATGACAGCCGGCGGCTGGGGCTGAGCCAGTTGGGCCGCAATGGTCGATTCGGCAACCAAATTCTCCAATACGGCATCGCCCGGCTTTATGCCCAGCGCCATGACCTGATTCTGGAAACCCCACCCTGGGTGGGCCGGCACCTGTTTGACCTGGACGATCCCCTGCCCGGTCCTGCTCTCCCCCGGCTGTCGGAGGCGGCGGCGGGATTGGTCACAGGCCTCGGGCCGGAGTCTCCCCCCACCGCTGCCGGCCACGATATTGACGGTTATTTCTGCGGCGACACCAGCGCGCTTGCCCCCTTCGCTGAAAGTTTCCGTAATTTCTTCACCTGCGGCGACCATTGGTGCCAACGCGTCGCCCAAGTCTCGGACCGGCTACGTGACGCCGGAGACACGATCGTCGCCCTGCATCTGCGGCGCGGGGATTTCGGCTGGGGACCATTCTGGGTGGCCCCGGAGGCTTGGTATCTGAACTGGCTGGCCGAGATCTGGCCCCAGCTAGCCCGCCCGGTGCTTTATATTGCCACCGATGATCCAACCAGTTTGGCGGCCTTCAACCGTTACCAACCGCTGACGGCTGCCAACCTATCTATCGATCCGATAAAGGGCTTAGACTTCCTAGAAGACTTCCAGGCCCTATGCTTGGCCGATATCCTGGCTATTTCCAACAGCACTTTTTCCTTTACCGCCGGATTGCTGAACCGCCGGGCAAGGTCGTTCCACCGTCCTGATCGTGCGATCGGCGCCTTGGTTCCCTATGCCCCCTGGTCATCGCCCGCACTGCTAAGTTAACAAATACACATTGGCAGATTCGCACCATAAATATATTAGCAAATCACTAAAAAATGCCGAAAATACTCAAGTTATTACCACCACCATGAAATTGCATAATCGTTCTTCCGTACAGTTTATCCATAGAACATACGCGTTTCGTGGCCGATCCGATTTTTTTATGTTGCCATACAAATAGCATCCGGTAATACCTCAACATGTATAGAAATTTGTCCGATCCTCAAATCGGACGGAGCGAGCGCACCTCCTCTGGGTGTGCCTCAGCTCGTTGGTGGCAAGTGGGGATTTGAAATGGCTGCTGGCGATACCCTGACCCTTTCGGGCGGCGCGGACGTAACCCTTTCAACGGGAACGGTCTATTCCTTCGTTGTCGGGGTGGGCAGCGGCGCTCAGGGCGTGGTGCTCAACAGCAACGGCCAGACGATGACGGTCACCAACATTGACCATCTCTATGGCGGCAGCAGTCCGACCAAAAAGGATGTCGTCACCCTCGGGGGAACCGCCGGCAACACGCTGAGCGTTACACGCCTTGAAACGATGATCGGCAATGTCGGTAAGGACGTCGTGACCTTCACGACGTCCGGCAATACGATGGTGATCAGCGATATTGAAACCTTGATCGGCGGCGCTACCGGCACCGATTTCATCACGTTGGCAAATACCAACGGCAATACCATTGCCGTCAGCTTCATCGAAAGCTTGATGGGTAATAGTGGTAAAGACGTCGCCATCTCGACCAACACGATCGGTACCACCACCACTGTCGGCCTGTTAGAGACCATCATCGGCAATGGCGCCAACGACATGTTGGCCACTATTGCTTCGGCGAACGGCCAAACGGCGATGGTGGTCGATTTCGAATTTATCGTGGGCAGTGGCAGCAAAATCGACGTCATCAGCCTGGGTAGTGGCGGCAACACGATGGGTGTGTTGTTTTTGGACACGCTGATCGGCGGCGCTGGCTACGACATCGTCACCAACGCCTACAAGGCCGGGTCGCTCAACGTCGTAAGCGGCGCCATGACGCTGACGGTGCAAGGCATCGAGATGGTGGCCGGTGGCACCGGCGCTCGTGACACCCTGATCCTGGGCGACACCAACACCAACACCACCATCACCATCGCCGATATCGATACGCTGATCGGCAGCAGCAGCGTCGACGTGGTCACGCTGGAGGAGCGGCGAACGACCCCCATCATCGGCAGCACTGCGCTGGCCACCGCCACCAGCATGGGCACGATGTTGGTATCGATGGTGGAAACGCTGATCGGCACTGCCCAATATGACACGATCTCGCTGTCCGCCCCTGGCGCCGCGAGCGGCAACACCATCAATGTGTCGATGATCGAGAATATCGTCGGCTCCTCCGTCGCCACCAATGACCTTGTGCAAATTGACCAAACGGGCGGCAGCACCACAACCGTCGCACTGATCGAAACCCTGGTCGGCACCAGCGGCAACGACTTTGTGCAATTGGGTGCGATCGGCAGCCTCGCCAACACCACCCTGCTTCAGGGGATCGAGACCATCATCGGCGGCAAAAACGTCGACACAGTCCAATTCTCCACCGCCGGAACCTTGACGATGGCAGCGGTGGAAACAATCATCGGCAGCAATGGTGCCGATACAATCCAGCTTCTGACGGATGTTGCCACCTCTGCCACCATCCTTTCCATCGAAACATTGATCGGCGGAAACAGCGCTAACATCATCAGCACAAGTCAGACCGGGGGATCGACACTCAGCATCGATATGGTGGGTACGCTGGTCGGCGCATCCTCTTATGACGATGCGGTGGTTCTACAGAGTGCCGCAACCGCCCTCACGCTCCAAGATATAGAAACCATCATCGGCAGCGCGTACCAGGATGTGGTGCAACTGGCCGTTAATACCGATCCCACAAGGCAAATACTGGTATCGAACGTCGAAACGCTGATCGGCAATGGCAGCAACGCCGTCCTTGCTGACAATAGTGGCAACACGGTTTCGGTATCCGCGCTTGCCACGCTGATCGGTGGCAACGGCAACGACGCAATCAATCTGGGAAGCAGCGGCAACACCACGGTTGTCAGCAATGTGGAAACGCTGATCGGCAGTGGCGGCACCAACGATATCAGTATCAATATGACGGCCGCGACCATCTACGTCTCGGGCGTGGATACGGTGCGGACTCCATCCCAGACCCTCTCTTTGGGCGGGGTAACGCAGACACTCGTTATCGGTGGCATCAGCAACGTGCTGCATATGCCCGCATCTGGTGGGAGCAGCAATGTCATCCTGCCTTATGAAACCGTCATCGGCGATGGCGGCACCGACATCGTCACCCTGACCCAGACGCAGGGAACCACGCTGGCCGTGCAACTGCTGGAGACGCTGATCGGCAGCGCCCAGAGTGAAACCATTGCCGTGATTGGCAATGGCGGCAGCACCATGCTCGTGTCGCAGATCGAAAGCCTGCTGGGCAGCGGCGGCACCGATGTGGTGACCTTGGGTGACGGTGGCAACTCCATCAGTGTTTCTCTGGTTGAAACGGTCATTGGCGGCGGCGGACAAGATGCGCTGTCCCTGGGCAGCGGCGGCAACACAATTGCTATTTCCGCAGTGGAGACGCTGACCGGCGGCAGCGGCACAGATGTTGTCAGCCAGCTTGCCAGCACCGGTTCTACCCTCGCCATTTCCCTGGTTGAAACCGCGATCGGCGGTGCTGGCCTGGATGTCGTCACGCTGGGCAATGCTGGCAACACTCTGACCGCCTGGATGCTGGAAAGCATCATCGGCGGCAATGGTGGCGACGTCATTACAGTCGCTACCGCTGGTGCCGGCTTGCCGCCAGCAGCCGGTTCGGCCAACGTCCTGATCGATGGCGGCGCCGGCAACGACAGCCTGACCGGCGGGGCCGGCGATGATACGCTGATCGGCGGCAGTGGCGCCGATACCCTGACCGGCGGGGCCGGACAGGACACGTTCGATGTGACCGATGGTGACCGGATCACTGATTTTACCGATGGCGTCGACAGGATCCGCATTTCTGGTGCCACTTACTCCGCCAGCAACATCTCCGTCGTCAATAGCGGTGCCGATGCCATCGTCACCATCGGCACATCCATCAACATCACCTTGGCGGGCCGTGCCAACCTAACCAGCGCCAATTTCAGCGTCAGCAATGTTGGCGGTGCGACGCTGCTGACTATTGCCGCTGCGCCCGGCACACCCACCGATAGCGATAGTGCGGCCAACAGTGTGGTCGAAGGGGCCGCCAACGGCACCTTGGTTGGCCTGACGGTCTCAGAGCCGAATGGTCTCAGCGGCATAACCTACAGCCTCACCGATGATGCCGGCGGGCGTTTCGCCATCAACAGCACCACCGGCGTGGTGACCGTCGCCGATGGCAGCAAGCTGGATTATGAAACCGCCACCAGCCACACCATCACGGTCCAGGCCAGCGACGGCAGCGCCACAAGCAGCCAGAACTTCACCATCGCCGTCACCAACGCCGCACCAGCCACACCCACGGACAGCAACAACGCTGCCAACAGCATTGTTGAGGGGGCCAGCAACGGCACATCCGTTGGCATCACGGCCAGTGCCGCCGACGTCAATGGCGGTACCGTCACCTACAGCCTCACCGATGATGCCGGCGGGCGTTTCGCCATCAATGCCACCACCGGCGTGGTGACCGTCGCAGACGGGACCAAGCTGGATTACGAAACCGCCACCAGCCACACCATCACGGTCCAGGCAACGGACGGCAACGCTACCAGCAGCCAGAACTTCACCATCGCCGTCACCAACGCCGCACCAGCCACACCCACGGACAGCAACAACGCTGCCAACAGCATTGTTGAGGGGGCCAGCAACGGCACAGCCGTTGGCATCACGGCCAGTGCCGCCGACGTCAATGGCGGCACCGTCACCTACAGCCTCACCGACGATGCCGGCGGACGCTTTGCCATCAATAGCACCACCGGCGTGGTGACCGTCGCCGATGGCAGCAAGCTGGATTACGAAACCGCCACCAGCCACACCATCACGGTGCAGGCTAGCGACGGCAACGCTACCAGCAGCCAGAACTTCACCATCGCCGTCACCAACGCCGCACCAGCCACACCCACAGACAGCAACAACGCTGCCAACAGTATTGTTGAAGGGGCCAGCAACGGCACGGCCGTTGGCATTACCGCCAGTGCCGCCGACGTCAA
>CALRQC020000062.1:0-27337 GCA_943370215.1 Azospirillum sp. RU38E
CCAGCAGATCATCGGCCAGCGCCCGGGGATCGCCCCGCGTGCTTTCCACCAGGGTGATGGCCTGGGCAAGCGCGCGCCGTTCGCCACGGCGCAGCCGGTCGGCAAGATCGGTCGGGGGCAGGGCATCCGGCATGGGACATTCCATCGGCAGCGGTGACGAACAGGGCCTGGGCCGGATTGTGCGGCAGGCCCGCCGGATCGTCAAATCGGTAGGGGGGATGGGCAGGTGATATGCCCATCGTACATGTGTCCAAAGGTCCGGTTTTCCGATCCGTGCTCACGTGCGATTCTGGGATCGGTTCGATATATTGGATAGATGAGGCCAAGTCATGGAGATTGCGGCCAATTCCCCCTTCACCGCCCCGGCCCCGCCCCGCCCACCATCCTGGCTGGGCCGGCTGCTGCGACGTGACCGGTCCGCGCCCAAACATAGTTTTGGCGATGGGCATGTCACGGTGGCACAGCAGCGGCTGGATCTGGTCGATCTCAGCCTGGGTGGCATGTGCGTGGCCGGATATCGCGGGCTGCTGGACCAACAGGACCGGTTCGGCTTCCGTCTGACCGTGGACGGGACGGAGATCAGCGGCGAAGCCATTGTCGCCTGGCGGCGGGGCGACCGGATGGGTGTCGCCTTCTATGCGCTGGGGATTGAAGCGCAACAGATTCTGTCGCGCTTCTCTGTGAAAAATCCGTAACCGGTTACGCTTCCAGCTTCGTCTCTGCCCGGTTCACCCCTTCCTGCTGCCGCGCCCACAGCGCGGCATAGGCCCCGCCCTGGGCCAGCAAGGCGGCGTGGTTGCCACGTTCCACGATCTGGCCGGCATCCAGCACGATGATTTCATCGGCATCCACCACGGTGGACAGGCGATGGGCGATGACCAGGGTGCTGCGCCCCCGCGCCGCATCGGTCAATGCAGCCTGGATTTCGCGTTCCGTATGGGTGTCGAGCGCACTGGTCGCCTCGTCCAGAATCAGGATCGGCGGGTCTTTCAGCAGGGTGCGGGCGATGGCCACGCGCTGTTTTTCCCCGCCGGACAGTTTCAGGCCGCGTTCACCCACCATGGTGTTCCAGCCATCGGGCAGCGCCTTGATGAAATCCAGGATTTGCGCGGCCGCCGCCACCCGCTCCAATTCCGCCTCGCTGGCATCGACGCGGCCATAGGCGATGTTGTAGCGGATGGTGTCGTTGAACAGCACCGTATCCTGCGGCACGATGCCGATGGCGGCGCGCAGCGATGCCTGGCTTACCTGCCGCACATCCTGATCATCGATCTCCACCGCGCCACCGGTCACATCATAGAAGCGATAAAGCAGCCGCGACAGGGTGGATTTGCCGGCCCCGGTGGGGCCGACCACGGCCACGGTGCGCCCGGCCGGCACGCTGAAATCAATGCCCTTCAGGATGGGGCGGCGCTTGTCATAGGCAAAATGCACATCGCGGAAACGGATGGCGGCCCCTGCCGTCACCAGGGCGGGGGCGCCCGGCTTGTCCTCCACCTCCCGGTCCACGGTCAGCAGTTCGAACATCCGCTCCATATCGTTCAGCGATTCCCGGATGCCGCGATAGACGAAGCCGAAAATATTCAGCGGCTGGTAAAGCTGCAGCAGATAGGTGTTCACCAGCACGAAATCGCCGATGGTCAACTGGCCTTTGATGATGCCGGTCGCCGCCATCCACATCACCGCCACCACGCCCACGGCGATGATGATGCCCTGGCCGATATTCAGCAATGACAAGGATGCCTGGGTGCGGACCGCCGCATCCTCATAAACGCGCAGGGCCTTGTCATACCGGTTGGCCTCAAACAGCTCATTGCCGAAATACTTCACCGTCTCGTAATTCAGCAGCGTGTCGATGGCCTTGGCATTGGCGCTGGTATCGGCATCCAGCATCGACCGGCGGATGCGGGTACGCCAGTTGGTGACGGTGATGGTGTAGCCGATATAAAGCGCCACCGTGCCGAAGGTGACAGCGGCAAAGCGGAAATCGAACAATTTCCACAGGATGCCCGTCACCAGCAGGATTTCCAGCAGCGTTGGCAGCACGTTGAACAGCGAGGTGCTGAGCAGACTGTCAATTGCCTTGGTGCCGCGTTCCACCACGCGCGACAGCCCGCCCGTCTGCCGTTCCAGATGGAAGCGCAGCGACAGGGCGTGCAGATGGCGGAAGACATTCAGCGCCGCCACCCGCATGGCGCGCTGGCTGACCCGTTCGAAAATCGCGTCGCGCAGTTCGCCGAACGCCAGGCTCAACACCCGCGCCAAGCCATAGGCCAGGATGAAGCCAATGGGGATGGCAACCGCCGGGTTGGCCGCCACGGCCTGGGCCAGCCCTTCGCCGGACAGTGCATCCACCGCGCCCTTGTACCAGATCGGCACGGTGACATTGGCGCCCTTGGCGACCGCCAGGAACAGCAGCGCCAGCACCACCCGTAGCTTCATGGCCGGCTGCCCCGCCGGCCAGAGATAGGGCAGCAGGCGGGCCAGCACCTGCCCATCGGTCAGGCGGGTGCGGTTGGCGCGATCGGCAGCGGAACTGCCATTGGGGCGGTCGTGACGGCGCATGGAAACCGGGGGTCTGGGAAAGGCGGGGGTATGGGGCGTTGAATATGGGGGAGATCGCCGCCCGGCACAGCCCTTCCGCCACGCGCGTCAGCCGCCCAGGCAAAGCATGGGGCATCGTTACCGCTGACGAAGGCGGCCAGGGCGGCGAGAGCGGGCTGCGTTTTGTAGGAACCACAGCCCGCTCTCGCTTTGTCTGTCCGCGAGCAGATTCACGCCCAAAGGCGATTCCGCCTTTGGGCGATCCGCTCTATGGTGGTGAAAATCATCCTTTATTGCCAGGAACCGGCCATGACCCGCGACTTCCCCAATCTTCATGTGCTGACCCATCCGCTGATCCAGCACAAGCTGTCGCATATGCGCGACAAGGGCCGGTCCACCATGGGCTTCCGCCAGTTGCTGCGGGAAATCGCCCTATTGATGGGGTACGAGATCACGCGCGACCTGCCGATGACGACAGAGCGCATCGAAACCCCGCTGGCCAGCATGGATGCCCCGGTGATCGAAGGGCGCAAGCTGGCCGTGGTGCCCATCCTGCGCGCAGGCCTGGTGATGGCGGAAGGGCTGCTGGAACTGGTGCCGGCGGCGCGCGAAGGCCATATCGGGCTTTACCGCGACCATGACACCAAGCGCCCCGTGGAATATCTGGTGAAGCTGCCGGACCCGACGGGCCGCATCTTCATCCTGGTCGATCCCATGCTGGCCACCGGCTATTCCGCCGTTCATGCCGTGGATGTGCTGAACCGCCATGGCGTGGCCGACAGCCAGATCCGCTTCATGGCCCTGGTCTCGGCCCCGGAGGGGGTGGCGGTGTTCCACCAGCACCACCCGGATGTGCCGGTCTTCACCGCCGCCCTGGACAGCCATCTGGATGCGAATTCCTATATCGTGCCCGGCCTGGGCGATGCCGGCGACCGGCTGTTCGGCACGAAATAGGGCGGGTGGTGAACGCTGGGTTACAAAGTAATTTCTCACTCCCTTGCCGTTTTATTGCCGTCATTCCCGCGAAGGCGGGAATCCATAACCCGTTCTGTTGTTTGGATTCCCGCCTTCGCGGGAATGACGGTTAAAATAGGAAAACAGAAAGGCTGCCCGACGGATTCCAGAGGAAAGCCCCCCGGCCTATTACCCTTGAATTATCCCCTTCCGGTCGTATTTCCGCCACCGGGGATGCGCTACTCTCCCCCCTCAACAGCGGGTATGGAACCCGCTGACGATAAGGAGAGAATTCCATGCGCCGCCCCATTGCCCTGTTCGCCCTGTCCGCCGCCATGCTGGCCCTGCCGTTGGCAGCATCGCCCGTCTGGGCGCAGTCGGCCCCCCTGGTGGTGGCCCCCGCACCCGTGTCCGACAATGTGACGCTGAACCTGGCGGTGGAGGAATGGGTGAAGACGGAGACGGCGCGCGTCACCCTGGTGGTGGATGCGGCCAGCAACGGGTCGGAAAATTCCGGCACCCTGCGCGCCGATATCCTGAAGGCCGTCTCCGGCATTGCCGACAAGGCGGAATGGCGCATCACCGCCATGAACCAGCAATCGGACAGCGCCGGGCTGGAACGCTGGCAGGCGACGCTGGAAGCCCGCCTGCCGGAAAGCCAGTTGGGCACCCTGGCCGACCGTACCAAGAAGGCCAGCCGCCCCGGCCTGCAGGTGCGCGTGGGCAATGTCGCCTTTGAACCGACGCTGGCAGAGACAGAGGCGGCCCGCGCCAAGCTGCGCGAGCAGATCTATGCCAAGGTGAATGACGAGGTGAAGCGGCTGAAGGCGGCCTTCCCCAACCGGGAATACCGCGTCGGCCAGATCAATTTCGCTGAACGGACCGAGATGATGGTGATGAACAGCCGTGCCAAGCATGAAATGATGGTGGCCGCCGCCCCGATGGCGGCCGATGTGATGGCCGGCGTGCAGGACAAGATGATCGTGACGGCCGATATCACGCTGTCCAGCTTCGCCAAGCAGCCGGCCCCGTGATCGGTTCCCCCTGGCGGCCGGTGACCCGGCCGCCAGGGGGTGATCCCGTCACGCCTTGGGGGCGTGCTTGTTCAGGATACGCTGCAGGGTGCGCCGGTGCATCTTCAGCCGGCGCGCGGTTTCAGAGACATTGCGGTCGCATTGTTCAAACACCCGCTGGATATGTTCCCAGCGCACCCGGTCGGCCGACATCGGGCTTTCCGGCGGGGGCGGCAGGGGGCCATCGGCCAGCAGGGCCGCTTCCACCGCATCGGCATCGGACGGTTTGGGCAGATAATCCACCGCGCCGAACTTCACCGCCGCCACGGCGGTGGCGATATTGCCATAGCCGGTCAGCATGACGATGCGGGCATCGGGCCGCGCGTCGCGCAGCGCCTTCACCACATCCAGGCCCGACCCGTCGCCCAGCCGCAGATCAACCACGGCATAGCGCGGCGCGCTTTCATGCGCCACCTCGATGCCCATATTGACACTATCCACCGCCACCACATCAAAGCCACGCCGCTCCATGGCGCGGGCCAGACGGATGCGGAAGGGCGCGTCATCATCCACGATCAGCAGGCTGCGCGAGGCATCGCCCGTGAAGGTCAATTTCGGCTGGTCCCCGGAGAGCAGGGCTTCATCGCTCATCATTCGGACTTTCTGCTTCGATCCTGAGAGGGGGTTCTACACCGTGAAGGTGGGATGTTTCCAGCGGATGGCAACCATCGCCCCACCCGATCTGCCATTCGCATAGGTCACCACAGCACCGGAACGTTCCAGCAGGGTCTGTGCGATGAACAGGCCCAGCCCCATATTGCCCGCCGTCTCCCGCGCTGCAAGGGTGCGACCGCTGACATAGGGTTCACCCAGCCGGGGCAGCAGGGCCGGCGGATAGCCCGGCCCGTCATCCTGCACTGTCAACGCCACGCCCGGTGCCGTCCAATCCACCGTCACCAGCACGCGCGAGGCGGCGAACTGCATGGCGTTCTGCAGGATATTGGCCATTCCATGCACCATTTCCGGCACCGGTTGCACATTGGGGGTGCCATCCTCCGGCTCGTTCACATTGACGACTTCCAGGCTGATGCCGGGGCGGAAATAGGGGCTGGCCGTCGTCTCCAGCAAGGCTGCCATGGGCACGAATGGTTCAGCCCCGCCCCGGTCACCCGGCCGGCGTGACAGTTCTGCCAGGATGTCGCGGCACCGCGCCACCTGGCTTTGCAGCAGGGCCACATCTTCGGCAATCGGGCTGTCAGGTGGGGTGTCGCGCGCCAGTTCCTTGGCCACCACGGCGATGGTGCCCAGCGGGCTGCCCAGCTCATGTGCCGCCGCCGCCGCCAGGGCCCCTACGGCAGAGGCGCTTTGCGCCCGGGCCAGCGCCTCCTGGCTGGCATTCAGCGCCATGGACAGGCGCCGGGCGCCATCCGCCACTTTGTAGAGATATCCGGCGATGAAGCCGGCCGACATGGTCAGCGCCGTCCACACCCCGAAGCGATAGACCGGCGGCAATCCTGCCTCCGTCTGGCCGGGCCAGGGCAGCGGCAAGGCGGTCAGCGCCAGGGTGGTGAAACAGAGCACGGCCAGGGCCACCAGCATGGTCACCGCCTCCCGCCCCAGGGTGCTGGCCGCCACGGTCAGCGGGGCCAGCATCATCACGGCGAACGGGTTGTCCAGCCCGCCGGTCAGGTACAGCAGCACGGCCAGTTGCACCATGTCATAGGCCATATAGAACGCCGCATCGCGGTCACCCAGAAAGGGCTGGTGGGCCAGGCGGCGGATGGCGAACAGGTTGATGATCACCGATACCGCCACCGCCGCCACGGCAAAGGGCAGGGGCAGGGGCAGGTGCAGACCCAGCGTCACCGTGGCCAGGGTGACGGACTGGCCCAGCACCGCGATCCAGCGGATGGTCAGCAGGGTGCGGGCACTTACCCGCCCCTCATTGCCCGGCAGGTGCGGGTGGCTATTCGGGGTTGCTTCACTCATCCCTTTGTCCCACCATTGTCAATCGCGGCCATCATAATGGCCATTTCCCTTACCAGATTAGGGGTGTTCCCGCTTCAGGACTATCAATCTTCATGCCCAGCGACAGAGAACAAGGTCATCCGCCCCCAGCCCCGCCCGCCATCCGGGTGGAGGCACTGACAAAGAAATTCGGCCCGGTCACCGCCCTGGACCAGATCAGCTTCATCGTGCCTGCCGGCCAGACGGTAGCATTGCTGGGTGGCAATGGTGCCGGCAAGACCACCACCATTTCCATCCTGCTGGGCCTGCTGCTGCCCACATCGGGCACGGTGGAGGTGCTGGGCCATGACATGGCCAGCCAGCGTTACCGCGTGCTGCCGCGGATGAATTTCTCCAGCCCCTATGTCGATCTGCCCCACCGGCTGACGGTGGCGGAGAATCTGACCGTCTATGGCCATCTCTATGGGCTGACGGGGCTGAAGACACGCATCGCCCGGCTGGCCGAGGAATTGGAACTGACCCGCCTGCTGGATCGCCCGTCCGGTAACCTGTCGGCCGGGCAGAAAACGCGGGTGGCGCTGGCCAAGGCCCTGATGAACGAGCCGGAATTGCTGTTGCTGGACGAGCCGACGGCCAGCCTGGACCCGGATACGGCCGACTGGATCCGGACATATCTGGAACGGTACCGCGCCCGCACCGGCGCCACCATCCTGCTGGCCAGCCATAATATGGCGGAGGTGGAACGGCTGTGTGATGGCGTGCTGATGATGAAGGGCGGCCAGATCGTGGATCGCGGATCGCCGGCCGACCTGCTGGCCCGCTATGGCCGCGCCACCATGGAAGATGTGTTCCTGGACATTGCCCGTGACCGGCGCAGCGGCGAATGGGCGGCACAGGGGTAGGAAGGGGGTTACAGCATCACCGCCCCGCCACTGGGGCTGAGGCACTGGCCGACCATATGCCGTGCCTCTTCTGACGCCAGGAAGACGTAGGAGGGAACGATATCCGCCAGATCCCCCAGCCGCTGGCTGGGCAGGGTACGGCGAACCGCCTCCACCCCGGCGCGGGCGGTGTCGCTGGTCACTTTGGGATCAATGGCACCGGGGGCAACACAGTTGGCGGTCACATTGCGTGGCCCGATATCATGCACCAGGCTGCGGGTGAACCCCAGCAAGGCCCCCGCCGCCGCGCCATAGAGCGAATAACCGGGCGCCCCGTGATAGGCGATATCTGACACCGTGGTGACGATGCGGCCATAATCCTGATGGAACATCAGCGGCAGCACCATGCGCGTCATCATGAAGGCGGAGCGTACATTGGCTGCCATCACCAGATCGAACTGTTCCGCCGTGGTATCCACCACCGGAATGGCCGGGCGCAGACCGGCGTTATTCACCAGGATATCCACCCGTCCCAGCCCGGCGACCGCCGCTTCCGTCAGCATATAGGCGCCATTGGGGCTGCTGATCTCCGTCATCAGGGCGACCGCACGGCGGCCGGACCGTTCGACATGGCGGATCAGTTCATTGATGGCGGTGCGCTGCGAGACGTCCTCATACTGCAGGACCAGATTGGCACCTTCCGCGGCGAAGGACTGCGCCACCGCGCGCCCCACCGGATTGCCGGCACCGGTGATCAGCGCCACGCGATCCTGCAGCCTTGCCATGTCCCGATGCTCCCCAGCTTCATTGAATCTCGGGCGGCATGGTGCGCAGGACGGGCGGGTGCCGTCAACCCGTGTGGTGCTGTTACAAGCCCTTCGCAAAACAGGCAGATTCAGCCCGACCCATATAGGGGCCGTAGTTACCGGTCACGTGGTAGCCATGGTGCCGGTAAAAGGCACAGGCCCGGTCATTGGCCCAGCGGGTTTCCAGCACCAACCGCTGATATCCCAGCGCACGGGCCTGCTGTTCCAGCCAGGCCAGCACGGCCGCCCCAACCCCAGATGTCCCCGGCATTGCATACATTCGCTTGATTTCAGCGGTACCGGTCACGCCTTCCAGGGGACGGATGGCGCCACAGCCCACCGGTTCCCCCTTCAGCCGGGCCAGTGCGAAGGCGCTGCGCCCGGCCACGGCGTCCCAACCATCCAGCCCGCGCCGCCCATCACTGCCGAACCGGGCCAGCAGGTTGGCTGACAGGGCATCCAGCAGCGGCTGTACCGCAGCATCCTCTGGCTGGGCCGCTTCGACCGTCAAACCCGTGACCGGTTCCGGCAGAATGCGATACATGACGCTGGTGGGGGAGATGAAATCACTGTCCGGATCTTGGGCATAAAGCGGGATTTGCCCGGCAAGCTGGAAGCCATGGGCGGCATAGAGCGGTTCCACCGTGCCGCTGCGCGTATCCAGCACCAACAGGCGTTTGCCCTGGGTACGGGCGATTTCCACCGCCCGACGGATCAACGCACCGGCAATGCCACGATGGCGCGCGTCCGGATGGACCAGCAGCTTGCAGATTTCCGCCCGGTGGCGACCATTGGCCGGCATATCAGTGACCAGTTGCACCGTGCCCACCGTCCGCCCGCCCAGCGTGGCGGTCAGCAGGTGGCGGCCCCCGGCCCGCACGCCGGCAAACACGCCCTGCCAGAAGCGGGCGGCATCATCCGCCGTAAAGGGCTGCACGAAGCCCACGGAAGCCCCACCATCCACGCAGGCGCGCAGAATGCGGACAAGGTCGGGCAGCAGCGCCGGCAGATCATCGCCGGCAACCTCACAAAGATCGTAATGCATGATGCTCCCTTCAGGGCCGGGTGATGGCGATCAGGTAACGGGCGGGCGCTTCCCCCAGCACGGTGAAGCGCGACGTGCCGAACAGGCGGAAGCGCAGGCAATCCCCCGGTGCCAGCGGGTAGGGCGTGCCCTGCAGCAGCAGTTCCAGCCGGCCGGACAGCATCCAGACATGCTGTTCCAGCCCATGCACCGGCGGTGCAGCGTAATCGATCACGGTTCCGGGGGGCAAAGTGCCTTCAATCAGTTCCGTATCGAAGCCATTGGCCGGCGGGGAAATGGAACGGCGGTGAAAGCCGGTGCCGGGGTCGATCCAGACCGGTTGCTGGTCCGGGTGCAGCAGGCTGACCGGCTGGCTTTCCACCTCCGCCAGCAGGCGCGACATGGTGCGGCCATAGGCGGTGCAGAGCCGCCCCAGCAGGCTGGCCGTGGGGCTGGTCTCCCCCCGTTCCAGCCGGGAAAGCGTGGCCTTGCTGACCCCGCTGCGCGTGGCCAGCTCATCCAGCGACCAGCCCTGTTCCTGGCGCAGTTGCGCCAGACGGGCGGCGAGGCGATCATCAAGATCAGGGGATGTGTCGTTCTGTTCCATAAATGAGAAAATATCCCAAATTCGGAACGGCAACAACAAAGAAAAAGGCGCCGGGGGTACCCGACGCCTTTTCCCATTTCGCCTTGCCCATCCCGGCCCCGCAGGCGGCGCCGGTAAGTGTGCGATCAGGCATTGCCCTGGGTCTGCGGCATACCCTGGCCCAGCACCTGACGGCGGTACAGGTCGACGAAATCCAGCGGCTGCAGCAGCAGCGGCGGGAAACCACCCTGGGAGGTCATTTCGGCGATGATCTGGCGGGCGAACGGGAACAGCAGGCGCGGCCCCTCGATCAGCAGCACGGCGCGCTGCTGGTCCTGCGGCAGCGGCGGCAGGGTGAAGACGCCGCAATAGACCAGTTCGGCGATGAAGGCGGTCATCTCGCCCATCGTCGCTTCTACGCGCAGGCGCAACTGCACCTCTGCCACATTCTCGCCCAGGGCTTGGCCCTGCAGATCGACCTGCAGGTCGATCTTCGGCTGTTCGGTGGCGGCCATCAGGCTGCGCGGGGCATTGGGATTCTCGAAGGAGAGATCCTTGACATACTGCACATTGACGACGAGCGGCATGATCGGCGCGCTGTTGTCCTCGGCGGTATCGATGCCGTTGGCGTTGGTCTCGTCGCTCATGAAATGCCTGCTCCGGTTGGAATGCATCGGGGTTTAAGGATTGCCGGCGGGACTAGCACGGATAGGGTTTTTCGGCAATGGTGGCATCGCGCCGCTGCCACCTTGACAGGCGGCGGCAGAGGGGCTTTAAAAGCCTTACGTGGTGATTTGTGACCGGATTGCAGGCCACGTTGAAAAGAAACTGCTAAAAGGTCGAAGCCATTGCCGCCGGATTCCCCGGTCGATAGGGCCTCGATCCGTCGGTCGGGGCCTGTTTCATTTCAGGCCCGTGCTTGCATGAAGGGCCTTGGAAGCGATGGCACATGATCCGTCTGACAATCTGAACCCCGCCACTCTGCTGGTACATGGCGGCACCCGCCGCAGCCAGTTCGAGGAGACGAGCGAAGCGATCTTCATGACCTCCGGCTATGTCTATGACAGCGCCGAGGCGGCGGAAGCCGCCTTCCTCAATGACGGGTCGCGCTTCGTTTATAGCCGCTTCCGCAACCCGACCGTGGCCATGTTCGAGGATCGGCTGGCCCAGTATGAGGGGTTCCCGCGCTGCTTTGGCACCGGGTCCGGCATGGCCGCCGTCCATGCCGCCGTGTTCGGCCTGCTGAAGGCGGGCGACCGGCTGGTGGCCAGCCGCGCCCTGTTCGGCTCCTGCCTCTATATCGTCAGCGATCTGGCCAAGCGTTTCGGCATTGAAAGCGTGATCATCGACGGCACCAAGCCGGAGGAATGGGAAAAGGCCCTGTCCGTCCCCACCAATCTGGTGTTCCTGGAAACCCCCAGCAACCCGTGCCTGGAGGTGGTGGACCTGTCGCATGTGGTGGCGCTGGCCCACAAGGCCGGGGCCAAGGTGGTGGTGGATAATGTGTTCGCCACGCCGGTGCTGCAAAAGCCGCGTGATTTCGGCGTGGATGTCGTCGTCTATTCCGCCACCAAGCATATTGATGGCCAGGGCCGCTGCCTGGGCGGCGCCATCCTGTGTGATGATGAGGTGGCGGCGTTGCTGGCGCCCTATCTGCGCCATACCGGCCCGGCGCTGAGCCCCTTCAATGCCTGGCTGCTGCTGAAGGGTCTGGAGACGCTGGAACTCCGCGTGCGCGCCCAGTCCGCCAGCGCCTTGAAGGTGGCCGCGTTCCTGGAAAGCCATCCGGCGGTGGAGCGGGTGCTTTATGCCGGGCTGGACAGCCACCCGCAGCGCGAATTGCTGAAGCGGCAGATGGATGGCGGCAGCAGCCTGATCTGCTTCCATCTGAAGCCGTTCCAGGGTGATGCCAAGGCTGCAGCCTTCACCACCCTGAACAACCTGCGTGTCATCAAGATTTCCAACAATCTGGGCGACAGCAAGAGCCTGGCAACCCACCCGTTCACCACCACGCATCAGCGTTTGACGGTGGAAGAAAAGGCGACGCTGGGCATTGGCGCCGGCACCATCCGCCTGTCGGTGGGGCTGGAAAATGCCGACGACCTGATCAACGACCTGAAGCGCGGGCTGGATCAGTTGGTTTTATAATGTGACGGTCGTGCGCCCGCCCCGGTCAATCACCGGGGCGGGTGTCGCCCAGCCAGTCGGCAAAGGCGGATAAGGCCGGGCTGGCCGGGCGGGATTTCAGCCAGGTCAGCCAGTAACGCCCATTGACGGTGCTGGTGGCAAAGGGTTGCACCAGCCGCCCGGCCTCCATCTCCCGCGCAAACATCATCACCGGGGCCAGGGCCACACCATGGCCCTGCAAGGCCGCCTCCACCATCAGCCAGGAACTGTCAAAGACGGGGCCACGCACCGCCGGGCAGTCACAGCCGGCGGCGGCGAACCAGTGCGGCCATTCATCGGCGCGGTAGGATCGCAACAGCACTTCGCCTGCCAGATCGGCCGGCTGGCGCAGGCGGGCGGCGATGGCCGGCGGGCAAAGCGGGCTCATCGGCGCTTCAAACAGGCTCAGCGCCTCCATTCCATGCCAAGCACCATCGCCGAAACGGATGGCGGCGTCCAAACCCTCTGCCGCAACATCGACCCGGTTATTGTTGGTCATGATGCGCAGGTCGATGAAGGGGTGGCGCTCCCGGAAATCCGCCAGCCGGGGCAGCAGCCAGCCCACAGCAAAGGTGCCCACCACGCCGACCGACAGCACCTCTGTCACCCGCCCCACCTCAAACCGATGCAGCAGGCGGCCGATGCGGTCGAAACTGTCGCGCACGCCGGGCAGCAGGGCGATGCCTTCATCCGTCAGCACCAGCCCGCGCGGCAGGCGGCGGAACAGCCGGGCCCCCAGCCGGGCCTCCAGCCCCTTCACCTGATGGCTGACGGCGGCCTGGGTGACGCACAGCTCAATGGCCGCCTTGGTGAAGGAAAGATGCCGGGCCGACGCCTCAAACGCGCGCAGCGCGTTCAACGGCAGATGGGGGCGGGTCATGCGGATATGCCCTAGTTTTTCTAATGGCTTCGCCGATTTTACACAGTTTGTCCTGGGGCCGCCAGATGCCTACCCTGTGGCCAGCCAATCAACGGGGATGTGCATGATGGACCGGCGTAATCTATTGACACATATTGGTTTGTTGGGTGCGGCCAGCCTGGCGGCGCCCCTGGTTTACCGCATGGCCCAGGCCGGTACCGGCAGTGCCGCCGGCTTTACCGGCATGAGGAAGGATATCGAGGCGCTGGAAAAGGCCAAAGGCGGCCGGCTGGGGGTCGCCGTGCTGGACACCGGCAGCGGGCGCGCCATGGATTGGCGCGGCGATGAGCGTTTTCCCATGTGCAGCACCTTCAAATTCCTGCTGGCCGGCCATGTGCTGGCCCTGGTGGATGCGGGCCGGGAACGGCTGGACCGCAGCCTGCCCGTGCCGCCAAAGGACCAGTTGATCGACTGGTCGCCCGCCACCGAGCCCCATGCCGGCGGCAGCATGGATATTGCCGCCCTTTGCCATGGCATCATCACGCAGAGCGATAATACGGGCGCCAATATGCTGCTGGATGCCACCGGCGGGCCGGAAGCGCTGACAGCTTGGCTGCGCCAGTTGGGCGACAATATCACCCGCTGCGACCGCCCCGAACCGACGGCCAATCTGGTGCCGGCGGGGGAGGTGCGGGACACCACCACGCCGGTTTCCATGGCAGGCCTGATGCGTACCCTGTTGCTGGGCAAGGCCCTGTCGGCCCCGTCGCGCACGCAACTGGCCGATTGGCTGATCGCCAACACCACCGGCGACACCCGCCTGCGCGCCGGATTGCCGGCGGGCTGGAAGGTGGGGGACAAGACGGGATCATGGAAAGATGCCACCAATGACATCGCCATCGTCTGGCCCACCGGCGGTGCCGCGCCGCTGCTGATCACCAGCTATTACCGCCAGTCCGACCTGGACAGCAAAGGCCGCAACGCCGTGCTGGCCGAGGTGGGGCGGATCGTGGCGCGGGGGGTGTAAAGCCCGTCGTTACCAAGAACATCGCTGACGGCACCCAGCAATGAGGCCCCTTCACAGCGTGAAGGGGCCTCATACCACGTCCCCCCGTTGATCTGAACCGACCACGGGGATTGATCGCCAGCGCTGCCATACCCGTTGCCAGTCAGTGCGATTGACCGGCAAGGGGTATCGCCTTCAGGTTCTGGCCAGCTTGTTATCGTCCCGTCAGCCCCTGCGCCAGATTGGGCTGGTCCAGCGGCACGAAGCCGTAATGCTTCAGCCAGCGCAGATCAGCCTCAAAGAAGGTGCGCAGGTCGGGGATGCCGTATTTCAGCATGGCCATGCGCTCGATCCCCATGCCGAAGGCAAAGCCCTGATACTTGGTGCTGTCGATGCCGCAATTTTCCAGCACCTTGGGGTGCACCATGCCGCTGCCGCCAATTTCCAGCCAGTCGCCGAAATTGCCCAGCTTCAGCTCCCCGCCCTTGCGCGCACAGCCGATATCGATCTCTGCCGACGGTTCGGTGAAGGGGAAGAAGCTGGGGCGGAAACGGATGGGCAGATCGTCGATCTGGAAGAAGGCGCGGCAGAATTCCAGCAGCGTCCCCTTCAGATGGCCCATATGGATATCTTCCCCGATCACCAGCGCTTCCACCTGATGGAACACCGGTGTGTGGGTCTGATCATAGTCGGAACGGTAGGTGCGGCCCGGGGCGATGATGCGGATGGGCGGCTTTTCCGTCAGCATGGTGCGGATCTGCACCGGGCTGGTATGGGTGCGCAACACGCGCGCCGCCCCATCCGCCGCCGGCGGCAGATAGAAGGTGTCGTGCATCTGCCGGGCGGGGTGTTCCGGCGGGATGTTCAGGGCGGTGAAATTATGGAAATCCGTCTCGATATCCGGCCCTTCGGCGACGGTGAAGCCCATGGCACCGAAAATGGCCACGATCTCATCCACCGTCTGGCTGATCGGGTGGATGCGGCCCTGGCTTTCCGGGCGGGACGGCAGGGTGACGTCGATGCGCTCCGCCTCCAGCTTCTTGGCCAGTTCGGCGGCCTTCAACTCACCCCGGCGCGCCTCAATGGCGGCTTCCACGGCGGTCTTCACGGCGTTCAGTGCGGCACCGCGCGTCTTGCGCTCATCCGGCGTCAGGGTGCGCATGTCGCCCATCAGCGCCGTGATGCGGCCCTTCTTGCCCATGGCCGACACCCGCACCTCCTCCAGCGCGGCGCTGTCGGAGGCCCCGGCAATGGTGGCCAGCAATTCGGACTGAAGAGTGTCGAGCGTGTCCATGATGGTCCTGGAAAACAATGAAGGGGCATCAGCCCGGTTGAAACTGGCGAATCGAAACAATATCGGTCGCCCAGAGCGGTTGTTCTTGCCGGATGCTGCGGATCAGCCGTTCATCGGCAGTGACCAGCGGCATCCGTTCCCGAAGCGCCAGGGCGACAAAGAACATGTCGCAAGGAGAGTGATCAAGACTATAGCCGAGTTTCAATGCCTGCTGTGCCAGATCAGCCAGGAGCACGCTGCTGATGCATGGCTCCCGTACTGGCGGCACCGCTGTCAACAATCAGCCTTACCGTTCATCCCGCAACTGACGCAGCAATATTTCTGATGGTGTTTGCAGGGTGCCTGCGGTTTGCGCCCCAAGGGCGGCCAGCCGGACCGCCAGTTCCGCATTGTCCATCACCGGTGCTGGCTGAATGGCGTTGGCCAGGATGTCGGCTGCCACTTCTTCCACGCTACGATTGGACAGGTGTGCACGCACGGCCAGCCCCTCCAGCACGCCATCATCCAGATTGCGGATGGTCAGCGATCCCATGGCATCCCTCCATCACCGGGCAACAGCATTCAGGTGATTCTATCACGAATCGGGACCGGTACCGAAATCCCAAGAAAAAAGGGGCCGGCCCAACGGGCCAGCCCCTTTTCCCAAACGTCTGTCCGCTGAAAAACCCGAACGGGTTATCAGGCGGCCTGCAGCGCGGCCTGGGCCTTGCCGCACAGATCCTTGAACGTATCCGGCTCGCGGGCGGCGATGTCGGACAGGACCTTACGGTCCAGTTCGATGCCGGCGCGCTTCAGGCCGTGGATCAGCGTGGAGTACTTCAGGCCGTGCAGACGCGCACCGGCGTTGATACGCTGAATCCACAGGCCGCGGAAATCGCGCTTCTTGTTGCGACGGTCGCGATAGGCGTAACGAAGCGCCTTTTCGACCTTTTCAATCGCAACGCGATAGCACTTGGAACCGCGACCACGATAGCCCTTGGCGAGCTTCAGGATCTTCTTGTGACGGGCGTGGGTGGTGACGCCCCGCTTAACGCGTGCCATTAGTCAGCCTCCTCACTTAACCCGCAGGAAATTCTCGGCGATCTTCTCGCCGTCGGCCTTGAACATAACGAACGTACCACGTGCGTTACGCTTCATCTTCAGGGGGCGCTTGCTCATACCGTGGCGCTTGCCAGCGGCCTGGGCCTTCACCTTGCCGGAAGCGGTAAACTTAAACCGCTTCTTGGCGCCCGAATGGTTCTTCAACTTGGGCATTTTCGGTCCTTTTCAATCTATGTGGACGGTGGGCATGCCCCGAGCATCGCGCCCGGCCTCGCCGTCCGATAGAGCGGGTGTGTATAGTGGAGTGGCAGCCCCCTGGCAAGGGCCAAGCCGCGCAAACCCCGCATGGCGGGTCAGATTCATTGCCGGCGGGCGCATACTTTCAAGCCACTTCTTGATTATGCATCCGATAACGGATATATTTCGTCGTCGCTTCTATAGGAGCTTTGATGTCTGGGATTGTCGTCATCCGCTGACCCGCCCCTTTGGCCGGTCAGTCTTCGCATAAGACCATGCTCCGCCCTCACCGGTGGCGGTGGATGGCTGCGTCAGCCCCTTTGCTGAACGGACGACGATTTTTCTATCATGAACCTCTCAAAGCCGGAGCAGCGGACGCTGCACGCGCTGGCCCAGGGTGGCCGCATCAACATGATCCGTAACGAAGCCGACTACCGCGACATCCAGGACGTGGAATGCCTGACACGGGATGGCTGGCTGCTGGTGGATTGCACCATGGCGGTTTTCCGCAAGCTGAAGGCGCGACGCCTGATCGCTTCGCGGAATGGCGGCCCCTATCGCATCACGCGCGATGGGTTGGCAGCGGTGCGGCCCCAACTGGATAACCGCTGAACGAGAAATCCCGGTGCCATGGCGGCAACCGGGGTTTTTCAGGCAAGTACCCGGGGTCATCGAACATGATTCCGGGTGCTGCGCCCCCTCCAATCTGGCGGGAGTAACCGGGGTGGGGGATCAGTCGGGCGGTTGCCGGGCCAGCCGGGCGGCCTCCACCTCCATTGCCCGCGCGGCCTGCTGCAACCGGTCGGCCAGGGCGGCATTGGTCTGTCGCGTGGCCGACAGGTCATCCTGCGCGGAGGCGAGAAACGTCTTCAGGGCCTGCGGGATCGCTTCTTCGGGAAGCTTTTGCCGCATCTCTTCCACACTGTGCATGACATCCTTCATGGCCGCCTGCAGCGCCTCGGTGGCGGTGCGCGTTTCCTGCTGCGCCCTTGTCATGTCACCTTGCAAACGCGACAGGGAATCGCGCAGGCCGGGCGGCAGGGGCGCCGATACATGGACCGTCCGCTGCAACAGCATTGCCAGCAGAAGCAGTGCAAGCAGGCTCGGCCCCGCGAACAGCAGCAGCACGGGGAGCGACAGATCATCCAGATCAAGGCGTCGGGCATCCGCCGCCATGCTGG
Organism: Azospirillum sp. RU38E; assembly: GCA_943370215.1. Classification (GTDB taxonomy): domain Bacteria; phylum Pseudomonadota; class Alphaproteobacteria; order Azospirillales; family Azospirillaceae; genus Niveispirillum. The sequence goes on from CALRQC020000062.1 coordinate 17,561, forward strand.
CCGCTGCTGCCGGGTGGAGGGTTTCCCGCGCAGAGGGGATATTCGGGTGCCGTGTCTGCGGCTCCGCAAGTCTGGCAGAATTGGATGAGGAGCTTGGCGCCGCGGGGCCGTCATCTGCGACGGTCGCCGGTATTTCTGGCTCGGGCGGGGGCTGCACCTGATCAGGCGTCCGAGCCGGCGGTGCCGGCGTAGGCAGCAACGTAATGGGGGATGGTGGCGCCGGGGGTTCCTCCTTGGGCGTCTTCCCTGCTGTTGGGGACGGTTTGGGGAACGGTGCCGTGTTGCTGTCTGTTCTCTCCATCGGCGAAGGTATCGGGGCCTTCTCCATCCGGGGCGTGATGCTGCCGGACTTGGTTGGGCTCTCGGGCACCAACAATGTTGGTTGCTTTGTGATGTCACGGGGAATTGGTGCGGCAGGGCTCTCCATTCCGATGGACGGGGCATTATTGCCCGCCTGCGGGGTGGCGTCTGCCGTCTGCAAATCCGGTTCTGTGCCAGGCGGGCAGGATTGCGGGTTAAACCCCCATACCGACATGGACCCGCCCGGCTGACCGCAGCGGATCAGCCAGCGGGTGGGGCTGCTGAGCGGGTTGGCAATGACGGAGACAATATCCAGTGCATAGCCTTCGATATTGATGCATTGCAGGTTTTGCGGTCCAGGGGGACGGTACAGACTGACCGTCTGCACACCAGGGACAGGCGCCGGATAATCGACGCGCAGGACACGCCGCTGCATTCCCTCCGCGGGGCTCGTGATCCGCACGGGGCTAGCGCCATCGCCGGTATGGACCGTGCGGGCCTGCTGATTGTCATTGATCGCCACGCCGATGATCTGGTTTTCGCAGCGTGACTGATAGGTGACCTGCAGCGATACCAGCGTCTCGGCGGCTGCCGTGCCAACGGGCACCAGGCTGATGAAGGCGATGGCCAGAAGCCGGCAAATGATCGACATGTCAGCCCCCTTGCTGTCAGTAGCTCATTGGGATGGCAAGCGTTCCCTTCTGCCGACAGCGCAGGGTTCCGTCTGGTTGTTCCGCCATGACGGCGCCCTTCTGCGTCCACAGGTCAGCGACATTCATCGGTTCGAACTTGAAGAGCTGTCCCAGCCACATTTCTTCACTGCGGCCCCCACCCGCCAGGAATTTGCTGCGACCCAAGATGGAATGAAAGCTGAGGACCAGCAGAATATGGGTATTGGGACCATCCTTCCGCCTGATCGCCCAGAAATCAGCCTTGTCCATCAGGTCGGAGGTGCTTGGAACAACCGACCTGCTTGGCTCATCATCCGATTTGCGATCATAGGGGCGGATCGAATAGCGTTCGGCATTTTCCGTTATCCAGGTCTGCGCATCATCTCGGTTGAGCAGGGCGGCGTGCAGCTTGCTGTAGAAATCTGCTTCCAACCCCAGGATGGCGTCGACATTCCCAACGGGGTCGGGGTTTGACACGAGCACGCCGGATGGCGGCGGGCTGACACGGGCAGCCGGTGGCGAGGCGACCGGCTGGTAGGAGGTCGGCCGGGGGAGGGGGTGATCGAGGGACTGCCGACCAGTGCGCTGGTGTGTCAGGATGGCTGCGATCGCTCTCAGAATTTCCTCATTATTGGATTTGATCTGCTGTATGTCTGCTGCTTGGCGGTTGCAGGTCTCCCAAATTCTCTGAATGTCCGCGGCGCGATTTCTGTTATCATCTAGGTTGTATGTTTTTTCTACTGCCAAAATTGTCTCGAATTCTGCCTTTGATATTTTAGAGTGGATTGAATTTTCAATTTCTTCAATTTTTCTATAAAAAACAAAAATTATTACTGATGTTATAATTGGAACGCTTATTAAAATGTGAAGTATGAATGCCCAATAAAAATTAGGTATATCATTTAATTTATTATTGGTTTCACTGTTTATTATTTTAATTTCTTTATTCAATTTATCTGATACTTTTTTAGCTATTTCTTCTGCATAATTGTCTATTTTTTGGTGGTCAGTGAGAGTTCCTCCATTACTTGATCCGCTGTCTTTTATTGTACTACATTTTGTGTTTGGTTGGTTATTTTCATCTAATAGGTATTTTACTAAATTTTCATTTAGATTTTGGGGTTCATTGTTTTCATCTGTAAAATATTTTATGTCTGATGATTCAATGTAACAGGAGTTAAGTTTCTTTAATTTTTGGGTTCTGTTTATGATTTCAGATCCATTTATTGACACGGAATTGATGCGTATAATAAAAGGTTCTGTTTTTTTTGGGCATGTTTTTGATTTTTCGTCTGCTGCAATAGCAAAAGACCTATTTTTCTCAATGATACTTGCCATCTCCTCGGTGAGGTTAATTTTAATTTTCTTTTCATTATTTTGAAGATTTTCAATGCTCTGAGGTGCCGGTAGTTTAGCACCAACTTCATATTTTTCTTGATTTTTATTAATCAAATACCCCTGTATGCCAACCTGCTCACAGCTTGACGTAAACGACACCGTAATCGAGCCATAGTCGCCTTGTGGGAGGGGAACCGCCCCTGGTGCCGTTCCCCCAACCGTCACTGCCGTGGCGGCCAGCGATACGCTCGTGATGTTGACAGCCAGCAGTGCGCTGCACAGCCAGCGCTGTGTTCCATATCTCATCATCCAGACCTTTTCCTGATATCGTCCAACGGTGGTTCAGCGCAGACTGATCTGCGCGTCGCCACTGGTCAGGCGGTGAACCAGTTCCCGCAGCAGCGGGATGAAGATCGGCTCCACATCGGTTGCCTCTTCCGTTGTGGTATCCGCGTCCTTTGTCGCCGGGTCGGTGCTGTCGTCATTCTTGATGATGGCGGCTGCCGCGTTTTCCATCCGCCGCTGTTCTTGCACCAACTTGTCGTTAACCTTATCGGCCAGGGATCCTGCCAGATGGGGGGACCATTCCACATGCACCCCCATGCTCGTCCGCAACAGGGTGAGCAATGCCTTAAGCCGGGGCAAATCATTGCTGACCCGCAGCGCTCTTTTCAGTTCCGCATCCGTAATGGGCAGCAGCGCTTCCTTTTTTTGTTCATCGATCATCATCACCTCACCGGGGATGATGGCGGTTGATTGGGGTCGGATGCGGTGATCGATGCGCTCATTGCCGATACCCAATGCCACCTCGTCGGCAATCAGGCCATAGCTGACCTCGTGCTTGGGGGCCTTGCTGAAGATCACGTCGACATCCTGGAAACCGCCCGATGCGGCCTCCTTCAGGAATGGAACGATGCCACCTTCCTCGTTCAGCGGAACCAGCTTCTTGAACAGGTCGGCAACCCGCCCGCCCAGGCAGATATTCACCCGTGAATTATGCGCTTTGGTCTTAATCAGCTCTGTTGTCCGCAGGTATGACAAGACGCCCATCACATAGTAGAGAAGGCCTGCCAGTGACAATGACGTGATCCCGATCAGGCGGGATACCAGAGGGCTGCCAGCCGCCAATTGGATATCATCAAGATAGACACGACCGAAATCGGTAATGCCAAGCAGAATTTCCAGGCTGAATTTCTTGTCACTTTCCTTGGATATCTGATGAATTTGCTTGATGGCGCCGGCAAAATTTTTTCGAACCGATTGATCCCGTATTATCTTTTCGATGAATTCGTCAATGATACTCTCATTGCCCAGCAGGAAGTCGGTCAGGATGTGCTGACCAGCGAACTCCACTGAGTTCTTCCAGATCAGCCGATGTTCGCTCCAGATGGAAATGTCTGATGTGCGGCCACCAATATCAATGGTGATGGTGGGATTGGCCAGCGGCACCCTCATCTTGTGATGGAAGTACAAGGCCGCAGCGACGTTTTCCGTTTTAAATGCGTGCGGGGGCAGATTGGCCCCGGGGGTTGCCTCCCCAGTGATCTGTTTGATTGCGCCGGCGCAGGCGCTCTTGAATCCACGCAATTGTCTGCGGTCAAAGGCTTCAGGATGGGAGAAGAAGCAACGAACCCGATCCGGCATGACGCCGCTGTCGAAAGCCTCCGCCAGGGTCTGCAGCAAGAGCTGCTCCAGGAAGTACTGGACATATAGATTGTTCTCGTCGGCTCCCCCCTCCCGATTTTCCACGGCGTCATGGGTCCGCCATTTCAGGTCGGTGCGCAGAAGCTGGTTCACATTGGGGTTGTGGAATTCGCTGACGGCCCGATTAATATCGGGAATATGGAAAATGGCGGCGGCCCGCATCACCTTGGCGACTTTGCGCGCGCTTTCAGGGCGCAGGCGCAGGGCCGTCATGACAGGCAGGTTGACCGGGGTGGGGGGGAAGAATTCCTCCAGCGCAGTGCCGGTCGTTTCATCATCGCCCAGCCAACGGATGGCGTTCAGCACCCTTCCCTTGAACTGCATTGGTTCGGGATTGCCATTGGCAATGCGGCGATAGACCATGGTTTTGGTGGTGCCGAAATCGATCCCCACCTGCCAATCGACCGGGCCATTGGCCGGCCTGTTTTCCCGCGCATTACCGGCGGGCAACAGCACCAGCCCGACCGGACGTTCGCTGCCATTGCGGTCGGGTAGGTAGCAACTGAGGGCTTTGGGTGGTTCGCTGGAGCTCCAGATTTCGCGCTGGGCGAGTTCACGTTTCCAGCAGATGGTCTCCCGATCGGTATCCAGCGACCCGAGAATGCGCCGCGGCAAATCCACCGGCATCTGATCGCTGCCGACAGTTTGCAGAAAGCTGCGCAGCGCACCATCGGACAGCACGGCCCGGATGGCGAACCGGTCCGCCATGGTTGAATGATAGGTCAGATAAAGCCCCCAGCCAGTGCTGTGGAAATCGGGCCAGCGGGACAGGGCGGCGGACGGTTCTGAATTGACCAGTTCTGACCGGCCATATTCCCGGACCACCACATATTGCCCGCCGCCTGTGCGGCTTTCGGTACTGACCAGGGGCACCGTGAGCTTGATGACGGTGTTCTGTGCCGCATTCTGGCCGGCGAATTCCAGATGCCGTTCGATCTCCTCATTATCCTGGATCAGCAGCGCCAGGGGGGAGAGGGGCAGCAGATAATTGCGAAATGCTGTTTCCTCATGGGCCGGGAACTCACCCGTGCCCAGTTTGCACAGATAATCGCTGAACAGATCGTTCGCCATGCAGACGACATAGCCGCGGCGTGCCGCCTCCCGTTTCACTTCATTGAAACTTTCGGCATCGCGCAGGCAGACCGCCAGCGATTTGTTACCCCAGATCATGATCTGGTGCTGACGGTCGGTACCTTCCGCCATGCGGGGATCAACCAGTATCAGCCCGTTCAGGCCATGGTCCGCCGCAACAGCGGGCCGCAACGGGATCAGGGTGTCGGTGCGCAAGCGTGCGCCGCCGCCCTGCAGGCTGAACTGTGCCAGCAGCGGCCGCAACGCCTCTTCCACCACCTGGCCATCCAGCAGCCGCCTGAGAAACTGAGGTTCTTCACCGTGGCGGGAAATGGTCTCCCTTGCCCGCAGCAGATCCTCCACCTCGCCAAGGAAATCCACCACCTGTGCTATTATTGTTCGATAGAGGGGAGTGTCCCCCTGGGGCAGTTCTTCCCGCAAGGTCCGCAGATAGGCCCGCAGGATCAACAGGTCTTCATCGGTCAGCAACTGCGCATCGCTGGTCGGGTCACTGAACCGGCCATTGCGATACCAGGGCACGCCCGGCAGGGCGCGGGGTGTCGATTTGCCGGGACAAACCAGGATGGATGGAACATGCAGGCCGATCGGCTGGCCATCCAGGGTGATGGTTGACACCGCATCCCAGGGCCGGGGGCCGGAGAGCCGGGCTGTGGGCGGCACCCGGCCCAGAATGGAAACAGCCTGGGACCTGCCGGCCAGATTGACCCTGCTGATGATCGGCCGAAGCCCATAGGCGGAGGCCAACCCCAGCATTGCCAGCATTCCGCGCCATTCCGCCACGCAGGCACCATGCAGGGGGCTGCGATCATCCGACAGGGCGAAACGAAATGTTTCGGGCTGCGCCCAGACATCCGGGATCGACATGACCTCCAGGCTGCTGGCGGCATCCGAGCCACGATCGAGATTTGTGCCGATCCTTTCCAGATCCTCCAAGCGCGCGGACTGCCATTGACCTGCGGGACCAACGGGGATGTTGGCTTGGGAATCCAGGGTGGGGAGTACCAGCATGGGCGGCATGGGGATGTCCTTATATGTTCAGCATGTCATTGTTTCGGAGAAATCAGTAGGCGCAGGCTTGGTACAGTCTTGTCAGGAAAAATCCGGGGCCGCTTCCAGCATCTCCACCTTTGGTTGAATTTACCAAGTAATCAAGAACATCCCGCATCTGTGGGTGTGTCAGATTTCTTCCGTTTGCTTTGTCGCTTACGATATATTTCTGGACAATACTTCCGAAATCCGCACCGAAATTGCCTTTGGAAAGTTCATTATGATCTTTCAATATTGTCCACGGTGGTGTTGCTGCACTTTCAATTGTTTTTGAAAATTGGGATGTATCAATGAAGGACAGATTCGTTTTCTCATTTTGCATGGCGAAATTCATATCTGAGAAATATAGCAGAAATTCCTGGCAGAATTCGCGAACCTTGACGAGGAGGTCTTGAACATTACTGTCTTCCAACTGCACATTTGCCCTCCTGAAATTTTCCCTGAACCAGGGCTCCACAAAAAATGTCTTATTTTTATTTTGCTCGATCAGCGGGGCATAGTGTCCCTGATAGGCATGGGCAAACCGGATGAACTGCCCAAGCTTCTGGTAAACATCCTGCCGTTCGGCAATATCGGGTATGTCGGGCCAGGTGACATCCCTGCCGTCATTTCGGCAGACATAGTTGACGACGGTTTCCCGGCGCTCCCCGTCATCATCATCATCGGGCGGTGACAGAAGAAAGTTGAGTGCCGCCGCCGCCGCATAGAGTTCCGGCAACATGGGCGGGTTACGCTGTTCGCGCGCGCCGGGCTTTGCATCACCGCTAATCCGGATCTGCGGGTTCCAGCCCACCAGATACAGCTTCTCAAAGATCGGGTCTTCCTTGAGCATGTAAAAATAATAGGCCAACGCCTTGGCCGATTGTTCCAGGAAGGCGGATGATTCCGCCATGAAGCCATGCCGGCTGATCTGTTCCCGCGTCGGTTTTGAAAAGCCGAAATAGGGCAGCAGCAAGCTGCCCCCCACCAAAATCCGGGTGGGATCCCGATCCCGGCGCCCCCGATTTCCCGTCACGGCTTGATCGGGCTGGGCACGCCGGGCGAGCAAGCGCGCCAGGGTCGGGAAACCGGCTGCACCGGTTCCCCCATAAACCGACCCCGCCAGGAACAGTTTCGCAGCCCGCCGGTCACCGGTCACCTGATCGATGGAGTTCATCAGCCTTTGCCAGAAGACGGCTTCACGCTCGCTGTGCAGGAAGGTGGCGGCGCCCAGGGCCGGGCGCCCGCGGAACCCCAGATCCAGGGGCTGATCCAACTCTTCCTTCGTGAAAAGGCAGTCAAGCAGCGCCCTTTCATCATTGCTGAGAACCTTATACTGGAAAACCTCCGTCGCCAGATTTGCCCTTTCGCGCGGCAGCGGTTGCCAGACAAAATCAGGGGCGGATTTGACAAGCTTTGTCTTGAACAGGGGACAATCATTTCCCAGTACCCGGCGATCACCCGGCCGCAACAGCTTGCGGGTCTGGATATAGCTGTCGATCAGCGCTTCGGTCTGCTCGACATGGCCGTTGGAGATATCCTGATCGACCAGACCGACCCATAATTCATCAGGCCCCAGGCCCGCCGCGCAAAGATGAACAATGGCCTCCAGGCACTTCGCGCCGGTCCCACCGATCCCCACAAAATACTGACTGCTCATTGTTGCCCCGTCTTTCGCTTTCCGCTGTCATCCGATGATTTGCGCGCGCCGCCCATTGTTACCAAAGGGCCAGCCAGCCCCCGACCAAATTTCCACCCGGGGTTGCGCCCCGTTCGACGCGTGGCAAGGTGAATACAGAAATGAGGAAGCTACTGATCAGGAAGATCAATGATAGAATAATCGATACCTTCACAAGATTGTAAGGTATGATTAATTCCAAGGCGCTTGACACAAAATAGGCCGATATACTTATAAATGCCGTTCCGATGACCAGCAAAACCCACCACCAGACCCAAAGGCGCTTTACCTGATCCGGTCTGGAAATTTCAAACCGGCTGACAATGAACAGCCATATCCCGACAATCACAAAGCTGACGGCGCTGTTGATCAGCAACAGGACAGTCGCCAGAGAACGCAATTTAGGGTAATGTTCGTCACAGTTTACAAAAATGGTTTCATGTAGAAAATTGAGACAGTAAAAATCCTTCTCGGCATTATCTGTCATGATCCAGATAATAAAAAATATAATTCCGGTAAAAAAAATGAGGCGAACAAGGGAAAAAAATCGGCGTAGTGTCATCTTACCTCTCCACTTTTATGGTGAACACAGCGCTGCCCAGAATAGTACCGTTATCGTCATTCAGTTTCTGGGGGCGTAGGCCCAAGATCAATTGCCGGATCATTCCCAGGTTCAGGGCCGGGAAGAAGGCTGGTCGGCTGTTGATCACCCCTTGAACATTGCTGGCCGGCAAATCCCATGCGGTCATCCAATCCAGCTCTTCCACCATTCTGGCCTTCATGCTGACCCGCAGCAGATAGCGGGTGTCCGGCCGCAAGGTGATGGCCTGGGGGGAGGGGGCCGCAGGCTGCGGCAATGTCAGCTTCCACTGGTTTTGGTTGATTTTTTCAACCTTGACCGGCTCACTACTTCCAAGTACGAACCGCGTCCACTCGCATCTGCCTGGTGGCGAAGACCATGCCTCGCTGGTGAATTCCGGTTCTGCCGAGAGGGGGGTCTGCAAGCGAAAGCTGCCTGCCGTCGTCTCATCTGCCGGCTTAATGCGGGAGGGCAGCCTCAAGGTGAATTCAGGAACCCCCGTGGATGTGTTCGGCTGGGCGGTCGGCGCAAAGTTTGCGGCCATGGAAGGCGGGGGAGCAGAAGAGAGGCTGATGATGGAGCTGTGCAGATCGTCGGGCCCGACATTGGGAAAGATGATCAGCCGGGTCTTGGCGATAATCTCGTCAACCGCAGCCTGTGGGCCGAGAATCAGGGCGAATGCCGGTCGGTAGCCCACGGAAGCCGGCTGCGGAGGCCGCTTCTTCGCAGTTGGCGGGGCGGGGTGTTGGTAATTGCCGGTGGGAAGATCGGTGACGACCCCATCAAATTGCGAGCGAAGACCGATCACTCCAAGGGCCGTACCAGGCGAATGAAGGAACCGCGTCAGGGCAGCACTGAAGGGGCGCAGGGCTTGTGCCTGAACCTCTCTGTCGCTCAGGAACAGATCGGTAAAAATGATGGTTACATCCCCCGGCGCCCCATCGGCGGCCTTCTCCAATGCCAACTGCAGGCGTGATTCCTGGTTGTCGCAGACGGGAGCTCCATCTCCCCGGCATCTGGATGTATAAAAATTCTGTTGTTGAATTAGATGCTGCTCATTCTGGGGAATGGGTTGCAAGGTCTGTCCCAGACGAAAATAGGAAATATCGCTATCTTTAATAGTATTACTGGTGCTCAGGACGGATGGAAGGCTTTGAAGAAGAGAATAGTATAGATTTTGATCGTTTATACGCGTGAAATATCCTCTCATGCTTCCAGAGCCATCGACGATAATATTTACCTTTTTAACTTGATCTATGCTGTCTGATTGCCCTTGCCCTTGCCCTTGCCCTTGCCCTTGCCCTTGCCCTTGCCCTTGCCCTTGCCCTTGCCCTTGCCCTTGCCCTTGCCCTTGCCCTTGCCCTTGCCCTTGCCCTTGCCCTTGCCCT
>CALRQC020000063.1:0-26559 GCA_943370215.1 Azospirillum sp. RU38E
GCGCTATGTCCGCTACCACATTGATGACCTGGATGCCTGGTCATTGGGGGAGCAGCGCGACAGCACTTCCGACAAAGGGGATGCGTCATGAATTGCGCCCCGATGTCGCAACAGAAATCGCCCCGTCGTCCATCGCGCCGCCGCTTGTCTCGTACTTCACGCCGCCGAGCGTTGCTGCTGGCAGGTGTAGCCCTGGTGGCGCTGGGATTTTCGGTGATGGCTCGCCCCGTGCCGATCCTGGTCTGGAACAGCAGCGCCTCGGCCCCCCTTGGGCTCTATCTGCTGCTGCCGGAAACCCGCCTGCACCCGGGCGATTTTGCCCTGGTAACACCGCCGGATGGCATTGCCGACATGGCGGCGCTATCTGCCACGCGGTGTGTCGCTGATCAAGCAGGTGGCGGCCATGGGCGGGGATCATGTCTGCGCCAAGGGCGACGTCATCACCATCAATGGCGATACGGTCGCCGTGCGTCAGAAGGCTGACAGGGCAGGCCGTCCGTTGCCCTGGTGGGAGGGCTGCCGGGTCCTGTCGGCAGGAGAAATACTGTTCCTGATGCCAGCGGCAGAGTCCCTGGATGGCCGCTATTTCGGGCCGCTGTCATCGGTGCATGTCATCGGTCGGTTGGTGCCACTATGGCTGCGCTGAAGGCGGTTGGGCTGGCCTTTGCGCTGTTGGCCACGTCGGTTGCCGGGGCTGCGGACTATGCGTATTACGATACCGCGGTGACTGCCGCTGCCCATCGTTTCAACCTACCACAGGACTGGATCAAGGCCGTCATCAAGACGGAAAGCGCTGGTGATGCCAATGCCGTATCGGTCAAGGGCGCGCTGGGCCTGATGCAATTGATGCCGGACACCTGGTCCGAAATGCGCGACCGATATGGCATCCAGGGCGATGCCCTGAACCCTGCGGCCAACATCATGGCAGGCAGCGCCTACCTTGCCGAAATGCGCGACCGCTTCGGCTATCCTGGCCTTTTCGCTGCCTATAATGCCGGGCCTGCGCGGTATGATCCCATCTCCGCGACAGCATGCCATTGCCAGCCGAAACCCAGGCCTATCTGGCAAAACTCGCCGCCAGATTGGGATTGCCAGCAGGCGGCACCAGTGGGCTGTTCGTGCCGTTGAACAGCCCTGACCGCCGTCTTTTCGCGCCGATGACCAAGCCTCGGGGACCGGGGCGATAGACGGTTGAGCAGGGGACTTCATCTCAGTCCGCCCATCGTACCAGCCGGGCAGCGGGACCCGTTAAGGATGCGCGGTCCCCCCAAAATGCTAGGCATTTTGGTTCCCCCGCGCCCCGCTTCGCGACGCCTGCGGCGTCCTTGACCGGCCCCGTTCCGGCTGATGCCAGGCGCTGTCCTCGATGACGGGGACGACAGCGATGGAGGAGATCATGGTGACCGAGACTGTTACACCGATCCGCGGAACCGATGCCTATTGGCGTCAACGCCGCCTGGCCTTTGCCTTCATTCAACGACTGGAGCAGGCCATCCGCATCCGCAATCAGGCACCGATGTATGTGGGATCAGCCGATGATCCAGTGGAAAATATCGGGCCATGGGACCGGGTGTGTCAGCTTCAGGATCGGATCCGTCAGGACCCTTTGGCTATGGAGACCTTGGCCGCCCAGAAGCGGCTGATGCTGCTGACCGCATAGCGTGGCGGGAGCGGTGTCCATCGGATGCCGCTCCTTTTTTTGGGGCCTCCTGCACCCTTGATCTGCCCCCTGAATGCGGCGGGGGAGGGGGTTCTCATCTCAGTGCGCCCATCGTACCAGCCGGGCAGCGGGACCCGTCAAGGATGCGCGGTCCCCCCAAAATGCTACGCATTTTGGCTCCCCCGCGCCCCGCTTTGCGGCGCCTGCGGCGCCTGCGGCGTCCTTGACCGGCCCCTCTCCGGCTGGACGGGAACCTTGTCTTCGATCAGGAGGACGCCAGCCAAGGAGGTTCCCATGTCGTTCATTGCAGCGCATCCCCAGACCGCGATCGACCGTTTCGACGCCCTTGTCGATGACGTGCGGACCGAGTTCGGCAGCGACGGTTTAATGGCCAATGTCGAGCGTTTCATCAGTGCCGAACGTCCCGAATTCATCTGGGATGGCCGCTTCCAGGAGCATTATCTGGGCGAATGGATGGGCGATGATGATGGCGCAGAAGGCCTTCACTGCATCCTCATCCTGAGCCATTTCCGTAGCGAGTTCATCGTCGCCAGCTCCGTTGTTGATGGTGATGAGCGTCTGTATTCCATGACCCGTCAGCGGGCCTATGCCACGCGCGACGCCGCCGAGAAGGCCTTCCAGAGCGCCATCGGTCGATAGGTGGCGCTGATCCGGGAGCGGCGGTTCAGACCGTCGCTCCCATTTTTTCCAGCATGAGAGCGTAGGAGGGCGTGGATAAGCGCGGGTGCTGATCCGGGGCGCTGTAGGGCAAGATGAAGCGGTGGCGCCAGCGCCCCCGTAACCCCCTGTCTGCACATCCTTTTTGGGGTTTCGTGGTGGCGCCACGGCGGTTGGGCCGGTGCCATTTTGGCGCCATCGCCTCGGGATGCCCCATTTCAGCTTCGGATCGGGAGGTGCCGCGATGTTCGGTGACGACCATGATTTCCAGCCCCGTCTGGGCCGGATGCGCAGCGCCTCCGGGCGTCGCGGCAAGCGTTTCCTGAACCGGGTGCTGGCGGCGACCGTTCTGGCCAATGGCGGGCCGGTCAGCTTCAGGGCACGAAAGACCCGTTTCGATGGCAGCCGGATCGGGCGGGGTGCTGGTGTTGGCCGGGTGCTGGCATCGCGCGACCAGTTCGCCGCCTGGCGACAACGCCGCGTGATCATCAAATCCCGCATCGTTAAGCTGGCTGGCAAGGGCATGGTCGGCGCCCGTGCCCATCTGCGTTATATCCAGCGCGACGGCGTCATCCGTGAAGGGCAGCCCGGTCAGCTCTATGGTGCCGACCAGGATCGGGTGGAGGGCAAGCGCTTCCTGGACCGGGCGGAAGGGGATCGCCACCAATTCCGCTTCATCGTGTCGGCCGAGGATGGCGACCAGTATGACGATCTGAAACCCATGGTTCGCCGCCTCATGGCGCAGATGGAACAGGATTTGGACACGCGGCTCGATTGGGTCGCGGTCGATCACCACAATACCGGCCATCCCCACAGCCATATTATCGTCCGAGGCAAGGATGATCGCGGCAAGGATCTGATCATCGCCCGGGAATACATGACCACCGGCATGCGGGAACGTGCCGCCGAGATCGTCAGCCTGCATCTGGGTCCGAAGACCGACGCCGAGGTGCAGGGCCAGTTGCGCCGGGAAGTGGAACAGGAGCGTTTCACCAGCCTGGATCGCCGCCTGCTGCGCGACCAGTCGCCGGAGCATCTGGTGACAGGTGCTGACCACAACCCTTTCCAGCAGGCTTTGCACATGGGCCGGCTGCGCAAGCTGGAACGGCTGGGTCTGGCAGCGGAGATCAGCTCCGGCCAGTGGCAGCTGGCGGATGACCTGGAATCCACCCTGCGCCGGATGGGCGAGCGCGGCGACATCATCAAGACCATGCATCGGGAAATGGCGGTCCAGGATCTGGCCCGCGCGCCTGCCGACCTGATCATCCATGACCCTGGTGCAGATGGTGCCCGCCCCATCGTCGGCCGTGTTGTCGCGCGCGGCCTGTCGGACGAGGTGAATGATCGCCACTATCTGATCATCGACGCCACGGACGGCCGGACTCATTATGTCGATATCGGCAACGGGGAGGCGACGGAGCCGACACCGGTCGGCAGCATCCTGCGTGTCGAGCCACGTTCCATGGGGGTGCGGCCCATCGATCGCCGTATTCTGGAGATCGCAGTGGCCAGTGGCGGCCGGTACAGCATCGACATCCATCTGCGCCACGATCCCGCCGCCAGCGAGGCTTTCGCGGAAAGTCATATCCGGCGACTAGAGGCGATGCGACGGCTGACGAAGGCTGTGACCCGCGAACCGGATGGCACCTGGATCATCGCCCCGAACCATCTGGAGCAGGTTGTCGGCTATGAGCGCGCTCAGGCCCGGTTCAACCCTGTCACCGTGCGTATGCTGTCCACCCTGTCGCTGGAACGGCAGGTTGCCACGGACGGGGCGACCTGGCTGGACCGCGAACTGGTTACCGCCAATCCCGAATTGGTGCGGGATGCGGGCTTCGGGCAGGAGGTGCGCGAGGCCCAGGCCCGCCGCCGGCAATGGCTGATCGCGGAGGACTTGGCTTGGGAAGAGCGGGGCACAACCTTCTATCGCGCAGACATACTGGCAACCCTGCGGCGACGGGAATTGCTGCGCGTTGCCGGGCAGCTATCCGACGAGCTGAGGCTGGGTTATGTCGAGATACGCCCCGGCCAGCCAGTGGAAGGCGTGCTGCGCCGTATCATTCCCCTGGCCGGCGACAAGGTAGCGGTAATCGAGCGCAGCCGGGACTTCACCCTGGTGCCTTGGCGCCCTGTTCTGGACCGGCATATTGGGCAGCCTGTCTCCGGGATCATGCGGGCAGAGGGAATATCCTGGACGATCGGGCGACAACGCAGCGGCCCGTCGGTCTCCTGACCTATTCGATCAGTTCGGCGGGGCGGACACCCAGGCCATCGGCGATGCGTCCAAGGACCGTAACGGTACAGCTATGCTGGCCGCGTTCGATGTCCCCCAGATAGCGATTGCTGATGTCCGCACGGCTGGCCAGTTCCTCCTGGCTCAGCCCTCGCTCCTGGCGCAACCGCCGCACATTCCGGGAAACAGCTTCCATCAAGTCCATGGTGGAAACCATGACGAATGTGAAGCATACTTCCAGGAAGTATAGTTCCTAATCGGAGTGAGGATGCAATGGAAGCCGGTTCTGACGATTTCTATGCCGCCCTTGCCACGGTGCAGTTTGCAGATGGGTTCGCAAGCTGGGAGGAGTTCATGGACCCGGAATGGACCCTGCTGGCAGCGTGGGCGCGAGCTGGTGCCGGGACCTTGATGGTCCCTTCGCGCGACACGTTGCCTCTCTGGGTGCTCAGCCCCTGGCTATCCAACCTCATGGTTTTCGATCGGATGGATAGCGGATGGCAGAAGATGCTGTCAGGGTCTGCCGCCGCCAAGCTGTTGCCGGATACGGGAGGGGAGGCGTGGGACGGCTTGTCGGAGACGGTTCGGCATGTGGTCGGACGGGTGGAGAGCGAGGCGCGTCCTATACACCAGATTCTGCCGGACGAGGCGTCTCATATCGGCGAGGCCAGTGTCCTGGTCCTGCCGGTCGGGAATGCGATCGTGGATCGGATTTTGATCGCGGCCCATCCCGTGCTGGAGTTCGGATCGGCTGGCTCATGACGACAGCATCACCTGGGCAGAAGGGGGCAGGCGGCAATGCAGCCGCCTTACCACCACCTCAGACAGTCAACCCTCTGGGGGAGCACGCAGCAACTCGCCCTGCCGAACCAGACGGCCAGATTGTTCTGCAGCCTTGATTGCGCTTACGATCACCTGCTTGAGCTGGGCGCTGGTTGCCTTGAAGCCAAACAGGCGAGATGTGCCAGTGATGGCTTCTTCCTCCGTGGCGCCCAGATGAGCAGCCACAAAAGTGATGACAGCTTTCTGGATTTCCATCGGGGGAAGCATTTCGGGCTTTCGCAGGCCGGGAGACTGGGTCTCGCTTCTGTCTCTCACGCTGATGTCAGTGTCGGGGACTATATAGAAATCTCCTTCTGCGGAAATCCGGCCGGATTTGACCGCGATATCGACACCTCGCGCGACGGCTTGCCGGATGCGTCCACCGGCGCGCTGCAATCCCCAATGTTCACGTAGCCGAGTGACAATTTCATCCAGATGGACCGGGCCTTCGGCGGTGACGACCTGTGAAACCAGATTTTCCATCGTTCCCGATGCCACGTCATGCAACTCGACGTCGACTGGTGCGGTGAGGGTCGCCTGGACATAAGGAACAGCCAGGGAAGTCCCGGTGCTGGCCACCTCGGTGGCATCGCTGGCGTGCCGCAATCCAATCTCGGTGACGTGCTCCCGTTCCACGGTCACGATTTCAATCGGCACAGCCCGAGCGTTCTGACCAGCGGCCCCTTCACGGGCGGTCACCTCCTCCTTGGCGGCTTCGATGGCGGCGATGACCTTTGCCAGTTGCTGTTGCGGCCTGTTGAACCAGTCAGTGCTCCAGATGCGGTGGATGATCCAGCCGTGATCTTCCAGGACGGATTGGCGCAGCCGGTCGCGGTCGCGGGCGGAGCGTGAACTGTGGTAGGCGGCACCATCGCATTCGATGCCCAGAATGTAGCGGCCGGGCCGGTCGAAATCGGCCACGGCCAAGTCAATGAAGAAGCCGGCTAGGCCCACTTGCGCATGCACATTGTAGCCATGTGCCTTCAATGCATTGGCGACCTGCTCCTCGAACACGCTGTCATGTTCCCGGTTGGTCTTGTGACCCAGGTTGAGATTGCCGGTGCGGGCGAAGTGCAGAAACAGTTTGAAGGCGAGGACACCTTTGCCCTTGGCGCGCTCCAGGTCGATATCCTCGTCAGTGATGGAGGAGAAGACCTCGCACCGCCGCTTGGCGCGACTGATCAGAACGTTCAGGCGACGTTCGCCGCCGTCCCGGTTGAGGGGGCCGAAGCTCATGCTCATGTAGCCCTGGGCATTCTTCCCGTAGCCGACGGAGATGAAGATCACGTCGCGCTCGTCACCCTGCACATTCTCCAGATTCTTGATGAAGAACGGCTCGGCCGGATGGGCAGAGAAGAAATGCTCCGTGTCCGGGTTCAGCCGACGCAGCCGTTCCACCTCGTCCAGCACGGCACGCCGCTGCTTGGTGGAGAAGGTGGCGACGCCCAGGGACAGGTCGGGATGGCTGCGTGCATGCTGGATGATCGCCTTGGCGACCACCTTGGCTTCCTCGACATTGGTGGAGGTGCCCCCGGTGTCATAGGTGGCATGGGGGAAGTAATGGAACCGCAGACCCATACCTGCTTCAGCGGTGTAGGGGCTGGGCACGATGTAAAGCTTGTTCTCGTAGAACTCGCGGTTCGAGATGGCGATCAGCGACTGATGCCGGCTGCGATAGTGCCAGCGCAACATCCGCTGCGGCAGCCCTTTGGACACGCAAAGCCCCAGAATGCTCTCGACGTCAGCAACTTTGGTTGTTGCCTCGTCATCGTCGTTATCGTTGCCGGCCAGCATTTTGTCGAAGAAGCGGGTCGGGGGCAGCTGCTTGTCGTCGCCAACGACGACGATCTGCCGGCAGCGGGCAATGGCGCCGATGGCATCGACGGGCTGGATCTGCGATGCCTCGTCGACAACCAGCATGTCGAAGGTCAGGCTGCCCGGTTCCAGGAATTGGGCCACGGAAAGCGGGCTCATCATGAAGACCGGCTTCAGCGCCTGGATGATCGGTCCGGCTTTTTTCATCAACTGACGGATTGGCAGGTGGTTGCGACGTCTTACGAACTCATTCCTCAATACACCAACCGGTCCGGCGCCGCCCTCCTGTCGCGGAATACGCTGGTGGTGGATCGCGGCGACCTCCCGGCGGGCGAGGTGGATGCGCTTGTGATCCAGGCGACCGAATTCCTCGACCATGCGGGAATGGCCGTCACCGTCGAACCGCGCCAGTTCGGGATCGTCCTGGACCATCCAGTTGAACAGTGCTTCGTAATAGGACTTCTCGAACTCCGGCAGGACGGAGCGCGCATCCAGCCGGCCATCCTCAAGCCGCTCGACGAGATCAGCCAGACCGGCGTCCCGGGCCAACCGTGCCTTGGCGGTATAGGCGGTCCATTTGCTCAGGTCTTCGGCACGGTCGATCCAGAGATTGATCTGGCGGACCAGGAAGCCGAGATTGATGCCGGACACCTCCTCGGTTCCAAATGCCGCCCCCCGATCCAGTGACAGATAGCGGAATTCCTGTTCCGTGTTGCTGACCAGCGTGGGTGCTGTACCGGCCAGTTCATCAGCGGCACTACCGGCAAAATGTTGATCGACACCGCGCCCAACGGCTCTGTGGATGACCAGCGCTGCTGGTCCTCCGCCATTGCCTTTGGCCCATTCGACGATCTTGCGCAGCTGCGCCCAGTCGGAGCCTTCCCCATGCCAGCGGGCGCCGAACGCCTTCTGCCCCAGGGATTGCTCTCCGGGTTCTGCCGCCATTTCCAGCAGTGCCGCGGTGGTCCTCAACGTTTCCAACTGCCCCAGAACATGTCGCTGTTCCTCCAGGGCTTGCGGCGGCTGGGCGAAGATGAGGGCCAAGGTGCCGGCGGCCAAGTCCAGGTCACCAAGGGCGGTGGCCAACGCCTCCACATCGATCTCATCAACGGGTTCTGCCGGAAATACCTGAGGCGCCGCCGTTTGCAGGCGGGGAGCCAGCTCACCAAGGGCCGATCTCAGCTCTGCGGCGGCCCGTTCCACAGGGCGCGCAAGGCTTTGGAGCACCTGTGATTTGGTCGTCGCTGCGATGCGCCGGATCTCACCGGCGGTATCACCCACGCCATTGCCCTGTGCCCAGGCGACAATCTTCTCCAGCGCCGACCAGTCCGAGCGTTCCCGACGCCACAGCGAGCCGAAGGCCGCTCGTCCCAGGTCGTCGTCTGACGAGAGGCGGACCAGGGCTTTCTGATTGGCGATCAGTTTGTCCAACTGCTTCAGTTGTTCGCCAACAGGCGTCGGGGCGGCCGTTGCCAGGATGGAGGAAATGAGCATCTTCGCCCGCTTGAAATCCCCGTTCAGGAACCGGAAGAAGCTGGTCGCGTGCATCGCCAGGTGTTGCCGCGCCACCTTTACGTCGGTATCCCACGCGGCGGAGGTGAAGACGCCGTCAAGCTCCTGTCTCCGGGTCGCATAGTCCCGGCCGGCCTCCACCAGATCGGCGATGTCCGCTCCCCGGCTTTTCCAGACGTCATTCAGCATAGCGTCTGGGTCGAACGGTGGTGCCGCTGCTACACGCTCAACAACCCCCAGCAGCAATTTTGCGGATGCCAACGTCGCCGGGTAGCGCAATCCCAGAGCTGTCTTCAAACCTGTCAGATGCTCAATGAACGTCGCTATGAGGGTTCGTGCCGCTGTAAAGCCGGATTCCCGCGCAATGAGCCAACCCGCGCGGTATTTGTTCAGCAGCGCGCCTGCCGCGGCCAAGTCTTGATGGCGTGCGCCCGCTGTGACGATGGTCGCCAACTGGGCCAGCAATGCCGTTACTTTTTCCCCGTTCTCGACCAGTGCGGCGAGCTGTGCCTGTTGCGAGATCCATACGTCGTCGGTGATCGTGGCCTGGTCGAGCGCTGGCGCTGCTGCGACCCGCCGGGCCTGGCTGACGATGCCTTCCACGTCTTGCAGGCTGTCGGGTGCGCTGATCTCCAGCAATGCGCAGAGCTGGCTGCTGCTCGCGATGAACTGCTGGTACCCGCCCAGAAGCTCGCGCAGCCGAACCACCATCCGTTCCACGTCCATGGGCGTGATGGCCGGAATATGGGCGCAGCGCCAGGGATGCTGTGAAGGCGGGCCGATATCGTCGATGCGGCCCGCCAGATCCTTCAGTTGCAGCTCCCGTTCCTGACGCTCTGGGCGGGACCAAGTCTCCGGTGCGACCAGCGTCACCTTCGCCGGCCCCTCGTTGGTCTGTCGTAAGCGCACCAGATGGCCGATGACCTGATAGGGGCTGAGGCCACACGGCTGCTGACGCCGATGCAGGCGCTGCACATGTTCGTTCAGCTTGTCGCGGTTCTGGCGAAGCTGCCGGATCAGCGCGCCATCCTCTGTACCGCTGGGCCGCCCCAGATCCCATGTCCGCCGCAGTTCCTCCAGCAGATAGCGCTTGTTGGCCTTGTTGCTGTGGAGTTCCAGACAGATATCGCCGATGCCGTTGGCATCCAGGCGGCGTTTGACCACCTCCAGCGCTGCCATCTTCTCCGCCACGAACAGCACCGTTTTGCCATCGTAAACGGCGGACGCGATAACATTGGCGATGGTCTGCGACTTGCCCGTGCCGGGTGGGCCTTGGATGACCATATCGCGGCCCCGGCGCACCTCATGCACGGCCATGGTCTGCGAGCTGTCGGCATCAACGACATGGACCAGATGCTCGGGATCGATATGGGGATCGACAGGCTCGTCCTCGCCGATCATCCCGTCGCCGGGTTTGAAGCCGTCACCCAGCAGGCCGGATACGATCGGACTGTCGGCGATGCCGACGCCTGTGGGCCACAAATCCGGGTCCAGGTCGCGATACATGAGGAATTTCGCGAACGAGAACAGCCCGAGGACGACATTGTTCTCCTGCACGGCCCAGCGTGGCTGGCCCGCGACCGCCGATGCCACCCGCGCGAAATACGATGTGGGATCGAACGCTTCGTCGCCTTCGGTGAATTGCGGAAGTTCCAGCCCGAACTGACGCTTCATCAGGGCGCCCAGAGACAGGTTCGCGGCCGGTTCCTCTTGCAGCCAGCGCAGCTTGAAACGTTCGCCGGCCGAGCCCCGGTCCAGCGTCACAGGCAGCAGGATCAGGGGAGCGAAGCGCTCCTTCTCGGATTTTTCATCCTCGAACCATTTCAGCATGCCAAGGGCGAGGTAGAGGATGTTGACGCCCTGTTCCTCCTGCAACGTCCTGGCGTCCAGGTAAAGGTCGAGAAGGCGTTTTTGCAAACCCTCTGATGTCAGCCGCGTCTGCAGCTTTGTATCGCTATGGCGTGACGCCATGCCCCGTTCATCAATCGAGTCATCATCGGGTTGCGCCAGCTCGGAAATTTCATCGCTGTCTTCATCCTCTTCGCTGGCAGCAGTACCTGCTGCCCTGCGCCCCGGAAGGAAGGTGAGAGCCTTGCCGTCGCTGACAAGCAGGCGGAAGATTTCCGAGGCGAGTTCATCAATGATCTCGACCTGCTTGGCTTTCGTGCCACGCGGCGTGCTGATCAGCCTGTTGCGAGTGGACAGGTCCAGAAGTTCAGTACGGGCACGTTCCAGCTTTTCCTTCAGCGGCCAGAACTCGCCACCTTCTTCACCCTCTGGGCCGGCTGTCCCTGTTTCCAACATTCCTTCTACTCCAACGGGCTGAATACAAATGAATGCAGAAGATTGCTGATCTCAACTCTAACGGATTGCGACCAAATCGATAAGGGCTAACCAGAACTAGCAGGTGCAGCACTTCGCTTTTGAGTTGCCGGACGAGCCAGTGGCCCTGCGCAGTCGTTTTTGCAAATGAGCGTAGATAAGGGCCATCCGACCTATACGGCAGAATCCCTACAGTGGTGGGAACCAATCGTGGATTCGGCTTTGGCAGGACAATTTCCATGACGCCCACCAAGCTGCTGATCGGCCAGATCCTGGTCGTGTTCGCCATCGTCATTCTGGGCGTCTGGGTGGCGACGCAATGGGTGGCCGCCATGCTGGGCTATCAGGCACAGCTTGGCCCTCCCTGGATCATCATGATCGGTTGGCCCGTCTACCGCCCCTGGCAGTTGTTCGAGTGGTGGTATTGGTACGAGGCCTATGCGCCGCATGTCTTCGACAAGGCCGGCATGTTGGCGGGTGCCAGCGGTTTCATGGGCTGTGCCGCTGCCATCATCGGGTCGCTGTGGCGCGCCCGGCAGACGCGGATGGTCACCACCTATGGCTCCTCGCGCTGGGCGACCAGCCGGGATGTGGAGGGGGCGGGGCTGTTTCGGCCGGCGGGGGTCTTTCTGGGGCGGTTGGGGGGGCGGTATCTGCGGCACGATGGGCCGGAACATGTCATGGCCTTTGCGCCGACCCGGTCGGGCAAGGGCGTGGGGCTGGTGGTGCCGACGCTGCTGTCCTGGACCGGGTCGACCGTTATCCACGATATCAAGGGCGAGAACTGGCAATTGACCGCCGGCTGGCGTGCGCGCTTCTCCCATTGCCTGCTGTTCAATCCCACCGATCCACGTTCCGCCCGCTACAATCCGCTGCTGGAGGTACGCAAGGGACCGGACGAGGTCCGCGACGTCCAGAACATCGCCGACATCCTTGTCGATCCCGAGGGCGCCCTGGAGCGCCGCAGCCATTGGGAGAAGACCAGCCATAGCCTGCTGGTGGGTGCCATTCTCCATGTCCTCTATGCCGAGGAGGAGAAGACCCTGGCCCGCGTGGCCACCTTTCTGTCCGATCCCAGGCGCAGCTTTGCCCACACGCTGCGCCGGATGATGGCGACCAATCATCTGGGCACACCCGACAAGCCCATCGTGCATCCCGTCGTCGCCTCGGCCGCGCGGGAGGTACTGAACAAGTCGGAGAATGAGCGGTCGGGCGTCTTGTCCACGGCCATGTCCTTCCTCGGCCTCTACCGCGATCCCACGGTGGCGGCCACAACGGCGGCATGCGATTGGCGGATCGCCGATCTGGTCGATGCGTCGCGGCCGGTGTCGCTTTATCTCGTCATCCCGCCCTCGGACATCTCCCGTACCAAGCCGCTGGTGCGCCTCGTGCTAAACCAGATCGGCCGGCGGCTGACCGAGCGGTTGGAGGGTGACCCCGCCAAGCGGCGGCGGCACCAGTTGCTGATGATGCTGGACGAGTTCCCAGCCTTGGGGCGGCTGGATTTCTTTGAGACGGCCCTGGCCTTCATGGCGGGCTATGGCATCCGCGCCTATCTGATCGCCCAGAGCCTGAACCAGATCTCCAAGGCCTATGGCGAGAACAATGCCATCCTGGACAATTGCCATGTCCGCATCGCCTTCAGCAGCAATGACGAGCGCACGGCCAAACGTATTTCGGACGCGCTGGGCACGGCCACCGAACTACGGGCGCAGCGCAACTATGCCGGCCACCGGCTGGCCCCCTGGCTGTCCCATGTCATGGTCAGCCGACAGGAGACAGCGCGGCCCCTATTGACACCGGGCGAGGTGATGCAACTGCCGCCGACGGATCAGCTGGTGCTGGTTTCCGGCCTCTCCCCGATCCGGGCTCGCAAGCTCCGCTACTATGAGGATCGGAACTTCACGGAACGGGTGTTGCCGGCTCCAGCCCTGTCGGATGGCCCCTATGCCGATCGCCCCCCACCCAGATCTGATGATTGGGGTGGACAGGTGCGTGGCATGGACCAGCGTCTGGCCGAGGAGGATGATGACAGCGCGTTGGATGAACTGACGGAGGGTGGTCGACAGCAGCAGCGCCATCCGGGGTTGCCCGAGGAGGGTACGGTCAGGCCGGTCGACCCTGACGGTGCTGACCTGTTCGGGTCTGCGGAGGACGAGACGGATGTGGCGGCGGACAAACGCGCCATGGACCGTTTGTCGAATGTCGCTCGTGCCCACGCGATCAATGAGGGCTCGCGCGACGATCTGCTGCCGAACTTCTGACTGTCCTTGGATTGGCGATGCCCGCCGGGCGGGGCATCGCCATCAGGATCAGCCGTTCAGCACATCCTTCAGCGCCTTGGCCGGCGAGAACTTGGCCTTGGTCTGGGCGGCGATGGTGGTCGGTGCCCCCGTCTGCGGGTTGCGGCCCTGACGCTCCGGCACCTGCTGGGCCGTAAACTTGCCAAAGCCCGCCAGATTGATCTCCTTGCCATCCTTCAGGCCGGTGGCAATGGCCCCCAGGATCCGCTCCACGGCTTCCTTGCCGCTGACCTTGGTGCTGCCCGTGACCTCAGCCACGATGGCGGCCAGGTCGTCCTTGCTGATCTTTTCCGTCATCTCTCATCCCGTCTTACATTACAGGCACCGACAGCGTGCCCGATTTCCAAGCCTTTACCCTGAATGATCGGCGTCTGACCAGTTACCTGGATGGACAGGGGGATGACGAGCCCCGGTGCAGGTCGCGCAAGGGCGTAGGTAACGGCCATAAGAGATTCCGCCGCTCTGTCCCACGCTTGGCACCAACATTTCCGCTGTTGGAGCCGGGCCATGAAACCCCGCCATCACCTCTATCTCGATGATGAACTGTCGACCCAGCTGGAGGCCCTGGCCGCCAAGCCGGGCACGACCAAATCCGCCATCGTGTCCGACGCCCTGCGCCAGTACCTGACCCGCCGGGGGGCCAATGGCATCGAGGAGGCCTTGCGCATCCGGCTGGACCGGCAGGGGCGGCAGTTGGAGCGGATCGAACGGGATGTGCAGGTTCTGCTGGAAAGCCTGGCGCTGTATGTCCGCTACCAACTGACCGTCACGGCTCCGGTACCCGAACCGGACCGGGCCGCCCATGCCGTGGGCAAGGAGCGGTTCCAGAAATTCATTGATCAGGTGGGCCGCCAGATGGCCGCGCCCACCCGCACCCTGTCCGCCAGCCGGGAGGGCACAGCATGAGCCCCATGCGCGAGGCGGACGAACGCCGCCATTCCATGCTGCGCACCGCGTTGGGGCCAGACATCGCCGCCGCCCTGGATGATCCGACCGTGACCGAGGTGATGGTCAATCCCGACGGCACGCTGCGCATGGAGCGGGCCGGACAGGGGATTGCCGCTACCGGTATGCAGGTGCCGCCCGAGGAGGTGGAGCGACTGATCCGGCTGGTGGCCTCGCATGTTGGTGCCGAAACCCATGCCGACAGGCCCATCCTGTCAGCAGAACTGCCAACCGGCGAACGGTTCGAGGGGCTGCTGCCGCCGGTGGTGACGGCCCCGTGTTTTGTCATCCGCAAACCGGCGGCGCGCATTCTGACCTTGGCCGACTATGTCAGCGACGGCATCCTGTCGCCCTTGCAGGCCGATGCCCTGAGTCGCTCCGTGCGGGCGCGCCGCAACATTCTGGTGGCAGGCGGCACTGCGTCCGGCAAGACCACGCTGACAAACGCGCTGCTGGCCGAACTGACCGAAAGTGCCGAACGGCTGGTGCTGATCGAGGATACGCGCGAGCTGCAATGTGCGGCACCCGACTGTGTGGCGCTGCGCACCCGCGCGGGCGTGGTCAGCCTGCGCGATCTGGTGCGTTCCACCCTACGGCTGCGGCCAGACCGGATCATCGTGGGGGAGGTCCGGGGTGGCGAGGCGCTCGACCTGCTCAAAGCCTGGAACACCGGCCATCCCGGCGGCATCGCCACCCTGCATGCCAATTCTGCCCGGGCCGCCCTTTACCGGCTGGAACAGTTGGCGCAGGAGGCGGTGGTCACCGTACCCCGCCGCCTGATCGCCGAGGCGGTGGACCTGATCGTCCACATCCAATCCCGTGGCGGACAGCGCCGGGTCGATGCCATCGCCCGCACCGATGGGCTCGACGCCCATGGCGATTACCGGATCGTCACCTTGGGTCCGGCCGACCTTCAACAGCTTTGACAGGAGATCATCATGCGACCGTTCCGCGTGCCCCGTCTGCGTTCCCTGGCTTTTGCCGGTATGGCCATGCTGCTCGTGGCTCCTGCCCACGCCGCCGGCTCAGGCATGCCCTGGGAGGATCCGCTCCAGCGCATCCTGGATTCCGTCCAAGGCCCCGTCGCCAAGATCGTGGCGGTGATCATCATCATCACCACGGGCCTGACTCTGGCCTTTGGGGAAACCTCGGGCGGCTTCCGGCGGATGATCCAGATCGTTTTCGGTCTGTCGGTGGCCTTTGCCGCCTCTAGCTTCTTCCTGTCCTTCTTCTCCTTCGGCGGCGGGGCGCTGCTGCCATGAAGGACCTGCCTGAAGGTTTTACCGTGCCGCTGCACCGCGCGCTGACCGAGCCGATCCGGCTGGGCGGTGCCCCGCGCGCGCTGGCCATCCTCAATGGCACCATCGCCGCCGCTATCGGCCTGGGGCTTCAGCAATGGCTGGCGGGGCTGCTGCTGGCCCTGGGCGGGCACAGCCTGGCCGTGCTGGTCAGCCGGCATGATCCCCACATTGCTGCCATCCTGGCCCGCGACCTGCGTCAAGCGGGAGGCTGGTCATGCTGAACCTGCGCGAATATCGCCCCCGGCCCGACCGGCTGGCCGATCATCTGCCTTGGGCCGCCTTGGTCGCCCCCGGTACAGTCTTGAACAAGGATGGCAGTTTCCAGCGCACCCTGCGCTATCGCGGGCCTGACCTGGATTCCGCCACCGAGGCGGAGTTGGTGGCGCTGTCGGCGCGCACCAACAATGCCCTGCGGCGGTTGGGATCGGGCTGGGCGTTGTTCTTTGAGGCCGAACGGGTGCCGGCGTCGGACTATCCCAACAGTACCTTCCCCGATGCCGCCTCCTGGCTGGTCGATCAGGAACGCCGCGCCGGGTTTGAACGGACGGGCAGCCATTATGAGAGCGTCTACCACCTGACAATCCTCTATCTGCCGCCGCCGGACAATCAGGCCCGCGCCAGCAATGCTTTGCTGGATGGCGGGCAGGTCACGGGTGGCCGTCGCGACTGGCGGCGGGAGCTGGATCAGTTCCAGCAGGAATTCTTCCGGCTGGCGGGTTTGCTACAAACCATCCTGCCCGAACAGCATGATCTGGATGATGCCGAGACGCTGACCTACCTGCATGGCTGCATTTCCACCCGGCGGCATCCTGTCACTGTACCGGACGTGCCGCTGTACCTGGACGGGGTGCTGGTCGATACACCGCTCTTGGGCGGGCTGGAGCCGATGCTGGGCGACCGGCATCTGCGGGTCCTGTCGGTACTAGGCTTTCCCAACCAGACAAGCCCTGGCCTGCTGGATGGGCTGAACCATCTGGATTTCCCCTATCGCTGGGTCACGCGCTGGATTCCGCTGGATAAAGATCAGGCCACCCGCAGCCTGAACCGGTTGCGCCGCCATTGGTTCGCCAAGCGCAAATCCATCGGTGCGCTGCTGCGCGAGGTGATGACCAACGAGCCCTCGACCCTGCTGGACAGCGATGCCGATAACAAGGCGTTGGATGTTGACGAGGCGCTGCAATCGCTTGGTGCCGACCATGTCGCCTACGGCCACCTGACCACCACCGTCACGGTCTGGGATACAGACCCGCAGGTGGCAGACGATAAGCTGGCCGCTGTCGAGCGGGTGCTGACCGGGTTGGGTTTCACCGTCATTCCCGAGCGGATCAATGCCGTAGAAGCTTGGTTGGGCAGCCTGCCCGGCCAAGTCTATGCCAATGTCCGCCAGCCTCTGGTTCACAGTCTGAACCTTGTCCATCTGATGCCGCTGTCGGCCACCTGGGCAGGGCCTGCCCGCAATGGGCACCTGAATGGCCCGCCGCTGTTCCAGGCCGAGACCAGCGGGGCGACACCGTTCCGCTTTTCCACCCATGTCGGCGATGTCGGGCATATGCTGATGGTGGGGCCGACAGGCGCGGGCAAATCGGTGCTGCTGGCGCTGATGGCGATGCAGTTCCGCCGCTATCCCAGTGCGCAGGTCTATATTTTCGACAAGGGCAACTCTGCCCGTGCCGCCACCCTGGCCATGGGCGGTCGCCACCATGCGCTGGGGCAGACGGGCGATTTGTCCTTTCAACCCCTGCGCCGTATCGACGATCCTGACCAACGGACCTGGGCTGCCGATTGGATTATCGGCCTGTTCGAGCATGAGCAGGTCGCCGTCACGCCGGAGATCAAGGACCTCGTCTGGTCAGCCCTGAACAGTCTGGCCGGAGCGCCGCCAGAGCAACGCACCCTGACCGGCCTGTCCTTGCTGCTGCAATCCAATCCGCTGAAAGCTGCCCTCCAGCCCTACACGCTGGAGGGTCCGCACGGTGCCCTGCTGGACGCCGCTGACGATGGGTTGGACTTGGCTGCAGTGGAATGTTTCGAGATGGAGGCGCTGCTGCACCGGACAGGGGCCGTGTTGCCGGTGCTCACCTATCTTTTCCATCGGCTGGAGGAGCGCTTCACGGGCGCACCCGCCCTGCTGATCCTGGATGAGGCCTGGGTCTATCTCGATAACCCCGCCTTCGCCGCCCGTATTCGGGAATGGCTGAAGGTCCTGCGCAAGCGCAACGTGGCGGTGCTGTTCGCCACCCAGTCGCTGGCCGACATTGCCGGTAGCAGTATAGCGTCGGCCCTGATCGAAAGCTGCCCGCAGCGCGTCTTCCTGCCCAATGACCGCGCCATCGAACCGCAGGCCAGGGCTGTCTACAGCGCCTTCGGGCTTAACGACCGCCAGATCGGCCTGATCGCCCAGGCCACGCCCAAGCGGGATTACTACCTGCAATCCAGGCGTGGTAACCGGCTGTTCCAGTTGGGGCTGGGGCCGGTAGCGAGGGCCTTCTGCGCGGCGTCCGATCCGGCCTCCCAGGCGCTGATCGACAAGCTTCTGGCCGAGACCGGACCGGGTGGTTTTGCCGCCGCTTGGCTGCGCGCCAAGGGCCTGGATTGGGCGGCTGAGCTTCTGGACCGAATCCATGAGGAGACCCAACCATGAGCGCCAAGCTGTTCGCGGCCCTGGTGGCCGTGACCCTGATCATCGGTAGGGCTGAGGCCTTCACCGTCTATGACCCAGCCAACCATGCCCAGAATGTGCTTCAGGCTGCCCGAGCCCTGGAGCAGATCAACAACCAGATACGCACCCTGCAAAATCAGGCCACCATGTTGCAGAACATGGCCCGGCAGCTTCAGCGGCTGGATTACTCGTCGCTGGGGCAGATCACCAGCGCTTTGAACCGCATCGACGGGCTGATGATCCAGGCCGACAGTATCGGCTTTGACCTTGCCGGCAGCGATACTGCCTGGCAGCGCACCTATCCCGGTACTTACCGCGATGCCGATGCTGCCAGCCTGGACCGGCAGGCCGACATCCAATGGCAGAGTACCAGGGCCGCCTATCAGCAGACCATGCGGGTCCAGTCCGGCATCGTCACGGCGATCCAGGCGGATGCGCCCCTGCTGGCCGATCTGGTCAATCGCAGCCAGGGGGCTGACGGCAGTTTGCAGGCCCAGCAGGCCGGTAACCAGTTATTGGCCCTGTCCATCAAGCAGCAGATGCAGCTGCAAAGCCTAATGGCAGCCCAGTACCGCGCCGATGCCGAAACCCAGGCCGCTATTGCCGAGGCCAATGCCATGGCGCGGGAACGCACCCGGCAGTTCCTGGGCGACGGTCACGCCTACAGCCGGTGAGGACAACCATCATGGGCGACCTTGGCATCATCGACCGGTTCACCGAAACCTTCATCCGCTACATCGACAGCGGTTTTGGGCTGCTGTCGGGGGACGTCGCCTATCTGACGGCTACCCTGATCACCATCGACATGGTGCTGGCCGGTCTATTCTGGGCCATGGACGGCCATCACGACGTCATGCCGCGCTTGATCCGCAAAGTGCTCTATGTCGGCTTCTTCGCGCTGGTGTTGGGCAATTTCCAGGCCCTGTCGGAGGCCGTTTACAGCTCCTTTGCGCAGCTTGGGCTGCGCGCGGGGAACGCTGGTCTGTCGGCCAGTGACCTGCTGCATCCGGGACAGTTGGCGGCGGTGGGGTTCCAGGCGGCGCATCCGCTGCTGGATCAAGCCCGCACCATGCTGGGCTTTCCTGACATCTTCGGCAATGCCCTGAACCTGACGATCATGGTCCTGGCCTGGTTCTTTGTCGTGATCGCCTTCTTTATCCTGGCGGTGCAGCTCTTCATCACGCTGGTGGAATTCAAGCTGACCTCGCTGGCCGGGTTCGTGCTGGTTCCCTTTGCCCTGTGGAGCAAGACCGCCTTCCTGGCCGAGCGGGTGCTGGGCCATGTCATCTCCTCTGGCATCAAGATCATGGTGCTGGCCGTGATTGTCGGCATCGGCTCCAGCTTCTTTCGGGAATTCACCGAGGCGTTGAACGGTAAGGTGCCGGGCATCAATGAGGCGATGACCATGGTGCTGGCATCCCTGGCGCTGCTAGGGTTGGGCATCTTTGGTCCCGGTATTGCCGCTGGGCTGGTATCTGGCGCACCGCAGTTGGGGGCGGGGGCGGCACTTGGGACCGCCGGGGCCGCCGCCGGCACGGTTTTGCTGGCGGGCGGTTCCGCTGTCGCCGGTGCCCGACTGGCCGGTGGCGCTGGTTTCGCTGCCGTGCGCGCGGGCGCCAGCCTTGGCGGTGCCGCTACGGGTGCTTACCAGTCTGCCCAGGCCGCTGGACAGTCTGGCGTAGGCGGTGTGGCCCGTGCCGCCGGGGAGGCCACCCTGCGCAAGGCCAAGGATGCCGGCCACCGCATCACCGAACCGCTGCGCGAGGCCTATCAGTCCGGTCGCCAGTCCGCCAACCCCGAGCCTTTGCCTGAGACGGGCGGAGACGGGATAGGTGCAGCATCGCCAGCTTCCACCGACAACGCCCCCGCTTGGGCCCGCAAGCTGCGTGCCGAGCAGGCCGCGCGCGCCCGTCGCCACAGCACCGAACAGGCCATCAAGGATGGGGATCGGTCCGGCGGCAGTGCCGCTCCATCCCTCGATCAGAAGGATGATTGACCATGTTCAAACGCACCCTGCAACGTTACGGCACCACGCCGGAGCCCGTAACGCCTTACCAAAAGGCAGCCCAGCTATGGGATGAAAGGATTGGCAGCGCGCGCGTCCAGGCCTGGAACTGGCGGCTGATGGCGTTCGGTTGCCTCGGGCTGGCCGTTGGGCTGGCGGGCATCGTGGCCTGGCAATCGGGCCAAAGCCGGATCATTCCCTATGTGGTGGAGATCGACCGGTTGGGCGAGGCCCATGCCGTGGCACCCGCGACCAGCGCCTATCAGCCCTCCGATGCCCAGGTCGCCTATTACCTGGGGCGCTTCATCAGCAATGTCCGGTCGCTCTCGACCGATCCGGTGCTGGTGCGGCAGAACTGGCTGGCCGCCTATGATTTCGTGGCCGACCGCGCGGCCCTGTTCCTCAACGAACAGGCGAAGCTCACCGATCCCTTCAGCCGGATCGGTACCAACAGCGTCACGGTGCAGGTGACCAGCATCGTCCGCGCTTCGGACCAATCCTTCCAGGTAAAATGGACTGAGCAGCATTTCGAGCGCGGCAGCCTGATCCGCACCGACCGCTGGACCTCGATCCTGGCGGTCAGTCTGCGGCCCCCCAACACGCCGGAAGCCCTGGCCCGCAACCCCATGGGCGTCACCATCACCGCTATTGACTGGTCGAGGGAGTTCGACACCCAACCATCCCCGAGGAACACGCCATGACCAAGCTAATCCTGCCGGCCCTAATGGCCGGGATACTCTCCGCCTGTGCGGGCCAACCCAAACAGCCACCTGTCATCGCCTATGACAGCAGCGATTTCCGGGCTGCGGCGGTTGAACCCGAGCCTCCCCTGCCGGTCCAAATTGTTGAGAAGCCCGTCCCCTTGCCACTGCCTGGTCAGTTGCAGCCATTGCCGCCACCGGTCACAGGGGGCACTCCCGACAATCGCGTTCCGACCCAGCGTGTCACAGACGCTAACAAGGCGGCCACCTTGGAGCCCACGGGCAGCGGCTATCTCAACGCCATGCAGATCTATCCCTATACCGAGGGGGCTCTGTATCGGCTCTACGCTGCCCCCGAACGGGTGACCGACATCGCCCTCCAGTCCGGTGAGAGTTTGGTGGCCGTTTCCGCTGGCGACACGGTCCGCTGGATCATTGGTGACACCAGCAGCGGGGCAGGGGAAGCCAGCAGAGTACATGTGCTGGTGAAGCCGGTTGCTGCCAGCCTCACCACCAATCTGGTCATCACCACCGACCGCCGCGCCTACCACCTGCTGCTGGAAAGCACACCGCAGACTGCCATGGCCTCGCTGTCCTGGACCTATCCGCAAGACCAGTTGTTGGCGCTGCAACGCCGCAACAGTCAGGCGGCGGCAACGCAGCCTGTCGTCACCGGCCTGTCGCTGGAGAACCTTCACTTCCGTTACGCCATCACCGGTGACAATCCGCCCTGGCGGCCGCAGCGGGTCTTTGACGATGGGGCCAAGGTCTATATCGAGTTCCCCAACCGCTTGGATCAGGGTGAAGCCCCGCCGCTGTTTGTCATCGGCGCTCAGGGTGAGGCACAGTTGGTGAATTACCGCATGCGCGGACGGCATTACATCGTGGATGGGCTGTTCGCTGCGGCGGAATTGCGTCTGGGCAGTGAGCCGCAGCAGGTGGTCCGCATCGAACGCACGGATGGGAGGCCGTCATGACCACCTCCCCTTCCGAAACCAAACACCCGCCCGAAAAACTGGAACTGCGGGCAGCCCCTCGTCGGGCATTGCGCCTGCGGCGGGGGGTGATCATCGGCGGCAGCGGCATTGCCGCCGGTGCCATCCTGACCCTGACCATGCTGTCGCTCCAGGGCCCGTCCGGTAAACGCGACGTCGAGCGACAGGAACTGGCCCAGCCGGCCAAACCACCTGCACCGGAAGCCTTGGCCGGGCTGCCGACCGACTACAGCCAGGTCAAGCCTGACACGCCGCTGCTGGGACCACCATTGCCCGGTGACCTGGGTCGCCCCATTCTGGAGCAGCAGCGCCGCCAGGTGAGCAACACGCCATGGTCAGCTACTGAGCCCACCAATCAGACAAGCCCGGAGCAGGTCCAGATCAACCAGGCGCGTCAATCCGGTCTGTTCATCCGCGCGGAACCGAAAACAAGACAGGCCATTCCAGAAAGTCAGAATGCGGCAAATCCAAGTGCCCCGGTCTCTCTTGCTGAAGCTGCCACACCCGATGAGCCGCAGCGCAAGATGGACTTCCTGGCTCGCCCTGACACGGGTGGGATCTATAACCCCCACGCCGAACAGCAACCTGCTTCCCCTCATCAAATCATGGCGGGCAGCATTATCGCGGGTGCCCTGGTGACAGGTATCAATTCTGACCTGCCGGGCACCGTGACTGCCCAGGTGACCGAGAATGTCTATGACAGTGTCACCGGGCAGGTCCTGTTGATCCCCCAAGGCTCGCGCCTGATCGGCACCTATGACAGCCGTGTCAGCTTTGGGCAGGAGCGTGCGTTGCTGGTCTGGCAGCGACTGATCCGCCCCGATGGCTCATCCCTGCAACTGGACAACCTGCCCGCCAGCGACACCCAAGGCCGGTCTGGCCTTACAGACGACGTGGACTTCCACACCGGTCGCTTGCTGACAGGCATCGCCATGGCGACGCTGCTGGGCGTCGCTACTGAACTGACCTTTGGACAGCAGGAAAGCGACTTGGTTCGTGCCGTCAGGGAGTCCGTCCAGCAAAACGCCGACCGTGCCGGACAACGCCTTGTCGAACGCAATCTCGATCTCCAGCCAACCCTGACCGTCCGCCCCGGCTGGCCGCTGCGCGTCATCGTGCGTCGCGACCTGGTCCTGTCGCCCTACCGTGGAGGCTGACCCATGCTGAAGCTCCCCAAGCTCCCCGATCGAACGCCGGTAAAGCTGACCATCATCCTCAATCCGGAACTGCACAAGCGGCTGCAATCCTACGCTGCTCTTTACCGGGACACATACGGCACGACCGAGCCGGTGGCCGATCTGATCCCCTACATGCTGGACGCCTTCCTGGATAGCGACCGGGCCTATGCCAAGGCCCAGCAGCAGGACCGTCCGTCTGGGCAGGACACAGTCGGCGGTCGAAAACCTCGGAGGGCAGCTCTGGCATCAGGTCAACAGCCCAGCGAGCCGGAGGACTGAGCCATGGCCATCATTGGCAGATTCACTCAATCCAAAGATGGTGGTTGGGTTGGAACGATCCGTACCATGACCATCAATGCCAAGGTGCGGCTGGTTCCCAATGATTGCCGCGACAATCCTTCCGCACCAGTCTACCGCCTGTTACTGGGTCACCACCAGATCGGGAATGCCTGGGAGGCACAAACCAACGACAGCAGTCCGCAGCCGTACTTGTGGGTACGGTTTGATGATCCAACTTTGCCAGGGCCGATCAGCGCGGCTCTGTTTCCCTGTGAAGATGGCGTGTCGGCGAAGTTGATATGGAAGCGTAAGCAATATGTCTTGATGGATTAAATATAAAAATTTGATTATTGGATATTTTGACATAAGAAATCTATATTTTTAATAAAAATTAATGATATAATGTAAAATATATTTCAAATTAATATAATGCATAAAACCTCACCATCCATCAGTTTACACCCCCATAACAAAGGCAGTGGCAGGATATGAAGGACTAGGCGGGCGATATAGCGCAAGCCTCTGGTGAAGAATGATTATTTTGAGGGTGCGACTTTTTTGGGTTGATTGGTCAGGTGTTTTTTCGGCGGGTGTGGGGTTGATGCGGGCGTCATGGTGTCCGGTTGAGACGGCGACATGGCGCGCCGGGGCCATCACCAGCAGCAGGCGCAACAACCTGTCGGGATACTGGATCTGGGTATCCTCGACCCCGAAGCCGCGCGATTTGAAGTCGGAGAACATCGGCTCGATGGCCCAACGGGCGGAATAATCCAATGTTCTCAGGTATCCAGGCTTGGATGGCATGGCAATGATCCAAGGCTCAGGATGGCCGGGGTCATGGATGATGCCGATATTGGTCGTCGCCTCTCGGGCGGTCAGTTGCACATCTTCCAGGGCGAAATGGCCGGCCCCAGCCCGTTGGCCGGTGGTAGCCCGCCCCTTCGCATCGCGGACGACCAGATTACCCTTCAGGGCACCAATGGTATCTGGATGGCAAGCTTGAAAAGCGGACAAACACCTTCAATGATTTTGTCGATGTAGCCAGGGGTTTGATCGAATTGGGTTTCACCAGCCCCGGTCAGATCGCAATTTCTGGTGCCTCTGCGGGTGGGATGCTGATGGGGGCGGTGATGAACAGCAACCCTGATCTCTGGGCTGTGGTGGTTGCCGGTGTTCCCTTCGTCGACGTCTTGAATACCATGCTGGATGATAGATTGCCCCTCACGGCTGGGGAGTGGTCGGAATGGGGCAACCGGATTGAAGACAAGGCCGTTTTTGAGCGGATCCTCTCTTACTCGCCTTATGAGAATGTGACGGCGTAGGATTATCCGCCGGTTTTCATCACCGGGGGGCTGCATGATCCTCGGGTAACCTACTGGGAACCGGCAAAGTGGGCCGCACGTTTGCGGGCGACGAAGACGGATGACAATATTCTCTTATTGAAGACGAATATGGGTGCTGGTCACGGCGGAAAATCCGGCCGGTGGGAGAGCCTGCGCGAGGCATCCGAGGAAATGGCCTTTGTCTTGTGGCAGTTGGGTGCTGCCGCCCCCTGAATGGTGGTGCGAAGGGCAGTGAAAAAAGGGCTGCCGGCCCCAAACCTGCCCGTCTTGCGCTCTGGAGCAATCAGGCGGGCTTCAAAGGGCAAGAGATCAGCGGTCGAATGCCCTAAACCCTTTCAAAGCGGCTCCGCGGGGCAAGTGCACGGCACCTTGCTCGGCTTCCTGCATTGCGTCCCGTCATCAAGGCGCATGTCACGGTTGATGCCAAGAGTACCTGCCATTTCCGGAGATGATCGAGGGGTAGAATATCAAAGATGGTCAATCATCGCGGACAGACCGATCCGGGGGATGCCGGTTCCAATCTGCTGACAAGCGCACAGCATATGGCCGATGTCGCACAGTCAGTGATTTCACATGCCCGCACCATGGGGGTAGCCGATATCCTGTGTGCCGTTGAGGAAATGGCGGGCGGCACTGTCAGGGTGGTGAACCGGTCGCTGGACAGCGCCGTGCGCGATGGCAGCTATTCGCTGTCCGTCACTATTTACGACCGTGGCAGAACCGGCCAGGCCCATTCGCAATCCCTGGCGGCCGAGGATGTTCGCCGGACCGTGGACCATGCCCGCGCCATTGCCGCCCAGGTTGAACCCGACGAGGCGGCCGGGTTGGCCGACCCGGCCCTGATGGCCTTTGACACGCCCGATATTCCCCTGTTTGCCCCTTCTGCAATGGGGATGGACGGGCTGGAGGATCGGGCGCTGCAGGCCGAAGAAGCCGCCCTGGAAACGGGTAACGGGGCCTTGCGGGTGCTGGAGGCCGGTGTGGCCAGCCACGACCGGCGCTGGGCCCTGGCCACCAGCCAGGGTTTCCTGCGTACCGGCAGCAGCTCCTTTCACCAGTCCTGGTGTGTGGCCCTGGCTGGCAATGATGGAGCCATGGTGCGGGATGCCTGGCAGTCGCAGGACCGCCACTTCCAGGCGCTGCTGTCGCCAGAGGCGTTGGGGGCGCTGGCGGCGCGGCGGACCCTGGATAAGCGGGATGCCCGGCCCGTGCCGGCCTGGAACGGGCCGGTGCTGATCGATGCCACGGTTGCGTCCAGTCTGGTGGGGGAGTTGTGCGCCGCCCTGGGTGGGCGGGCGCAGCACCAGCGCGCCACCTTCCTGCCCGACGCGTTGGGCCAGACGGTTCTGCCGGACGATATCGATCTGATCGAGGATCCGCTGGAGCCCTTCGGTCTCGCCAGCCGTGCCTATGATGGGGAGGGGGTGGCGGGCCGAACCCGTGCCATTGTGGAAGGCGGTGTTGTATCGGGGCTTTTCCTGAGCTCGGCTTCCGCCCGCAAGCTGGGAATGCAATCGACCGGCAGCGCTGACGGTTACGGCAATCTGACCCTGAGCAGCCGTCAGCCCGGCGGCGATCAACGGCAGATGCTGACCCGCCTGCAGCGGGGCCTGTGGCTGACCGAATTTCTGGGTGGCAATGTCAACCCGGTGACGGGTGCCTATTCCAAGGCGGCGGCCGGTTTCTGGGTGGAACAGGGGCAGGTGGCCTATCCGGTTCACAATCTGATGGTTTCCGGGAACATCCGCGACATCCTGCGCGGCGTCGTCACCATTGGAACCGGTGCGCACCGCGCCGGCGCGGTGCGC
>CALRQC020000064.1:0-23983 GCA_943370215.1 Azospirillum sp. RU38E
CCAGCGCCATGATGCCCAGCGCCGGGCTGGCCAGCAGGAAGAAGCGCCCACCCCCCAGCCGGTCGATTCCCAGCCCGGCCAGAACACAGCCGATGGTCAGGAAGAAGGTGGCCACACTGTTGGCCTGCAGGGCCACGGCCGGGGCCAGGCCATAGGATTTCTGCAAGATCGCCGGCGTCATCAGGATCAGCACGATGATGGCGGCCGACAGCAAGCCGGTCAGCGCCATGGAAATGGCGATTGCCCGGCGATGGTCGCGCGTCACCACGCGCAGCGGCAGGTCCGCCGATACGGCCTTGCGTTCCTGCAAGGCCTTGAAAACCGGCGTTTCCTCCAACCAGCGGCGCAGATAGACGGAGATCAGGCCGAACACCCCGCCCAGCAGGAAGGGAATGCGCCAGCCAAAATCCAGCACCTCTGCCGGGCTATAGACCAGGTTCAGGCCGGTCGCCATCAGCGACCCGATCAGGATGCCCAGCGTCAGCCCCGCCGTGACCGTGCCGCAGGCAAGGCCAATGCGGTGATCCGGGACATGTTCGGACACAAAGACCCAGGCCCCCGGCACTTCCCCCCCGATGGCAGCCCCCTGCAAAAGGCGCAGCGCCAGCAGCGCCACCGGGGCCGCCAGCCCGATCTGGGCATAGGTCGGCAGCAGGCCCATGCCCAGGGTGGACAGGGCCATCATCAGGATGGACAGCGTGAACATGCGCTTGCGGCCCAGCCGGTCACCGAAATGCGCCATGATGATGCCGCCCAGCGGGCGGGCCAGATAGCCGGCAGCGAAGACGCCAAAGGTCTGTAGCTGCTTCATCCAGTCCGGCAGTTCCGGCGGGAAGAACAGTTGGCCCACCACGGTGGCGAAATAGACGAAGATGATGAAATCATAAAATTCCAGCGCGCCGCCCAGGGCTGCCAGGGCCAGGGTACGGATATCCTGGCGGGTCATGCTCTGGCTTGGCTGCATTCCGATCGAGTCCTGTTCCTGTCCGCCGGTCTGCTGCCTGCCGACCGGTTCATTGGCGGAACCGACGCATACAGGCTCCTCCCCTCTGGAACAAGTGGGAAGCCGGCGCTGTTGTGGAATGCCGACTGTTTCGCCCTGCCATGCGAATGGAGAATCATTGGAATGGCCTATCGCGCCGATATCGTTCCGATATCGAAATATCTTGGTCACTGAATTGTTTCAGCTTGAATTATCTGCTTCCCTTTACGAAATGGTAAGGCAACGGTCAGTGTGCCGATCATGAAAACCTGAACGTGCCGGTACCAACCCGGCCTTGAGCACCGAAACGCCAGGAAGTCACACATGCGTCACCTTGCTATCGCCCTTTGCGCCAGCACCAGCCTTGCTGCACTGGCGACCACCGCCCACGCTGGCGGGTTCCAGATCCGGGAAAACAGCGCCGCCGGCATGGGCACGGCCTTTGCCGGTGCCGCGTCGGATGCGCGCGATCTCTCCATCGTCTATAACAACCCGGCCGCGATGACGCAGTTGCAGCGTTCCGGCGCGGAGGTCGGGGTTAGCCTGATCACCCCGTCATCGGCCTATCACGGCACGGGGCGCGATGCCTTGGGTCGGCCGCTGACCGGTGCCATCGATCGCACGGGCGACAGCATCCCCGTGCCGGCGGCCTTCCTGGCCTATGTGCCGGAAGGGGAGAATTGGCGCACCGGCGTTGCCATCACCGCGCCCTATGGGCTGGAAACCGATTATGATGCCGGCTGGATCGGCCGCTATCACGCGCTGCATTCCAAGCTGGAGACGATCAACATCAATTTCGCCGCGGCGATGGAAATCCATCCGGGCCTGTCCATCGGCGGCGGCATTTCGGCCCAGCGGGCGGAAGCCACGCTGAGCAATGCCGTGGATTTCGGCGCGGTGCTGGCCGGCCGACGCGTGCCCGGCTTCCTGCCGCAATCCGCCGATGGCTATGCCAAGGTGAAGGGCGATGATTGGGCCTGGGGTGCCAATCTGGGCCTGCTCTATGAACCGGTGAAGGGTACCCGCGTTGGCCTGTCCTGGCGGTCGGAGATCAAGCATAAGCTGGAAGGTGATGGCACGTTCGAGACGCCCGCCAATGTCCGCGCCGTGCTGACGGCCGGCAATATTGCCGCCTTTGCCCCGACTTCCGCCGTGACAGCCAATGTTTCCACCCCGCAGAGCGTTGATCTGGGCCTGACGCAGGAATTCGGGCCCCTGGGCCTTCATGCCACGGTCGCCTGGACCGACTGGTCCAGCTTCCAGGAAATCCGCGTCCGTTTCGCCAACCCGGCCCAGCCGGACGCGCTGGATGAGCAGCATTGGAAGGATACCTGGTTCTATTCGCTGGGGGCGACCTATCAGATTGATCCGGCCTGGCAGGTACGCACCGGCATCGCCTTTGACAAGAACCCGACGCGCGACCAGTACCGCACGCCGCGTATCGCCGATGGTGACCGTACCTGGCTGTCCGCCGGGCTCGGCTGGCAGGCGACGGAGAATATCGCGCTGGATGTCGCCTATACGCATATCTTCGTCGATGACAGCCCGATCAATGTGGCCACCAGCACCGGCAACCGCCTGACCGGTGAATTCAAGAGCAATGTGGATATTGTGGCGCTAACGGCACGCTACACATTCTGATGTCGCATCGTGCTTGATGGGAAGGCGCCTGCCCGGCAAGAAGGGGGCGCGCCTTTTTCATGTGCGGAGCCTTGGCCCATGCTGGATCTGTTCGGCGATCCCTCCCCCGGTTCCCCCAGCCTTTTGGCGGAAGGGGCGTGGCGGCTGCCCGGCTTTGCCGCCGGGCAGGGGGGCGCGTTGCTGGCGGCCATCGGGACCGTTGCCGACCACACCCCGTTTCGACAGATGGAAACACCGGGCGGCGGGCGCATGTCGGTGGCGATGACCAGTTGCGGCCAACTGGGCTGGCTGACTGACCACAGCGGCTATCGCTATGGCGCTGTCGATCCCGTCACCGGCCAGCCCTGGCCCGCCATGCCGTCGGTCCTGGCCGAACTGGCCGCCCGCGCCGCCGCAGCGGCCGGCTATCCCGGCTTTCAGCCCGACAGTTGCCTGATCAACCGTTACCAGCCGGGAGCCCGCATGGGCCTGCATCAGGACAGGGATGAGGTCGACATGGCCCATCCCATCGTTTCGGTCTCGCTTGGCCTGCCGGCCATTTTCCTGTTCGGCGGGCGCACCCGCACCGGTCCAGTCCAGCGGGTGCCCCTGCACCATGGCGATATCGTTGTCTGGGGCGGGCCGTCGCGGCGCTTTTACCATGGGGTGGCACCCGTGGCGGCGGGGGAACATCCGTTGGCCGGGCCATTCCGCTATAATCTCACCTTTCGCCGGGCGGGTTGAAACGCTATCGTTTCGCAACTGCAAAATCGAATAAGGAAACCGGCGATGGCGGAGCGGTTGGCGCGGCGTGGGTTGATGCTGGGCGCGGGGGCCGCGCTTTCCCTGGGCGCACTGGGCGGTTGTGCCAGTCGTCCGGCCGGCATGGCGGCCAATGTGGCGCCAAAGGGGCCGGTCCTCAGCCTGCCGCCGCTGCTGGCCGATAGCGACCGCATCACCCGTATCACCATCTGCACCCGCCCCTTCCGCGCCCAGGGCCCAAGGCTGGAGCGGGAGCGGATTGGCGAGAAGGAGGTGATCCATCATTACGGCCATGGTGGCAGCGGCTGGTCGCTTTCCTGGGGCTCCGGTGCGGCGGCGGTGGAACTGGTGATGGCCACCGGTCAGCGCGATGTGGCGGTTATTGGCTGTGGCGCCATCGGCCTGACCACGGCCACCCTGTTGCAGCGGGCCGGCGCCAAAGTGACAATCCTTGCCAAGGAACTGCCGCCCAATGTGCGTTCCTCCTATGCCACCGGCGTCTGGTCGCCCGACTCGCGGATCGCCATGGCGGAATATGCCACCCCGGCCTTCAAGGCCGCATGGGCGGCGCATTGCCGCCATTCCTTCGCCGCCTTCCAGGATCTGTTGGGTCTGCCCGGCAGTCCGGTGGAGTGGTATGATGAATATATCGTGCGCGATCTGAACCCACCGGCGGAGCCGCCGGACACGCGGCCGGAATTCGCCCATCTGGCGCGGGAAATGGTGCCGGAACTGCGCGGCCGCCGCACGGATTATGCGCCCGGCCAGCACCCGTTCGGCAACCGCACGGTGCGGGGGCACAGCAACATGATGTTCAACATCAATGCCTATAGCCACCTGCTGCTGTCGGAATTCCTGGCCAATGGTGGCAGCCTTCAGGTGCGGGAGTTCCACAGCCCGGCGGAATTTGCCAGCGTGCCGCAGAAGGTGCTGGTGAATTGCACCGGCTATGGTGCGCGGGCGCTGATGCGCGATGAAACGGTGATCCCCGTGCGCGGCCAACTGGCCCGCGCCATCCCGGAACCGGGGGTGACCTATGGGCTCTATTACAACCAGGTGTCCTTCGTGCCTCGGCGTGACGGGTTCGTGTTCCAGGTCACCGGCGCGGACGAATATTATGGCTATGGCATCGAAGGCACGGAGCCCGACCGGGCCGAGGCGGAAAAGGCGCTTTCCACCATCGCCGGCCTGTTCAAGGGGGCGTGACGGGCAGGGCGGGGCCACAACCCCGCCCTTTCTATTCTACGCCTTCGCCTTGTTCTTCCGCAGGAAATAGACGATCAGCCCCAGCGCCAGCCAGATGACCAGCCGCGCCCAGGTATCGCCCGGCAGGTAATACATCAGCCCGGCACAGGTCAGGATGCTGATCACCGGGATGATCGGCACCAGCGGCGTGCGGAAGGGCCGGGGCACATCCGGCCGGGTGCGGCGCAGCACCAGCACACTGGCCGACACGGCCATGAAGGCGACCAGCGTGCCGATGGAGACCAGTTCCGCCAGCAAATCGATGGGGAACAGGCTGGCCAGCACCATGGCGGCCCCGCCGGTGATCAGCGTACCGACATACGGCGTGCGCCAGGTCTTGTGCACCTTGCCGAAGATGGCCGGCATGATGCCATGCTGGGCCATGGCATAGAAGACGCGCGGCTGGGCCAGCAGCAGCACCAGCGCCACGGAGGTCAGGCCGGCCACGGCCCCCAGCGAGACCAGCGATTCCAGCCAGACCCAGGACGGGCCCATCCGTTCCACGGCCAGCGCCACCGGGTGCGGCACATTCAGTTCGGCATAAGGCACGATGCCGGTCAGCACCAGCGCCATGCCGATATAAAGTATGGTGCAGACAACCAGCGAACCCAGGATGCCGATGGGCACGTCCCGCTGCGGGTTGCGCGCCTCCAGCGCCGTGGTCGCCACCGCATCGAAGCCGATATAGGCAATGAACACCACGGCGGCGGCGCGCAGCACCCCGGTAATGCCGTAATGGCCGAATTCACCGGTATTGGCGGGGACGAAGGGTGTCCATTGATCCGGGTTCACATGGAAGGCACCCACTGCGATCACCACCAGGATGACCGCCACCTTGGTGATCACCACCGCCGTATTGGCCCAGGCCGACCGGCGCACGCCGATGACGGCCAGGAAGGTGACCAGACCGACAATGAAGATGGCCGGCAGGTTGATGATGGCACCGGTGGCCACCAGCGCCCCCTGTTTCATGGCAAAGGGTGCGGCCGACAGTTCGGCCGGCAAAGGGATACCCAGTGTGGTGAGCAGCGCGGTCAGATAGCCTGACCAGCCCACCGCCACAAAGGCAGCCGCCCCCAGATATTCCATGATCAGGTTCCAGCCGACCAGCCAGCCCAGCAGCGGCCCCAGCGCGTCGCGCGTATAGGAATAGGCACCACCCGATTCCCGCGACATGGCCGCCAGCTCGGCATAACACAGGCCGACACAGGCGCAGGCCAAAGCTGCCAGCAGGAAAGAAACCACCACCGCGGGCCCGGCATATTGCGCCGCTGCCGACCCGGTGATGACGAAGATGCCGGCACCGATGATACAGCCGACCCCCAGCAATACCAGTTGCACCGGCCCCAAGGCCGGCAGCAGCCCATGGGCCGCCTCCTGTTCCGCCCTCATTTCCATCCCTTTTTCTGTCCGCATCCTGTCCGACATGCGCGTGCGGATCGGGTGTACCCCGCCGCCGCTTGCGGTTAACCTTAGTTCTGGGCTGGAGCGCACAGGCATTGCAATGCTGAAATGCAATCAGCGGGTAACTATTTGCTCATTCCCTGCATTATTGCCGCCTGCTTGCGCAGCGCGGCATGATTGGTTAGCGTTCGCACTCAGGAAATCTTGAAGGGTGGCTATATTGGGCCAGACGCAGACGGCGGCCGGGCAAGCGCATGTCGCGCACTCCTCTTTTGGGGTGCTGTTCCTGTCCGCCATCGGGGTCGTGTTCGGTGATATCGGCACCAGCCCCCTTTACGCCTTGAAGGAAGTGTTCGCCGGCCCGCACCCGCTGCCGGCGGACCCGTTGCATGTGCTGGGTGTGCTGTCGCTGGTCTTCTGGACCCTGCTGATGGTGGTGTCGGTCAAATATGTCGCCATCATCATGCGCGCCGACAATGACGGGGAGGGCAGCAGCTTTGCCATGCTGGCCCTGTTGCAGCGCACCCTGCCGGCGCGGTCGGGCCGGCTGGCCGTTGCCGGCACGCTGGGCGTTTTCGCCGCCGCGCTGTTCTATGGCGACAGCGCCATCACGCCCGCCATTTCGGTGTTGAGCGCGGTGGAGGGGCTGCAGGTGGCCGCCCCGCAA
Source organism: Azospirillum sp. RU38E (assembly GCA_943370215.1). Lineage (GTDB taxonomy): Bacteria > Pseudomonadota > Alphaproteobacteria > Azospirillales > Azospirillaceae > Niveispirillum. The sequence continues at coordinate 6,681 of CALRQC020000064.1, forward strand.
CTGGCCGATTGGGCGGTGCCGCTGGCCATTGCCATCCTGGTGCTGCTGTTCGCCGTGCAATCGCGCGGCTCGGCCGCCGTGGGCGGCTTGTTCGGCAGTGTCATGCTGGTCTGGTTCATTGTGCTGGCGGTGCTGGGCATCGCCAATATCGGTCAGGCCCCCTGGGTACTGAAAGCACTGTCGCCGCATTGGGCGGTGAAATTCATCGCCCAGGATGGCTGGGTCGGCTTTCTGGCGCTGGGCTCCGTCGTGCTGTCGGTGACGGGGGCGGAGGCGCTTTATGCCGATATGGGGCATTTCGGGCGCGGGCCGATCCGGCTGGCCTGGTACATGCTGGTCTGGCCGGCCCTGCTGTTGAACTATTTCGGCCAGGGCGCCTTGCTGCTGGCCCATCCGGAAGCGGCAACCAACCCGTTCTTCCTGATGATGCCGGGCTGGGCGGCGCTGCCCATGGTGGCGCTGGCCACGATGGCCACCATCATTGCCAGCCAGGCGGTGATTTCCGGCGCCTTCTCCGTCACGCGTCAGGCCATCCAGCTCGGATATCTGCCCCGGATGGCGATCATCCATACGTCGGAGCGGGAGATCGGGCAGATCTATATCCCCTTCGTCAATTGGACGCTGATGGTGGCCGTGGTGTCCCTGGTGCTGGGCTTCGGCAATTCCACCAATCTGGCGGCGGCCTATGGCGTGGCGGTGACGGGCACCATGGTCATCACCACCACCATGGTGGCGATTCTGGCCCATGCCCATTGGGGCTGGCGCGGTAAATGGGTCTGGGCGTTCTTCGGCCTGCTGCTGACGGTGGACATGGCCTATTTCCTGGCCACGGCCACCAAGATCCCGCATGGCGGCTGGTTCCCGCTGGCGGCCGGCATTGTCGCCTTCCTGTTGATGACCACCTGGAAGCGCGGCCGCCAACTGGTTCATGCCAAGCAAAGCGAGGGTGCTTTGCCGATGGCCGACTTCCTGGCCAGCCTGTCGAACAAGGTGGTCCGCGTGCCGGGCACCGCCGTGTTCCTGACGTCAGAGGCGGAGGGGGTGCCGCTCTCGCTGCTGCATAACCTGAAACATAATCATGTGTTGCATGAACGGGTGGTGCTGCTGACGGTGAAGGTCTCCGAAAGTCCGCGTGTCCCGATGGAACAGCGTGTTCATTCCGAAGCCCTGCGGGAGGATGTGTTCCGCGTCACGGTGCATTGCGGCTTCATGGAAGATCCTGACGTGCCCAAGACGCTGGCCAATGCGCGCCGGGCCGATTTGGGCTTCGATTACGAACCGATGCGATTCTCCTACTTCCTGACGCGGGAAACGGTGGTGCTGGCGGCCGATCCGGGCATGGCGCCCTGGCGTGGCTATCTGTTTGCCTTCCTGTCGCGCAGCGCTACGACGACGGCCGACTTCTTCCACCTGCCACTCAACCGCGTGGTGGAGCTGGGGGGGAATGTGGAGATTTAAGGGGGAGGGGGAAGCAATGAAGCGTTTCTCAACAAATGAAACTTTGTCTGTTTCAGATTGAAGAAATCCCAACCGTCACCCCGGCGAAGGCCGGGGTCCAGTTTCGTAGAGCATCGCGCTTGTGACCCTGGACCCCGGCCTTCGCCGGGGTGACGGGAGTGAGAGCAATGTTGTTTTTCTTGAAGGCTGGTACATTCTGGTCATCTGACGACCGGTATGCCCCATGAAGGGGGATAGACTGGGGCCTGTCGCGCTCCCCAAAAGCGAAAAGGGCGACACCGCTGCCGGTGTCGCCCTTTTTCATCGCCCTTGGTAGAAGGCGGTTCATTCCAGTGGTGCGGCCGAAAAGACTCGAACTTTCACGGGTTGCCCCACAGCGACCTCAACGCTGCGCGTCTACCAATTCCGCCACGGCCGCAAAACACGAGACCGGAATACCGAGGCGATCATGGTCGACCGCGCCGGTGCCGGGGTGGATAGCAAATCATGGCGGAGGGTTCAAGAGCATTCGTCAGCCAATCGTGCGATTGTTGCCACCTCGTGAATTGACGCGGCGTATCCGCGTGTTAGCCTCAGCAACCTTCGGGTCTTGGCCGATAACGAGAAGAGACGGGAACAATGAAGCTCAGCAAATCCCTGCGCGCCGCCCTGGCGGCCGCCACCATGCTCGCCACCGCCCCGGCCTTCGCCGATACGCGGGTCGGTCTGGTCGCCCCGCTGACCGGTCCCAATGCCGTGTTCGGCGAACAGATGCGCCGCGGGGCCGAAATGGCCATCGCCGACATTAACGCCAAGGGTGGCGTGCTGGGCGAAAAGCTGACGCTTTCCAAGCTGGATGATGCCTCCAACCCCAGCCAGGGTGTGGCCGTGGCTAACAAGCTGGCGACAGAGGGCGGGGTGGCCGCCTTCGGTAACTTTAATTCCGCCGTCTCCATCCCCTCTTCGAAGATTTTCGAGGATGAGGGGATTGTGATGATCAGCCCCGCCTCCACCAACCCGCAACTGACCGAACAGGGGTTCGGGCTGGTGTTCCGCACCTGCGGGCGGGATGATCAGCAGGGCGACGTGGCCGCCGCCTGGCTGGTGAAGCACAATAAGGGCAACAAGATCGCCGTCATCCACGACCAGACCACTTATGGCAAGGGCCTGGCCGATGCCACCAAATCCGCCCTGAACAAGGCCGGCGTGAAGGAAGCGATGTATGACGCGGTGAATGTCGGTGACCGCGACATGTCCGCCCTGGTCACCAAGATGAAGGATGCCGGCATCCAGGTGGTCTATTTCGGCGGTCTGCATACGGAGGCCGGCCTGCTGGTCCGCCAGATGGGTGAGGCCGGGTTGAAATCCGTCTTCATGTCCGGCGACGGCACGGTGAACCAGGAATTCTGGAATATTGCCGGCAAGTTCGCGGAAGGCGCTCTGGTCACCTTCGGCAACGAATACCGCGACAAGCCGGAAGCCGCCGACGTGGTGAAGCGCTTCCGCGACGCCAAGTTTGAGCCGGAGGCCTATACGCTCTACACCTATGCCGCTGTGCAGGCCTGGGCCCAGGCCGCCGCGAAGGCCAAGTCGGTGGATGGTGCTAAGGTGGCCAAGGCCATGCGCGATGGCGACTATTCCACGGTGATCGGCACGCTGGCCTTCGATGCCAAGGGTGACCGCAAGACCACCGATTATGTCGTCTATAAGTGGGCGGATGGCAAATATACCGTGGTGCCGGGTCAGTAAGACGCCCTTTTGTTGAAGGGCCGGCGGCTGTTCTCTGCCGCTGGCCCGCTTCTGTTCCGCCGCTATCGGGTGTTTGCCTTGACCTTCCGTTCCGTTGCTTGCGTGCTGCCCCTGCTGCTGGGCGTTGCCACCTTTCCTGCTGCTGCCGAGATCAAGGTGGGCTTTGCCGCCCCCTTGACCGGCCCGCTGGCCGCCGTGGGCGACCAGTTGCGCCAGGGCACCAGCCAGGCCATTGCCGACCTCAACGCCAAGGGCGGTCTGCTGGGCGAAAAGCTGGTGCTGGTGGCCGAAGATGATGGCGGGGTGCCGACCCAGGCGGTGGCGGTGGCCAACAAACTGGTGATCCAGAATGTCTCGGTGGTGATCGGCCATCTGCAATCCGGCACCACCATTCCGGCGGCCAAGGTCTATGGCGATGAAGGCATCATCACCGTCACGCCTACCGCCACCTCACCAGAGGTCACCGAACAGGCAGGCGGGCTGATCTTCCGCACCTGCGGGCGCGATGATCAGGAGGGGCCGGTGGCCGCTGCCTATATCGCCAAACATTTCAAGGGTAAGCGCGTCGTGCTGCTGCACGATCAGGCAACCTATGGCAAGGGGCAGGCCGATGCCACCAAGGCGGCCCTGAACGGGCTGGGCGTGCAGGAGGTGCTGTATACCAGCCTGACCAGCGGGGAGCGTGACTATAACGCCCTGGTGACGCGGGTGAAGGCGGCGCAGGCTGATGTCGTCTATTTCGGCGGCTATTACAGTGATGCGGCGCAGTTCGTGCGCCAGATGCGGGCTGCCGGGGTGAATGCTGCCTTTGTGTCCGGCGATACGCTGGCATCGGATGATTATCTGGCCTTGTCCGGCCCGGCCGGGGAGGGGACATTGATGACCTTCTCCGCCGATGCCCGCACCCTGCCCAGCGCCAGGGCGGTGCTGGATGGTTTCGCCGCCCGCAAGCAGGAGCCGGGGGCCTATACGCTTTACGCTTATGCGGCGGTGCAGGTCTGGGCCCAGGCGGTGGCCAAGGTGGGCGTTACCAATGGGGAGACGGTGGCCAAGGCCCTGCGCGAGGGTGCCCATGAAACGGTAATCGGTCGCCTGTCCTTTGATGCCAAGGGCGACCGCACCAACACCGATTATGTGATGTATCAGTGGAAAGGGGGCAAATATGCCCCCATCCCGTAAGGGAGGGGGCTTTCGCCCCGCTTAAAACAGTGTCGTCACCCAATAAGCTCCGGCCGCCACCAGGGCGGCCGCGGGCATGGTGACGACCCAGGCCACCAGGATGCCCTGAGCCAGCCCCCAGCGCACGGCCGAGGCCCGGCGGGAGGAGCCGACGCCGACAATGGCGCCGGTGATGGTGTGGGTGGTGGAAACCGGCACGCCCAGCCAGGTGGCGGCAAACAGGGTGATGGCCCCGCCGGTTTCGGCGCAAAAGCCATGGACCGGCTTCAGGTCGGTCAGGCGCGACCCCATGGTGCGCACGATCTTCCAGCCACCGAACAGCGTGCCCAGCCCCATACAGGCCTGACAGGACAGAACCACCCAAAGCGGCACATGGAACGTGTCGCCCAGATAGCCTTGGGAGAAGAGCAGTACCGAGATGATGCCCATGGTCTTCTGCGCATCATTGCCGCCATGCCCGAGGCTGTAGAGCGAGGCGGAGAAGATCTGCAGGCTGCGGAACACCTTGTCCACCCCGAACGGGGTGGTGCGGCGGAAAATCCAGGAGACGATCAGCACGATCAGCAGTGCCAGCACGAAACCGATGGTGGGCGACACGAAGATTGCCACCGCCGTCTTGGTCAAACCGCTGGCAACAATCGAGTCGACCCCGGCGCTGGCGACGCCGGCCCCGGCCAGCCCGCCGACCAGCGCATGGCTGGAGCTGGAAGGGATGCCCCAGTACCAGGTCACCAGATTCCAGCCGATGGCCCCGATCAGGGCGGCGAAGATCACCTGTCCCGTAATGATGTTGGGATCGACGATGCCCTTGCCGATGGTGGTGGCAACATGGGTGCCGAAAAACAGGAAGGCGATGAAGTTGAAAAAAGCCGCCATCAGCACGGCGGTGCGCGGCGACAGAACGCGTGTCGACACCACCGTGGCGATGGAATTGGCGGCATCATGAAGCCCGTTCAGGAAATCGAACATCAAGGCTATGCCGATCAGCGCGATCAGAAGGGGCAGGGAAAGCGTTTCCATGGGGGATGGTCCTGGACCCGTTGAAGCGGGATGTGTCAGACGTTATCGACAATGATGCTGTCGATGATGTCGGCGACATCCTCACAGGCGTCCAGCACCGCTTCTTCCAGTTCCAGCACTTCCCGGACCAAGGCCTGGCGATAGGTGATGGGGGCATCCAGCCCGCCGCTTTCCTGACGCAGCCGTGCCTTGCCGGCGCGCAGCAACCGGTCGCTCTCGCTTTCCAGTTGCGAGACCTCTTCGGTCATCCGGGTCATTTGGGTGTGATTGCGGCCGATATCACGCATCAACGGCAGGGCGTCACGCAGGATGCCGGCGGCCTTGACGATGGCGTCGGCGATGGCGTGCATTTCCGCCGTATATTGCATCGGGCCGGCTTCGGCCAGATGGCGGGCAACATCCTGGATCAGATCGATGATATCATCCATCCGCTTCGCCAGATCCTGAATGTCGGACCGGTCGAAGGGCACGATGAAGCTGCGATGGATGGCTGCCTGCACCGCCTTGGTGACAACATCGGCCTTGCCTTCCGCCTCGTGAATGACCTGGAAGCGCCCTTCCAGATCATCACCCGTGCGCAGCATGGCCTGCAGGGCCTGGGCGGCCGCATAGGTATATTGTGTATGTTCGGCGAACAGATCGAAGAAACGTTCTTCCTTCGGCAGCAAGGCCCGGAACAGGCTCAGCATGGGTTCCGCTTTCAATGGTCTGGGGCCGTGCGGGCAGCAAAGGTGGCAGGCCACACGCGGCTTCTGACCCATTCTCTATCATTGCAGGTCACAATTCTGTAATTCAATTGTCAAGAAACAGCCATTCTTGACGGCCATGTGTCTAAGCCCCACTCTGCTGAAGGGGAACAAGTTGCCTGACGCATTGTTAACCACCCGTCGGGCATAGGCTTGTACGCTCTTCCCTTGTGCGTCTTATGCCCTATATTCTCTTTTTCAGTGAGGCTCTCCAAACCCATCCATGGCTCAGACAAAGACATCCCAGTGTGCTGCTCTCCCCTACCGGTTGGCCGATGGCAAACCGGAAGTCCTGCTTGTGACCTCGCGGGAGACCAAGCGCTGGATCATCCCCAAGGGGTGGGCCAAGAAGTCCCTGGGCGCCTGTGCTATGGCGGAACGGGAGGCATTCGAAGAAGCAGGGATCAAGGGGCGGATCGATTGCGCACCTGTGGGCTCCTATCGTTATGAAAAGCGGTTGGACAATGGCGACAGTGTGGAATGCGATGTCGCTGTGTTCCTGCTGCGCGTGACGGAAATGCTGGATGTCTGGCCGGAAATGGGGCAGCGGGAACGCCGCTGGATGACCCCGGACGAAGCGGCCGCGCTGGTCAGCGATGATGAACTGGCGCCGATGCTGCGGCTGCTGGAAAAGACATTGGTCACCGGTCAGCGGCTCGCCGCCATCAATTGTCGATGATTCTATAAAGGCAGTCGAATGACCGCGCGCAGCCCGCCCTTGGGGCTGTCGCGTAGCAATACGTCGCCACCATGCCGACGCGCCACGTCGCGCGCAATGGTCAACCCCAGGCCAACGCCGCCGGTGGACTGGTTGCGTGACGGTTCCAGCCGATGAAACGGGCGGAATACCCCTTCGCGCTGTTCGGGTGGGATGCCGGGTCCGTCATCATCGACAATGATCTCGACCATTTTGTCTCCCATGGACAGCGATAGCCAGACGTGCCGGCCATAGCGTTTCGCATTGCCGACCAGATTGGTGATGCAGCGGCGCAGACCATTGGGACGGAGCGGCAGCACCACTTCATCCTCGGCGGCCAAGCCCAGATCCAGCGTCAGGGCTGCGCCTTCGCGCCGTGCATTGGTGGCCACCTCCTCCAGCAGCGTGCCCAGATCCACCGGCTGGGGTTGTTCATCCCCAGCACCGCGCGCGAAGGAAAGATAGCCGTCGATCATCACCTGCATTTCGACCACATCGGCCTTCAGTTCTTCCACCTCCGGCAAGTCCGGCATCATGGCCAGTTGCAGCTTCATCCGGGTCAAGGGTGTGCGCAGATCGTGGCTGACGCCGGCCAGCATCTCCGTGCGCTGGCTGATCTGGCGGCGGATGCGTTCGCGCATCACCAGAAAGGCATGGGCGGCCTGGCGTACCTCTGCCGCCCCTTCCGGGCGGAAATCGCTGATATCGCGGCCTTTGCCAAAGGCATCCGCTGCCACGGCCAGCCGGCGGATGGGTCTGATCTGGTTGCGCATGAACAGGGTGGCGATGGAAAACAGCACCAGCGAACTGCCCAGCATCCAGATGATGAACAGGTAGGAGGTGAAGCTGTAGAGCCGCCGTTCGGGCGACAAGACCGACAACACGCCATCGGGCAATTGCACGCGGATTTCGATCCATTTATGGGCAATATTGGCGTTGATGCGCCAAGGCCGCCGCACCCGTTCATCCAGCGCATTGGCCAGCGTATCCTCCAGCGCCGTGCGCGGGCGCGGTGGCGTGGTGGGCAACATCTCACCGGGGTTGAAGCTGATCAGGATATCGGTGGTGCGGGCAGCCATGGAGAGCGTCTCCGCCTGGGCTGCCGCGTCGGAATCGCGCCCCAACTGTTCGATGACCAGGGCGATTTCGCCAGCCACCCCCATGGCCAGCCGCTGTGTCATCGTGTCCCAATGGCGGTCATAGAAGATGAAGGTGGCGATACCCTGGGCCAGCACCACCGGCGTCATCATGATCAGCATCGACCGGGCGAACAGGGTCGCCGGCAGATAGCGTTTCAGCAGCCGGAAGGGCCGGGGCCGTCGCCGCCACCAGTCGCGCCAGCGGATCAATCCGGCCTCAACACATAACCCTCACCGCGCACCGTCAGCAGATAGCGCGGCTCGCGCGGGTCGCCTTCCAGCTTGCGGCGCAGGCGGGTGACCTGCACATCGATGGTGCGGTCATTGCCGGCATCCACGGCTGCCTTTTCCACCAGCTCTTCGCGTGACAGCACCACACCGGGGGCGGCGGCCAGGGCGCGCAGCAGGCCCGACTCCATGCTGGTCAGGCGTACCACCTCTTCCCCGTCGCGCAACTCGTCGCGCACCGGATCGAACAGCCAGCGGCCGATGCGGACGGGGGCTGGGCTGTTGGCGCCGCCCCCCGCGCCAGGACGGGCCTGCCGGCGCAGGATGGACTGGATGCGTAACACCAGTTCACGCGGTTCAAACGGTTTGGGCAGATAATCATCCGCCCCGGCTTCCAGACCCTGGATACGGTCTTCCGCCTCCCCCCGCGCGGTCAGCAGCAGGATGGGGGCGATGCCCTGGGTGGACAGATCGCGGCAGAGGTCCAGCCCGCTTTCGCCCGGCATCATCACATCCAGTACGATCAGATCAAAGGCCAGCCCGCCCAGCCGGGCGCGGGCATCGGCGGCATCCTGTGCCGCCGTCACCATGAAGCCGTTCTGCGACAGATAGCGCCGCAGCGCCTCCCGCAGGCGGGTATCATCATCAACGACAAGGATATGGGGCTGATCGGCGATATCGGTCATGGGCCCAAGTGATAGCATGAAGGCAGCAGCGGGGCAGCGGACAAGTTTACCGTTTGCCGGGCCCCGGCGGCTGGAATTTGGCCCGGTCATCGGCATCGATGATGCCCAGCATCACGGTGCGGAACCCCTCCACCGCCGCCGCCCCGGCGGCACGGTAGGCCTGGGCGATGCGGGCGCGCTGGGCATCTGACAAGGTGCGTTCCAGCTCCTGGCCCTTTTCCGTCAGGGTCAGCAGGCGCTGGCGCCGGTCCTTGGTACCCGCGCGCTGGGCGATATATTCCTGGCTCACCAGATCGCCCAGCACGCGGGCCAGGCTTTGCTTGGTGATCTGCAAGATGCCCAGCAGCTCCGTGACATTGATGCCCGGATAGCGTCCCACGAAATAGACGACCCTGTGATGCGCCCGGCCCAGCCCGATTTTCGCAAGCATCGCGTCTGGTTCGGCGGTAAAGTCGCGATATGCGTAGAACAGCAGCTCGATGCCTTGGCGGAGATCCTCCTCACGGAGGAACAGCGGGTTCGGACCTGATTTTACGTCAGCCATGTTGACTTATTTCTGCAATTCCGTATCGTGGACAGCGTCCCTACGGACATAAAGTAACGAGGAAGCCACCATCATGTCGATAATCCCCTTCCACGACCGCGACGGGCATATCTGGTACGACGGTCAGTTGGTGCCCTGGCGCGATGCCAAGGTTCATGTCCTGACCCACGGCCTGCACTATGGAAGTTGTGTATTCGAGGGGGAGCGCATTTACAACGGTTCCATCTTCAAGTCGCGCGAACATAGTGTCCGGCTGAAGAAATCGGCGGAACTGCTGGGCTTCGACATCCCCTATAGCGTGGATGAGATTGAAGAGGCCAAGGTTGCCACCTGCAAGGCGGCCAACATGGTCAATGGTTACATCCGCCCCGTCGCCTGGCGCGGCAGCGAGATGATGGGCGTGTCCGCCCAGCATAACAAGATTCATCTGGCGGTCGCCTGCTGGGAATGGCCCAGCTATTTCACCCCGGAAGCCCGTATGAAGGGCATCCACCTGCAGCTTTCCAAGTGGCGCCGTCCGGCCCCGGATACGGCCCCGACGGAAGCCAAGGCCGCCGGCCTGTACATGATCTGCACCATGTCCAAACATGCCGCAGAAAAGGACGGTTTCCAGGATGCGCTGATGCTGGATTACCGGGGCTATGTGGCGGAAGCCACGGGGGCCAATTTCTTCATGATCAAGGATGGCGTCATCCACACGCCGACGCCGGATTGCTTCCTGAACGGCATCACCCGCCAGACGGTGATCGATCTGGCCAAGCGCCGTGGCTATCAGGTGATCGAACGCCATATCCAGTTGGAAGAGGTGCAGGGCGCCTCTGAAATCTTCCTGACCGGCACGGCGGCGGAAGTCACCCCCGTCGGCCGCATCGGCGACTGGACCTTCACCCCGGGTGAGGTCTGCCGCAACCTTATGCTGGATTACGACGCCCTGGTGAATGGCCGGCTGGAGGCTGCGGCGGCGGAGTGAGTGTAGTTTAAGTGCCCATCCGTCACCCCGGCTTTCGCCGGGGTGACGGATGAACTTAGGCACTTCTTCCTTCCCTCACGCTCGCGCCTTCAGCGCGCGGCGGTGTTTGTGCAGCAGTGGCTCCGTATAGCCGTTGGGCTGCTCCACGCCCTTGAACACCAGATCGCAGGCGGCCTGAAAGGCGATAGAGCCGGCGAAATCCGGGGCCATCGGGCGATATTCCGGGTCGCCCGCGTTCTGCCGGTCCACCACGGCGGCCATGCGCTGCATCACCGCCAGCACCTGTTCCCGGTCGCAGACCCCGTGCAGCAGCCAGTTGGCGATATGCTGGCTGGAAATGCGCAGGGTGGCGCGGTCTTCCATCAGCCCGACATCATGGATGTCCGGCACCTTGGAACAGCCAACCCCCTGATCCACCCAGCGCACCACATAGCCCAGAATGCCTTGGGCGTTGTTTTCCAGCTCCTGGCGGATTTCGTCTTCCGACCAGTTGATGCCATGGGCCAGCGGCACGGTCAGGATATCGCGCAGGGCGGCGCGGGGGCGGCTGGCCAGTTCGGCCTGCCGGGCGGCAACATCCACCTGATGGTAATGCAGCGCGTGCAGCGTGGCAGCGGTGGGCGACGGCACCCAGGCCGTGTTGGCCCCGGCCAGCGGATGGCCAATCTTGGCTTTCAGCATGTCGGCCATCCGGTCCGGCATCGCCCACATGCCCTTGCCGATCTGCGCATGGGAACGGAAGCCGCAGGCCAGCCCATTATCGACATTCCAGTTTTCATAAGCGCCGATCCAGGCAGCGGCCTTCATGTCGCCCTTGCGGATCATCGGGCCGGCCTGCATGGAGGTGTGGATTTCATCGCCCGTCCGGTCCAGGAAACCGGTATTGATGAAACAGACCCGATCCTTGGCGGCGCGGATGCATTCCTTCAGATTGATGGTGGTGCGCCGCTCCTCATCCATAATGCCGATCTTCAGCGTGTGCCGGGACAGGCCCAGCACATCCTCAATCCGGTCGAACAGGCTGTTGGCAAAGGCCACTTCCTCTGGCCCATGCATCTTGGGTTTGACGATATAGACGCTGCCGGTACGGCTGTTGGCCAGCCCGCCCTGGCGCCGCAGATCATGCAGGGCGATCAGGCTGGTGACGATGCCGTCCAGAATCCCCTCCGGCACCCAGGAACCATCCGCGAATGTCACGGCATCAATGGTCATCAGATGGCCGACATTGCGGATGAACATCAACGCGCGGCCATGCAGGGCGAAGGTGTCGCCGGCTGGGCCCTGATAGGTGCGGTCCGGGTTCAGCGCGCGCTCCAGAACCTTGCCGCCCTTTTCAAAACTGGCGGTCAGGTCGCCTTTCATCAGGCCCAGCCAGTTGCGATAGATCGTCACCTTGTCGGCGGCATCGACGGCGGCGACGCTGTCCTCGCAATCCATGATGGTGGTCAGGGCCGATTCCAGCACGATATCGGCCACACCGGCCGCATCATCCCGCCCGATCGGGTGGCCCCGGTCGATGATGATATCCAGATGCAGCCCATGATGGGCCAGCAGCAGGCTGGTGGGGGCCGCTGCCTCCCCCTGCCAGCCCTTGAACTGATCCGCATCGCGCAAACCCGTTTCCGTGCCACCGGCCAGTGTGGCGACCAATTGGCCATGGCGGATACCATAACCGGTCACATCTTTATGGCTGCCCTGGGCCAGCGGGGCCGCCTGATCCAGCAACTCCCGGCCCTTGGTGATCACGGCGGCCCCGCGCGCCGGATCATAGCCCTTGGTGCCGGCCGTGCCGACATCGCCCAGCGCGTCGGTGCCATACAGCGCATCATACAGGCTGCCCCAGCGGGCATTGGCGGCGTTGAGTGCGAAGCGTGTGTTCATCACCGGCACCACCAATTGCGGCCCGGCGAGGCGTGACACCTCCTCATCCACATTGCTGGTGGTGATGCTGAAATCCGGCCCCTCCGGCAGCAGATAACCGATCTCCCGCAGGAACGCCTCATAGGCATCCTGATCATGCGGCTGGCCCCGGCGGGACTGGTGCCAGCCGTCGATCTGGGCTTGCAGCGCGTCACGCTTGGCCAGCAGGGCCCGGTTGATCGGCGTCAGATCCTGGAACAGGCTGGCAAAGCCCTGCCAGAAGGCAGCCGGTTCCACGCCCGTGCCGGGCAATGCCTCGGTCTCAATGAACTGGTGCAGCGCGGCATCGATCGTCAGGCCATGAAGGCGGATGGGGGCGGACATGGGGCAGGTTCCCTGATGTGGCATTTCCTCTGCCAACAACGATAAGCCCGCTGCTGCGGGCATCGCAATATGTTATGGAAGTCTTTCCACGATGCGGAAAGATGGTGTCATGGCGGCGAAGAAAGAGGAGAGCGAGCGCGGCGGACAGGTGCAGGCCCTGGGCCGTGCGCTGGCGATTTTGAACCGGCTGGCCTTGAGCGATGGCGGGGCCACCCTGACGGAACTGGCCAATGCGGTGGGGCTGGCGGGGTCGACGACGCATCGGCTGCTGACATCGCTGGAATCGGAACGCTATGTGCGGTTCGATGCCGAAACCAAGCTATGGAGCGTCGGCGTGCAGGCTTTCATCGCCGGCAATGGCTTCCTGCGCACGCGTGACGTGGTGCGGATGGCAAGGCCGCATATGCGCTGGCTGATGGAACGCAGCGGGGAGACGGTGAACCTCGCCATCGAGGATCAGGGCATGGCCGTTTACCTGTCACAGGTGGAATGCCGGGAGATGATGCGCACCTTTGCCCGGCTGGGCGCGCGGGTGCCGATGCATTGTTCCGGTGTGGGCAAGGCCCTGATGGCGGCGATGGCAGACAGTGACCTGTCCCGCCATATCGCCCGCCATGGTTTGGCCCAGATGACAGAACGCACCGTCACCAGCCTGGCCGATTTGAAGGCCGATCTTGCAGCCATTCGGGCGCGTGGTTATGCCATAGATGACGAAGAACATGCGGTGGGGCTGCGCTGTGTGGCGGCCACCGTGTTCAACGAACATGGCGATCCGGCCTGCGCCGTTTCCCTCTCCGGTCCGATGGCGCGCATCACCGATGCGCGCATCAAAACCCTGGGGGAGATGGTGCGGGAGACGGCGGATCGGGTGATGGCGGAGATCGGCGGCCGGCCGGCGACGTGAGGGGGTTGCGGTGGTGGATATTGATAGCGACATGCTGCTGGAGTTGCTGATTGCCACCAGTTTGGTGGTGCTCACCGTGACGATCCATGGTGTGGGATTGTGGCTGCTGCGCCGCCTGTCGGATTTCATGGGGGGGCGGCACCCCGTATCCCGCACCCTGCACGCGCTGGCGACAATCTGGCTGATCGTGTTGGGCCTGTTCGCATTGCACGGGATGGAAATCTGGATTTATGCCGGCGTCTATGAGGCGGCCGGGGCCGTCCATTCCCTGCGGGAGGGGGTGTATTTCTCCCTGATCACCTATGGCGCCATCGGCTATAGCGACCATGCCATCGCTCCCGCCTGGCAGATCATTGCCGGGATTGAGGGGATCAATGGCGTCATCCTGATCGGCTGGACCACCGCCTTCTTTGTCACCTTGATGGGGGAGGTCCAGGTGAAGTCCCCCCGTCACCCGGCAAAGGGTGGCTGAATAATCGTCGCTCCGATCCCAAATGGGGGCTTTACGTGCGCCCCGCCACCGTGATTGCCACCAGCTTGGCCCCCAGTGCGCGGGCGATGTCCGCCGGTGCGGCGGCGATCTGCAGCCCGCGCCGCCCGCCATTGACGATCATTTCCGGCAGCGCTTCAGCACTGGCATCAATGAAAGTGGGCAGCCTTTTCTTCATGCCCAAGGGGCTGATGCCGCCGATGACATAGCCGGAAACCCGTTCAGCCACCTTCGGTTCGGCCAACTGCGCCCGCTTGCCCCCGGCGGCGGCGGCCAGCGCCTTCAGGTCCAGCCGTGCCGGAGCGGGGATGACGGCGCAGACCAGCCCCACCCCGTCAACGTCGCTGACCAGCGTCTTGAACAGCATGGCGGGATCGACACCCAGGGCCGCGGCGGCGGCCATGCCGATGGCATCGGCATCCGGGTCATAATCATATTCCAGCAGCCGGTGCGCGGCACCGGCCTGTTTCACGGCATTGACGGCGGGGGTGGATTTCACGGACATGGAAACGCATCCAGAAATGAAAAAGCGGCCCGAGAGTTGCTCACCGGGCCGCTTCAATAATAAGGCGATGCTGGATGCGAAGGTCAATTGTTGCGAATGCGACGACCTTCTGCATCCTTGAAGCTGCCAATGGCAATGATGATAAAGTCGATCAAGGCCCAGATACCCAGCCCACCCAAGGTGAGCAGCATCAGAATACCGGTGCCGATCTTGCCGACATAGAATCGATGGATGCCGAAAGCCCCCAGGAAGAAGCAGAGAAGCAGGGCAGCAACGAAGCTTTTCTCCGAGTTGCCGCCGCCGGCAACGACATTTGGTGCCCCACATTTCGGGCAGGCTTGCGCCACCTTTGCCATGCGTTCCCCGCAGGTGGTGCAAAACGTCATCGCCCCGTACTGATCGGCGCTGACACTGGATACGCTCGTCATAAGAAGTTCCCCACAGAGTTACCCCTTCAAAAGCTATCTCTCCGGGGTTGTGTTTGACAATGTTTTTCCTTTTTGGTTTCAGGCGCGGTGCCGCAGATGGCGCAGCTTGTGCCAGAGGAACAGGCCGCCCAGCGCCAGGATACCCAGCACGATCAGCGCGTCAAACCGGTGCAGCCAGGTGCGCAAGGTTGGGTTTTCGTGCCACTGCGCCCCCAGCGCCATGCCGATATAGGCCAGCCCATAGCACCAGATCCAGGAACCGACGAAGGTATAGAGATGGAAGGGCAGGCGCGGCATGGCGGAGATGCCGGCCGGCAGGGCGATGAAGGTGCGGATCACCGGCAACATCCGGGCGATCAACATGGCCGGCGCCCCGAACCGGGCAAAGAACCGGTCGGCCATGTCCAGATCATGCGCATCCAGCAGCACATAACGGCCCCAGCGCAGGATGGCTGCCCGGCCGCCACGCTTGCCGATGATATAGGCCACTTCTGACCCCAGATTGCAGCCCACCGCCCCGGCGGTGGCCACCAGCAGCAGGTTCATCTCCCCGGTCGATACCAGAAAGCCGGCAAACGGCATGATGATTTCAGAGGGCAGCGGGATGCAGGCCGATTCAATGGCCATCAGCAACGCCACACCGGCATAGCCCATGGCGCTGATCACTGCGATGATGCCGGACGCCAGAATATCGAGAATCTGTCCCATAAAAATACGTGCCGTCAGTTGCGGATAGGGCGGCCAGGGGCCGGGCAAACCAGCCTTATACAGCCTGGATCGCGAAATGGTGCAGCGCTTTTGCAGCAGGGCGCCCAAAAGCCATGCTATATCGGCCGGCAACAGATGGCCCAGGTGGCCGGGCAGCCAGACAGAAGGCTTCCATGAAAAAGACCAGCGTCGATCTTTCGACTGAGAGTATCCACCAGACCCCGCCGATGAGTTACGGCGATTATCTGGGTCTGGATGCCCTGCTTTCCTGCCAGCATAACCGTTCGGCCGAGCATGATGAGCTGTTGTTCATCATCATCCATCAATCATCCGAACTCTGGATGAAACTGTGCCTGCATGAGCTGGCGGCGGCGCGCGACCAGATCCAGCGGGACGATCTGGGCCCCGCCTTCAAGATGATCGCGCGCATGGCCCGCATCCAGGCCCAACTGATCCAGGGCTGGGACGTGCTGTCCACCATGACGCCAGCTGATTATAGCCGGTTGCGCCCGCATCTGGGCCAAAGCTCCGGTTTCCAGTCCTGGCAATACCGGCTGCTGGAATTCATGCTGGGCAACAAGAATGCCGGGATGATTCCGGTCCACCAGGGTAACCCGGCCACCCATGAACGGTTGCTCGCCGCCCTGGGGGAGCCGTCGCTTTATGATGAATGCCTGGCCCTGTTGGCCCGGCGGGGCTTTGCCATCCCTGAAAGCCATCTTTCACGCGACTGGCGGGAGCCTTATCGCAGCGACAAGGCGGTGGAGGCGGCCTGGGCCGCCGTTTACCGCGATACCGCCACCCATTGGGAGTTGTACGAACTGGCCGAGAAGCTGGTCGATCTGGAATACCGGTTCCAGCAATGGCGCTTCAGCCATATGAAAACCGTGGAACGGATCATCGGTTACAAGCAGGGTACCGGCGGCAGCGCCGGCGTCTCCTATCTGGTCAAGGCGCTGGACCTGTCCTTCTTCCCTGAACTGTTGAGCCTGAGGACGGCGCTATGAGCGGGAAACTCTGGGATATCAGCCAGAAGGTGCGGGTCGGCATTCCGGTCTGGCCGGGCGACAGTGCCTATCGGGAAGAACGCACCTGGAGCATCGGGCCCGGCTGCCCGGTCAATGTCTGCCAGATCAGCCTGTCCACCCATACCGGCACCCATACCGATGCGCCGCTGCATTATGATGATGCCGGCCTGCCGATAGGCGAGGTGCCGTTGGACACCTATATCGGCCCCTGCCAGGTGCTGACCATTCCGCCCGGCGCCGGGTTGGCCGGCGTGGCGCACGTGGCGCCGTATTTCCGCGATGGCATGGTGCGGCTGCTGTTGCGCACCTTTGAACGCTTCCCCGCTGATTGGGTCAGCGACTTCACCGCCATCGATCCTGCCTTGATGAATTGGCTGGCGGCGCGTGGCGTGCGGCTGATCGGCACCGACGCACCGTCGGTCGATCCGCAGGACAGCAAAAGCCTGGATGCCCATATGGCGGTGCGCCGCCATGGCATGGCGATCCTGGAAGGGTTGGTGCTGGATGGCGTGGCGGACGGGTTTTACGAACTGATCGCCCCGCCGCTGCGGCTGGCCACGGCCGATGCCTCGCCCGTGCGGGCCGTGCTGCGGGCGTTGCC
>CALRQC020000065.1:0-23343 GCA_943370215.1 Azospirillum sp. RU38E
CCGCATCAACGATCTGTCACAAACCCGCCTGCACGAACTGCTCCCCTGGGAATGGAAGCAGCGTCGGGAAGACCAGAAGGCAACCGCCGCCTGATCCGAACTATGCAGCTATCGCCGAAGCACCCGCGGCTCTCACCGGATGCGTACCCAGCTTGCGGCCATGGGCCTTTTTGATCTGCTCGCGGTAGCGGACATGGTCGGGCAGGGACTGCCAGTCGGTCACCTGTTGGGCGAGCCGGTCGAGATGGCCCAGATACTTCGCCCCATGCCCATAAGCAGGTGATTTGGCGCGGGCCAGGATGTCATCCAGCAAGGCGCGGTAAAGCACACTGGCCGCCAGCGTGTGTTGATCGGCCAAGGCCTCGGCCGCCGGCACCAGCAGCGCGTAATGTCGTCCGGACCAGTCGGCGGGCCGTGTCACTACCAGGTTGGAGGCCAACTCCAATGCCGGCCAGTCCAGGCAGAATTGCAGAGCGCTGCTGAAATAGGGGCTGGCGGCGACATGGGCCAAGGCCCGCGTCGTCTCCTCGCGGTCGTTGAAATCCTCCAGCTTAGCGATGTAGTCGCGCAGCAAACTGGCATCCAGGGACTGAGCGAACTGAGACCAGCGCAACGTCTGGGCCGCTGCCCGGTCGCCTAGGACTTCCAGAATGCGCGCTTCCAGTTTGACCTGATCGCGGTCAGCCCTAGGCGCTACACCCGCCCCGTAAAAATCGTCCGATAGGTCGCGGGGTATTGATCGGGGGGCTGCTTTGCGGACCCATTCTAATGCCTCGCTGGCCCGTTTGGCCTCCAGCAGCTTGGCGGCGATGCGCAGAGGATCGCGCCGATGCTCCGGCAGGCGGGCTTCCAGGGCGATGTAGTGATCCAGGTTGCCCATGGCATCGGCAATGGCCTGCCGGATCTGGATAATCCGGCCATACTCGTCGGGCGTGGCCTTGGACAGACCCTTCTCCCAGTCGGCCAGGATCGCCGGTGGCAGCAGCGGGGCCGTAGCGATGGCCAGTGCCGGGATCAGCCCATGGCTGTCGCGGGTCAGGGCCTCGTCCAGCAGGTCTGGCAGACTGGCGCGGTCAGGACCCGGCATCTGCTCCACAATGCGCGGCAGGATTTCACCGCCCCGCCAATAGACGGCCTGGATGCGCCCGGAACTATCATCGATCCGATTGAACAGGGAACCGTGGCCGGCGATGAACCGGATCAGGCGTTGCGCCGCCATCAGGGGAGATAAAGGGGCAAGCTCGCGTTCGATACTGTCGACCAAGGCATCCAGATCAGCAGCCAGCGAGCGTTCCTTCTCCCACGGCACCATGGCCTTGGCACGATCCAGGGCGGAAAGCCGCTGGTCGATCAGTTTGGCAACAGCGGTTGGTCCTTGGCTACCGGCCAGCGCCGCCTTGACCCGCCGCGCGAAGGCAGGGCTTTCCGCAGCCTCGTCCAGAATCAATTGCGCCAGCTTTTCCGCGCCCAGGGCTGCCAGCCCGGCCAGGGTCAGGGGGGAACGCGGCGCCATCATACTTCTCCGACCGGGTATTCCTCCCCATATGGCAGAAACCCCCTATGGAGCGCCAGCCTTCTGCTACAGCCGATCCCGCCGCCATTGCGAGGGCGTTGTCCCCGTCGCCTTGTGGAAGTTGCTGGTGAAATGGCTGGGCGTGGCAAAGCCGAGCGCCATGGCAATGTCGGTGATGGACATGGCTGGATCAAGCAGCAGCGCCTTGGCACGCTGCAATCGCCGCTGAGCGATGTAGCGCAGTGGGGACACACCCAGGCTGGCCCGGAAGGCTCGGCCAAAATGGTCGGGGCTGAGATCAATTTCGGCTGCAAGTCGCTCCAAGGTCAGATCGTCCTGGAGATGGGCGTCGATGTAGGAAAGTATCCGCCGCTGGCGCGAAACGCCCAGGCCACCATTGACAGCGGGTGGCATGGGTTTGCTGCCGAAGATCTCCAACAATCTCCCGACCAGCAGAACGCAGGCCAGCGTCAGGGGCCCAGCAGATGCTGATTGTTCCAGTCCTTCTTTGAGGATTTCGAGAATGTATCCAATCCGTGTGTCCTGGATATCGAGCTGTGCTGGCATACTGTCGAGGATTTCGACGGTACCCTCGCAGGCGGGGCCGGTGATGAAACCAACATCCAGTGCCACGATGAACACCGGCTGCCGCCTGGACCACGAGACCTGAATGATGCGTTCAGGCGGCGTCAGATGGATCTGTCCTGGTTTGACGCGATGCAGAATGGCAGAAACCTGATCAACCGGATGCCACCGCAACGTAAAAGGGGGCCCGTCATGCTGGATCAGCGTCAGCTGTGGGGACCCAAGTTTTGCGTCCGCGCATTCATCCAGCAGATAGCGTCCGACGACGTAGCCGTCGTGCCGGATACGATGCAGCGATTGGATGCCACGGGGTAATCTGTCGGATTGGAAGTCAATGAAGCTGTGAGCATCCATGAGAATCCCCTTATATAGCTATGCGATAAACTCCCTTCGTGTTTTGATTGATGCTTGCCGACACTAAAGGCGAAATTGAGGCCAAGGTAGGTAAATGATATATATACTGAATGCGGATATTCGATTGAGCTACCGCTATTTATTATTGTTCAATTTTGTGACCAAATTACGTATAATTTCATTATTCTGGCTCTGCGAGATTCAACGGCATTTTGATAGTCATGCCGTTTTCATGAAAGTTTTCCGGGGAAATCGTATCGATAATCATCGATACGGCCAGCTTGGAGGTTGGCGGTATTGTTCCACCGCTGTGCTTTATCGGGGCACAGCCTGTTGGGAGGTGGCAGTCCATGCAGAACAGGATCGCGGTTGACGCCGCACTATCTGTGCCGAACTGGCAGGATGGTGCGGCCTACCTATCATTGCAGCACATGGACCGGCCCGGCTGGGCTTGGCAGTGGCTCAAACGAAATGGCGGCTTCAAGGAGGCCCTGAAATCCAGCACCTGCCTGACAAGCATCGACCGCATGGTGGTGAGGCTGGACGCAGAGGCACATACCCCAACCTGGGGGTTGATGTTTCGCCGACATTACCAGCGATGCCAAAGCCTACTGGCAACCCGCAGCATGCCCCGCTGTTCTCACGGTCGCAGCGGAACCGAGCAACACTGCGACGTCAGGGGACGACCTGTTCGACCTGGAAGCGGTTCAGACCCTCGCAACCGTCGTCAAGGAACCTGATGGGGACGAGCATCTGATGCTGTCGGATGACGTTCGGCATCTGCAGCTTCGGGTGACAGGGGGGACGCTGCTCGACGGCCCCGTGCGCCTCCGCTGTACGTTGACCGGGTTGCAGGATATGGATCGGAAGGTCCTGCCCTTGCGCCGTTTGTGCCTTTGCTGCCGGTTGCGTCGAATGCCGCGCAGCCTGTATCCGCCGGAACCTCAGGCTTGGCGTTGGATCGACAAACTACGGGCTGTTGATGCCGTAAACGCGGGTGCGTCTCAGCGTGACCTTGCCGTCGCGCTCTTCGGGGAAACGCGTGTTGCCGTTGAATGGTCGCGCGGATCGGACTGCCTGCGGCTGCGGGTCCAGCGGCTCATCCGCGAGGGACGGCGGATGGTACGGGACGGCTACCGGGATCTGCTGGCCTGAGGGGCCAGAGTCAAAGGGCGGCGGGCGTGGGCGTCAGGGTCTGGGGTGGGAGAAGGTCGCGCCCTTTGACCGCAACCATGATGTGACGGAGGGCTTTGCCATGAAGCTATTCAAGATCGGATTGTCCGTGCTGGTTCTGCTTGGCATCGGCACGGGCGCTTTCATCTATTGGCCTAAGGAGCGGGTGGAACAGGAGGGACCGGCGACCGTCATCGCGGCCGATCTGATCGAGATTGCCGGTGTACAGCATCGGCTGGCCGGGATCGTGGTGCCGCTGCCCGACCAGCAATGTGTGGACCGAAAGGGTCAGCCTTGGCCCTGTGGTCAGCAGGCAGTGGAAGGGTTGCGCAAGCTGGTCACCGGCACGCCGGTTCTTTGTCGCCCCCGGCCTAGCAAGACGGACCTGTCCGATTGCTATGTCGGTGGCAAGCATCTGTCGGAACGTATGGTCTGGGCAGGGTGGGCCCTGGCCTGCCGGTATGGCACTGCCGATTTCAGCGGTTCGGAAAGCTCCCCCCGCTTTATCGCCGTGGGTCTGTGGCGCGGCGGGTTTGAGCCTCCGACACCGTTGGATCAATGTCCTCGGTGAACCGGCAAAGTCAGAGGCGGCCTGGGCTTTCGTGACGGGTTGGGCTGGAGGAGTGGCCTTCGGCACCCGTCATGGAGATGTGCCATGACCCAGGTGGAAATCCTCGACAACCCCCGTGACGCCGCGCGCGGCTACCGGGTGGATGTGAACCGTGGCCAGCGCAACAGCAGGGTATCGTCGGAATGGTTCTCCCGGCCTGACGATGAGCGGTTCCTGTCCCTGTCCGACCTGTACGCGTCGGTCAAGACCCGCACGGATCGCAGCCGGACACGTACCCTGGCCAGTGCCGATATCAGGGTGGAGGCGCACCGTGACGCGCCGGAGCGGCTGTCGCTGTTGCTGCCGGGGGCTGACCGCCCCGTTGCCCCCACCCATTGGAGCTTTGGTCAGTTGGCCGGGCTGGTGGGGGCACCGGCGTCGTACCTGCGGCAGCTTCCGGCGGCGCTGGCCGGGATCAACCTGCAATATGGACTGACATCGCATCGGGCCGAACAGGTCAAGACCCTGGAGATCGAAGACGGGCGGGTTGAACTGCGCGCCGTCACCGGCCCAGATTATGGCCGCATCTACGATCATGAACTGGTCGAAGCGGTGCAGCGCATTGCCGGCAATGGCACTGGGGACACCCGCTGGAAGGTGCCCGGCATGCTGGACTGGTCGACCGGCGTCTATCATCCGCGCGTGGACATTACGCGGGATACGACCACGCTTTATGCCAGCGACCGCGATGTGTTCCTGTTCCTGGTCGATGACCTGAACCCGATTGAAGCGGGGCGACTGCCCGATGGGTCGCCGGACCTGTACTTCCGGGGTTTCTATTGCTGGAACAGCGAGGTGGGGGCTAAGACCCTGGGCATGGCCAGCTTTTATCTGCGGGCCGTGTGTCAAAATAGGAACCTCTGGGGCGTGGAGGATTTTCAGGAGATTACCATCCGCCATTCCAAATATGCGGCCTCGCGCTTTGCCCATGAGGCGGCCCCCGCCCTGACGCGCTTTGCCAATTCCTCCCCCATGCCCTTCATCAACGGCATCAAAGCATCGCGTGAACAGATCGTGGCGCGCAGCGATGATGACCGCGAGGAGTTCCTGCGCAAACGCGGCTTCTCCAAGGCCGAGACGGGCAAGATCATCGAAACCGTTCTGGCAGAGGAGGGGCGCAAACCGGAGAGCATTTTTGACTTTGTCCAGGGCATCACGGCGGTGGCCCGCGACAAGCCGCACCAGGATGCAAGGCTGGACATGGAGGCCAGGGCCAAGAAGCTGCTGGACCGGGTTGCCTGACCGGTGGCGGGGAGAGAGGCAGAGGAGGCTGGGGGTTTCGTGACGGGCGCCAGGGTGGGAGAGAGGCTTCCACCGGCCCGTCATGGAGAAAACCCATGGCCAACAAAGCAGCCGACAAGATCATCCTGAGCCGGTCCCAGGATATCCCCTTCAACAAGCTGGTCCTGTCCCAGGCCAATGTCCGCCGCGTCAAGGCGGGCGTGTCCATCGCCGATCTGGCCGAGGACATTGCCCGCCGCACCCTGCTGCAAAGCCTGTCCGTCCGGGCGCAGCTTGACGGGGAGGGCCAGGAGACGGGTATTTACGAGGTGCCCACCGGCGGGCGTCGGTACCGGGCGCTGGAACTGCTGGTCAAGCAGAAGCGCCTGGCCCGCAACGCCCCCATCCCCTGTGTCATTCGTACCGAAGGCCTGGGCGAGGAGGACAGTCTGGCGGAGAACCTGCAACGGGTGGCGCTGCACCCGCTGGATCAGTTCCGCGCCTTCCAGACGCTGATGGACAAGGGCCTCAGCGAAGAAGACATCGCCGCCCGCTTCTTTGTCACCCCGGCGGTGGTGAAACAGCGGCTGCGGCTGGCGTCGGTCTCGCCCAAGCTGCTGGACATCTATGCTGAGGATGGCATGAATCTCGACATGCTGATGGCCTTCAGCGTCAGCGACAGCCATGAGCGCCAGGAACAGGTCTGGGCATCCCTCACCCAGCCCTGGCAGAAGGAGGCCTATCATATCCGCCGTGCCCTGACGGCCAGCAGCATTCCCGCCTATGACAAGCGTGCCCGCTTTGCCGGGCTGGATGCCTATATCGCCGCCGGTGGCCCGGTGATGCGCGACTTGTTCACGCCGGACGAGGGTGGCTGGCTGGGTGATGTGCCGCTGCTGGAGCGGCTGGTGTCGGAAAAGCTGGCCAAGGCCGCTGAAACTGTGATGGCCGAGGGCTGGAAATGGGTCGAGGTGAATGTCGATTTCTTCTATGGCCACACTGTCGGTCAGCGCCGCCTGAAGGCGGAGATCGTCCCCCGGACGGAGGATGAGGAGGCGCGGTTTGCCGAATTGACGGCCGAATATGAACGGCTGGCCGAGGAGCATGACACGGGGGAGGATATCCCCGAAGAGGTCGATCAGCGGCTGACGGCCCTGTCGGCTGAAATCGCGCAGTTGGAGGAGCGGCCTGAGCGTTTCGATCCCGACGAGATGGCGCGCGCCGGCTGCTATGTCCGTGTCAACGCCGACGGGGAATTGCGGGTGGAGCGCGGTTTCGTTCGCCGCGAGGATGAGCCGCCGGTGGAAGATGTGCCTGCTGACGCTGATGGGACGACGGCGGAATGCGATGTGTCCCAACCTGCTGCCGCCCATGCCGCCTATACCGGCACCAGTGTCAGCCAGGAGCCGGAACCGGAGGATGAGGGCATGAAGCCCTTGTCCGACCGGTTGGTGATGGAACTGACCACCCATCGCACGTTGGCTTTACGCGATGCGTTGGCGCGAGACCCGGACACGGCGTTCCTGGCGGTGCTGCATGTGCTGTGTCTGGAGACCTTCTATCCCGGCTCCTATGCCAGTTGCCTGGAAATCAGCGCCCGCGGCACAGTGCCGGTGCTCCAGGAACCCAGCCTGCGCGACTGTGCAGCCGCCACCGCCATCGTTGATCGGCATGAGAACTGGCGGCAGCAGATGCCGGCGCGGGCCACCGAGCTGTGGGATGTGCTGGTGGGGTTCGATGCCGACAGCCGGTCTGCCCTGTTTGCCCATTGCGTGGCAGGCACGGTGAATGCCGTGCATGAGAACTGGAACCGCCACAATGGCCGCCTGAACCATGCCGATACGCTGGCGAACGTTCTGGACCTGGATATGGCTGCCGCTGGTTGGGTGCCGACGGTGGACAACTTCCTGGGCCGCGTCACTAAGGCCCGCATCCTGGAAGCCGTCCGGGAAGCGAAGGGAGCAGACGCCGCCCAGCGCATCGAACATCTGAAGAAGCCCGACATGGCGGCCCACGCGCAGGAACTGCTGGCGGGTACGGGCTGGTTGCCGGAACTGCTGCGTAAGCCGGGGCGGATGAAGGATGACGCCGCACCAACCACACACGACAAGGAGCTTGCCCCGGATAGCCTGCCTGTCGCGGCGGAATGAACTGACATCCTCCACCCTTGGCCCGGCCACAGTGCCGGGCCTTTCCTATGGGGAGGTGTCCCATGGAAAGTGCTGGCGAACTGTCCCGCCATTTGGCCCGCGATGCCGAAGCCATCTGTCGACAGTTTCTGCCCAATGGACGGCGGCAGGGGCGTTATTGGCTGGTTGGTGATGTCCAGGGCCATCGCGGACGCAGCCTCTATGTACGACTGACGGGCCCCCGTGCTGGCTCTTGGACCGATGCCGCTACCGGCGAGCATGGCGACTTGCTGGACCTGATTGCCCTGAACCGGGGCCTTTCCATCCGCGACGCCATGGCGGAGGCTCGGGCGGTTCTGCGCCTGCCGCTGCCGATCACGGGAACCGTCGCCACTGCGATGGCACCCAAAGGTTCACCCGAAGCCTGCATGCGTCTGTTTGCGGCCAGCAAGCCTTTGCCAGGCACCTTGGCGGAATGCTACCTGGCCAAGCGCGGCATTGTCCTGCCTTACCCTGAACCTGCGATACGGTTTCATCCGTGTTGCCATCGCTGGGAACCGTCCGGCACAATCAGTCTGCCCGCTTTGATCGCGGCCGTCACCGACGATGGCGGCCACCTTACGGGCTTGCACCGGACCTGGCTTGGCCCCGACGGGGACAAGGCTGCGCTGGATGATCCACGCCGTGCGATGGGTCATCTGCTGGGAAATGGCGTGCGCTTTGGCCCCGTCGGACCCGTCATGGCGGCGGGGGAGGGGCTGGAGACGATGCTGTCATTGCGCCAGACCTTACCCTTGCTGCCAGTGGTCGCGGCCCTCTCCGCAGCACACCTCGCCGCCTGGACATTTCCAGCGCTGCTGCGTCGGCTCTATGTCGTCTGTGATGCCGATCCAGCGGGGGAATGGGCCTTTGCTCGGCTGTCGTCGCGTGGCCACACCGCCGCCTTGACGGTCCTGCCGCTGCGGCCACGGCTGGACGATCTCAACAGCGACCTGATGGAATATGGGCTGATGGCGTTGCGGGAATGGATCGTCCCGCAGCTAGCCGACGGTGATGCAGCATCACTCCTGCCCTGCGGATAGTGCCCTGGCATCCGCAGCGTCGGAAGCCGGACTGGGCCTGTCCAGCGCACAGCATCGTCCCGCCACCCGTGAAGGGTGGGCCGCAAGACGGCGGCCTTCCAGGTTGGGGATCTGCCAGGGTCGCCCGGCCCCGCAACGGCCAGAGGCCGTCCTCCGCTGGCGCTGCGGCCCGCAAGGGGTGCGGGGCCGGGCTTAACCCTGGCGGGCGCTCCCCAGGAAGGCCGCGACCGGCGCGGCCCACAAATCCGGTGACCGCCATGCTGACCAGCCGCACGACATCCCCATACCCTACCACCGACGGCCTTACGGAGGCCGCACCGTCCGCCCATCTGCTGGAGGAATTGCAGCTCTACGGCTATCGCCCGTTCCAGGACGAACCCGACCCGCGCCCTTTGCCCGAGGCCGATCAGGCCAGGGCTGAGATCGGTGCCTGCCTGGAGACGCTGGCCGGGCTGCTGACCGGCACCCGGCTGGAGGATGACCTGGACGACCTGCTCTGGGCCTGCGTCAATGTCTTCCACCGCCGCATCGGCAGCCTGGAGCGCGACCTGGACGCCAACGAGCAAGCCCAGCAGCGCAGCCAGACCGAACAGGACGGCTCAGAAATCCGCTCCGTCGAGCTGGAACGCCTGACCGCCGAAGGGCTGGGCCTGATCGAACGCCGCAACGCCTTCGAGTTCTTCCGCGACGCCGCCGCCGAGATGTACGAGGCCCTGACCGGCTCCACCTGGCGCCCGCGCCAGGGCTCCCAGTTGAACCACCGCACCCTGACGGCAGCGATCATAGACAGCCGCGACCATATCGCCGCCCGCCGCCATGCCGACACCAACCTGCTGCTGCCGCCCGGTCCCAAGGTGGCCTTCACCGGCGGGGTGGAGTGCAACGACGTCGACCGTATCTGGGCGGCCCTGGACAAGGTCCATGCCAAGCATCCCGACATGGTCCTGCTGCATGGCGGCAGCCCCAAGGGTGCCGAACGCATCGCCGCCTGCTGGGCCGAGAACCGTCGCGTTCCCCAGATCGTCTACAAGCCCGACTGGACCCGTCACAAGAAGGCCGCACCCTTCCGCCGCAACGACCAGATGCTGGAAACCCTGCCCATCGGCCTCATCGTCTTTCCAGGTTCCGGCATCACCCAGAACCTCGCCGATAAGGCCCGCAAGATGGGCGTGCCCGTTTGGCGCTTCGGGGAGGGATGACGCGCTCAATGCAAGTCGCTTTGTCACATCGTGGCGTGTGACCAGTCAGTTCGGTTGTGAATGCCGCTGCAACACGCCGCGAACAGACTTCTATGAGATCGAACCCTTGTGGCGCAAAATGTTGCTGCCCGTCGGAGTTGCCTATACTCTCCGGCCCGTTCGCCGAAATAGGTAGTGTCGATGGGGACCCCTTCACCGAATTTCAGCTTCTTGAGCCGTCACACCCAGCTTGTTGAGTTGGGGTCGATGGCCGAAAGGTATTTCCGGTCGGACGGCAATACCGCGCTGATCAAGCTGCGTCAGTTCGGCGAAGTGATGGCCCAGACCGTCGCCGCCCGGATCGGTGCCTATCAGAGTACCGGCGAAAATCAGAATGACCTGCTTCACCGCCTGGAGGATCGTGGGGCGATCCCGCGTGATGCGGCCCGCCTGTTCCATGAAATCCGGCTTATGGGCAATAAGGCGACCCATCAGGGCTTCGGGGATCAGAATTCGGCGCTCACCGGCCTGAAACTGGCGTGGCAATTGTCGATCTGGTTCCACCGCGCCTATGACAAGAACCAGGGGTTCCAGCCCAAGCCCTTTGTTCCCCCCGCCGATCCACGACGTGTGGATGCCGTGGTGGCGGAAGAGTTGAGGCGTTTGCGTGAGCAGTATCGGCAGTCCATGACGGACGCCGAGCGTGCGCAATTGGCAGCCCAGGAAGCAGAACAGGCCCGCCAGACCGCTGAAGAGAAAGCCCGCCTGGAAGCCGAAGAGAAGCAGGCGCTGCAACGGCAGTTGGTCGCGTTCGAGGCCAAGCACGCGGCACTTCAGCAGGAGTTGGAGGCGGCCCAGCAGGCAGCGACCGCCGCCCCGGCCAGTATCGACGCTGTGGTTGAGGCCGCAAAAGTTGCCGCCGCCGCCATCGACTTGGACGAGTCTGCGACCCGTACCATCATTGATCGCCAGTTTCGTGACCGGGGTTGGGATGTCGATAGTCAGGCCCTGACCTTCAAATCCGGTGCCCGCCCCGCCAAGGGCAAAGCCATGGCCATCGCGGAATGGCCGACCGAGACCGGCCCCGCCGATTATGCGCTGTTCCTCGACACCACCTGCGTGGGCGTGGTTGAGGCTAAACGCAAGCGCAAGAATGTCTCGGCCTCCATCGACCAAGCCGAGCGTTATGCGAAGGGTCTGAAAACGACCGATGGCATGGAGCTTGTCGGGTCGGCCAGTGAGTTCCGTGTTCCCTTCGTCTTTGCCACCAATGGTCGCGAATACCTGAAACAGATTGAGACCGAATCCGGCATCTGGTTCCGGGACACCCGTAAATCCACCAACCGTCGCCGGGCCTTGACCGACTGGCCAACGCCTGAAGGTTTGCGCGGCCAGTTGGCGATGGACCGGGACGCCGCCCATGCGGCGCTGGCCGCCATGCCGATGAATTTCGGCTTCGACCTGCGACCCTATCAGCGAAAGGCCATCGAGAAGGTCGAAGAGGCCTTGGCTGCCGATGAACGGCAAATGCTGGTGGCCATGGCCACGGGCACCGGTAAGACCAAGCTGGCCATCGCCATGCTGTCGCGTCTGCTGGAATCCAAACGCTTCCGCCGTGTCTGCTTCGTGGTGGACCGCAACGTCCTGGGAAAGCAGACCGCCAACGAATTCAAGACCACCAAGGTGGTCGGCGTCCGCACCTTTGCCGATATTTTCGGCGTGAAGGGCCTGACGGACATGGACCCGGAGGCGGAAACCAAGGTGCATATCTGCACCATCCAGGCCCTGGCACGCCGGGTGCTGGATGTGGAGGATGCAGCCGACGCCCCGCCCATCGACCAGTATGACCTGATCCTGGTCGATGAGTGCCATCGTGGCTATCTGCTGGATCGGGAACTGTCCGACCAGGAACTGGAGTTCCGCGACCAAGCCGACTACATCAGCAAATATCGCCGGGTGCTGGAGCATTTCGATGCGGTCAAGATCGGCCTGACCGCCACGCCCGCCTTGCACACGGTGCAGATTTTCGGGCACCCGATCTTCAAATACAGCTATCGGGAGGCCGTCGCTGAGGGCTTCCTGATCGACCATGAGCCACCGATCCGGATTGAGACGGTGCTGTCCCAGGGCGGTATCATTTTCGCAAAGGGTGAGCAGGTCGATCTGCTGAACATTGCGGACGGCACGATTTCCACGACCATTGCGCCGGATGAGTTCAGCTTTGAGGTCGAGCAGTTCAACCGCCGGGTCATCACCCGGGAGTTTAACCGCACCGTCGCCAAGGCCCTGGCCAGTTACATCGACCCCACCCTGCCCGACAAGACCCTGATCTTCGCGGTCAGCGACGGCCATGCCGACATGGTTGTCGAGGAGGTGAAGAAGGCGTTTGAGGAGGCCTATGGTGGTGTCGACGACGCGGATGTGAGGAAGATCACCGGCAGCGTGGACCGGCCCCTGGCCTTGACCCTGTCCTTCCGCAATGACCCACAGCCCAAGATCGCCGTCACGGTTGATCTGCTGACCACCGGCGTTGATATCCCCAAAATCACAAATCTGGTGTTCCTACGCCGGGTCAATAGCCGCATCCTGTATGAGCAGATGCTGGGCCGGGCCACCCGCCGCTGTGACGAGATCGGCAAGGACTTCTTCCGCATCTTTGACGCCGTGGACCTCTATGCCAGCCTGGAATCCATGACCGACATGAAGCCGGTCGGCGTGGAACCCAAGCTGTCCTTCACCAAGCTGCTGGATGAACTGACCGGTGTCACCAGCGATCAGCATCGGGAAACCATCCGCCAGCAGCTTGAAAGCAAGCTGAAGCGCCGGGCCAAACTGCTGACCGATGACGCCCTGCGCATCTATGAGCAGGAGGCGGGCGAGCCGCTGCACGCCACGATGCAGCGTCTGTCCGATGCCAGCCCTGCCGATCTGGCCGACTGGTTCCGCGCCCGCCCGCGCCTTGGCCCCATTCTGGATTGGCGGCCCGACCGGCCCGGCGCCCCGATACCGATTTCGGAACATGCCGACGATCTGGTCTCCATCAGCCACGGCTATGGCAAGGATGGCAGGCTGACCCGGCCAGAGGATTACCTGGACAGCTTCGCCGCCTGGGTGAAAGACAATGTGAACAAGGTGACGGCGCTCAATATCGTCGTCACCCGCCCCCGCGACCTGACACGCGAAGACCTGCGACAGATCAAGCTGATCCTGGATGAAGGGGCCTTTACCGAGGCGGCATTGCACCGCGCCTGGGAACAGGCGAAGTCGGAGGATATTGCCGCATCGGTCATCGGCTATATCCGTCAGGCCGCACTGGGCGATCCGCTGCGCCCCTATGCCGACCGGGTGCGCGACGCCATGGCCCGTATCCTGAAAAGCCAGACCTGGACCCCGGTTCAGCAACGCTGGCTGAAACGCATTGGCGAGGACGTGGCCAAGGAAATCATCGTGGATCGGGATTTCCTGGATTCCGGTCAGTACAAGGCGGATGTCGGCGGCTTTGACCGGCTGAACAAGCTGTTCGGCGGCAAGCTGGAGGCCGTGCTTGGGGATATTCGCGAAGGTGTGTGGAAGCAGGCGAGTTGATGGGGGATGGTGATGTCGGAGATTAACGTAGCAATAGTGTTAGTTGCCTTAGCGCTTTTTGCCGCTGGGTTCACGTTTTGGCGTCAACGACAGGCAGGGGCGACTTTAGCCCGCACAGCTAAGAACAGCTCCGCCGAAACTGTTGAGCTGACGTTCGGAACGGCGGAAGACCTTCCGGCGCTGTCAATATCGCCAATCTCCGACTTCGATGCACGTACTGTCAGGGACATTGATGTCCGTCACTCCAAGATTGACCTGCTTTCCCCAGCTATTCAGGCGGCACCGCAGTTACTCACTGCCGCGCAGATTCATGCTGGAAAATATATGAAGGTGGTGATCAATGGCCCGTTGGCAAAATGTGCGGACGGGAATGGGTATCGCGCTTTTACACGAGGCGCCAACGGTAAAATTAGGGAAAATGCCCGGTTATTCGATGCGAAGAATCTGAAGTCCGTCGTCAATGCAGCGGCGATTTGGCAAGTCGCGTCCGTTATCGTTGCTCAGAAACACATGGCGGACATTCAGGAGAGCCTTGACACGATCAAACGCGATGTCAATGATATCAAAGGCTTCTTGGAAAGTCAGCGGCGCTCTGTGCTTACTGGAGCGATGGAGTACCTGGATCAAGCCCGCTCGGCTGTCGCTCAGGGCGAATTTCCGGATGCTATTCGGCATCAGCTCGAAGCAGTTGAGCGTGACCTAGTCAATACACAGCAGCACCTGCTTGAAGACATAGGCCGATTGACCAACGAAACAGCGGAAATTGAACACAAGGAATGGTTCGGCACTGAAGATTTTTTCAGCGAAATCGACAAGCATCAACGGAAATTGGAAGATGTTCGCAGCCAGTGGCTACTGTGCGTCAAGGTTCGGACGGCTAACTGGCTGGTTCTCTCAGCTTTTCCCGGCGACGATGCTCTTAAATCAGCGCGCCTCTCATCTATCCTCACTTCATTGGATGGCGTGACAAGTGACGGCTCTATTGGAGCGGCTGCGACCGAACGGATGCGGCAGAAGATCAACGAACTTCATTCGCGACTGAACTCTGCCGAGACACTGAAGGACCGCCGCGAGAAACTGACCGCCCAGTTCACAAAGATGCAAATTGCCTTCGATCAAGCAGTAAGGGAGGCTGGCCAGCGGATACACGATGGCGGGGCAAAGCTGCTTTCCTATCAGAAGCCAATGGCGCTGGCAGTGGAGATGAGAGATCAGCAAATCGTCGCTGCATACGAGTTGGAGAGCGCCAATCAATCCACCACCGTTCCGGCCATCGGTGTTGGCTGACCGGCCATAACCCTTCGCCTCATGCCCCCCACCTATCATCCATCCAACATCCGCGAGGGCGTATGGCAGCAGGTGGCGTGAATGACCGGTCGGGCAGGCTGACGCCGCCCTTGCCGTGCCCGCACTGCCGGGCGCTGTACCCGATGCGCATCCTGTCCTGGCAGGGGTCGATTTGCCAATGCCGTCCCTATTGCGAGGCGGAGAGTGCCGATGCCGGGGTCTGTTGCACCCGCTGCGGACATGTCCAGCCACTGGGCTACGATAATGAAGGATCGGCAGCCTTGATGGATTATTGGATCGGCCCCGGCGGCGCGTGGCGGGTTCAATCCTGGCCTGAGGATGGGAGCGGCTGGGCTGTCCCTATCATGGACCCGCCCGACGCGGAATTCGGCCCCGGCTGGCAATGGCTTGCGGAAATTGCCGATCTACTTGAAAAGGGCGCGTACCCGTTCCCGTCACTGAAAGAACCAGCATGAGTGTCACCACCGATATCGTCGGCAAACTCTGGCGTCTGTGCGACATCCTGCGCGACGATGGCATCACATATCATGAGTATGTCACCGAGCTGACCTATCTGCTGTTCCTGAAGATGCTGGCGGAAACGGGGGGTGAGAACCAACTGCCGGTGGGCCAGCGCTGGGAAGACCTGCGACAGCGGGAGGGGATGCCACAACTGAACTTCTACAAGCAGTTGCTGCTGGACCTGGGCACCAAGGGGCGCGGGCTGGTACTGGCCATCTTCGCCGATGCACAAAGCCGCCTGAAAAAACCCACCAACCTGAAGGCGCTGGTCGAGGCCATTGACGGGCTGGACTGGTTCAGCGCGCGGGAAGAGGGGCTGGGCAATCTGTATGAAGGTCTGCTGGAAAAGAACGCGGCGGAGAAAAAAAGCGGGGCCGGGCAATATTTCACCCCCCGCCCCCTGATCGACAGCATCATCCGCCTGATCAAGCCGCAGGCGGGGGAGGTGATCCAGGACCCCGCCGCCGGGACCGGGGGCTTTCTGGTCGCCGCTGACCATTACATCAAGGATAAGACGGACGGGCTGTTCGCCCTGCCGGAGGCGCAGCGCTTCTTTCAGCGCAACAACGCCTTTGTCGGGCTGGAACTGGTGCCGGATACCCATCGCCTGTGCCTGATGAACCTGATGCTGCATGGCATCACTGGCGACAGCGGTTCTGGCGTGCAGCAGGGTGATACCCTGTCGCATGAGGGGGAGGCGCTGGGTCAGGCCGATGTGATCATCACCAACCCGCCCTTTGGCACCAAGAAGGGCGGCGGCAGGCCGACGCGCGGGGATTTTTCCGTCACCGCCGATGTCTCCAACAAGCAATTGGCCTTTGTCGAACATATCATCCGCGCCCTGCGGCCCGGTGGCCGCGCCGCCGTGGTGATCCCGGATAATGTGTTGTTCGAGGATAATGCAGGCCGCGCCCTGCGCCAGATGCTGCTGGACTGGTGCGACCTGCACACAATCCTGCGTCTGCCCACGGGCATTTTCTATGCCCAGGGCGTCAAGACCAACGTCATCTTCTTCACCCGTGGCAAGGCGGCCAGGGGTAACACCAAACAAACCTGGGTCTATGACATGCGGGCCGACATGCCCGCCTTTGGCAAGACCCGACCGTTGACGGATGAACATTTCAAGGATTTCGAGACCTGCTTCGGCGACGACCCGCTGGGCCGCGCGCCGCGTCATGGCCAGGGCGAGACGGGGCGCTGGCGCGCCTTTACCCGCGCCCAGATCGCCGAACGGAATGACAATCTGGATATTGCTTGGCTGCGCGATGATAGCGGCGACCCGGAAGATGGCTTGACCGAACCGACGGACATCGCCGCCGCCATCATGGGCCATCTGCAAGCCGCACTGGAGGAGATCGCCGCGTTGACCGAGGAAGTGGGCGGGGATGTCGCGCTGGTGCAGGAGGCGGCAGAGTGAGCGGGGATTTGCCGAAGGGGTGGGCGGAAGCAAAAGTTGAAGAAATTTGCGGTCTTGTGAACGGCAGGGCCTACAAACAGGATGAACTTCTTGCATCTGGAAAGTACCCCGTTTTGCGGGTGGGGAATTTTTTCACCAATCGTAGCTGGTACTATTCAGATCTCGAGCTTGAAGAAGCAAAATATTGTAACAATGGAGATCTTCTCTATGCATGGTCCGCATCGTTCGGACCTAAAATATGGAATGAAGGGAAGGTAATATTCCACTACCATATATGGCGTGTTGATATTTTTCCTGGAATCTCTAAGCGCTTTCTTTATCATTTTTTTGATTGGGATAAGCTACGTATTAGTTCCGATCAAGGCGTTGGTTCCACCATGGTCCACGTGACCAAGCAGGCAATGGAACAAAGGTTAGTCAATGTTCCGCCGTCCGCAGAACAACACCGCATCGTCGCCAAGATCGACTCCCTGTTCGCCCGGTCATCGCGGGCACGGGACGAACTCGCCCATATCCCCAAGCTGATCGAACGTTACCGCCAAGCCGTGCTGGAATCCGCCTTCCGGGGCGACCTGACGGCGGATTGGCGTGCTGGCAACCATTGTGGGCCAGCCAGAGACCTGAGCGTTGACGACTTGGTGTCTGAACCTACCCGAAACGGACTCTCCGTTCGGGGCAGTGATGATCCGCCGGGAGTCCCGGCGCTTAGGCTAAGCGCGCTTCGTGGGGCGGAAGTTGATTTGTCCGATATTCGGTTCCTTCCAATTACGGATCAACAGGCCAAGCGTTATTTGCTGAAGGCAGGCGATGTATTGATCAGCCGGGGCAATGGCACCAAAAGACTGGTTGCGCGCGCGTCCTTGGTTCCTGCGGTTACGACCGCCGTCATCTTCCCCGACACGGCATTTCGGGTACGGTTATCCAGCAACCGGGCCAATGCAGAATGGTTCTCTCTGATTTGGAACGCGCCGCAGGTGCGGCAACAGATTGAGAGTCTCGCAAAGACCACCGCCGGAATTTGGAAGGTCTCGCAATCCGATATCTCTGCCGTTGTCATCCGTGTTCCCGATGTCACCGAACAAGCTGAAGTCGTCAATAAGGTAAGGACGATGATGGCAGGCATCGACAATTTTGAGCGCGAGATGCTGCGCGCAACCAGTCTTATCGACCGCCTCGACACCTCCATCCTCGACAAAGCCTTCAGCGGCCAGCTTGTTCCCCAGGACCCCAACGACGAACCGGCTTCCAAACTGCTGGACCGCATCCGCGCGGCGCGGGCCGCTGCCCCCGTTGTGAAGCGTGGCCGCAAAGCCAAAGGGGCGGCGGATGGTGGGCTTTTCTGACCGCTGGGTCCGCGTCATGGCGGATTATGCCGCCGACGGCGTGTGGGATAGTGAAGGCTATGCCCACACGCCCGACGACCTGCCCTTGTCGGATGGGTTGCGGGCCGATATCCGGGCCTGGGCTGCATGGTATGACCGGGATTGTGAGGATGGGATGCCCGACCCCAAACCCTTCCCCCTGGATGATTTCGCGGCCCAGGGCCTTGCCCTGGCCCGGCGGGTCAAGGCGGCACTGCCAGACTGGACCGTCATCTATCATGATGAGGAAAAGGCGGCCAGGGTGCGCTGGGAGCATCACAGGGCAGCCTTTGAATACGAGATCACCGGCGGGCCGCCGTATCCCGCAGATACAGCCCCGGCTGTCGTCAACCATCCATGCCACCCCCCAAGGGATCAAGAATGAGCAGCGAAGTCCTCCAGGTCGTTCCGCCCCCACCCTTGGTCATCGGCGTTTCCACGCGCGCCCTGTTCAACCTGGAGGAAGAACACCGGGTGTTTGAGGAGGAGGGTGTTCCCGCCTATATCAAGCTTCAGCTTGAACGGGAAAAGACCGTTCTGGGCAAGGGAACGGCCTTTGAGGTCATTCGCCGCCTGCTCGCCTTGAACCCGAAAGGCGCGCCACCGCTGGTGGAGGTGATCGTACTGTCCAGAAACTCACCCGACCTGTCGCTGCGTGCCTTCCATTCCATTGAACATTACGGGCTGAAGATCGAACGGGGCAGCTTCACCAGCGGACGATCCGTGGCCCCCTTCATCAAGGCCTGGAACATCGACCTTTTCCTGTCCAACGAGGAAGAGGATGTACGCGGAGCCGTCGCGGCGGGCGCCGCCGCTGCAAAGCTGGGGATAGCGCCGATCGACCAGCCCGAGGCTCCCGATGATGAGGTGCGGTTTGCCTTGGACGGCGATGCTGTCGTGTTCAGTGACGAGTCCGATAACATCTACAAAACCCAGGGGCTTGCTGCGTTTTTTGATAATGAACGAAACAACGCCCAGGTGCCGATGAGCCGGGGGCCGTTTGGCAATTTCCTGCACAAGCTGTCGGTTCTGCGCCGTCAGGTCGGGCATAATGAATATACCAGCCGTGTCCGCATTGCCATCGTCACGGCCAGGAATGCCCCGGCCCATGCGCGTGTTATCCACACGCTGCGTGCCTGGGGTACGCCCGCTGATGAGGCGCATTTCGTGGGTACACACGCAAAGGCCCCGATCCTGAAGGCTTTCGGTGCCCATATCTTCTTTGACGATCAGGCGAAGCACGTTTTCGGCGCAGCGGGGGTTGTTTCCGCTGGGCTGGTGCCCGGCCCCCATGACCCCGCGAAACCCGTTATCCCAGCTTCGGCGTGACCAAGATATGCTGATGGGGGCCGCGTTCGAATGCAAAATCACCGGCGGGCCGCCGCCAGTGCTGGCGTAATCCCCGGACCGCCCGTATCTTGAAAGGACACTTTGAGTGTACCTTCGCGGCATGGCGGGGGGACGGAACCAGAAGGGGGGAGCGATCCCCAAAGCGCAGTAGCATGACCACGGCCCGCCACATCGTCGCTCTGTTAAAGAGCCACATCGAAGGGGATGAGGATCATTTCCTCAGCGTGGCCATGCAGTTGGCGGCGCATGAGGCGCGTCAGGGCCATGGCAAGCTGGCGCAGGAACTGCGTGAACTGATCGACCATGCCAAGGAGCGGCGTTCGGCGGTTGTGCCCAAACGTTCCGGCCCGGTCCCCCTGGTCCAGGCCAAGGGGGAATTGGCCAACCTGCTGACCGTGCGCTATTCCGATGTGCGGCTGGCCAGCATGGTGCTGACGGCGGAGACGGAAGCGCGCCTGCGCCGCACCCTGTTGGAGCAGACCCAGCAAAGCGTGTTACGGAACCATGGGCTGTCCCCACGCCGCAAACTGTTGCTGGTGGGGCCGCCGGGGGCGGGGAAGACTATGACAGCGGCGGCGCTGGCGGGTGAACTGCACCTGCCCCTGTTC
This sequence comes from Azospirillum sp. RU38E, assembly GCA_943370215.1. Taxonomy (GTDB): domain Bacteria; phylum Pseudomonadota; class Alphaproteobacteria; order Azospirillales; family Azospirillaceae; genus Niveispirillum. Next base: position 19,976 of record CALRQC020000065.1, read on the forward strand.
ACCGTCGTGCTGGACAGTCTGATTTCCAAATTCATGGGGGATACGGCGGGGAAGCTGCGCTTGGTATTCGATGCCATGCGGATGACCCGTGGTGTCTATCTGTTCGACGAATTCGATGCCATTGGGGCCAAACGGTCGAGTGAGAATGACGTGGGCGAAATCCGCCGCGTTCTGAATTCCTTCCTGCAATTCCTGGAACAGGATGACAGCGACAGCCTGATCATCGCCGCCACCAATTACCCGGACCTGCTGGATCGTGCCCTGTTTCGCCGGTTCGATGATGTGATCGAATATGACCTGCCGGATGCGGGTTTGCTGGAACGGTTGATGCGCAACCGGCTGGCCGCGTTCCAGACGCCACGTTTGGCCTGGGCCAAGGTTGCGGATGCCGCCCAGGGACTCAGCCACGCCGAAGCGGCCCGCGCCGCCGATGAGGCCGCCAAGACCACGATTCTGGGCGGCGGCACCAAGATCAGCACCGATGCCATTCTGGCCGCTGTCACCGAACGACAAAGAGCATCCCGCCACCAGGACTGACCCATCCGCCCATGCCCCAACCGCCCCGCAATCTGCCGCACCTCCGCGTTGAGGGGACCGGCCAGACGGAACGATACACCAACCCTTCCCAACCAAAGACCCGGCGTCCGCCCTACCGCGACCGGGAGCAACATGCCGCCGCGCTGACAGCGGCGATTGCCCAGGCCATCCAGGCCGGGCGGGGAGAGGTTGCGGCGCGGGAGCAGACTATCGCCGAAGGGGAGCCGGGCTTCTACCTGCAAGTCACCGTGCCAAACGGCGAGGCCGAAGCCATCGACAAGCTTAGCAATCGACCGAAACGCGTGGAGGTGGTGTCCGTCAAGGAGAACGGCGAGGGCGCGAATGCCTGGGTCGAAGCGACGGTGTTCGTACCTACGGAGGCCGAATCTTACTACTTGGACAAAGTTGAAGCCTATCGCGATCCAGCGCGAAACTCCCGGACTGGCCGTCCAGCGAACGAAGCGCTTGTCGCCCGCATGGACAATGTCCGGATCGCGACGGTGCAATCTTTGTTCACCGACGACGTCGGGCTGTTTCCACAATTGGGGCAGCCGGTCTGGTGGGAGGTTTGGCTGCGTCGGGATACACGGGAACGGTTCATGCACGTTGCCGACCGGCTGAATATCCAACGCCGGGAACATATTGTCAGCTTCCGTGAACGGGATGTCGTGCTGGCCTTGGCCGATGTTGCCACCATGACGCGCCTCATCCGCAACTGCGATGCGGTGGCGGAACTGCGTCTTGCCAAAGACACTCCCGCTATGTTCCTGGGCCTGGGCGGGGGTGAGCAGGCGGAATGGAGTAACGAACTTCTTTCCAGGATCAATCCGCCCGGCATGGCGGCACCGGCGGTCTGCCTGCTGGATAGCGGGGTGACCCAACGACACCCGCTGATCCAGCCAGTGCTCGACGAAACAGACATGCACACTGTCGAACCGACATGGGGAAAGGCGGACACCGCCGCGCTGTGGAATGGACATGGCACGGCTATGTCAGGGGTGGCGATCTATGGTGATCTCCATCCCTTGCTGGCTGGTACAGACGCCGTTGACCTCCAGCATCGGCTGGAAAGCGTCAAAATCCTGCCGCCCGATGGGCAAAATGATCCAGAGCTGTATGGCGCGATCACTATGGAGGCCGTCGCCAGGGTCGAGTTGCAGGCACCACACCGGCCACGGGTGGTCTGCATGGCGATTACCAGCGCGAACCCTGTGCCGGGCAAGCCCTCATCATGGTCAGCCGCTGTTGATCAGCTTTGCTTTGATGAGGAACAGCGGCGGCTGCTTGTGGTGTCAGCGGGGAACATCCGTGATGGGCTGGCCTCTGCCACCTACCTTGACGCCAATGATCTGGCACCGGTTGAGGACCCGGCCCAGGCCTGGAACGCTCTGACGGTTGGGGCCTATACTGACAAGGTCAACATCACTGATCCAGATTATCGGGGGTGGCAGCCGATAGGCGTGCCGGGCGATCTCTCGCCCAGTTCCCGCACCTCGGTTACCTGGAACAGGCAGTGGCCGATCAAGCCCGATGTGGTATTCGAGGGTGGCAACTTCGCCGGTGATGGTGTGCAGGCCCCTGAGCCCATCGACGATCTCCGCCTGTTGACCACCCATTCCAAGCCCAACCTCCAGCTATTGGACACGATTGGGGACACCAGCGGTGCATCTGCACTGGCGGCGAACATGGCGGCCCGAATCATGGCGGCCCGTCCTGGTCTTTGGCCGGAAACTGTACGCGGTCTGATCGTCCATTCTGCTGAATGGACACCGGCAATGCAGGCCCGCATGGCAGGCCGGTCGAAGGCGGAGTTGCACTCCCTCCTTCGCCGGTACGGCTATGGTGTGCCGGACTTCGACCGGGCGATTCTCAGCGCCAGCAACGATCTGACCCTGCTGATTGAGGATGAACTGAACCCATTCGACAAAGAGCAAGGGTCAAGCACCGCGAAATCGAAGGATATGCGGCTGCATCGCTTGCCATGGCCCCGTCGTGAACTGCTGGCCCTGGGGGAAATGCTTGTCGAGTTTCGGATCACCCTGTCTTACTTCGTCGAACCAAATCCGGGTGAGCGGGGTTGGACGCGGCGGCATCGCTATGCCTCCCACAATCTGCGCTTCGCCGTTAAGCGGGCGACTGAAACGGTTGACGATTTCCGTCGGCGAATCAATCGGGTCGCCCGTGAAGAAGAGGATGGTATTTCGATATCGTCCGGTGCAGGCGACGATAATTTGTACCTTGGCGGCACTGTTCGTGACCGGGGCTCTCTGCATTCAGATTGGTGCAGAGGCACAGCCGCTGATCTGGCCGGGCGCGATGCGATAGGTATCTATCCTGTCGGTGGCTGGTGGAAAGAAAAGCCTCATCTGGACCGATGGAATACGGCGGCGCGATATGCGTTGATCGTCACGATCCGCGCCCCCGGAACCAACGTCGATCTCTACACACCGGTGGCGAACCAAGTTTCCGTTCCCATTGCGGTTCGGTGACAGGATCGAGCACATTTTGCGACGAAGTTCCTGGGCGTGGCATGGGAGCGCGTGCTCTGCTGTCGTCAAAGGTGCGCGGTTTTAGCGGCAGGCTGGATTCGCTTCATCACTTGGAAACAGCGCGGAATTATTCGTCTCAGCAGGCCCGAGAGCCGTGCTTTGAGCGGGGGATGACGCCTTTCCAGACGGCCTGCCTCTCCGTTTCGCCGTACAATCACAGCCCCATCCCCGCTGTCCTCCTGTTGGCGTAGAGCCCGCGGTGCCCGCGCCAACCCTGGGGATGTGAGAAAATTTCCCCTGCCGGAACCACCCCGCCGATGGGGCGGGGCCCCGGTTCCGGCA
>CALRQC020000066.1:0-21711 GCA_943370215.1 Azospirillum sp. RU38E
GGGGTGGGGGCTTCGTGTCTGTTCGAAAAATTTTATGCCATTTCAATATCTTACACCCTTTGACTGTCTGTATCTCCGTCACCCCGGCGAAGGCCGGGGTCCAGAATCACAGGCACCTTGCTCTACGAACCTGGACCCCGGCCTTCGCCGGGGTGACGGAGATACAGACAGTCAAATTGTGTAAGATATTGAAATGGCATAAAATTTTTCGAACAGACACGAAGCCCCCACCCCTTCCTCAAGAAAAGCCCGGCCGGGGAGCGACCCCCGACCGGGCTTTTTCTTATCCGGCCTTGGCGGTGAACAGGCGCACCCCGAAGGAGGGGCCGGCGGAGCTGCCGGTTTCGGGTTCGAAGCGCACGCGGATTTTCTGCTTGCCGCGCGTCAGTTCTTCGGGGATCGGATAGTCGCGGTCGAAGAATTCGCCCGGCTTTTCGGCCTTCAACTCCTCCTTCACGATGGGGGTGCCATCGATCAGGATGGAGAATTTGCGGCCGCGCTCCTCCCCCCAATAGGTGGATTGCAGGAATAACGGCCCCGGCCGCGTCTTCAAGCTGAATTCGAAATAGCCGCCGGAGCGGGCATCGCGCCCGTTACGGCCGCGATAAACCACGGGATAGGAGATTTTGGCATCCAGATCATGGTCACGTTCGGCCTGCATCTCCCCCAGATGCATCAGGTCGGCGGAACGGTCCTGCAAGTCCTGCAGGCGGGCCTGCTCGGCCTGGAAGCGCTGTTGTTCCACCTGCCAGTCGGCATCGGTGAAGCGCTTGAAATAGACGGCCGTGTTGCGTTCATGCTGGAAGGTGAAGGGGCGCAGGGTCAGGTCACCCGGCCGCACGATGCCATCACTCTTGAAGACGGCCGGCTCCCCCGTGGGGCGCAGACGGGCCAGCAGGTCGCTGCCCACCAGCACCGGGGCCAGGCCCTTCCATTTCTCGGTCGCCGGCCCCAGATCGCCCGCCAGCACCATCGGCCCGTAAAGCAGGGCCACCGTGTTGGGATCATCCACTGTGGCTTCGATGCGCAACTGGCGCGGCAGGGTCAGGCGGATCACGTCGCCGGTCTGGCGCGGGCCGGCGATGCAGATATAGCCATCGCGCGGCGTGGCATCGGCGGGTTGGCCATTCAGGCTGACCGTCGCCCCCTGGCACCAGCCGGGCACGCGCAGCGACAGCGCGCCCTTGCCCACTGCCTTGGTGACGGTCAACACCACCTCATCCCCGAACGGATATTGGGTTTCCAACCGCAGGCCCGGCGTCTCCCGCCCCGCCGCCAGCGTGCTGGGGATATAGAGATTGACGGTGACATCCCCGCTGCCATGCCAATAGATGGATTCGCCATGCTTGGCATGGCTTTCCATGCCGCTGCCGACACAGCACCAGAAATCATCGAAGGGGGTGGAGAATTCGCGGTGCGTGCCGGACATCAACGGCACCATATAGGCGAACATCCCCGTCTTCGGGTTCTGATGCGCCATGATATGGTTGAGATGGGCGCGTTCGTAATAGTCGAAGTAACGTGCCTCCGGCATCCCGGCATAAAGATGCCGGGTCAGCTTCAGCATGTTGTAGCTGTTGCAGGATTCACAGGTCTGTTCGGTAATGTGCTTGGAAATGGAACGCGGGGCCTGGAAATATTCCCGGTCGGCATTGCCGCCGATGACATAGGAATAATCCCGCGTCACCGTTTCCCAGAAGAAGCTGGCGGCCTTGCCATGCCGTTCCGCCCCGGTGATTTCATGCAGCCGGGCCAGCCCGATCAGCTTGGGAATTTGCGTGTTGGCATGGATATTGGGCAGGCAGTCGATGCCCTGGCTCAGTGGTTCCAGCACCTTGCGGTGATAGATTTTCTCCGCCAGGGCCAGCCAGCGGCGGTTGCCGGTGCGTACATAGAGTTCGGCGAAACTTTCATTGATGCCGCCATGTTCGCAATCCAGCACCTTCTGGATTTGCGCGTCATCCAGCCCGGCAAAGACCCCCTCAATATAGGCGGCCAGCTTTTCAGCAATGGGAATGCCCTTGTGCAGGCCGCAATAACGGTCGGCATCCAGGATACCGGCGAACATCTTGTGCCAGGTATAAAGCGGCACCCAGCAGCCATTGAGGTCAAAACCACGGGACTGAATCTCGCCCCGCCGCACCTCGTCAAACACCAGTTTGCCATGTTCGATCTTGTCACCCTTCTTGCGGGTGAAGCCGGCGACGAAACCATCGGCATCCTGGGCCTGACACAAGGCCAGCTCATCCAGAATATAGGAAAGGCGGCGCTGGCACTCCCCATCACCGGTCTGGGCATACATCAGGGCCAGGGCCGTCATGTAATGGCCCAACGTATGGCCGGCGATGGTGTCGCTTTCCCAGCCGCCGTAAACCTGCCCCTTGGCTTCCAGCCCGGCCTGGGTGCGGAAATTATGCAGCAGCCGGTCCGGTTCCAGCTTGTGCAGATAGGCGCGGTTCGTCTCCACCGCTGTCAGATAGGGTGAAGGCAGCAGGCGCACGGATTCCAGCGGCAGCGGCACCAGCTTGGGCTTCAGCACGCCGGCAAACGGGGCAGCCAGCACGGGCTTGCTGCCCAGCAGCAGGGCGGCCGGTGCCGCCCCCAGCAGCAGGCGGCGGGAAAGATGATGATGGGACATGGGCTTAATTCCCTTCAGCTTGGGCCAGCAGGCTGCGGCGACGGCCATAGGCGAAATAGATGGCAAGGCCGATCAGGTTCCAGATGGCGAAGCGGACCAGCGTGCCGGTGGGCAGGCTGATCATGAAATAAAGACAGCCGATGACAGCCAGCGGGGCCACCAGCCAGACGGCCGGACAGCGGAACAGGCGCGGCAGGTCCGGCCGGGTACGGCGCAGCACCATCACGCAGACGGAAACCGCGATGAAGGCGGTCAGCGTGCCGGCATTGGACAGTTCGGCAATCTGGTCCAGGCGGAAAAAGCCGGCCACGATGGACACGAAGGCCCCGACGATCAGGGTCAGTTTCAGCGGCCCACGCCGCTGCGCATCCAGCCGGCTGAGGCTGCGGGGCAGCAGCCCATCGCGGGCCATCACGAAGAACACGCGGGTCTGGCCAAACATCATCACCAGGATGACCGATGGCAGGGCGATGATGGCAGCCGCCCCAATGCCAAACGCTGCCCCCGGATGGCCCAGCCCGCGCAAAATGAAGGCCAGTGGTTCCCCGCTGGCGGCGAATTCGGCAAAGGGCCAGGCCCCCACGGCACAGGCGGCGACCAGCATATAGATGATGGTGCAGATGACCATGGAACCGATAATGCCGATGGTCAGGTCGCGCGTCGGGTTCTTCACCTCTTCGGCCGAAGTAGAAACGGCATCGAAACCGAAAAAGGCGAAGAAGACGATGGCAGCCGCCGCCATCACCCCGCGCACATGCCCATCCACCGTGTGGGACGTGAAGCCATAGGGCATGAAGGGCGTGAAATTCTCCGGCACCACGGCCGGGGCGGCCAGCCCGACAAACACGGCGAGTGCCACAAGCTTGATTGCCACCAGCACAATATTCAGCGTCGCACTCTCCCGCGCGCCACGGGCCAGCAGGGCCGTGACGGCCAGTGTGATCAACACGGCGGGCAGGTTGACGATACCGCCGGCATGGGGGCCGGCAATCATCCAGGCCGGCAGGTGGATACCCGCCGCCTGCAACAGCCCGACCGCATAACCAGACCAGCCGACGGCGACGGCCGCACAGGTGACGGCATATTCCAGCACCAGGCTCCACCCGACCAGCCAGCCTAGCACCTCCCCCAGCACCGAATAGGTGTAGGTGTAGGCGCTACCGGCGGCGGGCACCAGGGTGGCCATCTCCGTATAGGTCAGGGCGGCGAAGACACAAAGGATGCCGCAGGCGGCAAAGGCCAGCACCACCGCCGGCCCGGCCCGTTCCGCCCCGATCCCGGTCAGGGTATAGATGCCGGTGCCGATGATGGCACCAATGCCCAAAGCCACCAGATGCGGCCAGCTCAAAGTGCGCTGCAGCCGCTGGTCATGATGCACGCTATGCTGTGCATCCAGCGGCTTGCGCCGTCCGAAGAAACCCATTCACCCGCTCCTGTTCTCTGGAATATGCCGTTGGCCGGCTTGGTCTGTCCTGGTTGGACGGCGCTTTCTTATTTGGCCCCGCCGCTGGCGATCCAGCCGTCGATCCGGCTTTCCAGCATGGTCATGGGCATCGGCCCGTCATTCAGCACCAGGGAATGGAACTGGCGGATATCGAATTTCGGCCCCAACGCCTTTTCGGCCTTCAGGCGCATCTGGGAGATTTTCAACTGGCCGATCTTGTAGCCCAGGGCCTGACCGGGCCAGGCAATGTAACGATCCGTCTCGCTCTGGATGTTCTTTTCTGCCAGCGCGCTGTTATCGCGCAGGCAGCTTGCCGCCTCCTCCCGGCCCATGCCTTTCCAATGGAGGCCGACATCCATCACCAGCCGGCAGGCGCGCCACATCTCCATCGACAACATGCCGAACTTTTCATAGGGCGTGCGGTACAGGCCCATTTCCGCCACCAACTGTTCGCTGTACAGCGCCCAGCCTTCGACATAGGCGGTCACGTCATCCTGACGGCGGAACTGCGGCACATTATTCTGTTCCTGCGCCAGGGCGATCTGCAGATGGTGGCCGGGCACACCTTCATGCGCCACCAGGGCCGGCAGCTCATAAAGCGGCCGCATGGTGAGATGGGAGGTATTGATCATCAGGCCACCGGCAATGCCCTGTTCGGGGCTGCCGGGATGATAACGGCCGGAGGTGTAATTCTCTTCAATCTCCGCCGGCACCGGGCGCACGCCATAGGGCAGGCGGGGCAGCAGGCTGAAATATTGCGGCAGCTTGTCATCCACCAGCTTGGCCAGCCGGCTGGATTTTTCCAGCAACTGCTCACGCGAGGTGGCGTAGAATTGCGGATCGCTGCGCAGGAAGGCCAGGAACTCCTTGAAGTTCCCTTTGAAGCCAGTTTCCTTGATCACCGCGTCCATTTCCGCGCGGATGCGGGCGATTTCCGACCGGCCCAGCTCATAGACCTCATCGGGGGTCATGGTGGTGGTGGTTTCGCGCTTCACCCGGTAGACATAGTAATCGCGCCCGTCGGGCAGGGCATAGGCGCCCAGCGTGTCGCGGGATTTCGGCAAATATTCCTTGGTGAAGAACTCCACCAGCCCCAGCTCGGCCGGCTTCACCTTGGTCTTGACGATCTCCACCCCGCGTTTCAACAGCGCTTCCCGTTGTGGGGCTGGGATGGTGGGCGGCAGGTCCATCAGCGGCAGCAGCAGGGCATTCTGATCCGCCGGCACATCGGCCAGCGTCTTGCTCATGTGAATGGCCGCCTGCACAACCAGGCGCGGCTGCACGAAGCCGGTCTTGATACCCCGGCGCATGTTGGCGATTTCGGTCGCATAGTAAGCGGGCAGTCCGGCCATGCGCACCAGATAGGCTTCCGCCGCCTCCACATTGCGCAGGCGGGTGCCGCCGGCCATATAGTCGGGCACATTGAAGAAGCCGCTATCGGCATTGAAGGGGATGCGCTCTTCGTCAAAGCGCGCCCCTTCCAGGTCCAGATCCAGCCGGCGCAGCAACAGCGCGTGGTTCAGCGCATCCGCCCCGGTCAGGGAAGCGGCCGGAATCGCGGCCAGCCGGTCGCGCAACTGCCCCATGCTGCGCCGGCGGGCGGCCACGGCATCCGGGCTGTCATCGGGCCAGCGCTTGGCGGCTTCCGGGTCGCCCCGCTGGCCGGCGCTGATCGGGTCGGCCGCTGCCAACAGCTTGTCATAATCGCTGAGCACGGAACCCAGATCATCGACCGGGCCGGCGAAGCTGGTGGTGGCGCCGAACAGGGCGATCCCCGTCCCCAGCAACAGGGCACGCGGGGTCCGGAAACGGCTTTTGGCGGTTTGGCTGGATGGACGCATCATGGTCTTTCGTTCTGGCGAGGGAAAGGATGACGGGACGGGGGCCATGGGCGTTGAATGGCAGGCGGGGCATCATTGCTTGCACGCTCCCTCCCTTCACGCCATCCTTCCCAGATTGGGGGCCAATCTGAGGCCCGGTCGGCATTCGCTGTTATATGTCAGTGTATATTTCGTATACTTTAGACGAATTGCCGGCGATCGCAACAGCAAATCCCAACTTGTACGATGCTGTCGGTATCGCATGGCTGGGGCAGCCTGAAATGGATTGCTCGGGCGCAACATCCCTTTGCAGTTGGCGACCATTTCCGGGACAATCGCCATGCTGTCGGCATGGTCAGGGCTTTGCTGCCAGCGGCCTGATGGCAACCAATTCCCAGCGCTTTCGGCTGCGCGGGCCCCCTTCCTGTTGATGTGGACCAGAATGAGCATTGTTGTCCGAACGCTTTCCGATCAGACCTATGACGTGGTGCGCCGCCATATCCTGATGGGGACCATGGCGCCGGGGACACCCGTGCGCCAGGACGTGATTGCCAATGAACTGGGCGTCAGCAAGATCCCCCTGCGGGAGGCGTTGGGCCGGCTGGAACAGGATGGCTTGCTGACCTCCTATCCCAACCGCGGCTATGTCGTGCGTCCGCTTTCCGGTGCGGAAGCAACGGAGGTGTTTGCGCTCCGCCTGAAGCTGGAGCCGGGGGCCACGGCAGATGGTGCCCGCAACGCCACCGCAGAAGACCGGAAGATCGCCCAGGAGGCACTGACCACCCTGGAACAGCAGCAGGATATGGACGGGACCGACCATGTCACCGGCAATCGCGTCTTCCATCTGGCGTTGATCCGCCCGGCGGGGCCGGTGACCCATACGCTGCTGAAGCGGCTGCATATCCTGTCGGAACGCTATGTCCGCGTGCATCTGGCCCCGCAGGGGCGGGAGGAGCGGGCGCGCCGTGAACACCGGCAGATCCTGGAAGCCTGGTTGGCCGGTGACAGCGCCCTGGTGGAAAGCCTGACCGCCAACCATATCGGCGCCACCCTTTACGATCTGAAGCACCAGTTGGGTGATTGATCGTTTCAGCAGCTTTCCCAAAAAAAAATGCCCTGTCCGGGAAACCGGACAGGGCAAGGTGAGGACGCCCCGTTTGGGGGACGGGGACGGGCGGGAAGCGATCAGAGCTTCAGCGTCAGGCCAACAAACAGGTTCATGCCCAGCGGGTCATAGACACCCGGATAGGTATTGCCATTGGCAAAGGAGCTGAGCTGCACGGCAGCGATGGTGGGCGGCGCCTTGTCGAAGATATTGTTCACACCGGCGCGCAGCGTGGCGCCTTCATAGACTTCTACCGAACCGGTGAGGTCGAAGTAATTATAGGCGCCGATCTTGGCGTTGAAGTTGCTCTTCGTGCCAGCCAGGAACTCGTTATCCGTATTGCTGGACAGTTTGACCGAGCCGAAATAGCGCCAGTTGATCGACAGGTTGGCATTCATCCATGGCATCTGCCAGGTGGTGCGCAACTGGTGCCGCCAGGTGGGGTTGGGCTGGCCGCAGGTCGGGCCGAACAGTCCCTTGCATTCGTAGGAACCCAGGCCTGGCAACTGTTCCGTCTCCCGCTTCAGCAGGTAGGTGCCGACCAGACCAATATTGATGGCGCCCAGATCGCGCTGGATCAAATCCTCCAGATCGAACCGGTAATCACCCTGCACATCCAGGCCCGACGTGCGCAGATAGCCGGTATTCTGCTGGGTGGAAACGATATAGCCGTTATTGCCGAACAGAACACCATTGCTGGGATCACGATGGAACAGGTTGCAGAAGAACGGGTTGCCGGTCTGGATGCACTGGTTGATAACCGTCTGGGCGTCAACCGAACCGATATATTTGTCGATATTGATGTGGAAATAATCCACCGTCAGCGACAGACCGGGCACGAATTCCGGCGTCAGCACCACACCGCCGGTGAAGGTGTCAGCCTCTTCCGGTTTCAGCAGCGGATTGCCGCCGCCCTGGGCGACGCAGGTATTGGCCGGACATTCCAGCGTATTGCCATATTGCGCCGCCGTCATGCCGCTGCGCTGGCAGGCCGCCAGCGAAGCGCTGGGATTATTGCCGGAGCAGGGGTCTTGTGACGCGACATTCCCCAGACCCTGCTGGGCATAGAGTTCACTGATATTGGCGGCACGCACCGCGCGGTTATAGGAGCCGCGCAGCCGCACATCGCCCGTCGGCGCATATTGCAGTTCCGTCTTATAGGTCTTCACCCAGTCGTCATTGTTGGAATAGCGCGACATGCGGTAGCCGCCATTCAGCGACAGTTCCTTCACCAGCGGGCGATCCTGCATCAGCGGCACCTGCAATTCGCCGTAGAATTCCTCCACATTCAGCTTGCCATTGTTCGGCTTGATGCCGCCGGCCTGGGCCAGGGCATCGGCCTGGTAATCCAGCGTTTCATCACGATGTTCGGCACCCAGCGCGATGCTGAAACCCTGTTCGGCGAACGGGCTTTGCAGGCCGTAATCACCCAATTGCCCGGTCACACCGGCGCTGAACACGCGCTCCGTCTGCACCCCATTGGTATAGGTGGGGGCATAGAGATACTGGTACCCGGCTGCACTGATGCCGTTATATTTGAACACGTCAATCGGCGTACAGGACGGGTCGGTGCCGTCGATCTTGGATTTACAGGTGGGCGTGCCGTTGACATTCACCACCTGCAAGGCCTTCTGCGCCTTGGCATTATCGACATTGTTCTTATAGCTCTCCTCCAGCCGGATGCTGGAATAGAGGAAATTGGCATCATAGGTCCAATTGTCGCCCAGCTTGCCGCGCACCCCGCTGCTGACACGATAGGCGGTGTGGCGCAGATCGTCGCGGCGCGGCTCGCTGCCGGGGCCGGTCAGGCGGTAGCCGATGAACGTATCCTTATCGACGGCTTGTCCGGTGGCGCTGCCGCAGAGCTGTGCGGCCTGGCCGGCCGACATCAGCGGATTGTCGCAATTGATCTTGAACACCGTACCCTGGAACAGGGCGGACGGGGCCGCTTGCGAGAAGGTATGATCCTCCATGAACATGAAGGAACCATAGAGCTCGGCTTCCACGGCCAATTCATAATGGCCGATGGCACCCGCCGTCACCCGGCTGTCGGAACGCTGGATATAGTTGGTCGGCGAATAATTATAGGCAAAGGAACTGTCATAGGGCACCCAGCTCTTCTGGCCATCCTTGGTGTTGTTCAGGGTGACATTCTTGCCGGTCTGCGCGCTTTGGAACGAGAACAAGCCATAGGAATTGTTGCTGGACCCGCCGCAGGCCAGCGCATCGGGGCCGTCCGCATCCAGGGCGCAGGATGAATAGTCGCGGCTGTCCTGGGTGACCGGGTTGTTCTCCCGATATCCGGCATAGAAGGTGACATTGCCCTTCTTGTCACCGGAATTGAAGCCCATGGCGACATTGATGTCCTTCTTGGCGCCGTCCCAGGTGCTCTTGGGTGCCAGTTCATATCCCCGTTTGTTCAGCAGGGAACGGACATAGGAGTTATCGTTGCGGGTATGGTTGATGGAATATTGCATGTCGGCGTAAACGCCGTCCAAATTCTTGCGCAGGATGAAATTCACCACGCCGGAAATGGCGTCGGAGCCATAAACGGCAGAGGCACCGCCGGACACCACATCCACCCGCTCAATCATGGCGCTGGGGATGAAGTTCAGGTCGGCGGTTTCCGGCGGCAGCATCCGCTGACCATCGATCAGCACCAGATTGCGCACCGAACCCAGATTGCGCAGATTCACCCGTGCGGTGCCATCTGCCCCGTTGGAGGCATTCTCATTGGCATCAGCAGTGAATTGCGGCAGGCGGTTCAGCACATTTTCAACCTGCACCGCGCCTTGAAACTTGATCTCTGCCTCGCCCACGGCGGTCAGTGGGCTGGCCGTCTGCAAGTTCGGCCCTTTCAGGCGCGTGCCGGTGACGATGATTTCGCCCAACTCCTGGTCCTGCGCCAGGGCCATCGGTGCGGTAATGCCGGCCAGTGCGATGGCCGTGCCGGCCAGCAGGCCGACCTTGTGGAATACCCGTTTCATTGATTGAACTCCCCTTTATGACGCTCCCCGTTCCGCGTCTGAGGAAAATCTCGCCCAGTTGGTCCGACATGTCAAATATCTTATACGATATAAAGTAATTACACTGACTATTGAGCCAAGGCAGGGGCGGACCCCTTAATGTTAAAAGCACATAATATATTGTTATATAATGATATTTTTAGATTTTACGTGGTCGGTCGCAGGCGTGTGCGCCACCCGCCCGTTGGATGCTGAAACGCAAAAGGCCCGGCGGGGGAGCGCCGGGCCTTCGGTCTTGGCTAGGTTATTTCGGCCCGATGGGCCGTGTGGCGGCGGCTTTTTCGACCATGTCGATGACCTGTTTACGACGTTCACCGGCCAGCGGCAGGCGGGGCAGGCGGACGCGTTCGGAGCCACGGCCCATGATCTGTTCGGCCAGCTTGATGGACTGGACGAGATCATGCTCGGCATCCAGATGCAACAGGGGCATGAACCAGCGATAGATGCGCCGGGCCTCTGCAATGTCGCCGCGCTGCAAAGCGGCGACCAGGGCCACCGATTCCTGCGGGAAGGCGCTGGTCAGGCCGGACACCCAGCCATGGGCACCCAGGATCATGCCTTCCAGCGCCACATCATCCAGCCCGGCCATCAGCACATAGCGATCACCGAAGATATTGATCAGGTCGGTGAAGCGGCGCGGATCGGGCGCACTTTCCTTGACCGCAACGATGTTGGGAATATCGGCCAGCTTTTCCAGCACGCGGGCGGAGATGGAGACGCGGTAGGCGGGCGGGTTGTTATAGAGCATGATCGGCAGGCTGGTCGCCGCCGCCACCGCCTTGAAATGGGTGTACAGTTCTTCTTCGGTCGGCACATAGACCATGGCGGGCAGCAGCATCAGCCCGTCGACGCCCAGCGCCTCGGCATCCCGCGCAAAGGCGACGGCGCGTGTTGTGGTCAGTTCCGACACGCCGGTCACCACCGGCACCCGGCCGGCCACATTCTCACGCGCGCGGGCCAGCACCGCCCGCTTCTCGTCGGGCTCCAGCGAGTTATTCTCGCCGCAGGTGCCCAGCAGGATCAAGCCATCCACACCATCACGGATCAGCGCATCCTGGACACCGGCTGTCGCGTCATGGTCAATCGACAAATCTTCCGCAAACTGCGTGGTCGCCGCAGGGTAAACACCACGCCACGTAAGCTCCGCCATCGTAAATCCTCCGTTGAATTGACGATCGTATACTATATAAATTCTCGCTTTGCCAAGCGGAATGATCAGGGGGCGGTCAGGCGCAGCGTCAGCGGCGTCTCACCCAGCGGCAGGCTATAGCCCTCCCGCTCAAGCGTCGCCCCCGGTACGGTCAGCCGCTTGGCCGCCGGTGTCATCGCCTCCAGATACAGCCGTGCGACCGGTGTATGGGGTGTGGCCGGGTCCAGGGTCAAGGTGATCTGGCCGCTGGCGGGGTGATAGGTGGCGCTGGCGATTTTGCCCGCTTCCAGTGTGATCCATTGGCCGGCGGGCGCGATATAGAGCCGGCTGCGGGCGCTGTCCTTGGGCGTGATGATGATCTCCTCCCCCGATTGGCTGATATCGCCACCAAAGCCCAACCAACCAAAGGTGGGGTGATTGACCAGATAGGAGGCCGTGGCATAGGCATGGCCAAAGAAGCCCATGCCGTAATCCCCGCTATAGGGATCCCATTTCATCATGTCCGGCCAAGCATGGAAGGCAGCCGACGAGAAGCCGTCCTGATCGATATTGGTGATGCCGCCCAGCAACCCGCCATAGGCAACCCGCAGCAGATGGAAATCAGCCGGGTCGCGGCGATAGGCATCGAACAGCGGTACGGCATTGAGGGTGGAGCCATAATGGTGAATCTGTCGCTCCACCCGCGCATATTTGCCGCCATAGAGGAAATCCCAATAGCGGCGGGCATTGCCGTTATAGCCCCAGCTTGGAAGGGTGGGATCATAGCCCAGGATCACTTCGCGGGTGATATCCGCCTGTTTGGCATGGCCGAAATAGCGCATCCAGGCATAGACCTCTGGTTGCCCCGTGGAATCCCACGGCATTTCAGAACCGAACGGATATTTCAGCGATTTCCAGTGATCGGCCCGGCCCTTCATCAGCCGTTCCATTGTGGCGGCTTCTTCGGCCATGCCTTCGCGCCGCAGATCGCGCAGGATATCGACGAAGGCATCGCCTTCCATCTGGCCGAACTCGGCATAATGCGGCGCGTCGCGCATCATGGCGACGATGGTGCGCCAGGCCCAGCGCAGATAGAAGGCGGCGTCATGCTGCTTTACCAGGCCTGGATGATTGCGCGCGGTGCGGTACAGCACCCAATGGCCCAGCGCCACATGCGGGTAATTATAGGATCGGCCCAGATCGCCGGCCCCCTTCTTGTCCCAGGAGGTCCAGCTTCGCCATTGCTCCGGGTTCTTGTACAGGTCGGGGAAGCGGGCAGGGTCGTAATAGAACAGGCTTTTCTTCACGGCACCCGCTTGTGGCCCGTCGGCGACCTGCAGGTCGCCCAGCACTGTCTCATTGACCAACTGTTCAATCCTGGCCACCTCGGCCGGATCGGGATTGTCCAACTGTTTCAGGGTGGCGGCCACCCAACTGCCGCCACCGCCTTCGTCGCTCATCCCGGCGATCCAGACGCGCGGTTCGATATCGACGATCTTCCCGGCTTCCTTGTCATAGGTGAGGATGGCGGGGGCGCGGCCGAACGGGTCGCCCTTGCCTTCATACCATTGCTGGCTGGTGGAAAAACGGCCCAGATCGGCCATCACCTGGGCCAGCGGCTTGGTCAGGAAATAGCTGACGGTCTGTTTCTGCCCGTCTTCATAGGTGAGCGTCAGGCGGACCTGCCCCCAGCCCTTGGCCTGCAGGGACAGGCGGGTCCAGCCATTCACCTCCCCGTCGCGGCTGGCCAGCAGGGCGCCTTCCGGTTCGCTCTCCATCGCTTTGATCGGGCTGGGTGCCTTCACGAACAGGGTGCCGCGCTGGTCGGTGGGCAGCACATAGCCCGGAATGCCAACCGCCACCGGCCGACCCTGTGCCGCCAGCACATCCTCAATGGCGCGAATTCTGGGGGCCTCCACCAACCGCACCCCGACTTCCATCACCTCCCCCGGTGCCAGGGTGCGGCTGGTGGGGCGGTTCCATTGTTCGCCGGCCTGACGCCATTCCCGTTCCACCATGCCGGCGGAATGCACCATCCAGTCATAGAACCCTTCCGAGGTCTGGCCGCGCGGGCTTTTATCGGTAAAGAGGGAGCCGGCAGCCTCTTTCGGGTTTTTCAAGGGGCTATAGGCTTCCAGCGGCGTGCCGGGGCGTGGCAGCACCAGCAAGGCCGGGCCATGGCCATTCAGCCTGGTGACCTGGAGATAGCCGGCATCCCGCCCGATATAGGGATCAACGAAACTGGCCTGGGCGTGCGCCTCCTCTAGCGAACGGCCGGTGAGGATATTGTCGAACACCATCGGCATCCCCAGCGCGCCGATTTCTACCGGCTGCGCGGATCTGTTGGTCAGACGGAAGACCAGCGTGGGGCTGCCGCCCTCATTCAGCCAGCGCCGCTCCACCGCCAGCGGAATGCCGTCGCCCATGCTGGCGCTGATATCGGCCGCGGCGATGACATCGCCCCCGGCGGCCAGCGCCCGGATGGGTTTGCGCGTTTGGGCAGAAGCGAAATCCCGCCATTCCCCACCGGCCTGCCGTAACCGCAGGTTCAAATCGCCCAGATGGTTATAGCCATTCCCCGCCCGTTCGGGCAGGCGGGCGGTGGGCACGAAGCTGAAACCCGGTTCCGACAATGGTGACAACCGGGCCAGCGTCTGCGTATCCCGCCGCAGGGCAAGCTGGAAATGGCCGATGACATGATCGCTGGTGGCCACCAGCCGATAGACCGGCTTTTCCTGTTGCTGTGGCTTGGCCTGTGCAGGGGAGGGGGCGGGAAGGGCGGCGATGAACGTACCGGCCAGCAGGGCGGCGGCAAACAGGCGTGCGGGCTTCATACTGCCTCTCATTGTGGGGGGAAGGGCGGGCTGGGGCCGCCTCCCGCGCGTCGGTCTTTTGGTCCTGGAAAAAAAGCTACCGTTGATGGGGGCGTGACGCAATAAATATTATACGATATAAAATCTTCAGGCTAATGGGGCGTGATCGCCCGATAATCGGGGGCGTGGGACGATGAAGTGGCTGGTTTCCTGCCTGGTGCTGCTGGCGCTGACGGAATTTTCCACCCCCGCGCTTGCGGCCACGCAGGCCGTAAAGGCGGTCGGCAACCCGATCCTGTCCGATGGCCGCTATTATTCGACGGATCCGGCACCGCTGGTGGTGGGGGACACGCTTTATATCCTGGCCGGTCGGGATGAGGCGCCGGCCGATATCAATGATTTCATCATGAATGAATGGCAATTGCTCAGCACCAGTGACCCGGCCTCAGGGCTCTGGACCCATTACCCCGCCATTGCCCGGCCAGAGACAGTTTTCGCCTGGGCGGAACCGGGCCGCGCCTATGCCGGGCAGATTGTGCAGGGCCGGGATGGCCGCTTTTATCTCTACGCGCCGGTTTTGCAGCGCGATGGTGGAGCGGATGATCGGTTCGCCATCGGGGTGGCCGTGGCGGACAGCCCGCTGGGCCCATGGCTGGACGCCCATCCTGCCGGCCCCATCATCTCCCAGCAGGTGCCGGTGCCCAACCGCATCCAGAATATCGATCCGACGGTGCTGGTCGATGATGATGGTCGCGTCTTCATTTATTGGGGCACCTTCGGGCGGCTGCGTGCCATGGAACTGGCGGCCGACATGGTGACGCCAAAGGGGCCACAACAGGTGATCGACACGCTGACCGGCTTTTTCGAGGCGCCCTGGATCATGAAGCGCAAGGGTACCTATTATCTGCTTTATGCCGGCAACAATGCCGGACCGGACAGCCCCTGCACCCCCACCTTGTACCATGCCTGTCAGGCCTATGGCACGGCGCCATCACCGCTGGGGCCCTGGACCTATCGCGGGGTCGTGCTCCGCCCGGTTTCCTCCACCACCTCCCATGCGGGGGCGGTGATGTTCAAGGGGCAATGGTATCTGGCCTATCACACGGCAGATGCCAGGGGCGGCGGGCATTTCCGCCGCTCCGTGGCGCTGGACCGGCTGGAATGGGATGACAGCGTGAACCCGGCGGCCATCCTGCCGGTCCAGCCCACCCGCGCGCCCCACAGCCCGCCACCACCCAGCCGCAATATTGCCGGGGCGGCCACGGCGACGGCCTCCAACCTGCCGCTGCCGGTGCGATATTGGATCAAGGCGCTGAATGACGGGATTGTCCGGCCCGCCCCCCTGCCGCCCGACATGTGGGGCAGCGGCACCGGCAACAATCCCGCCCAGGCCTGGATCGAATATCGCTGGACGACACCGGTGACCCTGGATGGCAGCCGGATCTGGTTCGTCGCTGATCCGGCGACGGATGCCGCCCAGGGCATGGCGCCCCCGGCGGCCTGGCACCTGGAAGTTTGGGAGGAGGGGGGATGGCAAAGGGTGGAGCCAACCGGCGCCCCCTATGGCACGGCGGCAGGACGGTCCCAGGACGTTAAATTCCGTCCGCTGACCACCCGCTGCCTGCGGGCCGTTTTCTCTGCCGCGGGCGGACCGGCCGCCGCTGCCGCGATTGGCGTGCAGGAATGGGAAGCACTGGCACCGAAGGCGGTGGCGTCCGCGGCAAAAACAACCAAGCCCGCCCCTGCGTGTGATTCTTGATATTCAACAATCACACTACCAAGTTTGCTGCAAGAAAGCTCTCCCGCCTATTGTTGATCCTGAAGGAGGCCTTTCATATGGATCAGCAGATATTGAATCACTGGCAATTCAACGCGTATGGAATATCCGCTTCGATGAGTATTCATTGATGAATACCTAAGCAGCAGCGCCCCAATTTATAAATCAGGGCGCTGCTGCTTAGGTTGTCTGGAGTATGTCGGAAGTAAATAAATCGGGTGTCATTTGCATTCAAGCAAATGACACCCGTTGCCAGATGGGGGCGGTACTAAGCCGACATTTACAGCAATGGTTGCAGCGATTATTCTTTCTCGCCACTATAATCGCGGATATCTGCCGGATCCCAAATGGCTCCACGGCGACGGCGGCCATCCGCTACCTTCGTGTTGCTGGTGGCAACGCGGGGCGATGCGGTGGTGCTGTTACGCTTGGAACCGGGAACAGGACCGCGACGACGCGGGGCCGGTGCCTCTTCAACCGTGGCCGGTGCGGCTACGGTAACAAGGTTGGCGGCGTTCTGCTGTGTTGCGGCGGCGCGGGCGGCGGCAACCGCCTCTTCATCATAACCGGCATTCGGAGAGATGGCGCGCAGCAAGGAGCCCACGGCATCAGCAATTTCTTCCGGGGCCGTTTTCCAGGCACGCAACAAATCCAGTTCACGCCGAGACAGGATAGGGGAAGACCCCTCTGCCGTGGCGGCGAAAGTCTCCGGCGGGCGGCGCATATCCGGCACATCCAGCCCATCGAAGAAGAAGGTCAGCGGTACATCCAGAATATCTGCCAGACGGTAAAGCTTGCCAACCGAAACGCGATTGGAACCGCGTTCATATTTTTGCACCTGCTGGAAGGTAATTCCCAGGGCTTTAGCCAGATCAGACTGGCTCATCCCTAAAAGGCCGCGCCGCAAACGAATGCGACCGGCAACATGATTTTCGATTACCGTTTCCATTGCGGCCACGGCCGCATTTTTACTCCGTCTCGGCATCGCCCTTCCTAACCCCCTCATCCCGCGTCATGGCCATCTGCCCTACGGATGCACACACCGCACAGGCGGCAGGTGCAACGACGAACAGTCACACGTCTGTCAAGACACCCCCTGTCTCAAGGACAGTGGATGTCGAAATGAACGGCCCGCCTTAACAGACGGTTGGCCCCCAAACCTTCGGGAAGCACGATCCGTTCGTCACCAAATGGCAGAAATCATTTATGGCCAACATACCAACGTAGGTCAATATCGATCATTTCAGCCAGAATGTCCACAACTAGTATGGGATTCGCCAGCAGGTATGATCATATCGCCAATAATCCGAAAAAGTATACAGCCGAATCAACTCTAGTTAGCCTTTATTAACACTGCTGTAATATGCTGGTGGTGAAGAAATTTATAATCGCCCGTGCCAAAAAGCAAAAAGATCGGATAAGGCATATCCTTATAGCCCTTCCCCATCGATATTAAGGCGTTAACCACGTTCTAACATATTTTTATCGATTGTCGACCCTGACAATCCGGACGGTGCCATTTGGCGGGTTTGCAATCCGCTCAGGCTCTGCAGTCAGATCATGATCGCCGTTCAATCTGGGGCTGAGCCCTGGAAGGAACATTGTTACGACCGTTATCAGGCAGCATTTCCGATAGAGGGGAACATAACCTCTACGACTCCGCTCACAGCGCCATAGGTGCGGCGTTCGTCCCGCAATACAAGCAGCAGCTCCCGCAGGCTCTCCGCAGTGAAGCCTTCCGTATGTTTTTGTGCTTCATCTTCGGTCAGTTGGATGAACCGATCCAGCAACCGGGCATGGGTGGTTGCAGCCAGACGAACCTCTTGTTCCATTTTGCTGCCGATCATGTCTGCGCCCCTTGCTCTTCCGCTACCTCCACCGGGAGGCCTCGCACACCAATCGTGCGGTAGTGGTGTTAATGATCGGTAAAGTGCCCGGCGCCGCCAATCTATTCTTTTGCGCCGTGATGTTGCTCTATCTGGCTATATCTATTATTTTTCAACGTGTTGTCTGGCTCTTTTCGATGCGTTGGGGTGGAGCGGTTTTTAGGGTTAGCCCGAAAGTTGCGAGGAACCAGCCGGTTGCGGCTCTTGTTTTGCAACCTTTGCCACTGGTTCCTCGTATACGCTTATAAAAGGGGGGTGTATTTGAAGTTTGATCTCTTATTGCGGGTGATGGCTGTCAGCCCTGGCCACCACCACCCCTGGTCAGATCACGGGTCATTGAGATAGCCGGCTGCCCCAGTCGCGCCCGGTACAGGTGCAGATTCTCCAGTACCCGCTGCACATAATTGCGTGTTTCATAGATGGGCATGGTTTCGATCCAATCCACCATATCCACATTGGGGCCACGCGGATCACCAAAGGTGTTCAACCAGCCGGAAACACGACCCGGCCCGGCATTGTAGGCGGCAATCGCCAATACATAGGAGCCACCGAACCGGTCCAGCAATTCCTGCAGATAGGCGCTGCCGATAGCGACATTATGCTTGGGTTCTGCTGTCAGCTTGTCATCGCTGTGGCGCAATCCCTGCTGTTTGGCCACGGCCTTGGCGGTGGGGGGCATGACCTGCATCAAGCCGCGTGCGCCTGCACTGCTGATGGCCAGTCGGTTGAAATTGCTTTCCTGGCGGATGATGCCATGCACCAATCCCGCTTCCGGCATTGGGTTCAACTTGTGCGGTAGCAGCGGATAGCCTGCATCTGCCAGCACGAACCCATCCTGCAGTGCCGCGCGCGACGTGGTGACGCCCAGGTCCGGCCGGCCGATCTCCTGTGCCAGATCGCCCACCATTTCATAGGTTTCCGCTGTTTTGGCGTCGGCTGTCATCTTGCGCAGGAACAAGGTCACCCGGTCGCTTTCGGCCCCTTCGATGCGGGCCAGTGCCTGTACCACGCGCACCAGTTCCAGCTTATGAAAAGCCTTGTGCAGGTCAGCGGGCACCTTGACGGGGGCGGGCAGGGCGCTGCCCGGCGGCAACCCCAGCTTGTCCGCCGCCAGCAAACCATAGAAAGTACCGGAATAGGACATGGCGGCATCGTACCACGTGCGTGCCAATTCCTTGTTCCCCAGCGCCTCCACGGCGCGACCGGCCCAATAGGCCCCCCGGGACTTGCTGATGGGGGAGGTGGTGCCGCGGAACAGGGCCTCGAAATGCTTTTGCGCCTGTTCCGGCCGGTTCAACTGCCGCAGGGCCAGCCAGCCGGCCAGGAATTCCGCCTGGGCGAAGGCCAGACCATCCTTGGCCTTGTGTGCGGCCACCAGATCATAGGCGCGGGCAAACTTGCCCTGTTCGATCAGGCGGCGGGCCAGGATATGCCGTTCCACCCACCATTCACTGCCATGCTCGGCTTCGCCCGGGGGCTTGGCCAGCAATTCCAGCGCGCCTTCGTCCATCTCCTTGCGGCGGCGCCATTTTGTGCGGTCGTAGACAAGGCCGGGATCGTCCTGCTGAGCGGCGGGCACCCGACGTAACGCGCCATCTGCGCTGGGCGACATGTTGGCCAGTGCCATGCGCGCCTCTGCCACGGCGCGTTCACCGGGGGAAACGATGGGCATCACGCGGGCCGCCGCATCATAATTCCCATCCCAGACCAGCCGGTCCAGCCGGGCGGCATGATCGGCAGGACGCAGCAGGCCGTTGTAACGCTGGCGGAAATCCCGTTCCTCCACCGATCCGAAGCTGCCTTCGACATAGCGTTTGCGTACCAGGGCGATGGCCTTGTCGCTGGAGCCGGTTTCCATCAATGCCGCGACATAGCGGTCAAAGCCCGTCCAGGTCAAAGGCGGGTTCGCTTCAAACCAGCTCCGCACCTCCCGATAGGAGAGATCGGCCGGCATCCGTGCTTCGGCATTGCGGCGCAGGGCGGCCATATTGGGCCAGTCCGGGTTGCGCTGCATGAATCCGGTGATTTCCTTCCAGTCCGCGCTGGTGCTGGCCTGGGTCAGGTCC
The DNA here is from genome assembly GCA_943370215.1 of Azospirillum sp. RU38E. Classification (GTDB taxonomy): domain Bacteria; phylum Pseudomonadota; class Alphaproteobacteria; order Azospirillales; family Azospirillaceae; genus Niveispirillum. The sequence continues at coordinate 19,705 of CALRQC020000066.1, forward strand.
AGCCAATGGATCACCTTTTCCGGCAGATCGTCGCGGGCGCGCTTGGCGATGCGCTTGGCATCCTCGATCTTGCCCTGATCGACGGCCTTGAAGGCCTGCCGATATGTTGCAATATCCTCCGCATTCAGCGCGCGGACGGGGCTGGTAACGGCCAGCCCCAGCGCAAGGCAGGTCAGCATCGTTGCCAGGGCACGCGTAGCACCCTTGTTTCGGGAAAGGCCGCTCGTTAAGGTTCGCCGCTTCATCAGGTTTGACCGGGGTGTCCTGCTATGTTCAAGGGGTCCATCGTCGCATTGATCACGCCGTTCCGCGACGGGAAGGTGGATGAGAAAGCCTTCCAGGATTTTGTCGAGTGGCAGATCAATCAGGGCACGCACGGGCTGGTGCCGGTTGGCACCACCGGCGAATCGCCCACGCTCTCCCACGAGGAGCATCGGCTGGTTGTCAGCCTGACGATGGAGGTGGCCAAGGGCCGCGTGCCCGTCATCGCCGGCACCGGCTCCAACGCGACGGAGGAGGCGATTGCGCTGACCCGTCACGCCAAGCAGATCGGCGCCGACGCCGCGCTGGTGGTGACGCCTTACTACAACAAGCCGTCCCAGGAAGGTCTTTATCAGCATTACAAGGCCATCCATGACGCGGTCGATATCCCTATCATCATCTACAATATTCCGGCCCGCAGCGTCATCGACATGTCTGTCGCAACCATGGCCCGGCTCGCCAAATTGCCGAACATTGTCGGCGTGAAGGATGCAACGGCCGATCTGGCCCGTCCGTTACGCACCCGAACTGAAATCAGTGCGGACTTCTGCCAGCTTTCCGGCGAGGATGCTACTGCCACGGCCTTCCTGGCGCAGGGGGGGGTGGGTTGCATCTCTGTCACGGCCAACGTGGCCCCGGCCTTGTGCGCCCAGATGCAGAATGCCTGGGCCGAAGGCAACATGGCGGAAATGGCCCGTATCCGGGATCTGCTGATGCCGTTGCACCATGCCATGTTCGTGGAAACCAGCCCGGCGCCGGTGAAATATGCCGCCAGCCTGCTGGGCAAGTCCTCCCCGGATGTGCGGCTGCCGCTGGTGCCCTGTTCCGAACCGGGCCAGGCCATTGTGCGTGACGCCATGGTGAAGGTCGGTTTGATCTGACGTGCAAAGCCCGGCGGCGGGGGCGTTCCACCCCATCGCCGCCGGGACCGGATTTCGTTACGAGAGAAGAACAATAACCGATGGCGAAAGCTGAGACCGATCGCAAGGTGGTGGCGCAAAACCGCCGCGCCCGCTTCGACTATTTCATCGAGGATACGGTCGAGGCCGGCATCATGCTGCTCGGTACGGAAGTGAAATCACTGCGCTCCGGCAAGGCCTCCATCGTGGAATCCTATGCCGGGGATCAGAATGGGGAGCTGTTCCTGGTCAACGCCTATATTCCCGAATATGGGCAGGCGGGTCAGTTCTTCCAGCATGAGACCAAGCGCCCGCGCAAGCTGCTGGTGCGCAAGCGTGAGCTGGCGCGGATGCTGACCGCCATCCAGCGGGAAGGCATGACGCTGATCCCGATGTCGATCTATTTCAATGACCGGGGCAAGGCCAAGGTGGAACTGGGCATCGCCAAGGGCAAGAAGAAGGGCGACAAGCGCGAGGCGGAGAAGGAACGCGATTGGCAGCGCGACAAGGCCCGTCTGATGCGGGCGCGCGGCTGATCAACCCAGCCGCTGCCCGCGCAGCAGCACCAGCCCGATGACGGTGCCGACCAGGGCGAAGGCCATCACATAGAAGGCCGGGGCCAGCGGGCTGATCTGCTGCATCAAGGTCACCGCAATGGGCGTCAGCCCGCCGAACACGGCATAGGCGACATTGTAGGAGAAGGACAGGCCGGTGAAGCGCACCGCCGCCGGGAAGGCCCGCACCATCACATAGGGCACCGCCCCGACAATGCCGACCGACAGGCCGCACAGGGCGGAGAGCGGGTAAAGCCAGCCCGGAGAGGCCGCCACGCCGATGACCAGGGCCA
>CALRQC020000067.1:0-15000 GCA_943370215.1 Azospirillum sp. RU38E
CAGGCGCTTTGCTCTACGAACCTGGACCCCGGCCTGCGCCGGGGTGACGGTGGGGTATGTGAAGTGGGTAATGAGGGAAGGGCGAAAGGAGAGGCCAACACCCCCACCCCCTGGCCCAAGGCCCAGCCGCGCGCCCACAGCCCGCGCCCGCGCGTCTGGCAGGTGGAGGCCCCCCGCCCGCTGCTGCTGCTGGACCCGCCGGAACCGGTGGAAAAACCTGAAGCCGCCGCCCTGGTCTGGCGGGGGCGGCGGCATGGGATTGACTGGATGGAAGGGCCGGAGCGTATCCGGCCCGATTGGTGGCGCGCGCAGCCCGGCACCGGGCGGGATTATTTCCGCCTGCAACTGGCCGATGGCCGCCGGCTCTGGCTGTTCCGCACAGCGGAGGAGGTGCCGCGCTGGTTCCTGCACGGGCTGTTCTCATGACCTGCCCCGCCCCCGCCTATATTGACCTGGAAGTGACCAGCAATTTCAGCTTCCTGCGCGGGGCCTCCCACCCGGCGGAACTGGTGCTGGCCGCCGCCGCCCTGGGGCGCAAGGCCATCGCCATCACCGACCATGACAGTCTGGCGGGGGCCGTGCGCATGATGGCTGCGTGCGAACAGCAACGGATGCGGCTGGTGGTGGGGTGCCGGCTGAACCTGGCCGATGCGCCGCCGGTGCTCTGCTACCCCACTGACCGCGCTGCCTATGGTCGGTTGACCCGGCTGCTGACCCTGGGCAAGCGCCGCATGGGCAAGGGGGAAACCCATCTTTCCCTGGCCGATCTGGCAGCAGCCTGCGAGGGGATGATCCTGGCCGTCCTTGCCCCGCCGGGCCGCCCCCTGCCGGCACGGCTGGCCCGGCTGCAGGCCGATCTGGTGCGGTTCCAGGCCCTGCCCGCCGCTGGGCTTTATCTGGCGGTTGCCCCGCTTTACCAGGGTTATGACCGGCCCCGGCTGGTGCGGCTGGGGCAATTGGCCGATGGGCTGGGCATCGGGCTGCTGGCTACCCATGATGTGCGTTACCACAGCCCGGATCGCCAGCGCCTGCATGATGTGCTGACCTGCATTCAGCATGGGCGCAGGTTGGCCGATGCCGGGCGCTGCCTGCCGGCCCATGCCGACCATTACCCCAAAACCGATCAGGCCATGGCCCGGCTGTTCGCCGCCCGGCCCGATGCGCTGGCCGCCACGCTGGAACTGGCCGACCGCTGCCATTTCAGCCTGCGGGAATTGCGCTATGACTACCCCATCGATCCCGTCCCCGATGGCCGCACCCCGCAGCAGGAGTTGGAACGGCTGGCCCTGATCGGGGCCGACTGGCGCTACCCGGCGGGCGTGCCGGAAAAGGTGCGCCATCTGCTGGATTATGAGTTCAAGCTGATCGCCCAGCTCAACTACGCCCCCTATTTCCTGACCGTGCATGACATTGTGCGCTTTGCCCGGTCCAAGGAAATCCTCTGCCAGGGGCGCGGATCGGCGGCCAATTCCGCTGTCTGTTACTGCCTGGGCATCACCGCCGTCGACCCGGCGGTGAATGAGTTGCTGATCGAACGTTTCATCTCGCCGGACCGTGACGAGCCGCCCGATATCGACGTGGATTTCGAGCATGAGCGGCGGGAGGAGGTGATGCAGTATATCTACAATAAATATGGCCGCGACCATGCCGGGCTGGTCGCCACCGTCATCTGCTACCGCTCCCGCATGGCAATCCGGGAGGTGGGCAAGGTGCTGGGCCTGTCCGATGATGTGATCGGCGCGCTGGTGCGGCTGGGCTGGAACTGGCGCGATGTGCAACCGGACGAGGCGGCACGGCAGGCGGGCCTGGACCCGTCCGACCCCACCCTGGCCCTGTGCATGGAACTGGCGGCGGAACTGCGCGGCTTTCCCCGCCACCTGTCCCAACATGTCGGCGGCTTCGTCATTGCCCGGTCGCGCCTGGATGAGCTGGTGCCGATTGAAAATGCCGCCATGGCGGATCGCACCGTGGTGGAATGGGACAAGGATGATGTGGAAACGCTGGGCCTGCTGAAGATCGATGTGCTGGCGCTGGGCATGTTGAGCTGTCTGCGCCGGGGCTTTGAACTGCTGGCCCAGCGCCAGGGCCGGCCCTTCGGGCTGGCCGATGTGCCGCCGGAAGATGAAAAAACCTATCAGATGATCCAGCGGGCCGACACGATCGGCGTGTTCCAGATTGAAAGCCGGGCGCAGATGTCCATGCTGCCGCGCCTGCGCCCCAACACCTTCTATGATCTGGTGATTGAGGTCGCCATTGTCCGCCCCGGCCCCATCCAGGGCAATATGGTGCATCCCTATCTGCGCCGCCGCCAGGGGCTGGAACGGGTGGAATATCCCAGCCCGGCGCTGAAGGCCGTGCTGGTGCGCACGCTAGGCGTGCCCTTGTTCCAGGAACAGGCGATGCAGATCGCCATTGTCGGGGCCGGCTTCTCCCCCGCCCGCGCCGACCAGTTGCGCCGTTCCATGGCCACCTTCAAGAAGACGGGCGGGGTGGAGGCGTTCCGCGACGAGTTCATCCGCGGCATGATCGCCAATGGCTATCATGCCGATTTCGCCCAGCGCTGTTTCAGCCAGATCGAAGGGTTTGGCAATTACGGCTTCCCGGAAAGCCATGCCTGTTCCTTCGCGCATCTGGCCTATGCCTCTTCCTGGCTGAAATGCCATCACCCGGCGATCTTCACCTGCGCCCTGCTGAACAGCCAGCCGATGGGGTTCTACAGCCCGTCCCAACTGGTACGCGATGTGCGCGACCATGGGGTGGAGGTGCGACCGGTGGATATCAACCGGTCGGAATGGGATTGCACGCTGGAGGACGGGCGCGGCCCCCATCCGCCGCTGCGCCTGGGCTTCCGGCAGGTGCGCGGCCTGCGGGAAGCCGATGCCCTGGCCGTCGCGCAAGGGCGGGGGAGCGGCTATCGCACCATCCGTGATGTCTGGAAACGGGCCAGGGTACGGATGGCGGTGCTGGAACGGCTGGCCGATGCCGATGCCTTCGCCAGCCTGGGCCTGGACCGGCGCCAAGCGCTCTGGCAGGTGAAGCGGCTGGGCGACAAGCCGCTGCCCCTGTTTATGGTGGCGGAGGAAGCCGCCCGATTCGGCGACAACCAGCCCCCCGCCGATCTGGGGGATGAGCCGGAAGTGATTCTGCCGCCTATCCCGGTGGGCGAACAGGTCTGGGCCGATTACCGTACCCTGCAACTCACCCTGCGCGCACATCCGATGCAGTTGCTGCGCCCGGCGCTCGCCGGGCTGGGGCTGGTGCGGGCGGAAGACCTGCGCACCCTGCCCGATGGGCGGCGGGTGGAACTGGCGGGGCTGGTGCTGGTGCGCCAGCGGCCAGGCACGGCATCGGGCGTGATCTTCGTGACGCTGGAGGATGAGACGGGCACCGCCAACGCCATCGTCTGGACCTCCATCCAGGAACGCTATCGCCGGCCCCTGATGGCCGCCACCTTGATGGCGATCCGGGGCCGGCTGCAAAAGGAAGGCGAGGTGATCCATCTGGTGGCGGAAACGCTGACCGACCTGTCCTTCCACCTGCATGACTTGCGTCAGGTGGGGGAGCCACGGCAGGATGCCGCCCCGCCATCCCCCCTGCCGCCCCCTTTGCCCGATGCCATGGCCGCCAAGGTGTTTGGCGAAGGGCGCAATTTCCATTGATTGAGGAGCAAACCGACCATGGCCTCACATCTGGGTGCCCTGACCCTGCTGGTCCGCGATTATGATGAGGCCATTGGCTGGTACCGCGACAAGCTGGGCTTCACCCTGCTGGAAGACAGCGATCTGGGCGGGGGCAAGCGCTGGGTGCGCTTGGCCCCGCGCGGCGATAATGCCACCTGTCTGCTGCTGGCCCGCGCTGTGGGGCCAGCGCAGGAAGCCGCCATCGGCCATCAAGCCGGCGGCCGGGTCTTCCTGTTCCTGCACAGCGATGATTTCAGCCGCGACCATGCCGCCATGCTGGCTGCCGGGGTGACGTTTCTGGAAGAACCAAGGCACGAGGCCTATGGCAGCGTTGCGGTGTTCCAGGATCTCTATGGCAACAAGTGGGACTTGTTGCAGCAACGATAATCCCCCACCAACTGGTTGTTCTCCCTGAGGTTGGCCCCAACCTGACAACAATAAGGAATTGTCTGATGAGCGCCGTCACCGACATCCCCGCAGCCCCCGCCGATCTGGCCGTGGCGCATTTCGCCGCCGAGTTCAGCTTCGAAACCGATTGCTGGGATGTGCATGAAGCCCTGTCGCAAGGACCGGATTTCGTGCTGCTGGATGTGCGCGGGCCGGCCCTGTTCGCGAAGGGCCATGTGCCGGGCGCCATCAACCTACCCCATGGCAAGATCACCGCCGGTCGGATGGCGGAATGGCCGGCGGAGACCATGTTCGTCACCTATTGCGCCGGCCCGCATTGCAACGGCGCCGCGCGTGGTGCGCTCCGGCTGGCAAAACTGGGCCGGCCGGTGAAGATCATGGCCGGTGGCATTACCGGTTGGATCGACGAAGGGTTTGATCTGGCAACAGGCGCCTGAAGCGGACAGATAAATCCGGCCGGGTGCGGCGGCGACCAGCCGCACCCGGCCAAGCCCAAGGCATAAGCAACAATCCCTGGGACAAGGAAACCCGGATCAGGCAGCCCGGATATCCGATAGGAAGCCTTCCACCTGCTGCTTCATCCGGTCGGCCTGCCGGCCCAGTTCATTCGCAGCCCCCAGCACCTGGCTGGCCGCCGTACCAGTCTCGCCGGCCGCCTGGGTGACATGCACGATATTCGCCGAGACTTCCTGCGTGCCCAACGCCGCCTGTTGCACATTGCGGCTGATTTCCAGGGTGGTGGCGTTCTGTTCCTCCACGGCCGCCGCAATGGTGGCCATGGCCTCGTTAATATCACTGATGGTGCCGGTGATGATCCGGATGGCCCCCACCGCATCGCCGGTCACGCTCTGCATGGCCTGAATCTGCTGGCCGATCTCCTCCGTGGCCTTCGCCGTCTGGGTCGCCAGACTTTTCACTTCCGACGCCACCACGGCAAAGCCCTTACCCGCGTCGCCCGCCCTGGCCGCTTCAATGGTGGCATTCAGTGCCAGCAGGTTGGTCTGGCCGGCAATATCGGCGATCAGTTGCACCACGGTGCCAATGCGCTGGGCGGCTTCAACCAACCCCTGCACCGTCTCGTTGGTGCGCGCGGCCTCCGCGGCGGCCTTGTCGGTCACTTGGCTGGAATGGATGATCTGCCGGGAAATCTCCTGGATGGAGCCGGCCATCTCTTCCGCCGCCGCCGCCACTGTCTGGACATTGCCGGCGGTCTGTTCGGCGGCACCAGCCGTGGCAGTGGCCTGTGCCCGGGTTTCCTCAGCAATGCCGGACATGCCCTGGGCTGTACTGTTCAACTGGCCGGTGGCACTGCCGATGGTGTTGATGACCTGGGCGACATTGCTATCGAAATCGGCAATCAAGCCTTCGATCACAGCGGCACGCTTGGCCTTGGCAGCCTGTTCCGCCGCCTGCTCAGCGGCCAGCCGGTCGGCCTCGATAGCGTTTTGGCGGAAGATCTCCAGGGCCTGAGCCATGCCACCCACCTCATCCTTGCGATCCAGCCCGTCGATCCGGATGGATTTGTCACCACCGGCCAGCCGGCGCATCAGGCCGGTCATCGCATTGATGGGTTTGGCGATACTGCCCACCAGACCCCAGCCGGCAACGATGGCGATCACCAGGGAAAGCACCGCCCCGCCAATCGTCGCCGTAGCGGCGGTGCTGAAAGCCTGCTCCAACTCATCGCTGCGCTGGGTCAACAGGGTGCGTTCCACATTCTGCACCTCATCCACCTTGGCCCGGATCAGATCCATCTGTCGGCGGCCATCCGTGGCGGCAAAGGCAGCCAGGGCCCCGGCGCGGCTGTCTTCCTTCTGCATCCCCGTCAATAGCGGCTCCGCCACCGTCCGGTTCCACTCCGCAGAGGCGGCAGCGATCTCATCCAGGCGGACCAGTTGCGCCGGATTGTCCTGTACCAGATCGCGCAAATCCTTCAGCCCGTCAGCAAATTGCTGCCGCCCGGCATTGTAGGGATCCAGATAGGCCAGGTTGGCCGACAAGGCATAACCACGGACACCCGTCTCCTGGTCGACCTTGGCGGTCAACAGGGTGCGCAGATGGCGGATCACCTCATAGGTGTGAACCGTCATATCATTACCGCTTCTGATCGCGGAAAGCTGGGCCCGGTTAACACCACCGACAACCAGCACGGTGAGGATCAGCGCACCAAAGGCAATGAACAACTTCCTGCCAATGGAAAGATCACGGATTTTGGCGATCATCGATGTTCTCCGAGGCGAAAGTGGGGGCATACTCAAGAATTATGGGCGTGAATTTTGGCCTTCATTAAATGAACAAGCATAAATTAATAATACAATTCATAAAATTGTATTAATCACGCTTTTTCATATTCCAATGAAAACCAATGCAAATATCTTAACTAAAACCCATTACCGACAAGCCTGCCATTCGCTCTATACCGGACTATGTCTCGGACCGCAGCATAGCGAAAATTCTTCAAGGGAAAGGTCGCCTAGCCACAGTATTTTATTTTGTCATTCCGAATTTCCGGCATAGGCGCAACGATAGACATCCCTGAAAAGATCACCTCTTTTCTGGCGTTCACTGCGGAAACCGGCCAATCCGGAGATATCAGGGGGGGGGCAATGACGCCAACGGACGGCTTCCGACCAATTGGAAACCATCCTGGCCTGCTTATACAAAGTTGCGGTGAGTAGAACTCAGCACAACTTGGATGTCTTGCAAGCACCATCTGCCATGGGGATCATGCGTCCCAGGGGAAGGGCTATATGACTGTTGCAACAGGGAAATGGGTTTCCCACCCCTGTTGGGGCGGTTTCCGGCTGACCGGAAGCCGCCTCGGCGGCGACTGCCGCCGCGCCGCTCGTGCGGCGTAGCCAAACCATCGCATGGTTCAGCACCACCCGACATACAAGGGGCACGAAAGCCTGACCAGCGGTCATGATTTCGTGCCGATGATATAAGCCCAGCCGCAGATGCAGCATCCGCAGTTGAGGAACTGAAAAGCTACCCCAACAAGGCGCTGCTGATCTGAAAGGCCAGGAAGGACATGAAATAGGCCAGCACAAACAGATAGGCGAAGGTCGCCCACATGAATTTGCTGCTGTTCGTCTCCCGCCGGATCACCGTCAGCGTGCTGATGCATTGCGGGGCGAAGATATACCAGACCAGGAAGGAAATGGCGGCCGGCAGGGCCCAACTGGATTGCAACGTGGTGGCCAGCCCGCTGGCCAACCCTTCTTCATTATCGGCGCTGATGGCATAGACGGTGCCCAGCACCGTTACCGCCACTTCGCGGGCCGCCATGCCGGGGATCAGGGCGATCACCATCTGCCAGCTAAAGCCGATGGGCGCGAACAAAGGCGCCAGCGCGATGCCGATGATGCCGGCAAAGCTCTGTTCGATATTCCCACTGATCCCGTGCGGGCCAAAGGTGGACAGCACCCAGATCACCACCATGACAACAAAGATGATGCCACCGGCCCGGCGCAGGAAAATCCGCGCCCGCTCCAGCAGGCCGAAAGCGATATTATGCAGCGTCGGCAGCTTGTAGGTGGGCAGTTCCATGACGAAGCTGTCCACCTGTTCGGTATAGACAAAGCGCTTCAGCACGAAGGCGACCAGCAGGCCGGTGGTCAGTGCCGCCATATAAAGCCCGAACATCACCAGCCCCTGCAGATTGATGCCGCCCACCACATCACGGTTGGGCACGAAGGCGGCGATCAGCAGCGTATAGACCGGCAGACGGGCCGAACAGGTCATCAACGGGGCCAGCAGAATGGTGGTCAGCCGGTCGGGCTTATGTTCGATGGTGCGGGCGGCCATCACGCCGGGAATGGCGCAGGCGAAGGAGGACAGCAGGGGAATGAAGCTTTTGCCATGCAAGCCCACCCCGCCCATCAGCCGGTCCAGCAGGAAGGCGGCACGGGCCATATAGCCGCTATCTTCCAGCACCAGGATGAAGAAATACAGCACCAGGATCTGCGGCAGGAAGACGATGACGGAGCCGATGCCGGCCACCACCCCGTCAACGATGAAGCTGCGGAACAGCCCGTCCGGCAACTGGCTGCCCAGCCAGCCCCCCAGCGCGGTGGCCGCCCCGTCAATCTGGTCCATCGGCCAGGCTGACCAGGTGAAGACCGACTGGAAAACGAAGAACATCAAGCCCATCAGGATCAGCAGCCCGAACACCGGGTGCAGCAGCACCCGGTCAATGGCATAGCTGGTGACGGGTGGCACGCCATAGGCGACGCCCGCCTGATCCAGCAGCGTCATGACCTGCCGGTTCAGGGCGCGCAGTTCAGCCGTGGTCGGCTCCGTCCAGGCGGGGGCAGGGTGGGGCACCGGGTTGGCCAGATACTGATCCACCACGGCCAGCAAAGCCTCCACCTTGCCACCACGCACGGCGACGGTAGAGACCACCGGAATGCCCAGCAGGCGCGAAAGCTCGGCCGGATCGATGCTGAATTTCCGGCGTTCAGCAATGTCGAACATGTTCAGCGCCAGCACCATCGGCACGCCCAATGCCTTGGCTTCCAGCGTGAAGCGCAGATGCAGTTTCAGGTTGGTGGCATCGGCCACGCAGATCAGAAAATCCGGCCGCTCGGTATCGGCCAGCCTTCCCAGCAGCGCGTCACGCGTCACCGCCTCGTCCGGGCTGCGGGCGCGCAGCGAATAGGCGCCCGGCAGGTCCAGCAGGCGACAGGCATGGCCGGCCGGCGTGGTGAAGGCGCCTTCCTTGCGCTCCACCGTCACCCCGGCATAGTTGGCCACCTTCTGGCGGCTGCCGGTCAACCGGTTGAACAGGGCCGATTTGCCGGAATTCGGCATCCCGGCAATGGCGATCAGCGGTTGTTTGGCCATGATGACGTCAGGAAAGGGGGGACAGATGGATGGCGTCGGCGTCGCGGCGGCGCAGCGCAATCACCCGGTCGCCGGCAATGCGGATGGCGATGGGGTCGCGCGCGATGGGGCCTTCATGCAGCAAGGTCACATCCATGCCTTCCTCCAGCCCCATCTCCAGCAGCTTGCGGGTCAGGCTGTCGGATGCGTTGATCTGGTGGATGCGGGCCTGTTGGCCCCGGCGCAGGGTGGATAGCTTCATGGACGAACCTCCGTTCATCAAGCGGCATAGGCCAGCCCGGCCACGAACGCAAGTCACTCTCACTTGAACGGCTGCGGCCCGGCGACGCAGGGAGGGGGTTAGCCCTCTTCCCCCTCCTCCATCTCCTCCCCATTGCGGGGCCCATGGCGCTTTTCCAGCAACCCATATTTGCGCAGATAGCCGCGAAACTGGTGATAGTTCAGGCTCAGGTCGCTGGCCGCGCGCTTCTGGTGGAACTGGTTGCGCTCCAATGCGGCGCGCAGCAGGGCCTTTTCAAAATCGGCGACGAGGTTAAGGAAATCGCACGGCCCGCCCTCCCCCGGCCAGCCAGGGACGGCGGACGGCGGGGCGGCATTTCCGTTGGCAGAGGGTGGCGGCGGGGGCGCCGGCGGGGCCGGGGCCGGGCTGTGATGGGCCGCATGAGCCATCACCGGGGCATCGGCATAGATCGCCATCTGCTTGGGCCGCCAGGGGGATTCGAACGGGTCGAACTGCACCTCGGTGATGGGCAGTTCCGGATCGGCGGTGCGATAGACGGCGCGTTCCACCACATTCTTCAATTCACGCACATTGCCCGGCCAGTCATAGGCCAGCAATTGCTCCATGGCATCCGGGGTGAAGCCGCCAAAATAGGGGCGGCCCAGTTCCTTGGCCATGGCAATGCCGAAATGATCGGCCAGGATGCGGATATCCTCCGGCCGGGCGCGCAGGGGCGGAATGGTCACCACGTCAAAACAGAGCCGGTCCAGCAGGTCAGCGCGGAACTTGCCCTGATCGGCCAGGCGCGGCAGGTCGGCATTGGTCGCCCCCACCACGCGGACATCGATATTGATGGTAACCGTGCCGCCCACCCGCTCGAACTCCCCATACTCAATGACGCGCAGGATCTTTTCCTGCACCCGCAGGGTGGCGGTGGCGATCTCATCCAGGAACAGGGTGCCGCCATCGGCCAGCTCGAACCGGCCGACATGGCGTTTGGCAGCACCGGTGAACGACCCCGCCTCATGCCCGAACAGTTCGGTTTCCAGCAGCGTTTCGGACAGCGCCGCGCAGTTCAGCTTCACAAATGGCTTGTCCCAGCGCGGCGACAGGTAATGCAGGCGGGCGGCGATCAGCTCCTTGCCCGTCCCACGCTCCCCGATCACCAGGGTGGGCCGATTCAGCGGTGCCGCCTGGGAGACATGTTCCATCAGCCCCAGGAAGGACGGGGCCTGACCGATCAGGGAGGGCGGATTGACGTTCGGCGACATGGGCGGCGCGTCCGTTGGCAGGGCGGCGGGATGGTGATGATCGCCACTATAATCGCGAAATGGCGCATTTGGCGAGAGAGTGGTTCAAATCGCCACGAATTTGAAATTTGGCCAACCGACCGAAAGAGCCACTTGCGGCTATAAATTTATAACATATTGATTTCAAACGATAACAGGGGCACTGATCCCACTTGGCACGCCCTTTGCTGATACTGTCTCGGACACCGGGGACACTCAAAGACGCGAAGGGGACGCAAAAATGACCGACTTCACACTGGACAGCGCCGCCAAGGATCGGCAGACCGACAGCTTCACTTACGGCAAGGCCGGGTTCTTCACCCGTCAGGCCGGCGGTGCAACTGGCGGCATGTTCCGGGATCTTTACGAAGATTTCCGGGCTGTGCCGGTGGAAGCGTGGATCATCCTTGCGGTCGCCACCGGATTGAGCAACCTTTTCATTGCCCTTGCCTGAAGGAGAGCCTGACATGGGCATTTTTTCCCGCCTCGGCGACATCGTTAATTCGAACATCAATGCCATCCTGGATCGTGCGGAAGACCCGGAAAAGCTGGTCCGCCTGATCATCCAGGAAATGGAAGACACCCTGGTCGAGGTGCGCTCCTCCGCGGTCAAGACCGTTGCGGAGAAGAAGGAGATCGAGCGCAGGCTGGCCGAAATCCGGCGGGAGTCGGATGATTGGCAGCGCAAGGCCGAATTCGCGCTTTCCAAGGACCGGGAAGACCTGGCCAAGGGGGCCCTGGTCGCCCGTGCCAAGCTGGCCGAAGCGGCCGACCATATGGCCGGGGAGTTGGCCCGACTGGACAGCGCGCTGGCCAAGACCAGCGAGGATATTGCTGCTTTGCAGCAGAAGCTGGCCGATGCCAAGACCCGCGAAAAGGCATTGATCGCCCGTCACAAGACGGCGACCAACCGCCTGAAGGTGCGCACCCAGCTCTATGATGAGCGCATCACCGACGCGTTCAGCCGTTTTGAGCAGGTGGAGCGCAACCTGGATGTGCTGGAAGGCAAATCCGAAGTGCTGGGCATGGGTCGCACCAAGAGCCTGGACGAGGAGATTGCCGAACTTGAAGCCGAGTCGAAGGTGGAATCGGAACTTCAGGCATTGAAGGCGAAGCTGGCGGCCAAGGCACAGCCGGAATAAGCATGGCTCCGAAAGATGGGGGCGACCCCGCCGGATCGGCTGCAAGGTTGGTTGATGGCGGGGCCGCCTTTCGGGGCCAAGCCTGGGAGTATAGGGGGCAATAATGCCGCAGGAAGCAATTGTCGTCGCCATCATCTTCATGGTGGTCGTGGCGCCGGTCTGGATCATTTTCCACTACGTCACCAAATGGCGCATCGCCAAGACCCTGTCTGTGGATGATGAACAGATGCTGTCCGATCTCTGGCATAGCGCCGGCAAGATGGAAGACCGCATCCGCCAGTTGGAAAAAATCCTGGATGCCGAAGCGCCGGGCTGGAGGTCGAAAGCATGAGCGACGATCATCCAGGCTACGGCCGGGGCGGTGACTATCCACCGCCCCCCGGTTCCGGCCGCCGGCGCTATCGCGCCAATCGGCCGGGACAAAAGGACTGGCAATATGAATTGCTGGGCAAGCGCCCGGAGCAAAGCTGGGGCGAATATCTAGGGCTCGACCCCGGTCGTTATGGCCGCCGCCAAGGGGGCAGCTATTACGCCTATAACACCGGCACCACCCCTGGTCCCGGACCTGTGCAGGAGGAGGCGATGGATCCGATCAACACCCGCTCAGCCAACCCGCACAAGCTGTATCGCAGCCGCAACGACGCCAAGCTGGGCGGCGTGTGCGCTGGTATCGCCGATTACCTCAATGTCGATAGCTGGATCGTCCGGCTCGTCTTCGTCATCGGTTTCTTCGCCTTCACCCCGGTCTTCCTGTTCGGCTATCTGATCTTGTGGTGGATCATAAAGCAGCAGCCGATGGGCCTTTACGGCAGCCAGGAGGAAGAGGTGTTCTGGCGCTCGGTCGCCACCAAGCCGGAACAGACGCTCTCTGCCCTGCGCAACAAGTTCCGGCAGTTGGATCAGGAGATCGGCCGGCTGGAAGGTTTCGTCGCCTCGCGCGAATATGACCTGCACCGCCAGTTCCGCGATCTGGAACGGAAGTAATGGCCGGCCCTGGCCGGCCCCCCTTCGCAGCGGAGGCTTGCTTGTTCAACACCCCCTACATCGTGCCGGTTCTGGCCCTTTCCATCCCCACCATCGCCATCGTGCTGCGCCATCTGCGCCGCTGGCAGGAAATCGATGTGCAGGCCGCCGAGGCGGAGCTGGATTTGCGCCGCCGCTTCCGTGGTTTCGATGAGATCGACCGCCGCGTCGGCGATATGGAACGCTATGTCACCAGCCCGGAATTCGACCTGAACCGCCAGTTGCGCGGCCTGGGCGACAAGCCCTGAACCCGCCCCGCCTGATCTCCATCCCCAGCCCCGAGGCCGGCACCCATGTTCAATACACCCTATATCGTCCCGGTGATGGCGCTGCTGATCCCCATCGTCGCAATTGTGATGAAGCATCTGACCAAGATGCGGGCTCTCAAGCTGAACGGCCTGTCCGAAGGGGCTGCCGCTGAGCTGTCCGACCGGGCCCGCCGGCTGGAAGAACGGGTGGGCCAGTTGGAGCGCATCCTGGATGCCGAGGCTCCCGGCTGGCGTGCGCGGGCATAGGGGCACGGGCTTAACGCGTATTTCCCCCGCCTGCGTGACCGCGGGAGGGGGGAGCGGCCTTCCGCTACCGGTCCGGATGGACCACCACCTGGGTCAGACAGACAGATCCAGCCGATTACCCCGCCCCTGCGGACGGGCGCCGTTGGTCCGGGCCTCCACCATCTGCGCTTCGCTGTCGAAGGCCCGGCCCACGAAGCTGCCATCGGTATTTTCCCGCCCCTTGTCGGCCTGGGCAACAGCACCAGCGGCACGCCGTGTTTGGGTTTCTGTGGGCCGCGCCACCTTCTGTGCAGCCACAGAGGCCGAAGCCAGCGCCGCATTCTGGTGCGGCGAGGTCGGGGCCACCTGGGTGGCGAGAACCGGCGGTGGTTGCGGCGGGATGATCATGACAATATCCAGCCGCCGCTTTCCACCCCCTGTCAAGCCTTGATGGAAACGCTTCCCCGCCCTCAGATGGCGTCGGCCAGGATGAACATCGTATCGATGGTGAAACTACCATCCGGTTCGATAGCGAAATGGTCCTTTACCTCCGCCGGGGCTTGGGCGAGCAGAGAGCGCAGGGCCGGGATATGTACGGCAGGTGTTCCGATGCGCTCCACCCAACTGGCAAATTCAAGCCGCAAGCGGAATGATTGCGGGGCCTGGGGCTGGAAGCCAGCCCGGCGCAACATTCCATCCCATTCCGTCAGGCTGTAATTACGCACATGGCTGGGGTCGCGCAGCGTTTCCAGCGTCTGCAAGTAGGTATCCAGCAACGGGTTTGCCGGGGCGAAGACATCCATCAGCATGGCCCGCCCGCCCCGCCGCACCACCCGCCGCATTTCTGTCAGCGCCGCTGGCACATCACGCCAATGATGGGCGCTGTAACGGGTGGCCACAACATCGAAGCTGGCATCGGCAAAGGGCAGCACTTCCGCCGGTCCCTGTTTGGTCTCGATATTGGCCAGCCCACGCGCTGCCGCCGCCCTTTCCACCGCCGCCAACATGGCACTTGAAAGATCATAGGCCACCACCTGCCCCACCAAGGGGGCAGCATGGAAACTGAGATGGCCACCGCCGCAGCCAAGGTCCAGCAGGCTCCCCGCCTGCTGGGCTTGCAACCGGGTCACCAGATTGGTCAGATCCGGCCCGGCAGCATGAACAGCGGACTGCACATAGGCATCGGCCCGGTTGCCGAAACTCTCGGCCACCATGGATTGGTGTTGCGGTGTCTTGGACATGATGTTTTCTGGCTCCACGTGCGGGGATGATGGGAAGAGGTTACGCCATCTTTATCCAGGTACAAGAAGGGCAATTATCCTGGTATATTTCCCCCCATGAATGTGACGAGCCCCGAACAGCAGCGCCGGATGCTGGGCGACTTCCTGCGCAACTGCCGCACCAGACTGGAACCTGCTGCCGTAGGTCTGCCCATTGGCGGGCGCCGGCGCACGCGCGGCCTGCGTCGGGAGGAAGTAGCCCTGCTGGCCGGCATCAGCGCAACCTGGTTCACCTGGCTGGAACAGGGGCGAGAGGTGGCGGCCTCCCCCCATGCCTTGGCCAGACTGGCTGATGCCCTGCGCCTGTCACGTGCCGAACGCGCCTATCTGTTCCAACTGGCCGGGCGGCATGATCCGCAGGCGGGCCAAGGGGCCGATCCGGCATTATCCACGCTGGCCCTGCTGCGCCAGACAGTACAGGCCCTGGCGGTGCCTGCCTATGCCATGGATCACCGCTATACAATGCTGGCCTGGAACGGTGCAGCAGAGGGGCTGTTCACCGGCTGGCTGGACCAGCCAGGGCCACATAACATGCTGCGCTTTCTGTTCCTGGACCCGGCAGCCCGCACCCTGGTGGTGGATTGGCGCCACCGCGCCCGACGGGTGCTGGCCGAATTGC
>CALRQC020000068.1:0-21205 GCA_943370215.1 Azospirillum sp. RU38E
AAGCCGCACACGGACTTCGAGGCTGAGACCTACATCCTGACGAAGGAAGAAGGTGGTCGTCACACCCCGTTCTTCGCCAACTACCGTCCGCAGTTCTACTTCCGCACCACGGACGTGACCGGTTCGGTGACCCTGCCGGAAGGCACGGAAATGGTGATGCCGGGTGACAACATCCGCTTCGCCGTGACCCTGATCGCCCCGATCGCCATGGATGAAGGCCTGCGCTTCGCCATCCGTGAAGGCGGCCGCACCGTCGGCGCCGGCGTCGTGTCGAAGATCGTCAAGTAATCACACAGCCTCCGGGTGGTTTGTGAGGGGAAAAGGCCGCTGGCAACAGCGGCCTTTTCCTTATTATAGGAGGCTGTCCACAGGATGGTTTCCGTATGCGGCGGGCGCAATGTTCCAATGCGACGAAAATTCGACAGGCGGCTTCATCTGACTGTTGCGTCGCGGCGTTATCTGCGCTATCAACCCGCACTCCCGAGCGGGCAGGCTGGACTGGAAAGAAAATTCCAAGACGGCAAGCTGGTATCGGGCGCGTAGGAGTGTAGCTCAATTGGTAGAGCACCGGTCTCCAAAACCGGGGGTTGGGGGTTCGAGCCCCTCCACTCCTGCCATCCCTTCATCGGGACGGCACCTCGCAGAAAATCGGCACCTTCGCCGATGCCCGTGTTGAGGAGCGCAAAGCCGGGTTGTTCGCAATCAGGAATGATGGCAAAAACCGCCATGGCGAAGACAAATCCCGCAGAATTCTTGCGCGAGGTGCGCCGTGAGGTCGCCAAGGTCTCTTGGCCGACGCGGAAAGAAACGACCGTTTCGACCATCATGGTGTTCGTCATGGTCATTATGGCGTCCATCTTTTTCCTGGCGGTGGATCAGATCATCGGGTTTGGCATCCGCCTGATTCTCGGCATTGGGGGCTGACCATGGCGATGCGCTGGTACGTCGTTCACGTTTATTCTGGTTTTGAGAAGAAGGTCGCCCAGGCGATCCGCGAGAAGGCCGCTCAGAAGGGCCTGGAAGACAAGTTTGGCGACATCCTGGTTCCGACCGAAGAGGTTGTTGAGGTTCGTCGCGGCGCCAAGATCAATTCCGAGCGCAAGTTCTTCCCCGGCTATGTGCTGGTGAAGATGGAGCTGGAGGATGAGACCTGGCACTTGGTGAAGAATGCGCCAAAGGTGACAGACTTCCTGGGCGGTGGCGGCAAGCCGCAGCCGATCTCGGAAGCCGAGGCGCTGCGCATCATGAACCAGGTGCAGGAAGGTGTGGAGCGGCCCAAGCCCTCCATCAGCTTCGAAGTGGGTGAGCAGGTGCGCGTCACGGACGGGCCATTCACTTCCTTCACCGGTCTCATCGAGGAAGTCGACGAGGACAAGGCTCGCGTCAAGGTCGCGGTCTCCATCTTCGGTCGCGCCACCCCGGTGGAGCTGGAATATACCCAGGTCGAAAAGATCTGACCCCATTCCGGCCGATGGCGACATCGGCCGGATTTCATGCGTGGGAGGCCGGGCCCCAGAAGTCCAGGGGCAGCCGCACCACGCGATCCCAAGATAGGGCGGCCTGGCCGCCCTGTCAGTTTTTGAGGATTGTGTCATGGCGAAGAAAATCGTCGGTTATATCAAGTTGCAGGTTCCGGCCGGCAAGGCCAACCCGTCTCCGCCGATCGGTCCGGCGCTAGGTCAGCGCGGCCTGAACATCATGGAATTCGTCAAGCAGTTCAATGCGAAGACGGCCCAGCTTGAGCAGGGTATGCCGATCCCGGTGGTCATCACCGCTTTCGGTGACCGTACTTTCACCTTCGTCACCAAGACCCCGCCGGTGACCTACTTCCTGAAGAAGGCCTCGGGCATCACCAAGGGTTCGGCCACCGTCGGCAAGTCCGCTACCGTCGGCAAGGTCACGACCTCCCAGGTTCGCGCCATTGCCGAACAGAAGATGGTCGACCTGAACGCGAACGACGTGGAAGCTGCGATGAGCATGATCATCGGTTCCGCCCGTTCCATGGGTCTCGAAGTGGTGGAGGGCTGATAAATGGCCATCGGTAAGCGTCTGAAGAAGGCCAATGCCAACGTTGATCGCAACAAGTTCTACGCCGTCGGCGAAGCTGTTGCGACCGTCAAGGGCAATGCCACCGCCAAGTTCGACGAAACCGTCGAAATCGCGATGAACCTCGGCATCGATCCGCGTCACGCTGACCAGCAGGTCCGTGGCATGGTGGTGCTGCCGAACGGTACCGGTAAGAATGTGCGCGTGGCCGTGTTCGCCCGCGCCGCCAAGGCTGAAGAAGCCAAGGCCGCTGGCGCCGATCTGGTCGGTGCCGACGATCTGGCCGAGCAGATTCTGGCCGGCAACATGGATTTCGACCGCTGCATCGCCACCCCGGACATGATGGGCGTGGTCGGTAAGCTGGGTAAGGTGCTGGGCCCGCGCGGCCTGATGCCGAACCCGAAGCTGGGCACCGTGACCCCGAACGTCACCGAGGCCGTCAAGGCCGCCAAGGGTGGTTCGGTCGAATTCCGCGCCGAGAAGACCGGTATCATCCATGCCGGTGTTGGCAAGGCCAGCTTCACGGCTGAAGCCCTGGAACAGAATGTCAAGGCCTTCGTGGCCGCCATCAATCGTGCCAAGCCGACCGGCGCCAAGGGCACCTATATCGAGAAGGTCTCGCTGTCCTCCTCGATGGGTCCGGGCCTGAAGGTCGATGTGGCCGATCTGGTTGCATCGCTGCAGGGCTAAGGCCTTAAAGATTTCCCGTCATCCGGCTCTGCCGGGTGACGGGCTGGGTTCGGGGGCACTTTATCCCGGGCCCACCCTGTCCGAGACTGCCGCGCGCCGATGGGAACCTGTTCCCTGACGCTTAATAGTCCAGCCGGCATAGACGGGAGCGGAAGAACAATTCCGGGATGGTTCGCCTTGGCGGGTCGCTTCGGACATGATGTTTGTATGCTTCTGGGACAGGTAAGCCTGGTCTGGTCCGGCCGATGCCGGATCGGACTTTTCGTGTGACCGGACGGAGGGGGAAACCCATCCGTTCATTCGTGGAGGCGAACCGTGGATCGTTCACAAAAGGAAGCGACGATCGCGGCCCTTAATCTTGAGCTGCAGTCGGCAGCCCTCGTCGTCGTGACTAAGCAGTCCGGCATGACGGTGGCTGAAGTTACCGATTTGCGCCGCAAGATGCGGGCCGCGGGTGCCAGCTTCAAAGTGACCAAGAACCGGCTCGCCCGCATCGCCCTCAAGGGCACGCAGTTCGAGAAGACCGAGGACCTGTTCAAGGGTCCGACCGCCATTGCCTGGTCCAAGGATCCGGTTGCGGCGGCCAAGGTCGCCATCGACTACGCCAAGACCAACGACAAGTTCAAGGTCATTGGCGGCGGTCTGGGCTCGACGGTTCTGAACACGCAGGGCATTGATGCCCTGTCGAAGCTGCCGTCGCTGACCGAACTGCGTGCTGGCCTGCTCGGCATGATCCAGACCCCGGCGACCCGTATCGCTGGTGTTCTGCAGGCTCCGGGTGGCCAAGTGGCTCGCGTTCTCGCGGCCTACGCCAAGAAGGACGAGGCGGCCTGAGCCGCATCCTTTTTTCAACAAAGTCAGTGTCCCTAGGAGAACACCATGTCCAAGCTCGAAAAGCTGGTTGAAGAACTGTCCGCTCTGACCGTCATCGAAGCGGCCGAGCTGTCCAAGCTGCTGGAAGAGAAGTGGGGCGTTTCCGCCGCCGCTCCGGTGGCCGTTGCCGCTGCTCCGGCCGCTGCCGCTGCCGCTGCCCCGGTCGAAGAGCAGACCGAGTTCACCGTCGAACTGGTTGACGGTGGCGACAAGAAGATCAACGTGATCAAGGAAGTCCGCGCCATCACCGGCCTGGGCCTGAAGGAAGCCAAGGACCTGGTCGAAGGCGCTCCGAAGGTCGTCAAGGAAGCTGTGTCGAAGGACGAAGCTGCCAAGATCAAGAAGCTGCTGGAAGATGCCGGCGCCAAGGTCGCCGTCAAGTAATAGTGGCGTTCTTCGCTGCATAAGAGGGCGCCGGACGGTGGCCATCCTGAAAGGGATGCCCGCCGCCCGGCGTCGTCTGTCTTTTCTGGACCGGGCTTTCCCGCTATGATCGCGGGCTCGCCCGGGACAGATCCAGGGTGAGAGTTCAGGCATCATCGGCAATGCTGGTGAAGCCGGGCTAAAAACCACGCATTTCCTGGCTTTTTGCCAAGCGCCGAAGAGCGGAAATGCCGGTTATACGACGCGGAACGGTGGTGCCCCGGCAGGGGTTCCCGCCCGCGTCGATTCGCGTTTTGGCAGGGGGAATTCGTTCCGCCTGTCATCAGGGCACTGAATTTTAGCGCGCGACAGCACCGGGCGAGTTCACGAGAGGCACCATGGCCAAGTCGTTCACGGGACGTAAGCGTATCCGCAAGAGCTTCGGACGTATTCCCGAAGTGACCCGTATGCCGAACCTGATTGAGGTTCAGCGCAGCTCCTACGACCACTTCCTCCAAATGGATGTGGCGCCGGAGAAGCGGGCGGTTCTCGGCCTCCAGGAGGTCTTTAAGTCGGTATTCCCGATCAAGGACTTCTCTGATCGCGCCGTTCTGGACTTCGTGCGGTACGAGTTGGAACAGCCGAAGTATGACGTCGAGGAATGCCAGCAGCGCGGCATGACCTTCGCCGCCCCGCTGAAGGTGACCCTGCGTCTGACCGTGTTCGACATTGATGAGGATACGGGCCTTCGCTCCATCCGCGACATCAAGGAGCAGGACGTCTACATGGGCGACATGCCCCTGATGACGGCCAACGGCACCTTCATCATCAATGGCACCGAACGCGTCATCGTGTCGCAGATGCACCGCAGCCCCGGTGTCTTCTTCGATCATGACAAGGGCAAGACCCACAGCTCGGGCAAATATCTTTTCGCCGCGCGCGTGATCCCCTATCGCGGTTCCTGGCTCGACTTTGAGTTCGACGCCAAGGACATCGTGTATGTCCGCATCGACCGCCGCCGCAAGCTGCCGGCCACCACGCTGCTGTACGCGCTGGATGGCTTCGAGACTGAGGAGTTGCGTGCCCAGCGCCGTGGTCAGGGCAAGGATCTGCTGCCCTATGAGGCGCAGGGTATGACCAAGGAAGAGATCCTTGGCAATTTCTACGAGACCGTGACTTATCAGCGCGCCCGTGATGGTTGGACGACCAAGTTCGATCCGGACCGTCTGAAGGGCCAGAAGCTGGCGGCCGACCTGATCGACGCCCGCACCGGTGAGGTGCTGGCCCAGGTTGAGACCAAGATGACCCCGCGCGTGCTGAAGCGCCTGGTGGAAGGTGGTCTGACCGATGTGAAGGCTTCCATCGAAGAGATCGTCAGCCGCTATCTGGCCGTCGACATCATCGACGAAAAGACCGGCGAAGTGCTGTACGAAGCCGGTGACGAAATCAGCAGCGCCTCCCTGGACCGGCTGGAGAAGCTGGGCGTTGAGGAACTGCCGGTTCTGGCCATCGACCATCTGAATGTCGGCGCCTATATGCGCAACACCATGGCGGCGGATCGTAACGCCAGCCGTGAAGACGCGCTGATCGACATTTACCGCGTCATGCGTCCGGGTGAACCGCCGACGTTGGAAAGTGCTGAAGCGCTGTTCAAGGGCCTGTTCTTCGACCAGGAACGCTATGATCTGTCGGCCGTGGGCCGCGTGAAGATGAACGCCCGCCTCAATTTCGAGACGGACGATCAGGTGCGCGTGCTGCGTAAGGAAGACATCCTGAAGATCCTCCGTATCCTGGTGGAACTGAAGGACGGTCGTGGTGAGATCGACGATATCGACCATCTGGGTAACCGTCGCGTCCGCTCTGTCGGCGAGCTGATGGAAAACCAGTACCGCGTCGGCCTGCTGCGCATGGAGCGTGCGATCCGCGAGCGTATGAGCTCGGTGGAAATCGATACGGTCATGCCGCATGACCTGATCAATGCCAAGCCGGCGGCCGCTGCTGTTCGTGAGTTCTTCGGCTCCTCGCAGCTCTCGCAGTTCATGGACCAGACCAACCCGCTGTCCGAGATCACGCATAAGCGTCGTCTCTCGGCGCTGGGGCCGGGCGGTCTGACGCGTGAGCGTGCGGGTTTCGAAGTCCGCGACGTGCATCCGACCCATTATGGCCGTATCTGCCCGATTGAGACGCCGGAAGGCCCGAATATCGGTCTGATCAACAGCCTTGCGACCTATGCCCGCGTGAACCAGTACGGCTTCATCGAAAGCCCCTACCGCAAGGTGGTGGACCAGAAGGTGACGTCGGAAGTGGTGTACCTGTCGGCCATGGAAGAAGGCCGCTACATGGTGGCCCAGGCCAACGCGCCGTTGCAGGCCGATGGCAAGTTCGCCGAACTGCTGGTGTCCTGCCGTAAGGGCGGTGAATATCTGCTGGCCCGCCCGGACATGATCGACCTGATCGACGTGTCGCCGAAGCAGGTTGTGTCTGTCGCGGCCGCGCTGATCCCGTTCCTGGAGAACGACGACGCCAACCGCGCGCTGATGGGCTCCAACATGCAGCGTCAGGCCGTGCCGCTGATCAAGGCGGATAGCCCGCTGGTCGGTACCGGCATGGAAGCCACGGTTGCCCGCGATAGCGGTGTGACCATCGTGGCCCGCCGCGCTGGTATTGTCGACCAGGTGGATGCCACCCGTATCGTGGTCCGCGCGACCGAGGATACGGACCCGGCGGCCCCTGGCGTCGATATCTACAATATGCTGAAGTTCCAGCGCTCGAACCAGAACACCTGTATCAACCAGAAGCCGTTGGTGAAGGTGGGCGACCGGGTGCAGAAGGGTGACATCATCGCCGACGGTCCCTCCACGGACCTGGGCGAACTGGCACTCGGCCGCAACGTGCTCGTCGCGTTCATGCCCTGGAATGGTTACAACTTCGAAGACTCGATCCTGATTTCCGAGCGGATCGTGCGCGATGACGTCTTCACCTCGATCCATATCGAGGAGTTCGAGGTCATGGCCCGCGATACCAAGCTGGGTCAGGAAGAAATCACCCGCGACATTCCCAATGTGGGTGAAGAGGCGCTGAAGAACCTCGACGAGGCCGGCATCGTCTATATCGGCGCCGAAGTCCGTCCGGGTGACATCCTGGTCGGCAAGGTGACGCCGAAGGGCGAAAGCCCGATGACCCCGGAAGAAAAGCTGCTGCGCGCCATCTTCGGTGAAAAGGCTTCCGACGTGCGTGACACGTCGCTGCGCCTGCCGCCGGGTGTGGTGGGTACGGTCGTGGAAGTGCGCGTGTTCAGCCGCCGTGGCGTGGACAAGGACGAACGCGCGCTGGCCATCGAACGGGCCGAAATCGAGAAGCTGGCCAAGGACCGTGACGACGAGAAGGGCATCCTGGAACGCTCCTTCTACACCCGTCTGAAGGAGCTGCTGATCGGCCAGACCACGGTTTCCGGGCCGAAGGGTCTGAAGGCCGGTGAGGTGATCGGCGATGAGCTGCTGGCTGGCCTGACCCGTGGTCAGTGGCGCCATATCTCGGTAGCCGACGACCATGTGATGGAGTTCATCGAGCAGACCGGCAAGGTGTTTGACGAGAGCGTCCAGCGCCTGCAGGAGAAGTTCGAGAACAAGGTCGAGAAGCTGCAGCGCGGCGACGAGCTGCCGCCCGGCGTGATGAAGATGGTCAAGGTCTTCGTGGCGGTGAAGCGCAAGCTGCAGCCCGGCGACAAGATGGCCGGTCGTCACGGCAACAAGGGTGTTATCTCGCGCATCACCCCGATCGAAGACATGCCGTACCTGGAAGATGGCCGGAATGTCGACATCGTGCTGAACCCGCTGGGTGTGCCTAGCCGCATGAATGTCGGTCAGATCCTGGAAACCCATCTGGGTTGGGCTGCTGCCGGTATTGGTCGTCAGATCGGCGCGATGCTGGACAAGATGCGGGCCCAGGCCTCCGATGCGGCCGTCAAGTCCAAGACCCTGGATGAGCTGCGTCAGCGTCTGCGCCACATCTATGGCGAAGATGTCTATGGTGATGACATCTCGGACATGACCGATGCCGAGCTGTTGGAACTGGGCAACAACCTGCGTCGCGGCATCCCCTTCGCCACCCCCGTCTTCGACGGTGCGCGCGAAGAGGATATCTGCCGGATGCTGGAAGAGGCCGGGATCGACCGCTCGGGCCAGATGCAGTTGATCGATGGTCGCACGGGTGAGCCGTTCGACCGCCGCGTCACGGTCGGCTACATCTATATGTTGAAGCTGCACCACCTGGTCGACGACAAGATCCACGCCCGCTCCATCGGCCCCTACAGCCTGGTTACCCAGCAGCCGCTGGGTGGTAAGGCACAGTTCGGTGGCCAGCGCTTCGGTGAAATGGAAGTGTGGGCGCTGGAAGCCTATGGCGCCGCCTATACGCTGCAGGAAATGCTGACGGTGAAGTCGGACGACGTGTCCGGCCGTACCAAGGTTTACGAAGCCATCGTCCGTGGCGACGACAACTTCGAAGCCGGCATTCCCGAGAGCTTCAACGTTCTGGTCAAGGAACTGCGGTCTCTGGGTCTGAATGTCGAGCTGAGCCAGCGCGACTTGTAGGACCGGTCCGGTTTGAGGGAAAGCGGCGGGCAGGGGTCCGCCGCTTTCCGGTTCCCGATGATTTTCGAGGCCAGGGCCCGATCCGGCCCACCCCCTGGGGAGACGGCATATGAATAATGAGTTGATGAACATCTTCGGCCAGCCGCAAGGGCCGCAGAGCTTCGACCAGATCCGCATCTCGATCGCCAGCCCGGAGCGCATCCGCTCCTGGTCGTTCGGCGAAATCAAGAAGCCCGAGACGATCAATTACCGGACCTTCAAGCCGGAGCGCGACGGCCTGTTCTGCGCTCGCATTTTCGGTCCGATCAAGGATTACGAGTGCTTGTGCGGTAAGTACAAGCGCATGAAGTATCGCGGCATCATCTGCGAAAAGTGCGGCGTGGAAGTGACCCTGTCCAAGGTCCGCCGCGAGCGCATGGGCCATATCGAACTGGCCTCGCCCGTTGCCCATATCTGGTTCCTGAAGTCGCTGCCGTCCCGTATCGGCCTGTTGCTGGACAACACGCTGAAGGATCTGGAGCGCGTCCTTTATTTCGAAAACTATGTCGTCATCGAGCCGGGCCTGACCGACCTGAAGCAGGGTCAGTTGCTGTCCGAAGATGATCTGGTCGACAAGCAGGATAAGTTCGGCGAGGACGCCTTCACCGCCAAGATCGGTGCCGAGGCCCTGAAGGACATGCTGTCCTCGCTCGACCTGATCACCGAGAAGGCCAATTGCCGAGACGATCTGCGCGAAACCGCCTCGGAAGCCAAGCGCAAGAAGCTGGTCAAGCGTCTGAAGATGCTGGAAAGCTTCCTGGGCGAGCCGGTCGAGGTGGAGAATGGTCCCGCCTATGAAGCCTTCGAAGGCTACAAGGAACGGATCGAGCGCGCCGACGGCACCACGCTTTATAAGACCTATCCGAACGCCACGCGCCCGGAATGGATGATCCTGGACGTCGTCCCGGTCATTCCGCCGGAACTGCGCCCGCTGGTGCCGCTGGATGGTGGCCGGTTTGCCACCTCGGATCTGAACGATCTCTATCGCCGCGTCATCAACCGCAACAACCGTCTGAAGCGGCTGATCGAGCTGAAGGCGCCGGACATCATCGTCCGTAACGAAAAGCGTATGCTGCAGGAAGCGGTTGACGCGCTGTTCGATAACGGCCGCCGTGGCCGCGTCATTACCGGTGCCAACAAGCGTCCGCTGAAGTCTATCAGCGACATGCTGAAGGGCAAGCAGGGTCGCTTCCGTCAGAACCTGCTGGGTAAGCGCGTCGACTATTCCGGTCGTTCGGTTATCGTCGTGGGCCCGGAATTGAAGCTGCACCAGTGCGGCTTGCCGAAGAAGATGGCGCTTGAGCTGTTCAAGCCCTTCATCTACGCCAAGCTGGAACTGTATGGGTTGGCCAGCACCATCAAGGCCGCCAAGCGGATGGTGGAAAAGGAACGTCCCGAGGTTTGGGACATCCTGGAAGAGGTCATCCGCGAGCATCCGGTGATGCTGAACCGCGCACCGACCCTGCACCGTTTGGGCATCCAGGCCTTCGAGCCGACCCTGATCGAAGGCAAGGCGATCCAGCTTCACCCGCTGGTTTGTACGGCGTTCAATGCCGACTTCGACGGTGACCAGATGGCCGTGCACGTGCCGCTGAGCCTTGAGGCCCAGTTGGAAGCGCGCGTCCTGATGATGTCGACCAACAACATCCTGTCGCCGGCGTCGGGCCGTCCCATCATCGTGCCGTCTCAGGATATCATCCTGGGTCTGTACTACATCACGATGGAACTGCCGGGTGCCAAGGGCGAGGGCATGGCCTTCGGCTCGATCGGCGAGATCGAGCACGCGCTGGCGGCCAAGGTCGTCACCCTGCATTCCAAGGTCCAGTCGCGCTACCACACCGTGGATGCTGAAGGTAAGCCGATCACCGTCCGCGTCACGGCCACGCCTGGCCGTATGCTGTTGTCGGAGATTCTGCCGCGCCATCCGGCCATCAAGTTCGACCTGATCAACCGCCTTCTGACCAAGAAGGAAATCGGCAACATCATTGACGTCGTCTACCGCCATTGCGGTCAGAAGGAGACGGTGATTTTCGCTGATCGGCTGATGCGTCTGGGCTTCACCAACGCGTTCAAGGCCGGCATCTCCTTCGGTAAGGATGACATGGTCATCCCGGCCGAGAAGGAGACGCTGATCAAGGAAGCCCAGGACCGCGTGAAGGAGTTCGAACAGCAGTATCTGGACGGTCTGATCACCCAGGGCGAAAAGTACAACAAGGTGGTCGACGTCTGGTCGGAAACGACCGAAAAGGTCGCCGGCGCCATGATGAAGGTGATCGAGCAGCCGCGTCCGGGCTTCGGCGTGAACTCGGTCTACATGATGGCCCATTCCGGTGCCCGTGGTTCGCCGGCCCAGATCAAGCAGTTGGCCGGTATGCGCGGTCTGATGGCCAAGCCCTCGGGCGAAATCATCGAGACGCCGATTATCTCCAACTTCAAGGAAGGTCTGACCGTTCTGGAGTACTTCAACTCCACGCACGGTGCCCGTAAGGGTCTGGCCGACACCGCCTTGAAGACGGCGAATTCCGGTTACCTCACCCGTCGTCTGGTGGACGTGGCACAGGACGCCATCATCACCGAGACGGATTGCGGCACCAAGAATGGCCTGACCGTGAAGGCGGTGATCGATGGCGGCGACGTCATTGTGCCGCTGTCCGAGCGTATCCTCGGCCGTACCGCCACCTTCGACGTGGTTCACCCGCTGACCGGCGATGTGATCGTGCCGGCCAGTGAGCTGATCACCGAGCGGGAGATCGAACTGATCGACCGCGCCGGTATCGACACGGTGCATATCCGCTCCGTGCTGACCTGCGAAACGGAAGACGGCGTGTGCGCCCACTGCTATGGCCGCGATCTGGCCCGTGGCACGCGGGTGAACATGGGTGAGGCTGTCGGCGTCATCGCCGCCCAGTCCATCGGCGAGCCGGGCACGCAGCTTACGATGCGTACCTTCCACATCGGCGGTGCGGCGCAGCGCGGTGCCGAGCAGAGCTTCATTGAAGCCACGCTCGACGCCAAGGTGATCGTCCGCAACCGCAACCTCGTGCTGAACAGCGAGGGTGTGCCGGTGGTGATGGGTCGCAACTGCGAACTGGCGCTGCTGGACGATCAGGGCCGCGAGCGCGCCAAGCACCGCGTGCCCTATGGTGCCAAGCTGCATAAGGCGCTGGCCGTGGACGGTTCTTCCGTCCAGCGCGGCGACCGTCTGGCGGAATGGGATCCGTATACCCTGCCCATCCTGACCGAACGCGAAGGTACGGTTACTTACGTCGATCTGGTGGAAGGCGTGTCCATCCGCGAGGTCATGGACGAAGCGACCGGTATTTCCAGCAAGGTCGTGGTTGACTGGCGTCAGCAGCCGCGCGGTGCGGACTTGCGTCCGCGTGTCACCCTGCGGGATGAAACCGGCAACGTGATCACGCTGCCCAATGGCACCGAAGCCCGCTACTTCATGAGCGTCGATGCCATCCTGTCGGTGGAGAATGGGGCGAAGGTCCGGGCCGGTGACGTGCTGGCCCGTATCCCGCGCGAAAGCTCCAAGACCCGTGACATCACCGGTGGTCTGCCGCGCGTGGCCGAACTGTTCGAAGCCCGTCGTCCGAAGGACTTCGCGATCATCGCGGAGATCGACGGCCGGGTGGAGTTCGGTAAGGATTACAAGACCAAGCGCCGCATCGTCGTGAAGAGCGACGAGACGGGGGAAGAGCGCGAGTACCTGATCCCGAAGGGCAAGCATATTGCCGTTCAGGAGGGTGACTATGTCCAGAAGGGCGACAGCCTGATGGATGGTAGCCCGGTGCCGCACGACATCCTGTCGGTCATGGGCGTGGAAGCGCTGGCCAACTACCTGATCAATGAGATCCAGGACGTCTATCGTCTGCAGGGCGTGAAGATC
Organism: Azospirillum sp. RU38E; assembly: GCA_943370215.1. Taxonomy (GTDB): domain Bacteria; phylum Pseudomonadota; class Alphaproteobacteria; order Azospirillales; family Azospirillaceae; genus Niveispirillum. Next base: position 12,496 of record CALRQC020000068.1, read on the forward strand.
AACGATAAGCATATCGAAGTGATCGTTCGCCAGATGCTGCAGAAGATCGAGGTCACGGATCCTGGCGATACCACGCTGCTGATCGGTGATCAGGTCGACCGGTTCGAGTACGAGGCGGAAAACCGCGCCGTGCAGAAGCGGATGGATGAGGGTGAACTGGACCTGCGCTCTGCCACTGGCAAGCCGGTTCTCCAGGGCATTACCAAGGCCAGCCTGCAGACCCGTTCCTTCATCTCCGCCGCGTCGTTCCAGGAAACCACCCGCGTCCTGACGGAAGCGGCGGTCCAGGGCAAGAGCGACAATCTGGAAGGGCTGAAGGAAAACGTGATCGTCGGGCGCCTGATCCCGGCCGGTACCGGTTCGGTGGTGAACCGCCTGAAGGCCATCGCTGCCGAGCGCGATCGTGCGCTCCAGGCGCTGGAAGATGGCATCGACGCCCCGGCCCTGCCGCCGGAAGCGGCCGAGTAAGGATAGCGTTGATTGTTCTGGAAAGGGCCGCCCCGCAAGGGCGGCCCTTTTCTTTTGGGCCGATGGCGTTCCAGCTTGGCAGTGGCTGTGTCGCCGACTACATAAACGCGGGTCACGGGAACAGGGAGCATCCGGGGATGGCGTCGGTCTGGTCGGGTCGATTGGGATTGTTGTTCGCGGCACTGGCCGGCGCCGGGGCGGCCAGCGTGGTTGGCAGCGCCTTGCGCGCCCTGCCGGGTGTGGCGGCCGTGGCGGCCGATCATCCCAATCTGCTGATTTTCGCCCCCTTGCCGGTTGGGGCCTTGGTGGCCATTGGCCATATATTCTGGCTGCGCGGCCTGTTGGCCCGGCGCCCCATTCAACGCGATACGGTCCCCGCCGCCGCGCCGCGCCGCGCTTCCGCTGCCCCCGCCGGCAGCCTGCGGGCCCAGGTGGAGGCGGCGAAGACCGGGGAAGGGGAGGCGCCCCCCCGTTGGGTGCCGGAAGAGCGGAACTGACGGCCAGACAGATGAATCGCACGCAACTCGACAATGCGCTGGACCGGATGGACCGGCTTTATCCCAATGTGCTGCGTCCGGATTACCGGGATGAGGTGCTGGGGCTGGGCGCATCCTTCCCGCCGCTGGTGAGCACGGCCAAGAAACTGTCCGACCTGCTGCACCGGCTGCGTGGCCTGAAGCTGGAGGCGCTGACGGATAGCCAGGTGGAAGATATCCGCCAGTTGCACGATGCCCTGCGCCAGGGCGGTCAGAAGCTGTTGGGTGCCAAAGACTGGCCCTACGATACTTGATTACAGCGCAAAATTCATCGCCACCGAAATGCGGATACCGTCCCCATGATAGGGGGCGACGCTGTGCAGCAGCCAGGACGGGAAGATCACGATCAGCCCGGTTTCCGGCCATATCCGCTCTGCCAGCCCAGCGGACAGGAAGCCCGGCGCATCCACCTTCACCGTGGGGGCATACATGATGGGCAGGGCGCCGCGCGGGTCGCTGAGTTCCAGACAACCGCCCAGTGATTGCCCGCCATCAATGCCGCCATCATCGACATAGACGACCGCCGACCAGACAGCCCCCGGATGGTAATGCGGCATGTTGCCATTGCCGCGCCGGTTGATATTGGCCCAGGCATTGATCCGCCAGGGCAGGGGGCTTTTCTCCAGCTTGCCGCCTTCCACAACCGTGGTCAGGCGGTTGACCATCTGGGTGACGCCATCCACCAGGGCGGCACCGCCAACGCCTGTCCAGGCGATGAAATCATCGTGTGATTGCCAGCCGCCCTCATTGCTGTGCTGGATGCCGCCGGGGTCCGTTCTCTCCCGTGCCAAAATGGTCTCCCGCAGGCTGGCGAGCATTGGGGAGGCTTTGCCCAGGTTGGCGGTGACCAGGGGCGTGGCGAAAAGCGGCTTGATCTGCACAGATAGCGGGCTCCGATGGAAGGCGCTTCCATCATAAACCCTGTTGTTCCGTGCTGGCAAACAGGCTTAACCGCCGAACAGCACCCGGTACATCAGCCGTCCCGGCAGCAGGGTGAAGCCGCCGGTGATCAGCAGGCCCAGAATATAGAGCAGGATCATGCCGCGCTTATGCTGGTCAATGCGCCCCTGGCGTGCCGCCCTGATCGCCTTGACCAACGCGTACAGGACAAAGATCGACAGTAGATGGATGGGGCTGAAGGGCCCGATCACGCGCAATTCGTGAATGGCAAAGGAGGACAGGGCCACCAGAGCCATGCCGCCCACCCAGAGATAGCCAAGGCCGCGATGCCATGGCGTGCCCTTTGGCAGCGCCAACTGTAAAGCACCCAGCATAATGGCCCCGGCGGCCATGACCGCATGTACCTGAATAATTGGTGCGGCTGCCGAGAACGCAGCCCATCCCCCATTACCCATATTACCCCCTGTTGACCTTCTGCGGGTCAGCTTACAGCCAGCCCTTGTCAGCAGGGGGTAACAGGAAACGGGCGAACGGAAAAGGCTCAGCCGACGCGGCTGCCCCACAGATCATATTCGTCGGATTCGTCGATCTTCACACGCACCATGTCGCCCGGCTTCAGGTCGGTTTCGCCATTCAGGAAGACATTGCCGTCAATCTCCGGCGCATCGGACCAGGAACGGCCGATGGCACCATCTTCGTCCACCTCATCAATCAGCACATCCATGTCGCGGCCGACCTTGGCGGCGAAACGCTTGGCGCTGATTTCCTGCTGGTGGGCCATCAGGCGGTTCCAGCGTTCCTCCTGCACCTCCGGCGCGACAGCGCCGGGGATTTCATTGGCGGGCGCACCCGCCACCGGCTCGTATTTGAAACAGCCCAGACGGTCGATCTGCGCTTCGGTCAGCCAGTCCAGCAGATACTGGAAATCCTGCTCTGTCTCGCCGGGGAATCCGACGATGAAGGTGGAGCGCAGCGTCAGATCGGGGCAGCCCTGGCGCCACATCTTGATCCGGTCCAGCACCTTGTCGGTATTGGCCGGGCGCTTCATGGCCTTCAGCACATTGGGGGCCGCGTGCTGGAAGGGGATGTCCAGATAGGGCAGCACCTTGCCGTCGGCCATCAATCCGATCACCTCATCCACATGCGGATAGGGATAGACATAGTGCAGGCGGATCCAGGCACCGAGATCGCCCAGCTCGCGCGCCAGATCGATGAACTTGGCGCGGACCTGGCGGCCCTTCCACTTGCTCTCGGCATAGCGGGTATCCATGCCATAGGCGGACGTATCCTGGCTGACCACCAGGATTTCCTTCACGCCGGCCTTCACCAGCGCTTCAGCCTCCGCCAACACCATGTTGGCGGGGCGGGAGACGAGATCACCCCGGATGGAGGGGATGATGCAGAAGGTGCAGCGGTTGTTGCAGCCCTCGGAAATCTTCAAATACGCGTAATGGCGCGGGGTGAGCCGCAGGCCCTGCGGCGGCACCACATCCAGGTAAGGATCGTGGCGGGGCGGCACCACATCATGCACCGCATTCACCACCTGCTCATACTGGTGGGGGCCGGTGACGGCCAGCACATTGGGGTGGTTCTGCCGGATCAGGCCTTCTTCCTTGCCCAGGCAGCCGGTGACGATGACCTTGCCATTTTCCTTGATGGCCTCCCCGATGGCCTCCAGGCTTTCCGCCTTGGCGCTGTCCAGGAAGCCGCAGGTATTGACCAGCACCACATCCGCCCCGTCATAGGAGCCGGAAATCTCATACCCTTCCGAGCGCAGCTTGGTCAGGATGCGTTCACTGTCCACCAGCGCCTTGGGGCAGCCGAGCGAGACGATGCCCACCTTGGGGGCCGTGGGAAGGGTGATGGCAGGCTTGGTCATGGGGGTAGGTCCTTCGCGGGAAGGCGCCTATATAAGGCCAGACAGGCCGCACCGCCAGCCCATGCGCCGCATGACGGGCCGGCGGTGACAGCAAATGGCGCATGGGCCGGGCAGGACAGCGGCCCTCGCATGATATAGAATGGCTGACGTAACCGACCCTGCGGGGGGGCTCCCATGGTTCTGACAGCGCGGCATGATGGCGGACGGATGAGCGTGGCGGAATTCCTGGCCTGGAATGCCGGCGACGATCTCCGTTATGAACTGGTGGATGGTGTGCCGGTGGCGCAGTCAGCGCCGTCGTCCATTCATGGCGGGATTGTCGTCAATATCAGCGCGTCGCTGCGGCAGAGTTTGAATCAAGCCGGTCGTCTCTGCCGGGTGGAGGCAGGGGGAGCACTGAAGATCACGGGCCGCAGCAATGTGCGGGTGCCGGATGTGCTGGTTCGCTGCGGTTCTCGTCGGACGGGGGAGGGAACGCCCCTGCTGGCCGTTGAGGTGCTCTCCCCCGCCAATTCCGCCGATGAAATGGCGGCCAAGCGCGAGGATTACGCCCTCTGCGGCATCCGGGAGGTGCTGGAGGTCAGCCAGGAACGGGCCGCCGTCCATCTCTATCGCCATGAAGGCGGCACCGGCTGGCGGCTGTTGAGCATTATCGGCCTGGAAAGCGCTGTCCGCCTGGATAGTGTCGATGCCGTGCTGGCGCTCGCTGATATTTATGAGGGTGTGTTCCCAGCGGAAGAGGCGAAGGCGGAGGGCTGAACCATGGCGGTCTCGATTAAAATCGATCCAGCGCCGCGGATGAGCGTTGAGGAATTCCTGGTCTGGGATTCCGGTGATGATCTTCGCTATGAACTGGTGGAGGGTGTCGTCGTTGCCCAGTCTGCGCCGGCCCGACCGCATGGCCGGCTGGTGGCCAACTTTAGCTACTCCCTGACCAGCCGCCTGCGCGCCGCCAAACGCCCCTGTGCGCCAGAAGCGGGATCGGTGCTGCGCATTGACCGACGCTGGACGGTGCGCGCGCCCGATCTGCTGGTGCGTTGTGGACCCAATGCGCGGGATGCCGATACGCCCGTGCTGGCGATTGAGGTCCTGTCCCCTTCCAACTCCGCATCTGAGATGGCCCGCAAGCGCGACGATTACGCCTCGGTCGGCATCATGGAAGTTTTGGAGGTGGAGCAGGACCGGCCGGAGATTCGCATCCATCGCCGGGATGGTGACCGCTGGGTGATTGAAACCGCCCGCGGGCTGGAGGGGGTGCTGGCGCTGCCGAGTCTGGGGCTGGAGATGCCGCTGGCCGAACTTTATGCCGATATTCTGCCCGATGACGCCCCGCTGGATGCCACGGTGGACGCCTGAGCGACGTTCATCGCGGTCTGGCGGTCTTCTGCCCAGCCCTGCGGACTCCGGAGGGGGCCGTTGCGTGCTGAACGTGGCGGAAATCCAAGGGTCGCGCTTGACGGTCCGATGACTCCTCCATATAGTCCCGCAACCTATTTCGGGGGGGAAGGCGTGGTGTACCTATCGGGTGCCCGGGCATATCCCCCAGACCTGGCTTGATCCCTGTGCTGAGGGGCTGGCCGGCGCTAACCGGAACAGTCGATAGCCGCAACCGAGTCCTTGTTCGGACGGCGTATGGAAACGACCCCGCGCGGAGCCGTTGGTTTCGCAAGCGGGTATTTTTCGTCCGTCGTCACGAGTGCCGAATCAGGGAATTGCGCGTGGCCTGGATTGGAATTCGATTCCCCGGTGACGGGGACGACAGCAAAGGCGAAGGGCTTTCATGCCGACGATCAGTCAGTTGATCCGCAAGCCGCGGGCTCCGTTGGTGGCCCGGGACAAGGTGCCGGCCCTGCAGGAGTGCCCGCAGAAGCGTGGCGTCTGCACCCGTGTTTACACCACCACCCCGAAGAAGCCGAACTCGGCACTCCGTAAGGTCGCCCGCGTGCGCCTCACGAACGGCTACGAGGTCATCAGCTATATCCCCGGTGAAGGTCACAACCTCCAGGAACACTCGGTCGTCATGATCCGTGGTGGTCGTGTGAAGGATCTTCCCGGTGTGCGTTACCACATCATCCGCGGCACGCTCGATACTCAGGGCGTTAAGGACCGTAAGCAGCGTCGTTCCAAGTACGGCGCGAAGCGGCCCAAGTAAGGAGATCGAGTTATGTCCCGTCGTCGTAAAGCCGATAAGCGCGAAGTTCTGCCCGACGCCAAGTTTGGCGATATCGTGCTGACCAAGTTCATGAACTGCCTGATGTATGACGGCAAGAAGTCGGTGGCCGAGTCCATCGTCTATGGCGCCCTCGATCGCATCGAGCAGAAGGCCAAGCAGGATCCCCTGCAGCTCTTCCATGACGCCCTGAACAACGTCCGTCCGTACCTGGAAGTGCGTTCCCGCCGCGTTGGTGGTGCGACCTATCAGGTTCCGGTGGAAGTCCGTACCGACCGTGCGCAGGCCCTGGCGATCCGCTGGATCATTGGTGCTGCCCGCAACCGTTCGGAAAACACCATGACCGAGCGCCTGTCCGGTGAACTGCTCGACGCTGCCCAGCAGCGCGGCACCGCCGTGAAGAAGCGCGAAGACACCCACCGTATGGCAGAGGCCAACAAGGCCTTCTCGCACTACCGTTGGTAATGACGAGAGCCTGAAGGCGGATTTCCCCGAATGTCCCGTTCCCACCCCATCGAACGTTATCGGAATATTGGTATTGCCGCGCATGTCGATGCCGGCAAAACCACGACGACCGAACGCGTTCTCTTTTACACGGGGCGGTCCTATCGCATTGGTGAGGTCGATAACGGCACCGCCACGATGGACTGGATGGAGCAGGAGCGGGAGCGGGGGATCACCATCACCTCGGCGGCCACGACCTGTTTCTGGAAGGATCATCGCGTCAACATCATCGACACGCCAGGCCATGTCGACTTCATGATTGAGGTCGAGCGCAGCTTCCGTGTTCTTGATGGCGTGGTGGCTCTTTTTGATGCGGTGGCCGGTGTGGAGCCACAGTCGGAAACCGTGTGGCGGCAGGCGGACAAGTACCGTGTGCCGCGCATCTGCTTCATCAACAAGATGGACAGGGCGGGGGCCGATTTCCACGGCACGGTCGGCATGATCCGGGAGCGCCTCGGCGCCAACGCGATTGTGCTGCAATTGCCGCTGGGGGTGGAGCAGGGCTTTGCCGGTGTCATCGACCTCATCGCCTTCAAGGCGGTGGTCTGGGATGATGACATGTTGGGGGCCCGGTTCCGTACCGTGGATGTTCCGGCTGAACTGCTGGATGAGGCGACAGCGCATCGCGCCCGCCTCGTCGAGCAGGCGGTGGAGATGGATGAGGCGGCGACCGACGCCTATCTGGCAGGCCAGGAGCCTGATGAGATGGGGTTGCGGGCGTTGATCCGCAAAGGAACCATCGCCCAGCGGCTGGTTCCGGTACTGTGTGGTTCTGCGTTCAAGAACAAAGGCGTTCAGCCGATGCTGGATGCCGTGGTCGATTATCTGCCGTCACCGGTGGATATTGCCGCGGTTCAAGGTGTGGGGGTGGATGGTGCCTTTGTCAGCCGGCCCGCTTCTGATGAAGCGCCGTTTGCGGCGCTTGCCTTCAAGGTCATGGACGACCTGGTTGCCGGTACGCTCACCTTCGCCCGTATCTATTCCGGTAGTTTGCGTCAGGGGGCTGTTGTGGCCAATCCCGGCAAACAGTCGGAGGAGGGCATCGGTCGTATGTTGCTGATGCACGCCAACAGCCGCGAAGAGATCGGTGAGGCCCATGCTGGCGACATTGTCGCTTTTGCCTCGCTTGAGGCGACCAGCACGGGCGACACGCTCTGCGATCCTGCCCATCCGATCCTGCTGGAACGGATGGAGTTTCCTGAGCCGGTGATCGAAGTGGTGGTGGAGCCGCGCACCGATGCGGACCATGACCGGATGGCCGTGGCGTTGGGACGGTTGGCGGCGGAGGATCCGTCCTTCCGCGTCGGTCGCGACGCGGAGAGTGGTCAGGTGGCGTTGCGGGGGATGGGTGAACTTCATCTGGAGATCATCGTCGACCGTCTGCGCCGCGACTTCCGGGTGGATGCTGCTGTCGGCAAGCCCAAGGTGGCTTACCGGGAGGCGCTGACACAGCGGGCAGAGGCGGATGCGACCCATAAGCGCCAACTCGGTGCGGCGGGTCAGTTTGCCCGGCTGAAGCTGATGGTGGAGCCGGGCCCGAAAGGGTCTGGGTTCGTGCTGGTAAACAAGGTGCCGGCCGAGCAGTTGCCGAAGGAGTTTCTGCCCGGTGTCCGGGCAGGTCTGGAAGCCGCCATATCGGGTGGTGCGGTAGCCGGCTATCCGATCATGGATGTCCGGGTGGAACTGGTGGAGGCCGGTTGCCACGATGTTGACAGCTCGCTGCCGGCATTTGAGGCGGCGGCGCGGATGGCGATGCGAGAAGCCTTCGCCAGGGCGCGGCCGGTGCTGCTGGAGCCGGTGATGAAGGTCGAGGTGACGACCCCGGAGGACTATCTGGGGGACATCATCGGTGACCTGAACAGTCGTCGGGGCCAGATTGCCGGAATCGATCAGCGTGGCAATGTCCATGTGATCGGGGCGTCGGTGCCGCTGGCAACGATGTTTGGTTATGTGAACACGCTGCGGTCCGTCAGTCAGGGGCGCGCACAGTATACGATGCAGTTTGACCGTTACGAGCAGGCGCCCCAGGCGATTGCCGATGGTATCCGCGCCAAGGTGGCTTGAAGCCAACCGGCCGTAAACCGATTGAATAGAGGACGAGAAAATGGCGAAGGCAAAGTTTGAGCGGACGAAGCCGCACTGCAACATCGGCACGATCGGCCACGTTGACCACGGCAAGACGTCGCTGACCGCGGCGATCACCAAGGTTCTGGCCGAGAAGGGCGGCGCGACCTTCACCGCCTATGACCAGAT
>CALRQC020000069.1:0-18875 GCA_943370215.1 Azospirillum sp. RU38E
CTGCGCCGGGGTGACGGTAGAAGGGGGCGGAGCGGTCGCCACAGAAGCCCACCTTGTTTCAGCGCCCCTCCCCCTCGGCCCCATCACCCCCGGCATCCATCTGCTAGCCCCCGCCTTCGGCGCGCTGACATCCGCGCAATTGCAGGAACTGCTGGCCACGCCGGGCCTCACCGCGCTGCGGCCAGCGGCGGGGCGGCGGCTGGCGGTGTGGGGACCGCAGGGGGCAGGCTGCTTCCCGCCCTTCCTTGCCACCGACGATGCCGACCCACGGCTGGCCGTCACCGCCTGTCCGGGAGCACCTGCCTGCGGGTCGGCACTCCGGCCCACGCGGGCGCTGGCCACGGCACTGGCGGCGGGGGGATTTGGGGTGCTGCATCTGTCAGGCTGTGGCAAAGGCTGTGGGGCACCGGGGGATGGCACCGCACAGGCCATCGCCACGGCGGATGGTTGGGATTTACAAGGGGATGATGTCAGCCGGCTTGCCGCCGGGCTGGCTGCCATGGGGGAAAGGCGAAACGATGCCTTATGAGTATGAAAAGGACGGGGCGGCCATTTACCGCCAGTCCTTCGCCACAATCCGGGCCGAGGCGGACCTGTCCTGCTTCGATGGGCAAGAGGCAGAGGTGGCCATCCGCATGATCCATGCCTGCGGCATGGTGGAGGCAGCAAGCCATTTCGCCTTTGCCCCCGGTGCCGTGGCCCAGGCCGCCCAGGCCCTGCGCGCGGGTGCCCCCATCCTGTGCGATGCGGAAATGGTGGCCCGTGGCGTCACCCGGTCCCGCCTGCCCGCTGATAACCGGGTCATCTGCCACCTGCACCATACCGATGTGCCGGGCTTGGCCGAACGGCTGGGCACCACAAGGTCGGCGGCAGCGCTGGAGCTGTGGCGCGATGATCTGGCCGGCAGCGTGGTGGCCATCGGCAATGCCCCCACCGCCCTGTTCCACCTGCTGGAAATGCTGGAGGCAGGGGCACCCCAGCCGGCGGCCATCATCGGGATGCCGGTGGGCTTTGTCGGCGCCATGGAATCCAAGCAGGCCTTGATGGAGGTTACCCCCGCCCTGCCCTGGCTGACCGTGGAGGGGCGGCTGGGCGGCAGCGCCATGACGGCAGCCGCCATCAACGCGCTGGCGGGGCTGACAGCATGACGGGGCGGCTTTATGGCGTGGGCACCGGCCCCGGCGACCCGGAATTGATGACGCTGAAGGCCGCCCGCCTGATCCGGGAGGCCCCGGTGGTGGCGCGCTTCTGCAAGGCGGGGCGGCTGGGCAATGCCGGCACCACCGTGGCCGGCCTGATGCGCGCCGATGTGGTGGTGGAAGAACTGGCATATCCGGTGACGACCGAACTGCCGCTGCACAGCGATGCCTATCGCAGCCGCATCACCGCCTTTTACGAGGAATCCGCCGCCCGCATCGCCACCCATCTGGCCGCCGGGCGTGATGTGGTGGTGCTGTCGGAAGGCGACCCGCTGTTCTACGGCTCCTACATGCATCTGCACCGAAGGCTGGCCGGGCGCTTCCCGGTGGAGGTGGTGCCGGGTGTCACCGGCATGGCCGCCTGCTGGGCCGCCGCCGGGGTACCGATTGCCCAGGGCGACGATGTGCTGTGCGTGTTGCCCGGCACGTTGGGGGAGGATGCGCTGGCCGAACGGCTCGCCGGGGCTGATGCCGCCGTGATCATGAAGGTGGGCGGCAACCTGCCGAAAATCCGCCGGGCGCTGGCCCGCGCCGGGCGGCTGGATGATGCGCTCTATGTCGAACGCGGCAGCCAGCCGGGGCAGCAGGTGATGGCGCTGGCGGACCGGGATGCCGACCTGCCCGCCCCCTATTTCTCCATCATCCTGCTGCCCGGCTGGCAGGATGCGGCCCTGGCGCGGGCGGAGGCAGCGGAATGAGCGGCCATCTTGCCATTATCGGGCTGGGGCCCGGCCCGGCAGACCAGATCACCCCGCAGGCCGCCGAGGCCCTGGCGCGGGCCGACTGGCTGCTGGGCTATGGCCCCTATCTGGACCGCCTCAACCTTGCCCCCCACCAGCACATTATCCCCACCGACAACCGGGAGGAAGCGGCCAGGGCCGCCCATGCCCTGCGACTGGTGGCGGAGGAGGGGCGGCAGGTGGCCATGGTGACGGGCGGCGACCCCGGCGTGTTCGCCATGGCCGCCGCCGTGCTGGAACAGATGGAACAGGGGCCGCCAGCATGGCGCACGGTGGAGATGCAGATCATCCCCGGCATCACCGCCATGCTGGCCGTGGCGGCGCGCGTCGGCGCGCCCTTGGGGCATGATTTCTGTGCCATTTCGCTGTCGGACAATCTGAAACCCTGGTCAGTGATTGAAAACCGCCTGCGCGCCGCCGCCACGGGCGGCTTCGTCATGGCCTTCTATAACCCCCGTTCCAAGGCGCGACCGCACCAGTTGGGCCAGGCCCTGGCCCTGCTGCGCGACCTGCTGCCCGGCACCGTGCCGGTGATTTTCGGTCGCGCCATCGGCAGGCCGGATGAAAGCGTGATCTTCACCACACTGGCGGCGGCTGACCCCGAACAGGTGGATATGTCCACCTGTGTGCTGATCGGCACGGCGGAAACCAGGGTGATGAAACGGCCAGGGCTGGAACCGCTGGTCTATACCCCTCGCGCCATCGCGGGGCCGGTTTGATGCAGCAGGCCCAGCACCCCCGCCACATTCTCCACCCGCATTCCGGCAGGCTTATCCGGGCGGGCCACCATGATGACGGGGATACCCAACGCGCGCGCCGCATCCAGCTTGGCGCGTGCCGCGTCGCCGCCGCTATTCTTGGACAGGATATGGCTGATGCGGTGCTGACGCAGCAGGGCCAATTCCCCCTCCAGGCTGAACGGTCCCCGATCCAGCAGGCATTGCAGATGCGGCAGGGGCAAGGGCGGGTCGATGGGATCGACGCTGCGGATCAGGTAATGGTGCTGCGGGGCGGCCAGCAGGGGGGCCACCTCCTGCCGGCCCAGGGTGACGAAGACGCGGGCGGTATCCGCACCCAGGGCCGCCACCGCCGCCGGCACATCGGCCACCATGCGCCAATCATCGCCGACCTGAGCCTCCCAGGCGGGCCGGTGGAGGGAGATCAGGGGCACATCCGCCAACCCCGCCGCCTGCACCGCATTGGCGGAAATGCGGGCGGCGAAAGGATGGGTGGCATCCACCAGCAGGCTGAACCCGCCTGCCCGCAGATAATCGGCCAGCCCCGCCGCCCCGCCAAACCCGCCCACACGGGTGGGCACCGGCATGGCCAGCGGCGCCTTGGTGCGCCCGGCCAGCGACAATTCCACCCGCCATCCCCCCTGTTCGGCCAGGGCCGCAGCCAGCAACCGGGCATCGATGGTGCCGCCCAGGATCAGGATGGATGGAGCGGAAAAAAGCGGGGGCATGGCTGATGGCGGGTCCGGCAATGGAAAATCGGGCCGATCATGCCGCCCTCACCCCCTGGCTGTCCATCATCGGCATCGGGGAGGATGGGCTGGATGGTTTGGGTGCCGCCGCCCGCTCCGCCCTCCACCGGGCCGAACTGGTGTTTGGTGGTCAGCGTCACCTGTCGCTGGCGGCATCGCTGATCCGGGGGCAGTCTCTGCCCTGGCCCAGTCCCTTTGCTGATGGCATCAGTGCCGTGCTGGCCGCACGCGGGCGGGCGGTGGCGGTGCTGGCATCGGGCGACCCGTTCCTTTATGGGGTGGGGGCAACACTGGCACCGCATCTGGCGGCGGGGGAATGGATCGCCTATCCGGCCCCGTCCGCCCCCGCGCTGGCCGCATCCCGGCTCGGCTGGCCACTGGCAGAGGTGGAAATCGTCAGCCTGCATGGCCGCGACATCACCCGCCTGCGCCCGCATCTTCACCCCGGCCAGCGCCTGTTATTGCTCACCAGCGACGGGCAGGCCCCGGCAGCCATCGCGCAGATGCTGGTGGCGGACGGGTTCGGCCCCTCCCAACTGACCCTGTTCAACCGTTTGAGCGGGCCGGCGGAAAGCCGCGCCGATGGCAGCGCGCGGGATTTCACCGGTATCAGCGCCGATCCGCTGAACCTGCTGGCCGTCACCGTGGCGGCGGAAGCAGCAGCACAATTGCCCCGGCTGACGCCGGGCCTGCCGGATGACTGGTTCCAGCATGATGGGCAGATCACCAAGGCCCCCGTCCGGGCGCTGACCCTGGCCGCCCTCTCCCCCCGGCAGGGGGAATTGCTGTGGGATCTGGGGGCGGGGTCCGGCTCCATCGCCATTGAATGGTGCCTGCGTCATCCGGCCCAACGCGCCATCGCCGTGGAACGCCAGCCCGACCGCGCCGGCCGCATCGCGGCAAATGCCCGCCGTTTCGGCGTGCCGGACCTCAGCATCATCACCGCCGACAGCACCGACGCCATCGCCACCCTGCCCGCCCCCGATGCGGTGTTCGTTGGTGGCGGGGCTAGGGCGGGCCTGCTGGCGGCCTGCCGTAAAGCGCTGAACCCCGGCGGGCGGCTGGTGGTGAATGCGGTGACGCTGGAAACAGAGGCTTTGTTGCTGGCCGAACATGCCGCGCATGGCGGCGGCCTGCTGCGGCTGGATATCGCCCAGGCGGCCCCCGTCGGCCCGCTGACCGGCTGGCGCCCCGCCATGCCCATCGTGCAATGGCGCTGGGAAAAACCATGGTAGGCCGCCCCCTGATCGCCGGCATCGGCTGCCGCCGGGGCACAGCGCTGGAAGCGCTGTCCAGCGCGCTGAACGACGCCTTGGCCAGCGCCGATCGCACCCGCGCCGACCTGACGGCCCTGGCCAGTTGGGCCGGCAAGGGGGACGAACCCGGCCTGCTGGCCCTGGCGGAAAGCTGGGGGTTGCCCCTGCATCTGCTGGATAGCGACGCCCTCGCCACCCAGCCGGTCAGCCAGCCCAGCGCCGCCGTCACCACCCTGACCGGCCTGCCCTCTGTCGCCGAAGCCGCCGCCCTTGCCATCGCCGGCCCCAACGCCCGCCCCCTGCTGCCCCGCCATGTGGCTGGCGGGGCGGTGGTGGCCCTGGTGGAGGGAGCCACCCCTTTACCAGAACAGCATATTTCCGCGCCTGAGGCTTACCCATGACCATTATCCATTTCATCGGCGCCGGCCCTGGTGCGGCAGACCTGATCACCGTGCGCGGGCGTGACCTGCTGGCAAGGTGTGAGGTCTGCCTTTATGCCGGATCGGTCGTCTCACCCGAGGTTCTGTCCTGGTGCAAGCCCGGCGCGCGGCTGGTGGATACCGCCCCCCTGGACCTGGATGGCATTGTGGCGGAGTTCCAGCGCGCAAAGGCCGATGGGCATGATGTGGCGCGGCTGCAATCGGGCGACCTGTCGATCTACAGCGCCGTGGCGGAACAGTTGCGGCGGCTGGACCAGTTGGGCATCCAATATACGCTGACGCCGGGGGTGCCGGCCTTTGCCGCTGCCGCCGCCACGCTGGGCCGGGAACTGACGGTGCCGGGGGTGGCGCAAACCCTGGTCTTGACCCGCATGTCGGGTCGGGCGTCTGCCATGCCGGAAGGCGAAAAACTGGCCGCCTATGCCGCCACCGGGGCCACGCTGGCCGTACATCTGGCCATTCATGTGCTGGATGCGGTGGTGGCGGAAGCCCTGCCGCATTACGGCCCCGCCTGCCCGGCGGCCGTGGTCTTCCGTGCCTCCTGGCCGGAGGAGCGGGTGATCAAGGGTACGCTGGCCGATATTGTGGAAAGGGTGCGGCAAAGCCCGCCGGAACGCTCCGCCTTGATCCTGATCGGCCCGGCGCTGGATGCCGGGGATTTCCGCGAAAGCGCCCTTTACAGCCGCGATTATGACCGGCGGTTCCGCCCCACCGCGTCCGGGAAGGGTGCATGAGCCAGCAGCACGCCTTGCCGGTCAAAGGCCAGCACCTCCACCAGAACGCCGCTGTCCTCCAGGGCGGCGGCCACCACATCGCGCGCCTCATCCGCCACACGATCGGCCAAGGCCCCCGCTTGCGCGCCGGCAATGACAAACGCCTCCCCCGCCCCGGCGGCACTGCGGATCAGGGCGGTGCGTTCCGCCTCCACCCCGCAGCGGGCGGCGATCTCAGCCAGCCGATCCAGATCGACCCGGCCACGCTTGGAATGCAGATCCATCAGCCCCTGCCCCAGCTTCACCATCTTGGCGATGCCGCCGGCGATGGACAGCCGTTCCACCGGGTGTCGACGCAGATATTTCAACAGCCCGCCGACAAAATCCCCCATATCAATCAGGGCCTGTTCCGGCAGGCCATAGAGCGCCTGGATCGCCGCTTCGGAGGTGGAACCGGTGCTGGCGGCGATGTGGTGCAGGCCCAGCGCGCGGGCCACGTCCACCCCACGATGAATGCTGTCGATCCAGGCCGCACAGGAATAGGGCACCACGATCCCCGTGGTGCCCAGAATGGACAGGCCACCGACAATGCCCAAGCGCCCGTTCAGGGTGTGGCGGGCCAGTTCCTGGCCATTCTCTACCCCCACTTCTATATCAAGATCGGGTGGCAACCCGTTGTTCAGGCTGGACAGTTCAGCACTGATCATGCGGCGAGGTACCGGATTGATCGCCGGTTCCCCCACGGCCAGCGGCAATCCTGGCCGCGTGACCGTGCCCACGCCGTCGCCGGCCAGAAAGCGGATACCGGCCCTACCATCCTGCCGGGGCCGCACACGGGCCCAGACCAGGGCCCCATGGGTGACATCGGGATCGTCGCCGGCATCCTTCACCACGGCAGCCATGGCATGGCCCACGCCCAGCGCCTCCCGCGCCAGGGCAAAGGCCGGTTGCTGGCCACCCGGCAGGGTGATCTGTACCGGATCAGGGAACTGCCCGGTCAGCAGCGCCTGATACGCCGCCTTGGCGGCGGCGGTGGCGCAGGCCCCCGTTGTCCAGCCATGGCGCAGCGGACCGGTGGGTTTGGGCTGATCGGGATCATCATTCATAAGCGCTGCTATAATCGCAGGACCGCATCATGACCAGTATTCTCCAGCACCTCGCCCATCTGCAAGGCGGCCATCTGCCGGAATTTTCCCCCGGCAGCGTCTGGCTGGCCGGGGCCGGTCCGGGCGATCCGGCGCACCTGACCCTGGGCGTGGCCACGGCCCTGCATCTGGCCGATGTGATTGTACATGATGCGCTGGTGGATGATCGCGTGCTGGCCCTGGCCGCCCCCGGTGCTGTGCTGGAATTTGCCGGCAAGCGCGGCGGCAAGCCATCGGCCCAGCAGGCGGATATCACCAGCCGGCTGATCGAACTGGCCCGCCAAGGCCGCCGCGTGCTGCGGCTGAAGGGCGGCGACCCGTTCATTTTCGGGCGCGGCGGGGAAGAGGTGGCGGCCCTGATCGCCGCCGGCATTCCCTTCCGCGTGCTGCCGGGGCTGACCTCTGGCCTGGCGGCACTGGCATTGTCCGGGATGCCCGGCACCATGCGCGGGGTGAACCAGGCCCTGGTGCTGGCCACCGGCCATGGGGCCGATGGAGAAGGCGCGCCGGATTGGGCAGCCCTGGCCCGGCTGGATCAGCCGATCCTGATCTATATGGGCATGAAGAACCTGCCCATCATCGCCACCGCCTTGATGGAAGGCGGGATGGGGGCAGACAAGCCTGCCGCCGCCATCGCCTGGGCCGGCACGGATAAGCAGCGCCGTGTCACTGCCACGCTGGCCACCCTGTCCGATGCCGCCGCACAGGCGGGCCTGGAAGCCCCTGCCATTCTGGTGATCGGGGATATTGCCGAAACCGACTTCAGGGGTCTGTGATGAAGGGATTGATCGTCGCCGCCCCGCGCTCCGGCTCTGGCAAGACGCTGGTGACATTGGGGCTGATGGCGGCGGCCCGGGCGCGCGGGCTGCGCGTGGCCGGCGCCAAGATCGGCCCGGATTATATCGACCCTGCCTTTCACACGGTGGCCACCGGCCTGCCCAGCGTGAACCTGGATGGCTGGTCCATGCCGCCCGCCCTGGTGGATGAACTGGCGGCCCAACAGGCGGCAGAGGCCGATATCGTCATCATGGAAGCGGCCATGGGCCTGTTCGATGGCGTGGCGGCAGAACCGGGGCGCAGCGGTGCCGGGGCCGATCTGGCGGCCCGGCTGGGCCTGCCGGTGCTGCTGGTGCTGGATGTTTCCGGCCAGTCACAGACGGCGGGGGCCCTGGCGCTGGGCATGGCCCGATTCGACCCGGCAGTGAAGGTGGCCGGCGTCATCGCCAACCGGGTGGCCAGTGACCGTCATGCCCAGCAGGTGGAACAGGGCCTGGCCCGTGCCGGCCTGCCTTTGCTGGGCCGCATCCCGCGTGACAATGATCTGGCCGTACCCGAACGCCATCTGGGGTTGGTGCAGGCTGGGGAGATTGCGGGGCTGGAGGCGCTGCTGGCCAAGCTGGGAGAAAGACTGGCGGCAGCGGTGGATTTGGATGCGCTGCTGGCCCTGGCCGGCCCCATCCGCACCCAGGTGCCCGCCGTCCCTCACCTGATCCCCCCGCCCCCCGGCCAGCGGGTGGCCGTGGCCCGCGATGCCGCCTTCAGCTTCCTTTATCCGCATCTGCTGGAAGGCTGGCGAATGCGCGGGGCGGAACTGTCTTTCTTCTCCCCCCTGGCCAATCAGGCGCCACCAGCGGATGCCGATAGCTGCTGGCTGGCAGGCGGTTACCCGGAACTACACGCCGGAGCGCTGGCAGCGGCGGAGAATTTCCGCACCGGGCTGGCCGACTTCGCCCGCACCCGCCCGGTGCATGGGGAATGCGGCGGCTACATGGTGCTGGGCCGCACGCTGGAAGATGCGGACGGGGTGACGCACCGGATGGCCGGCCTGCTGGACCATGCCACCAGCTTCAAACGTCGCAAGCTGGCCTTGGGTTATCGCCGCGCCGAACTGCTGGCCGATGCCGCCCTGGGGCCGGCAGGGACGCGGCTGCGCGGGCATGAGTTCCACTATGCCACGGTCAGCGAGCCGGGCCACGACCAACCCCTTTGTCGCCTCCACGATGCCACTGGCCGCGACCTGGGCCCCGCCGGCGGTGTGCGTGGCCGGGTCAGCGGCAGTTTCCTGCATGTGATCTGCGGCGAGGGGTGAAGACCGCCAAGCCAATCTTTTTTCGTTAAAAAGATCGATACATTACAGGTATCCGGTGCATCCATATGAATCGGCTGCTAAATCTTTGCCGGCTTATGCAGCCAGTACAAGGTAGAGGCGATGATCGGAAAAAATCGGCGCATCTGGTTCAACCGCGGCCTGTCGAATGTCACCGACGTGGCGCGCACCACGGACCGGGCCAACCAGCTTGAGATTCTGGTCAGCCACACAGAAACGGACTTTCCCGCCTTTGCCTTCGCCGACAGACATTGGATCGAGCCCAGGGGCCTGTATGACGGGGAAATGTTCGCTGATTATGCGCTGAGCAAATGCCGGGAAATGGGGGTGGACTTGCTCTGGCCCGGCAAGGGCGCCACGCAGATCATGGCCAGCAAGGCACGGTTCGATGCGGCGGGTATCCGTACCCTGCTGGCCGGGGATGCGGATACCTGCAGGCTGCTGGATGATAAAGCGGCGTTCTACCGCGATCTGGCAGATACCGACCTGCCCGTCCCGGAATGGATGGAATTCTCCACGCTCAATTCCTTTGACGAAGCATGGGCCACGCTGCGCCCCGGCATTCCCGCGCTATGCATCAAACCAACCGTCTCCATTTTCGCCCTGGGTTTCCGGCGGATTGTGGAAGATGATGATGCATGGGGGCGTTTCATTTCCAACGATCAGTATAAGATCGGCCTGGACGAGTTTCGTCGTCTGCTCGGCACTGCCCACAAGTCGCGCACCTTCATGCTGATGCGGATGCTGGAGGGCGAGGAGCGGAGCGTGGATTGTCTGGCCGACCAGGGACGCTTGGTTACCGCTGTCTCCCGCGTGAAACGCGGCCGAACCCAACATATTGAGACAAGCCACCCGGCCATCGACATCGCACGTGCGATTGTGGAACGCTATCGCTTGAATGGTGTCGTCAATGTTCAAACCAAGGATCACGCTGGCCAACCCTACATTCTGGAGGTGAACCCACGCATGTCGGGTGGAACGGTGTATAGCTGCCAAACGGGTCTTCACCTCCCCTACTGGGCCATGATGTTGGCGCTTGGCGATGCGTCGCCGGAAGATGTCCCCCATCCCTCCGCCGGGGTGATTGCCCCCATCCAAGGGGTTGTGCGTATGGCCTGAACCGGCTTACGGCTGGGCGGAACACACCAGCCGCAACAGTCGCTGCCATCGGGTTGAAGGTGCTGGACGTTAATCATCGCGCCGTTCGGCCAGGACATAGAGCCGGTGTGCATCCACCACCACCACACGTTTACGGCTGGAGGTGATCAGCCCCTTGGCCTCCCATGCCGCCATCACGCGGCTGACCGTGTGCAACGTTGTGCCTGTCATTTCCGCAATATCCTGTCGGGTCACCGGGAAATCGATCAGGATTCCCTCATCGGTTTTGCGGCCCGCCTGACGGATCAGGCGCAGCACGGCATGGGCAACCCGGCGCTCCACCTCCTCGGTCGACAGTTCCAGGATGCGGGTATGGGCATCCTGCAGGCGCTGCCCAACCGTCTGCAGGGCATTCAACGCCAGCGTCGGACAGCGGGCGATAAAGCTCTCCCACTGACTGGATGACCAGGCCAGTACCAGACTTTCGACGATGGCCACAGCGGTGGCCGGATAATCAGGCCGACGCATCGCCATGGCGATACCGAAAATATCGCCGGGTTTCACATGCCGAACCACCACCTGCTGCCCGTCCAACGTCGTCTGCGTGACTTTCAAACAGCCATTGAGCAAGCAGAAAAACTCTGTCGCCTCATGCCCCTGGGTAAAAGCGGCGATCCCTTCCTGCAGGCGCCGCACCGATGCCATTGCAAGAATATCTTCAAGATCGACATCATTCATTGCCTGAAAGATGCTGAGATCACGAATAAGTGAGTGGTCGAGACGATGTGCTGCCATTCACGCCCCCAGTATTGGGTGGATTTTTTCATAAATACTGCTCGATCCACCTGCGACCAAATGGCCTGCTCAACACTTGTAAAAGCCCTCGTTGCTTTTTCGCAAATACCGCAAAGACGTTTTGTCGTCTACTCCCGTCAACAGCAATGGCCAAGGCCAAGCACAATAGCGAAGAAAGGAAGTGCCATGTTGACACTGCGTGCAGCCCTTTGCGGTGCCGCTGCCATCGCCCTGCTGATGACAGCCCCCATACAGGCCGCAGAAGGCCCCAACCCCACAGCCAATGCGAAGGCCCAGACCGACCTCACTGTCGGGCTGGAACGGGTGCAGGCCAAGCTGGTGGCTCCCCCCCATGTCATGGAACATGACCAGGTTGCCAAAGGCGGCCCCAAGGTCGTGGAATTCACCATGAAGATCGAGGAGAAGAAGATCGTTATCGACGGCCAGGGCACCACTTTCCAGGCCATGACCTTCAACGGATCCATGCCCGGCCCGACCATGGTGGTGCATGAGGGGGATTATGTCGAACTGACGCTGATCAACCCCGACACCAACTCCATGCCGCATAATATCGACTTTCACAGCGCCACCGGTGCCTTGGGCGGCGCGCAACTGACCCTGGTGAACCCTGGCGAACAGGCGACCCTGCGATTCAAGGCCACCAAGGTGGGCGCCTTCGTCTATCACTGCGCCCCGCCGGGCATGATCCCCTGGCATGTGGTCAGCGGCATGTCGGGCACCATCATGGTGCTGCCGCGCGACGGCCTGAAGGACGAAAAGGGCAAGCCGATCCACTATGACCGGGCCTATACGATCGGCGAATTCGACCTTTATGTGCCCAAGGATGCCAGTGGCAAATTCAAGAATTACGAGAGTGCCGGCGATGCCTATGCCGACACGGTGGAGGTGATGAAAGGTCTGATCCCCTCCCATGTGGTGTTCAACGGTGGCGTGGGGGCGCTGACGGGCGACAAGGCCATGACGGCAAAGGTTGGTGAAACGGTGATGTTCATCCACAGTTCAGCCAACCGCGACACCCGTCCCCACCTGATCGGCGGCCATGGTGATTATGTCTGGGAACGCGGCAAGTTCGCCAATGCCCCGCAACGGGGGCTGGAGACTTGGTTTGTTGCCGGCGGCAGCGCCGGGGTGGCTGTCTATACATTCCGGCAGCCGGGCATCTATGCCTATGTGAATCACAATCTGATCGAGGCGGCAGAACTGGGTGCTACCGCCCATGTCAAGGTCGAGGGAAGCTGGAACAACGACCTGATGAAGCAGGTCACCCCCCCTGGCCCGATTGCCGTGAATTGACACCGTGCTGCGGCGACCCGCCATCGCAACGGGTCGCCGGCCTGCCTTGCCCTTGATGGAGATATGCCATGGCCGTGTCCAGCAGTCTCAAGGCCGTCCTGATCGGGCTGTCGATGATGGCGGCCCTTCCGGGCCTTTTCCCACAGCCGCAAAACAGCCACCTTGCGCGGATTGAAACGGCAGCGGTAACCTATCGGGAGCCAGGGGAATTTCTCAAACAGGGTTTGCCCGTCAATGGGCCGTTGACGGAAATCTGGCTTCCGGCTCCCATCACCATCATGCGCCAGCAGGTCACACGTGCTGCGTATGAGCAGTGCGTTATTGAAGCCGCCTGCCCTGCCCTGGACAGCACGGGAATGCCCGACCGTCCAGTCACCGGCGTCAATTACGATGATGCGATCGCCTATGCCCGCTGGCTGTCGGCAAAGACAGGAGAGAAGTGGCGCCTGCCCACCGATCGGGAATGGGCCTTGGCAGCCGGCTCGCGGTACAAGGACGACGCCTACACGGAGATCAGCGATCCCAACAACCCGTCCAAGCGCTGGATCGCCGTTTATACGGCCGAAGCACGCGCGCAGGGCAATATCGATGCCACACCGATGCCGGCAGGCCATTTTGGGATCAACGAGCATGGTCTGGCCGATCTATCCGGCAATGTCTGGGAATGGACCTCCACCTGCTATATCCGCCATCATGTAAAGCAGGATGGCCAAACGCAGGTGACTGAAAATTGTGGCGTGCGCGTTGCCGAAGGCAGCCATCGCGCCCTGATGATCAGCTTTATCCGCGACCCCAAGGCCGGCGCCTGTTCGGTGGGCATCCCGCCCGCCAATCTTGGCATCCGCCTGGTACGGGAGGAAAGCGGGCTGCGGCGCTGGCTGGGCCTTTGAAGCCATTGGCCATATTGCTGACTGATGGTCGGGCGGCGAGGACTGCCTTAGCGCAGAGATGCCCGACCCACCGTTGGTAAGCCTATGTTGCCGACGGTGACCCATCACCTTTCAATCATGGAAACCACCATCAGTTTGCCCTGGCGCAAAGGGCCTCGGCTCCATCCGCGCTATCGAATGGCGCATTCAACCGATGGAGCCTCTGATGAACTGCAAAAGCCTGCTGCTCGCCGTCGCCGTGATCATCGGCCTGCCCGGCATTGCCGCCGCCGCCAACCATGAAGTGAAGATGCTGAACAAAGGGGCCGGCGGCGTCATGGTGTTCGAGCCGGAATTGATCCGTATCGCCCCCGGCGACACGATCACCTTCAAAGCCACTGATCCCGGCCACAATGTGGAAACGATCCCGGGCATGTTGCCAACCGGTGCCGAAGCCTTCATCAGCAAGGCCGGGCAGGATATGACAGTCACCTTCACCGCTGAGGGTATCTATGGCGTGAAATGCAAGCCGCATTTTCCGATGGGAATGGTCGCCGCCATCATCGTGGGCAAGCCCACCAATCTGGATGGTGCCAAGGCGGTGAAAAATCCCGGCAAGGCAGGCCAGAAATTCGCAACCCTGCTGGGCGGTCTGTAAAGGAGGTGCCGGTCACTATCCGGTTCTGGCAGAGAGGAACACCACCATGATCCTTTATGGGGTTCCTCTCTGCCTGCTCTATCTTGTCACCGGGCTGGTGCGCACCCTCTGGCTTGATCATCGGATCGGCGCCGCCGCCGGGGCGCTGGTCGAATTATCCTGCTTCCTGATGGCCGGCCTGTTCTGGCTGATCGGGACAGATGGCGGCCGGCGGATAAAGCAATATCCGCTAAGGACCGGTATTACCGCGCTGGTCCTGTTCTGCATCGCCGACGCAACCATCGCCACCGGCCTTTGCGGCATTCCCATCCTGATACATTTCAGCCGTTTCACCAACGCGGCAGGCCTGATCCAACTGGCGGGGCTGACGGCTTACGCGGCCCTGCCGTTGCTCTGGCACGGGCGACCGTAACACCGCCAGCACCTGGCCCCAACCGGAGCCCAAGATGCATCCACCCCCGTCGATCATTGTCAGCGAGGACGTAGCACCACCGGACGGGCCCGGGCTGGAAACGATCCCCGGCAATTTCATGATGTGGATATTCATCCTTGGAGATGTGCTGGTTTTTTCCGGCCTGCTGGTCGGATTTTGCGTCGCCAAACGACTCAACCGGCCAGCCTTCATGGATGGTCAGGCCATGCTGAAGTCGCGGGTTGCTGTGCTGGAAACCCTCTCCCTGATCCTGAGCGGCTGGCTGGCGGCAATTGCCGTCGAACGGCAGCGGCACAACCTTGACAGCGGGCTCCCGCTGGTGGGCGCGATGGCCTTTGGAATCCTCTTCCTTGTCTTCAAAGGCAGAGAATATGCCCACAGCATCCAGATATTCGACTATGAAACCGGATTTTCTCAACTCTATTATCTGATTACAGGATTCCATGCCTTGCATGTATTGCTTGGCTTAATCCTGTTCTCCTTGTCATTTCTGAGTTCACAAAACAATATCTACCGGATTATGTCCGGTATTGGCATTTCACAGATTTGATCTGGCTGATGATCTTCCCCCTGCTTTACATCATCCGGTGACCCTGATGCGTGCCATCCATCTTTCCGCTGTCGCCTTACTCAGCCTCACCAGCCTGTCAATGGCTGTCACGATGCTGTCCGACATGGTGGTTGCCCTGCTGTTCTGCATCACCTTCGCCAAGGTGATGATCGTGCTGCTGATTTTTGCTGATTTGCGCCGGGCAGACCGGTCCTGGCAACTGGCCTTCGCCATCTATTTTCTGCTGCTTATCGGCGGATTATGCGCGGGAAGCTTCTTCTGAGAAGCGGCCAATCCGCGCGTCGATCTCGACAGATCACCCCATTCGCCAAAATTCATCCAGCAGCGGCAACAGAGCCTTGCGAAAAAGAAAAAGGGCGCCCCCAAGGATGGGGAGCGCCCTTTCTCCGTACAAACCCGGCGAACCGGGACCAAGCGCGATTAGCGCTTGGAGAACTGGAAGCTACGACGGGCCTTGGCCTTACCGTACTTCTTACGCTCGACCACGCGAGAGTCGCGGGTCAGCAGGCCAGCGGCCTTCAGCGGCGGACGCAGGCCCGGCTCGAAGTAGGTCAGGGCCTTGGAGATGCCGTGACGCAGCGCACCGGCCTGGCCCGACAGACCACCACCGGACACGGTGGCGATGATATCGAACTGCTCGACGCGGCTGGTGATCTGGAACGGCTGGTTGATCATCATGCGCAGCACGGGGCGGGCGAAATAAACCGCCAGCTCACGGCCATTCACAGTGATCTTGCCGGTGCCGGGCTTCACCCATACGCGGGCAACGGCATCCTTGCGCTTGCCGGTGGCATAGGCGCGACCGAACGCGTCCAGCTTCGGCTCGGCCGGAGCGGCCGGGGCAGCGACAACGGCGGCGGCAGCGCCGGCCTTCAGATCAGCGAGGCTGTTGATGGTGGCCATAATATTAGGCGCTCCGCTTGTTCTTGGCGTTCAGGCCGGCGACGTCCAGGACGACCGGCGACTGGGCCTCGTGCGGGTGAGCCGCACCGGCATAGACGCGCAGGTTGGTCATCTGGCGGCGACCCAGCGGGCCGCGCGGGATCATGCGCTCAACGGCCTTCAGGATGACGCGCTCGGGATAGCGGCCGTCCAGAATCTGGCCAGCGGAACGGCCCTTGATGCCGCCCGGGAAGCCAGTGTGCCAGTAGAACATGGCATCGTTCCGCTTGTTGCCGGTCAGAACAACCTTCTCGGCATTGATGACGATGACATTGTCACCGCAATCCAGGAACGGGGTAAAGGTGGGCTTGGTCTTGCCGCGCAGGATCATGGCGATCTGGCTGGCGAGACGACCCAGGACTAGGCCTTCCGCATCGATAAGAATCCACTTCTTCTCGATCTCGGACGGCTTCAGGTTAAACGTCTTCATCGGAGCACTCGGGCTTGAACGGATGAAGGCGCCACCCACCGGGGTGGCACCGAAGCGGAGTGTTGTTTACGAGCAATGCCTCTTCAGCGCAAGCAGAAAATGCTGATCTGACAATGGTCTGCGAAGAGGTATTATAATACCGTTCCGCAAAACCCTTTGATTCAATGGATATTTTTCAACGCCATCATGGCCATCTCGTCCAGCGACACCCATGCCGTTGGTGCATGAATGCCCCGTGACATCCAGCGACACCCACGGGAACCTGCGCCCCACAGCAGCGTTCCTTAATCGGGCGCGTTATTGAACAGAACAGGAGATAATCATGCGTAACCAGATGGTGCTTGGCGCAGTGGCGGCCATCACCGCTTCGCTGCTGCTGTCCGCCTGCGGCAATAATATGGAGCAACGGGCAGCCAGCGGTGCACTGATCGGTGCCGGCACCGGGGCGCTATTGGGCGGCAGCGTGGGCAGCGCAGTCGCCGGCGGCGTGGTCGGCGCCGGCGCTGGTGCGGTGGTTAACGAGATCAAGAAGAAGCCCTGAACCCTGGCGGCAGAGGCGTAGACCGATCAGCGGGGATTGAAAATATGGAACTCCCAGTTCCCTGTCGTGAAATCCAGCACCAGACGCATCTGCCGCAACAGGTCCAACCCAATGGAGATTTCGTGCGGCGACGTCAGCGTCGAATCGCTTGCAAGCGGAATGGTGGCCTTTGACCCATTATGAAAGGTCACGATACCCACCGCCTGCCCGGCGGGCGGAGCATCGCCGACCAAACGCTGTAACAGCGCCGGGCAAAGGCGGGTGACAGGAGAAGCCGTATTGAAGACGGCCAAGGCCTCAACCTCTGGCAGGTCACCGGCGCGGACCCGAACCTTCAATAGAGGGCCGAGCTTGCAGAGCGCTGCCGGGTTTTCCTGAACCTGATTACGAATCCAACCTGCCATCGGCAGCAGGCAATCCCTGGTATCCATTGGCGTCACCGTCCCTTTTCGGCCTGAACGGTCGGCATCGTGTGCAAGCCGCCCCCACTGGTCAAGTGAGAGCTGTTGGCAGGGCAGATCTAGGGCTGAAAACACGAAAGGCGCCTCCCTGTTGGGAAGGCGCCTTTTCGCATATTGTCACGGCTTCTGGTTTCCGTGACCCGAGAGAATGGTCGGAGCGACAGGATTCGAACCTGCGACCCCTAGACCCCCAGTCTAGTGCGCTACCAGGCTGCGCCACGCTCCGACCTCTCGATCGAACACCGTCGGTTGAACCAGCCGGCGTTCGGGCGCGGACTATAGCCACGAGGTTTCCAGGATGCAACGTTTCTATCACTGAAAATCGCATATTTTTTTAGATCATTGATATTAAAGGATTTTATTTCATTTTTCGCGCCATCCAGCCCCCTTTGCCGTGATTTTTCCAGGCTGCGGCGACGAAATTTTCCAAATCCGGGGTAAAAAGGGGGGCCCGCGCCACCCCGTAACGGACCCAGCCCATGACCGATGCAATCCTGCTTTATGTCACCATACCCAACCGGGAGACCGCCCGCCAGATCGGCCGTGCCCTGGTGGAGGAAGGGCTGGTGGCCTGTGTCAATATCATCGGGGGAATGGAGAGCCTGTATCGCTGGCAGGGCGTGGTGGAGCAGGCGGAGGAGTGGGTGCTGCTGGTCAAGGCCCCGGCCGGGCATGTGCCCCTGGTCGGCGACCGCATCCGCACCCTGCATCCCTATGACCTGCCCTGTATCCTGGAACTGCCCATCAGCGGGGGCAACCCACCTTATATAGAGTGGCTGGTCCGGGCCGGTCATGAGCCGGCTGCCGGTGACCAATGACGCCGGCATGGGATCAGGGCTTGACCCCGGCTACGACCTGCCCCTATACCGGGCTCGCAATTGGGGAGTAGTCCGCCGCCCTGGCCCCCGCCGGGCGGTGTCCGCGTCAACAGACTCAGGTTCGGCACAATCTTCAGCCCGGACCTGTGGCGCGGACGATGGTTCCTTGGCCGGAACCGTTCGACGAGACCGATGGCGCATCCGCCCCTGACGTGGCCTGGGGGTGGCAATGCGCCTCGGCTTCACCCCAGGCCCCCGGATATCTATCGTGATCGCTTCCACCACTGTCGCGCTGGCCTTCAGCCTCGCCATGGATGCTTTTGCCGCCGCCCTTGGCAAGGGTGCAGCGCTTCGCCGCCCCAGTTGGGGTGCCGCCCTGACCGTGGGTGCCGTGTTCGGCGCCTTTCAGATGGTGATGCCACTGATCGGCTTTGCCCTGGGGCTGGCCTTCGCCGATATCATCGATGCCGTCGACCATTGGATCGCCTTCGGCCTGCTGCTGCTGATCGGCGGCCGGATGGTCTGGGAGGCGCTGAAAGCCGACGAGGGCGAGGAGACCGGCATGAAGCTGACCTTCTCCGCCCTGTTCGTCGCCGGATTCGCCACCTCGGTCGATGCGCTGGCCGTGGGCGTGCCGCTGGCCCTGTTTGACAGCCCGGTCTTTGTCAGCGCCCTGGTGATTGGTGCCGTCACCTTCGGCCTGTCAACGGCAGGCGTGCTTTTGGGCCGCGCTGTCGGCCCGCTGTTCGGCCGCTGGGCCGTGGGGATCGGCGGTGTGGGGCTGGTCGCCCTGGGCGCGAAGATCCTGATCGAACATACAATGAGTTGAGGCCATGTGGCGGGGCGCCGGATGCGCCCC
>CALRQC020000070.1:0-17958 GCA_943370215.1 Azospirillum sp. RU38E
AAGCGCCTGTGGCCCCTGGACCCCGGCCTGCGCCGGGGTGACGGTTGAGAGTGCTGAAAGCCGTGAGTGCAACGACAAAACACGCCACCCTGTTACCCAAGGTCGCGCGCCAACACCCAACAATGTCTGAAAATAAGGTGGGGGGATTCTGTTGCCCAGCTCCCCCCGGGCTGCGAACTAAGCTAACTGACTAACGCCCTTTAGGGGGAATTAGGCAGCCATGCGAAGGTCAGACGCCGAGTTATCGTTGGCATCTATAAGGTTTGACCCGATAACGGCGGTATCATGCCGGGAGAAGACTATGCCTTTATTACGCGCGTCGATCCTAGTTCGCCCCCATGAACCCATTGGCTGCCGCGATACCGCCCAGACCGATGGGGGAATGGTGGAGGCGCCGGGTACCGCCCCCGGGTCCGCAACGTCTATTCCACACCGCGTTTATCCCCATAGTCGGGCGAACCCGACAATGCCTATATAGGCGCTCCCATCCGCGAATGGAAGGGGGGATATGGATTTATCAGACCGCCACATCCGCCTTGATCGGCGGGTGTGGGTCATAACCCTCCAGCACGAAATCATCGATCCGGTAGCCATCGATGCTGTCCGCCTTGCGCGCCAGCGACAGGCGGGGGAAGGGGCGGGGAGTGCGGCTGAGCTGCTCGCGCGCCTGATCCAGATGGTTCAGGTAAAGATGCACATCCCCCCCCATCCAGACAAACTCACCCGGCTGCAGGCCCGCCTGCTGGGCCAGCATCAATTGCAGGGCCACCGCCCCGGTGAAATTGAAGGGCGCGCCCAGCAGCAGGTCACACGATCGCTGGAACATCAGGCTGTTCAGCTTGCCATCCGTCGTCACATGATACTGATAGACCATGTGGCAGGGCGGCAGGGCCATGTCCGGCACATCCGGCACGTTCCAGGCATGGAACAGCAGGCGGCGGCTGGCGGGGGTGTGTTTCAGCCCGTGGATCAGGGCTGCAATCTGGTCATGTTCGCGCCCATCCGGCCCCAGCCAGCGCCGCCATTGTTTGCCATAGACGGGGCCCAGCTCGCCCCAACGGGTGGCGAAATCGTCATCTTCGACAATGCGGCGTTCGAAATCCGGCTGGGAGATTTCCTCCCCCGTGGCGCGGCGATAGGCTGCCAGCGGCCAGTCGGTCCAGATCGTCACCTTTTCCCGCAGCAGCGGCTGGATATTGGTGCCGCCGGTCAGGAACCACAGCATCTCCTTCACCGCCATCTTCCAATAGACCCGCTTGGTGGTCAGGATGGGGGCGGTGCCGTCCGACAGGTCGAACCGGACCATGGCGCCGAAGCTGGACAGGGTGCCGACACCGGTACGGTCCACCCGGCGGTCGCCCTTTTCCAGGATATGGGCCATCAGGTCGAGATACTGATATTCAGGATGGCGCATTGAAGGTCGGTTCCGTTGGCGGCGGTATGCAGCAAGACCTGTTCATTAACGCGGCCCATCGCTAATGTCACCCCGTCACGCCTGCATCTTGGAGAAGCTGTCTTGTTGATTACCGTGATCGCCGCCGTCGCCCGCAATGGGGTTATCGGCCATCAGGGCCGGATGCCCTGGAAGCTGCCCAGCGACCTGCGCTTTTTCAAACAGGTCACCATGGGCAAGCCGATGATCATGGGCCGCAAGACCTGGGACAGTTTCGGCGGCAAGCCGCTGCCGGGCCGCCCGCATATCGTGCTGACCAAGGATCAGGCGTTCCAGGCTGACGGCGCCATCGTCGCCCATGATATGGACAGCGCGATTGCTACCGCCAGGAAGCTGGCGGAAGAGGCCGGTGAGCAGGAGATCATGGTGATTGGTGGGGCGCAGATTTACGCCGCCTTCCTGCCCATCGCCGACCGGGTTTACCTGACCGAGATCGCCGCCACGCCGGAAGGGGACACGTTTTTCCCGGAATTCGACCGTACCGGTTATCTGGGGGAAGAACTGGGCACCCAGCATCCGGAGGAAGGCCGCCCGGCCTTCCGCGTCATGCGTTTTCACAAGATGCGCAAACGCAATGGCTGACCTGCTGCCCTGGCAACGGCCGACGGTGGAGAGCGGCTTGCTGCTGGCGGCCGCTTCCAGCATCCGGCTGGATGCGGCCGAACTGCACCGCCAGACCATGGCCGCCATCGCCGCCACCCCGCCGGAAGCGCGCAACCGCTATGGCAGCGAGGATGACGACTGGACGGCCATCACCCTGGTGGCGAAAGCCGGTGCCTATGGCAGCGACGCCCCCGTTCAACGCAGCCCGGCGCTGGATCATCTGCCCCTGCTGGAAACGGCCGTGCTGTCTTTGCCGGGGTTGCAGGTGGAGGGCAGCCATATCATCCGCCAGCCGGCGGGTGGTTTCCTGCGCTGGCATTATGATCAACAGGCCCTGCACCTGCCCTTGGCCCGGCTGCTGCTGGCAGTGCAGGTGCCCGATGAGGCCTTCACCTGGATCGGGCATGAGAAGCTGGCCTTTCCCGCCGGCACATTATGGACGGGGGATTTCTCCCAACCCCATCAAGTCGAAAACCCATCCAATCAGGATCGGCTGGTCATTGCGGTGGATGTCACTGTCAATGATATGGTGCGTTCATTGTTCCCGCCCGCACTCTATGCAGATGCCGCTGGGCGGCAATACCGGGCGCAGGAAGGTATCAACGCCCTATTGGTGGCCCGAAACGGCTAGAATAGTCCCCGATACTGCTCCCTTGCCGCTGAAGCCTTTGTCATCATGCAACTGACCCCCATCCCCGACGATATCCTGCCCCAGGCCCTGGCCAGTCTTCGCGCCCATCTGCCGCCCAACAGCCTGCCCCTGGCTGTGTTTGAGCGGATCGCCGCGACGCTGGATCTGGTGCCGCTGGGCGTGGATACGCCGGCACACCGGGCGGCGGGGGTGAAGCTGGCGCAGGATTTCGGCATCGGCACCATTGATGAGGAGCCGATGGAGGCCTTTTCATATGACGGGCAGTCCATCCGCACCCGGTCAGAGGCCTATGTGCTGATCCATGAGGTGGCGCATTGGCTGGTGGCCCCACCGGAACGGCGGGGGATGATTGATTTCGGCCTGGGTGCCGGCCCGGAATCGGGCCGGGTGGAGGAGGCCAACCGCGCCACCGCCGTGGACAAGGAGACCCAGATTGAGGAAGAGGCGCTATCCTCCCTGCTGGGCATCCTGTGGGAGGTGGAGTTGCGCCAGCCGGCCATCCTGGCCTTTCTGGAACAGAACTGGCTGGAAGGGTGGGAACGCCCGGCGGCTTGCGCCGACAATCTGGCCAGCCATGTGGAATTGCTGCACCGCCGGGGTTTGATTGATGCCCAGGGGCGGCCTTTCCCGGCCGAATCTGTCACCGGTGCGGCCCGCGCCGCAGCTTGATTGCGCATTTCCGGCGGCCCTTGCCGACCGGCATTTTTGGTTGTTCCCTGATGTGAAAGAACATCCAGGGAGGACAAGCATGAATGCCAGCACCAAGGGCCCCGCTATCCTGTCCATGATCGGCAATACGCCGATCGTCCGGCTGACCCGCTTCGATACCGGCCCGTGTGAGCTGTATCTGAAGCTGGAGAATCAGAATCCCGGCGGCTCCATCAAGGACCGGATCGGCCTGCGCATGATTGAGGCGGCAGAGGCTGACGGGCGGCTGAAGCCCGGCGGCACGGTGATTGAGGCGACGGCCGGCAATACCGGCCTGGGGCTGGCGCTGGTCTGCGCTGCCAAGGGTTACCGCCTGATTCTGGTGATCCCGGACAAGATGGCGGTGGAGAAGATCAACCATCTGCGGGCCCTGGGTGCGGAAATCCACATCACCCGGTCGGATGTGGGCAAGGGCCACCCGGCCTATTATCAGGATATTGCCGAACGGCTGGCCGGCGAAATCCCCGGTGCCTTCTATGTCAACCAGTTCGCCAACCCGGCCAACCCCCAGGCCCATGCCGATTGGACGGGGCCGGAAATGCTGCAACAGATGGGCGGCGATATTGATGCTGTGGTGGTGGGCGTCGGCTCCGGTGGCACCTTCACCGGGCTGGGCCGCTTCTTCGCCGCATCCAGCCCCAAGACGCAGATGGTGATTGCCGATCCCGCCGGCTCCATCATCGCCGATCTGGTGAACAAGGGGACACATGGGGAGCCCGGAAGCTGGGTGGTGGAAGGGGTGGGGGAGGATTTCGTTCCCCCCAATTGCGACCTGCAGCACGCCCGGGCCGCCTATACCGTCACCGACACGGAAAGCCTGAATGCCGCGCGCGATCTGCTGCGCAAGGAAGGCATCCTGGCCGGTTCCTCCAGCGGCACCCTGCTGGCCGCCGCGCTGAAATATTGCCGCGACCAGACGGAGAGGAAGCGCGTCGTCACCTTCGTCTGCGACACGGGCAACAAGTACCTGTCCAAGATGTTCAACGATGCCTGGATGGAAGACCAGGGCTTCACCCCGCGCGACCGCCATAATGACCTGCGCGACCTGATGACCCGCCGCTATGACAAGGGGCAGGTGGTGACGGTGGGGCCGGAAGACACGCTGCTGACCGCCTATAAGCGGATGCGGATCAGCGATGTCTCGCAGTTACCGGTGATGGAGGGAACGCGCGTCATCGGCATTCTGGATGAAAGCGACCTGCTGCTGCATGTGGAGAAAGACCCGGCCCGCTTCCGTGACAAGGTTTACACGGCCATGGTCAACCGGCTGGAAACACTGCCCGTCACCGCACCGATGGCCGAACTGACCCGGCTATTCGACCGCAATCTGGTGGCCATCATCATGGATGGCGACCGGTTCCTGGGCCTGTTGACCCGGGTGGACATGCTGAACCATCTGCGCCGGCAGATGAAGTAAAGGCAGGGGCGGGGCTTGTTTTGAAAATATATTGAATGTTGAAACATATCCGATTGCGGATGTGTTCGTTCTTGGTTAGTTTCCCGGCGCAAACAATCAAGAAGCCCCGTCCATGCGCCCCCCTTTGCTATCCACCGCCTTGTTCATACTCGCCATGGCCAGCACCGGCCCCCAGGCCCTGGCCAGCGAGCCGGCGGGCAATGTCGTCCGGCAGGCGGCCGATGCCTTTGGCCTGCGGGTGGGCACCGAATCCATCGGGCTTTATTCGCAATCGGCGGTGCGGGGCTTCAGCCCGGACGTGGCCGGGAATATCCGTCTGGAAGGTTTGTTCTTCCGCCCGGCTGGGGCCCTGACCGACCGGGCGGTGGACAGCACCAGCATCCGGGTGGGGCTGGGCAATGTCGGCCAGCTTTTCCCGGCCCCTTCGGGCGTTGCCGATCTGGCCCTGCGCGATCCGGGACAGGCCAATGGCTTGCACGCCACGCTTGCCATTGATCCTTACCTATCCCCCTATCTGGAATTGGATGGCGATCTGGCCAGCGCTGACGGTGTCTGGACCTTGGCCAGCGGGCTGGGCCTGTACCCGGATGATAATGGCCAGGCCGGCAATGATGCCCGCTATGTCACGGCGGCCTTCATTCCCCGCTGGCGCCCGTCCGACCGGCTGACCATCACCGGCCTGCTGGATATGGAATGGGGTCGGGATGAGGATGTGACGCCCACGCTGCTGCCGCTGGACGGGATGCTGCCGCCTAGCACCCGGCGGTCGCGCTTCATCGGTCAGCGCTGGGCCGATTATGATTTTGACAGCCGTAACCTGGGGCTGATCGTCGATGCCGGTCTGGCCGATGGGCTGGCGTTGCGCGGCGGCCTGTTCCATTCCCAGCATAAGGTGGGGAAGGATGCCTTCACCCTGCTGAATGGCCTGGATGCCACCGGGCAGGGTGAAATGTTTGTGCTTATGTTTCCGCCGACGCAGAGTTCCGTCTGGTCGGGGGAAAGCCAGCTTTCCTATGGCTGGTCCGGCCAGACGGCCCGTCAGACCCTGACCGCCAGCCTGCGCGGCCTGTCCAGCCGCGAACGGTCGGGTGGGGAGGTGGAGATACCGCTGGGCCCCTGGCGGGTGGACGAGGTGCGGGATGTGCCTGAGCCCGCGCTGCTGTTCGACCTGCCGCAATCGCGCGATCAGGTGCGGCAATGGGCGGGGGGCGTCAACTGGCGGCTGGAATGGGCTGGGCGGCTGGATACAAGTGTCGGCGTGCAGAAGGCGCGCTATCGCAAACAGTCCCGCACCGGCGCCGATGCCCCGGCGCGCGGCGGCTCCGATCCCTGGCTTTATAACGCGCTGGTGGCGTGGCGCTTCGATGGCGATATCACCGCCTATGCCAGCTATGCCAGGGGACTGGAGGAGGCGGGCTCGCCGCCGGTCACGGCGATCAACCGCAACAGCCTGCTGCCGGCGGTACTGACCACCCAGCGCGAATTGGGGGTGAAGCTGCCATTGGGGCCGTTGAACCTGACCAGCTCACTGTTCGATGTCCGCCGCCCTTATGCCGGTCTGGATGGGGCGGACCGCTATGGCTTCCTGGGGCAGGTGCGGCACCGGGGGCTGGAAGCCTCCGTGACCGGCCAGCCGCTGCCGGGCCTGTCGCTGGTGCTGGGGGCGGTGCTGCTGGACCCGGTGGTGACGGGGCCGGAGGTGAGGGAAGGCCTGATCGGTCGCCGCCCGGTGGGGCAACGCCGGGTGCATTGGCAGGCCAGCCTGGATTATGCCCCGCCGGGATGGGACGGCGGCTCGCTTGATCTGGTCATTGATCATCGCGGCGCCACCACGGCCCGGCGGGACAATCTGGCCGATGCGCCGGCCATCACGGTGGTTGATCTGGGGCTGCGCCAGAAACTGGCTTTGTTCGGCCAGGATGCCACCCTGCGCGCCCAATTGTTGAACCTGTTCAACGCGGATGGCTGGGAGGTGGTGGATGATGGGGAATATAGCGCCATCGATCGCCGGGCTTGGCGCGTCGCGCTCAGCACCCGCTTCTGATCTTCGTCAAAGCATCGGCTGTCGATCCGTCATATGCTGGGGTAATTGTTGCCTCAGCATGTCGGAGCCGCCAGATGATCGATATCCCCGCCGATTTGGACCATGCCCATGTGGAGATCGCCGGCGCCAAGGTGAAGCGCTTCGATACGCTCTGGTCGGAGGGCGGGCGGGAATGGCGCTGCGCCTATGAATTGCTGGGCACCGTGCGTGCCTGTGCGGAGGTGCCCAGCATTGTTGGCAAGAATACGGAGATCATTCTCTCCAACCATGCCATGAACAATGCGTTGCGTTCCTATAACCTGACCGTGCACGGCGATACGGTACTGTTCGCCGTGCATGTCAGTGATCAGATCATTCATGATCTGGAAAAATATTATCTGTCCAAGCTGGCCAAGGCGTTTGATCTGCGCCTGCACCTTGTCTGTTCCGACGCCCACGCCCGGCTTTTCTCCCCCATCGGGCTGCAGATGTCGCCGGTGCTGCTGCCGGACTGATCAGGGGGGGCTGATTAACTTCGCAAGGGCCTTGGCTTGCGCGCGTCGTAATGCCTTTGGTCCCACATCATGTAAAGGCTCCAGAATATCGCTGTTGGGTGGGGAGGTGATAACCTCTTCCCCAATGGCCGTCACGGGGGCGCTGTTGCCGGGCATCGTCAGAGCAAGCGTTACTTTGCCCTCGGCCGTGCAGGTTCCCTTGAATAAGGAAATTGAGCCACACGTAGCAAATATTCGTGCTTGTTTTACCTCCAGAGTTAATGGGATACGTCCCTCATCTCCATTTTTTTCGAAGAAAATGACATCGGTATATCGTTGGCGAAATGCATTAAGCGCATCTTCCGTAAATACATTTTTTTGGTCAAGCTTCAGTATGGCTTTAATTGGGTATTCAAGCATATAATCAATGGATAGCTTCTCTGCTCCAATGATAGATATTTGATACTTTCCTGGAATTTTTTCATGTACGGAAAAATTTGGTATCTCGTTGGATGGATTTTGATTATGAACTGGGATTTGGCATCCCGTTGCCAATAGTAAAATTGCCATTAATGCGATAATTTTATTGAAATTTTCCATTTCAGATTCCTTTTTTGTGGTTGAAACTTTATAAAAATCTATCTCATATATTCAGCTGCTTCACCAGTGGGATTAACTCTCATAATTTCCATCTAACGAGATAGCGGGGGGGTGAATGAAGTATCTAAATGGTACGTATGGCTTATGGATGGTAGCCGGGGTGGTAATGCTCCTGACGGCGGGATGTCAGACAAACTCTGTCAAAACACTGAATGGTGCCGATCAAGCAAAGCTATCCAGCTTGTCCCTAAATAAAATAGAAGTGGAGTTGTCGCAGCCAACGGCGCCTTTAGAATTGAAGTCAGTTCTGGAACAAAAATTGAAGGAAATCCTCCCTGGATGCATGAAGGGAAATGTACCTGTTCTCGTCCGTGTGAGGGTGGATAACTATAAAGAGCAAAATGGGGCAATGACCGTGCTGGTCGGTGATCATTCTGAATTGACCGGTAAGCTTTCGCTGCATGATTTGGCTGGCAATGAACTGGGAGAGTACTATTTAACAGAGCGTACCGGCGGTGGTGGGCTAATTGCCGTTGCCAGCATGTCCGATGCACAACAAAAATTGACAGCCCGTTATGCAGAACGGGTCTGCAGCGACGTGTTCGGGCAAAAGAAGCCGGCACGCTGACATTTGCACGGATGATCAAGGGGCGCCGCTGTCGGGCGGCGCCCGCTAACCTTACTTGGCTTGCTTGGATGCCGGCCATTGCCGGGCCGGCAGGGTCACGTCCGCCTGCTGCACAAAATCAACGGCAGAGCGGGCAAGCTGCACCTGATAGGTGCCGCCGCTGATCTTCCAGCCCTTGGCCGCACCGTCATAGATGGCCAGCAGGCGGGGATCGATGGTGACTTCCACCTGACGCGATTCGCCCGGTGCCAGGGCCAGCTTGTCAAACCCGACCAGCCGGCGCGGCGCTTCCCAGCCGGCGGTCATACCCGGCGCGGGGCCGATATAGAATTGCGGCACGGCGCTGCCGTGACGTGCCCCCTTGTTGGTGACGCGGGCGCGCAGCTTCAACCCATCCGCCGTCATTTCCGCCGCCAGCCCCTCATAGGTGAAGCTGGTATAGGAAAGCCCATGGCCGAAGGCGAAGAGCGGCTTGTGCCCCTTCAGATCGAACCATTTATAGCCGACCGCCGCCCCTTCCGAATAGGTCACGGGGAAGGAGACATCGGGCTTCTTGTCCGTGCCATCCAGTACCGGGCGGGGCAATTGGTCAAGCGATTGCGGGAAGGTGACGGGCAGGCGGCCCGTGGCATCCACCTCCCCATAAAGCACGCGGGCAATCGCCTCACCCCCGCGCGTGCCGGGGTACCAGGCCTCCAGCACCGCCGGCACCTGGGCCAGCCAGGGCATCAGCACCGGGCCGCCGCTTTGCAGCACCACCACAATCTTGGGGTTGGCCTTGGCCACGGCGGCGATCAGGGCATCTTGCCCATCCGGCAGGGTCAACGGGAAATCCAGCGCCTCCCCCGTCCATTGATTGGCGAACAGGATCACCAGATCGCTATCGGCGGCCAGCTTGGCCGCTGCCGCCACATCGGTGCCCGGATCGAATCGCACATCGCCGCTGCGGCGGCGGATCGCCTCCAGCGGGGCGCTGGGATGATAGACGATGGGGCCGGGGAAATCCTTCGGCCCCAGGCCCGGCACCGGGTTGCCGCCACGGGCGAACACGGTGGAGGAGCCGCCACCCGACAGCACGCCCTTGTCGGCATGGCCGCCGATCACGGCAATGCGCTTGGCGCTGGCGGCCAGCGGCAGCAGGTTGGCGTCATTCTTCAACAGCACGATGCTTTCTTCGGCATCGGCCTGGGTCACCAGCGCATGGGCGCCGTAATCGATGGGCCGGATCGAAACCGGATTATCCACCACGCCGGAGGCGAACAGGGCGCGCAGGATACGCCGGACCATATCATCCAGCCGTGCCTGCGGGATGCTGCCATCCTTCAGCGCCTTGCCCAGCAGTTCTGGCCCGAAATAGGGCTTCTTGTCGAAGACATAACCCGATTCCTGGTCCAGCCCGGCATTGGCGGCCGGGGCCGTGCTGTGTACCGCACCCCAGTCGGACATCACATAGCCCGGATAGGCCCAGTCCTGCTTCAGCACCTGATTGAGCAGGAAATCGCTCTCGCAGGCATAGGGGCCATTATAGCGGTTATAGGCGCACATCACCGAATGGGGCTGGCTCTTCTCGATGGCGATCTCAAATGCCAGCAGGTCCGACATGCGGGCCTGATCCTCGGCGATGCGGGCATCCAGCACGAAGCGGCCGGTTTCCTGCGCGTTCAGGGCGAAATGCTTGATGGTGGAGATGATCTGGTTGGACTGGATGCCCTTGATCTGGGCGGCCACCATGGTGGCCGCCAGCCAGGGATCTTCCCCGCCATATTCGAAATTGCGCCCATTGCGCGGTTCCCGCACCAGATTGATGCCGCCGGCCAGCATGACATTGAAGCCAGACGCCCGCGCTTCCCGCCCGATCATCGCCCCGCCCTGTTCGGCAAGCTGGGGATTCCAGGTGGCGGTGGTGGCGATGCCGGCCGGCAGGGAGGTGCGTTCCAGATATGGGGCCAACGATTCGCGCTGCGTGGCCACGCCAACGCCGGCATCGGTCTGCCATTGCGCCGGAATGCCCAGCCGGGGGATGCCGGCGACATAGCCGGCCGATCCCATGCGCACATCCTTGGGCGGCAGATAATTCTTGTATTTCAGGGCTGAACCGAAATGACCGAAGACCAGGAGCTTCTTTTCGTCCAGGGTCATCGCCGCCAGGGCCAGGGCGGCGCGCTCATCGGCGGCCAGCGCCGGGTTCAGCCAGGGCTGGGCCTGCGCCGATGCCGTGCCTGTGGACGCGGCGGGAGCGGGTGCCGGTCCCTGCGCCATGGCCACCATGGCCGTGCCCCCCAACAAAGCCGCCAGCAACAGCGGCGGGACGATCTTGTTCAGCCCGATACTACGCATTGCCACCCTCTTTCGTCCTGTCGTCGATCCATGCCGGCGGGGCAGGCCCCGTTTCCTCCCGGCTTTGCTTTGCCTGTTGTTCAGACCCCCTTATCAGGGTTGGGGCGACCTTACCATCTTGTCTGGCCGCTGTCAGGCACATCAGACAACGTTGTCTGATTTTCTGTCGATGACGCTCTTGCAGACCCGGGTATGACAGGGCCTTGTCGAACCTGCGTCGTGTTTGCGGCGCAAAATCATGCTGCAAAGGCGAAATATGTACAGATCACCGGGATGGGTGCGCTTCCAGGCCGGGTTATACCTGTTGGCAAAATCCCACATCCTGCACGCGACTATGACAACGATGACATAAAGCCCTTGACACTGGATGGGCGCGCCGTAATCTCAGCCCCACAAAGCGTAAAGCGTGCGGTTGAACAAGCGCGCCGTTCTGGGTGGGAAAAAGCTGATCTCAAGGATCAACAGGGATTCGTTTCAGGATGCCATGGGCTGGGGATGCCCGGGCGTCGTCCCCTTCCTGCGCGTTCGGTGCCTGTCATAGCCGCCAGCAAACCGAGGATGATGGGAGGGATTGATGAGGGGCGGATATTCATTGCTGGGCCGCACTGCGGCCGTGGCCCTGCTGGCGGGTGTTTCCCCGCTGGCGCTGGGCGGTACTGCCATGGCCCAGCAGGCCGGCGCGCAGCAGGAAGTTCTGGACGAGATCATTGTCACCGGCGTGCGCGCGTCGCAGCAGCGCTCGGTGGACATGAAGCGCAACGAGACATCCATTGTTGATGCGATCAGCGCGGAAGATATCGGCAAGCTGCCCGACGTGACCATTGCCGACGCGCTGCAGCGCGTCCCCGGCATCCAGATCCGGCGTGAGGCAGGTGAGGGCAGCACGGTGAATGTGCGCGGCCTGCCGCAGGTCATCACCATGCTGAATGGCGAACAATATCTGTCCGCCGGCAATCTGGGGGAGGCCAAGCCGAACCTGAGCGATGTGCCGGCCCAGTTGATGAATGCGGTGGTGGTCTACAAGTCCACCGACACGCGCAATGCCCTGTCGGGGGTTTCCGGCACCATCGACCTGCGCACCCGC
Source organism: Azospirillum sp. RU38E (assembly GCA_943370215.1). Classification (GTDB taxonomy): domain Bacteria; phylum Pseudomonadota; class Alphaproteobacteria; order Azospirillales; family Azospirillaceae; genus Niveispirillum. The sequence continues at coordinate 12,000 of CALRQC020000070.1, forward strand.
CGCCCGTCGGACATGCCGGAAGGTGTCTCGCTCACCGGCGCGCTGGAAGGCCAGCGCGGCACGGATACCAAGGGCAAGGATTATCTGGCCAATGGCCTGGTTTCCTGGCGTGGGGATCGCATCGGCGCCCTGGTCTCTGCCGCCGGCAGCAAGGCCAATCTGGGCAATAACTATTCCGGTGTTGCCGGTGGCCTGTCCGGCAATAATGACTGGGGCGGCAAGGCCCCGACCGATTTCATCTCCCCGCACGGGTTTGAAAGCTTCCACCGGGAGGCGGAGCGCAAGCGTCTGGCCGTTTCCGGTGCCTTTGAGGCCGATCTGGGTGAAGGCTTCACCTTCATCGCTGAGGCGTTCTACACCAAGATGGACGAGTATAATCGCTCGGCCGGCCTCAATATCTCCAACCGCTGGTCCGGTGATGCCTATGGTATCTGGACCAAGCCGACCGTCAGCACACCCGTTGGTGTCGGTAAATGGGTGGCGGTCGATGAATATGACATTGATGCCTGGTGGGTGAATTCCTTCTCCGTCAACCGCGTCAACACCTCGGAATCGAAGAATTTCAATGCCGAGCTGAATTACGATAATGGCGGGCCGTTCAAGTTTGAATTCCGCGCCATGCGCGCGGATGCTGACCGTCTGTCCATGAATGGACAGGCGCAGGGTGACCTGTCCAACTGGCGCTATGCCGATGGCCGCTTCAACCTGTTCCGCGATGCCAATGACCGCACGCGCGGCACCTTCTATCCGAAGGAAATCGCCGACCGCTTCCCCGCGTCGCGCTACACCAATAATATCGTCGGCAGCCTGGGCGGGCGCTATGTTGACCCCAACCCGCTGGGTTATGGCCAGAACCCGCAGCTTCATTACAATATTTCCGGTGGCCATCCGGTATGGACTGGCTTTGACAAGCAGATTTCCGGCGGCCTGGGTGCTGGCAAGACCCTGACCGATTATATGGCCAACAAGGACAGCTATGCCATCGGCGCCTTCTCCTCTGAAGGCAATAACGAGGCATCCAGCGACCTGTCTGTCTATCGCGCTGATGGCCATTATGATTTTGAGGAGCCGTTGCTGGGCTTCCTCAACAAGGTGGATGTCGGCATCCGCCGCAGCGACCGTTCGGTCACCATCGAGCAGTTCCACCTCTTCTCCAATTTCTACAAGGGCCAGGGCGTCAATATGGCGGGCCAGCCCAACACCAGCGGTTGTTCGGCCCAGTGGAAGGCCATCGACGTGGTGATGAACCAGAACCAGTGTCAGGCGGGTGAGTTCGTGCCCGATCCGGTGACGGGCAAGCCGGTCTTCCAGGGCTATACGGTCAATGCGCCGACGCGGCTGGATACCTACAATAATGTCATCTGGGTGAAGGACATGGGCTCCATCACCTCTGGCATTCCGGGTTTCTGGGCCATCGATCCGCGTGATTTCGACGATCCGGAAGCCTTCCACAAGAAGGTGTTCGGCGGTGCTGAGCGGGTGATCGTGCCCGGCCAGTCCTATGATGTCGATATGTGGGAGGATAGCGGTTACGTTAACACCCACTTCGCCTATGGTCCGCTGTCCGGTACTGCCGGCCTGAAGATCATCCGCACGGAATTGCAGGTGCGCCAGAACATTACCGGTGAGACCAAGAATTATGGCGACACCAATAATGATGTTGGCGATGTCACCAGCCGCCGCAGCTATTACGATTATCTGCCGGCGGTGAACGCCGCCTATGATGTCGATGATAATCTGCGTCTGCGCTTCAGCTATTCCAAGACCATGCAGCCGCTGGACCTGCTGCGCTATGGCGGCGCGCTGAAGATCAACACGGCCGATGATCCGAAGCTGGGCATTCGTGTGGTCACCAGTGCTGAATCGGCGGGCAATCCCGAGCTTGATCCCTGGCGGTCGAACAATTGGGATGCGGCGGTGGAATATTATATCGGCCGGGCCAGTATGCTGAACCTGTCGGCCTTCCGCCTGAATATCGACAGCTATGTCGTTACCCGCACCACCAATGACGGGCGCTATCCCGACCAGGATGGGGTGATCCGCAACACCGTGCCCGTCACCCGCCCGCAGCAGGGCGAGGGCGGCAAGGTGGAAGGGATCGAAGTGGGGGCCAAGCTCTCCTTCAAGGATTTCCTGGACGAGGGTAGCTTCTTCTCCAATTTCGGTCTGGATACGAACTACACCTACTCGCCCAGCGAACAGACCCTGTCCAAGAAAACGCCGGACGGGAAAGACATCAAGGCACCGTTCGACGACAATTCGAAGCATCAGATCAATGTCGTCGCCTGGTATCAGGATGATAATCTGCAGGCCCGTATCGCCTATAATTACCGCAGCAAGCGGTTGCAGAATGTCTTCGATGGTCAGTTCCCGGTCTATCAGCAATCCTCGCAATATGTTGATATGAGCGTCAGCTACGCCATCAACGAAAACATCACCGTCTATGCCAACGGGTCCAATGTCCTGGGCGAGCGGGAGGATTACGTGGTGGAGTTCGCCAAAGGCATCACCCAATATGCCTGGCAGAACGAGTATGAGCCCCGCTACACGCTGGGTGTTCGCTTCAAATGGTGATTGTGTAAGCACCACCGGCGCCCCCCGACCTTGACGGGTCGGGGGCGTTGTTCTGCTGATGAAGTGTCGGTCTGGCGAGTTTTTCTGCGCCTTGCCCTTTCTCCACCGTCATTCCCGCCTGCGCGGGAATGACGGTTAAATATTTGGAATAGCTGCGCAAGTTCTTGGATGTTCCTTTAAGGGCGGCAAACGCCGGTCAGGCCAAACGGGGGGATGGATGGGGGAGCGCATCCGCGATCTGGTGATTGTCGGCGGGGGAACTGCCGGCTGGATGGTGGCCGCCGCCATGGCGGACCATTTCCGCGGGTCCGGCCCCCGCATCACCCTGGTGGAAAGCAGTACCATCGGCACCATCGGGGTGGGGGAGGCGACGATCCCCACCATCCGCCGCTTTTACCAATCTTTGGGCCTGCGCGATCTGGATGTGCTGAAGGCCACGCATGGCACGGTGAAACTGGGCATCCGTTTTGATGGCTGGACCGGCGATGGCGGCGGCTTCATCCATCCATTCGGGCTGCATGGCCAGGATCTGCGCGGCATCCCCTTCCATCATTACTGGCTGCGCGCCCGCGCCGCCGGGTTGGGCGGCGCGTTTGGGGATTATTCGCTGGCCGTGGCTCTCGCCAAGGCGGGGCGCTTTACCCTGCCCTCGGCCAATCCGCCCTCTACCCTGTCCGTCTTTGACTGGGCGCTGCATTTCGATGCCGGGCTGTTTGCCGGGCTGATGCGACAGGTGGCCGAACAGCGTGGCGTGCGCCGCATCGATGCCCGCATCGAACAGGTGCAGCAGCGCGGCGATGATGGCCATATCACCGGCCTGCTGCTGGATGATGGGCGGGTGGTGACGGGCGACCTGTTTGTCGATTGCTCCGGCTTTCAGGGGCTGTTGATCGAAGGGGCGATGCGGGCGGGCTATCAGGATTGGGGGCAATGGCTGCTCTGTGACCGGGCCCTGGCAGCACAAGGCCCGGCCCTGTCGCCGCCACCGCCCTTCACGCGGGTGACGGCGCAACAGGCCGGCTGGCGCTGGACCATTCCGTTGCAGCACCGCACCGGCCATGGCTATGTCTATTCCAGCCGCCATATCGATGATGCGGCGGCAGAGGCGGAATTGCTGGCCGCCATCGGCGCCAAGCCCACCGTCGGCCCGCGCCGCATCGCCTTCACCCCCGGTCGCCGCACCCAGGCCTGGAAGGGCAATTGCGTATCCATCGGCCTGTCATCGGGCTTTCTGGAACCGCTGGAATCCACCTCCATCGCCCTGATCGAAACCGGCATTGAAAAGCTGAAACAGCTTTTCCCCGATCGGGACATGGACCCGACGCTGGCAGCGGAATTCAACGACTGGTCCCGGCGGGAGATGGAGCGGGTGCGCGATTTCATCATCCTGCATTACTGGCTGAACCGGCGGGGGGAGGCGTTCTGGCAGGATTGCCGCGCCGTAGACCTGCCGGACAGTCTGGCCCACAAGGTGGACCTGTTCCGCCGCCGGGGCCATCTGGTGCGCTATCGCTGGGAAATGTTCCACCCGGACAGTTGGCTGGCCATCTTCGCCGGCTTCGACTTCCTGCCGGAACGGTTTGATCCGGCGCTGGACGGCATGGATGCGGCCAGCCTGGACCGGGCGCTGGCCGGGATGCGCCAGGCCATCGCCACGGCGGTGGCCGACTGCCCGAGCCATGAAGAATTCATTGACCACTATGCGCGGGTGGCCGCCCCCGCCTTATCCGCCACCACAGCAGGGAATGCCCGATGAAACCGTTGCGCAGGATCGTCATTGCCGGTGGTGGCACGGCCGGCTGGATCACCGCCGCCATGCTGTCGCACCTGCTGAAGGGCAGCGCCACGGCGGTGGAACTGGTGGAATCCGAGGAGATCGGCACCATCGGGGTGGGCGAAAGCACCATCCCGCCCTTCATCACCCTGCTGCGCAACCTGGGCATCGATGAGCAGGATTTCATCCGCCAGACCAGCGCCAGCTTCAAGCTGGGCATTCGGTTCCGTGACTGGTACCGGCTGGGCAGCGGCTATTTCCACCCGTTCGGGGCCATTGGCGGCCAGATCGATGTGCATGAATTCTATCAATGCTGGCTGCGGGCCAAGGCCAACGGCCACCCCTCGGCCCTGATGGATTTCGCCCCTGCGGCCATCATGGCGGATGAATACCGCTTCATGCTGCCCTTCAAGGCGCAGCGCACCATGGTCGGTGCCGCCTCCTACGCGCTGCATGTGGATGCCAAGCGGGTGGCAACCTATCTGCGCCGCTATGCCGAAGAACGCGGGGCGGTGCGCACCGAAGGCCGGATCGAGCGAGTGCGCACCCGCCCCGATGGCGCGATTGAGGCGCTGTGCCTGCGCGGCGGCCGGGAAGTCACAGGCGATTTCTTCATTGATTGCACCGGCTTCCGCTCCCTGCTGGTGGGGCAGACGCTGGGGGTGGGGCTGATCGACTGGTCGGATCAGCTTCTCTGTGACCGCGCCGTGGCGGTGCAGACGGAAAATACCGGCGATACCCATCCGTTTACATTGTCGGAGGCGCTGGGCCATGGCTGGCGTTGGCGCATCCCGCTGCAGCACCGGGCCGGCAATGGCTATGTCTATTCCAGCCGCTTCCTGTCCGATGAGGAGGCAGTGGCAACCCTGCGCAGCAAGCTGCAAGGCCGGCTGCTGACCGAGCCGGCCATCATCCCCTTCAAGACCGGGATGCGGGCGCGGATGTGGGAAAAGAACTGTCTGGCCCTGGGGCTGGCGGCGGGTTTCATCGAACCGCTGGAATCCACCGCCATCCATCTGGTTTACCGGGCGGTGGATCATCTGGCCCGTTTCTTCCCCGATCAGGATTGCGATCCGGCCCTGGCAGCCGAATTCAATCGCCGCATGGGGGCGGAATATGAGGAGGTGAAGGATTTCATCGTCCTGCATTATTGCCTGAGCCAGCGCGACGACACGCCGTTCTGGCAAGCCTGCCGCCAGGCCCCGGTGCCGGCCTCCCTGCGCGCCCGGCTGGACCTGTTCCGTGCCAGCGGCGTGCTGCGCGAAGGGCTGGAGGAGCTGTTCCGCGCCGTGTCCTGGCAATCCGTTTATGAGGGGATGGGCGTGCGGCCGACCCGTTATCAAGGGCTGGTGGAGACGCTGCCTTTATCGGTCATTACCGAAACCCTGGACCGCTCCGCCCCGATTCTGCGCGCGCAGGTGAAGGGCCTGCCCAGCCATGATGAATTCCTGCGCACCCATTGCGCGGCGGAACGGGATTTTTGAGGGGGCGGGAGGGCGACGCTGCAGTATCTTCTACTCTGGTTTCCACCTGTTCAACCGTCACCCCGGCGCAGGCCGGGGTCCAGGTTCGTAGAGCAAAGCGCTTGTGGCCCCTGGACCCCGGCCTGCG
>CALRQC020000071.1:0-16942 GCA_943370215.1 Azospirillum sp. RU38E
AGATGCACATTCAACGATACCCGAAAAACGAGCCTGACTTCCGCTCATTCCCCGGACACGCCGCCTGCGCATCCCTTCTCTCAATCGATTCACTTGTCCAAGAACCCGATCCGAAGACCGACAAACCCTTCATCCCGACTGGAAAACCAGTCGACACCGGCACCCACAAAAGCATGAGGCTCATGCCGTGCAGTCAACCAGCGCATCCGCCAGAGACTGCAAATCCATCGTCGGCAGCGGCGCCGCCGTCGTTGGTGGAGCGCTTTCTAAACACCTCCGACCAACCCGTCAACCGTTTTTTTCAACCGCTCTAAACTTTTTTCCCCGCAGCGCCGAAGCGCTACAAAAAGCATAGAACCAATCCGGTCAACGGACCATCAAGCAATCAACCCACCAGACCCAAGTCCAGCAGACACTTGCCCAACAGCACGATAGATCAATCCACTTGTCCGAAGGACGAAACCTTCAAAGAACCGTCGGTGATACTGGCCAAAACCACCACCACCCCGCCCCACAACTTGACAAACCATCCGGCCCGACGTCGTGGGAGGCGCTGTATAGGCGGGGTCGAACGACGTTGCAACAGGTTTTTTGAGGAAATGTGAAAATACTCGCGTCACGCAAAGCAGCCCCACGTGAGGGGGATGGGGCCTGAGTTTGTGGCGGCACAAATTGAGGGGGGCCGGGAGGGGGTATGAGGGAAGGGCCCAGATCAGCGGCCAGGAGGCTTCCCATCATGACCACCCCTTTTCAGGACACCGCCCAGCCCCGTCCCGCGCGGCTGGCGCTGTTCGCCTATGGCTTCCGGCCGTTCTTTCTGGCGGCGGGGCTCTATGCCATCGGCGTGGTGATGCTGTGGCTGATGGTTTTGCACACGGGCCGCTGGCCGGACGGGTTGGGTAGCCCCATGGCCTGGCACGGGCATGAGATGCTGTTCGGCTTCGCAGGGGCCGCCATTGCCGGTTTTCTGCTGACGGCCGTGCCGAACTGGACAGGTGAGCGCGGCTTTGCCGGTGGCAAACTGATCGCATTGACCCTTTTATGGCTGGCCGGGCGGGTCGCGCTCAATCCCATTGCCCCCCTGCCGGCGCTGCCGGCGGCGATGATCGATCTGACCTTCTTCCCGGCCCTGGGCGCCATGGTGCTCCCCTCCATCATCCGGACCAGGAACAGGCGCAATTATGTGACGCTGCTGATGCTGGGCCTGCTGACGCTGGCCAGCAGCCTTTACCATGCCGAGCGGTTGGGCTGGCTGGCCGGCGGCTGGGCTTGGGGCCAGGCACTGGCCATCGACATGGTGCTGCTGATGGTGGCGCTGATCGGGGGGCGCATCGTGCCATCCTTCACCAGCAGTGCCTTGAAGCGGCTTGGCCGATTGGCAGTGGTGCCGCCGTTTGGGCTGCTGGACCGGGCAGCCCTGGTCAGCCTGGCCCTGCTGACGCTGGCCGATCTGGTCCAGCCGCAGGGCTGGCTGCCGGGCGTCACCGCCCTGCTGGCCGGGATCGCCCATGCGCTGCGGCTGGCCCGCTGGCAGGGGGTGAAAGCGCTGGATCAGCCCATTCTCTGGTCGCTGCATCTGGCCTATGCCTGGATCCCACTGGGTCTGCTGCTGAAAGCGGGCTGGTTGCTGGGCGGGCTGGCCATCGGCCAGACCTGGGTTCATGCCCTGACAGCGGGCGCTTTTTCCGGCATGATCCTGGCTGTAATGTCGCGGGCCGCCCTTGGCCACACGGGACGGGAGATCGTGGCGGCCAAACCCACCGTGGCCGCCTATATTCTGCTGACCCTGGCGGCCCTGGTGCGGGTGCTGGCCCCCGTGTTGCCGGATATGGGTATGGCCTATAGCGTCGCCGGCCTGTGTTGGGTGGCGGCCTTCATTCTCTACAGCCTTGCCTATGCCCCTATCCTGATCACACGCCGCGCCGACGGCCGGCCGGGGTGAGGGCGATGGATTTGTCCGCCATGATGGGTCTATGCTGCACGCCCTTCCCCGAACCGGCCAAGGCAGCCCCCATGGAAAAGCCGAAACCCGACCCGTCATTGCTGCGGCCGATGCGCATGTTTGCCGGCCTGGACGCCGCCGCCTTGAGTGCGGTGATGGAACATGGCCAGGCCCGGCGCGTGGCCAAGGGCAGCATCGTCTTCAAACAGGGCGACAGCGCCAGCACCTGCCATGCCCTGATCGACGGGCGGATCAAGATTCAGCAGACAGGGCCGGATGGCCAGCAGGTGGTGGTGCAGTTCGTGGGACCGGGGGAGATGTATGGCACGCTGGCCATGTTCCTTTCCGGATATCCCGGCGACGCCGTGGCGGTGACAGACAGTGTCGATCTGGTCTGGTCGGTGGAGACCATGAAGGGCTTGATGCTGACCTATCCGCAGATTGCCATGAACAGCATGGCCATGCTGGGCGACCGGCTGGAGGATTTGCAGACCCGCGTGCGCCAGCTTTCAACGCAGCGGGTGGAGCGGCGGGTTGCCTATGCCCTGCTGCGGCTGGCCCGTCAGGCCGGGCGGGAAGTGTCGGCAGGGGTGGAAATCAGCTTTCCGCTGACCCGGCAGGATCTGGCGGAAATGACCGGCACCACCCTGCACACGGTCAGCCGCATCCTGTCCGCCTGGGAGAGCGATGGCCTCACCGCCGGCGGGCGGCAGCAGATCGTGGTGGTGAAGCCCGATACGCTGCTGGCCATCGCGGAGGATTTGCCCCGCCCGGCCTGACGACGATCAATCCGCAATGATCGAAAGCGGTCCCTCCGCCGCATCGATCAGGGGGGCCGGGCGGGAGAAGGCAACCAGCCTCTCCCGGTCCTGGATCACCAGCCGCCTGCCCTGCACCGACAAGCCCTGATCGCGCAGGGCGGAGAAGGCACGCGACAGGTTTTCCGCCGTCATGCCCAGGCGGGACGCCAGGATGCGTTTATCAAACGGCAACATCACCTCATCTGCCGGGCCGGCCAGGGCCAGCACGTAACAGCCCAGGCGCTGCACACCGGTGCGCAGCTTCAAATCCTTGATCTGGCGAACCAGACGACGGAAATGCTGGGCCAGTTCCGCCATCACCGGGGTGGACAGGTCCGGGTCGGCGGCCACCGCGCGACGGAAGGCACTGGTTTCCAACAGCAATATGCGCGATGGCACCAAGGTGCGGGCCGACATCAGATAGGGGGCGCCGGTCAGGGCGGCCGCCAGGATGAAGCTGTCAACGGGGAACAGGATGTCCACCACCGCCTCGTTATCATCCTGGTCGCGGGCAAACAGCTCCACCCCGCCTTCCAGCAGCACCATCAGGAAATCCGCCTGCTCCCCCTCGTTGAACAACAAGGTGCCGCGTGGATAGCGCTGCAAAGACCCACGCGCCACCAGCACCGACAATTGCGCGTCAGTGACCTTGGCAAACATCGGCAGGCTGCGCACCAGATGGAGATCGTCAGGCTTCATTATCAAGATGGGCTGGGTAACCGAAGGGGGCTGCCGGTTAGGGACGCTATCCGGCGGGCCCCGTCATATCACCGGATCAGTCACCGGAATAGACTATGCGGAAGCGCCAAAGCGGGGAAACAGCACATTGTTTTCAAGATGCACATGTTCCTGCGCCTCCTGCACGAAATGCTGCAGGCTGCTGTACAGGGCCCGCCAGGTGGCACAGGCCCGGGCCGGTGGGGTGAAATCCCGCGTCAGCGCTGCCATCTGGTGCAACTGATCACCGAACACATCATGTTCCTGCATCATGCAGGCAATGGGGGCTGCCAGAAAAAACGATCCGCCTGACAGTATGGCCGGGAACAGCACCTGTTCCTCCTTCTGCATATGTTCCTCCAACTCACCCGCCACCTGCGCCAGCAGGGCGTGCAGGCCCTTGGGACAATCCGGATGCTGGCCGTGAACGCTTTCAACCTTCTGCGACAGGTACAGCAGTTCATCCAGTTGCTGCCGGTGGCCGGCATGGAAGCGGTCCAGGATCAGGCTGGTCAGGGCGGGGGTGGAAAGGCTGGCCGGGGCCGGGTCCGCCGCCCCGCCCTGATCCATCAACTCCCGCAGCAATCCGGCCGGGTCCAGCCCATGGGCCTGGGCGGCATCGGCCAGGGGAAGGCCGCCGCCACAGCAGAAATCAATGCCGTGGCGGCGGAAGATGGTGGTCGCCCCGGGGATGGTGGCGGCGAACAGCGATACGGGTTGCGTCAGCGATGTCATGGCGTTTCTCTGGGTTTGGGGAGGGAGCTCAACCGCCGCAATGGCCGCCACAGCAGCCGCCGTCGCGCTCGGGCAGGTCAGCGAAGCGGATGCGGCTGGTACCGGGCGTGGGGAACAACCCCTGCAGCCGTCGCAGCAACCGTTCCGGTGGCAAGGCATCCGGGCAATCATCAATCGCGCAGATGATCGACCCATCCGGCAGCTCTCCCGGAACGGTATCGGGCTGCGGCAGAAGAAGGTGGGCGGCATCGCGCCGGAACTGGATGAACTGGGTTTTCATCGGGCCAGAGCCTTGCAGGGAGGAAAGTGCCCCATCCAAGCAGGCCGCCGCCGCAGCGTCCTTGCGCTTCGGCAAATTTGTCGGCAAGCGCTTTGCTTTTTTTTGCGCTGCCGGCGCCGGCCATCAAGCACAAAAGAAAACAAGCATGGTCTGAATTGATAAATGTCAATTTTAAATAAATCAAAAATCAATGTCGATGTATTGCAATCTATACAGCGATATTAAATCAACATTATTGAGATGACGCCAAATTGATTCTGATCAATGCTTGAGCGTTCCATCGTGCTGTATGGTTTTCCCGGCAAACAATAGATTCTGGCAGGACGTCATGGATGCAACCCCCGCTCCGGACTCCAGAAAAGCCGAACTGCTGAAGTTCGTCTTCCTGGCTTTCGTTTTCATCCCGGTTCTGTCGATCGGGGTGGTGGCCGCCTATGGCTTCGCTGTCTGGATCTACCAGATGTTCGCGGGCCCACCGGGCATGTGACGGGGGGAGCGCACCATGGAACCCAGGCTTTCCCGCCGCGCCCTGTTCGGGCGTGGACCAGACCGCACCTCCGCACCGCCTGCCGGCCCGCCGCTGGCCGTCATTGCCGCCACCTGTCTGGCGGAAACCGGTGCCTATTGCCGGACCTGCGGCGATGCCTGCCCGGAAGCGGCCATCCGCTTTCTGTTGCAGCCGCGTGGGCGGGCACGGGCGGATGTGGATGGGGACCGCTGCAGCGGCTGCGGTGAATGCCTGGCCCCCTGCCCCGTCGGCGCCATCCAGCTTGCCCCCCGCGATGGAGACAGCGCATGAGCGATGAAATCCACATTTCCAGCCTGATCGTCCATGCCCGCCCCGATGCGCTGGCGACAGTCTCTGCCTGCATCCAGGCGCTGGGGGGCGAGATTGTGCCCAGTGCCGGCGATGCCAGCCGGCTGATCGTGCTGATCGAACAGCCCAGCGCCCGCGCGACCGCCGACATGCTGGACGCCATCAATGCCATTCAGGGCGTCTACAGCGCCCTTCCCGTCTATCACCACGCCGAACCTGCGGTGTGCCTTGCGGAGCCCATGCCATGACACTGACCCGCCGCGATTATCTGAAGGCCCAGGCTGCCGCAACGGCAGCCGCCACCGCCGGCGTCACCCTGCAGGCCGGTGCCACGCAACTGCCCACCGGCATGGATGCCAAGGTGAAATGGTCCAAGGCCGCCTGCCGCTTCTGCGGCACCGGCTGTAGTGTGATGGTGGGCGTGAAGGAAGGCCGCATCGTCGCCACCCATGGCGACCAGAAGGCTGAGGTGAACCGGGGCCTGAACTGCGTGAAGGGCTATTTCCTGTCCAAGATCATCTATGGCCAGGACCGGCTGACCACGCCCATGCTGCGCATGAAGAACGGCCAATACGCTAAGGAGGGGGATTTCACCCCCATCACCTGGGATCAGGCCTTTGACATCATGGCCGAGAAATGGAAGGCCACGCTGAAGGCCAAGGGGCCGGAAGCCATTGGCATGTTCGGGTCCGGGCAATGGACGGTGCATGAAGGCTATGCCGCCGTCAAACTGATGAAGGCCGGCTTCCGCTCCAACAATATCGACCCCAATGCCCGGCATTGCATGGCATCCGCCGTGGCCGGCTTCATGCGCACCTTCGGCATTGATGAACCGATGGGCTGTTACGACGATATCGAAGCCGCCGACGCCTTCGTGCTGTGGGGCAGCAACATGGCGGAGATGCACCCCGTCCTGTGGACCCGCGTCACCGACCGCCGCCTGTCCAACCCGGATGTGAAGGTGGCGGTGCTGTCCACCTTTGAACATCGGTCGTTCGAGTTGGCGGACATCCCCATGGTGTTCACGCCGCAGACCGATCTGGCCATCCTGAACTATATCGCCAACCACATCATCCAGACCGGGCGGGTGAACAAGGATTTCGTCAATAAGCACACGACGTTCGTGAAGGGCCGCACCGATATCGGCTATGGGCTGCGGCCCGACAATCCGTTGGAAAAGGCGGCCAAGAATGCCGGCAACGCCAATGATTCCGACCCGATCAGTTTTGAGGAATATGCCGCCTTCGTCGCCCCCTATACGCTGGAAAAGGTGGCCGCCCAATCCGGCGTGCCGGCGGCCCGGCTGAAGGCGCTGGCGGAGCTGTATGCCGACCCGAAGATCAAGGTCACCAGCTTCTGGACCATGGGCTTCAACCAGCATACGCGCGGCGTCTGGGCCAATAACCTTTGCTATAACATCCATCTGCTGACGGGGAAAATCTCCCAACCGGGCAACAGCCCCTTCTCCCTCACCGGTCAGCCCAGCGCCTGCGGCACGGCGCGGGAGGTTGGCACCTTCTCCCACCGGCTGCCCGCCGACATGGTGGTGACGAATGCCGAACACCGCGCCCATGCCGAACATCTGTGGAAGCTGCCGGAAGGCACCATCCCGGCCAAGCCCGGCTTCCATGCCGTGCAGCAGGACCGGATGCTGAAGGATGGCAAGCTGAACTGCTACTGGGTGCAGGTGAACAACAACATGCAGGCGGCCCCCAATACCGCCAACGAGACCTGGCCCGGCTATCGCAACCCGGACAATTTCATCGTCGTCTCCGATGCCTATCCCACCGTCACCACCATGGCGGCCGATCTGGTGCTGCCTGCCGCCATGTGGGTGGAAAAGGAAGGCGCATACGGCAATGCCGAACGCCGCACCCAGGTCTGGCACCAGTTGGTGAACGCGCCGGGGGAGGCGCGGTCGGACCTGTGGCAGTTGGTGGAATTCTCCAAACGCTTCAAGGTGGAAGAGGTCTGGCCGGAGGAATTGCTGGCCAAGGCCCCGGAATTCCGCGGCAAGACCCTTTTCGACATCCTTTATCGCAACGGGCAGGTGGACAGGTTCCCGGTCAGCGAATGTGACCCTGCCTATGAAAACCGCGAGTCCAAGGAACTGGGCTTCTATCTGCAAAAGGGGCTGTTTGAGGAATATGCCAGCTTTGGCCGGGGCCATGGCCATGATCTGGCCCCCTATGAGCGCTATCACGAGGAACGCGGCCTGCGCTGGCCGGTGGTGAACGGGCAGGAAACGCGCTGGCGCTTCCGCGAAGGCAGCGATCCCTATGTGCCGGCCGGCGAAGGGATGCGCTTTTATGGGCACAAGGACGGCAAGGCCCGCATCTTCGCCCTGCCCTACGAACCGCCGGCCGAAAGCCCGGACACGGATTATCCGTTCTGGCTGTCGACGGGCCGGGTGCTGGAACATTGGCATTCCGGCTCCATGACGCGCCGCGTACCGGAACTGCACCGCGCCGTGCCGCAGGCGCTCTGCTACATGCATCCCGATGATGCCCAAGCCATGAATGTGCGGCGCGGGCAGGAAGTGCTGGTCGCCTCCCGCCGGGGTCAGGTGCGGGCGCGGGTGGAAACGCGCGGCCGCAACAAGCCACCGCGCGGGCTGGTCTTCGTGCCCTGGTTTGATGCCGATGTGCTGATCAACCGCGTCACGCTGGATGCCACCGACCCGATCTCCAAACAGACCGACTTCAAGAAATGCGCCGTGCGCATCACGCCGGTCCAGGGGGCGTAATCATGAAAAACCTCCGCACCGCCCTGATCCTTTCCCTGCTGGCGGCCCTGCCCATCTTGGGCGTGCCGGTGGCGCAACGGGCGTTGGCCACCGATCCGGCCCCCGCCCAGGTTGCTGCCGCGCCCAGCGCCAGCGTGCGCGATGTCAAGGCCAGCGGCCGCCCGGCCTTCACGGGGGCCGAGGGGCTGACCGTGCAGGAAGCCCCGCCCATCCCGAAGGATGCCACCGACGACCGCCGCCGCCAGCGCAATTACCCCGAACAGCCCCCGGTGATCCCGCACCAGATCGTGGGCTATCAGTTGGACCTGCGCGCCAATAAGTGCCTGACCTGCCACGCACGGGAATTTACCGGCGACAGTCAGGCGCCCATGATCTCCGTCACGCATTTCCAGGATCGTGACGGGCAGGTGCTGGGGGCCGTGTCGGCCCGCCGCTATTTCTGCCTGCAATGCCATGTGCCGCAGACGGATGTGCAGCCGCGCGTGCCCAACAGCTTCCGCGATGTGGATAGTGTCATCCGCGAAAAGGATGCCGCCGCCAAAGGGGGCCAATGATGGGCATCATCCGCCGCGCGCTGGATCTGGCCATGGTGGCTTGGCGGGCCTTCAACCGCCCTGCCGGCCATCTCTCCCTGGGCTTTCTCACCATCGGCGGCTTTGTCGCCGGCGTACTCTGGTGGGGGGGCTTCAACACCGCGCTTGAAATGACCAACAAGGAGGCGTTCTGCATCGGCTGTCACGAGATGAAGGACAATCCCTATGCCGATCTGAAACAGACCATCCATTATTCCAATCGGTCGGGCGTGCGGGCCACCTGCCCGGATTGCCACGTGCCGCATAAATGGACCGACAAGATCGCCCGCAAGATGCAGGCCTCCAAAGAGGTCTGGGGCAAGATTTTCGGCACCGTGAACACGCCGGAGAAGTTCGAGGCCAAGCGCAAGGAACTGGCCAGCCACGAATGGGCACGGCTGAAAGCCAATAATTCCCTGGAATGCCGGAACTGCCACAGCGCCGACAGCATGGACATCACCCGCCAGGGGGCGCGCGGTGCCGAGGCGCATCAGCGCTTCCTGTTCACCGGGCAGGCCACCTGCATCGACTGTCACAAGGGCATCGCCCACCGCCTGCCCGACATGACCGGCGTGCCGATCTGGACCATGCCGCAACAGGCGGCCGCGCCGCATTGAGCGGGGTGAATGGAGCAGCACCACCCATTGTGCCTTCCCCGCGTAAACGGGGGAACCAGGGGCCACAGAAACAGACGCTTCAGTGCCCTTGGCCCCTGGACCCCCGCTTGCGCGGGGGAGGCACAAATAGGCGGGCGATAGGGCAGCGCCTCAGCCAAGAAGAACAATCATCAAAGCCCCACCACCCGCAACGGCGCCGCCGCCAGGGTGGCCGGGTCGGAGAAGGATTCCGATCCATCCTCCAGATGGCCGGCCATGCGCCAGGACTGGCCAGCGGCAGAGAGCAGCAGATCGTACCAGCCATGGCTCCCGGCGAAATCCAGCGGCAGGCTGGTCTCCCCACCCGCCGGCACTTTCACCTGCCGCGTGCCCTGGCCATAGGCAAGGTCGGCCAGGGTCAGGGTCAGCCCGGCCGCCCCCGGATTGCTCAGCCGCAGCAGCGCCTGACGGCCACGCCCCTGTTCCAAGGCCGCCCCAAAAACCCCATTCCAGCCGGTCAAGCGCCGGTGGAAGCCATTGGGGCCGACAATGAACAGGTCGCGCCCTGGCTCCAGCACCGCCTCCAGCGCTGCCCCCGCCCCTACGGTATAGCGGGCAGGGGCCTGATCCAACTGGCCCAGCCTATAGAGATGGAAAACGGCCGCCCGCACCTGCCCTTCATTCAGGAACCGCAGCCCCGTCCCCAGCGCCACATCCAGGCGATAGGGGGTGGCGCGGCGGCGGCGGGGGCCGGTTTCCTGGCTGGGCGCCGTCAGTGCCGCCGGCAGCGGCGGGTCCACTTCCTTCAACCCGGCCGCCCGGTCCGACAGGGCGCGGGTGGGCGGCAGCTTGGCCGGGAAGGGCCGGCTGTCCTGGCGGGCGAAATCGAAGCAGGAGGTGAGATCGCCGCAGACCGCCCGCCGCCAGGCACTGATATTCGGCTCCATCACACCGAAGCGCGTCTCCAGAAAGCGGATGACGCTGGTATGGTCGAACACCTCCGGTGCCACATAGCCGCCGGTACTCCAGGGGGAGACGACATACATCGGCACGCGCGGCCCCAGCCCATAGGGCCGGTTGAGATAGGGCGCGTCCTTCTCCCCCTGTGAATGGCGGTGATATTCATCCCCCGCCTCCACCGTGGAACCACCCAGCAGCCGGGCCGGGTTGGCGGGGTCGCGGGCCGGAGGTGCCGGCGGCGGCACATGGTCGAACAGCCCGTCATTCTCATCAAAATTGATCAGCAGCACGGTGCGTGACCAGACATCCGGGTTGGCGGTCAGCGCATCCAGAACGCGGGCGGTATATTCGGCCCCCTGCAAGGGCGTGGAAACGCTGGGATGTTCGGAATAAACCGCCGGTGCCACGATCCAGGAAACCTGGGGCAGTTTGCCCGACACAACATCTTGGCGCAAATCATCCAGGGTGCGGCTGGTCAGCGTGCGGCGGGCCAGCTCCGCCGCCGGCCCCTCCATCGCCCCGCGCGCCGCGCGATAGGTCTTGAAGCCGACCAGCGGATTGTCGCTGAAATTATCCGACATGTCCTGATAGATCTGGAAGCTGACCCCGGCCGCCAGCAACCGCTCCGGATAGGTGGTCCAAGTATAACCGCCATGGCCGCGCGGATCCTCAAACCCGTCATAGCCATTATCGATGGCAGGGCCATTGGCCTTGGCCTGCGGATCATGCGTGCCGGTCCAGATATAAAGCCGGTTGGGATTGGTGCTGAGATGCAGGGCACAATGATAGGCGTCGCACAGGGTGAACGCCTCGGCCAGCGCATATTGGAACGGAATGTCGGCGCGGGTGAAATGGGCCAGCGCATGGTTATGCTTGTAACGCGGCCAGTCCGCCATACGGCCATTATCCCAGGCGGCCTGGCTGTCGGGGAAGCCGTGCGGCGTGCCCAGCGGGCGGATCAGGCGGAAATCCTGTTGGGTATCCAGCCGGAACGGGGCCAGCAGACGGGGGCCGGGCTTGTCCGGTTCCGCCGGCTGCACGAAAACGGTGCGATCGGGCGCCTCGGGCAACGGCGGGGCGGGAATGGCGAACCGGTCGCCAAAGCCCTGCACCCCATTCATCGACCCGAAATAATGGTCGAAGGCGCGGTTTTCCTGCGTCAGGATGACAACATGTTGCACATCGCGGATGCTGCCGCTGCGCCGGTCCGGCCTGATGGAGGCGGCGCGCACGATGGAGGGCATCAGGGCGGCCGCCCCCATGGCCGGTATCCCGGCGGAAAGCAGCCGGCGACGGGACAGATCAACCATCGGAAAACCTCCTTAACGGAAATGTGCCGGCGATGATGCCGGCACATTCCTTGCAATCCTATACTTAGAAATCAAAGGTCAGCGACGCGGTCACCGTCCGCGGCGTGCCTAGGAAGGCCGAGCCACCATCCGCACCGGCAAGATAGCGCTTGTCGGTCAGGTTGCTGGCCTGGATCATCAGTGAAATGCCGGCCAGCCGTTCATTCACCAGCGCCAGATCGACACCGGCATAGGCATCAACCACCGTGAAGCTGGGGGCGATCGCCTGGCCCTGTGTATCAATGAAACGATCCCCGACGAACTTGGCGGAAAGCCCGGCCTTGAAAACGTCCTCCTTGTAATCAGCCGCCAGCACCCACATGGTACGCGGCGAGTTGATCACCTGCCGGCCGGGCGTGATGCCGATATCATCATCCTGCGCCTTGTTGCCCGTGCCGATATAGGTTGCGTCATTATAGGTGTAGCTGCCTGACACGGTCAGCTCCGGCAGGACACGATAGGCAAGTGCCACTTCGATACCCTGGCTCTTGATGCCGCCGACATTGAGATAGACGCTGTCCTGTTCGGAAAGATAGTCGATCCCCGTCACCAGATTGGACGAGATCGACTCAATATGATTGTTGAACTTGATATCGTACCCAATCAGCGACGCCTGGATGTCCCCCATATTGTAACGAGCACCGATTTCAATATTGTCAGCCGTTTCCGGCTCAAGCTTGGCGATGACCGCTTTCGGTTCACCCAGCGGACCATTACCAATGGCAGCGAAATTCTGGGAGAAGCCGCCGAACAGTTCCAGGCCCGAAATCGGGGTCTGATAGGTCAAACCGGTGGAGATCAGCGGATCGGAATGATAACTGATTTCTGTGCTGTCACGGGCATTCAAAAGTTCAGCGCGGCGCTGATCCAGGTGAAACTGCCGAACGCCAAAACGGGCGGTAATGGGGCCAAAGGTCACTGAATCCTCGGCATAGCCGACCACTTCATCAAGATCATAATCGGTGCTGAACTGCACATAATAGGGCGTGTCGTCAAAGGCAATGCCAAGCAACGGGTTACTGATCTTGTGCCAGTCGCGTACCTGGTTGGCACGACCATATTCATACCAGATGCCCGCGCGCAGGGTGTTCTGGAAGTCGCCGAAATCATGCGTCCAGTCGACATCGCTGGTCACACCGGCACGTTCGTTCTTGTAATGAGTGTGACGGTAGGACATGACCGCCGTTGAACCGGTCGGATAGCAGGAGGGTGAATATTCCGCCGGAACCAAAGCTGTGCCGGCACAGCCCGCAATCATCGACGCCTTGGCTCCCGACGGGGTGACGAAGTAAATCTTGCCCAAGGAGCTACCGCCAATCGTCGTCCCCCCTCCGGTAAACTCGCTTTCCGGCTTGCCAGCACCATCATTGCGCACATCGACCAGATAGGGCGGGATCCAGTCACCGCGACCGGTCATGTGATGATAGTAGCCGGTCACCGCCAGCTTGACCTCGCCCAGTTCCGTGTCAGCCTTGAGATAGCTGAACAGATTCTCGCGGAGGGCGCGCGACCCGGCGCGGTAGGACTGGTCGATATAGGGGATGCCGGTCCATTGATCCGTATAGGCATCATGGTTGGGATCCTTGGCGAACATGGCCGGGGAGACAGAGCCGAACTCCGCCTCATCGGCGTCATCATAGGACAGCCAGCCGGTCAGATTGACCTGGCCAATGCGGCTTTTGATCTTGCCGTCAACATGGTCGCGCTTGGTGACACCGGCACCGCCGATCCAGTCCTTGACGTGGGAGGAAGATGCGCTGAGATAAGCGCGCGTGTCAGGCGCTATGGTGCCGGTATCCACGCGTGCGTAGAATTTGCGTGCATCGAAATCACCCCCTGCCACCGTAAAGCGCGCCCGTGCCTCATCCAGCGGGTCAGAGGTGATATAGTTCAGCGTGCCGCCCAGCGCCTCGTTGGAGCGGGAGGAAATGTCCGCCGTGCCCTGGGACACCATGACGGTCTTCAAATCCAGCACATCGACATAGCGGTTGGCCCGCGAACCGCCGCCATAGCCGGAACCGCCATTGGGCAGCCCGTCAATCGTGGTGCCGATCTGCTGCCCGCCACCGCCGCCACTGCTGAAACCGCGCATACTGATGGAGGTCGCCCAGTCCGACGAGCCGAAGGCGTCACCCTCCGCCACGAAAACACCGGGAAGTTCCTTGATGACGTCATTCACGCTGGTCAGCGCCGACTGACGGTCGATCATCGTCTGTGTCACCTGAGTGTTGGCAAAGGTGACTGCCCGACCAACGACGACGATTTCGTCAATCGATTGCATCCCTGTGCTTTCCTGCGCCATGGCCATCGGTGGCATCAGCGCGGTGGTCACTGCCAGAAATGACAGCAGGGCCGTCTTGCTCCGTAACATCGTTCTATTCCCTTTCCCCATAATCGCAATGCTGCAACTGCGAGACGGAACGAACACTAACTGCCCCTGATGACAGCCGCGTGACAAATTGTGAGATTCATGTGGTTATGTGTGGAATTTTGTGACTTTATCGCCCGGATTAATGTGGGTATCATGTTCACATGACTGAGATCGACACGCTGGACAGCAAGAGCGGCGCGCGGCCCATCCAGGTCGCGCGGCTCACCTCCTTGATGAAACTGCTGGAGGAACGGGGCCACTGCTCCGTTGCCGAGCTGGCGGTGCATTTTGATGTGTCGGAGGAGACGATCCGACGCGATATCCGCCAGTTGGAGCGGACAGGACGGGTGCAGAAGACCCATGGCGGCGTCTCCATCCCCAGCAGTGAGCTGGAGGCACCCTATCGCATCCGCCTGCGCGAACAGTCAGATGCCAAGCAGCGCATCGCCCAGCACGCCGCCCGCATGGTGACGGAGGGGATGACCCTGCTGCTGGATTCCGGCACCACCTGCCTCTGGCTGGCGCGGGCGCTGGCCGGTTTCCGCGACCTGACCATCATCACCAACAGCATGGAAGTGGCGCATGAGGTGCTGGGCCGGCCCGGCCAGCGCCTGTTTGTGGCCGGCGGCCCGATCAAGCCGGATTACCACGCCGCCTTCGGTCCAGAGGCCATCGCCTTTTGCCGGCGTTTTGTGCCGGATATCACCATCCTGTCGATGGGGGCGATTGATGCCGCCTGTGGGTTTCTGGATTTCGATTCCGATGAGGCGACGTTCAAACGCTCCATCCTGGACCGCTCGCGCCGCGTCGTCGTGCTGGCGGATTCGACGAAATTCACCAAGCCCGGTTTCATCCAGGTGGCGGATTTCGCCGATGTGAAGGCGCTTTACACCGACGCCCAGCCCCCCGCCGCCATCCGTGATGCGGCCCAGGCACACGGAATGGCGATTGAGGTCGCCGACTGATCCCGCTTCTTGTGTCCCCGCCAAGCTGACAATCGCTTCCTTCCCGCCCGTCCTGCGACGGGAAGGAAGCGATTCTGGATCACAACGTCAGTTCAAAATTGTCACCCAACGGATCCTCCATGTCCTGGAACAGGGCAAGTTGGTCCATCACAGCGACGCCATCCAGGTCGATGACCTGATCAGTGCCATCCTCATCCATATCCAGCAGATCGGTATCGCGGTTGTGCAGCAGGCTGCTGACCGTGATACGGCTGGGACTGTCAGCCATCGCCAGCCAATCCGGCTGGAATGCCGACAGCGACCGCAGGAAGTCTGGGGTGGCCGTGTGGTAAAGGTCGATCGTGCCACGCCGCTCCTGCAGGATGTCCGCCAGCCGTCGGCTCCCCTCGTCACCGCGGGCGCGGATGATGCGGGAAATGCCTTCCACAATGGTCGGATCATAGACACGCAGGTTCAGCGTGCCATCAGCGGCCCGGCCCGTCTCACCGATCCAGCGGATGGGGCTGCCGATGCCGCTGGCGCCGCGGACCAAGGCCGGCATATCGCTGATCCGCGTGTCAGGCCCGATCAACAGCGGCACGCTGGAACCGTTGCTGTAACGGACAACCACATAGCGTTGATCCAGGCCAGGCAGTTGCTCCAGGCGGCCAATTGCTCCGTCCACACCGGCAGCGCTGAAGTGCAGCCGGGCGACATCGGCACGCAAGGTACCGGCCAACAACGATTCCGCCGTCGCCGGATAGGGCATACCGCGCCCGATCAGGTTCAGGCTCCCCGCCAACACATTGTAACCGCCCTGTTTGGCGGAGGTGATGTTGCCACTGTTGCTGAACAACTGCACATTCCCCCCGCCAACCTTGTTGGCACCGGTCACCGTATCAATGGTTGTCACCATGATCGCGCCGCTGGCCTGGACGGCAATGTCACCGCCCTGGCTTTGGACAAGGGCACTGTCTGACATCGCTATGTCAGCGCCACTGGTCAGGGCAATGTCACCACCCTGGCTCTGCATCAAGGCGCTGGCGGACAGGCGGAGGCCGGCGGTTGCCTTCACCGTCAAATCCCCGCCCTGGCTGTAAACAGCGGCATTGTCCGACATCGTGATATCGGCACCACTGGTCAAGGCAATGTCGCCACCCTGGCTCTTCACCAAGGAACTGGCGGACAGGCGGAGGCCGGAGGCTGCCTTCACCGTCAAATCCCCGCCCTGGCTGTGGACAGCGGCATTGTCTGACATCGTGATATCGGCACCACTGGTCAAGGCGATGTCACCACCCTGGCTCTGCACCAAGGCGTTGGCGGACAGGCGGAGGCCGGAGGCTGCCGTAACAGTCACCGTGCCACCGTGACTGCCGATGGTGGCACGATCGGTCAGGCTTACCCCCCCATCAGCCTGCACCGACAGCTTGCCCGTGCCGCTGCTCAGGTGGGATGTGCCGGCGACAACAATATCCCGGCCTGTCCGCAGGAAGATGTCGCCCGCATAGTCCAGACCCCCGTCCTTGATCTGCAGATCCCGCGCGGCTGCCAGGGTCAAGGCCCCCGAACCGGCTGCGAGATCCAGCGTACCCGTCAGCAACAGGTCGCTCCCCGTGCTCCGTAGCGTCACCCCACCCTGGGCCCGCAGCATGGCCGCGTTGAGGGTCAAGGTGCCCGCAGACTGGATCTGGACCGTACTGGCAGCCACCACAGCCCCAAAGCCATTACCGATAGTCAGCCCGTCCATTTCGGCAATGTAGAGACCAGCGGCACCAATATTGGCCGACAAGCGCTCGACAGCGGTTTCGATGGCATTGTCGGCAGTACCGACGCCGGCCGCCTGCATCCGCAGGCCAGTGGCGCGGATATTCACCGCATCGCCATTGCCGTCCAGCACCGAGCCACCGGCCACCAAGCTGACCGTACCGCTGGTTTCCAGCAGGCCCAGCGCGATGTCGCCAGCGCTGGCATAGCGGATATCCCCGCCCGCCGTCCGCGTCACCGCAGCCGCATCCATGCGGATGCCGCCATCGGCGGACAGGTCCACCGTGCCAGCCCCGGCAACCGACAGCACACCCGCCGCCGACTGGCGTACCAGACCACCGGCGTGCAG
>CALRQC020000072.1:0-13631 GCA_943370215.1 Azospirillum sp. RU38E
AAGCTGCTGGCCAATGAATGGGCCGGCAAGGGCATCAATGTGAATGCCATCGCGCCCGGCTATTTCGCCACCAACAATACCGAGGCCCTGCGCGCGGATGAAAACCGCAACCGCGACATCCTGGCCCGCATCCCCGCCGGCCGCTGGGGCGAGCCGGACGATCTGGGCGGGGCCGCCGTGTTCCTGGCCAGCCGTGCTGCCGACTATGTGCAGGGCCATGTCCTGGCCGTCGATGGCGGCTGGCTGGCGCGGTAACGGTTGCATAAAAACGACACTGGCACCGGATCAAGTTCCGGTGCGGTTTGAATGACTTCTGCGCATTGACATCACTGTGTATCCAGATCATGATCCGCTTATGACACCGGTTACTTAGAGCGTAACGGGATAAAAGAACTAAGTTCATCCGATCGGGTGGATGGCTGGCGACGCTGGGGAGCGCGCTTTTAATCCGGAAAACGCGATCTTTGCATCTGTAATGCGCTTCTGTTCGCGACAAATAAATCAGGCCTGCGCCAAAGCGGCCGCATTGGGAGGAATGGAAATGAAGAAGAACCAGTTGGGGCGGCAGGCTGCCGGGTCACGTTATCGGCATGTGCCGATGTGGCTGATGGCGGCATCGTGCGCAGCCGCCCTCGCCGCACCCGCTTCGGCGCAGGATGGCGGCGGGGACGGTATGCTGGAGGAAATTGTTGTCACCGGTTTCCGCGGCAGCCTTGCCAGCGCGATTGAAACCAAGAAGAACTCCAGCAATTTCGTCGATGCGGTGAATGCGGAAGATATCGCCAAGTTCCCCGATCTCAATCTGGCGGAATCGTTGCAGCGTATTCCCGGCATCGCCATTGATCGTGACGGCGGCGAAGGCCGTACCATTACGGTGCGTGGCCTTTCCTCTGACTTCACCCGCGTGCGCCTGAACGGGCTGGAAGCGCTGGCCACCACCGGCGGCACCGATGGTTCCGGCGGCGCCAACCGGGGCCGCGGCTTTGATTTCAACATCTTCGCCTCCGAATTGTTCAATAATATCAAAGTGAACAAGTCGCAATCGGCGGAAATTGAAGAAGGATCTCTGGGCGCCACTGTCGATCTGCAGACGGGGCAGCCCTTCGATTATAAGGATTTCACCCTCGCCGTCTCGGCCAAGGGCACCTATAACGATCTGTCGAAGAAATATAATCCGCGCACGACCCTTTTGGTTGCCGACCAGTTCCTGGATGGCAAGGTCGGTGTCTTGGGCTCGGTCGCCTATTCCACACGCAATGTGTTTGAAGAGGGCGCATCGACCACCCGCTGGGAGGTTCCAGTTCCGAGCCCCAGTACGGCCCCCAACCCGAACACCAAATTCCGTAGCGTACCAGCCAATCTGGCCGCCCAGCAGGCGTGGCATCCCCGCATCCCCCGCTATGGTCGGCTGGATTACGATCAGGACCGCCTGGGCCTGACGGGTGCTATCCAGTTGCAGCCGTTTGAGAATACCCGCATTGATCTCAACGTTCTTTACGCCAATTTGAAGCAGAACCGCACCGAACAATATCTGGAAGCGATCTCCTTCAGCCGCACCGGCGCGGCTGGCATGGGTGGCACGGATGTGGTCAGCGGCGTCATTGACGATAAGAATGCGCTGGTCCAGGGCCGTTTCAACGGCGTCGATATGCGCACCGAGTACCGTCGGGATGAGCTGAATGCCGACTTCCTGCAATATTCGGTCGGGCTGGACCAGGGGATTGGCGAAAGCCTGACCTTGAAGTTGCTGGCAGGCTGGTCCAGCAACAAACAGAAGAATCCCGAGCAGACCACCGTGTCGCTGGAGCGTTATAACTCTAACGGCTATAGCTATGATTTTACCGGCAATAAAAAGTTGCCCGGTTTCGATTATGGCTTCGACGTCACCAATCCGGCCAACTGGGCCTGGAGCAGTTCGTCGGCTCAGGGCGATGCATCGCTGATCCGGATGCGTCCCAACAAGACAACGAATGAGTTTGTCAATTATCGCGGCGACCTGTTGTGGGATGCGACGGATAATGTGACCTTGAAGACAGGCTTTGCCTGGAAGAAGTATGATTTCAAGACGGAGGAGTGGCGCCGTATTAATGAAAATGCGGTGGCCCTGCCGGCTGGTACCAGTGTTGCACAGATATCCAAGCTGTTCACCGGCTTCGGTCGGCATATGGACATGCCGACCGGTACGCCCGGTAGCTGGATTGTCCCCGATCTGGATAAAATTGCCGATACCCTGGGAATTTACTGTAACTGCATCAACCAGTTTGGCAATTTCACCCTGTCCAAGGATAACCAGCTTGGCCAGAACCGCGACGTGACGGAAAAGGATCTGGCCTTCTATGGTCAGGCCGATTTCAACTTCGAGGTGATGGGCAAGGCGGTGCGCGGCAATATCGGTGTGCGCCGGGTGAAGACGGAACAGCAGGCCTTCGGCTATGTCGGCAGCCGCGCCACCACAAGCGATCGCAGCTATTGGGATACGCTGCCATCGATGAATGTGTCGGTGGAAGCGACGGAGGACCTGTTCGTCCGTTTCGCCGCCGGCAAGGTGATGGCGCGGCCGCGCTTGCCGGACCTGACCCCGGGTGGTTCGATCAACACCCAGTCCAAGACCCTGACCATCGGCAATCCGGATCTGGAACCCTATCGCGCCAATACGGTCGATATTGGTCTGGAATGGTATCCTGACCGCGAAACCCTGATTTCCGTTGGTTACTTCTACAAGGATATCAAGACCTATATTCAAAACGTGGCCAGCAGTCAGGTGCTGCGCACGGTTGAATTGCCGACTGAATCCTTGCCGGTGGCGGAGCTGGATAATCTCTATACCGTCACCCGGGCGCAAAATACTGAGGGTGGGCCGCTGAAGGGCTTTGAAATCAGCGTTCAGAAGCCGTTTACCTTCCTGCCAGCCCCGTTTGATAATCTGGGTGGTATCCTCAACTACACCCATGTGAAGTCGAACATTGTCTATAACCTGCCCAGTGGTGCGACCAATGTCCAACGGACAGAACCGTTGGTGAACCTGTCCCCGAACTCCCTGAATGCCACGCTCTATTACGAGACGGAGAAGTTCAGCGTCCGTGTTTCCGGTGCCTTCCGCGATGCCTATCTGACCAATGTGGCGCCGGGGAACAATATAGACGTGCGCGGCAAGAATTCCACGTTCAATCTGGACTTCAATGCTTCGTACAATATCAACGAAAACCTGACCGTTTCCTTCGAGGCGATCAACCTGACCGATCAGTATGACGACAAGTGGGTTGGTCGTGACCTGCAGGCCATGGACACCTATGTCCATAGCGGCCGGCAGTTCTTCTTGGGCGCCAGCTACAAGTACTGATTTTTCCTCCTGTCTCCCTTATCCTCGGCCATCACTGCCCGTCAGTGATGGCCGTTTTTCTGTGCCATCCATCGGCCTGGAGAGAGCCCATGCGGCGGATTTTGCTCAGCGCGCTTTTCTGGGGAATGGCCGGTGGCGGCGCCCCGGCGGCTTCCCCCTTTCCGCAAGTTCAGCCCGGCCCCATCCCGGCCTTTCCCGGTGCGGAAGGGGCCGGTGCCTATGCCGCGGGGGGGCGGGGTGGGGTGGTGCGGATTGTCACCAACCTGGAGGATGCCGGCCCCGGCAGCCTGCGGGCGGCCGTGGAAGCTTCCGGCCCCCGGATGGTCGTCTTTGCCGTTTCCGGCACCATCCACCTGAAGAAACCGCTGAAAATACACAATGATTTCATCACCATTGCCGGCCAGAGCGCACCGGGTGACGGCATTGCCCTGGCGGATCAGCCGCTGATCATTGCCGCCGACCATGTGGTGGTGCGCTATTTGCGCGTGCGCCTCGGTGATCTCAGCCGTACAGAGGATGACGCGGTCTCCGTCACCGACGGGCAGCACATCATTCTGGATCATCTTTCCGCAAGCTGGTCGGTGGATGAATCCCTGTCGGTCTCCCAGAAATGGAAGCCGGGCATGAAGGGGCTGGACCATGTCACGGTGCAATGGTGCCTGATCAGCGAAAGCTTGAACAAATCCATTCATAGTAAAGGGGAGCATGGCTATGGCAGCCTGGTCCGCGGCTCCTATGGTGCCCGATATAGTTTCCACCATAATCTGTGGGCCCATCACAAATCACGAATGCCCCGCCCCGGAAACTTTATTGAGGCTGACGAAGATCCCGATGGCGCCATCATGGATTTCCGCAACAATGTTTTTTATGACTGGCACGGAGAGGCCGGTGGCTACAATGTCGATAAGAACGCGATAACCACATATAACTTCATCAATAATGCCTATCTTCCCGGCCCCGGCAGCCAGGGGCAGATGGCGTTCCGGGAATCCGCCCCCTTGGCGCGGGCCTTCTTCCAGGGCAATGCCATGGCGGGGGCGGTGCCGCCCGACCCCTGGTCGCTGGTGATGGGAAGTGAGCGCGATGGCTATCGTCTCCGCCAACCGGCCGAGATGCCGCCAATCACAACCCAGGACGCATTGAGCGCCCAGGGCGATGTGCTGGCCCGTGCTGGCGCCTCCCTGCGGCGTGACCCGGTGGATCAGCGGGTGTTGGCACAGGTGCGGGACGGCAAAGGGGGGGTGATCAATAGTCAGCAGGACGTTGGCGGCTGGCCGCTGCTGCCGGAAATGCGCGGTCCGCTGGACAGCGATGGCGATGGTATTCCCGATGCCATTGAACAGGAACGCGGCCTTGATCCCCATAATGCCGCAGATGGCCGGCAACCTGGACCGGATGGCTATACGGCGCTGGAAAAATATCTGGCGGATATTGTTCGTTGAAACGGGAAGGGGAGGCACCGTTCGGCGCCACCCCCAGCCGTAATCACGTTCCCTTCGCCTTGGTGGCGCTATCCAGCACGTCCGGCCGCTTCGGCGTCATATCATCCAGATTCCAGTCATCGGGATTGAAGCTTTTGGCGCTGGGTACCTGTTGCGGATAACCGTGCAGGTCATTTTCGCTGTCGATAATGTTGCCGCGCCCTTCGGCAACGTCGGAAATCAACTGCACATCCTCCTTGTCGCGGTCCCAGGGCCGCGCCCCGACCTGTCCCAGAACATGCTGCTGCACCGCCGTGGCCGGCATGGCCGTCAACCCCTCCGGCCAAATGTCCGGCCGTTTCAGTTCAATCACCTTGGCGGGGGCCGTGGTGTAACGGCCGATCTGCTGGATCGGGTTACCGGCCTGATCAACCGCAATATTGTCCTTGCCATAATATTCCAGATCGCCATAACCGCCGATCATCAGGAACGCCATATGCGGCGGCGTATCCGGCCCGGCACGGAAGACATTGCCAACCGCACTCATCTTGCCGACCTGATAGGGCATGTTGCCCCATTCCTCGGCCATCAGATTGTAATGGATGGCGCGCTGACCGGAATTATAGATCAGGTTATTGACAATGGCGCCATGGACACCGCCTTTGAAGAAGGGGTTACGCTCCACATTATGGGCGTAAAGATTGCCGTAAATCAGAATATCCGTAACATTGTCATGGATCAGCGATCCTTTGGAATGCTCGATCTTGGCATGGGTAGAGTAACGCAAACCATTGGCAATGATATTGTTGGAGAAGGTGATACGGTGTGAAGTATTCTGCCGCCATTCCTCCGGCGTGTTCCCCTTGAAGCGCGGGCCGGAGGCGGAGAGATTTTCATCCGTGGCCCAGGTCAGGCTGCAATGATCGACAATGACATTGTAAGCCCCACCAATGGTGCTGATGCTGTCATGGTCATTGCCGCTGCGCTTGGGCTGGCCGGCCTCACCCACACGAATACGGATATGCTGGATGATCACATCATGGGCGGCGATATCAATGCCCCCCTTGATCAAGGTAATGCCGGGGGAGGGGGCCGTTTGACCGGCAATGGTGACAAAGGGTTCGGTCAGCTTGACGGTTTTATTGCCCAGGTCGATGACGCCCCCCACCTCGAAAACGATGGTGCGCGGTCCCTTGTGATGCAACGCTTCCAGCAGCGAGCCGGGGCCTTCGGCAGCCAGTGTCGTCACCTTGATGATTTCACCCCCACGGCCGCCAACCGTGTCGGCAGCCCAGCCCAGGGCACCCGGGAAGGCAAGTTTGCCACCGGTTGCCGCCGCCACCTGTGTGGCGGGTTGTGCCGCCCCGGCTGTGGAGAACGGCAGCACCACCAGGGCCAGCGCCGTGGCCAGCATCAGACGGGCCGGTAGGGAGCGGGTAGCAGGTCGGCGGGTCTTTACAGCGTTCATCTGAACTATCCTCCCTCTCGCCAGGTTCGGCGATAAATTCAATTTGGTGTCTTGTAAATGACACCGGTTTCCTATAGTCCTTTTTGTAACGAATGACAATCGCTTCGGCCCCAGGCTGAAGACAATAACCGGGGAGGGCGTGAATGCCTAACGATGGCGATGATCTGACAGCCGGCA
The DNA here is from genome assembly GCA_943370215.1 of Azospirillum sp. RU38E. Lineage (GTDB taxonomy): Bacteria > Pseudomonadota > Alphaproteobacteria > Azospirillales > Azospirillaceae > Niveispirillum. Next base: position 6,407 of record CALRQC020000072.1, read on the forward strand.
TTCGGCGCGCCTTTCGTGATGCGCGCCGGGCAGGGCGGTCGTTGCCTGATTATCCGGGGCAGATCCCGGCAACGCTGGAGGCTGCCTATCTGATCCAGAATGCGGCGATCCGGGAGTGGCCGGATGCGGTTGCCGGTTGGAAGGTCGGTTTCATCGCCCCGGCCGTCCGCGATCTTTACCCCCAGGAACGGCTGGCCGGTCCGATTTTCGCCCGCACCGTCCAAACGGTGCAACCGGGGGAGGTTGTGGAAATCCGTGCCATAGAGGGCGGATTCACGGCGGTGGAGGCGGAGGTTCTGCTTGAGATCGCCTGTGACATCGCCCCCGGCAGTATCGCGGAGAATGCGCCGCTTGCCCCGCTTGTCACGGCTGCTTATCTGGGGATCGAACCGGCGGGTAGCCCCTTGTCGGCCATCAATGATCTGGGCCCTGCCGTTGTGGTGAGCGATTTTGGCAATAATGCCGGTGTGATCATTGGTGAACGGCTGGCAGGGGATCTTGAAACCTTGTTGGCCCCAGAGCCGCCGGCGTTGATGGTCGAGACGCTGGTGAATGGGGCGCAGATCGCCCAGAAGCCTTTGACGGCCATTCCCGGCGGTCCCGGCCGTGCCCTGCGTTTCCTGCTGCGTAATCTGGGGCAGCGCGGCATTGCCCTGCGGCGGGGTGCCTGGATTTCCACCGGTGCCATCACCGGTGTACACCGGGTGCAACCGGGTGATGAAGCTATGGTGAGAATGGAAGGGGCGGGAGAGGTGAAAGTCCGCTTCGTTCCTGCCCGGCCGTTGCACTGATACCCAGGGCGTGGCCCATGCCCCTGAGTATCAGGCAGGGCAACGGCCCTTCTCAGTCAGCGTCGTATGAAATGAGAAGCAAGGGGGAAATCAACCCCCAATGTGTCAGCCAGGGGCGGATATGAGGTCGCCCGTGACCAAGCGAATCAGGGAGGAAACCCATGCCGGGCGTGAATGATGTCCCGCAACCGGCGGCCGCGATCGGCCGCTATCGTTGGGTTGTCGTGGCGCTGCTGTTCGCGGCGATGGCCATCAATTATGTTGATCGTCAGATGATCGGGGTGTTGAAACCCACCCTCTCCAAGGAAATGGGCTGGTCGGAAACCGACTATGCCAATATCATCTTCTGGTTCCAGGCCAGCTACGCCATCGCCTATATCGTCTTTGGCAATATTGTGGATCGGTTGGGTGCGCGGCTGGGGTTTGCCCTGGCTTTCACCATCTGGACCATTGGCCATTTCGCCCATGCGGCCGCCCGCGATCTGACTGGCTTCATCATGGCCCGCGTTGTGCTGGGCGTGGGTGAGGGCGGCGGCTTTCCGGGTGGTATCAAGGCGGTGGCCGAGTGGTTTCCCAAGAAGGAACGGGCGCTTGCCACCGGCATTTTCAATGCCGGCACCAATATCGGCGCCATCGCCACCCCCTTGGTTGTACCGGCTGTCACCCTGGCCTGGGGCTGGGAGATGGCCTTCATCGTCACTGGCCTGTTCAGCCTGGTCTGGCTGCCGATCTGGTTGATCTTGTATCGCCACCCGTCCAAGCACCCCAAGGTCACCCAGGCGGAACTGACCTATATCAGCAGCGATCCACCCGATCCGGGACATCGGATCGGCTGGTTCCGCCTGTTGCGTGTGCGGGAAACCTGGGCCTATGCGCTGGGTAAGTTTCTGATCGATCCGATCTGGTGGATGTTCCTGTTCTGGCTGCCGGATTTCCTGGCCAAGCGGCATGGGCTGGACCTGAAGACCTTTGGCATTCCGTTGGTCGCCATTTATCTGCTGTCCGATGTGGGCAGCGTGGCTGGTGGCTGGCTGTCTTCCCGCCTGATGCATCATGGCTACAGTATCAACCGCGCCCGCAAGCTGGCCATGCTGATCTGCGCCCTGTTTGCCCTGCCGGTGGCCTTTGCGGCCAATGCCGATACGCTATGGGTGGCGGTGTTGATCATCGGCCTGGCAACGGCGGCGCATCAGGGTTTCTCCGCCAATCTCTACACGTTGCCCAGCGATGTGTTCCCCCGCGCGGCGGTGGGGTCGGTGGTTGGCATCGGTGGGATGCTGGGGGCAATCGGCGGCATGGCCATGGCCAAATATGCCGGCTGGGTGTTGGACAAGGTCGGTACCTACACACCAATCTTCATTGTCGCCTCCACCGCTTATCTGCTGGCCCTGCTGGTGGTGCATCTGCTCACCCCTCGGATGGCGCTGGTGGAAATCAACGACGAGCCGAAGATTTAATCCGACAATCAGGTCGGTGCCCCCTGCGCCGCCGGTGCAAGCCGGCGGCGCTTTGTTTTTTAAGCCGGTATGGTATTCAGGGGGACCGGCCGGTCTTTGATGGGAAAATGCAGGGCTGCCGCCGTGACACCCGAAAGGGCAGTGGCCACCCAGATCAGGTCATAAGAACCGGTCAGGTCGAAGACGACACCACCGGCCCAAACGCCGATGAAGGAGCCGACCTGATGGCTCATGAAGCAGATGCCAAATAAGGTGCCCAGATGGCGGACCCCGAAGAACCGGGCAATCAACCCGCTGGTCAGCGGCACGGTGCCCAGCCAGACCATGCCCATGACGGCAGCAAACAATATCACTGACCATTCCGTCTTCGGCAGTGCCACGAAAAGGGCAATGGCGGCTCCGCGCAGCAGATAAAGCCAGCCGAGCACATGATGCTGGCGGAAATGTCCGCCCAGCCAGCCGCAAAGCCAGCTTCCCGCCATATTGAACAGACCAATCAGCGCCAGGGCCGTTGCGCTGAGGCCGGCAGGCATATGGCAAAGCTGCAGATAGCCGGGCAGGTGTGTGCCGATAAAGGCGAGTTGGAAACCGCAGGTGAAGAAACCCAGCGTCAGCAGACGATATCCTGGATGGTACCAGGCTGATAGCAGCGCCTGCCGCATCGGCAGCACCTGTACCGCATTGCTGGTATCAGCCGGTTCTTCTGTCTGCCGACGACCATCCAGTAACAGGCCCAGCGGCGCCACGGCCAGCACCACGGCCACCAGCGCCAGCAGGCCAGCCTGCATCCCCCAGCCACCTTGAACCATCTGAGCCAGCGGCACCATCAGTACCTGCCCCAGGGAGCCGCCAGCACTGACGATCCCCATGGCCATGCTGCGTTGTTCCGGCAGGGCGCGTTTGCCCACGGCCGTCATCACCACGCCAAAACTGGTGCAACTGATACCCAGCCCGACCAAAAGCCCCATGCCCAAAATCAGGGGCAGGGGGCCGGCGAACAGGGCCGTCATGCCCAGTCCCAGCCCCAGGGCCGACGCACCAAAGACGATGACCGGTGCCGCCCCAAACCGGTCGGCAAAGGCACCGGCGAAGGGCTGGGCGAAACCCCAGGTCAGATTGTGCAGGGCGACTGCGAAGGCGACCAGGGTAAGAGGGACAGCATGTTCCTGGGAGATCGGTGCCAGAAACAACCCAAAGGTCTGGCGCGACCCCAAGGCGGCACTGATGACAAGCGCCCCCGCCAGGATAACCAGGAACAGCGCCCGATTCCGCTTCACCTCCGTCTGCACGTCCGCCCCTCCATCTTTTCCGGAGCCCCAGCATAGGGTGGCGACGGCAAGGCGGCAAAGGCGAAGACCGGCCAGCAAGGCTGAGGAAAACTCATTCTTGCTGGTCGGCCTGAGCCTTGCAGATCAGGGTGTGATGGCGACCTTCAGCACCCCATCGCGCTGGTGGGAGAACAGGTCATAAGCGGCTTCGATATCATCAAGCTTGAAGCGGTGCGTCACCAGGGCCGAAAGATCGGCCCGTCCGGAGGCAATCACCCCCATCAACCGGCGCATCCGCTCCTTGCCGCCCGGGCACAGGCTGGTGACGATGCGATTGTCGCCCAGGCCGGCAGAGAAGGCGTTGAGCGGAATGCGCAGGTCGGTGGAATAGACGCCAAGGCTGGACAGGGTGCCGCCTGGACGGATGACACGCAGCCCGGCCTCGAATGTTCCCTGGGTGCCCAATGCCTCGATGGCGGCATCCACCCCGCGCCCGTCTGTCAGCGCCATGATCTGTTCCACCGGATCGCCCGCCCGGAAATCGACGACATCATCCGCCCCCAGCTTGCGGGCAATGGCCAGACGTTCCGGTACCGTATCGACACCGATGATCCGGGTGGCCCCCATCAGCTTGGCCCCGGCGACGGCGCATAGCCCGATGGGCCCCAAGGCAAATACGGCCACCGTATCGCCAATACGGATGCCAGCACTTTCCGCACCGGAAAAGCCGGTCGACATGATGTCCGGGCACATCAGTACCTGTTCATCGCTCAGGTGATCGGGAACCGGGCTGAGATTGACCATGGCATCCGGCACCAGCACATATTCCGCCTGGGTGCCATCAATCGTATTACCAAAGCGCCAGCCACCCATCGGTTTGAAGCCATGGCGGGTGCCGGCCCCATCCTGGGAATGACAGCCACAAAGACAGGCATAGGAATGACCGCTCGGGGTGATGGCACCCGCAACGACGCGCTGCCCCTCCTGGTATCCGGTGACGGCAGAGCCCAGCTTTTCAATGATGCCCACCGGCTCATGCCCGATTGTCAGGCCCTTGGCGACCGGGTATTCGCCCTTGAGGATATGGACATCGGTGCCGCATATGGTGGTGGTGGTGATGCGGATCAACGCATCCAGCGGCCCGACATCAGGGATCGGCTTATCCTCCAGCACGATGCGGCCGGGTTCAACAAAGATGGCTGCCTTCATTTTGGCGGGCATATCACGGTTCCTCCTGTGTTGCGATGGGCGACAATCCCACAGGGGGAAGCGGGATGCCTTGACCTTAATCAAGGCGAGAGCCGATTTGGAAACACCGCTAACTGACTTGGATCAAGGCGTCTCAGGCCGATAGGGCATATTCTCCATCTGCAATCAATAATCAGGGTTGGAGGACGCCAATGTACAAATATATCCTCATTCCAGTGGACGGGTCCGAGTTGTCCTTGACCGCCCTGCACAAGGGTGTGGCCTTTGCCAAGGAAGTCGGCGGTAAGGTTCACATCATGACGGTAATCGAACCTTTCCACGTTTTTTCAGTGGAGACTGAGCAACTGGCCCAGACACGTGCTGAATATGAGGGCCATGCCAAGGATCACGCTCAACGGTTACTGTCAGCAGCGGCTGAAGCGGCCCGTAATGCTGGCGTGGCAGCCGAAACCTCTCTCGTTCAAGCGGATCACCCCTACGAAGCTATCATTGAGACAGCAGCCAAGGCGGGATGCGACCTGATCGCCATGGCCTCACACGGGCGGCGTGGCCTCGCCGCTGTGGTGTTGGGGAGCCAGACGGTGAAGGTGCTGACCCATTCCACCACACCTGTTCTGGTTTATCGCTAAACCAATCCCATATCCGCACGGCCGAACGGCGACCGTGCGGATATGGGGTGGATGATGAGACGTTTTTTCAGGGGCAGAAAAAGAAAAGTCGCACTTCAAAATAGAATCCACTGGCGTGCCGCCGGCCACCACCGGCCAGCCGGCCGCCCAGGTGGCCGGATCCGCTGGCCAACTGGCGCAGGGGGCGGGTGCGACCGCTCCAGCACCACTCACCTATCCGACCGCTGTCGTGCCGGCGGGTGCGGTAAGGCCTATTACGCCGATGACTATACCGGGCACGAATTCCCCTGAAACCCCAAGCACTGCTCGCCCTCGTGGACGGAGGTAGTTTTTCCTGTTATTTTCTACCTAATTTAGTGGAGGACATCATGGATCTGCTGTTTTCGCTGGCTTTCTGGGCAATCGTTATTGCCATTGCTCGGCCATGGAAATACATCTCTATAAGGCCGCTGCGCCCGGAGGAGGTTCTTGATGACGATTACCCCCCCGGGTGTTCTATGCACGGTCTCCGCACCAACCCCTCCTACAACCCCCGTCTTGGTGGTAACTACACCTTCTAAGTGCCGGTTTCGGTGCACCTTTTTTGTTTGAGCGCTTTACGGCATGAGGTGTCCACCTAACGGAGGTGGACACCTCGTAATGGAGATTCCGGCATTCGCGTGAGAAATCATCCACCACGGCCAGGATGCGGAACCGCCTGCCATCGCTGAACGCATCCGACACGAAATTCAGGCTCCAGCGCTGGTGGGATCCCTCCGGCATCGTCAAGGGCCGGTGCATGTCGTCGGTGCTGGCAGGGGCCACCGCGAACCGTTCGTTGAACTGCGCCATGAAACCCGGCAGTTCCTTGACCAGCCGGTCCTGCAAAGTCCGGTTCGCCCGCTCTAACCGGCCCTTGGCCTGGCTTGAGTTCGCACACAGAATCTCAATCCCCAGTTCCGCCAGCGCCCGGCCAAACTGCGTCATCCCCTGGCCACCCTTGGCATCCTTCCGGGCCACCCGGAAAACGGTGTGCTTGTCCGAATAAAAAGCCAATGGCCGCCCATGGTCGCGCAGATAGGCCGCCAAAATCTCGAAATAGCTGAAGGTACTCTCCGAGACCACAAACCGAAGAGCCATCAGCCGTCCCGTCGCATCATCCACAAACACCAGCAAGGTGCAGGGCGGCCCGCGGTCCTCAAACCAGTGATGCTCGCTCCCATCAATCTGTACCAACTCACCCAGGCATTGCCGCCGAAGGCGAGGGCGGTGAAATTGACGCCGCTGGGCCTTTGTGTGCCACAGACCGGCCTCCGCCATCCAGTGCCGCAGCGTCTCCCGCGACACGCTAAGACCATGCCGTTCGACAAGCTTCTCCGCTGCCAATGTTGGCCCAAAATCATGGTAATGCAGACGAACCAGTTCCAGCGCCAGCTCGCGAACCCCCTTTGAAATCTGGTGGTTCGATGGTCGGCCACGGCCTCGGTGGACAATCCCGCCACCGCCATCACACCGGTAGCGATCCAGAAGACGCCAAACCTCGCGCTCACTCAGGCCCAATATCCCAGCCGCGTCCAAAACCCCAAGCTGACCACTCTCGATTTCTGCCAGTACCTCAACACGCCGGACATCCCGATCGCTCATCATCAGCCAGCCCATGACAGCCCCCAAAACCGGCCAAAACCGATCCAGAGACTGACATTTCTATCTTGCTCAGGACTGACATTTTAACTTTGCGCCTACAGTTTAAAAATCGATAATAATAATTATGGAAATTAATGGGTGAAGGCCACCCAATATGGGTTTTGGGCTTCATGCATCAATGAGATATCCGCGGCGGATCAGCCCATAAAAAAAGGGCCGGTGGCCCGGAGCAGGATGGGGTGGTCTCG
>CALRQC020000073.1:0-12762 GCA_943370215.1 Azospirillum sp. RU38E
ATCGCGTTGGATCAGGCGCAGCACCAGGGCCTTGGGCACATAGGTTTCAAACCAGCGCAGGCCGGTGATCATGGTGTTGAAGGCCAATGCCGCATCCGACAATTCCCGGAAGCGGCTATCTGGCAGGCGCGGCACATTCTGGAAATCCAGGTTGCGCAGGGCCACGGCCGCCTTGGACAGCCGGCGGATGCGCCGGCTCATCATCTTGCCCAGCCAGAGCGCCAGCAGCACCGAGACGATCAGGATGCCGCACCCGACCCAGAGCAGATGGGTGAAGCGGCCAATCTCCTGATCCACGTCGTCGCCCCGCATGGAAACGACCAGCGTGAAAGGATGCTCCCCATAATCGGGGATGGATTTCAGCAGATAGATATATTCGGTGCCATTCACCATGGCCCGGCGGAAGTTGAGATCGGTGCGCCGGCCCGACCAGTCGATCCCGGTATCCATCTTCTCGCCAGCCTTGCCTTCCCCCTTGCCGGTGGCAATGTTGTTGGCATCCACCTCTGACCAGATGGCGGCGGCAATGGGGTCGCCCAACTCTTCCAGTGTGGGCAGGGGCGGGCGGTCCGTCACATGGGCGAAGTTGAATTTCCGTCCCGCCATCGCGGGATGGGCCAGCACATAATGATCATCGAACAGAATGAAGCTGTTGAGGTCGCTTTCCTTGGCCATGTCGGCCAGGAAGCGCGACAGGCCGGTGAAGCTGACAGCCGACAGCACGGCCCCCAGGAAGCGCCCCTCTCGCCGGGCGGGGCCCTTGACCACCATCACCGTTGTTCCCAGACCGCCGGCCCAGACCGGATCGATCCAATGGGAACTTTTGGTGCCCATCGTCTCCATCATGATCTGCAGGGCTTCGGCCCCATTATTCATGGCGGTGGCGGCCTGGGGGGTGTTTTCCTGCGGGACGGCCAGCGGGTAACGGTCGGGCCGGATCAGGGCGATGCCGGCCACCTGCGGCGTGGTGACCACCATGCCGCGCATCAGATCCTCCAGGCGCGGTTCGTCATCCGGGTCCACCACGCCGCGGCCCAGCAGATCGGTCAGCTTGTCCACCTGGGTGCGCGCGGGGTCCAACTGGGCACGCACCCGCGCCTCCGCAATGCCCACCGCCAGTTCCGCCTTGTCCAGCAGCAGGCTGTAGGTGTTGCGACCGGATGTCTGCACCCCCAGCCAGAAGACACTGGCAACGGCCAGCAGCATCAGGCCGCCGAACCCCAGGGTCAGCACCCAGGCGATGGGCAGGCGCCAGCGCCGCCGGTCGGTGCAAGCTTCCGTCCCGGTATGCGCATCGATGATCTTGGCCAGGTCACTCATGATGGCCGGGACGGTACAGGAGAGCCGAGGCTCCGCACAACCGATACCCGATCAACCCTCCACGATGGTCTTGATCCACTCACCCGGTCGCGGTTCCGTGCCGGGGGGGATATCGTTCAATACACGTAAGCGCTCCTCCGCGTGGTCGCGCAGGGGAATCCGGGCGGCGAATCCGGCCATGCTGTCGCCGGCCTTCACCTGTACCAGCCGCAGCCGATAGGGTTTCAGCCGCCCCTTCTCCTCTGCCGTCAGCTTGCGCAGGCTCATGGCCGTTGCCCTGAAGTCATCGGAAAGCGGGCCGGACAGGGCCGGCGGGCTGACAAACAGGAAGCGGCGGAAGCTGTCCCCGCTGGCGCGGATGGCCACCAGCCGCGCATCCATGGCGCCGGCCTTGGTATTAAGCTGTGTGGCCGCCGTGGCGGCCGGCTGACCGTCAATGGTCAGCGATGAAAGCGGGCCCAGCGGCGCATTGGCGGCCCAGATGCGGGCGATGAATTCCTGCGGCGTCGCGGCCCCTTGGCCCGGCACCTGATCGAAAACGATCTGCGATCCCTGCGGCCCGACGCCGACCACGGCATCCTCGCTATTCACCAGCCGGAATCCCTCCGGCACCTCGAACCGCAGATTCATGCCGGGATGTACGAAGACCCGGCCGCGCACATAGCCATGGGCCGGGCTGTCGCCATAGACCATGCCGTCAATGGCTTTCAGATACTCGCTGCGCTTGACCATCAGGTTGGCGCCGCCGCCGGCCTGTTGCGCGGCAATGGCCGCCTGCTGGGCGCGTTCCCCCGTGGGCGGATGGGTCTGCAGGTAACTGAACTGGTCGGCCTGCCCCGGCTTGCCGGCCAGCAGGGCTTCCAACTGCGCCTGCCGGCCCATGCTGGACAGGAATCCAGCCATTTCCTGCGGATCATAACCGGCCGCCGTCATATAGCGGATGCCCAACCCGTCAGCCTGGGTTTCCTGCGACCGGCTGAACCCGGCCAGGGCCATTTGGGAACCAGACTGGGCCAACTGTCCCGCCTGTTGGCCCAGCAGCACGCCGGCCAGCAGGGCGCCGCCCTGGGCCAGCACGCCGCGCCCATAGCGGTCGGCGGAATGGCGGGCGGTGACATGGCCGATCTCATGCCCGACCACGCCGGCCAGTTCCGCCTCGCTATTGGCCAGCGCCATCAGGCCCCGGCTGACATAGACATAGCCGCCGGGCAGGGCGAAGGCATTGATGATGGGGCTGTCCAGCACGGTGAAAGTATAATGGGTATTGGGGTTTTCCGTCTTCTGCGCCAGCCGCTGGCCCAGCCCGTCCAGATAGGATTGCAGCCTGGCATCTTCATAGCGGCCGCCAAACTCCCGCAGCATTTCCGGATGCTGCTGGGCGCCGATGGCGGCTTCCTTTTCCGGTGGCATCAGGGCGGTGAACTGGCTGTCGCCCGTCACCGGATTGGTGGTGCAGGCGGGCAGCAGGAAGGCCGCCACGGCCAGCGGGGCGGTGCGGCGCAAAAGGGGGAGAAGGCGGGGGCGGCGCATATGCATTCTTGTCCTTGGCCTCGGCTGTCGCGCGGGGGCTGTCTGTTCCCATGGCCGGGATAAGACAGCCAACCTGTGACGCCATGATGGCAAAGTGAAGCATAACAGCCTAGTCCGCCGAAGGGATGCTGCCCTTCGGCGGATGGAGGGGAAAGGTAGGGGCGGGTTGTCGGTTCAGTGGCTCAGCACCTGCCCCAGGAAGGCCCGGGTCCGGTCGCTTTTGGGATTGTCGAAGAAATCGGCCGGCGGGCCCTGTTCGACAATCTCCCCCCGATCCATGAAGATGACGCGGGAGGCCATGCGGCGGGCAAAGCCCATTTCATGGGTCACCACCAGCATGGTCATGCCGCCTTCCGCCAGATCGGTCATCACGTCCAGCACTTCCTTGACCATTTCCGGGTCCAGTGCGCTGGTCGGTTCATCGAACAGCATGATGGAAGGCTCCATGCACAGCGCGCGGGCAATGGCCACGCGCTGCTGCTGGCCGCCGGAAAGCTGGCCGGGGAACTTGTCCGCCTGTTCGGGGATGCGCACCCGTTTCAGGAAATGGCGGGCACGCTCTTCGGCTTCCTTGCGGGGCAGCTTCTTCACCCAGATCGGTGCCAGCACGCAATTTTCCAGCACCGTCAGGTGCGGGAACAGGTTGAATTGCTGGAACACCATGCCGACATCGCGGCGAATGGCTTCCACATGCCGTACATCATCATCCAGCGGCACGCCCTTCACCTTGATCTCGCCGGCCTGATGTTCCTCCAGCCGGTTGATGCAGCGGATCATGGTGGATTTGCCGGAGCCGGACGGGCCGCAGACAACGATCCGCTCCCCCTTGGCCACCGTCAGGTTCACGTCGCGCAGCACATGGAATTGGCCGTACCACTTGTTGACGGCGTTCAATTCAATGACGGGGGCGTCAGTCATGGGGGAACTCCGCGTCTATATCTCGGGCTGCGTGCAGGATGCGAATAACCAGAATGCCGTCCGGCTGGGGGCGGTAGAAAATCAGATAACGGCCAAGGGGGAAGGATCTTACTTGTGACCCCAGTTTGGTACGCAGACGGCCCATGGCCGGATATCGGGCGCAGGATTCTGCGACAGCGTAGATTTTAGCGACCTGTCCATCAGCAGCGGCTGGATCGTCTTGGGCAATATAGAACCAGAGGCTCCAGATATCTTCCCGGGCCAGCGCTGAGAACTCAAACTTCCCCATTCATGCGCCTCCTGAACCCCGCCAGCATGTCTTCCAGGGCGATCGGGCCGGCACTGCCGCTGTCCAGCCCTTCCTGGATATCGCGGCGCAGGGCTTCCAGCTTTTCCTGCTGCTGGCGTTCGCGCTGTTCCATCATGCGCAGGGCCTCGCGCACCACTTCGGATGAGGAGGTGTAAAGCCCGGTGTCCACTTTGGCGCGGACATAGGCTTCCAGCTGCGGGGTCAGGGATACGTTCATGGCGGCGGCTCCTGCAATCGGCTTTTGGGGGCAGGGGACAGCTTGGCATGGCCAAGGGTGATGTCAAGCTTTGCTAAACCTTGACATCACCGCTTGCGTCCCTGTCCCAGCACCGTCTCCAGATAGCGGCTGTAACGGGAAAGCGCGTAGCAGAACAGGAAGTAGATCACGCCGACAAACAGATAGGCTTCCTTGTAGAAACCCCGCCAGGCCGGGTCGGTCAGGGCCGATTTTGCGGTGGAGAGCAGGTCCAGCAGGCCGATGATGATGACCAGGCTGGTATCCTTCAAGGTGGCGATGAAGCTGTTGACCAGCGGCGGGATCACCAGCGCCAGGGCCTGGGGCAGGATGATCAGGCGCTGGCGCTGCCAGTACCCCAGCCCCAGCGCCTTGGAGGCTTCCACCTGACCGCGCGGGATGGCCTGCAGGCCGCCGCGCACCACCTCCGCCACATAGGCGGCGGAAAACAGGGTGATGCCGATCAGGGCGCGCAGCAGCTTGTCGATCGGCACATCCTGCGGCAGGAACAGCGGCAGCATCACCGAGGCCATGAACAGGATGGAAATCAGCGGTACGCCGCGCACCAGTTCAATATAAACCACCGACAGGCCGCGCATCACCGGCAGGTCCGATGTGCGGCCCAGCGCCAGCAGCACCCCCAGCGGGAAGGAGGCACCCAGCCCCACCACCGACAAAGCCAGGGTCAGCGGCAGGCCGCCCCACAGGCTGGTGGGCACAAATTCCATCCCCAGCACACCGCCAAACATCATCAGGCCGGCGAAGCCCAGCCCGCCACCCCAGATGAACAGCAGCGGCCGGCCCCAGGTGCGGCGATCACCGCTGATCACCAGGGTGGCGATGGTGGCCAGCATGGCCAGGGTCGGCCGCCATTGCTGATCATCCGGGAAGGTACCGAACAGGATGAAACGCCATTTTTCGGCGATGAAGGACCAGCAGGCCCCGCCGGCGGCCCGGCAGGCCGCCGCATCGCCGCCCAGGCTGGCATTGATGAACCCCCATTTCAGCAGACCGGGGATTACCAGCCAGGCGATATAGGCGAATACCAGGGTCAGAGCCGCATTGTACCAGGTGGAAAACAGGTTGGCCCTGGCCCAGGCCCACAAACCCAGCCGGGGACGGTGGGGGGGCAGGCTGGCGGCTTTGTTGACGATCTCTGTCATGGCTTACCGCTCCACCAGCGCCACGCGGCGATTGTACCAGTTCATGAAGCCGGACAGGGCCAGCGAGATGACCAGATAGACGATCATGATCGACAGCACGCCTTCCACGGCCTGACCGGTCTGGTTGATGGCGGTGTTGGCCACCGCCACAAAATCCGGATAGCCGATGGCCACGGCCAGACTGCTGTTCTTGGTCAGGTTCAGGAACTGGCTGGTGGTGGGCGGGATGATGACGCGCAGCGCCTGCGGCAGGATCACCAGCCGCATGGCGGTGCTGCGCGACAGGCCCAGCGCGGTCGCCGCCTCCGTCTGCCCCTTGGGCACGGCCAGAATGCCCGACCGCACGATCTCACCGATGAAGGCGGCGGTATAGAGCGTCAAACCGAACAGCAAGGCGGCAAATTCCGGGCTGAGCGTCATGCCGCCCTTGAAGTTGAAGCCCTGCAGCACCGGCACATCCAGCGCCCCGCCGCCGGCCAGCAGAATGGCCAGCAGCGGCGGCAGCAGGATCAACCCCAGCCCGATGGGCGTCATCGGCAGACGCTGGCCGGTGGCCATCTGGCGTTTCCGGTTCCAGGCAGACAGGGCCAGCGTGACCAGCACGCCGAGCGCAAACAGCACCGCCACCCAGGCCCAGACGGGATCATCGGCCGGCGCCGGCAGTTTCAGCCCGCGATTGGACAGGAAGATGCCCGGCAGTGGTTCCAGCGCCTGACGCGGGCCGGGCAGCCCCTCGGTCAGCAGGGCGTACCAGATGAAAAGCTGGAGCAGCAGCGGGATATTGCGGATGGTTTCCACATAAAAAGCAGCAAACCGCGCCACCAGCCAGTTGCTGGACAGCCGCGCGATACCCAGCATAATGCCCAGCAGCGTGGCCAGCACAATGCCCACGCCGGATACTTTCAATGTGTTCAGCAGCCCGACAACGAAGATCCCGCCATAGCTGTCACGCGGTCCGGTGGCGATCAGCGACTCGCCGATCTGTACCCCGGCTTCCCGGTCCAGAAAGCCGAAGCCCGACGCGATGGACAGCCGGGCCAGATTGGCCATGGTGTTCCCAGCCAGATACCAAGCCGCCAGAACCACCAGGAGCCCCAACCCGACCTGCCACAGGATGGCCCGGACGGTCGGGTTGTTGATGGACAGGGTCAGGTGATGGGCGCGCGGCGCGGCATCCGCCTTCGCGCGTCCATCAAACGATTGCATACGCGGATCATCCGTCATCGGGCACCCCGGTGTTGCAAGGGGCCGCCGCTCAGCGGATCGGCGGGGCGTACATCAGGCCGCCATTGGTCCAGAGCGCATTCAGCCCCCGGTCCAGTTTCAGCGGCGAGCCCTTGCCGACATTGCGGTCGAAGATTTCACCGTAATTGCCCACGGCCTTGATGGCGCGATAGGCCCATTGCTTATCCAGGCCCAGCAGCGGCCCCATGTCACCCTGCACGCCCAGCAGGCGCTGGATGCCGGGATCGGGGTCCTTCAGCTTGGCATCGACATTGGCGGCGGTGACGCCCTTTTCCTCTGCTTCCATCAGGGCATAGATGGTCCAGGTGACGATATCGCGCCATTGGTCATCGCCATGGCGCACCACCGGGCCCAAGGGTTCCTTGGACAGCACTTCCGGCAGGATCAGGTGATCATCCGGCTTGGGTGCCACGGTGGCGCGGGTGCCGGCCAGGGCGGAGATGTCCGCCGTCATCACATCGCAGCGGCCGGCGAAATAGGCAGCGTTCACCTCGTCCAGCGCCTCGATCACCACAGGCTTGAAGCTGATATTGCGGGTGCGGAACCAGTCCGACAGGTTCAGTTCCGTGGTGGTGCCCATCTGCACGCAGATGGTGGCACCATCCAGCTGCTTGGCGCTGGTCACGCCCAGCGATTTCGGCACCATCAGCCCCTGGCCGTCATAATAGGTGGTGGGGGCGAAATTCAGCCCCTGCGCATCGCGGGTAAGGGTCCAGGTGGTGTTGCGGGCCAGTACATCGATCTCACCTGTCTGCACTGCGGTCAGGCGCTGTTGCGCCGATAGCGGGGTGAAGCGGATCTTGTTGGCATCGCCCAGCACGGCGGCGGCCACGGCGCGGCAGGTATCGGCATCCAGCCCGGTCCATTTGCCCTGGCTGTCCGGGTTGCTGAAGCCCGGCAGGCCGGCATTCACGCCACAGAAAAGCTGTCCACGGCCCTTGACGGCATCCAATGTCGGCCCGGCCTGTGCGGTCCCGGCGAACATCGTCAGGCAGGTCACGGCCAGCGCGGCACCCCAAAGGCGTGATTTCATCTTTTCTGGTCCCCTGTTAACGGCTTGGTGCGCCCTGTCCGTCGGGCGCAGTCGCTTTATGTAAGCCAATTAACCATCGGACCCGACGCTGAAACAACCCTGTTACACGCAAGGCGCATGGAAATTTCCCGGCGCGTGGCCGATGGGAGACGTTTCACGCCTCCTCCGCCCCCATATCGTCCAGGCGTTGTTCCAAGCGATCACACAGCGCCTTGTAATGCGCCAATTCTTCGGCCGTCAGACAGGTCAGCCACTGCGCCTCCCATTCCAGGGCGAGCGGGGCGATTCGCTGGTAAAGATCGCGGCCGGACGGGGTGAAGGACAGGCGCAGCAGCCGCTGGTCGCCCGGATGCACATCGCGGGACAGATGGCCCAGCCCCACCAGCATATTCACCGCCCGGCTGACCTTGGCCTTATCCATATGGGATCGTTCAACAATGTCGTTGGACGACAAGGGCTGTTCCCGGCCCAGGATGGCCATCACCCGCCATTCAGGAATGGCGATGCCGAACGCCTGCTGATAGCGGCGCGACAATTCCTTGCTGACACGTTTGGCCAGCACGTTCAGGCGATAGGGCAGGAAGCCGTCAAGGTCGAGATCGTTCATGGGACATAAAGTCGCCCGACAACGCGGGACTTGCAAGAGGTGGCGTGATCCTCCATATCTGTTTCAGTTGAAACGAGTTGGCCAGGGAGGCCAAACATGCGTCACCCCATTTCCTTCCCCCGCATCGAGGGCGAGGCCTCGCGCCAGGCCCATGCCAACCTGCCGCCGGGTAGCTATGAGCGGGAAATGGGCCGGGAAGGGTTCTTTGGGCCGGCGACGCATATGTATCACCGCCACCCGCCCACCGGCTGGATAAGCTGGGAGGGGCCGCTGCGTCCGCGCGCCTTTGACCTGAACCGGCTGAATGACGTGGCCAGTGGCGGCCCCTGGGCGGCGCGGGAGGTTCTGTTCAACCCGCATTGCCGTGTCCGCCTGTGGCATTGCCCCACACCCATGGACCATCTGGCCCGCAATGGTGATGGGGACGAGCTGATCTTCATCCATGCCGGTGCCGGGTCGCTTTACTGTGACTATGGCCATCTGGCGGTGAAGGCGGGGGATTATGTGGTGCTGCCGCGCGGCACCATGTGGCGCCTGTCGCCCAGCCAGCCGGTGACCGCCTTGCTGGTGGAGGCGACGGGTTCCAGCTATCAGTTGCCCGACCGTGGCCTGCTGGGGCCGCACGCCTTTTTCGATCCGGCCATGCTGGACACGCCCGTCCTCGATGCCGCCTTCCGTGACCAGCAGGGCGATGCCGGCCCCGGCGGGGTCTGGCGTGTGCTGGTGAAGCGGCGTGGCGTGATCAGTACCGTCACATATCCGTTCAACCCGCTGGATGCCATGGGCTGGAAGGGCGATCTGGCCCCGGTACGGCTGAATGTGCGGGATGTGCGCCCGGTGATGAGCCATCGCTATCACCTGCCGCCCAGCGCTCATACCACCTTTGTCGCCAACCGCTTCGTCGTCTGCACCTTCGCGCCGCGCCCGTTTGAGACGGATGCCGACGCGCTGAAGATCCCCTTCTTCCACAATAACGACGATTATGACGAGGTGCTGTTCTACCATGCGGGCGATTTCTTCAGCCGGGACAATATCGACGCCGGCATGATGACCTTCCACCCCAGCGGCTTCACCCATGGCCCCCACCCCAAGGCGCTGCAAAAGGCCTTTGTGCAGAGCAAGCCGGCCACCGATGAATATGCGGTGATGATCGACACCCGCGACGCGCTGGAAGTGGCCCCCCTGCCGGACGGCGTGGAAAACCACGCCTATGCCGATAGCTGGCGGGTGAAGCCGTGAGGGGGGGGCGTTTGGCCGACAACTGAGCGCCCTATCCCCGTCTTCACGCCGCCTTCTGCTTTTCACCGTCATTCCCGCGAAGGCGGGAATCCAAACAACGGGTCATTCTGGTGATGTTGATCGAATGGCAGCGTCCTATGGATTCCCGCCTTCGCGGGAATGACGGTTGAGAGGTATCGGAGTCGTTGTTTTCCCCACCCCACAGAGATCCCCCGATGAAACTCGCTTCCCTGCAGCAGGGCCGTGATGGCCGTCTGGTTATTGTCTCCGATGACCTCAGCCGCTGCCTGCCCGTGCCCGATCTGGCGCTGACCCTGCAACAGGCGCTGGACCATTGGGAAACCGTGGCCCCGGCGCTGGCCGAACTGGCGACCGCCCTCAACCGGGGCGATCTGGTCGGTGCCCTGCCGTTTGAGCAGGTGCATTGCGCCAGCCCGCTGCCGCGCGCCTATCAATGGGCCGATGGTTCGGCCTATGTGAACCATGTCGAGCTGGTGCGGAAGGCTCGCAACGCGGAGATGCCGCCCAGCTTCTGGACCGATCCGCTGATCTATCAGGGCGGGTCCGACAGTTTCCTGGCCCCGCATGATCCGATCCTGATGGCGGATGAAGCCTTCGGCATCGACCTGGAAGGGGAGGTGGCGGTGATCACCGGCGATGTGCCGATGGGGGTGACGCCAGAACAGGCGCGCGGGCTGATCCGGCTGGTGATGCTGGTTAATGATGTGTCGCTGCGCGGGCTGATCCCGGCGGAACTGGCCAAGGGCTTCGGCTTCTTCCAGTCCAAGCCCAGCACCGCCTTCAGTCCGGTGGCGGTGACGCCGGATGCGCTGGGCGATGCCTGGGATGGCGGGCGGCTGCATCTGCCGTTGCTGTCGCAGATCAATGGCCAGCCCTTCGGCTGCCCCAATGCCGGGGTGGACATGACCTTTGATTTCCCCACCCTGATCGCCCATGCCGCCCGCACCCGGCCGCTTTGTGCAGGCACCATCATCGGGTCCGGCACGGTGTCCAACAAGGATGCCGATGGTGGGCCGGGCCGGCCGGTGGCGGAAGGCGGTCTGGGCTATAGCTGCATTGCCGAGATCCGCACCATTGAGACCATCCGCGATGGCAAGCCCCGCACGCCCTTCCTGCGCTTTGGCGACCGGGTGCGGTTGGAAATGCAGGACCGCAACGGGGCCAGCATTTTCGGGGCGATTGATCAGGTGGTTCAGAAATATGAACCCAGCGGTCATGTTCCATGATCGCTGAAGGCCGGCGACGGCCGGCCCGCCGCACGTGCGGCGTAAGCCAAGCCGCCGGATGGCGGCGCCCGGCGCTTGAGGGAGCGTGTAAACTACAGCCCCCGCAGCCCCCCGCTGGCACGGATCACCTCCCCGGTGATCCAGGCAGCGTCGGGGCCGGCCAGCCAGGCGACGACGGCGGCAATGTCCGCCGGCTCGCCGATGCGGCCCAGCGCCGTGCGGCTGGTGATTTCCGGCACACGGGACGCATCGCCGACCTTGAAGCGGTCGGTATTGGTGACGCCCGGTGCCACCGTGTTGATGGTAATGCCCAACGGCCCCAGCTCCTGCGCCAGTACGCCCGTCATGGCATGGACCGCCCCTTTCGAGGCGGCATAGACGGCACGCTTGGCTGCCGGCATATCGGTGATGACGCTGCCAATATTGATGATGCGGCCACCCGGGCGCATCTGGCGCGCGGCTTCGCGCGCCATCAGCAGCGGGGCGGCGGCATTGACGGCCAGCACATTGGCCAGATCGTCCGCCGTGATGTCGCTGACCGGGCCGAAACGCCCGGTGCCGGCATTATTCACCACGATATCCGGCACGCCCAGCAGGCGCACCGTATCGGCGAACAGCCGCACGGCCCCGCCCTGGTCGGACAGGTCGGTCAGATCGGCCTGGATCACGGCTGTACGCACGCCCAGCCCCTGGCAAAGCTCGGCCAGCGCCTCGGCCTCCCGCCGGCTGGAGCCATAATGGATGGCGATATCCGCGCCATCGCGCGCCAGCCGTTCGGCAATGGCACGGCCGATCCCGCGCGACGCGCCGGTGACAAGGGCGACCTTGCCCAGAAGCGGCCGATCCATCCCGACTATCCCTCTGTTGATTCACAGGAAGGGTGATAACAGATCATGCGCCTTTACACCTATTTTCGTTCCTCTGCCGCCTATCGGGTCCGTATCGCGCTGGCGCTGAAGGGGCTGGATTACGAGTCGGTGCCGATTCATCTGGTCAAGGATGGCGGGCAGCAGCGCCAGCCCGACTATCTGGCCATCAACCCCCAGGGGCTGGTGCCGGCACTGGCCACCGATGATGGTGCGCTGCTGACCCAGTCGCTGGCCATCATTGAATATCTGGATGAAACCCACCCGGCCCCGCCGCTGCTGCCGGCTGATGCGCTGGGCCGGGCGCAGGTGCGGGCCATGGCGCAGGTGGTGGCCTGCGATATCCACCCGCTGAATAATTCCGGCGTCGTCAGCCGCCTGCGCCGGGAACATGGGCTGGATGATTCGGCGGTGACCGGCTGGATGCATCATTGGATGGGCCGGGGCTTCACCGCCCTGGAACGGCTGGTGGGGCCACAGGGGGCATTCTGCCATGGCGACAGCGTCACCCTGGCCGATCTCTACCTGGTGCCGCAGATGTATAATGCCCGCCGTTTCAACCTGGACCTGACGCCTTTCCCGCGTCTGTTGGAAATTGACACCCGCTGCCGCACCCTGCCGGCCTTTCAGCAGGCGGCACCGGAAAAACAGCCGGATTGGGAATGACAGCGCTTGCGGCCATACCTATGCGGTGGCTGCGGGGCAGGGCATAGCCTGTTTGTCGGGGGTGCATGATTTTCCCCTTGCATCCGTGGCGGAGTTTCTCCATAAACCCGCCCACGGCGCTGACGACCCAGGCAGCGCTACCGAGTTAAGGGGCCATAGCTCAGCTGGGAGAGCGCTACAATGGCATTGTAGAGGTCAGCGGTTCGATCCCGCTTGGCTCCACCAAATTCAAAGGCCCGGTCAGCAATGACCGGGCCTTTGTGCATTTCATGTTCCCTCAGCGCCAAGCGGCCGCATCCGCTGCCTTGGCTTGCGCCGCATGTGCGGCGGGCCGGCGGTCGCCGGCCCGCGACCCGCCGGAAGCTTAAGCTTCAGGCGGGTGG
>CALRQC020000074.1:0-11805 GCA_943370215.1 Azospirillum sp. RU38E
CCGGTATGGAGCGAGAAGGACCGGGCGGTAATCGCCCTGGCCGAAGAAATGACCCTGCAGAACATGGACGGGCATTTGTCCGCCGACCTTCATGCCCGTCTGCGCGCCCATTATGATGATGGTCAGATCGTGGAACTGGGCTTCGTGGCCGCCATCCTGACCGGCATCGCCAAATGGATTTTCACCTACGATATCGTGGACCGGGAGGAGACCTGCCCAATCGGCAAACCGGTAGGGTGAAGCGGGCGGATGCCATCCAAGGCGCCAGAGGTCCGGTTCCAACTCTTCCCATCAATATGGGGCCGCTATCACGCCCCCCCTTGCCGCTACGCTTGCCAGTTGCCAAGCTGGCGCTGAGGGGCAAGGGGGAAGGGAAAGATGCTGTTATCCACATTGGACGGGGTGCCCGGCCGTCAGGTGACGGCCCATCTGGGGCTGGTGCAGGGCAGCACCGTGCGGTCCAAGCATCTGGGCCGGGACATCATGGCCGGCCTGAAGGAAATGGTCGGTGGGGAACTGCGCGGCTATACCGAACTGCTGAACGAAGCGCGGGATGAGGCTCTGGCCCGGATGCAGGCGGCGGCCCGGCAATTGGGGGCCGACGCCGTCATCTCCTTGCGTTTCAGCACGGCCAATATCGGCAGCGGTGCGGCGGAGGTGCTGGCCTATGGCACGGCGGTGACGCTGGCCCCGGCGGATGATATGGCGGCGTGTGGCTGATGGAACGGCCGGAATACTGGCTCCGGCTGTTCCTGGAAGCCGACTGGTCTGCCCCCTGGTGGGTGGTGGGCGGTTTCCTGGTCGCCGTCCTGGGCAATGTCGGCTTTCTGGTGACCGGCTATTGGATGGAACAGCGGCGGGAGCGGCGGTTGCACAACCCGCCGGCGGATGTGGCCGCCATCCTGCTGCTGCGCGGGCCGGCACCGCCCGGCACCGTGACAGGGGCGGCGCATCTGGTCAGCGCCAGCTATGTGATGTCGCCCCCGCCCATCGGGCGGCTGTCTGCGCGCCTCCGATCCCTGATCGGGGGACGGCACACCAACAGCACCCGGGAGGTGGAACAGGCAAGGCGGGAGGTGCTGTTCCGCCTGCGCGAACAGGCGGCAGCCGTGGGGGCCACCGTTCTGGCCGGGGTGGAACTGAACCATATGATGCTGGGGCGCCATCGCAGTGCGCTGTTCGCCACCGGCACCGCGCTGTGCCCGCCCGGACCGCCGGCAGCCAATACCGGCGGGATGACGGAGGCGCTGGGCGCTGAACCGCCCCGTTCCCGGCTGGCGGTGGTGCTGACGGTGGGCGGGCTGGTGCTGTTGGCCCTGCTGGGTAGCTGGATGAGCAACAGCCCGCTGTTCAATTTTACCGAACCAGTATTGAAATCTCTGCGGATCCTTCCAAGGGAATGATCCGCAGCCCGCCGCGGTATTCTCAGATATCCGTATCCCCGCGTGCCAGCAGCCCTTCGGCCGGGGCCACATCCAGGCCGGGCGGAATGGCGATGTCCAGTTCCGCCCGGTTCTTGGCCGTCAGCAGGAAATAGCTATAGGCGGGCGCGAACATCAGGACGAAGATCAGGGCCGTACCGGGGTTGAACCAGGTCATCACCACCAGGAAAAACACCGACAGCACCAGGGCGATGGCCGGGAAAACGGGATAGAGCGGCGCCTTGAACGGCCGTTCCATCGCCGGTTCCGTGGCGCGCAGCTTGAACAAGGCGGCCATGGAAATGATGTAGAGCACCAGCGCCCCGAAGGCCGCCAGGGTGATCAGCTCCGCCGTCTTGCCGGAGATCAGGGCGATGACGCCGACCACGGCCCCGGCGACCAGCGCCCAATGCGGCGTGCCGAACTTGGGATGGATGGTGGCCAGCACCGGCGGCAGATAGCCCGCCCGCGCCAGGGCGAAAATCTGCCGTGAATAGCCCAGGATGATGCCGTGAAAGCTGGCAATGATGCCGAACAGACCGATGGAGACCAGCATATGGGTCCAGCCGCTATCCTTGCCCACCACGGTGGCCATGGCTTCCGGCAGCGGGTAATCCACGCCGGAGAAATTGCGCCAGTCGCCTACACCGCCGGTCAGCACCATCACGCCGATGGCCAGCACCACCAGGGTCAGGATGCCGGTAATATAAGCGATGGGGATGCTCTTCTTCGGCTCCTTGGCCTCTTCCGCTGCCATCGCCACCCCTTCGATGGCCAGATAGAACCAGATGGCAAAGGGGATGGCGGCCAGGATGCCGGCGATGCCGAATTCCTCATTATTGGCGACGAAGTTGCTGACGCTGAAGCCCGGCGCCACCACGCCCATGAAGACCATCAGTTCCACCACCGCCAGCACGGTGACGATCAGTTCGAACAGGGCCGCCTGTTTCACGCCGACAATGTTCAGCCCGACAAAGACCACATAGGCCACCACGCCGACAGCCAGCACGGAAATGTCGGGAAACATGAAATGCACATAGGCCCCCAGGGCCGCCGCGATGGCGGGTGGGGCAAAGACGAATTCCACCAAGGTGGCGTACCCCGCCACCAGCCCGCCGAACGGCCCGAAGGCCCGCCGGCTATAGGCAAAGGGGCCACCCGCCTGCGGGATGGCCGTGCTGAGTTCGGTGAAGGAGAAGATGAAGGTGGCGTACATCAGCGTGACCAGCAATGTCGCCCAGAGGAAGCCGATGGTGCCGGCCTCCTTCCACCCGTAATTCCAGCCGAAATATTCGCCGGAAATCACCAAGCCTACTGCAATCCCCCAGAGATGCAGGGCCCCCAGTTCCTTTTTCAACCCCGTTGCGCTGCCCATGCTACCCCCTGTCCATTATGGGATGACCGGCGGGTCTGGCTGACCGATCCGTCTGCCCAGGCCCCTTGCATGTTCCGCTGCCGCGCCTATTCCCGGTGAACCGGGGCCCCTGGCGGCGGCGCAATGGATTGCAGTGCAGCAATATCCGGGCCAGCACGGGAAATGACGGGTGGGCTTGCAATGGGGGTAGCCAAGTCTATCCCATTGCCCAGTAATTGAGCGCTTCGCCGCTTTATTGAGCGAGCAAAGTGCTGCATGATTGAAAGTCTGGCACAAAGGCCGCTGCGGGATGGACGCGCGCATAAACTACTTATACAAGGACCGGAAAAATCGGGTGCGGGCTAATCAACCACCCTGTCGGACACGGGAGCTTCCCCCTGAAACTGCTAGCGCATGAAAGGCGCATCGCCGGGCTGATGACGGCGGTGCAATTCGTCAGCGTCATTTCCTTCATGGTGGTGATGCCGCTGGGGCCGGATTTCGCGCCCGCCCTGGGGATCGATCCGGCGCGGGTCGGCTGGGTGCTGGCCGCCTATACCGGGGCCTCGGCCCTTTCCGGTCTGCTGGCGGCCATGGTGCTGGACCGGTTCGACCGGCGGCCGGCCATCGGCATTGCCATGGTGGGGCTGCTGCTCTGCAATCTGGCGGCGGCCTTTTCCGTCGATCTCTGGTCATTGCTGGCGGCCCGCGCCCTGGCGGGGCTGTTTGGCGGGCCGGCCGGTGCCCTGTCGGTGGCCATCGTCGCCGATAATGTGCCGCCGGAACGGCGCGGCAAGGCCGTGGGCATGGTGATGGGGGCGCTTTCCATCTCCAGCGTGCTGGGCATCCCGGCGGCACTGGAACTGTCGCATCTGTTCGGCTGGCGGGTGCCCTTCCTGGTGGTGGCGGGGATGGGGCTGGCGATCATCACCGCCGTGCTGTTCATCATGCCGCCACAGCGGGCGCATCTGACGGGGGCGCCAATGCGGCTGGCCGATGCGCCACTGCGCCTGCTGCGCATCGGTACCGGCACGCTGCCCTGGCTGGCCTTTGCGCTGGCCTTTGTTTCCATCGTGCCGGGCTTCATGCTGATCACCAATCTGGCGATCTTTGCCCAGTATAATCTGGGCTTCCCGCGTGAGCATCTGGGCCTGCTCTATATGGTGGGTGGGGTGGTCAGCTTCTTCGGGATGCGCGCCACCGGCGCGCTGGTGGACCGCAAAGGTTCCGCCCCCATCATGCTGGTGACGGCGCTGGCGCTGGGCGGGCTGATCTTCCTGATTTATTATGACTGGTCCTTGCTGTCCTTGCCGCTGCTGCTGCTGGTGCCTGCCTTCATGCTGTTCAACACGGCGCGGATGGTGGCGCAGAGCACGGCTGTTTCCAAGGTGCCGGCCCCGGCCGACCGGGCCGGTTTCATGGCCCTGGTGCAATCGGTCACACAGGTGGCTGGCGGGGCGGCGGCGCTGATCGCGTCGGCCCTGTTGCAGACCGCCCCGGATGGGCGCCTGCTGCATATGGATCAGGTGGCGTTGCTGGCGCTCGCCGTCAATTTCCTGGCCCCGCCCCTGATCTGGGCCTTGGAACGCCGGTTGCCGAAAGGGGCGGAATCCAGCCACCGCGTCCGTGCCGCCGCCGTCAAGGGTGCCCCGCCGGGTTGAGGCTTGATTCAAGAGATGGGCTGGTGAAGGAGACGAAGAGGGCGCGGGCTGACGTTCTTTTCCGTCATTCCCGCGAAGGCGGGAATCCATACGACAGCGCGGATTTTGGATTCCCGCCTGCGCGGGAATGACGGTGGTAAAGACAAAAAGACGGTAATGCGGGCCTCACGAGGGAGCCTCATTCGCTCGTCGATCCTTGAATCTAGTCTCAACCATGCGTCAGTTCCGGCGGCCGATCCTCCTTCAAACCGATGCCGGTCAGTTTCAGCCGCCGCGCCTCATTCATCAGAAAGCCGATCGTGTCGGCGCCCACCGGCAGCGGCAGCCCCTCGGGCCGGATGTTGGAGACGCAGTTGCGTTCCGCATCGCGCGTCACCCCCGGTTTGGGCTGGAAGGTCAGATAGGCGCCGATACTGTCCGCCGCCGTCAACCCCGGCCGCTCCCCGATCAGCATCAGCACCATTTTGGCGTTCAGGGCGGCGGCCACATCATCCCCCAGCGCCACGCGGGCTTGCCGGGCAATGACAATGGGCGCCAGATTCCAGCCCGCCAGCCGCTCCATCACCAGCCGCAGCAGGGCGGCGCCATGATCATGCAGGGCGCGGGCGGACAGGCCATCGGCCAGCACGATCACCGCATCATAGCCATCATGGCTGCCCTTGGAGGGGCAGTTCATCGCGCTTAAGGACGCCTTGTCCACCTCATCCAATTTCCGCCCCAGGTCCGGCCGCTGGAGATAGGTGGCGCGGTCGCGCGCCTGGCTGCGCACAATCACATTGGCCAGACTGCAAAGCTGGTCGGCCAGCCCCTCGGCATCAAAGGTTTGATGCACGGCATCGCGGGCCAGCGCATGGGCGGCCTGGAATTCCAGCAGCCTGTCGGTGGGCAGCCCATCGCCCGTGCGCCCCAGCGCGATACGCGCGGGGGTGAAGCGGCGCAGATTGGCCCAGGGATCGAAAGCACTGTCGAAAGTACCGTTGCTCATGCCGCCTCTCCCGTCTGGGGTGCACTACCGGCCAGCAACCGCCCGGCCCCGGTTCCCTCCAGCGCCGGACGCATCCGGCCCCGCCCATCCATCACGCCCATTTTTGCCAGCCATGCCTCAAACTCCGGTGCCGGCTTCAAACCCAGGGTGGAACGGACATAGAGCGCATCATGGAAAGAGGTGCTCTGGTAAGACAGCATGATGTCATCCGCCCCCGGCACGCCCATGACAAAGGAACAGCCGGCCACCCCCAGCAGGGTCAGCAGGTTGTCCATATCATCCTGATCGGCCTCGGCATGGTTGGTGTAACAGACATCCACCCCCATCGGCAGGCCCAGCAGCTTGGCCGTGCAGTGATCCTCCAGCCCGGCGCGGATGATCTGCTTGCCGTCATAAAGATATTCCGGCCCGATAAAGCCCACCACCGTATTGACCAGCAGCGGACGGAAGGCGCGGGCCACCGCATAGGCCCGCACCTCCATCGTCTGCTGGTCCAGCCCGTGATGCGCCTCGGCAGAAAGGGCGCTGCCCTGGCCGGTTTCGAAATACATCACATTGTCGCCGATACTGCCGCGCTTCAGGGCCAGGGCTGCCTCGTGTGCCTCCTTCAAAATGGCCAGATTGACGCCGAAGGAACGGTTCGCCGCCTCCGACCCGGCGATGGATTGAAACACCAGATCGGCGGGGCCGCCGCGTTCCATCACCTGGATCAGCGTCGTCACATGCGCCAGCACGCAGGATTGCAGCGGCACATCCCAGCGGCGGCGCAGATCGTCGATCATCGACAGCAATTCGGTGGTGCGGCCCACACTGTCGGTGGCGGGGTTGATGCCGATCACCGCATCGCCGCAGCCATACATCAACCCATCCAATATGGACGCGGCAATGGCGGCGGGATCGTCGGTCGGGTGGTTGGGCTGCAAACGCACCGACAGCCTGCCCGGCAGGCCGATGCTGGTGCGAAAGCGCGTGACCACCTGGCATTTGCGCGCCACCGCGATCAGATCCTGATTGCGCATCAGTTTGGAGGTGGCGGCCACCATTTCCGGCGTCAGCCCGGGGGCGAGTGCGGCCAGCGCGGCCCCATCCGCCGCATCGGATAACAGCCAGTCGCGGAACTGCCCCACCGTCATATGGGCCACAGGCGCGAAGGCGGCGCCATCATGGCTGTCCATGATCAGCCGTGTCACTTCATCCGCCTCATAGGGCACCAGATCGGTGGTGAGAAAGGTGCGCAGCGGCAGGTCGGCCAGCGCCAGCCGGGCGGCCACCCGTTCCGCATCGCTGCCGGCTGCCACGCCGGCCAGCCGGTCGCCCGACCGGGCCGGGCTGGCGCGGGCCAGCAGGCTGCCCAGATCATCAAAACGATAAAGCGTCTGGCCCAATGTCGCGCTGAAACCCATCGGTCCGCCCTCTTTTGCCGTGGCCCTGGCCGTCCATCCCAAGCCTATCCTGGTCCGGCCATCCGGCAAAGCACTGCAAAAGCCGTACCTTCTTTACCGAAAGTGAAAAACCATGCATTTCTGCGCGCCCTGGCGTCGGGTGGGTCTTGCGGTGGCCACCCGATCTGCCCACATTCAAGGCGATCCCTCCCGGATCGCACATTGACGTGGATCATCGCCAACATCGGGCCCAGCGGGGACGATGCGGCAGCAATGGGGAGCATGAATGCCTATCATGGACTTCAAGAATTATACTGAACGCGCCCAGGGCTTCATCCAGGCAGCCCAGAACATGGCGCTGCGCGACGGTAACCAGCAACTGACGCCGGAGCATCTGTTGAAGGTGCTGCTGGATGACAGTGAAGGGCTGGCCGCCAACCTGATCCGCAATAGCGGCGGCGACCCGGCCAAGGCGCTTTCCGCCGTGGAGGCGGAGTTGCGCAAGCTGCCCAAGGTGGAAGGTGGCGGTGGCGCCCAGGTCTATCTGACCCGCGAACTGGCGCGCGTGTTCGAAACTGCCAACGAGGCGGCGAAGAAGGCAGGCGACAGTTTCGTCACCGCTGAGCGGGTGTTGCTGGCGCTCGCCCTGACCACGGGCACGCCGTCGGCCAAGATCCTGGCCGATGCCGGTGCCCCGCCGCAGAAGCTGAACGAGGCGATCAACGCCCTGCGCAAGGGCCGCACGGCCGATACTGCGTCCGCCGAACAGGGCTATGACGCGCTGAAGAAATATGCCCGTGACCTGACCCAGGCCGCGCGTGACGGCAAGCTGGACCCGGTGATCGGCCGGGATGAGGAAATCCGCCGCACCATCCAGGTGCTGGCCCGCCGCACCAAGAACAACCCCGTCCTGATCGGTGAACCCGGCGTGGGCAAGACCGCCATTGTCGAGGGGTTGGCGCTCCGCATCGTCAATGGCGATGTGCCGGAGGGGCTGAAATCCAAGAAGCTGCTCTCGCTTGACCTGGGCAGCTTGGTGGCCGGCGCCAAGTTCCGGGGTGAGTTTGAGGAACGGTTGAAGGCTGTGCTGTCGGAAATCCAGTCCGCCGCGGGGGAGATCATCGTTTTCATCGATGAGCTGCACACGCTGGTCGGTGCCGGCAAGGCCGATGGCGCGATGGACGCGTCCAACATGCTGAAGCCCGCGCTGGCGCGGGGTGAGTTGCATTGCGTCGGCGCCACGACACTGGATGAATACCGTAAATATATTGAGAAGGATGCCGCCCTGGCCCGCCGTTTCCAGCCCGTTTTCGTGCCGGAACCGACGGTGGAGGACACGATCTCCATCCTGCGCGGCCTGAAGGAGAAGTATGAGCTGCACCATGGCGTGCGCATCACCGACAGCGCCATCGTCTCGGCCGCCACCTTGTCCAACCGCTATATCACCGACCGTTTCCTGCCCGACAAGGCCATCGACCTGATCGACGAGGCGGCCTCGCGCCTGCGCATGATCGTGGACAGCAAGCCGGAAGCCATTGATGAACTGGACCGCCGCATCATCCAGTTGAAGATCGAGCGGGAGGCGTTGAAGCGCGAAACCGATCAGGCCTCCAAGGACCGGCTGGAAAAGCTGGAGGTAGAGCTGGCCGATCTGGAACAGCGTTCCGGCGAACTGACGGCGCAGTGGCAGGCGGAGAAGGAAACGCTCACCTCCGCCCAGAAGCTGAAGGAGGATCTGGACCGGGCGCGGGCGGAACTGGAACAGGCACAGCGGGCTGGTGACTGGGCCAAGGCCGGCCAGATCACCTATGGCATCATCCCGGAACTGGAAAAGAAACTGGTGACCGCGCAGGAGGCCAGCCAGCACCGGATGCTGAACGAGGCTGTGCGCGACCAGGATATCGCCGCCGTGGTCAGCCGCTGGACCGGTATTCCCGTTGACAAGATGCTGACGGGGGAACGGGAAAAGCTGTTGCGGATGGAAGACAAGCTGCGCAGCCGGGTGATTGGTCAGGAGGAGGCGGTGATCGCCGTCTCCAACGCCGTCCGCCGGGCCCGCGCCGGTTTGCAGGATCCCAACCGCCCCATCGGCAGTTTCCTCTTCCTCGGTCCCACCGGCGTGGGCAAGACGGAACTGACCAAGGCTTTGGCGGAATTCCTGTTCGATGATGAGACGGCGATGGTCCGGCTCGACATGTCCGAATATATGGAAAAGCACGCCGTTTCCCGCATGATCGGGGCGCCCCCGGGCTATGTGGGTTATGACGAGGGTGGGGCCTTGACGGAGGCGGTGCGCCGCCGGCCCTATCAGGTGGTTTTGTTCGATGAGGTGGAAAAGGCCCATCCGGACGTGTTCAACGTGCTGCTGCAGGTGCTGGATGATGGCCGCCTGACCGATGGCCAGGGCCGCACCGTGGATTTCCGCAATACGCTGATCATCATGACCTCCAATCTGGGATCGGAATTCCTGGCCAACCTGCCCGATGGGGAGGATAGCAACCAGGCCCGCACCCAGGTGATGGAGGTGGTGCGCGCCTCCTTCCGGCCGGAATTCCTCAACCGGCTGGATGAGGTGCTGATGTTCCACCGGCTGTCGCGTCACAATATGACCGGCATTGTCGATATCCAGTTGGGTCGGCTGAAGAAAATGCTGGCCGACCGCGACCTGCATCTGGAGCTGACGCCGGCTGCCCTGCAATGGCTGGCTGATAAGGGCTATGATCCGGTCTATGGCGCGCGGCCGCTGAAGCGGGTGATCCAGCGGGAATTGCAGAACCCGCTGGCCACCAAGCTGCTGGAAGGCAGCATTCTGGATGGCGAGAACATCGCCATTGATGCGGTGGCCGATGGGCTGACCATCAATGGTCAGGCGGTCCATGGCGCCGTGCCGCCGCCGGAAGACTCGGCTTGGGGGGCCAGCCGTCCGGTGCTGCATTGATCCGGTGATGGGGGAGGGGGCAACCCTCCCCCGGTCTCTTATCCCCGGAAAAGCAAAAGGCCCTGGCCGGATCGCTCCTGCCAGGGCCTTTTCGTTGCAACCGCTCTAAATCAGCAACCGTGTTTCTTGTCGCAACCCTTGGCCTTGGGCTTCACCGCCGCTGCGGCGGGGGCGGAGACCATGGCGATGCCATCGGGCTGGTTCAGCCCCTGCTCGAACTGGGTGTCGATGCTGGCGACCAGACCCTTGAAGCGGTTCAACTCCTTGCCGTCCAGGTTGCGGCCGGTGGGCATATCCACCGACAGCGGGTTCACCTGCTGGCCATTCCTCACCAGTTCATAATGCAGGTGCGCACCGGTGGAACGGCCGGTGGTGCCGACATAGCCGATCACCTCACCCTGGGCTACCCGCGCACCCCGGCGCATCCCATTGCCGAATCGGGACATATGGGCATAGGCCGTGGCGATTTCCTTGTTATGGCGGATGCGGATGTAATTGCCATAGCTGCCCTTGGGCCCCACTTCCTCCACCGTGCCGCCACCGGCGGCATAGATCGGGGTGCCGGTGGGGGCGGCAAAATCGATGCCCTTATGCATTTTGGTGAAGCCCAGCACCGGATGCTTGCGCATTCCAAAGCCGGAAGACAGCCGGGCCCCGTCGATCGGGGTGCGCAACAGCGCCTTGCGGACCGATTCGCCCTTGCCATTGAAATATTCGACGATTCCTTCGCCATCCTCATAGCGATAGATGGCGCGCTTCTTCCCCGACAGGGTCAGGGCAGCATAGATGATCTCGCCGGCCCCGTTGGCCACGTCACCATCTTCCGTCACCAACTGTTCGTACAGAACCTCAAACCCATCGCCGGGCTGGATGTCGCGCTGGAAGTCGACATCGTAAGAATAATTGCGAATCAGATTGGTCAGCACATTCATCGGCACGCCGGCCTTGCGGCCAGATTCGAACAGCGATGAATCGATCTTGGCGCGCACCGCGATGGCGCGGCGCTGCAGCTTCTTGGCGGTTTCTGCCGCCTGATACCGAACCCCGTCGAAATTCACCGCGACGGAGCGTTCAACAGCCGGCTGGAAGGCAAAACCGATGAACTTGCCGTCCCCTTCGGTCCGGTCGAACAGCACTTCGATTGGCTGGCCCGTCTTCATCCGGCGCGGGTCATAAACGGCCCGCAGGGCGGTGATGGCTTCATGGGCATTGGGCTGGGGCACATCGGCATCCAGCAGCACCTGCATCAGTGTCTCGCCCCGGCCCAGATTGACCATGCGGCGTTCCACCGGATCGGCAGCCTGCTCACTATCCCCCCAGCCATCATCCAAAACAGCCAGGCCCTGGCTTGAATCAATGCTCAATGCGGCCGTATCGACCAGCGGCGCTGCCGGCGCCCCAGCCGTATCGGCGGCAACAGGATGCGGATCGGAGGAAGTGTTGAGGTAAGTGGCGATGCCCCCACCACCCACGGCGACCAATGCAATGGCCGCGACTGCCAGACGCCTCAGCACGGATGAACCTCCATCCTTATGCCCCTTCCTGGTGTCACCCGTCTCCGGGTTCAATTTCATGTCGCACGAGCCGGTGCAGCCGTGCCTCGCTAACCTCCTGCACGTGGCCGGATAATCACTGTCAACGGGAACATTGCGCACCACTTTTGTGGTAACTGCATTGGTCCCGTGCTTCCGGCTTCTGGGTGCGGGCTCGATAATCCCCATCTGGCGCCTTGAATGCGAGCAAAAAGAACGCGTTTTGGGCAAAAAAAATACTGGCTTTCATAATCTCGCCATGATCCGGGAAGCCGCAGGGATCATGGCGTGTTGCTGCGCCCCTCACACGCGAGCGCACGCGTTATCTATAAACCAACATTGGGCCCGCCGACGTTGGGTGGTTGAGAAAATTGCTCCAGACCAAAAAACCTGTTGCAACGTCGTTCGACCCCGCCTATACAGCGCCTCCCACGACGACGGGCCGGACGGTTTGTCAAGTTGTGGGGCGGGGTGATGGTGGTTTTGGCCAGTATCACCGAGGGTTCTTTGAAGGCTTCGGCCTTCGGACAAG
>CALRQC020000075.1:0-11108 GCA_943370215.1 Azospirillum sp. RU38E
TGACCCTTGGAGGCCACGCCTTCAGCTTACCGGCACGGCCACGCTGCGCGGCAACAGCAACCAATAGCGCCCCTTGCTCTTCATCAGACCGGCGCGGGTTTCGGCATCCTTGCCATGGCCCCAGAACACGTCGCCCCGCACGGGGCCACGGATGGCGCCACCTGTATCCTGGGCCACCATCAGGCGGCGGATGCTGGTGCTGCTGTTCAGCGGGTCTTCCGCCTCCAGCCACAGCGGCACGCCATAGGCGACAAAGCTGCGATCCACCGCCAGCGACCGGCCAGGGGTCAGGGCGGCACCCTGGGCGCCGATCGGACCCTCCCCTTCCAGTTGGCGGAAGAAGACATAGGATGGGTTGCTCTGCATCAGGGCCATTGCCTGACCGGGATTGGCATCCAGCCAGGCGCGAATGGTCTGCATGGAGACCTGTTCCTTGGTCAGCGCCCCGCGCGCCACCAGTTCCCGCCCAATGGCAACATAGGGATGGCCGTTCTGTCCGTCATAGCCGACGCGGATTTCCCGGCCGTCCGGCAGGGTCACCCGACCCGACCCCTGGATGGCCAGGAAAAAGGCGTCGATGGCATTATCGACATAAAGCAGTTCCAGGCCCTTGCCGGTCAGCGATCCGGCATCGATGGCCTTGCGGTCATCATAAGGTTTCAACTGGCCGTTCTGCACCCGGCCGGCTATGCGCTCACCTTTCAGGTTGGGGCGGAATTCCCCCAGATCGACCATCACCAGATCGGCCGGCCGCTTGTAAAGTGGGGTCTGATAAGGGCCCTGCCGTTTCAGGCTGCCGCGCAGGGCGCTTTCGTAATAGCCGGTGAACAGGCCCTGGCTGTCACCGTTATTGCTGGCGACAAAGGGCTGGAACCAGCGTTCCACCCAGGCACGGGCAGCCGCATGGTCACCCGGCTTCACCTTGGACAGGGCGGCGCAGGGGGCCTGCCAGTCGGCGATGCGGCCCAACATCCCATCCGGCCCCAGGCCGCGGTCGGCCGGCTGGCGCAGCAGCCGGTCACAGCTTTTCGCCATGGCAGGGATGGCATCCGCCTGCCGATCCTGCGTCCAGCCGGGCAGATCGGCAAAGCGGGCCGACTTCAGGGTCAATTTGGCGGGCGGTGCTTCCGGCACGGTCGGGCTGGCGGGGGCAGTGCCCGGCTTGGGGGGCTGCTGCGGTGCTTGGGCGCAACCAGACAGCAAGGCCACAGACAAGGCAACGGCGATGCCGGCCAGCGACAGACGGGACGGACGCATCAATGAACCCCGGAAGAGATCGGACACGGGACAGGCAGATCCCGAAAGATTAGTTCGGCGTGCGGGTTTCCACCAACAGCCAGTTGGGGGTGCCGGCGCGGGTATTGCGCTGGAAGGTCCAGATATCCACCACCTCTTCCTGCGTGGCGGGATTGCCCTCAACAATCGTGCCTGCCGAGTCGCGGGTCACATGGGTCTGGTAACTGGTGATGCTGACGGTGCAGATGGCCGTGCGTCCGTCCAGCCGGGCGGCCGTCAGGTCGATGCTTTCAATCTTGTGGATGCGGCTTTCCAGCACCTCGCCCGCCTGCTGGCGTTGGCGGATGGCGGCGGCGAACTGGTCATAGATGTCATCGGCCAGCAGCGGGCGCAGGGTGGGGGTGTCGCCGGCAGCAAAGGCGCCGACAATCATCTCAAACGCAGCGCGGGCACCGGCCAGAAAGCCCTTTTCGCTGAAATTCGCGTCGGCGGACTGGATCTGGCGTACCCCGTCGGCGACCGAAATCGGGCCGTCATCGGGGAAGTTGACCGGTTCCAGCGGGCGGCGGTCGGGCAGGGGGATGACATTGTCGGGCTCGGTGGCCGGCACGCCCTCGCCCTGGCGCTGCACAAAGGGATTGGGGCGTTCACGCTCCTCCCCATGGCGGCGGCCCAGCACGCTGCGCAGCCGATAGATGAAGAAGGCCGCGACCGCCGCGAAAATCACAATTTCCAGCAAGACGCTTCCTCCGCCCATCATGAACCATCCATTCCAAGTACCAGTGTCATAACGCCTGTCATCTGCATGGGGTCCATTTCGAGAGGGTCCATTTTACGACAGGCCTTCAATCGGACGGGTCGGCCCCTTACTTAAACCTTGTCGGACGCGGGCAACCTCTTCAAGGATGTCTTCGCCCATAACCCGGTCAAACGGGGTGCCTGTCACAGATGTTAGTACTGTAGATAGGCGTTGACCCCGGAAAGAGCAAGGAGCCCATGCGTTTCCTGTTACCCCTGTTGCTGCTTCCCTTGATTGAGATCGCCGGATTCGCCTGGGTCGGCAGCCAGATCGGCGCCCTGAACACGGTGTTGCTGGTGCTGTTGTCCGGCGTGCTGGGCATCCTGCTGTTGCAGCGCCAAGGGCTGGGCGCCCTGCGCAAGGCACAGGGGCGGTTGCAGGCGGGTCAACCGCCGCTGCGGGAGGCATTCGACGGGCTCTGCCTGGCGCTGGCGGGCATCCTGCTGCTCATCCCTGGCTTTCTGACCGATCTTCTGGCCTTGCTGCTATTCCTGCCGCCGGTGCGTCATGCCATGTTCCGGCGTATGGGCGCGCTGATGCAGGAAGGCAAAATGCATATGTCGGCCAGTGCCACCGATGCCCAGGGCACCCGTCGCACCACCACCGTGATCGATGCTGATTATGTGGAGGTGCAGCGCCCCGGCACGGGTGCCGTGGGCGATACGCCCGACCTGCCACCCCCAGACAGCCGTTGGCGCCCGCCAGGCAGCCAGGGCTGAGAGGGGAAGGGAGAACATATCCAGGGGCATGGCCCCCATGCCCCTTGGAGGCCGGCGACGGCCGGCCCGGCGCTCGTGCGCCGCAAGTCAAGGCGGCGGATGCCGCCGCCCGGCGTCTGAGGGAATATGAACATATCCAGGGGCATGGCCCCCATGCCCCTGGATATATATTACGAGGCGAGCGCCAGCAGGGCGTTCAAGGCTTCCTGAGGGCGGGCCAGGCCCGGCAGGGACAGGTCCGTCGCCCCGATCATCAACAATTGTTCGGCAGCCGTCACGGCACCGATCTGCCGTCCATAGGACAGTACCTGTTCGCGCGACGGCAGGCTGTCGATCTGGCCATTGCCATAGATCAGCAGCGGCAAGACGCGGGCGGCCGGATCGGTGCGCGTCGCCATGGCGGCGGCCCCCAGCAAGGCCCGCCAGCATGGCGTGCGCAGCGCCGGCCGGTCGGCTGGTTCCAGGGTGCGCATTTCCGCCCCACGGGCCTCCAGCACCCAGCGATGGCCGCACAGATCCTCCGTTGCCACCAGCACCACCAGACCGCCAGCCCCCTGACCCACCGCCACCAGACCGGACCCTTTGGCCAGGGTCACCGGGCCGGACAGCCTGTCCAGCCGGGGGCGCAGGGCATTCAGAACGCTTTCCACTGCCTGGGTCAGCGCCTCTGCCCCGGCGGGCTGGGCCAGCCGGTTCCAGGCACCGAACAGCAGCCCGGCCAGATCGGGTGCCGCCATGCCGTTGGCGGCGGGAGATGATAGCGGGGCCACCGCTGCGGCGGGGGCCGTCTCCACGGCGCGCAGCCGGCGTTCCAGATCGGCCAAGGCCGGGCCATGATCGGGGCCGGGCATGGCAGCCGTAACGCGGGGGGCGTTTTCCAGCGTGCTCAACCGGCGGTCCAGATCAGACAGTGCCGGGCCGTAATCCACGGTGGACGGCGCCGGCAGTTCCACCGGTTCAACCGGCAGCGGCTGGCCCGCGCTGACGGTCTTCAGGTCGGACCTCAGGTCGCGCACATCCAGTTGCAGCTCCCGCGCTGCATTGGCCAGCCGGACAATGCTGTCATGCACCTGTCCGATGATGGCGTTCAACTGATCCTGACCGACAAAGCCGCCGGTGGGTACCGGCAGGACGGGGGCATCACCCCCCTGGGCCACGGTCTGGCGGGCGGCGGCCACCCAGGATTCCAGCCCGGCCAGCCGGTTCAGCGTATCGGTCGCCATGCGCGATACCCGTTCCAACTCCTCCGGATAGCGGGAGACCTGCTGGCTGACCACCCCGGTCAGATGCGCCAACCGTTCGCGCAGTTCCTGGATGGACTGGCCCAGGCTGTTGATGCGCATGGTTTCCGGCAATTGCACCACGGCCGAATGCATGGCCGCCAGATCAGAACGGAAATCACGCAGGCGGGAACCGACATGCAGCGCCAGATCGCGCACAATGGTTTCCGCATAGTCAAAGGGATCAACCGTATCCGCCACCGGTTCGGCCATAAGGCTGGTGGTCAGCGCACTACCGGTGTCGCTGCCTTTCTGCTGATGGACCGCATCATTGACGTCGCTGGAAGGGATGCTCATGGGGCGGCCTCATTGGCGGAAAGGTGGTCGTTCAGAGCGGCCATCAGGCGGGCGCGCCTGCTCTCCGCATCGGCACGGGCCAGGCGGGGCAGGTTGGGGAATTCCACCGCGGGTACGCTGGGCGGCGGGGCGGAAACCCGGGGTGGGGCTTCGGGGGTGGCGCTGGCGACAAGGGGCGACAGGTTCACCGTTGCCGGGGCCGCGTTGCTGTCGCTGGCGGGGGGCTTTGCTGGCTCATCCCGGGCTGCGGCCAGCGGCTCCACCCGCACCGGACTGGTGGGATTGGATGAAGCGGGCACACGCGGTCGCGGTGGCAGGGGGGCGGCCGCCACAGCCGCCGCAACGGAGGTTGCCGTTGTCGTGGTGGCCGTTGGCATTACCGGCGGTGGGCCCAGGGGTGCCGGCCGGCCGGTGGGGGGCGGCGACGGGGCCTGTAACACTGAAGGGGGAGATGGCGTAGGGGGCGGCGGCGTCGCTCCAGCGGCAGGGGGCGGTGCTACCGGTTCCGCACTGGCGGTGGGGCCGGGCTGCTTGGACTTCAGGGAAGCCAATGGTGGCAGGATCGGTCCCTTGGGCATCAGCAGGGGATCGGTTCTGTCCGCCTCTGGAATGGCGCCGCCGGCCAGATCGCCCAGCAATTTGCGCAGTGCCGATGCCTTGGTGCCCTTCTGTACTTCCGCCCGTTGCAGGGCGCGCTGAATCAGGCCGGGTTCGGCCGATAGCTGCAGAAAATTCACCTGATCGGGGGTCAGTGTCTCCAGCCGGTGGATCAGGTCGCCGATGACATCCTGTCCGGCGACGAACCGGCCCAAGGCTTCAATGGCGCCCGTGACGACCGTGGCGTCACGCACAGCGCGGGAGGAAAAGACGGGGCCCGACGGCTCCCCCCCGCCCGGCTGGGCCGGTGGGGGCGGGAGGGGGGCGGTGGTTGGCGGGGCACTGGTTGCTGCCGCCTCTTTCTCCGACCCGGCCCGGGGAACCGGTGTCTCCAACCGGGAGGCCAGGGAAGGCATGGCGGCCGGTATTTCCGCCTTCTGCCCGGTCAGGCGACGTAGAAAGCCCATCATGGCCGTTCCCCGGTCACGGTGTTCGACAAAGAGGCGGTGATACCCCGGGCGATGTTTCCCCGGCCGTGCGGGTGTCGCCGGCCGATTTCCTTCGGGCCGTCATCCGCGCGGGCGGTGGGTCCGCTGGTCGGCTCCAAGCTGTCGATCCACATTGTTGGGGCGCACTCCAACCAGAACATTATTTTGCCGTTATCGTTAGCACGGGCGATACCGCCTATGCAATTTCGCTACCTCTCCCTGTGCCATTAATCCTTCCGTATAGGTACCCCCAACGAGAAGATGTTGCAGTGCCGGGGGGAAACATCGCATTCTGGTCGGCAGCGGAACGGCGCACTTTTGTACTCTATTCATGGTCCGACGTGTGGTTATGATGAGGAAACCTTTTTATCCCCAATCATTTCTTAACCTCCGTTGGATAGCGTCGCGATACATGCCTTTGCCATATATCCTGGTCAGGCAGGATTTCGTGATACCCACGCGTTGCAGATGAAGGCACCTCAGCCGATGGCGCATCCGCCCGATCCTGTCGCCCAGTCAGATGCCAAGCCGGCCAGCAGTTCCTGGCCGGGGTTGATGGACCATATTCAGCCGCATGGCTGGCTTCTGGTGCTACAGGGCGATGATCTGCGCATCATCCAAGCCAGTGCCAATGTGGAAATGCTGGCTGGTCAGCCCCTGGACGCCATTCTGGGCCAGCCCGTGCGGATGGTGATCGGGCGCGCCGCTGCCAATCTGTTGGGCCGTGCCCTGGCCAAGGCGGAACCGGATGGGCTGGGCCCGCTACCGGTCACGGTTGTCAGTGGTCGGAGTCGCCATCGCGTGGCCATGCAGGGCCATTGGGACGCCGGCGGTTTTGTGCTGGAACTGGAACCATTGTCGATGGGCACCGCCGCCAATGGTGCCATCAACGGCTTCGGTACAGCCATCCGGCGTTATCGCCATATCAACGATGTTGCCTCCCTTTCCGCCGCCATCACCCATGATGCGCGATTGCTGACCGGTTTCGACCGTGCCTTGATGGTGCGGCTGGCCGGCGGGGAAGCACCGGAGGTGGTGGCCGTTTCCTGTGCCAGCGGTGCGGCGGATGGCGGTCCGCCCTTCCAGCCGCTGCCGCCGCCCATCCTGGCGTTGCTGGAACTGAACCGGGTGCGGCTGCTGTTGGATATCCATGCCCCGCCAGTGCCGGTTCTGCCCGCCATCAACCCGTTGACGGGGCAGGCCATCAACCTGTCGCGCGCGGCCCTGCGACCGGCCACCCGGGTTTTTGAGGCCCATGCCCGCGCGCGCGGTGTGCGCACGGTGTTGATTGTTTCCATCCTGTGCGGTGGCCGGCTGTGGGGGTATCTCTGGTGTGAAAGCCGGCGCCCGCATCCGGTGGGGCTGCATGTGCGTGCCTTGTTTGAAGGGTTGGGGGAGATTGCCGCCGCCCAGATCGGCGCGCTGGAGGAGCGGACCATGACGGCGCTGCGCGGCGCCGCCAACCGGGGGCTTGCCCGGATGGCCCGCCTGCTGCGCGAACATGCCAGCCTGATTGACGGCATCGCCTCTGCCCGTGCCGTGCTGGGCGAAATCCTGCCGCACGAGCAGATGGCCATCAGCATGGACGGCCGTAGCTGGAGCAGCAGCGGCGGCCCTTCGCCCACCCACTGGCTGCGGCTGCTGGATGCGGCGGCCACCGGCCGGCGTGACGGGCTGCGCTGGATTGAACGGGCGGCCGGTTCGGTGGACCAGGACGAGATCGGCATGGCCGATGTACTGGATATCGAGCTGCATGGCAGCCACCTGCTGCTGCTGCGCCAGGCCGGGCGCCGCTGGTCGCCGGTGGAACTGGAGGTGGCGCAGGAACTGCACCATCTGCTGGCCGATCGCCATGCCGAGCTTTATCGCCGCAAGACTGAACAGCAACTGCACAAGCTGGCCAATTTCGACCGCACCACCGGCCTGCCCAACCGCGACCATCTGCTGCGCGCCCTGGAACAGGCGCTGGCCGTGGGGATGGAAGTGGCGGTGGCGGTGATCGGCCTGGACCGGTTCCGCTATGTCAAGGCGGCCCTGGGGGAGGCGGCGTCGGACCAGTTGCTGACGGCGGTGGGCCGGCGCCTGCGCGGGGCGGTTTCCGCCGGCGATCTGCTGGCGCGTATCGACACGGGCGAATTTGCCGTGCTGCTGGTGGAAGATGGGCCCGCCCGCATCGATGCGCTGGCGTCAGCCGTGCGCGATGCGCTGCGCGCTTCCTTTCCGCTGGAGGATCGGGAGATTTTCGTCACCGGCAGTCTGGGTGTCGTCACCCATTGCGGACAG
This sequence comes from Azospirillum sp. RU38E, assembly GCA_943370215.1. GTDB lineage: Bacteria > Pseudomonadota > Alphaproteobacteria > Azospirillales > Azospirillaceae > Niveispirillum. Next base: position 7,700 of record CALRQC020000075.1, read on the forward strand.
CAGGAGACGGCGGCGGCGGAAATGCTGCGCGATGCGGAAATCGCCAGTGCGGAGGCAGAGTCCGCCGGCGGTGGCGGGCGGCGCATCTTCGATGCCGCCATGCGTGCCCGTCTGACCGAACGGCACGAGCTATATGACCGGCTGCGTCAGGCGATCCAGGCCAATGATGGGGTGCGTGTCGTCTATCAGCCGATCATCCGCCTGTCGGACGGCAAGCTGGCCGGGTTTGAGGCGCTGGCCCGCTGGACGGACCCGGAACGCGGACCCATCCCCCCCACCGTCTTCGTGCCCGTGGCGGAAGAAACCGGCCTGATCGTGCCGCTGGGCAACCATATCCTGGTGCAGGCCTGCCGGCAGGTGGTCCGCTGGAACCGGGATCGGCAGCAGCCGATCTATGTTTCGGTCAACCTTTCCCCCTATCAGTTGGACCCGTCGCGGCTGGATATCGCCCGCTGGGTGCAAGGCGTGCTGGAAATGACGGGCTGCAAGCCGGAATGGCTGCATCTGGAAATCACCGAAAGCGGCCTGATCGGCAGCGGCGGGGCCGCACCGGGTGCCTTGAAAAGCCTGCGGGCGCTGGGTGTGGCGCTGGCCATCGATGATTTCGGCACCGGCTATTCTTCGTTGGCCTATCTGCAGGAATTGCCGGTCGATACGATCAAGATCGATCGCAGCTTCGTCACCCGCATGGAAGGCAGCGAAAAGGGGCTGGCCCTGGTCAGCGCCATCCTGCATATCGCCGGCATCATGGAATATGGCGTGGTGGCCGAAGGGGTGGAAAACCCCTCGCAAGCCAGCCTGCTGCGGGAAATGGGCTGCGACCGGGCCCAGGGCTATCATTATGCCAAGCCGCTGGAACAGGAAACCGCGACCGCCATGTTGCACCAATATGATACCGGTGGACCGGCGCTGGCCTCTTTGGCAACGGGGTGACCCGTTCGGCCAGCCGTGCCGGCGCGAAAGGGTGCTTTGCAGCGTAACAGGGTTTGCGCCGGCCGTCGGCAGCGTCATATTGATGAAACCTGCCATTGCCGGATGAAGCCGATGCCCAAGATCGAAATCTATACCAGCCCCTGGTGCGGCTACTGCGCGCGGGCCAAGAAGCTGCTGGATGCCAAGGGCGTCAGCTACGAGGAAATCGATGTCGACGCCCAGCCGCGCCGCCGCCCGGAAATGGTGGAACGCGCCGGCGGCCGCACTTCGGTGCCGCAGCTCTTCATCGATGGCCAGCATATTGGCGGTTGCGACGATACCTATGCCCTGGAAAAGGCCGGCAAGCTGGATGGCCTGCTGGGCCTGGCCGGCTGAGGGTTGATGCGACCATGACCAGCCCCAACACGCTGCGCGCCGCAATCATCCAGGTCAATGCCGGGCCGGAGATCGAACCCAATCTGGTCCAGGCCGGTGCCCTGGTGCGCGGGGCCGTGGCCGATGGGGCCCAACTGGTCTGCCTGCCGGAAAATGTTTCCCTGATGGCCCAGGGGCGGGAGAAGATCCTGGCCCGGGTGAAGCCGGAGGAAAGCCATCCGGGCGTGCCCTTCTTCCGCGATCTGGCCCGGGAAACCGGGGCCTGGATCATGACGGGCACGCTGGGCTGTCTGCTGGAGGATGGAAGGGTGGCCAACCGCGCCTTCGTGGTGGCCCCCAATGGCGATATCGTCGCCCGTTATGACAAGATCCACATGTTCGATGTTGATCTGGCTGGCGGTGAAAGCTACCGCGAGAGTGCCACCTATCGGCCCGGTGAACGGGCCGTGGTGGTGCCCACGCCTTGGGGCGGGCTGGGCCTGTCCATTTGCTATGATGTGCGCTTTGCCTATCTGTTCCGCGCCCTGGCCAAGGCCGGGGCCAGCCTGATCACCGTGCCCGCCGCCTTTACCGTGCCCACGGGCCGGGCGCATTGGCATGTGCTGCTGCGGGCGCGGGCCATTGAGACGGGGTGCTTCGTGCTGGCCCCGGCCCAGACGGGGCTGCATGATGGCGGGCGCGGCACCTATGGCCATTCCCTGATCATCAGCCCCTGGGGTGAGGTGCTGGCCGATGCCGGGGAAGGCGTCGGCCATATCATCGCCGATCTGGACCTGGATAAGGTGGCAGAGGCCCGGCGCATGGTGCCCAGCCTGGGCCATGACCGTTCCTTCGACGGTCCGTGACCGGTCCCATGGCACAACGCTGGAAAATCACCGTCGAGTTTGATGGCAGGCCGTTTTTCGGCTGGCAGCGGCAGGATCATGGCCCTTCCGTCCAGGGTTGCCTGGAAGAGGCGATCCGCCGCTTCTGCCAGGAAACCGTCACCGTTCATGCCGCTGGCCGCACCGACAGCGGCGTCCATGCCCTGGCCATGGTGGCCAGCTTCGATCTGGAAAAGCCTGTGGCGGCGGACAAGCTGCGGGAGGCGTTGAATTTCCACCTGAAACCCAACCCCATCGCCATCCTGAAGGCCGAAGCGATGGAGGGCGATTTCCATGCCCGGTTTTCCTGCATCGGCCGGGCCTATCTCTACCGCATTGTCAACCGCCGGGCCCCCTTGACGCTGGATGCCGGCAAGGCCTGGCTGGTGCTGCATCCGCTGGATGCCGAGGCCATGCATGAAGCGGCGCAACGGCTGGTCGGCCAGCATGATTTCACCAGCTTCCGGGCGTCGCTCTGTCAGGCGCAGAGCCCGGTGAAGACGCTCTCCCAGCTCTCCGTCCGCCGGGTGGGGGAGGAGGTGCAGATCATCGCGCGGGCACGCTCCTTCCTGCACCATCAGGTGCGCAACATGGTGGGCACCTTGAAGCTGGTGGGGGAAGGCCGCTGGACGGCCGATGACGTTTCCGCCGCTTTGGCCGCCCGCAATCGCGCCGCTGCTGGGCAAACGTCACCGCCGGATGGGCTTTACTTCACCCATGCCTTCTATCCGGGGGATGAAGGGGTTTAGGGCCGGGTGCGTTTAAACGTAAACGCACCCGGCCCTAAGGCCTTATTCAGCGAGCGGATTCACGCTCCAAAGCGATTCCGCTTTTCCGCGATCCGCTCTAGTGTCCGCCCATAAAGTTCTTATTCTTTCCAGCTACTTAACCGTCATTCCCGCGAAGGCGGGAATCCAAAATCTGTGCTGTCGTATGGATTCCCGCCTGCGCGGGAATGACGGTGGTGAGATGGCGGGGTTTCGAAAAGCACGATAACTTTCCGAACAGACATTTAATACCATCGGCACAAAATCATGACCGATGGTCACGCTTTCGTGCTCCTCAATCGCCGGCGGGCGCGTCCGCGCCCTTGGCTACGCGGCACGGGCCGCGCGGCGGCAGTCGCCGCCGTACCAACGGTCATGAATTATGACCGGGTCTGTTGAAAAAGTCCTGATATTTTGATTCGATGGCGATGTCATGGGAGGCATCGGCATGTTGGGTCAGAAGGATCGTCG
>CALRQC020000076.1:0-9638 GCA_943370215.1 Azospirillum sp. RU38E
TCCAGTCCAACCTGTCGGCCACGGGCAATTACCTGGCCGGCACGTCGGGTGGTACGTTGATCAGCGGTGGGGCAGGGTCCAGCTATACCGGGGTGAATGTCACCACCGGTGTGACCGGTCTGGCGGCCGGCGGGGTGGCCAATGGCAACAACCTGCTGATGTCGTTCACCAACAATTATGTCGGCGGCAGCCTGTCGGCGATCAACAATACGGGTAACCTGAGTGCGGCGACGGCGGTCTATATCGCCGCTACCGGTAACCTGGGGGCGCTGAACAATAGCGGCACCATCGCCGGCAATATCCTGAACCTGTCCAGCAATGCGCTGGTGATTAATGGCGGGACCAGCAGCACCGTTGGTAACTTCACCGGCGGGTCCATCACCAGCACGGGCGCCAATGTTGTGCTGGCCTCGGGTAATCTGCTGCTGGGCGATGCGGTCAATGTCGGGACCAACAGCCTGGTCAATAGCGGCGCCAACGTGCAACTGGCCGGGTCGCTGTCGGTCAGCGGCAATTACAGCCAGACAGCAGGCCTGCTGAATATCGGCAGCAATGCGCTGTCGGTCAGCGGGGCCGCGAAGATCACGGGCGGCACCATCGCGGCCAACCTGTCGGCCACCGGCAATTACCTGGCCGGCGCGTCAGGCGGCACGCTGATCAGCGGCGGGGCAGGGTCCAGCTACAGCGGTGCCAACATCGTTGTGGGCGGCCTGACGGGCCTGACGGCCAGCAGCATCGTGTCGGGTAACAGCCTGCTGATGTCGTTCGCCAACAATTATGTCGGCGGCAGCCTGTCGGCGATCAACAATACGGGTAACCTGAGTGCGGCAACGGCGGTCTATATCGCCGCCACCGGTAATCTGGGGGCGCTGAACAATAGCGGCACCATTGCCGGCAATATCCTGAACCTGTCCAGCAATGCGCTGGTGATCAATGGCGGTTCCGGCAGCAGCACCGGCGTCTTCACCGGTGGGTCCATCACCAGCACGGGCGCCAATGTTGTGCTGGCCTCGGGTAACCTGCTGCTGGGCGATGCGGTCAATGTCGGGACCAACAGCCTGGTCAATAGCGGCGCCACTGTGCAACTGGCGGGGTCGCTGTCGGTCACCGGCAATTACAGCCAGACGGCGGGGCGCCTGGACGTCAATGGCAATGCCCTGTCGGTCAGCGGGACGGTGAAGATTACCGGTGGTACGGTTGCAGCCAATCTCTCAGCGACCGGCAACTACCTTGCCGGTTCTCAAACCACGCTGGTCGCAGGCGGCGCTGGCTCCAACTATACGGGTGTTGTCGTCAATGGCAGCCTCACCGGTCTGACCGCCAGCGCCGTTACCGCCGGCAACAATCTGGTTCTGGCCGCTGCCAACAATTATATCGGTGGCAGCCTGGGCAACCTGACCAACAGTGGCAGCCTGAGTGCGGCGACGGCGGTCTATATCGCCGCCACCGGTAGTCTGGGTACCCTCACCAATACCGGAACAATCGCTGGCGATATCCTCAACCTGTCGTCACGTGAACTGGCGATTGTCGGCGGGACTGCGGAGGCACCGTCATTGCTGACCGGCCGGAACGGTGCGGTGGGCCGCATCGTCAACCGCTCGTCTGACCTGCGCTTCCTGTCGGGAAGCACCCGCCTGAACAGTGCCGTCGACGTTGGCACCCACAATGTGGTGAATGCCGGCGCAACATTGCGGATCGACAGCCCCATCAACATTACCGGCAATTTCACCCAGACGGCTGGGGCGCTGGTGTTCGGTGTTGGTTCCCCCACGGCCTATGGCTCGCTGGCCGTCAGCGGTACCTCCAGCCTTTCGGGCGGTACGGTAACGCTGATGCCGCTGACCGGCACCCCCTTCACATCGGGCCAAAGCTACACCATCGTGCAGTCGGGTGGGGCCATCAACCTGGGCAGCCTGAACTTTACGGGGAGTGGCTTCAACATAACGCCGTCCGTCGTGTCGACGGCGGGGGGCAATCGCTTGGTCGTGCAGGTGCAGTCTAACTTCACCGAGGTTGGTGTTCAGACGGGCGGTGCGGCGATCGGGACCGGCGCGGCGCTGGACCAGATTGCGGCCCTGACTTCCGGCAGCGCCACAGCGGTGGCGGTACAAACGCAGGTGCTGACGCCGCTGGCGCAACTGAACGCCAGCCAGCAGCAAGAAGCCATCACCCAGTTGTCCCCCAACCAACTGACGCCGCAATTGTCCACCTTCCTGCCGGCGCCCGCGTCCGCTGCGGTGGCACAGCGTCAGTTGGTGACGTCCAACGCGCTGGAATCCGGGCAACGGGGTCTGGCTGCCGGCGGCCCCGGAGAGAAGGGGGCCATTTGGGGTCAGCTTCTGGGCAATAATGTCCGGCGGGGTACGACTGACAAAGCTTCCGGTTACAAGGGTGACACGGCCGGTCTGATCACGGGTGTCGATTGGTTTGCCACGGAGGAACTGGCTGTCGGTGCCGCGTTCAGTTGGATGCGCAGCGATACCGATGGCCGTGGTCCGATGACAGGCAGTTCGACCAAGATCAACTCCTACCAGTTCACCTCCTATGCCACCTGGCGGCCCGAATGGGCGGATGGCCGTTTGGCGGCGGGTGCGCAAATCGGGGCTGGGTACAATGACTTCAACCAGAAGCGCTATATCCAGTTCCTGAATCGGGAGGCAAAGGCCGATTACGGTGGCAAGCAATATCTGGGCAAGGTCGATGTCGGCTATGACCTGATCAAGTGGGGTCAACAGGTCATCACCCCGAAATGGAGCTTGCGGGCCGTGCGTTTGGTCAACGAAAGCTATACGGAAACGGGTGCCGGTGCCGCTGATCTGCGGGTGATGAGCGTGCGGACAAATGCGCTGACCCAGGAATTGGGCTTCCAGGCCAAGACAAGGTTCAGCGGTATCTTCGGGCCGACGACGCTGGACCTGGAGACGGCCTGGATCCATGACTATTTGCGTGGTCCCATCGCCACGACCGGCGTTCTTGCGGGGGTCACCTTCTCCAGCACGAGCGAGCGGCCGGCAGCCGATGGTCTGGCGGTACGGATCGGTGCCACCGTGGCGCATAGCGACGGGGTGGATTTCCGTCTCGAATATGGTGGAGAATGGCGTGAGAAATTCCGCAGCAACACCATCATGACAAGGGCGACCATTCGTTTCTGATGTGGAAAACAAAGCCGTCCGATTCCGATCGGACGGCTTTGGTTCGCCGACTATCCCGATGCACCCTTTCCCTGGGTTGCTGATTTTTGCTCCGCCTGTGCATGACGCGGGTATATTCATTGCCAACATGCATATTGGATGGAAACCATGCTGACGAAGCTGAAGCTGACAACGACCAACCGCAAGTTGGTCGTCACTGGGGCCGTGGTCCTGGGCATTGTCACTGCGGCTATTGCCCTTTCCCTGGCGGCGACGAAGGATCGTGTGCCGCCGCCGGCCGCCCCCGTCGCCGATGGAGCGGCTGCCACCCCACAGAGCGCTGACCAACTCTGGTCAAAGGCCTGTGCCAAGGACCAGAACGGGGCAGACGTCTGCTATGTCGAGCAGTTTGCGATAGCGCAGCCCCAGAATGTTGTGCTGCTCCATGTCCGGGTCGGCTATTTCCCCCCCGAGGGCAGGCCCCGGATGATCCTGACGGCGCCAAATGGCGTGTTGCTGCCGGCTGGGTTGACGCTCAGCCTTGATCAGAGCAAACCGATCCCTGTGTCATTCGGCACATGTGATGCCAGTGGCTGTCTGGCGGCAGTGGATATGGATCAGGACGCCCTTAATCGGTTCACGGCAGGCACCATATTGATGGTCCGCTATGTACAAGGCAATAATAGCGCCATCGATATTCCGATACAGATGGCCAACCTCTCCAAGGCATTGACAAATATCTCCGCGAAATAGGCTGTCGTTTTCATGAATACAACTCCTCCGCAGCAGCAGATATCCTTGGAGCAGGCGCTGGCCCAGGCGCACGCACATTGGAATGCCGGGCAGGCAGATCAGGCCGAGCGCCTCTGCCAGCACGTGCTGGCCATCTGGCCCGGACAGGCCGATGCCTCGCATCTGATGGGCCTGATGGCCCATGCCTATGGCAATCTGCCCGTCGCCATTGACCATTTGCAACGCGCCTGTCAGGCACCCCGTGTCCCCGCGACATATCTCAGCAACCTGGCCGAGATGTGCCGCCAGGCGGGCCGGTTTGCCGAAGCAGAAGCGGCGGGCCGGCGGGCCATCGCCATCGACCATGGTCTGGTTGCCGGATGGAACAATCTGGGCATCATCCTGCAGGAGGCTGGCAAGTTCGACGAAAGCCTGACCTGCCTGGAACAGGTCGTGATGTTGAAGCCGGACTATGCGGAAGCACAGAATAATCTGGGCAACACCCTGAAGCGACTGGGCCGACTGACCGATGCCAAGCGGCATTATGAAGCAGCACTCCGCCTTGTGCCCACCTATGCCGAGGCCCTGTCCAACCTGTCCAATCTGGCGACGGATATGGGACAGGCGGAGGAGGCCTTGAGGTATGCGCGTCAGGCCATCGACATCAATCCGCGCCTTGCCGACGCCTATATCAACGCTGCCGCCGCTGAACAGTCCCGTGGCAATGACCTGGAAACATTGCGCTGGGTCGACAAACTGCTGTCCTTCCATCCCCAGCATATCGGCGGATTGCTGGTTCGAACGGTGCCCTTGCGTCATCTGGACCGGCTGGATGAAGCGCTGGAGGCCGCACGTCGCGCGGTAACGCTGGCCCCGGAGAACGGGGAAGCCCACGTTGCCATGGGCGAGGCTTTCCAGGCGCTGGGCCGAACGGACGATGCGCTGGCCGCGTATGAGCGCGCGACCAAGCTGCCCGGACTGGCGCTTGAAAAGGCGATGGTCAACCGGGGCATCTGCTTGATGGAGATTGGCGAGACGGCGGCGGCACGGGCAGCCTTTGAACAGGTCGTGACCCTGTTCCCCCGCTCGGTGTCGGCCTGGTTCAATCTGTCCGATATTGTCACCTGCCAAGCCGGCGATCCCTCCATCGCAGCGATGGAAGCTTTGCTGGTCCCGACCGTCGTTCAGGCGCCGAGTGACCGTATCGCCCTGCATTTTGCCCTGGCCAAGGCCTGGCTGGACAGTGGCAATGCCGAGCGGGCTTTCCATCATTTCAATGAGGGGAACCGCCAGAAACGCGCGACCTTTGGCTATGAAGCCGACACCATCGAACGGTGGATGCAATCCATCGCCCATGCCTTTCCGGCTTCGGTTTTCGCAGATTCGCCGATCAGCGCGGGGCAGGCGGGGGATGATCTGCCTGTGTTCGTTATCGGGATGCCGCGTTCCGGTTCCACGCTCGTGGAACAGGTTCTGGCATCCCATGGGCAGGTGCAGGGGGGTGGGGAACTTTCGACGCTCAACCGCATCATTGACCGCATCGGTCCGTACCCGGCCTTTGTCGAACAGTTGACCGCCGCTGGTTTTGCGGCCATTGGTCGTGAATATATCGATCACGTGCGCCCCCTGTCCAACGGCAAGCGCCGCTTCGTGGACAAGATGCCCTCGAACTTCCTCTATGCCGGGCTGATCGCCCGGTCGATGCCGCAGGCCCGCATCATCCACGTCCGGCGCAACGCGGCGGATACCTGCTTTTCCTGCTACACCAAGCTGTTCACGCGCGAACAGCTTTTCTCCTATGATCTGACGGAGCTTGGCCGTTTCTATCGTGATTACGAAAAACTGATGGCCCATTGGCGCAGCGTGCTGCCGCCCGACCGGTTCATCGAGGTGGATTACGAGGAATTGGTTGGCAATTTCGAGCCACAGGCACGGCGCCTGATCGACTTCCTGGGATTGGAGTGGGATCCCGCCTGCACCGACTTCCACAAGACAAAGCGCATCATTCGAACCGCAAGTCTCAATCAGGCGCGCGAGCCGTTATTCTCCCGCAGTATTGGCCGGGCCGGGCGCTATGCCGCCCATCTGGAACCCTTGCTCACGGCACTGGGCATTTCCGAGATCCCCCCAGCCGTGCAGAAACCGACAAAGACGGCCAAGCGGGCGCCACGGCCCGCAAAGGAGCCAACCCGCCCGGCATAGGGCCCCATCCAGCTTTTCCGGCCAAGTGACAAATTGCGCGCAGTAGAGATGACCTCATGGATAGCAAAGATATTCAGCTAAAGCTCCAACCCCTGCTGCAGGCCGGACGAGGCGCGGAGGTGGAGGCCATGGTTGCGCCTTTGTTGGCCAATGGAGGGGGGCCGGCCCCGCTGTGGGCCGTGCTGGCACAGGCATTTCGGGTGCAGGGGCGGATCGGCGACGCGGCCAGAATCCAGGAGATGCTGGTCGATGCCCTGCCAGGTCATGTCTCCACCCGTTTCGATCTTGCCGAATCCCTGCTGTTGATGGGGGAGTTCGAGCGGGGATGGCGTGAATATAGTTACCGCTACAGCCTCAATCATACGTACCGGATCGAGCGCAAGGTGCAACTGCCCCGGTGGGACGGTCGACCGATACCCGGCAAGACCCTGCTGATCCATGATGAGCAGGGATATGGCGACACGTTCCAGTTCATGCGCATGGTCTCCTGGGCCAAGGCCCGCAGTGGGGCCCGGGTGATCCTGGAGGTCAATCACGAGACCCAGAGCCTTGCGGCCCGGATGGGGGGCTTCGATGCGCTGACCTTGCGTGGGGAGTTGCCGCCGCCCTTCGATCTGCATTGCGAGATGATGAGCCTGCCCATGGTGATGGGCCTGAAAATGTCCGATCTGCCGGGAACCATCCCCTATCTGACCCCTGATCCGGATCGGGTGAAGCAGTGGCGCAAGCGGCTGGCCGGGGTGAAGGGGCTGAAGGTGGCCGTGGTCTGGGCAGGGCGGCCCACCCATTTCAATGATGCCAACCGGTCCATGACCCTGGCGGCGCTGGCGCCTCTTGCCCAGGAAGGGGTCACGTTCCTGTCCATCCAGAAAGGGCCGAGCGAGGGGGACGTTGCCCGGCCGCCGCAAGGCATGAATATCATCGGCTTGAGCCCCGAAATCGGCGATTTCGAGGATACGGCCGCCATCCTGACGGTCGCCGATCTGTTGATCTCCGTCGACAGTTCGCCGGTGCATCTGGCCGGGGCGCTCGGCCGCCCGGCCTGGGTGATGCTGCCCTTCCTGCCTGACTGGCGCTGGCTGCTGAACCGGGAAGATACGCCCTGGTACCCGTCTGTGCGCCTGTTCCGCCAGCCATCATGGGGGGACTGGCAGGGGCTGGTGCAGGGGATGGCCAGGGCATTGGCAGAGCTGCGTGCCGCCCGGTCGGCGGGAAAGCGCCCATGATCTGGCACAGGTACAGGCCGGCCATCCTGTGCCTTTGTCTGCTGATGGGGGGATGTGCCATCCAGGGCAGGCAACAGCATGGACCGGATCTGGCCACTGCGGCGGGTTGGCAATGGCGGACAATTCCCGCCGGTCCCTTTGATCTTGCCGCCGCCAGTCGTCCCACCCATGTTCCCGCTACGGTCACCGCCCCGTTGGTCGTTTATATAGAGGGCGACGGTTTCGCTTATCTCAACGCCACCCAGCCGGCACAAGACCCAACGCCGGTCGATCCCGTGGCGCTGCGGTTGGCCTTGGCGCATCCGGGTGCCGGCCCGGTCGTCTGGCTGGCCCGCCCTTGCCAATATACAGCCGACCGCCCGACATGCGTACCCGCCTATTGGACGGATGCCCGATGGGCACCGGAAGTGGTGGACAGCGCTGGAATGGCACTGGACCAGCTTAAACGGGACACTGGCGCTGCACGGCTGGTACTGGTCGGATATTCCGGTGGCGGTGCCCTGGCGGCCCTGCTGGCCGAACGGCGCGACGACGTTGCCGCCCTGGTGACTGTTGCCGCCAATCTGGATCTGGACAGTTGGGTGCGCGCCCATGATCTGGCACCGCTGAGCCGGTCGTTAAATCCAGCGGCGGGTGCGGCAGCGCTGGCGGCCTTGCCACAGATCCATGTCCGTGGTGGTCGTGATACCGTGGTTGGCCCCGCTATCCTGCGGGCGTTCATGGATCGGCTGCCAGCCACGGCCCCCGCCCGCGTGCTGGAGATTCCTGATCAGGATCACGCTGGCGGCTGGGCCGATATCTGGCCCAACCTGAGCCGGCGGGCTGAGTTTCAGTCCCTTCCTGGCTGGCTGGCGGGTGCCGCCGGTGGTTGATCCTTCTCCTGCCCATGGATCAAGGCGGCGAAGCCAATGGCCATGAACGGGACCAGATCGAACAAGACCCGGGTTTCCGACAAGACCCCAACAATGGGGAGCGAGAGCACGATCAAAGCATGTGCCAGCCCCAGGCCCAGATAGCGGCGCCCGAACCGCCGGGCCAACAACCCTGTCAACACCAGCGGAGCCAGCAACAGAACCACGATCAGGATATTGAATTGTATTGTCGGATGAAGGAAGGCATCGACAAGATAGATGATGTTGTCGTGTAGATGCGGATGGAAGCTCCGCCCTGCCAGTTCCGGCATCCCGAACAGGTCGGGTCCGATCTCCCGCCGCAGCAAGGCAACGCGGAGACCCTGTACAAGCAAAGCCCCCCCGACCATGCAGGCCAGGCCCGCCAGTACCATGGGTAAACGGGGACGGGCACGGTCCAGGATGGCAACCAGGAACGGGTAAAAGATCATCCAGGCGGCAATAAAAAACGCACTTTCACGGTTCAGGATCGACACGCAGAACAGCCCTGTCACCCACCGCCAATCCTTGTCGGTCAGGACAAAATAACAGAACAGCGTGAATGACAATAATTCACCACCATCCCAAATATAATGCCAGCGACTGTTGATCAGAACCATGCAGAGAAAGTGAAAGCACAGCAAGGCGATCCACGCCACCCTTGCACCATAGAGCCGGTATGCCGTTACCAGCATCGCCAACCCGGCCAGGAAATAGAGACCGAGAGTGTAAAGAATGTAGGCCGATTTGAAGCTGCCTATTGGTCCGGCCAGCAATTGCACCACCCATGGGCCCAATACGCGGCTTTGATAAACCTGCCAGTGCGGCATCCCCGCCACCACCCCTTGCGCAGTCGCAATGGAATCGCCGTAAGCGGTCCCAATGATGGTGACGATCATGCGTAATTGGGCGACAGCTCCAAGCAATGCCGCCAGGATCCAAGAGACGCTATGCGTCTCCACAATGTGCAAAAATAACCGCCGATCCATTTTTCCTCCCGAGAGGCCGCTTTATGGTCGACGACCCTCGCGGAATCAATGCCCATATATAACTCGTTATCATATTTGTCCTGGTGTGGCGATTGACCATCAAATGTTCGGGGGTGATTTCGGTTCGTCATTATAAATAGCGGCCCACCGTTCCAGGCCCGGAGCGCAGACGGCCCCGACGCTGGGTGTTTCAGCAATGTTTTTATAATTTCCATAATATAACTTCTTGGTCTTGGTCGTGTAGGCGCAAAGTTAAAATGTCAGTCTCTGGATCGGTTTTGGGCCAACATTGGCAGCGGAGAAGCTGGCGGAACGGCCAAGCTTGTGGTGTGGTGGGAGACGCTACGGCCCTGGATGGCACATCCCCCCATCAGCAGACAAAGGCACAGGATGGCCGGCCTGTACCTGTGCCAGATCATGGGCGCTTTCCCGCCGACCGGGCGGCACGCAGCTCTGCCAATGCCCTGG
>CALRQC020000077.1:0-9465 GCA_943370215.1 Azospirillum sp. RU38E
GGCAATTGAGGAAAACGAAAAGCCGGAGCGCATTTCCGGTCAACGGAAATGCGCTCTAGGTGGCGCTGATACCGCCATCGACCAGATGCACGCTACCCGTCATCCCGCCGGACCGGTCGCTCAACAGGAAGGTGGTGACCTCTGCCACCTCCTCCGCCGTCACCACCCGACCCATCGGCTGGCGGGCATTCATCATGGCGACAAAGCCCGGATCGTTGAACAGCGGGGCTGTCAGGGGCGTCAGAACAAAGGCCGGGCAGACGGCGTTACAGCGGATGCCGTCACGCCCATGATCGACCGCTGCCGATTTGGTCAGCCCGACAACGCCATGTTTGGCAGCCACATAGGCCGGCAGGTTGGGTTCCGCCAGCACCCCCCCGACGGAGGACATGTTCACGATGGACCCGCCACCGGCGGGCAGCATCTGCGCCAGTTCCGCCTTCATGCTGTAAAAGACACCGGTCAGGTTGACGGCGATCACCCGGTTCCAGTTTTCCGGCGTACAGGCCGCCACCGGAGCGAAGGCGCCGCCGATGCCGGCATTGTTGACCGCCCCATCCAGCCGACCGAAATCGGCCACGACTTGTGCGCAGACCTGTTCCATGCTGGTGAAATCAGCGGCATCCGCCTGATAGGCGCGGGCCAGCGGAACTTCCGCCGCCAGCGCTTGGGCAGCGGCAAGATCGAGATCCAGGATGGCCACCCGCGCTCCGGCTGCCGCCGCCCGGCGTACCACAGCCGCACCAATGCCGGTGGCACCACCGGTGACCAGAATAACCTTGCCTTCAAGTTCCAGCATTCTTTCCTCCGTTGTCCCGATCCAGCCACCGGGGCGGATGGATCGGGTGCCAATGTTCAGTTCCGGTGGCGCGGTTCAGACGGCGGCGATACCGGAATCGGCCAGGTAAAGGCCTGCATTCATGCCGCTGGCACGATCGCTCAACAGGAAGACGGTGATTTCCGCCACCTCCTCCGCCGTCACCAGCCGCCCGGTTGGATGCTGTGCGCGGATCATCTCCCAGATTGCCGGATCGGGAATGTCGGCCTCCGTCATGGGTGTGCGGATGAAACTGGGGCAGATGGCATTGCAGCGGATACCGTCCCTGGCATGGTCCAGGGCGGTGGCCTTTGTCAGCCCCACCACCGCATGTTTGGCGGCGATATAGGCTGACATATGCTTTTCCGCCAGAATGCTGGACAGCGATCCCATATTGACGATGGCACCACCCCCCGCCGGCAGCATATGCGCCAGGGCCGCCTGAGTGGTGTTGAAAACCCCCGTCAGGTTCGTTGCCAGCACCTGATCCCAGTTTTCCAGCGATGCCGCCGCCAGCGGGGCGAAGACACCACCGATGCCGGCATTGTTCACCAGCCCGTCAATGCGACCGAAATCGGCAACGACCGCCGCACAGGCTGCCTGCATGGACGCCAGGGAACGGACATCCCCCACATAGGCCCGCACCCCTGGCAGGGTGGCCAGGGCCTGCTGTATCTGCGCGCCGTCGCGCCCGGTGATGGCGACGCGGCCACCCGCTGCCGTTGCCCGCCGGGCGATGGCGGCGCCGATGCCAGAACCGCCCCCCCGTGACAAGGATGACCTTATTGTGCAGTTCGGGCATGGGGCTTCCTCCTCCCCCCGCTCAGACCGGATCGGCGATATGCAGGACCAGCTTGCCGGGATCCTTGCCGGTGAACATGGTGGGCAGCAGGTCGGGCGCCTTCTCGAACCCTTCATGACGGTTCTCCGTCACCCGCAGCTTGCCTTCCATCACCCATTGACCGATCTGCTGTGCCGCCTGCGGAATTTTCGCCGCGTAGAAGAACAGCAGGATGCCCTGTACCGTCAGCTGGTGGGTGCAGATGCGCATGTAATTGGTCGGCCCTTGCACCTTGACCCCGGTATAGCCCTGTGACATGGCACCACAGATCAGGATGCGGCCCTGGGGGGCCATCAGCAGGAACATCGCGTCCAGCATGTCGCCGCCCACATTGTCGAAATAGGCGTCAACCCCTTCAGGTGCCAGTTCGGCGATCTTGGCCGGCCATTCGGGATCTTTGTAATCCACACAGGCGTCACAGCCGGCATTCTCCACCACCCAGCGGCATTTATCGGCACCACCGGCAATGCCGATCACCGTCTTCGCCCCCAGCAGCCGGGCAATCTGGCAGGCCAGACTGCCCGTGGCACCGGTGGCGGCGGAGACGACAACCGTATCCCCTTCCTTCACCTTTAACCCGTCGGTCACCCCGAAATAGGCGGTCAGCCCGCCGACACCGAAAACACCCAGGTTCCAGGAAAGTGGAAAATCCGCCTTGGGCAGATGGCGCAGCGGCATGGGGCCATCGGCCCGAACGATGGCGTAATCCTGCCAGCTCATGAACCCTTCAACCAGCTCACCCGGCTGGTAATCGGGGTTGCGGCTTTCCACCACTTGGCCGATCCCCATGCAGCGCATCGGCTCCCCCGGCATGATCGGCTTCATATAGCCGCCATCCTCCGTCAGCCAGATGCGCTGGCTGGCGTCGTAACCGAAATAGAGCGAGCGGACCAGGACATCGCCATCGGCAACGGCCGGCACCGTGCCTTCCACATAGTCGAAATCCCCCCGGGTGACGACTCCCTGGGGGCGGCGGTTCAAAATCCATTGCCGGTTGATGGTCGTCGGGTTCTGGTGGCTCATGATGCGCCTCCCTCAAGGCAGATTGCGGCGGTTTTCCCGGCAGCCCGGTCACCGCGTCTATGTTTTGCGAAAATAGAAAAGCCTCAGACCCTCAGCGGGTCTTCGTGCGGTAAATCTCGCGCAGGTCTTTCTTAACCACCTTGCCCACCGGGCTGCGCGGCAGACTTTCGATGAAATCGATGCTTTTGGGGCTTTTGACGGAGCCAAGCTGTTGCTTGCAAAGCGCGATCAGTTCTTCGGCGCTGACCTGGGCACCGGGCTTCAACTCCACCACCGCCTTCACCGCCTCCCCCCAATCCGGGTCGGGCACGCCGATGACGGCACAATCCAGCACCGCCGGGTGGCCCCAGATCGTCTGCTCCACCTCGCTGGGATAGATGTTGTAACCGCCGGAGATGATCATGTCCTTCTTGCGGTCGGTGATGTGCAGGAAGCCCTCGGCATCGATATGGCCCAGGTCACCGGTATGCAGCCAACCATCAATGACGGTCTGGGCCGTCACATCGGGCTGTTTGTAATATCCCTGCATGACGATATCGCCGCGCACACAGATTTCCCCGGTGCTGCCCTGGGGCAGGATATTGCCCTGGTCATCCATGATGGCGGTGCTGTTGAACACGGACGGCAAGCCGCAGGAGGACAGGCGCGCATCATCTGCCACCTGCCCATTGCGATAATGGTCACCGGGCCGCAGGAAGGCGATGGCGCCCGGCGCCTCCGTCTGGCCATAGCCCTGCTGCATCACCGGGCCGAACAGCTGCAAGGCGCGGCGCAGCTTCTCCACCGACATCGGGGCAGCCCCGTACATCAGATATTTCAGACGGGAGAAATCGCGCTGTTCGATGCCGGGCATTTCCAGCAGGCGATAGATCACCGTGGGCGGCAGGAAGAATTCCGTGACACCCTGGCCGGTGACGATATCCAGCAGTTCCGCCGGATCCGGCTTGGTCACCACCACCACCTTGCCCCCCCGCGCCGTGGCCGGCAGGGACAGGAAGCCCGCCGTGTGGGTCATGGGGGCAGCGGCCAGGTTCACAATCGGCTCCCCCGGCGCATAGGGCGTGTTCACGATACCGTTGATGACGGAGACGACAAGGTTGCGATGGCTCAACATCACACCCTTGGGCCGACCGGTGGTGCCGCCGGTCGGCATGATGGCCGCCAGTTCTTCCTCCCCGGCCACAATGTTCGGCGGCAGGGCGGGCTGATCGGCCACCAATTGGGTCAGGCTGGCCGACCCATCCACCACCCCATCAATGCAGATCAACAGTTTCAGCCCCGGACATTGCCGGGCAATCTCTGCAATCAGCGGGGCGAACATCTGCTTGTAGAACAGGACTTCAACATCAAAGCCCTGCAGCAGATGCAGATGTTCAGGCAGCGGTGACCGCGGGTTCAGCGGCACCCAGACATGGGCCGCCCGCCAGACCGCCAGCACACACAGCCAGGAAGCCGGATCATTATCCGACAGCACGGCACAATGGGTGCCGCGCGGCAAGTTCTGAGCCTGCAATGCCCGGGCGATCCGATAGGTCTGATCCAGGGCGGCCCCGAAGCTGATCTCGGTGCTGCCGCGCACATAGGCGATACGATCCCGACCAAGGCTTGCCCCCCGGTCGAACAAAGAAATCAACGGCACGATGGCCCTCCCTGACTTTATTGGCCCTGGTTCAACCGGGTAGCGCCTTGAGGCTGCGTTGCCCCCACCATAGCGGGGATGGCCCCGCTCCCCTCCCCCCAGCGACGGGGGGGGACGGGGGGCGACAAGGCGGGAAGATTGATGCAGCTTCCTGCAACAGACGACGTTTCAAGTCTTGCAAACGTTAAACTTTTGGCCGGATAAATAGATAAGCGCCGGAAAACCGACTGACCTGCCCTGGCCTTGGCCAGGGACGGGGCGGCAAAAGAAGCGCGCAAAAAAGTGTACTGGGAGGATAAGAGGATGTGGCCATGGGCCATTCAGCTGAAAACGGCGCCGCCGGCGCTTTCAGCCAATTCCTTGTTGCGCAACCGCCTGTCATTCGACCGGTTCGGTACCACTGGCTCCAACCTGCTGGAAGTCAGCGCGCCACAGGGATTCGGCAAGACGCATCTTCTGGTGCAATGGTACGCACAGGCGCGGGAACAGGGAAAGGCCGTCATCTGGCTCAGTCTGGATGACCAGTATGACGCCAAGCGTTTTGCCGAAGGTCTGGCCGGGGCCAGCACCCGCAAGGGCCAGGCCGTGCTGGACGCGGCTTTTGCCAACTGGGTGCGTGACAGCGACGATGCGCTGGCCGCCCTGACCGGCTGGATCGTGGAAATCGCCCAGTCTGGTCAGGATTGCATCCTGTTTCTGGATGATGCCGATCTGGTGCCGGTGGAGTTGCTGGAAACCGGCATGGCCTTCATCCTGGCCAATGCGCCGGGCAATCTGCGCATCGTGCTGTCCACCCGGCCCGGCAACACGCTGTTTCGTGATCCCCCCCTGGCCGGTGCCCCGGTGGTACGCATCACCGCCCAGGAACTGCGCTTCACGGAGGAGGAAACGCTGGCCGTGATGACACGATCATTGCGGGCACCGTTTCCGGGAGCGCTGGCCCCGCATCTGCAACGGCTGGCCGATGGCTGGCCGCTGGGTATCCAACTGGCGCTGGCCTCCCAGATTGGTCGGGGCAGCACCCGCGCGCCGGAAGAGGCGGTTTCCATCGCGCTGGGCAAGTATTTCACCGATGTGATCATGACCCGCCAGCCGGCCCCGGTGAAGGATATGCTGGTCACCCTGGCCCTGCTGGACCCCATCCACCCCGCCTTGATTCAGGCTGTGGCCGGGGCCGATGCCCCAGCGTCGGTGCTGGAAAAACTGGCCGATACCACCCCCCTGATCATCCGGTCGCAGGACGGGCACTGGATGCGGCTGCATCCGGCGGTGGCGGAACTGCTCGCCGATCAGCACCGTACCCTTCTCACCGCCCGGCAGCAGGAAATTGCCCGTGCCGCCACGCATTGGTACGCCACAAACGGGCTTTATGAAGAGGCGGCCCGGGAGGCCGGGCGCGCCGGCGACAATAATACCGCCGTTGATCTGGCGGAAATGGCAGTTCGGGCCATGACGGCACAGGGCCGCCCCAGCGACGTGACACGCTGGATCGAACGGCTGGCACCCGATGATCTGCAGCGCCGGCCCAGTTTCTGGCTTCCTGCCGCCTGGGCCTATGCCAACGGCAACCGCCCGGACAAGGTAAGGCCCTTGCTGGGCCTGCTACGCACCAAATCCGATCTGACCACCGGGGAGCGGTTTGAGGTGGCCCTGATCGAAGGGGCCATGGCCGGTTATCACGACGACCATGTGACGTTGCAATCCTTCAAGCAGGATTGGCCGGAACCGCCCAGGGGCAGCACATCCAGTGAACGGCTGTTGCATGCGCTGCTGCTGGCCACCGAACGGATATTGGCCGGATATCCAGCGGAAGGCCGGGCCATTCTAGAAGCCACCGGCCCAGACCGGGGGCAGAAGGAAACCTCCCTGATCGTGCGGGGCTATACCGATTATTATCTTGGCCTGTCCTTCCTGTGGGAGGGAAAACCCGCCATGGCCTATGATGTGCTGGCCCCGGCGATGGAACAGCTTTTGGCCGAGTTTGACCAGCGCAGTGTCGCCGTATCGCTGATCGCCGCCCTGTTGGCCGAGACGGCGACGGAGATGATGCGGCTGGAGGAAGCGCGGTCGATGATCGGTGGCCGGATGGCCATGATCGAAAAGCTGTCTTCGCCGGATGCCTTGATTGCGGGTTATCTGGCGGCATCGCGGCTGGCGGAGGCGGAGGGGCGGCTGGATCTAGCGGAAGCGCAGATTTCCGCCATGGTCACCACCGGCAAGGCCCGCCAGTTGCCACGGGTGGCGGCGATGGGGCTGGCCCATCTGGTGCGTTTCCATGCCCGGTATAGCCATGTCAGCTTGGCGCGTGCCGCCAGCCTGCGGCTGGAAACCCTGGAAGCCGGTCTTTCCCCCGATATCCCACCCCCGATCCGCGCCATCATCGCCCTGCAGGTCGATCTGGCGCGGGCCTTGCTGCCGGAACGACAGGGGGATACATCGCCGGCCCTGGCCGCCCGGCGGGCCATACAGCAGGCGCAGGGTCTGGGCCGGGGGCATGACCAGTTGCTGGCCGTCGCTCTGCATGGAAGAGCGGTGTTGACCAGCCACCCGGTGGCGGCACAGTCGGACATTGCGGAAGCCATGGCCATGGCCAAGGATTGGGGGCTGCGGCACCTGCAGGCCGAACTGCTGTCCCTTAATCGCTCCCAGCGGGAGGCGGAACCCGCCGTTCCAGCTTCAGAGCCGGATAGCCTGGCCATCAGCGATGGAACCATGGCCAACGGCATTCTGACCCGCCGGGAATATGACATTCTGTGCGGAATTGCCGCCCATCTCAGCAACAAGGAAATCGCCTTGTCGCTGGGTCTCAGCAATGAGACGGTGAAATGGCACCTGAAAAACCTGTTCCAGAAACTGGACGCCGGCGAGCGCAAGATCGCCGTGGCCCGCGCCCGCATGTTGGGGCTGCTGTAAGGCAGATGGGTGCGGGCACCGGCCATGCCCTTGCCCGCCAGTTTGACGATCGGGATTTGATGATCACGCGCCGCTGCCGCCTAGAGGCAAACTGGTCGCGTGAGGCCAGCACACGGTTCAGGAAGCGTTACCGCGCCGCCCGGAGGCGCTGCGCATACGGCCCAGACGGGGGCGGAAATCATGATCATCGCCGAACATCGCGGTCTCTCCCGATCCGAGGCTGGCAAAGCGGTCCTGGGCGGGGTTGGTGCCAGAACGGTACCCGCCCCACCGCCCTGGCACCACCGCAAGGCCCCAAAAAGGATGTGCAGACAGGGGGTTACGGGGGCGCTAGCGCCACCGCTTCATCTTGCCCTACAGCGCCCCTGGTCAGCACCCGCGCTTATCCACGCCCTTCTACGCTCTCATGCTGGAAAAAATGGGAGCGACGGCCTGAACCGCCGCTCCCGGATCAGCGCCGCCTATCGACCGATGGCGCTCTGGAAGGCCTTCTCGGCTGAGTCGCGCGTGGCATAGGCCCGCTGACGGGTCATGGAATACAGACGCTCATCACCATCAACAACGGAGCTGGCGACGATGAACTCGCTACGGAAATGGCTCAGGATCAGGATGCAGTGAAGGCCTTCTGCGCCATCATCATCACCCATCCATTCGCCCAGATAATGCTCCTGGAAGCGGCCATCCCAGATGAATTCCGGACGTTCGGCGCTGATAAAACGCTCGACATTGGCCATCAATCCGTCGCTGCCGAACTCGGTCCGGACGTCATCGACAAGGGCGTCGAAACGGTCGATCGCGGCCTGGGGATGCGCTGCAATGAACGACATGGGAACCTCCGTGGCTGGCGTCCTCCTGATCGAGGACGAGGTTCCCGTCCAGCCGGAGAGGGGCCAGTCAAGGACGCCGAAGGCGCCGCAAAGCGGGGCGCGGGGGAGCCAAAATGCGCAGCATTTTGGGGGGACCGCGCATCCTTGACGGGTCCCGCTGCCCGGCTGGTACGATGGGCGGACCGAGATCAAGTCCCCTGCTCAACCGACTATCGCCCGGTTCCCCGAGGCTTGGTCATCGGCGCGAAAAGACGGCGGTCAGGGCTGTTCAACGGCATGAACAGCCCATTGGTGCCGCCTCCCGGCAAGCCCAAACTGGCGTCGAGTTTTGCCAGATAGGCCTGGGTTTCGGCTGGCAATGGCATGCTGTCGCGGAGATGGGATTCATACCGCGCAGGCCCGGCATTATAGGCGGCGAAAAGGCCGGGATAGCCGAAGCGGTGGCGCATTTCGGCAAGGTAGGCGCTGCCCGCCATGATGTTGGCGGCAGGGTCCAGGACATCGCCCTGGATGTCATATCGGTCGCGCATTTCGGTCCAGGTGTCCGGCATCAATTGCATCAGGCCCAGCGCGCCCTTGGCCGATACGGCATTGGCATCGCCGCCGCTTTCCGCCTTGATGACGGCCTTTATCCAGTCCTGCGGCAGGTCAAAACGGTGGGCAGCGGCGGCCACCGCTGTATCGTAAGGAGCATGATCCGTCGCACCGGCAACCGCTGTAACCATAAGCGCAAAGGTCAGCCCAACGGCCTTCAGCGCAGCCATAGTGGCACCAGCCGACCGATGACATGCACCGACGACAGCGGCCCGAAATAGCGGCCATCCAGGGACTCTGCCGCTGGCATCAGGAACAGGATTTCTCCTGCCGACAGGACCCGGCAGCCCTCCCACAAGGGCAACGGACGGCCTGCCCTGTCGGCCTTCTGACGCACGGCGACCGTATCGCCATTGATGGTGATGACATCACCTTCGGCGCAGACATGATCCCCGCCCATGGCCGCCACCTGCTTGATCAGCGGCACACCGCGCGGCAAATAGCCCCGCCGCGCCGCCATGTCGGCAATGCTCTCCGGCGGCGTTATCAGCGCCATATCGCCAGGACGCAGGCGGGTTTCGGGCAGCACCAGATAGAGCCCAAGGGGGGCAGATGCGCTGCTGTTCCAGACCAGGATCGGCACGGGGCGAGCCATCACCGAAAAGCCGAGCGCCGCCAGGGCTACACCTGCAAACCACAGCGCCCGACGACGAGCCGCCCGCGACAAGCGGCGGCGCGATGGACGACGGGGCGATTTCTGTTGCGACATCGGGGCGCAATTCATGACGCATCCCCTTTGTCGGAAGTGCTGTCGCGCTGCTCCCCCAATGACCAGGCATCCAGGTCATCAATGTGGTAGCGGACATAGCGC
>CALRQC020000078.1:0-9373 GCA_943370215.1 Azospirillum sp. RU38E
TCAGTCGCACGCCGATCCGCGAAGCCCTGCGCCGTCTGGTGGCCGAAGGTTTGGCCGCCAAACCGGACAGCGGGGCCGGCGTGCTGGTACCGGACTGGTCCTATCGGGAGCTGGAGGAACAGTTCCGCCTGCGCGGGCTGATGGAGGCCCATGCCGTCACCCTGGCGGCATCCCGCATCAGCGATGAAGAGATTGAGCGGTTGCAGGCCCTGGCCGATGCCATGGAAACCTGCGTGGCCCATAAGGGGGATGATTATCTGACCCTGAATGGGGAGTTCCACCACACCATCCTGTCTGCCGCCGGCAGCCGGCTGCTGGCAGCATTGATGCCGCATCTGGTGGAGGTGCCGGTGATCAACCGCACCTTCCATGCCTATGATCAGGCAGCCTTGGAACGCAGCAACCGGCACCATCGGGAACTGGTGGCGGCCCTGCGGCTGCGCGACGCCGATTGGGCGGCGTCTGTCATGCGCTCCCACATCGCCAATGCTTGGCACAGTTGGTCCAGTGGCATGGCCGCCCCGTAATTTGTTCGTATTCTGTTCCCATTTTGCCAGGTTGTGGTTATGATGGCGCTGACCAGCACCTTGACAACCGGAACCTTCCCCCTTGCCTGCCAGCCTCTCCCTTGATCCGTTTTCCCTGGTCCTTGGTGCCTTGTTGGCGGCCAGCCTTGTCGCCCTCTGGCTGCGCCAGGGGTCGGCCCGGCGGCTGGCCGGTTTGCGGGCGGAGGTGGCGGGCCTGCGGGCCGAACGCGACCATATGGGCCGGCATCTGGGGGAGCTTCGCCATGAACTGGCGGAGCGGGACCGGTTATTGACCGATCTGCGCCGGCAATGGATGGGCGAGCAGGCGGCACGGGCGGCCGCCGAAGCGGTGGCCGAACGCGTGCCGCTGCTGGAAGAGCGGTTGGCTGAGGCCCAGGATGAACAGGCCCATCTGCAGGCAGCCTTGGCCGAGACCCGGACGGAGTTGGAGCAGGAACGGCGCGGCAATGCGGAGAAACTGGCCCTGCTGGATCAGGCCCAGGCCCGGTTGGGGGATGCCTTCAAGGCCCTGTCAGCAGAAGCACTTTCCGCCAATAACCGCGATTTCCTGACGCTGGCGCAGGCGCAACTGGAAAAATTCCAGGAATCGGCACGCGGTGACCTGGATAAGCGCAATGCCGCCATCGATGCCCTGGTCACCCCCATCCGCGACCACCTGACCAAGTTCGGGGAGGCGGTGCAGGGCATCGAACAGGCGCGGGTGGGTGCCTATGTGGAGCTAAAGACCCAGATCGCCCATCTGATGGAAGGTCAGGGCCAGTTGCGGGCGGAAACCGGCAATCTGGTAAAGGCGCTGCGCAGCCCGGTGACCCGGGGCCGCTGGGGCGAAATCCAGCTCCGGCGCGTGGTGGAAATGGCCGGAATGCTGGACCATTGCGATTTCTTCGAACAGGCCAGCACCCAGACCAGCGATGGGGTACGGCTGCGACCGGATATGATCGTCCGCCTGCCCGGCGGCAAAAGCATTGTCGTGGATGCCAAGGCCCCCCTGGAAGCCTATCTGGATGCCACGCAGGATGGCGATGACCGGGCGAAGCTGGTGCATCTGGCCCGCCATGCACGGCATATCCGCGACCATATGAAGGGGCTGGGGGAAAAGCGCTATTGGGCGCAGTTCGATCCAGCCCCGGAATTTGTCGTGCTGTTCCTGCCGGGGGAGAATTTCTTTTCCGCCGCCTTGGAACAAGATCCCGGCCTGATTGAGGCCGGGATTGACCAGTCGGTGATCCCCGCCACCCCCACCACCCTGATCGCCCTGCTGCGCGCCGTCTCCTATGGCTGGCGGCAGGAGGCGCTGACCCGCAATGCCCAGACCATCAGCCAGTTGGGGCGGGAGCTTTATGAGCGGCTGGCCGTGATGGCCGACCATATGGGCCGTGTCGGCAAGGGGCTGGGCGGGGCGGTGAACAGCTATAATGCCGCCGTGGCCTCGCTGGAATCGCGGGTGCTGGTCACCGCCCGGCGCTTCAAGGATTTGCGTGCCGCCCCCGATGGCGCCAGCCTGCCCGAACTGGCCCCGCTGGACCATGCGCCCCGCCAGCCCATGGCCCTGGCCGACCCCTTGCCGGAAAATGATGGGCTGCCGGCCCCGCTGGCGGGGGAGTAGACCCGCACCCATGGCGCTTGACGCCAAAGGGCTTGGGGCCTATCTGCCCACAATGTAATAATGCTATCCGCGTTCCACCCCCGCCCGCCGGACCGAAGAAGAAATGTCTCTGCTGCCCATCATCACCATCCCCGACACCCGCCTTAAGGCCAAGTGCAAGCCGCTGGACAATGTGGACGGTCGTGTCGCCGACCTGATGGATAACATGCTGGAGACCATGTACAAGGCGCCCGGCATCGGTCTGGCCGCCCCGCAGGTGGGCATCCTGGAACGGCTGATCGTGGTCGATGTCACCGACCACAAGAACGAAAAGCCGAACCCGCTGGCCATGGTCAACCCGGAACTGATCTGGGCGTCGAATGAACTGGCGGTGACGCAGGAAGGTTGCCTGTCCATCCCGGAAATCTATGCCGACGTCACCCGCCCGGCCCAGGTCCGCGTGCGCTATGTCGACCGCGCTGGGGAACAGCGGGAAATGGATGCCGATGGCCTGCTGGCCACCTGTATACAGCATGAAATTGATCACCTGAACGGCGTGCTGTTCATCGATCACTTGTCGTCGCTGAAGCGCAACATGCTGCTGCGCAAGTATAACAAGGCCCAGCGCGGCTGATCCGCGCTGTCTGCCCCTTCTTCCCGTTTTGCCTGGATATTCCGCCATGTCGCTGCGCCTCGCCTTCATGGGCACGCCGGATTTTTCGGTCGGCATCCTGGATGCGCTGGTGCAGGCCGGCCATCAGGTCGTCTGTGTCTATAGCCAGCCGCCCCGCCCCGCCGGGCGCGGCCAGCAGTTACAGGCATCGCCGGTGCATCGCCGGGCGGAAGCCCTGGGCATTCCGGTACGCACGCCGAAAAGCCTGCGCAATGCCGAGGCGCAGCGGGAATTTGCCGAGTTGGGTTTGGATGCGGCCGTTGTCGCCGCCTATGGGCTGATCCTGCCGCAGGTGGTGCTGGACGCGCCGCGCCTGGGTTGCATCAACGTCCATGCCAGCCTGCTGCCGCGCTGGCGGGGGGCCGCCCCCATCCACCGCGCCCTGCTGGCTGGCGATGCCGAGACCGGCGTGACAATCATGCAGATGGATGCCGGGTTGGATACCGGCGCCATGCTGTTGAAGGACAGCATCGCCATCGGCCCGCGCATGATTGTATCCGAATTGCATGACGCGCTGGCCGCCATGGGTGCCCGGCTGATGGTGGAAGCCCTGCCCGGCATTGCCGATGGCAGCCTGAAGCCGGAACCCCAACCAGCCGCGGGCGTGACCTATGCCGCCAAGCTGGTGAAGGATGAAGGCCGGCTGGACCTGACCCGCCCCGCCCTTGAACTGGATCGGCAAATTCGCGGGCTAAACCCTTGGCCTGGCTGCTGGATTGACCTGCCCAACGGGGAAAAGCTGAAGGTGCTGTCCGCCGAACCGGTGGCCGGCAAGGCCGCACCCGGCACCCTGCTGGACAGCACGGGCACGCTTGCCTGTGGTGAGGGGGCGTTGCGGCTGTTGCGCGTACAACGCCCCGGCCGGGGCCCGGTGGATGCCGCCGCCTTCCTCAACGGTTTTCCGCACAAGGTCGGCGAATGGCTTGTTTAAGCTGGATTAATTATCCACCAGCAATCGTGTCAGCGCTGCCCGGAAATCGTCGGGCAGCGGCGTGGGCCGCCGGTTTTCCCGATCCACATAGACATGGATGAAGTGGCCGGCAGCGGCGGCCTCCTCAGCCCCCTGCCGGAAAATCCCCACCTCATACCGGACGGAACTGTTGCCCAGCTTGGTCACAGCGATGCCGATATCCAATTGATCGGGAAAAGCGACGGGGGCGAAGTAGCGGCAGCCGGTTTCCACCACCAGCCCGATCACAGCACCCCCATGAATATCCAGCACCCCGGCGCGGATCAGATATTCATTCACCGCCGTATCGAAATAGGAATAATAGGTCACGTTATTGACGTGACCATAGACGTCATTATCCATCCAGCGCGTGCCCAGCGGGGAGAAATGCCGGTATTGCGCGCGGGTGGGCGTGGGTTCCCGGGCCATGTTTGCCATCCCTTAAAAGAACAGCGCCACATGCTGCATACCGGCGGTCACCGGTAAACCGTCCCGGTTCCAGATGCCCATCTGCTGGCTGCTATTGCCATCCACGGCGTTCTGCAAGGTGGAGCGCAGCAGCCACCAGCCATCCGTGGTCACCGGGGGTTGCTGCATGAAATTGATGGTCCAGTTGGCCGAACTGGTCGGCCCCGGCCGGCGGGCCAGCGGCATGGCGGCCGGGGGCAGCGCGTCGGCCAGCGCCAGCAGGCCGACATGCGGATCGACACCCCGCCCATCACGCAGGCGCACCCAGAAGGCAAAGTCGCTTTGCGGGGTGCCATCCTTGGCCTGCCAGAAAATGGCCGGCCGATAATCGAAATTATCGGTAAAGGCCGGCTGCTGTTCCACCGGAAACTCCAACGGCTTGGCCCCCGGTGGCGGCACGTCGGGCATCGGATGATGGGTGACATCCACGCTGGAGGATTGGGCGGCCATGAACAGGAAGATCGCCCGCAGGCCCAGCCCATTCTCCCCCGTCACGTCAGCCTGGATATAGGCGCTGGAGCGTCCGCGTCGCAGCAATGTCGCCGATACCTGCACCTTGCCGCCCAACGGCCCGATAAAGGCGATTTGGGTAGAGCGCAAGGGGGGCAGGTCTGCTGCGATCCGCCGGGCCGCCTCCAGCGCCAAGGCCGCAGACAGGCCACCATAGGCGGTGCGCCCCTGCGACCAACTGCTGGGGATCGCCACAGAAAAGCTTGCCCCCTCCCACACAGCGGATTCCAGCAAGGCAGCCAGGGACAGGGCCGCCACCTCCCCATTTTCGTCAACCATCGCTATTTAATTCCGGGTTGTTTGATACCGAAAATTCTGCCTAGTCACTTGATTATTGGCAAATAAAATAATCTGGCCATACCGGTTTTACAAAAAATCATCTTGCACCTGTATGTGGCCCCATGACGACACCAAGATGACATGCTAGCTTCATATCCATGTCTGATCTGACCGCCGCCAGCCGCCAGCGCAACAAGCGCGACCTGATCATCGCTGCCGCTTCCGCCCTGATCTACGATCAGGGGATTCGCGGCATGACGCTGGGGGAGGTGGCCGCCCTTGTCGGGCTCAGCACCACCAGCGTAACCTATTATTTCAAACGCAAGGATCAACTGGCCGAAGCCTGTTTTGAGGACACGCTGGACCGGTTCCGGGCCCTGGTGGACGGTGCCGGGCGGCATGGCGGCGGGCCACGGGCCCGGGTCGCGGCCCTGGTGGACGGTTTTTTTGCTACCTACCACGCCATCCGGCAGGGGGACGAACCGGCGGTGGCGCGCATCTCCGACATGCGCGCCATGGAGGAACCGCAGCGTGAGCGTCTGCTGACCCTTTATCACGATAGTTACCGCACCGTGCGCGACCTGTTTGGTGATAACAGCCAGCAGGCCACCCGCTGGGCCAACACGGCGCGCACCCATGTGCTGCTGGAAACGCTCTTCTGGGTGCAGGCCTGGCTGCCACTGCATATGCCGGAGGAACATGACCGGGTGCGGCACCGCCTGCTGGACCTGTTCGCCCAAGGGCTGACCCCGGAAGGGGTGCCATGGTCGCCCAGCATCCTGTCCCTGCCGGCACTGGAGGAGGATGGCAGCAAGCGGGATTTTCTGGCCGCCGCCACCCGGCTGATCAACGCGCGGGGCTATCGCGGGGCCTCGGTTGACCGGATTGTGGCGGAGCTGAACGTCACCAAGGGCAGTTTCTATCACCATCTGGATGCCAAGGATGATCTGGTCTATGCCTGTTTCCAGCGCAGCTTTGCGGTGGTGAAACAGGCACAGGACATGGCCATCGCCCTGCCCCGCGTCAGCCAGCGCGACCGGCTGGCCGCCGCCGTCGCCACCCTGCTGGACCTGCAATTTGACAGCCGGCGCGCCCCCCTGTTGCGCAGTGTGGCGCTGCAGGCGCTGCCGAATGAGCTGCGCGATGAGGTGATCAAGCAATCCAACCGGCTGGCCCGGCGTTTTGCCGGCATGGTGATTGACGGCATCATCGAAGGGTCGATCCGCCCGGTCGATCCGCTGGTGGCCTCACAGACCATCATGGCGATGGTGAATGCCGCCTATGAACTGGCCCCCTGGGCGGCCAAACAGCCGCGAAGGCAGGCGGTCACAAGCTACGCCGCCACCCTGTTTGACGGGCTGTTCGGCCGGGGCTGATCACCAGCCACCGGTGCGCAGCCATTCCGCCATCTGGTCCAGCCGGTCGGCACCCCAGAAGGGTTCGCCTTCGACCAGGAAGAAGGGCGCGCCACACACGCCGCGTGCGATGGCGGCGTCGGTTTCCGCCCGCAGCCTTTCCTTGATGGCCGTCTCCGTGATGCCCTGTTCCATGGCATCACGGTCAATGCCCAGGCCGGCCGCAACATCCAGCACATTTTCCGGCATCGCCATATCCCGCCCATCGGCCCAATGGGCATTGAAAATGGCGCGGGCAAAGGCTGGGGGCAGATGCCCGTCACCCTGCCCTTCCAGCCAATAAAAGCCGCGCGATGCGGCAAGGGAGGCAAAGGGCATCGGCAAGGGATGGATGACGGGAATACCCCAGCGACGGGCACAGCGCGGCACATCATGCCGCAGATAATCACCCTGCAACGGCTTTATCAGGTTGGGGTGCCCTGACGTCACCTTGAAGACCACGCCCAGCAGAATCGGCCGCCAGCGCACCGCGCGGCGCAGATCAGCCGCCACAGCCTCCACCCGGCAGGCCGCCAGATAGGCATAGGGCGAAGCGAAATCGAAAAAGAACTCGATCGGTGAGCGGTCCATCGCCATGTCTCCCAGACATTCACCAGGGAATGCGGCGCCCGTCAAAGGCAATGAAGCTGCCATTATCGGCAGGTCCGGCGGCGGATATCACCCGCCGCAGACCAGCCACACTATCCCCCGCCCGGACCGGTGCCTTCGGCCCGCCCATATCGGTCTGCACCCAGCCGGGATGCAGGGCCAGCAGGATGATCCCCTGATCGGCCAGATCGGCGGCCAGGCTGCGGATGCCCATATTCACCGCCGCCTTGGAGGCGCGATAAGCATAAAGGCCGCCGGATACATTCTCAGCCAGCGATGCCAGTTGGCTGGACAGCGTCGCCACCTTGGCCCCCGGCCGCAGATTATCCTTCAGGGCCAGGGTCAGCAGGATGGGCGCCAATGCATTGGTCTGCATGGTTTCCAGCCAGCCGGCCGCATCAATCCCATCCTTGGACTGACGGGCCGGGTCCGGCCCCATGGTACCGGCATTATGGATCAGCAGGTCGATGGCACGGCCCTGCATCGCGGCGGTGAAGGCGGCGATGGACTCCGCCGCATTCACCGCCAGGGGCCGGACCTCCACGCCGGGCAACCCGGCGAGATCGCCCGATTTGGCCAGATCCCGGCAGGTGGCCACCACCTGCCAGCCATCGGCGGCATATTGGCGGGCCAATTCCAGGCCGATCCCCCGATTGGCCCCGGTGATGACGACAAGCGGCATAATGCCTCCCTCCCTGATGTCCGAACCTGAGATTGTGGATGACAATCGGGCAGATCAAGCCGCCAGCAGGTGATAAACCGCCGCAATGATCAACAGGACAGAAGCGGCCAGCAGGGGAATCCAGGTCAGCAGAATGCCCCACATCCGCCCGAAACTGCGCCCGTCCGGCCGGTTGGAAAGGCCATAGGCGTGCAACACGCGGCCCACCACCAGGGCGATGCCGAGCCCATGCAGCAGATAGATCGAGTGATGCGTCAGTTCCAGCAGCGCCAGCAGGATCAGCGTCAGCGGCACATATTCAACAAAGTTGCCTTGTGCGCGGATGGCCCCGATCAGGGCTGGCACCCCACCATCACCGACCGACACCTTGTGCCGCATCCGCTGCCGCGAGACCAGAAAGCTGAGCACCAGCAGCACAATCCCCAACAGGCCGGCATAAAGCGGCGTCACCATGAACGGCATCTGACATTTCCCCTGATTTATTGTTTATCAAAAACAGCTTAGCCCAAATCGGCGTGTCGGTCGACGCTGCCCTGCACCTCAAAGGCGAAACGGATGATCAGGTCTGCCACAGCCCGATCCCCCAGCAACCGGCGATGGCCCAACCCATCCACCAGATGCCGGCGCATCCCCGGCCAGAAGGCCGCCAGATGCAGCGCATCGGCTACCGGGGCCACCCGGTCGTCACTGCTATGGATCAGCAGGCCGGGCACAGTCCCCACCGGCGGATGCAGGGTCAGCCCATGCAGCGGCTGCCCCAAGGCCTGATCGATCCGCTGCAACATGGCCACCTGCTCCACCTCTGTCAGGTGGAGAACCTGGGCAATCTGCTGCACCGGCCAGCGGACATCCGCCATCGGGGCCAGTAAGGCCACGCGGCCGGGCTGAAACCCGTCCGCCATGGCGGCAACCATGGCGCTGGCCCCCAACCCATGGCCGATGGCCAGATCAACCGGCCCCCCTGCCGCTTTGGCCACGGCCTGGACGGCGGCAGCCATGGAAAGAACATGGGAGACATCGCCGCCGCTGCGCCCATGGGCCGGCGCGTCGAAGGCCACCACCCGCGCGCCGGCATCGGTCAGCGCGATGATCAGCGGCATCATGTCCTGTATCTGCCCTTCCCAATCATGGGCCAGCAGGATCAGGGGGGCCGCCACCCGCTCCGCCCCCCAGAGCCGGGCATTCAGGTGGGGAACCATGCCCGGCACCGCCAGCACCATTCCACCCGCCGGTTCCGGCAATGCCGGCGGCGCCACATGCCGTTCGGGCACCAGATAAAGATCCGCCGCCCGCTCTGCCCGCGAGAGCGGCATCAGCCAATCCGGCAAATGGGGCAGTGCCGACCATAAATTAAACCGATCGTTCGTGCTTTTTTCGGAGTAAAAACTCACATGGGCCATGATTGTCCCCCATTTCCCTGATGAGCGTCTGCAACGCCCGTTGAACCCGAATTATACCATCGGCACAAAATCATGACCGATGGTCACGCTTTCGTGCCCCTCAATCGCCGGCGCCAGCATCCGCTGGCTTGGCTACGCGGCACGGGCCGCGCGGCGGCAGTCGCCGCCGTACCAACGGTCATGAATTATGACCGGGTCTGTTGAAAAAGTCCTGATATTTTGATTCGATGGCGATGTCATGGGAGGCATCGGCATGTTGGGTCAGAAGGATCGTCG
>CALRQC020000079.1:0-9026 GCA_943370215.1 Azospirillum sp. RU38E
GCGCGGCTTGTTCGGCAATAGCGGGGACAGGATCGACCATTCTTGGTCCGAAAGTTCATAGCGGCGGCGTGTCATAAGGGGCTCCTTGCGGAAACCCTTGAATCACGACACCAATTCCACGCCAAGCAGTTTTATGAGTTTACCGCCTAGGATACTGCTCATTTCATCTCCTTGATTCGCTGTAAAATTGAACCGCCCGCGCACGTTCTCCTGGTCAGATTCACCGTCAGGGCCGTCGGCAAGTTGTAAATACAGGGGGCGAAAGGCCAACCCCGGCTGAAGGGGCTGGGATCTGCCTCAATCAGCCGAACGAATGGCCGCACGCCTTGAGGTTCTTCACGAACTCATCGTAGATCGTCTCCACAAGGTCCTCGTGAAGACCGGAAACAAGGGTTTCGCGCCGAGATCCATAAATCAGGTAGATGCAATAGCCATATTGGCGCACGAAGTCCGCATTGGCGATTTGGCTGGCATTTTGGGTGCCGGCAACGAAGGCCCCAGCCGCACCGGAACCATAGTAGACGGCCGATGACGTTCCCTTTGGCGGGGTGGTCAAGCCCCATCCAATAGACCGGACATGGCCAACGTCGAAAACCTTCTTTGCCTTCGGGATGGAGATTCGGTTGGAGTCGATCTCAATTCGGGTAGTTGCGATATGCTTACCTGGCTTAAAGAGCAGCCAAAGAATATAGCATACGCCCAGCAAAGACATGATCGTTGAAAGAAAGGCCAGACCAGAATATGGCGATGCTGTCGAGGCTACGACGATCGGCAGAATGATCAGAAAAATCATGGAAAGAAAGATTTTTCCCCTCCTTGGCTGCTTGATGAATACGTCCATGAAAATCCTGTCACCTTCCTTTGTAGTCTTGTAATCATAGGTCGGCTCAATGGCCTGCGGCGTGCGGGCGGAATCGGGCATCTGATGCATCCTTGGGATGGGTTTCTGAGGGCTGGTGGTCGCGGCAGCGCACCGATCAGCCGGAATAGGTCCAGTCCAGCCCCAGGTCGCTGGTGGCGAGTAACAGGCGACCTTCGCCCTGGCCGTACATCAGGTAATGGGTCAGGGGATTGACCCCGGCGGCCTTCAGGTCGGAATTGGCATCCAGGTAGGCGCTCACGTCCAGGTAGGCGCTCGGGTCACGGCCCTCGCGCCAGCCATAGTTTCATGAAATGGGTCCAGGCATCCATGCCAGCGGCCTTCACGTCGGCGTTCTTGGTCAGGTAGTAGGCACTGTCGAACAGCGGCGTCAGGGAACGGCCTTCGGCCTTGCCGTAAGCGAGGTAATGGTCGTAGCCGCTGCGCAGAGCGCCGCTCTCCACGGCCGCCGCCACGTCGGGGTTCATGGCCAGGTAGCCGACCTCGTCATAGAGCGGGTTGGCCCGGGCGTCGACCGCCACGCGGCCTTCGAACTGGCCCCACTGGAGGTAGTGGGCGAAGCCGCTGGCCAGGCCGCCGGACTGGACAACCGCCGCGACGTCGGCATTGTGCGCTAGGTAGAAGGTTTCGTCGAACCCGCCGCCCAGCTTCACGTCGGCGTTCAGCCACAGGCCGACCTTGCCGCCGTCATTGAATGCCAGGAATTCCGTACCCAGAGGTGTCGGCGCCCTCCGGGCCCATGACCTTCAGGCTGCCGTCAGCCTGGTGGGCGATGGAGTAGCTGGAGCGCGGGCCGAACAGGCCGGCCACGTCGATGCCGATACCGCCGTCGACGTAGTCGTTGCCGGAACCGGCCACCACGCGGTCGTTGCCGGCGCCCAGGACGAGGCGGTCGTCGCCGGACCCGGCCATGACGTTATCGATCGTGCCGACGATGCCCAAGTTGTTCTCGCCGGTATAGAGTCGCGCGGCGTTCTGGGGGTAGTGGTAAATGGTGGCGGTGTTGATCAGCTTTTCAGCATCGGTCACCCGCAGGTTGATGCTGGACAGGCTGTTCGGGGTCAGATCGATGGACGAGCGCATGGTCGAGGCAGACAAGTTGATCATGTCGCTGCCGCCCGCGTCGTAGATCGTCGTGCGGAAGGCCGTGTCCTGGGCCCAGGTGTAGGTGTTGTTGCCGGCGTTGGTCGCGGTGTTGGCGCCGTAGAGGTGCTGGATGGCCAGCACGTCGAGGATCTTCAGGTTGCTGTCGTCGATCTGCAATGCGGTGCCGGCGGCGTTCCAGCCGTAGGTGTTCTTGCCCACGTCGGCGTAGGACATGATGCTCAACGTCTTGACCTGGTAGTCGGCGGCCAGCGAGATGTCGTTGCCAAACGGATGGGAAAGGCCGAGCGCATGCCCGATCTCGTGCAGGACGACATGGGAGATGGCGTTGTACTCGGCCGTGCTCACCGTGCCGTCGGCCTGCATGCGGTTCAGCCAGGTATTGTCGATGCGGACGTCGCCGGCATAGGGGGTGTAGGTGATGGATGACACCTTGCCGGCGGCGTCCTGGGTGTAGGAGACGGAACCGGGGTAGGCCCCCAGGCCGACGGCAGGGGCGAGGTCGGCGGAGAAGGTGTCCGTGCCGAAGGACAGCGTCTTGCCGGTATTCGCGGTGGTCTCGGTGAAGGTGACGTTGGCGACGGCGGACCATTTCGCCAGCTGCTCGACCACGATCTGCTTCTCGATGGCGTTCATCGACCGGAAGCCGCTGACGCCGACGGTGGCGCCGACGCCGGCGGTTTGGGCGAAGGTGTAACCGAGCGTGACGCCCGTGCCGACGCCGACGGTCGAGTTCAGCGCCTCCAGGTAGGTCAGGCCCTTGCCGGCCGATGCGTCGAAGTTCCAGCGTGCAGCGCCGTTCGCGAAGTTGCCGGCACTGTCGGTGTCGCTGCGATAGGCCAGCAGGGCCCGCAGGTCGACGGTAGACAGGTCGTAGGCGGAAACGCCGGGGATCGTCGTGGTCAGGGCGGTCGCGGCCTGGGGTTCATCGTCGGACTTGACCCATCCGGCGCAGCAAGGGCAGCCGACGGCATGGAGTTCCAACGGCACGATGTACGTGTCGGGCATCTTGTCTCCTCGTGATGACAAGCGCACCTATCCCGCCCCGGCTGGCGCCGGGCGGCTGAGAACGCGAGCACGAGGACACGCGCCCCAACGGTTTTCCCGAAAGGGTCTTGTATGCCGAAGGGCCACCCGACAGAGCGGGATAACCTCGTGTTCGCGCAGGCTGCGCA
This sequence comes from Azospirillum sp. RU38E, assembly GCA_943370215.1. Classification (GTDB taxonomy): domain Bacteria; phylum Pseudomonadota; class Alphaproteobacteria; order Azospirillales; family Azospirillaceae; genus Niveispirillum. The sequence goes on from CALRQC020000079.1 coordinate 3,160, forward strand.
CCATCGTCGGGTTCTCAGGCCTTCAGATAGCGGTGCTATTATGCCATGACGGCTTTCGGAGAGGGAACAGATTTTCACATGGAGCAGGTCAAATGGCTAACATCTCAGGGACCGCATGTGCACATAGGGCCCATAATTCAGTACCTCGTTAACCATCTGCAGCGATTCACGACCTGCCGATATAGGGGGCACTCATCGTCCAATTAACGGTGAATAGGATCATGTCAGCGGGCACTACATCAGAACCGCCCACACTACCTCGAGCCGCACATGTGTCGGAGGTAACGATCATCCCTGCTCGATGCGATCGCAGAGTTCTCGAAGCTTCTCTGCGATAGATGCGGGAATCGGCACTTCGCCGTTCTCATACCGGGAAATTTGTCGAAGTCGTTTGCCTAGATCTAAAGCCAGATCTTCCTGCGTACGCCCTAACCGGCGGCGGAGTTCACGGAACTCCTCCTTCGGCATCGCACCATCGACCTTCAAAGACAGTATCTCATGCGCCCTGCGCACACGCGTTTCGACAGCCTCACTAAGTCCTTGTTCTAAAAGGACTTCCTTGAGTAGCTGGCTCGCCTCTGAAATGCCATCCCAGTTCGGCCGCGCCATCTGCTTTTCCCCGTCGAATTCTAAAACGCCGCACCATATCCAAATTTCGCACAATCACAACAGCGAAGCCTTGACAACAATAATGACGCGTCTTATTTATGGCGTGTCATCAACGCACCGAGGTTTCCATCATGCTTTTCCACCAACCACCTGTAGCTCTACCCAGACCGGTGACCGACCTCATGGCGCGGACGATCAAGCGCCTCCGCCATCTGCCTGTGCACCCGGATCCCATCGTACCGTCGAAATATCTGCGCCCATATGGGGTCATCATGTCTGCGGTGCGTAGCGACGGGCAGCTCTTGGAGACGGCAGTGAGCGAAGCCCTGAAGGCATCGCCGCGCCTGATCGTCCTTCGCACGCCAGCCATCTACATTCCGGCCGAGGTTGACCAGTTCGTCAACAATGCAGCGGGCAAGGCCGCAATCCTGCAATCAGATCTGCATTACGAGCACGGTAAAGGCCGCAAGGTCACCCCCGACATCGTCGTTGTGGATCAGGATCGGGAAGCCATCGATATCCTCGAGTTAAAACGCGGTATGGCCAAAACCGACGCTGGAAAGACCCGCCAAACCGAGCGAGACCTGCGTTGTCAGAGGCTCGTGGCAAAGAGCTTCGCCAAGGAGACGCTGAATATCGACGTCACAACGACGACCGCCTGCGTGTGCGCCATTCACGGTTTTTCGGCGGTTTCGCCAGACCTCCAGGTTAGCCTGGGCGAATTGGAGGTACGTTACGGCGTCGATTTGCGGAGCGTCGTCGAACGTACCTACAAGGAATTTGGTCGCCAGCTGAGCGAATTGCTGTCCGAACAAGCACTTGAAGATGACCTGCCGAATCTGATGGAAAGCTTCGAACTCATCGAGCCTGCTCTCAGCTCCGTGTACTGATCGTCGCCAGTTTCATCTCATCCTATCGTGAACCCTTACTCGAGTTCTGCATCACATCGCTGGCCGCCGTGATCGTCCTGAAAACCCAGAAAAGGAAAGGATTTGATCACCCTGAGCGCCGCCTTGCGTCACATTCAGGAACTCGGTCGCCTGCACCGACTGTTGTGCACGCCTTCTGGTCCGTGACCTTCACCCTCACGGCCCCCTTCTCCGCATAGAGCAATCGTCGTCGCCCCTGGAAGCCGGCCACTGCCTTCCCCGTGCCCGCATTATCAGGCGTGCGCCCCTATGCCCATCCACATCGCCTGCCGACCATTCATCGGCAGGAACCCCCCCCCTTTGCCTGTTAAGAGGCCAAACATGACCCATACTGCTGGCAAGGCCCCGACCACCCTGGCCGTGGCCGCCAAACAATACAACGCCCGGGTTGCCGCTTCCCTCGAAATTGAGCAGGCCCCACGACCGTCCCCGACAGTCACGACCGGCGACTGCGCCGCCGCGTGGGCGCTGTTGGATCGCGGCCTGGCCGCATCCCCGCAGATCGCGGACGCCCTTGACAAGGGCGGCTGCCTCATCATTGTTGAGGTGCCCGGACTGGACTGGGTTCGCCCTGTCCGCGAAACGCTGAAGCTCTACCTTTCCGGCCCCACGGAAATGGATGACGCGCAGTTCACCGCAACGCCGGAGACCTTGGCTCTCGCTGATGACGAGGAAACGCCGCTACCGGAAGTACCCGAGTGCCTCTCGCCCCCGGAGTGGGTATGGTTCAGCGGTTCGGACGAGAAGGATAAGCACTGGGCTCCGCACGACATTGATTCTATGACCACGGCGTTGGGCAATGGCAAGGGCGTCATCGTGCTGACCGCTCGGCTGGATAGCATGCCGGCATCCGTCAGACATGCTGCGGATCACCATCTGACACTTCCGACGCTGGACGGCGCTGCAATGACGGTGGCAGCACACGTGCTGACGGGTCACCATCCCTCCATCACCATCAATGATCGCCTCTGCGGCTACCTAAACCCCGATGTCCTCCGCATGTCACGGCGGTCAGGCGAAAATGGCGATAACTGGCTTCAGCGTCTCCGGTCTTTTGCAAACCGCGCATCGCACGCCACCCCGTATGACGGCCCCAAGTTGGTCGATCTTCATGGAATGGATGACGCGAAGGCGTGGGGCCTTAACCTCGTCCAAGATATTAAGGAGTACCTGGCCGGACGCTTGCCCTGGCAGGAAGTTGACAGGGGGTGCCTGTTGGCTGGCCCCACCGGCACTGGCAAGACGTCGTTCGCGCGTATCTTGGCGGGGACAGCCGGGCTGCCGCTGGTGACCGGATCGCATAGCGAATGGCAGGCGGCCGGGCACCTTGGTCTGATGCTGGCGGCAATGCGCCGGACGTTTGAACAGGCACGGGCGCAGGCCCCCTGCATCCTGTTCATTGATGAGATTGACGCCTTCCAGGACCGGCGATTCCTGCGGAACAATCAGAGGGATTATAGTATTCAGGTTGTTAATGGCCTGCTTGAGGCGACCGACGGCACCCTCGCGCGGGAAGGGGTTGTGCTGCTGGCGGCAGCCAACAGCCTGTCGGTCGACCCGGCGTTGATCAGGCCCGGTCGGCTCGACAGGGTGATCATGGTATCCTTGCCTGATGACCAGGCGCTGGCTGGAATCCTGCGACAGCATCTCGGTCCCGATCATCTCCCCGGTGTTGACCTTCTGCCCTTTGTGTCAGGCATGACGGCATCCGGTGCTGAAGCCGAGCTTTGGGCTCGTGACGCCAAGCGTGAGACCCGTCGCGCCGGGCGACCGATGACCCCTGACGACCTGCTGGCTCATATCCCTCGTCCTGAAACCGTTTCCCCCGATCTGCATTTCAGGGTCGCGGTGCATGAGGCTGGTCATGCAATCGCCGCCGCGGTCGAGCTGCCGGGCAAGATCCAGATCGTCAAGGTTCAGGGCGAACATGCCGGCGTTCGGTTCGAACTGGGCCAGTTCGACACCGAGGCCGATGCCCATGCCCATATCCGCATCCTGCTGGCGGGTCGCGCGGCGGAAGAGGTCCGCCTGGGAGCCCCAGGTTTCGGGTCCGGCGGTCCCGCGCACAGCGATCTTGCGCGCGCCACCACCCTGGCAGCCACCATGTTGGCGGGCCATGGGTTCGGTGACCGACTGCTTTGGCTGGGCAACGCCGTCCCCGAGAATACCCACTCGTTCTTGTCTGCTCACCCCTCCTTGGCGCAACAGGTCGGTCGCATGCTGGCCGATGAGTATGAACGGGTATTGGCGCTTCTTCGACCGCGCCTGCCGGTCATCGACAAGGTGGCCTCCATCCTGGTCGAATTTGGAAGTCTGACGGGTCCGGAGTTGGAAGAACTTATCGCGGCCATGCCCATCAGCACCGAATTGGCCCCCTGATGCGTGGTTATCGTGGGGGCCCATTCACCCCAGTGGGCCGATATCTGCGCCATGCCAATAATGATGCTAAAAGGGGCCGTCCATATGGGCCGGTAGCCGGCTACCGACAAGTGATAACATTCGAATAGAGGTTCCTGGCCCCTGATGCGCCTCTATTCAAAGGAGGGCGCCATAGATGGTTGGATATCGGCACCGTGCCAAGACCCAATCCAACATGTGCAAGACGCACACATGGATTGCGATCCTTCGGCGTCAGATGAAGGGTGGGCTGTATCGGAAGGCTGGAGCAAATGGCCTGGGGAGAGGGCGCATTGTGCGCCCTATGATCAAGGTGCAACGATGTCCAAGCCCCCATCCCTAACCGACAGACACCTCACCAAGCGGGCTTCACGGCTCGTCCTGGAAGCCTGCAACGACAATGGCGACCAGACCGTCAACATCGAAGCCACTTTATCGCAGCTGGCGCGCCAGTTGGGCCAGTTGCTGGCGCGCCAGCATTTCCAAGCGCTTGCAGCCAACACGGCCATCAAGCCGGATACCCTGCTCCCTTGACAAACTGTCAGCAGCGTCACCCGCCCCACCATTGACATCGCCCGACCAAACAGGTTGGATTTCGTATCCTGGAGTGCCTGCATGCGTGCCGCCATCTACGCCAGATATTCGTCCGACCAACAAAGCGCGTCCTCCATCGAGGACCAGATCAGGATTTGTCGGGAACGGGCGCTTCGGCAGGGCTGGAAAGTCGCCGGCTGCTACAAGGACGCAGCGACTTCCGGTGCGTCCTTGGTGGGACGGGCCGGCATTCAGGCGCTGCTTCGCAACGCACAGTCCGGCGCGATCGACATCGTGCTGGCCGAGGCCCTGGACAGACTGTCCCGCGACCAGGCCGACATCGCGATCCTTCACCGTCAGCTCACCTTCCTCGGCATCAAGATCGTCACGCTGGCTGACGACGAAATCAACGAAATGCACATCGGCCTGAAGGGGAAGATGAACGCCTTGTTCCTCAAGGACCTTGCCGCAAAGACCCACCGCGGCCTGCGCGGCCGTGTCGAGAAGGGTAAAGCGGGCGGCGGGCTTTGCTATGGCTATGACGTGATCCGGCAGTTCGACGCCCATGGCGAACCCATCAGGGGGGATCGCCGGATCAACGATGCCGAGGCCAGCGTCGTGCGGCGCATCTTCCGGGAATTCGCCGACGGTGTCAGCCCACGCAGTATTGCCGGCAAACTGAATGCGGAGGGTGTTCCTGGGCCAGCAGGAAACATCTGGGGCGACACAACCATCAGAGGCCATGTCGTCCGGGGCACCGGTATCCTCAATAACGAGCTTTATATCGGGATGCTGGTCTGGAACAAGCTCTGCTACCGTAAAGACCCGTCTACCGGCAAGCGTGTGCCCAAGCTCAACCCCGAAAGCGAGTGGATCCGCACCGGTGTGCCAGAATTGAGGATCATCGACGATGAATTGTGGCTTGCCGTGCGCCGGCGCCAGGAGGCGTTGTCCATCAAGCATGAGACCAGCATCGCCGCCACCCGGGAGGCCCATGCCAACCGGCTGACCAGCGCCCGCCGGCCCGACACCTTGCTGTCCGGCCTGCTGCAATGCGGATGCTGCGGTTACAGGTACAATGTCGTCTTCCGCGGCCGCTATGGCTGCGCCAATCATTACCGGCGCGGCGCCTGCGGTAATGGCCATACGGTCAAGCGGCTGGAGATCGAGGCGCGCGTCCTGGACGGACTGCGGCACAAGCTGGTGACCCCCGAAAGGGTGACCGAGGCCCTTGAAGGCTACATGGAGGGTACGCCTACGGTGATGGCCGCCTTGTAGGGCCTAGTGGATGTGGGGATGTTTGTGTGGCGCGTCATCGCGCGGACGCAAACGAGTAGCAAACGTCATGTCTTATCAGCGTGTGGAGTTTCTGACGGGGACGGAGCGTCGCCGGTTCTA
>CALRQC020000080.1:0-8667 GCA_943370215.1 Azospirillum sp. RU38E
CCTTACGCCAACTGGCAGATATCCAGCACCTTCATGTCGGTATAATCCAGGTTCTCGCCGCCCATGGCCCAGATGAAGCCATAGGCGCGGGTGCCCGACCCCATATGGATGGACCAGGGCGGGGAGATCACCGCCTCATGGTTCTTCACCACAATATGGCGCATGGCATCCGGATGGCCCATGTAATGGAACACACGGTCCTGCTCCGGCAGGTCGAAATAGAAGTAAATCTCCGAGCGGCGTTCATGCAGGTGCGGCGGCATGGTATTCCACACAGAGCCTTCCTTCAGGATCGTCACGCCCAGCAGCAACTGGGCCGAGGCACAGACACCCGGCACGATATATTGATAGATCGTGCGCTCGTTGGAGGTTTCCAGCGCACCACGCTGCAACGGGTTGGCCTTTTCGATCGGCAGATGCTGGATCGGCAGGGCGGCATGGGCCGGCGTGGAGGCCAGATAGAACAAAGCCGGGTTGGCGGCATCATCCGACGCAAAGCTGACAGCGACAGAACCCATCGGCACATAGAGCCCGTCGCGCGGGCCCATGGTGAAGCTCTGGCCATCCACGACTATACGGCCAGGCCCGCCGACATTGACGATGCCCAGTTCACGCCGCTCCAGGAAGGGGTGGCCGACAGCAGCGGCCGGTTCGGTCTGGGTGGGCAATTCCAGAATGCCATCTACCGGGGCGGCCCCGCCGATGACAAAACGCTCATTATGGGAGTAGTTCAGCACCACCCGACCCGGCTGAAAAATCCCCGTCACCAGATAACGGTTACGCAGATCCGCCGTATTCGCCGCTTCCAGGCTGTCCGGATGCGTGGCGTGGAACGTCTTCTCAAACATCAAATGTCTCCCAATGCAGCGCGGGGCTGGGGTGCGGCGATAACCGCCCCCTTAAATTCCGCCACAATATGGTATAATCTCCCAATTTATGGAACTAAATAATGCCGCACCAGAGGGAGGGGGAAATCATGCCGGACAGGGTTGCCATCACTGGTGGGGTGGGGCGCTGTGATGGGCGGAAAGCCTCAATTGACACCGGTAACAGCGACGATTAAGCAGAGTGGAAATGCCCGTGACAGAGGCTTTCCGCCCCTGTTGCGCCCAGCCCCCTGAATATGGGGAAAAACCAGCAAAAGCAAAGGGTAAGGAAACAGGATATGGCCGCACGCTTCGTGTTTTTCGGTGAGTTGCTGTTGCGCCTGTCCGCGCCGGGCCGGCAGATGTTTCTGCAAACCCCCGGATTTGAGGTGAATGTCGGCGGGGCGGAGGCCAATGTCGCCGTTTCGCTGTCCCGCTTCGGGCATGAATGCGCCATGGTGGGCACCGTGCCCGACCATGCGCTGGGCGAGGCGGCCATTGGCGAATTGCGCCGCCAGGGCGTGGATACGCGCGCGGTGCGCCGGGTGCCCGGGCGGATGGGGCTGTATTTCCTGGCCACCGGGGCTTTGTCCCGCCCGTCGGAAATCATCTATGACCGGGTGGATACCGCCTTTGCCCTGGCCGATGCCGATCATTATGACTGGGCCGCCCTGGTGCAGGGGGCCGAACGGCTGCACCTGTCCGGTGTCACCCCGGCGGTGAGCGATACGGCGGGGCGCGCCGCCCTGGCCGCCGCCAAGGCCGCCGTGGAGGCGGGGGTGAAGGTCTCCTTCGATTGTAATTACCGGCAGAAATTGTGGGAAGCGCGCGGCACCGATGGCCGCGCCACCCTGCTGGAACTGGCCGGTTACGCCGATCTGCTGCTGGGCAATCATCGGGATATCGCCTTGATGCTGCAAACCAGCTTCAACCAGCCCAGCACGGAAGAGAAGTTCCTGGCCGCCGCCGAAACCGCCTTCCAGGCCTTCCCCCGCCTGCAACGGCTGGCCTGCACCATCCGATCACATGATTCGGTGGATTGCCAGGATCTGGCCGGCCAGATGATCAGCCGGGGCGGCGCACTGGTCCGCACGCCGGTGCGCGGCATGTCCGGCATTGTGGACCGGATCGGCGGCGGCGACGCCTTTGCCGCCGGTCTGCTGCACGGCATCACCAGCGGCTTGGATGATGCCACAGCGCTGGATTTCGCCGTCTGCGCCGCCGTGCTGAAACATTCGGTGCCGGGTGACGCCAATCTGGTTTCAGTGGCCGATGTGCAGGCCGTGATGGCAGGCGGCGGGCTGGACGTGAAACGCTGAGTCACACAATGGGCCGGCGCCACCACGCCGGCCCATTCATTGTTCAGGCCACGAGCGGGAAGGCCAGCACCAGGAACCCCACCAGCGTCATCACCAGGCAGGCACCTGCCGCCGGCAACAGGGTGAAACGCTGATGGTCGCCCAGTTCCACCCCCGCCAGGCTGACCAGCAGATAGGTGGAGGGGACCAGCGGGCTCAACAGATGCACCGGCTGGCCCATCAGGGAGGCGCGGGCAATTTCCAGCGGCGTCACGCCATAATGCGCGCCTGCCTCCGCCAGCACCGGCAACATGCCGAAATAGAAGGCATCGTTGGAGATGAAGAAGGTGAAGGGCAGGCTGAGCAAAGCGGTAATCGGTGCCATATAGGGGCCAAGCGCCGGCGGGATCACGTTCACCACGGCATGGGACATCGCCTCCACCATGCCGGTACCAGACAGGATACCGGTGAAGATGCCCGCAGCGAAAATCAGGGAGACGACGGCCAGAACATTGCCGGCATGGGCGGCAATACGGGCCTTCTGGTCAGGCGCCTTGGGATAGTTGATGATCATCGCCACGGCAAAGGCCAGCATCATCAAGACCGACAGCGGCAGAATACCCCAGACCAGCAGGGAAAGCAGCGTCACCACCAGCAAGCCATTCACCCAGATCAGATGCGGGCGACGGGCGGCGGGGTCTTGCGAGACCGACAGATCACCAATATCCGTATGCCCCTTCAGTTCAAGTTTGCCCAGACGGCGACGTTCCTTCAACCCGAACCAGGCCGCCAGCGCGATCAGGAAGGCCAGCCCGCCAATCATGCCAGGGATCAACGGCAGGAACACATCCGCCGGGTCCAGCTTCAAGGCACTGGCTGCCCGCGCCGTCGGCCCGCCCCAGGGCGTCAGATTCAAGATCCCGCTGGTGCTCATCAGCAGACAGACCAGATAAAGCCGATTCATCCCCAGCCGCTTGTACAGCGGCAGGATGGCGGCACAGCAGATGATATAGGTGGTGGAACCATCCCCATCCAGCGAGACGATGGCACACAGTACCACCGTACCGATACAGATGCGCAGCGGATCGCCATCCACCACCGCGATCAGCCGGCGCACCAGCGGATCGAACAAGCCGGTATCGGCCATGATGCCGAAAAACAGGATGGCAAACAGCAGCATGACACCCGTAGGCGCCAAGCTTTTGATGCCATTGATCATCATCGGCCCCAGGTCGGTGGTGAAGCCGGCGGCCACACCGAACAGCACCGGCACCACGATCAAGGCCACCAGCGGCGTCAACCGCTTGGTCATGATCAGGGTCATGAAACTGGCCACCATCAGGAAGCCGAGGATTGAGAGGGTCATGGTCGTCCTGGGGTCCGGGGAATGAAGACGAAAAACGCGATGGATCAGAAAGAGACCTGCGCGCGCATGGTCACGGTCTGGCCTGTATCCTTGCCCGTGAAGGCGCCGACCCGGTTGTCGGTCTGCCAGAGGATTCCGTTCAGCATCAGGCGGGTGAAGTTGTTGAGGTACCAGTTGACACCCGCCGTTGCGGCCCAGCCCTCCCCACCCGTGGCAAGATCGGTGAAATCCAGGCTCTCGTACCGGGCCGTCAGCTCCCAGGCGCCCGCCCCGCCCTCGAATACGGGCTTGATCACCTTGGGCTGGGTGAAATTGCCGGTGCGGGCGTTATAAGGCGGGGTTTCACCGGTCAGGAACCAGCCGGTGGAAACGCTCCAGGCGTTGTGGCTGAAATCGGGCCGGGCCGTCAGTTTCACCTGCCGTTCCCCGGCTTCCGCCATGGCCCAGACCGGGCCGACAAAGCCACCCAGTTCCGCCCCATAGCCGGTGGTGCTGGTCGCGCCCGTGACCGGGCCGGTGGAAATGCGCAGATCGCTGTTGAAGCGCCCGCCAATGGTGGCATTGCGGGTGACGGTGCCGGCCGCCTTGGCCAAGTCCTCCTGGAAGGCCCAGGCCCCCAGATGCAGCGTGGCCTGCTTGCCCTTCACCGGGTTCCAGTGCCCGCGACCGATGACCGTCAGGCTGTCGCTTTCCGTATAGGCACCGTCAATATCATCCCCGGTGACGGCCAACGACAGATGCCAATCCGGCCCGAACAGCCGGGTCTGGGCGCCCAGCCCGTAGAAGCCGCGCTGCGGGATGATGGTGGCAGCCACCGTATTGCGTTCCAGGAAAGGCGTGGCATCCGATCCGGTGCCACCTTCCATGCTGCGATCATTGAACAGGTTGCCGAAGCGGACATCGTAATCCAGACCACCCGACAGCTTGTCACGCCAGCCCATGAAGGCCGTGACCACATCCACGCCGTTTTCGGCGAAATCGCTTTCGAACTGATAGAAGAAATTAGGGCCCACTCCCCCTTCAATGCCCAAGCGCAGGGCGCGGGAACCGGTCGTCGTCTCATTGCGGGCAGCGAAATCGGAGCCACCGGTATGGCTGACATCCATCAACACGCGCCCCCGCAGCTTGAAGCGCCAGGTGCCATCGGCACTGCGCAGCGTCGGGGCCCCGTCCCCCCATTCCGCCTTGATGTCACCGGCAGGGGCAGCGGCGGCAACCACCGGCGATGCCGCCGGTACTGCTGCCGGGGCCGTCACCACGTTGACAATCGGGGCTGGCTGCACCTTGCCTTCCACCGCATCCAGCCGGGCGCGGAGGTTAGCGATCTCCGCTGCCTGGGCGCGCACCAGCTTTTCCAACTCGCTGGTGGTGGGCGCCGTCTGGGCCAGGGCCACGGGGGCAGTGCCAAGCAGCAGCATGGCGCTGAGAAAGGATAGCAGAGAGCGTTGCATGGGATGATCCATTGCCTGGGTAAGTCGGGGATTGATGGGGGGTAGGATCAGGGGTGCAGTGTCAGGGCACTGTTACCGCCTCTGTCCAGGTGGCAAGCAAACGCTGTCGCCGAATCGGGTCCAGATCGGCCAGCAATTGTGGGCCCACCCGGACAGGTCTGATGGAAGCTGGGTCAGGCCCCGGCACCACCGTTGCCACATCGCCCCGCACGGGGGGCAGCGACCGTTCGGCAAGCAGCCGTTGCCCCTGGCGGGACAACAGGAAATCCAGAAACAACTTGCCGCTGGCCGGGTGGGCGGCATCAGCCGGGATCAAGGCAATGCGGGAGATGGTCAGCGTATAATCCCGCGGGAAAACCACACCCAGATCAGGCGCTTGGCGGGCCCATTCCAGCGCATAGGAACCCAGCACATTATAGGCAATCGCCAACTCACCATTGGCAACCCGGCTGATCATCTCTTCTGAGCGGGTGAACAGCGACAGGCCGCCGGTGCCGGCCATGGCGCGCACCAGATCCCAGATGTCACGGGTCTGGGCCTGATCCTGCTGCAGATGCAGATAACCGACCCCCGCCTTCGCCGGATCGAAGGTGGCGATCTTGTTGCGGAAACGTTCAGGATTGCTGCGCAACAATTCTTCCAGATCGGCACGGGTGCGCGGCACCTCCGCCGCACCCAGCAGCCGCTTGTTATAGATGATGGCGACCGGCTCCGCCGTGATGCCATAACCCATGTTCTTCCACACCGCATCGGTGGGCAAAGCGGGTTTCTCCGGGCTGGCATAGGCCTGGGCGTACCCATCATTGATCAGCTTGATCAACTGGTCCATGGAGGTACACCAGACAATATCACCGGTGGGCCTACCCGCCGCCACGTCCGCCATCACCCGCTCGTTCAGCGGGGTGGAGCGCATTTCCTGGTAATCCAGGCGGATATCTGGATAAAGGCTGCGAAAAGCATCCAGTACAGGGGAAACGCGGGCGATATCGGTGCAGGAGTAAAGCGTCAGCACGCCCTCCGCCTTGGCCTGCGCGATCAAGCCATCATAGGAGCGCGGATAGTTTTCCGGTCGCTGCGCCCCGGCGGAGCCGGGCAGCAAGATGGACAGGCAGCATAAAAGCAGCAAGGCAAGGCGGCACATCTCCGGTATCCTCCCGAACCATTTTTTTAAGGCCGCCTCTTGCGGGCAGTCCTTTATTGCGATCATGGATAATACAGGGAACCTGTCAGCAACCTTTCACCAACGGAGCATCCGGCTTGCGGGTCTTGATTGTGGAGGATGACGCACCGCTGGCCCGCAGCCTGACAGCCTTGCTGCGCGGCGGCGGCCACGCGGTTGACCATGTGGCATTGGGGGCAGATGCGCTGGCCGTGCTGCCGACGGAACCCTATACCGTGGTCGTGCTGGATGTCGGCCTGCCGGATATGGATGGGTTCACCGTACTGGAACGGCTGCGGCGCAGCGGGTCCAAGGTGCCTGTGCTGATGCTGACCGCCCGTGACGGGCTGGATGACAAGGTGCGCGGGCTGGACCTGGGCGCCGATGATTATTTGCGCAAACCGTTCGAGGCAGCAGAGCTGGAGGCCCGGCTGCGCGCGCTGGCCCGCCGGCAGGGGGGCGACCCCACGCCGTTGTTGGCGGTGGGCCGGCTGACCCTGAACCGGTCCACCGCACAGGCCGATGTGGCCGGGCGCGATTTGGGCCTGCGCCGGCGGGAATGGGCGGTGCTGGAGGTGCTGGCCACCCGTGCCGGCCAAGTGGTACCGCGCGACCGGCTGGACGCCGCCGTTTTCGGCTTTGATGAACCGGTGGGGCCGAACGCGATCGAGGTGCACGTCACCAGGCTGCGCGCCAAGTTGGCGCCGGATGGGCCGGGCATCCGCACCATCCGGGGGGTCGGTTATATGCTGGAGGCGGAATAGTGCGGCGGGTGCCGGCGCTGCGCCACCGGCTGCTGGCGGCCATGGCGGCATCGCTGCTGGTGGCGGCCCTGGCGCTGGGTATCGCCGGGTCATGGCTGATCGCCGATGTGGTCCGCAGCGCCAACGACCGGGTGCTGGCCGGCGCGCTTGGCACCATCGCGGAAACCGTGGCGGTGGAACGGGGCAAGGTGACGCTGGACCTGCCGCCCGCTGCTTTCGGCATGTTGGAAAATGCCGAACGCGACAATGTTTATTACCGCATCGCCCAAGGCGACGCGCTGCTGACCGGCTATGCCGATCTGCCGGCCCCCGATCTGGCGGGCTGGCCAGCAGATCAGGTGCAGTTCCGTGATGCCGTCTATCGCGGTGCCTCCATCCGCATTGCCGAAACCCTGCGCCGTTTGCCGCGTGTGCCTGAACCGGTGCTGGTGCAGGTGGCAGAAACGGTGGAGGCGCGGGCGGCCCTGCGCCGCCGGCTGATGCTGGGCCTGCTGACGGCAGAGGCGGTGCTGATGGCGGCTGCCCTGGCGGCCCTGCTGCCGGCATTGGGTTGGGGCCTGCGCCCACTGGGACGGCTGCGCCGCGCCATGGAAAGCCGCATGGGGCGCGGCGCGCCCGACCTGTCCCCCTTGGAAACCGGGCCACTGCCGGTGGAACTGCGCCCGCTGGCGGATGCCTTCAACGGGTTGCTGGCCCAGTTGGATAGCGCCACCGCCGGGGTACGCCGCTTCACCGCTGACGCTTCGCACCAGATGCGCACACCACTGACGGTACTGAAACTGCAGATCACCTTGGCCAAGCGTGGCGATGTCGCCGCCAGCGAGGCACTGGTGGAGATCGAACAGGCGGTCAACCGGCTGGAACGGTTGCTGACGCAACTTCTTTCACTGGCGCGGGCGGAGGAGGAAGGCCGCCCCACCGCCCCCGAACCGGTGGATTTGCGGGAGGTGGCAACCGCAGTGCTGGCAAGGCGGGCAGCACTGGCCATCGATGCCGGCATCGATATAAGGCTGGAAGGCGGGGAAGAGGCGCTGCCGGTGCGCGGTCAGCGGACGCTGGTGGCGGAAATGCTGGGCAATCTGGTGGATAATGCCATCCGTTATAACCGGGCAGGCGGCTTTGTCGCCGTGCTGTTGTCACGCGAAGGGGGCACGGCGCGGTTGGTGGTGGAGGATGACGGGCCGGGCATTCCCGCCGCCGACCATGAACGGGTATTTGAACGGTTCGTGCGGCTGGACGCGAAACCGGGCCGGGAAGGCAGCGGCCTGGGGCTGGCCATTGTCCGTTCCATCGCCACCCGCCACGGCGCCCGTCTGACCCTGGGGGAAAGACCGGGCGGCGGATTGCGGGTGGAGGTGGCGTTCCCCAGCGTGGGTTAAGCCACCTCCTGAATTGTCAGTACGTGGTACGTCCGCCGGAAATGTCGAAGGTTGCCGCGGTGGTGAAGCTGCATTCCTGGCTGGCCATCCAGCAGATCATGGCTGCCACCTCATGCACCTCCCCCAACCGGCCGGCGGGGATTTTGGAGAGCATATAGTCGACCTGGCTCTGCGGAAGCTGTTCCAGGATCGGGCTCTTGAACGTCGCCGGGGTCAGGGCGTTCACCCGGATGCCAGTCTTGGCCAGTTCCTTGCCCAAGGACTTGGTGAAACCGATCACGCCCGCCTTCGATGCCGAATAGGCCGACGCGTTGGGGTTGCCTTCCTTGCCCGCCACCGAGGACACATTGACAATGCGCCCATAATCATTCGCCAGCATGTGCG
>CALRQC020000081.1:0-7842 GCA_943370215.1 Azospirillum sp. RU38E
GGGCGCTTCTGACATCCCGGAAATCATCGTCACGGCGGAGATGATCCGCCGGTCGCAGATGCTGACGGGCAATAGTGCGGTCATCCTGACGGCCAAGGACATTCAGGATCAGGCGGGGCTTGATACCGTTCGTGATGTGCTGGACACCATCCCCAATATTACCCTGGTGACCGGTACCGGCAAGGCCCCCACCGTGCGCGGCGTGGATGGCACCGGACCGGCGGAAAACGCCAATGCCTTTTTCGCCGGAAGCCGCGCCCGCCTGAACTGGCGCATTGATGGCCGGCCCGCCAGTTACAATGAGGTGGTGTTCGGCGATATCGGTCTGTGGGACATTGACCGTATTGAGGTTCTGCGCGGTCCGCAAAGCACGCTGGTTGGGCGCAATGCCATTGCCGGCACGGTGGTGGTGGACACGATGGACCCGGCCTTCGTTCAGGAAGGGGCGGCCCAGATTGCGGCCGGCAATCATGACCAGCACCGGGCATCGGCCATGGTCAATCTGCCGCTAGTGGCTGACAGCGTTGCCTTGCGCCTTTCGGCGGATCGCTATCAGCGTGACTCCGTCACCAGTTATGACAGCTATGACGGGGTGAGCGACCCTGGCCGGGTGAAATCAACCGCGCTGCGCGGCAAGTTGCTGTTCACAGCGCCCTCCGATCCTGATCTGCGCTTAATGGTGACGGGCACGCATGTCGACCATCGCGGCCCCAATGGCGAGATCATCGTCAGGCCCTTTGCAGACCGTCGCTCCAATTTTCCGCAGCAACCGGTGCATGAGCCGCGCACGAACAGCCTGGGCATGGAGGCTTGGATACCCTTGGCAGATGGTTACAGGGTCGAGATTTCCACCTCTTACACCGATTTCCGTTTCCTTCGCCGGGCTGTCCCCAACAGTTCCAATGCCCGCATCGATACCGACGAATATATTGCTGAGCCGCGCCTGCGGTACGAGGCGGCGGATGGCACATCGCTGGTCACCGGCCTCTATCTGTATCGGGCGCGACAGAAGGAATTTATCGAGTTCATTACGGCCCAGAATTTCCGCGACAAAACCGATACTGCCGCTGCCTATGTCGAGGGTCTGCTGCCGGTTAGTGACACGCTCGACCTGACGGCGGGGCTGCGGTACGAGCGGGAGGAGCGTGAACGAAATGGCGGCGATGCTGCCGGTGCCATCGCCCGCATCAACTCTGACGCGACATATGATGTATTGCTGCCCAAGCTGGGCGTGACCTGGCACCCGGATGATCGCATGACCTGGGGCGCGCAGATTTCGCGCGGATATAATGCCGGTGGCGGTGGCATTGCTTTTGCCATCCCCATCGTAAACTATGAATATGGTCCCGAATATGTCTGGACGGCAGAGCTGTTCGGCCGCCAGAAATGGGCGGGCGGGAAGTTCAGGACAACACAGAACCTGTTTCATTCCCGGTACCGCAACATGCAGTTGCCCTTCGACCTGACGCCCGGCAATACCCATGACGAGGCCTTTGTGGTGCGCAATGCCCCGCGTGTCGAGACGTCAGGCGCGGAACTGGGTATTGACGGCGCTGTTCTGGATGGCGTCACGGCGCGTGCCCAGCTTGGCCTGTTGCGGACCCGGATCACGCATTATCCGGGTTCTGGCCTGGAGGGGAATGATCTGCTGACGGCCCCGGATGTCACGGCGGGCGGCAGTGTTGAATGGCGCCATGGCGACCTTACAGCGTCGGGTGCTTTGACCTATACCAGCGCCTATTTCACGGATGTCAACAACCGCCCGCGCGGCCGCACCGATGGCCGTATCATCGCCGATATCCAGGCATCCTATGATCTTGGTCGGTTCCGGCTGTTCGGATCGCTGAAGAACCTGTTCGACAGCCGCGCGGCACTTGCCCGCTATCCCGGTGTCGTGCCAACTGGCGGCACCGGTTCGGAAAGCGATTATGACAGCGCGGTTCTTATTCAGCCGCGTACCTTCATGGCGGGTGTGAAGGTGACGTTCTGATGATGCCCATCCGCACAGATACGGCGGTCTGGCCCTTGGCCATCGCCGTCTATCATGGACCTGCATCGCTTGACGATCATCTGGCCCACTTGGCCGAATGGAACCGTTGGTTCGCAAGCGGCCAGCGCTTCATGGTGTTGCGCGTCTTCACGGATGAAGCGGCGCTGGAACAGGCTGATGGTGTCGCCCGCGCGACGAAGCAATGGCTCAGTGATGGGGCAGGCGAGGCGATCCGTGCACAAGTCGACGCCATGGTCAATATCGTGCCGCCATCCGCCTATGCGCGGATGGCGGTGTTGAATGTGGAGAAGGTCTTCGGCGTTCCCGGCCTGATTGCCGCGGGGCTGCCGGAAGGCCTGGAATGGCTGCGCTCCCGCTTTCCCGATTTCGGACAATGGGAATGCGTCGCGACGGTGGTTCAGGATTGTTTGCGCTGGGCCGCCACAGATTTCGGTGGATAACCATAGTAACGCTGAAAGGCGGCGCTGAAACTGGACAGATGCTGATAACCAACCTGATAGACTACAATGGAAACATGGGGGCCCGTCTCCAGCAACTCATGGGCCTTCCGCATACGGATATCCGTAAGCAAACGATGGGGGCTGGTATTGAACAGCTTCCGGAATCCCTGCTTGAGCGTGAATTCATTGATGCCGACTGTTGCACATAGCCACGCGACGGTTATGGGTTTGGCATAGTCGCGCATCAGGATGTCGCGGGCTTGAAACAGGCGTACTTCCTCATCTTCCCGCAATTTGCCGATCGTCACCGCCTTTGGTTGGAAAGTCCGGGTCTGTTCGGCCAACAGGCCCAAGGCCGCGACCTGAAGATCAAGCAGACTGGCATCGCTTCTATGCAGATGCACCAGTGTCTGCGCCAGCCTTTGGGTCGCGACATTATGCAGGCCGAAATGGACGTGCCGTGCGGAATGATCGTCACGGATATCGTCGAGCAAATGGTCCAGATGGTAACGGCAGAGCAGTGCTTCACCCGCGATCAGCCGTAATTGGCGGATCGCGCGGTTTGCCGGAAAGCGGCGTTCCCCTCGAACGTTGGTGAAGGCGGCCAGGGTGCTATGGCCGGCCATGAAATCGAAACGTTGGCCATCATGACTGATGGTGCTGGACTGTCCCTCCAGCCCCAGGGTGATGGTCAGCGAACGGCTTTCCCGTTCCATGCGGCTGCATTCTAGCAAATCATGCCGGGGACGATATTGGGCATAGGCCAGGGCCAGGCCATCATCCAGCCGGCACATGTCGATGGCGCAGTCGCCAGCCTGTTCCGGCAATCGGGAGCGCCACCACAGACCCCGGCCAAGGCGCACCGGTTCGCCGATATCCGTGCTGTCGAGATGATAGGCCATGACTTTCCCCTCGCTCTGGCCTTTCCCGGTCGCCGCGTTTGCTGCGCTCCGGAATGCCAAAGAAACAATCCGGATCACCTAAACAACAAATGATAATCACTCGCAACTCATCTTTATGATCGTTAGCAGTGATCTGCACCTCATTTCTTTCCGAGCCTGCACATGAAACATGCGCTGAATACGGTTCATCGCGCCATCCTGCTGGCCTTGCCGGGCCTTCTTCCGGCGACGGCGGCGATGGCTGAAATTGCTGTCGACGTTACCAAGGCGGAGAACGCCCCGGACGGATTGCCAGCGATCATCGTTACGGCAGACAAGATTGCCCGCCCGCTGGAGGACGTTCCGGCCAGCGTGGCGGTCATCGCCGGGCAGGATCTGGAAAAATCCCACATCACCGGCATGGAAAAGCTGGAGGGACGTGTTCCGGGACTGTCATTCCAGCCATTCGGCCAGGCTGGCCTGAACGCGCCGGTCATGCGTGGGTTGACAGCGAATTTTAACGCCTTCTCCACCTCCACGCTGCTGCTGGTCGATGGTGTACCGCAGCACACGGCGCAGGGTTTTGAGGATGCGATGATCGATGTGGATCGCATCGAGATTTTGCGCGGCCCGCAATCCACCCTCTATGGCCGCAATGCCGAAGCGGGCGTGATCGCCATTTACAGCCTGCGGATGGATGAAACACCGCGCGCCAGCGTCTCCGCTGAACTGGGCAGTCGGGACAAGCGCGCTGTCCGCCTGTCGTTCAGCCAGCCTCTGGTCGAGGACAGGCTTTATGCCAGCCTGTCCGGCTCCTGGCTGAAGCAGGATGGTTTCATTTCCAATATCAATTCCGGCGGGAAAGCCGATGATCGGGAGAGGCGCAACCTGAAATTCGGGCTGCGCTGGACGCCCAGCGCCGTCACCGATCTGGTCCTGCGCTATGCCTTCCAGGATTATGATGATGGCGCGGCCTTGTGGGGGGCCCCGACGGCGCCGCGGGAACAGGTTGCGTCGGGCACGGATAGCTGGAACCGGTCCAAGGGCCAGTCACTGTCGCTCAACGCGTCGCACCTGTTCGATAATGGGCTTCGGTTGCGGTCCATCACCGCCTGGAGCGATTTCAACGACGATATCCAGCAGGATACGGACTTCATGCCGGCGGATATCACCCATATCCGCCGCGATCATGATCTGCGCACGCTTTCCCAGGAATTCCGGCTGGAGGACAGGCTGGGGGCAGCAGACTGGCTGGCGGGCCTCTATGTGGATCGCCATGACAATGATCTGCATAATGTCGGGCGGCGGATGCGGCAGGTGGAAGATCTGAAGGCCGATCTGGACAGCCGGGCATTGGCCCTGTTCACCCATTGGAACGTACCGCTGTCTGATCGCTGGACGCTTGCCGCCGGTGCGCGGGTGGAGCGGACCCGCGTGAAAATCGTGCCCAAAGGGGCCGCAAGCCAGGACCGGGACTGGACTCAACTGACGCCCAAGCTGGCACTGCATCACCAGTTCTCTGCCGATCATCAATGGTATGCCTCTGTCAGCCGGGGCGTGCGGTCCGGTGGCTTCAATGCCTTATCGGCCGCATCCAACTTTGCGGCTTTCCAGCCGGAGGACAACTGGTCCTATGAAACGGGCTTGAAAGGCTGGGCCTTGGGAAAGCGCCTGCGCTATGCAACGGCGGCTTATATCATGGATATCAAGGATATGCAGGTGCTGCAGATGCCCATGCCAGGTTTCATGTATATCACCAGTGCGGCCACGGCGACCTCGAAAGGGCTGGAAGCTGACCTTGACTATCTGCTGGGCGATGGCTGGCAGCTTAGGGCCGGCATCTCCTGGAACCGCACCCGCTTTGACCGGTTCCGCGATGGTGCGGCGGATTATGCCGGCAATGCCAATCCCTTTGTGCCGGCGCTGACCGGCCATGTCGGCCTGCGATATGACACGCCGAAGGGCTGGTACGCAGAGGCCAGCATGGTGGGTGCCGGCAAGGTCTATCTTGATGCCGCCAACCAGTACCGCCGCAACGGCTACCATGTGATTAACATGGTGGCGGGATATAGGGTCGGTGACTGGGAAATTTCCGCATATATCAACAACCTGTCAGAAAAAACCTATGATGCCGTCGGGTATCAGAACGGCTTTGTCACGGTCTATAGCCCGCCGCGCGAAGCGGGCTTGCGCCTGACCTGGCGGATGTGAGGTGACACCATGAACTTCCATACCCCCCATCCTTTGCAACCTTTCTGGAACATCGCTGCCGCCCCTCTCCAGGTTCAGGCGCTGGACCAGGCGCTGTCGCTCGGTCTGTTTGACATGTTGCAGCAGTCGGCCACCGCCGACCATGTTGCCCGGCAATGCCAGTTGGACCCGACAGCCACCGGTCTCTGGCTGGACCTGTTATGGAGCATGGAGCTGCTGACGCGGTATCATCTGGCGGATGCGCCCGAGACGCCGCACTACCGAACCGCGCCCTTGGCCCTGCGCTATTTCCAAACCGCTTCGGAAGAGAATTGCGCACAGGCATGGTTGTATCGCGCCCGTTTTCTGGCGCGCTTCGCCGGTCAATGGGAAACGCTGCTGCGTCAAGGGTTCGACATGCGTGGCGAGGCGGCGCCAAAGGGCAGTTGGGCCCAGGCGGCACGCGAGCAGATCGGACAGGAACAGCGCGCCGTCACGGTACCGGCGGTGCTGCGCCTTCTGGAGATGCTGCCGGCCCTGCCGCAGACAGGGCGTCTTCTTGATCTGGGCGCCGGCCCCGGTCATGTCGGCATTGCCCTGGCGCAGCGCCTGACCGGGTGGCAGGGCGTGCTGTGTGATCAGCCGGAAACGGCCATGGTGGCGCAGGAAAACATCGACAAGGCCGGCCTGGCGGATCGTCTCCAGGCTCTGGGGTGCGATCTCAACACGCATATTCCGGGTGGTGGCTATGACCTTATCTGGTGTTCGGCTGTACTGCATTTCCTGCGCGATCCGCAGGAGGCTGTGCGCAAGGCGGCGAATGCATTGAATGCCGGTGGCCTGCTGGTGTTGGCCCATGCCGAACAGACCGATGATCCCGGCGTGGCGGCACGGGTGCTGCCCTTCTATGGCACCGTGGCCTTGCGCGGCAACCCATTGCCCCGTCCAGAGGCGGTTGCCGCGATGATGAAGGCAGCGGGGCTGCACGAAATCCAATCCCTGGGGCGGATCGATTTTCCCATGGCGCCGGTGTGGCTGCATGTGGGGAGGTGCGCGTGACCCTTCCCCACGAGGCGGCAGCACGTTCCTGGTGGCCGCAGCAACTTCTCATCGGCTGGTTCAATCTGGTCCTGACGGCCCCCATCATCTACCTGTTCGTTGGTCTTCCGCTGGTCATGCGCCAGCAGGGCTGGAGCGGGACGGAGATCGGTCTGTTGCAAATGGCGGGATTGCCGGCCATCTTGAAATTCCTGCTGGCCACACCTTTGGACCGCTGGCGGCTGGGCCGGCTGAACTATCGCAACTGGGCCCTGGTGCTGGGGGCGGGATATGCGCTGGTGCTGGGGTTACTGGCGGCAACGGATCTTGCCGGAACCCCGTATGCGGTACTGTTTACCCTGGCCATGGCGGCCAGCCTGCTGGGGACCTGGGCCGATATTCCTGTCAATGCGCTGGCCATCCGCATTTTGCCGCCGCCGGAACGTATTCGGGCGGGCACCATTCGGTCAGGGGCCACCTCGCTGGCCGCTATCCTGGGGGGCGGGCTGATGCTGGTGCTGCAGGCGCGGTTCGGCTGGGCATGGCCCTTTATGCTGATGGCGGGGGCCATCCTGTCCAGCCTGCTTCTGCTGCGCTGGATTGCGTCGGGTGAGGAGGAGGAGGGCGACCCGCCCGGCCCGCAGGTCCTGCGCGCCGGACTGCGGGAATGGGTTGGTTATTTCCGTATTGCACAGCATCGGGTCTGGGCGCTGCTGCTTCTGCTTTATTTTCCGGCCATTGGTGCTGCATGGATCTATATGAAGCCCCTGATGCTGGATCATGGTTTCGCACAGGAACAGATCGCCTGGAGCATCGGCGTCGCTGGCGGCCTGATCGCCGCCATTGCCAGCATGGTTGCGGGCCCTGCCATCCGGGCAATTGGTGCCCGGACAGCGCTGCCGCTGTTTGCGGGGCTGAACCTGCTGGTCATGGTGGCACTGACTGTCGTGGTGTCGGTTGGTCTCGGCAGCGGGGCGTTGATGGTAGTGGCTCTCGCCCTGGCATTGGTCATGGGGGCCAGTGCTGGCCTGCTGTTCGGGTTGATGATGAACCATGCGCGACCGTCTCTGACGGCGCTTGATTATGGGCTGCAATCCAGCCTGTTCATCACCGCCCGCACCATGGCCCCCCTGCTGGCCGGTATCCTGCTGGATTGGCTTGGCTATCGCTGGATGCTGACGGGCCTTGCTGCCGGCCTGGGCGTGGCTGTTCTGCTGGCCTGTTTCAGCCGTGATCGGATTTTTATTTACCCCCGCGCCAGCGGAGAGATCGGGTCTTGAAC
>CALRQC020000082.1:0-6969 GCA_943370215.1 Azospirillum sp. RU38E
CAGGCGGGCGGTCTGGATGGGTATTTGCAGACCGCCGAGACAATGGGCGGTACTTTCCACCACTCCCACCAAATCCAGACGGTGCCTGTCCATTACAACCCTTCCCTGCCGGCCGGATTGCACCTGTCATGCGGCATCGCCCGCCTTTCCACACAGGGCGGTCTGGGCGGTTTCGATCTTGCGAGGCCGGGGCTGACCGCCATGCTTTGCCCGGCCGATGCCCCAGCCTTCTCCACCCGGATGATGGAGGGCGAGGCAAAATCCTGCGGCTTCTTCCTGCCGGTCGATGCTACCGCTGAAATCCCGCAACTGGGCGACATCCAGGCGATACTCTGCCACGGTGCGCCCCTGCGCGCCACCAACAGACCGCCACCCCATTTAATTGCCCAGCTTTGTGCCCCTATTGACCCGTGGTTTCAGGATGGTGCCCGCGCGCTGGTGGCGCAGGCGCGGGTATTGGAATTGACAGCACTGGTCTGGACCTGGCTGTCCGGCAAAGACGAGCGGCTGCAGCCTTCCCCACGCTTGGCCACCCAGGCCGATACCGCCCGCGACATGCTGGAAGACCGGTTGCGCAATCCGCCATCGCTGGCCGAATTGGCGCGCATGATCGGCACCAATGTTCGCACATTGACCGATGCGTTCCGCCTGCGCTTCGACATGTCCATCGCCACTTATGTGACAAAGCGCCGTCTGGAGGTGGCCGCCCATCTGTTGCAAGAGGGCATGGGGGTGGCGCAGGCCGCTTACCATGTCGGCTATACCCCGTCCCATTTCTCCAACGCCTTTCAGCGCCAATTCGGCATGCGGCCCCAGGCCGCCCGCCACCGCAGATAATATGCCGGCTGGCGCATGACGGTTCCGTTGCCCGATCTGGCAGCGCCTTGCTAATTGTGAATCATTCGCAATTTGGAGGCAGAAATGTCCAGAATACGGCTGGTTGGATCCTTGATGCTGGGTACCACCACTCTTTTTTCCCCCAGTGCTCTGGGCCAGACCGTTGCCGATCCTGTGGTCGATGAAATCGTGGTGACAGCATCGCGGCATATGCAGCGGTTGGCCGACGCGCCAGTGGCGGCGACCGTGATCACAGAAAGCATCATTCATGACGCTTTGCGTATCCACCAGCACCGCCCGCATCAGCCGGCTTTCCAGGGCACTGCCGCCGCGCAGATAAATCGCATAATGACCGGGATCGCTCATCAGCGACCCCGGCATGGCGATGATCGCGGGGGCATGGCCAGGCAGTGCCGCAAGAGCCGTATGCAGGGCGGTACCAGCCGACACCAGCGGCGGGTGGATCACCGCATCCGGCGGGGTCGGCGCCATGGCCGTCACCTGCCGTATCTGGAAAATATGACCGCCCCAGGGATTGATCCAGCCCGTACCGCCCACGACCAGCAACCAGGCGGCAGTGACAATGCCCAGCAGGTTGTGTCAATCTAGCCGACGCACCTGGACACCGCGATCCCGCCGGACAGCACCGAAGGGCAGCCGTCGCATGAAAGGGGCATAAAGCACGATGCCTGACAGGAGGCAGAGCAGGAAGGCAATGGCGATCAGCCCCAGCAGCAATTGCCCGTGCAGTTTCAACACCAGTTCCATGATCCCGGCATGGGGGCTGAACCGACCCGGTGGCAGGTCGAACCCATATTCCAGATTGGCATTCAGCGTGGCAGAAGGTGCGTAGGGTAGTTTGTTGCCCGACAGGTCAATCCCCGGATTGGCCGGACTGTCATAGCGGCTGAACCAACTATGCTTCAGCGCCCCCGCCAGGGTCAGGACCAGGCTGTCCACAGGCTCCGCGCGGGCGGTCAGGTTGATGCCCTTGCTTTTGGCCGTGCCGACATTCTGGAGATACATGCCGGTGACCGGCCCGACGCAGAGTTGGAAGTCTGTGCTGACAAGGTAATAGGCCGCCGCCCCCAGCTCAAAGCGTCCGTCGGCGCTGCGCAACCGTCCGCCGAACTCGTAATTGTAACTATGCTGCGGATCATAGCTGTAGGCGATGGTGGCCGGCGTCACGGCGCGGGTGAAACCACCCGCCTTGACGCCGGTACTGAACACGGCATAGAGATGCAGTGCCTCGCTGGCCTGATAGCCAAGGGCAACCTTAGGCAGCAGGCTGGTCGCCTTGTCCTGGTTGTTCAGCGCCGTGGCGCCGAACAACCAGGTGTCAGCCTTGGTCCGCTCGTTGGAAATGCGCAGGCTGGGGGTCACATCGATGGCGTCCGTGGCGTGCCAGGTCAGTTCACCAAAGGCGGCCAGGGTGCGGATATCCTGGCGTGATCCCAGCGCATTAGCCGGCACCGCGAGGCGGAAGCGCAGATCCTCGTAGTAAAGACCGGCAACATAATCGACCGCCCGTGCCGTTTTCGCCGCAAGGCGCAGTTCCTGACTGAACGTCCGTTGCAGCTCTGGCATATAGCTGCTGAACACGGTGCGGTCGAAATCACGGTCCTGATAGCCGGTGAGGGCGGTCAGTGAAGCGAAGCCAAGATCAAAATCGGCATTGATCCCGAAACTGTCGGTCTGCAACCGGTAATGGGACGGCACCTCCAGCGCCCGGCGCTGATCAAGGAAGACCTCGGCACGAAATATTCCTCGTCGGAGCGTACCACGCTGCGCTGAGCGGACAGCATGATATCCGCCGCCCCGCCCACCGGCGCGTACCGTACACGCAGCCGCCCGGTTTCCCCCTTCGCCCCACCCGGTTCCCCGCCGCTGGTCAAGCCTGTCAATTCGCCCTTTTCCCGCCGCGCAGCGAACAGACCGTCAACATGCAGCGTATCTGCAATGACGGGCAGGGTTACCAAAGCCTGCCCCGTCTCCCTCAGTTCCGTGACGGTGCCGACCGCCTCCACCGACGCGTCACCGTCAGGTCGTCCTGTGGCGACATAGATAACCCCGCCAACGGAGATAGGACTGAAAATCCATGAGCAAGTCGACACGACGGAATCACAGCGCCTCGTTTAAGGCGAAGCTCTCCAAACGTTCCGTAGATTCGGCGGCTGCCGGTCCAACCCTGAAGGTGGTCTGGGATGACGAGTTACGGGGTTCGGCGTCCGCATCCATCCGACTGGCCGCAAGGTCTATATCGTAAAGTGCCGGATCAACGGGCAACAGCGGTTCATCACGATTGGCCAACATGGCCCTGTAACCGCCGACCATGCGCGGGCACGCGCCTATGAAATCCTGTCCGAAGCGAAGAACGGGCGCGATCCGGCACAGGAACTCGATCAGGCGCGGAAGGCCCCAACCATGAAGGCGCTGGGAGAGCGGTTTCTGGAAGAGCATGTTGCTGTACGCTGCAAGCCTTCGACCCAGTATGAATATCGGCGGTCGGTGGACCTTTTCATCAATCCCAAGATCGGAACCCGCCGGGTCACGGACATCCAACGCCGGGATATTGCGGAACTCCACCATTCGCTGCGGCACATCCCGTATCAAGCCAACAGAACCCTTTGCGTGTTGTCGAAGATGTTCAATTTAGCCGAAGTCTGGGGCCTTCGACCGGACGGCAGCAATCCATGTCTGCATGTGAAGAAGTTCCCAGAGGAGAAGCGGGAGCGCTTCCTTAGCGCGGACGAGTATGCAGCGCTGGGGCGGACACTGGCCGAGTTGGAAGCAGCGAAATCGGAGCCGGTTTCCGTTATCGCTGCCATCCGGTTGCTGATGCTGACGGGATGTCGGCTTAACGAAATCATGACATTGAAGTGGGCCTATGTTGACTGGCAGGCCAAGGCGTTCAGACTGCCGGATTCCAAAACGGGGGGGCCAAAGTCGTTCTGTTCGGAGAGGCTGTTGCAGTCGTCCTGCGTGCTGTCCCAAAGCTGCCGGATAATCCGTGGGTTATCACGGGCACAATCTCGCATTCCAGCCAGGACAAAGAAGACGCCGCCATATTGAAGCAGTGGCTTACGTCCCAGGGCTTCGAACATACTTTTCTGGATTCCGACAATATCCGCCCTGGCGCCGACTGGGAGCAAACCCTGTATCGGGAGGTGGAACGGACCCAGGCGATGGTGTTGGTCATCACGCCGGCCTGGATGGCATCAAAATGGTGCTTTGCGGAGTTCGCGCAGGCCCGTGCCCTGGGCAAGAAAATCTTCCTAGTCATCCATAGTGAAGTGGGCGAATCCATCGTTGGCCAGGATTTGCAGAGTATTGACCTAACCCAGGACCGGGGCCATGGGTTGGAGCGGTTGAACCGCGAATTGCAGGAACTCTCCGGCCTGTCACCGGAAGGGTTCGATCTGCCGCGCGGGGTGGCCCCCTTCCCCGGTCTGACCGCCTTTGAGGAACAGCACGCCGCCGTGTTCTTCGGTCGCGACCCGGAAGTCCGTAAGGCCCTGGAACGGTTACGCTTCAGCCGCACGCGCGGCGGCACCCGGCTGATGCTGGTGCTGGGGCCGTCGGGCATTGGCAAGTCCTCTTTCCTGCGGGCGGGCCTGATCCCCCGCCTGAGGCGCGACAAGGCGAACTGGATCGTGCTGCCGCCCTTCAGGCCGGAACATGAACCGGCAACCCGGTTGGTGGATTGCCTGCTGAATGGATTGCCCGATGCGGGGCAGGCACAGGCGGATGCTTGGCGGCAGGGGTTGCGGGAGAATGATCCCGTATCGGCCATCCGCGATTTGGGTCGCGCGCTGCGCCTGCGCCATGGGGTGCCGGATGCGGGCATCCTGGTACCGATCGATCAGTTCGAGGAGGTGATAACCCGCGCCGATGCCGGGGAACGGACCGGTTTCCTGGCACTGTTGAGTCACTTGGCGGCGGAGAGTTCCCCGTTCCTGATCACGGCTACGTTGCGGTCGGACTATCTGCCATCCCTGCAGCGGGAAATGGCCCTTACCGCGCCCTATGAACCGTTCACGCTGGACCCTATGCCGCTGGACCGCATCGGTGACCTGATCCGGGGGCCGGCACGGGTGGCACATGTGCGGGTCGAGGAAGGACTGGTCGCGCAACTAACCCTGGATGCCAAAACCACGGACGCCCTGCCCCTGGTCGCTGCAGCACTGGAGGAGCTTTACCGCCGTTTTGGCGATAGCGGCACCCTAACCCTGGCCGCCTATGAAAGTCTGGGTGCTCCTGGGGACGGTTTGCGCCCGCTGGGGAATATCATCCGCGAACGCGCGCAGGCGGCGTTGGCTGGCGTCACGCAGGCGGATGATGAACGGGCGCTACGTGATGCCTTCGTCATCGGGTTGGTAAATCTAGCCCGCAAGGGTGGGGACTTCGTGCGGAAGCCGGCCTTGTTGTCGGCCCTTTCGGAACCGGCACGCCCCTTGATCGAACGTTTGGTGGAGGCGCGCCTGCTGACCCGTCGCGCGTCCGATGCGGGTGATGGCGACACGCTGGTGGAGGTGGCGCACGAATCCCTGTTCCAGGTCTGGCCGCTGTTGGCCGGTTGGCTGCGGGAGGAAGAAGAATTCCTGTTGGCCCGCACCCGTTTCGATCAGGCATTTGAAGCGTGGTGCGACCTGTCGCAAGCCAAAAGACCCTTGGGGTTGTTGACCGGTATCGCGCTTGAACAGGGCCGCGACTGGCTGCGCGCCCATCCCAGACGGTTCAGCGCACTGGAACAAGATTTCATCCGCCAGTCTGATGCGGCGGCGGCAGCGAAGCTCAAGCGTGAGAAGCGGGAGGCTCGATTAAAGTTCATTCTGGTCGCTTCGGTTGCCGTGGTTTTGGGCATCGGGTTCGTGACGAGCAACCATTACTATGAGCAACAGAAAGAGGCCGCGCAGCAGGCAGAAAGGGCACTGGCGGCGGCAACAACTACAGTAGATGAAGTATTGACTAGGCTGGAAAGCCCGCAAATGGATCAAGTTCATGGTTTCGAATCCATCGAGACTCCCTTGGTTGGGCAACTTGTCACATTACAGAGACAACTTGTCGAGATATCACCGCAGGACCAAACAAATCAAGGAATTCTCTTGGGAATAAAACTGTCGATTCGAGAGGCTAGTCTATTGCGAGGAACCGGAAAGTTAAAATAATCTACCTTAAAATACTTAGATATACTCAATGGCATATTGAAGATTTCGGAAGACCAAATAACCGATAAAATTCGTGACTATATGTTTCAGTGCTTATATAGAGTCGATCGGGATGGATATGTCCTGCCGACAGAGGTTTATTCGCGAAAATAATACATCGAGATTGGCACAAGAAAATATAATGAATCAGGAAGAAATCAGGGCGGATTTTACTGGAGGGAAGGTTATACGCAGCAAATTGCCTCGTATTTAGTTGATACTGGCCGAAAAAAAGAGGCTATTGCATTGTTGCGTGACGCAATCAGTCAGATCGGACCGGTTGGTGATAACGATGATAAGAACAAAATTGAAACTGTTTTTGTTTTATCATCTGATCTAGAGCGGATTGTTGAATCTGAATCAAAGGGCAATGATCAGAACCCAGAAACAGTTTCGTCCAGATCGGTCAGTGATTTTTACTTTAAGAATAATCCAAGATCACGTGCGTTCGCGCGCATTAAATTGGGTGATATGTTTGAAAGTATGAGTGCTGCCCATTACAATAAAAGCTGGGACGATTTTTGGGCAGAACATGAACGGGCAAGAGAACTAATTGATCGGTTTTCTGGCAGCGAGCCGAAGACGTTTGAAGCCGCATCTGCGCAACTCAGCGTCAGGGAAGCAGAGTATCATTTGTATGTACACCGAGATTCACGAACTGCGTTGGATGTGGCGCGGCGGGCCGTCGCAGCCTATGGGGCACTTTACTCTGGAAACGATGTTGAATTGCCGAATTTTGACGAGTCGGTTACGGCAGTTTTCACTTTAACAACTAGCACTACTTTGGCAGATTGTGTTTAGTGGCATCCACCATGCACCTGTCACAGTGCGGACATCGTTGGGGCTGCGGGCGCTGGAAGAGATCGAGGATTGCTTGCCTGATGGCCGGCATGCTCGGTTGTAGCGGGGGTCCCGAGACTCTTTT
>CALRQC020000083.1:0-5188 GCA_943370215.1 Azospirillum sp. RU38E
GTCTGTTCGAAAAATTTTATGCCATTTCAATATCTTACACAATTTGACTGTCTGTATCTCCGTCACCCCGGCGAAGGCCGGGGTCCAGAATCACAGGCACCTTGCTCTACGAACCTGGACCCCGGCCTTCGCCGGGGTGACGGAGAGGATCCGGTAAGACATTGATAATGAATAA
The DNA here is from genome assembly GCA_943370215.1 of Azospirillum sp. RU38E. Lineage (GTDB taxonomy): Bacteria > Pseudomonadota > Alphaproteobacteria > Azospirillales > Azospirillaceae > Niveispirillum. The sequence continues at coordinate 176 of CALRQC020000083.1, forward strand.
AATCTTCCAGACACACACTCACACCACAGTGAAGCCCTTCCAGAACGTATCTTCCTGATCAATCCAGATGGTGTTGTGACCGGTGGCCACCGCACTGCCCTGGATGGAGGGGATGATTGCCGGCTGGCCGCCCAGCTCGGTCAAGGCTTCCACCTTGCCGATGAACCGGCTGCCAATATAGCTTTCATGCACGAACTGGTCGCCCACCCGCAGCCGGCCCTGATGCACCAGATGCGCCAGCCGCGCCGATGTGCCGGTGCCGCAGGGGCTGCGGTCGATGGCGCGTTCACCATAGAATACGGCATTGCGCCCATCGGCCCCGTCGCCGCGCGGCTTGTCGGCCCACAATACGTGGGTCACGCCGCGGATACGCTCATCCAGCGGATGCACCGGCTCTACCTTCTGGCGCATCAGGGTGCGGATGCTGCGTGACAGCTCGACAATGCGGCTGGCGCCCAGATCATCCAGCCCCGTATAGGGCCCCTGCGGCTCCACAATGGCGTAGAAATTGCCGCCATAGGAGACATCGACCCGCAAAGGGCCAAAGCCCGGCACCTCAATCTCGATCCCGGTGGCCGCGACATAGGCGGCGACGTTGCGGATGCGCACCCAGCGCACCCGGTCGCCTTCCTGGCCATACTCGATATCGATGATGCCGGCCGGCACCTCCACCTTCAGCCGTCCCGGCACGCGCGGCAGGATCAGGCCATTTTCCAGGCCAAAGGTGATCATGCCGATGGTGCCATGCCCGCACATGGGCAGGCAGCCGCTGGTTTCGATGAACAGGATGCCGACATCCGTATCCGCCTGGGTGGGCGGATAGAGGAAGCCGCCGGACATCATGTCATGGCCGCGCGGTTCAAAGCAGAGCCCGGTACGGATCCAGTCGAACCGTTCCAGGAAATCCTGCCGCCGCTCCGCCATGGAGTTGCCGCGCAGCAGCGGCGCCCCGCCCGCCACCAGCCGGACCGGATTACCCGCCGTATGACCATCAATACAGAAAAAGGTGTGACGCATGATGGCACTCCAGCTTTGTTTTATTTCTTCGGCCCGATGGGCCGTGTGGCGGCGGCTTTTTCGACCATGTCGATGACCTGTTTGCGCCGCTCACCGGCGAGCGGCAGGCGGGGCAGGCGGACGCGTTCGGAGCCACGACCCATGACCTGTTCAGCCAGCTTGATGGACTGGACGAGATCATGCTCGGCATCCAGATGCAACAGGGGCATGAACCAGCGATAGATGCGACGGGCCTCTGCAATGTCGCCGCGTTGCAGGGCGGCGACCAGGGCCACCGATTCCTGCGGGAAGGCGCTGGTCAGGCCGGACACCCAGCCATGGGCGCCCAGGATCATGCCTTCCAGCGCCACATCATCCAGCCCGGCCATCAGCACATAGCGATCGCCGAAAATATTGATCAGGTCGGTGAAGCGGCGCGGATCGGGCGCGCTTTCCTTGACCGCGACGATGTTGGGGATATCGGCCAGCTTTTCCAACACGCGGGCGGAGATGGAGACGCGATAGGCGGGCGGGTTGTTATAGAGCATGATCGGCAGGCTGGTCGCCGCCGCCACCGCCTTGAAATGGGTATACAGCTCTTCTTCGGTCGGCACATAGACCATGGCGGGCAGCAGCATCAGCCCGTCGACGCCCAGCGCCTCGGCATCCCGCGCAAAGGCGACGGCGCGGGATGTGGTCAGTTCCGACACGCCGGTCACCACCGGCACCCGGCCGGCCACATTCTCCCGCGCCCGGGCCAGCACCGCCCGCTTCTCGTCGGGCTCCAGCGAGTTATTTTCGCCGCAGGTGCCCAGCAGGATCAAGCCATCCACACCATCGCGGATCAGCGCATCCTGGACACCGGCTGTCGCGTCATGGTCAATCGACAAATCTTCCGCAAACTGTGTGGTCGCCGCAGGGTAAACACCACGCCACGTAAGCTCCGCCATCTCAAATCCTCCGTTGAATTGATAATCGTATACAGTATATAATGCCCTTTGAAAAGGAGTTTGTTGCTATGCCGCAATTTCTCGTTATTGGTGCGGGCATTCTGGGTTTGTCAACGGCGCTGGCCTTGCAGGACAAGGGCCTGTCGGTGACGCTGCTGGATGACGCGCCGGATCAGCCACCCGCCTCCTGGGGCAATGCCGGGCATATCGCGGTGGAGCAGGTGGAGCCGCTGGCCAGCCCGGCCACGCTGCGCGGGGTGCCGGGGCGCCTGCTGGCCAGCGATGACGCCCTATCCCTGCCCTTGCGCGATCTGCGGCATTGGCTGCCCTTTGGCATCCGGCTGGCGCTGGCGGCGCGGCCTGCCGCCTATCGGGCCGGAACGAAGGCCCTGAAGGGGTTGGTCACCCAGGCAATGCCGGCCTGGCAGCGGCTGGTCGGCGGGCTGGGCAAGCCCGGCCTGCTGCGGCAGGATGGGCATTATGTGCTGTGGGATACGCCACAAAGTGCCGCCGCCGGGCTGGCCCGCTGGCAGGCCAGCGATACCGGCACCACCGATTTCCGCCCCATCGACAGGGAAGAGACGGCGCAATTGCGGGCCCTGCTGGGGCGTGACCCGGCCGGTGGCATCCGTTTCCGGGGCAGCGGCCAGATTGCCAGCCATGACCGGCTGTTCCAGGCGATGCGGGAGAAGCTGCTGGGCCACGGCGGGCAGATCCTCACCGGCAAGGCCATCGCCCTGCCGGTGACGGATGGAAGGGCGGCGGTGCGGCTGGCCGATGGCACGCTGTTGGCGGGTGATGGCATTATCGTCACCGCCGGGGTGGCCAGCCGCCCGCTGATGGAAAGCCTGGGCCATCGGGTACCGATGATCGCCGAACGCGGGTACCATTTGCACGCCCTGCCGGGAGAATGGCCGGCCGACCTGCCGCCGCTGGTGTTTGAGGATCGGTCGCTGATCGTCACCCGCTTTGCCGATTATCTGCGCTGTTCCAGCTTTGTGGAATTCAGCCATCCGGACAGCCCCGCCGATCCGCAGAAATGGGAACGGCTGCGCCGCCGTGTGCAGGCGCTGGGCCTGCCCTTCCCCCTGCCCGCCGGCGAATGGGTGGGCAGCCGCCCCACCCTGCCCGATTATCTGCCCGCCATCGGTCGCAGTGACCGGGCGGGCAATCTGTTCTATGCCTTCGGGCATCAGCATCTGGGCCTGACGCTGGGGCCATTAACGGGGGAATTGATCGCCGCCCAGGCGACGGACCAGCGCCCCGCCCTGGATCTTTCGCCCTTCGATCTTGATCGTTTCGGATAAGGAATAATCATTATGACAACCGGTATTGGTGGTTCCACTATCGAAATGGAGCTTGCTGGCCTTGGCCCCTGGGCGGATATCGCCGCCGCCATCACCCCAGCGGAACGGGAAGCGCGGCTGGAACAGGCCCGCCGCCTGATGGGAACGATCGGGGCCGATGCCATGTTGGTGGGGGCCGGGGCCAGCCTGCATTATTTCGCTGGCGTGCCGTGGGGTGCGTCAGAACGGCTAGTCGCCATGCTGCTGACCCGCTCGGGCGATCCGCTGCTGTTCTCCCCCACCTTTGAACTGGGCTCCCTGGCCGCCGACACGGCCATTTCCGCCAGCGTGCGTGATTGGCAGGAACATGAAAGCCCTTATGTGCTGGTGGCCAGCGCACTGGCGGAACGCGGGGTTGCCACCCTGGCCATTGATCCTGCCATGGCCTTCACCATGGTGGAGAGGCTGCGCAAGGCCGCGCCCGGTGTCAGTCTGCTGGATGCCACGCCGGTGATCGATGGCTGCCGCATGGTGAAATCCGCCGCCGAACTGGCGGCCCTGCGTCAGGCCAAGCAGATGACGCTAGAGGTGCAGCGCCGGGCCGCCCGCATCCTGCACCCTGGCATCACCGCCACGGAGGTGAAGCGTTTCATCGAACAGGCGCATCGGGCGCTTGGCGCCGCCGGCAACAGTTTCTGCATCGTCCAGTTCGGCCGTTCCACCGCCTTCCCGCACGGGTTGCCGGGGGAAAGCGTGCTGGCGGAAGGTGATGTGGTACTGATCGATACCGGCTGTCTGGTCCAGGGCTATCATTCCGACATCACCCGCACCTATGTATTCGGTGAACCGTCACCCGAACATCGCCGCATCTGGGCGATTGAGCGGGAGGCCCAGCAGGCCGCCTTCGATGCCGTGCGTCCCGGTGTTCTGTGCGAGGCGGTGGACGCCGCCGCCCGCCGCGTGCTGGAGGCGCACGGTCTGGGCCCCGATTACCGGCTGCCCGGCCTGCCCCACCGCACCGGCCACGGAATCGGCCTGTCGATCCACGAGGCCGCCTATCTGGTGCGCGGCGACAAGACACCGCTGGCCCCCGGCATGTGCTTTTCCAACGAACCGATGATCGTCGTCCCCGACCAGTTCGGCATCCGCCTGGAAGACCATTTCCATGTGACTGAAACCGGTGCCGCATGGTTCACCCAGCCGTCACCGTCCATCGACCGTCCCTTTGCTTGAACGGGAGATAACCCGTCCAGTGGCGCCACCGGACGGGTTACCTCTGGTACTGATTGTCGACAACAAACCGATCCTGATGGTGCAGAAAATTTCATCATTCACCCGTTAAGAGGGTAATTTACCAAATATCGCTCTCCGTATAGTATCGGAAGGGTTAGCCCCACCGGGCTAACCGGAAGGCGGCCGCCGATCCGGGGCCGGGTGAAATTGCAACGCCCATTGTCGAGGGCATAGGAGAGGTGCTGAATGTTTGGCTATCCGGGTTATCCGCAAACCATTTCCTATCCGCAGACGATCACCTGCGTCCCCGCGAGTTGCTATTATCCGCAAACGATCAGCTTCGCTCAGCCGGGCACCATCAGTTGGGCGCAGCCCGGAACCATCAGCCTCGCCCAGCCGGGCACCATCAGTTGGGCGCAGCCCGGAACCATCAGCCTCGCCCAGCCGGGCACCATCAGTTGGGCACAGCCCGGAACCATCAGCCTCGCTCAGCCGGGCACCATCAGTTGGGCGCAGCCCGGAACCATCAGCCTCGCTCCGCCGGGCAC
>CALRQC020000084.1:0-4528 GCA_943370215.1 Azospirillum sp. RU38E
GAGACCGCAAAGCTCAACGACGTCGATCCACAAGCCTGGCTCGCCGACACCCTCGCCCGCATCCATGATCATCCCGCAAAGGCCATCGCCGACCTCTTGCCATGGAACTGGAAGGCAAAGGCCTGATTGGGCCTACGCCGGACGCTTACGCCTCAATAACACCAGTGATACCAGCAGCAAATCCCGCGCGCTGTTCGGCGAGGCCACCTATACGCTGCCCTTTGCCCCCATCGATCTGACCGCCGGCCTGCGCCGCTATCATGACAGGCTGCGCGGTCTGGAAACCAATAAAGGGGCGGTCACCATCCAGCCCGGCGGCACCTACAAAAGCTGGAACCCCCGTTTCTCCGTCGCCTGGCATCCGGTGGAAGACACCACCCTCTATGCCAGTGCCGCCAAGGGCTTCCGCTCCGGCCAGCTTCAGCCCACCACCTCGGTGGCGCTGGCCAAGCCGTTCGGTATCAGCCTGCCCGCCGCCCTGGGCCAGGATTCCATCTGGACCTACGAGCTGGGTGGCAAGGCCGACCTGTTCGACCGCCGCCTGACCCTGGAAGGTGCCCTCTATCACAGCAAATGGAACGACGTCACCGTCCGCATCCCCATCGCCACCACCGGCTTCAACGGCCTGATCAATTCGGGCGGTACGGATACCAACGGTGTGGAACTCAGCATCGTCGCCCGCCCCATCACTGGCCTTTCCCTGTCGCTCGGCGGTTCCTACAATGACGCTGAATATGCCGCTGCGGTCCCCGGCACCGGCATCATCAAGGGCGGTGCCGTCGATGATGTCGCCAAATTCACCGTCAATGCCGCCATCGATTACCGCACCGCCCTGACCGACCAGATCGACGGGTTCGGACGCATCGGTTGGCAACATGCCAGCCCCCGCCGCTTTACCTCCTTCCCCGGATATCTGCCCGGCGACAGGACAAACCGCATCGATGCCCGCATCGGCGTCGATCTCGATCAGGTCTCCATCGCCCTCTTCGTCGATAACCTCACCAACGATAACGGTGCAACCAGCTTCAGAACCGTTACCCCCATCGCTCCCGGGGACAATGACATCACCGCCTTCCGCTTCAGGCCCCGCACCATCGGCATCGACGCATCATTCAAATTCGGTGCGACCGCAAGGTGAGGTAACAACGGATCAGCGTTTTGCCAGGACGATCCGGCCCGCCTCTGACCGTACCTCCAGGCCGTTCACCGCTGCGACACCTTCCACAAACGCATTGACGTCCCCCCCATCAAAAACACCGGTAACACGCAACCCGGGTGGTACGCTGGGGTCGATCACGATGCGTCGTTTTGCATAGCGGTTCACCCGCTCGACAGCGCCCGGCAGCGGTTCCGCATTGAAATCAAGCTGCCCATTCTGCCACGCCAGCGAGCGCGAGGTTTCTACCGATGTGATGCGCGGCGAACCCGTCAGCGGCAAGGTCAATGCCCGCCCCGGCGTCAATGTCTCGACAGGGGAAGCCGTCATATCTTCGCCGCGCAGGACGGAGACGCTGCCTTCATAAAGAATGACTGACATGGTTTGGTCCAGACGCTCCACGCTGAAGCTGGTGCCCGTGGCAACCACGGTACCGGTGCCAGCCTGGACAGCGAAGGGACGAAGTGGATCCTTGGCGACATCGAATTTCGCCCGCCCACGGACCACCCGCAATTCACGTCGATGGGGTGTCATCCGAACATCGACCGCGCTATCAGCATCAAGTGTCAGGCGAGAGCCATCCTCAAGAACCAGAACCTGTCTTTCACCGATACCGGTGTGGAACGTGTCCCCACCTGAAACCAACAGCGGCGCTATGGTCAGGGCAAGAAAGATCGAAGCGGCTGCGGCAACGGGGAGATATCGCCTGAAGAACTGCTGTTGGTTTCCACCCGACCAGCGCCGCTTATTTGCTTGTTGAAAGCTGGACAAGGCATCAGATCGCCAGCGGATGATTTCGGGGGCATCAGCAGCCTGTGCCGTTACATCCCAGAGTTTGGCCTGAATATCGAACGCGGCAGCGTTGTCCGGTATCGCAATCCAGGCATGGAAAGCCGAACGTTCCTGAAAGGTGAGCGGCCCTTCTGCCAGCCGCATGCACCAGAGGGCCGCTGCTTCATCACGATCTTCCGGCATTTCATGCACAATATTCATCGCCGTTCGCCCCGCACATGCTTAGCCAGAAGAGCCATGACCTTGGCCACCTGCTGTTTAACGGCACTGGCCGAAATGCCAAATGCCTGGCCTATTGTGTCCTGAGGAAGGTTCTCCAGCCTGTAGAGAATGAAAATGGTACGCGTCCGTTCTGGTAGACCACGCAGAACCTCCACAACATGTTCGATCTGGATCCTACCCTCCGCAATGCGCTCGGGATCATGAAAGTTGGTTTCACGATCCATATCGCCAAGCATCAGCGCCTGATGTGCCTCTCTGACCTGGCGACGCCTGGAACGGTCAATCAGCAGATTCTGTGCGATCTGGAAAACATAACTGTCAGACTGCTCTGAGTCGGGCGCCCGGCGTAAAACCCGCAGCAGCGTCTCCTGGGTCATGTCTTCGGCCTCAGCATGGTTGCCCACGCGCCTCAAGAAAAACGCCATCAGCGCCGGACGCCAGCGTTGGTCCAAGTTCTTACTATCTGCCAGTTCACGTCGCTGCATCATCAAGCCGCCGCTGCTTTTGCTCATAACGATGGACGCGTGAGGCCACATGAGGGACAGCACAAATTTGCTCGGCGGTATGAATATCATTTGACCTCGCGCCGTTCTATGTCGGCAGAACGGGGTCGCACCGGGGGGGGCTTTGGGTGTCCGTCGTCGAGACAAATGGGACATCGGGATGAATTTGTGAAGGGAGGCTCTTGCTCGGTGTGAGTTGACGTTAAGCGGTGATGCCTTGGTGACACAAGCGCCTGTGCTGAATGGTCTGCTTTTTGATTTTTGCCCGCCGTTCCAGGATGGCGGTGCGACGGCCGTAATAGACATCGGCGGGTGTCAGATTGCCGATGCTTTCATGGTTTCGGCGGTGTTTGTAATGGTCGACGAAATCCTGGATTTTGGCTTCCTGGTAGCCGGGCAGGAAATAGTTTTCTAGCACTACTTTGGCATTTTTTGAGGCGGCTCTATATTAGCGCTTCCCTGCGGCGGGTTTGCGTGATTCATGAGAGGTCGGCTTATGGAGGGCCGATCAATGGGCATGGACTGGCAAGCTGATCTCGAACGCTGGCTTTCGCCGTTTATCTCTGCGCTGCGTCATAAGACACGGGCTCGGATGTGCCCTCTTTATGTGGCGGGTTTGATTGGTCCAGGGGATCGCAAGAGCATTCAGCCGATGGCTGCGCGCGCTGGCGAGGTGGGTTACGATCAGCTTCATCATTTTATTGCAGCCGGTGCTTGGGACAGCGGGCCGCTCGAAGCCGCCCTGCTGAGGGAGGCGGATAGTCTGGTTGGGGACACGGCAGGATTTCTGGTCATCGACGATACGGCGCTGCCGAAGAAGGGCAGTCGTTCGGTCGGTGTGGCCCCCCAATATGCCTCGTCGCTGGGAAAGACGGCCAACTGTCAATCGTTGGTCTCGGTAACACTGGCATCGCGCGAGGTGCCAGTGATGGTGGGGCTGCGGCTCTTCCTGCCGGAGAGTTGGACGGATGATCCTGAGCGCATGGCGCGGGCCGGTGTGCCGGAGGATAGACAGGCCGCTCGGACAAAGCCGGAGATTGCGATCGAGGAGATTGACCGGGTCATCGCCTCTGGTGTGCGTTTCGGCTGTGTGCTGGCCGATTCTGGATACGGCTCCAGCGGGCCATTCCGTCAGGCTTTGAGTGATCGTGGCTTGCTGTGGGCGGTGGGGCTGTCGCGACGCCAGAACGTGTATCCCGCCGACGTCAGCCTGATCTTCCCCGTCGCGAAGGCCGGGAAACCCCGCAAGTATCACATCCCCGATCAGCCCCCGCTGTCTGCCGAAGCGTTGTTGGCCGGGGGAAAATGGCAAAAGGTCAGTTGGCGGCGCGGCACCAAGGGCCGGCTGAGTTGTCTCTTCGCGGCCCGCCGTGTCCGCATTGCCGATGGCCATAAGCACCGGATGCTCGATAACCGCATGCAGTGCATGCCGGGCGACGAAGTCTGGCTCGTCGGCGAGCGGCGGTCGACCGGGGAGCAGAAATTTTACGTGTCGAACCTGCCGGCCGATAGCTCCATCAAGACGCTCGCGGCGACGATCAAGGCCAGGTGGATCTGTGAACAGGCGCACCAGCAACTCAAGGAAGAACTCGGGCTCGACCACTTCGAAGGCAGATCCTGGACGGGATTACATCGACATGCGTTGATGACGATGATCGCCTACGCCTTCCTCCAATCCCGCCGCCTCAAAGCGGCGGGACGGAAAAAAAAGAGTCTCGGGACCCCCGCTACAACCGAGCATGCCGGCCATCAGGCAAGCAATCCTCGATCTCTTCCAGCGCCCGCAGCCCCAACGATGTCCGCACTGTGACAGGTGCATGGTGGATGCCACTAAACACAATCTGCCAAAGTAGTG
>CALRQC020000085.1:0-4483 GCA_943370215.1 Azospirillum sp. RU38E
GTACGCCTACGGTGATGGCCGCCTTGTAGGGCCTAGTGGATGTGGGGATGTTTGTGTGGCGCGTCATCGCGCGGACGCAAACGAGTAGCAAACGTCATGTCTTATCAGCGTGTGGAGTTTCTGACGGGGACGGAGCGTCGCCGGTTCTATAGCCGGGACGAGAAGGTCCGGCTTGTGGAAGAGGCTTTCCGTCCGGGCGTTATGGTTGCGGCGGCGGCGCGGCGGCTGGGTGTGCATGAAAGCCTGTTGTACCGTTGGCGGCGGGAGCTTTCGGTTCCGGTGGAGGCGGTGGTTAACGATAGGGGCTTTCTGCCGGTGACTGTCGCGCTGGATGATGGCCCGGCACCGTCAGTTCCGCCGCGATCCATCAGCAAGGAGCCAGCGGTTGATCAGAACCCGCTGATATCGGCAGTACCAGCGATACTGGAGGTCACGCTGCCTGGCGGGACGTGTGTTCGAATGCAGGGCGATGTTGATCCGGCATTGGCGGTCAGCGTGCTGAAGGCCCTGGCGGTTCCTGGGCGGTGCTCATGATCCCGGTTGCGTCGGATGTGCGGGTGTGGCTGGCGGGCGGGATCACCGACATGCGCTGCGGGATGAATTCGCTGGCGCTGAAGGTACAGCAGGGTCTGGGTCGGGACCCGCACGCCGGTGATCTTTACGTGTTCCGGGGCCGCAGCGGCGCGCTGTTGAAATGCCTGTGGCATGACGGGGTGGGCATGTCGCTTTATGTCAAGCGGCTGGAACGGGGGCGGTTCATCTGGCCGGCCCCCAGCGGCGGTTGTGTAGCAATATCCGGTCCGCAGTTCGCGTATTTGCTGCACGGAATAGACTGGCGAAATCCCCAACATACGGCCCGGCCCGCCCTGGCCGGATAGGGCGGCGGGGCAGTGGAAATGCGTGGGGTTTCGTTAGGAAAGTCGAGGATTTCTGCGGGGTTTTTGGTATAATCGGGCCTATGGATGCCCCGCCCGATGACCTCATTTCCTTGCGTGCAGCACTGGCCCAAGCACAGGCCAAGGCCCTGGCTGCGGAGCAACTGGCCGCTGCCGCGCAGGCAAAGCTGGCGGCCGTGGAGACGGATACCCAGGCCCAGATTGCCGCCCTGAAACTGTTGATCGAGAAGCTCCAGCGGGAACTCTATGGTCAACGGTCGGAACGCAAGGCGCGGCTGCTCGACCAGTTGGAGCTGGAACTGGAGGAGCTGGAGGCCAGCGCCAGTGAGGATGAGCTGGAGGCCGAACAGGCAGCCGCCCAGACCACCAGCGTGACGGCCTTTGCCCGTAAGCGCCCCTCGCGCCAGCCGTTCCCGGATCATCTGCCGCGCGAGCGCGTGGTGATCCCGGCACCGGCCACCTGCCCCTGCTGCGGGTCCTCCCGCTTGTCCCGGCTGGGGGAGACGGTGACGGAGAGTGCCGAGCGCGTTCCCGCCTCCCACAAGATCATCCAGACCGTGCGGGAAAAAGTGAGCTGCCGTGATTGTGAGCGGATCAGCCAGGCCCCGGCTCCATTCCATGCCACACCCCGGGGATGGGCGGGGCCGAACCTGCTGGCCAGCATTCTGGTCGACAAGTTCGCCCACCACCTGCCGCTGAACCGGCAGTGCGAGCGCTTTGCCCGCGAAGGGCTGCCCGTCAGCCTGTCGACGGCGGCCGATCAGGTGGGCCACGCCTGTGCCACTTTGAAACCACTACATAGGCTGCTGGAGCACCATGTTCTGACGGCGGAGCGCCTGCATGGCGATGACACAACGGTGCCGGTGCTGGCTAAGGGCAAGACCGATACCGCCCGGCTCTGGGTCTATGTCCGCGATGACCGGCCCTTTGCCGGCCCGGCCCCGCCAGCGGCCCTGTTCTACTATTCAAGGGATCGCAGCGGCACACATCCGCAGGAGCATCTGGCCGGATATACGGGCCTGCTCCAAGCTGATGCGTATGCCGGTTATGACCGGCTGTTTGACACCGCCCGCAAACCGGCACCGGTGACCGACGCCCTGTGTTGGGCCCATGCAAGACGCAAATTCTTTGAACTGGCCGACATCGCCACCAAGGCCCGTCGCGGTGCCAAGGCACCTGAAATCTCGCCTGTCGCCCTGGAGGCCGTGAAGCGCATCGACGTGCTGTTCGACCTGGAGCGCACGATCAACGGTTCAACCATCGATGAACGCCTGGCGGTCCGGCAGGCGAAGGCCAAGCCGCTGGTCGATGAACTGGAAAGCTGGATGCGCCAGCAGCGCGCGGCAATGTCCCGACATGCCACCGTGGCCAAGGCGATGGATTATATGCTGACCCGCTGGGACCGGTTCGCCCGGTTCCTAACGGATGGTCGTCTCTGCCTGACCAACAATGCCGCTGAAAGAGCCCTGCGCGGTGTAGCTTTGGGGCGGCGGGCATGGATGTTCGCCGGCAGCGACCGCGGCGGCCAACGTGCCGCGTTCATGTACAGCCTGATGGTCACCGCCAAGCTCAACGACATCGACCCCCAGGCCTGGCTGGCAGATGTCCTGGCCCGCATCAACGATCTGTCACAAACCCGCCTGCACGAACTGCTCCCCTGGGAATGGAAGCAGCGTCGGGAAGACCAGAAGGCAACCGCCGCCTGATCCGAACTATGCAGCTATCGCCGAAGCACCCGCGGCTCTCACCGGATGCGTACAGAACCGGAGCGAAATCCAGCGCCGATATAATCCCGCAAAAAGCAACCAAAAGACGAAAATCTTCCTGATCGTGGACGCGCCTCATCACGTCCTTCGATCAGGCGGCAGGTTTTCGTTCGTCGGTCGGTAGGAGAGGAAGTCAGGGTGAGGCCAGGGTGCGCCAGGCGATGAAGAAGATGTGCTGGACAGGGCAGGCGTCGGGCATGGAAACCCTGATCCGCCGTAGCGAGGTGATCACCCGGGCGCCGATTTTCAGCAGCTTCTGCCGGATGGTATGGGGAGCGGCCTTGGCCAGGTCGGTGGCTTGCAACGCCATCAGCCGCAGTTGCGTCATCAGCACATAGGCGAACCCGGCCAGGATCAGCCGGGTCTGGTTGGTTTTGAAGGCATGGGCCGAGGCCCGGTATCCGAAAAGATCAAGCTGGCAGTCCTTGATCCGGTTCTCCATATCGCCGCGCGGGCAGTACAGCGCCGCGTAGATCGTCCGGGCCAGCCGGTCGCGCGGCGGCTTATCCCCTTGATTTTCCGCGGCATCGCGGGCTTGGGCCAGGGCCTCGATGACGGCAGGCGCGTTCCAGTCCAGGGAGGTGACCAGAAACCGGCAGCTTTGTTCCGTCCCCGACCGGTGCAACACCTTGGCGATCACGTGGCGGGGCCGGGTCCAACTGCCCGAGCGGGTCTGGTGATGGAAATTTCCGAAGACTTCCGCCGTTTCCCCCGTGGCCAGGAATGCCATCGCCGCGCGGGAGCGGATCTTGCGGGCCTTATGCAGCAGATACTCGTTGCGCGGCAGGCCGAAAATATAATCGACGCCGTTGGCCTCGCACCAGTTCATCAGGTTGGTGCGCGCGAACCCGGAATCCCCGCGCACCAGAATGCCGACCTTGGGCCAGTGGCGGCGGATGTTGCCCACCACCCGCTTGATGGCTGCCTTGGCCCCTTCGGCACCGTCCACATTGCCGGGGCGCAGTTTGGAGAGCAGCAAATGCGGGCCACAGTAAATATAAAGCGGCAGAAAGCAGCGATGCTCATAATAACCGTGGAAGAAGCCGCCCCGCTGATGGCCATGCATTTCAATATCCGTCGCGTCGATATCCAGAATGATCCGCTCCGGCGCTGTCGCATAACTGCCGGTGAACAGCTCGACATACAGATCCCGCAGACGCGACGGCTGTGCGGTGAATTTGTGATAACGCCGGTCGGCCTCCTCGAAACGCCGCTCCAGCCGACCCAGCGTCGAACTCCCGGCCAGCGCCGGCAGCGGCGCGCCACCCGCTATCCGCGACCTGGGTGCCGCCGTCACCTTCAGCAGCGGATCGTTGCGCATCCGGTCGTGATCGTTGAGGTCCTCGTATCCCAGCGCCATGGCAATGACACGCTGCGCCAGCAGATCAGGCAGCGCATGCGTCACCTGCTTACGGTTGCGTCGGTCCTCGAAGCAGGCCGCCATCCGCTCAAACAAATTCAGCCGACAGGCCACCTCACGCAGCAGCAAGCCGCCCGCATCCGACGTGATTTCTCCCCCGTCAAACGCACCCATGACCACCCGCCGACCATGATCCGCAAACCGCATCCCGAAAAACACCCTGTAAATTCGCAACCGCCACAAGATAATGGTAATTACTTGTTATAAAACATGAATCCGGAAAAATGCCGGCAGCCGGTGACTAATCCGGGGCCAGCCCCTTTTTTCCCGTGGCCCCGTGTTGGTGCACGCGAACACAGGTGCTGTCGATCATCACGATATCGCCGTCGTAAGCGGCGGATACCGCTTCCAGAAGCCGATCCCACACCCCGGCTTTCCGCCAGCGCACGAACCGGTTGTAG
>CALRQC020000086.1:0-4449 GCA_943370215.1 Azospirillum sp. RU38E
TCTTCGGGCAGATAGCCCAGCACCACATTGGCATCGGTCACGGTCGGCTTATCGCCACCACGGGAATAGCAGACGGGGCCGGGAACGGCACCGGCAGAGGCCGGGCCGACGCGCAGCGCCTTGGTCAGTTCCGGCACGAAGGCGATGGAACCGCCGCCGGCACCCACGGTACGGATATCCAGGGAGGTGGCGCGCACCTTCAGATCACCGCATTCGGTTTCACGCGCCAGACGCGGCTGGCCATTTTCAATCAGCGCCACGTCGGTGGAGGTGCCGCCGACGTCCACCGTCAGCAGATTGCCGAAACCGGACTTGCCGCACACCCACATGGCACCGGCCACGCCGCCGGCGGGGCCGCTCATCAGCAGGTTGACCGGGTGGTCCTGCGCCTTTTCAAAGCTCATCAGACCGGCATCGGAGCGCAGCAGGTTCATCTGCCCGTTCATGCCGGCCTTGTTCAGCTCCGCCTTCAGGTTGCGCACATAATTGGCCACGCGCGGACGGACATAGGAGTTGGCAACGGTGGTCAGCGCACGCTCATATTCCTGCATTTCCGGCAGGACTTCAGACGACAGCGAGATCGGCAGGTCGGGGAAGACTTCCCGGGCGATCTCACCAGCGCGCTTTTCATGCACGTCGTTGCGATAGGCGTTGATGAAGGAGATGGTCAGCGCCTCAATCCCCTCCTTCTTCAGCCCTTCCAGGGCGGTGCGCAAGGCGGCTTCATCCAGCGGGGTGACAATGGAACCATCCGCGCCAATGCGTTCCGGCACCTCAACCGTGGATTCCAGCGGGGCGGTCAGCGGCGGCTTGTTCCAGACAATCCAGCCGGCCAGACCACCCGGCACGAAGGAACGGGCAATATGCAGCACCTGACGGTAACCATCCGTCGTCACCAGGCCCACCTTGGCGCCGGTGCTGGTCAGCACCGTGTTGGTGGCAACGGTGGTGCCGTGCATGAACAGTTGCACATCCTTGGGATCGATCTTCGCCTTGGCGCAAATCTTCAGCGTGCCGTTGACGACGGCGACCGACGGGTCGTGCGGGGTGGACGGCACCTTGTCGCGGAACGTCTCACCCGTCTCATCCTCGATCAGCAGAAGGTCCGTGAAGGTACCCCCCACATCCACGCCCAGCCTGTAAGCCATCACTCTCTCCTGTTCGACGCGATTTGTTCGCATAAGGGCATGATGCCCAAATCATTTGCGGGCTGCGCTGCGCCCGGGGACCACCAACCACACAGCGGTCAGAATGCCGGCTCAGGGGCCGCGTTCAGGCCGCCTTTGGCACCGGCGGGAAGATGCCGGCACGGCCCAGCATGGCCGGATTCTGCCGCCCCAGAACCCCTTCCAGCCACTTGGCCCCCTCGATGGCGGTGGCCAGATCGACGCCGGTTTCCACCTTCATGCGGTTAAGCATGTAGACCAGATCTTCGGTCGGGATGTTCCCGGTGGCGGCCGGTGCGAAGGGGCAGCCGCCGACCCCGCCCAGCGAGCTGTCCAGCACCGTCACGCCGGCCGTGATGGCCGCATAGGCATTGGCGATGCCGGTATTGCGGGTATTGTGGAAATGCGCCCGCAGCCGCATCCCCGGCAGAGCCTTGGCAACGGCGGTAAAGCGTTCCACCACATCGGCGGGGCTGCCCACGCCGATAGTGTCGGCAAGGGCGATTTCATCCGTGCCATGTTCGGCAGCGCGCTTGGCGATTTCCACCACCCGATCCACCGGCACTTCCCCTTCAAAGGGGCAGCCAAAGGCGGCACCGATGGTGATGCTGGTGGGGATTTTGGCGGCACGCGCGGCGGCCGCCACTTCGGCCCAGCCGGTCAGCGTTTCCAGCGTCGGCGCGCCATTGTTGCGGGTGGAAAACGTGTCGGAGGCGACCAGCACATAATTCACCTCTGACGCGCCCGCCGCCAGCGCCCGGTCGAAACCACGCCCGTTCAGCGCCAGCCCGATATAGGAGACGCCCTTATCCTTGGGCAAGGCGGACAGCACGGCTTCGGCATCCGCCATCTGCGGCACGCGCTTGGGATTGACGAAGCTGGTCACCTCGATCCGGCGCAGGCCAGCGGCGATGGCCCGGTTGACCAGCTCCACCTTGGCTTCCGTGCTCACCAGCACGGCTTCGTTCTGCAGCCCGTCGCGCGGGCTGACTTCCACGATTTCGATCGAACCAGCCATCCGTTCCCATCCTTGGAAAATTGGCAGGGGCGCGCAAAAGGCGTCGGCCCCGTCCTGCATTTATGTATACAAACACGGGGGTATTGGGCTGACAAGCGGAAAACCATGAAGTTTTTTTCCGCGACCACCCTATGGTCAGAAACGCAGCATATACCTTGTAACTTGGAACCGATCGGTGCATTCTTCCGCCTGAGCGCCGGTTTCCGCCACCCTGTGTGGCCTGCCAAACATCACAGTTTATGTATACATTGAACGAGGAGAACGCCGTGACCGAGAAGGCCACTGAAACCCTGGGTGAAGGTCAGGTCGCCACCCGTCAGGGTCCGCTGACGGATCTGCGCGTGATCGAGATGGGGCAGCTACTGGCCGGCCCGTTCTGCGGTCAGTTGCTGGCCGATTTCGGCGCGGAAGTGATCAAGCTGGAACAGCCGGGCGTGGGCGATCCGATGCGCGAATGGGGCCGGGAAAAGCCCCATGGCAAGTCGCTCTGGTGGCCGGTGGTGGCGCGCAACAAGAAGTCGGTCACGCTGAACCTGCGTGAAAAGGCCGCCCAGGATATCGTGCGCGATCTGGTCGCCAAGTCCGACATCCTGATCGAGAATTTCCGTCCCGGCACCATGGAACGCTGGGGCCTGGGCTATGATGTTCTGTCCAAGATCAACCCGAAGCTGGTGATGGTGCGCGTCACCGGCTTTGGCCAGACCGGCCCCTATTCCAGCCAGGCCGGCTATGGCTCGATCGGGGAGGCAATGGGCGGCCTGCGTTATGTGGTGGGTGATCCGTCCACCGCGCCGTCGCGCATGGGCATTTCCATCGGCGACAGCCTGGCCGCCACCTATGCCGCCCTGGGTGCCTTGATGGCCATTCATGCGCGCGAACGTACCGGTCGTGGCCAGGTGGTGGACAGCGCCATCTATGAAGCCGTGCTGGCGATGATGGAAAGCCTGATCACCGAATATGATCAGACCGGCTATATCCGTGAACGCACCGGCCCCATCCTGCCCAATGTGGCGCCGTCCAACGTCTATCCGGCCAGCGATGATCAGATGATCCTGATCGCCGCCAACCAGGATACCGTGTTCAAGCGTCTGGCAGAGGCGATGGGCCAGCCGGAACTGGCGACCAACCCGCGTTACGCCACCCATTCCGCCCGTGGCGCTGTGCAGCAGGAACTGGACGATCTGATCGCCGACTGGACCCGCACGGTGGACAGCGCCACCCTGCTGGACCTGATGGAAAAGCATGGCGTGCCCGCCGGCCGCATCTATCGCACCCCGGAAATGCTGGTCGATCCGCATTTCCAGGCGCGCCAGAACATCATCAAGGTGGCCCACCCGATCTTCGGCAAGCTGGCGATGCAGAATGTTGCCCCGCGCCTGTCGGACACGCCGGGTGGCGTGGTCCATGCCGGTCCGGAACTGGGCCAGCATACGGAAGAGATCCTGTCCGGCGTTCTGGGCCTGAATGGCGAGAAGCTGGCCAGCCTGAAAGCCGCAGGGATCATCTGAGCCATGGCGAAAGATCTGAATGCCGATTACGCGCAGGCCGGTTTCGGCAACCGGCTGGGTTGGGGCAAGCGCCCTGCCCTGCTTATCATTGATTTCGTCAAAGCCTATCTCGACCCGGCCTGTCCGCTTTATGCGGGGGTGGAGAAGACGCGCGACGGGGCGGAAGCCCTGTTGCGCGCAGCCCGCGCCGCCGGCATCCCGGTGATCCACACCAATGTCGCCTATACGCCCGGCGGCGTGGATGGCGGGGTGTTTTTCCGCAAGGTGAAGGCGCTGACCTGTTTTGAGCGCGACAAGCACCCGCAATGGGCCGCCTTCGCCGACGGGCTGGAGCCGTTGCCATCCGAACCGGTGGTGACCAAGCAATATGCCAGCGCCTTTTTCGGCACCTCGCTGGCCGCCACCTTCACCGCCATGGGCGTGGATACGGTGCTGATCGCCGGGCTTTCCACCTCGGGCTGTGTGCGGGCCTCGGCCCTGGATGCCTGCCAGAACGGGTTCATTCCCCTGGTGGTGCGCGAAGCGGTGGGCGACCGCGACCCGCGCATCCAGGAAGCCAACCTGTTCGACCTGAACGCCAAATATGCCGACGTGATTGCGTTGGAAGAGGCAATCGACCATCTGGCAGGTAGCGTGTGATGAGTGCGACGGCCAGGGCCTATCAGGCCGTCCGGGGGCTGATCCTGGATGGCACGCTTCCACCGGGCAGCCGGTTGAAAGAAGAGGAACTGGCCGAGCGGATCGGCGTCAGTCGCAC